>NZ_GG703818.1:46227-384223 GCF_000156395.1 Providencia rustigianii DSM 4541
GAAGTAGAACTGTGGACGGTAGCCTTTGAAGAATGGAGTATGACGACCACCTTCATCTTTGCTCAGAATATAAACTTCTGATTCAAAAGTAGTGTGTGGCTTGATTGAACCTGGTTTAGCCAGTACTTGACCACGTTGAATTTCTTCACGCTTAGTACCACGCAGTAAAACACCAACGTTCTCACCAGCACGACCTTCGTCAAGCAGTTTACGGAACATTTCAACGCCAGTACAAGTTGTTTTAACCGTGTCTTGGATACCAACGATTTCAACTTCTTCACCAACTTTAACGATACCACGCTCAACACGGCCTGTTACTACTGTACCACGACCAGAGATTGAGAATACGTCTTCGATTGGCAGCAGGAATGGACGGTCAATTGCGCGCTCTGGTTCTGGGATGTAGCTGTCCAGGTAACCGGCTAATTCAACAATTTTCGCTTCCCACTCAGGGATACCTTCCAGCGCTTTCAGTGCTGAACCACGAACAACTGGAGTGTCGTCGCCTGGGAAATCGTACTGAGACAGAAGTTCACGAACTTCCATTTCAACTAATTCTAACAGTTCTTCGTCGTCAACCATGTCACATTTGTTCAGGAAAACGATGATGTAAGGAACACCTACTTGGCGACCTAACAGGATGTGCTCACGAGTTTGTGGCATTGGGCCATCAGTCGCAGCAACAACCAGGATTGCACCGTCCATCTGAGCAGCACCAGTGATCATGTTTTTAACATAATCGGCGTGTCCTGGGCAGTCTACGTGTGCGTAGTGGCGAGTAGGAGTATCATATTCTACGTGAGAAGTAGAGATGGTGATACCACGCGCTTTTTCTTCTGGTGCGTTATCGATTTGATCGAATGCACGAGCGTTACCGCCGTAAGTTTTTGCCAGAACAGTAGTGATAGCTGCTGTCAGAGTAGTTTTACCGTGGTCAACGTGGCCGATTGTACCAACGTTAACGTGCGGTTTTGAACGTTCAAATTTTTCTTTAGACACGACTCTATTCCTTATGGAGTTCCCTCTTTACTATAAAGAAGGAACTTAAATTAAAGTTGTTATCGATAAAAATCGATTATTTAGCGTTACGAGCTTCGATTACAGCTTGTGCAACGTTGTTTGGCGCTTCATTGTACTTCAGGAACTCCATAGAGTATGAAGCACGACCTTGTGTCTGAGAACGCAGGTCAGTAGCATAACCGAACATTTCGGATAATGGTACTTGTGCACGAACAACTTTACCAGTAGGTAAGTCATCCATACCTTCAATCATACCACGACGACGGTTCAGGTCACCAATTACATCACCCATGTAGTCTTCAGGTGTTTCCACCTCAACTTTCATGATTGGCTCAAGCAGAACTGGTTTCGCTTTTTTGAAGCCGTCTTTAAATGCCAGCGATGCTGCCAATTTAAACGCCAATTCTGAGGAGTCGACATCATGGTAAGAACCGAAGTGCAGACGAACACCCATGTTCACAACTGGGTAACCAGCTAATGGACCAGATTTCAGCTGCTCTTGGAGACCTTTATCAACCGCAGGGATGTATTCGCTAGGAATCACACCACCTTTAATGTCGTTGACAAATTCGTATTCCATGTTGACGCCGTCTTTGTCTGCCTTGTTCAGTGGGTACATATCGATAACGACATGACCGTACTGACCACGACCACCAGACTGTTTCGCGTGTTTACCTTCAATGTCAGTCACTTTCATCGTGATTGCTTCACGGTAAGCAACTTGAGGTTTACCAACGTTCGCTTCAACTTTAAATTCACGACGCATACGGTCAACCAGAACGTCCAAGTGCAATTCACCCATACCAGCGATGATAGTCTGATTAGTCTCTTCATCGGTTGATACGCGGAATGATGGATCTTCTTGAGCCAAACGGCCAAGTGCGATACCCATTTTTTCTTGGTCAGCTTTAGTTTTTGGTTCAATTGCAACAGAGATTACTGGCTCTGGGAATTCCATACGCTCCAGGATGATTGGTGCATCAATAGCACATAAAGTATCACCTGTAGTTACGTCTTTCAGACCGATAGCAGCCGCGATGTCACCAGCGCGAACTTCTTTAATCTCTTCACGCTTGTTAGCGTGCATCTGAACGATACGACCAAAACGTTCTTTCTTAGATTTAACTGGGTTCAGTACAGTATCACCTGAATTAACAACACCGGAGTAAACACGGAAGAATGTCAGGTTACCAACGAACGGGTCAGTTGCAATTTTAAATGCTAAAGAGGAGAACGGCTCATCATCACTTGCATGACGCTCAGCTGGAGTATCTTTACCATCATCCAGAATACCGTTGATTGCAGGTACGTCTGTAGGTGCTGGTAAGTACTCAACAACTGCATCCAGCATCGCCTGAACACCTTTGTTCTTAAACGCAGAACCACAAGTAACCAGGATAATTTCGCTTGCCAGAACACGTTGACGAAGTGCAGCTTTAATCTCGTCTTCAGTCAGGTCTTCACCGCCCAGATATTTTTCCATCAGATCTTCTGATGCTTCTGCTGCGGATTCAACTAAATAGTTGTGCCATTCTTCAGCTAAGTCTTGAAGATCTGCAGGGATATCTTCGTATTCGAAGGTAACACCTTGGTCTTCATCGCTCCACTTGATCGCTTTCATTTTGATCAGGTCAACAACACCAGTGAAGCCTTCTTCTGCGCCTACTGGAATTTGAAGTGGAACTGGGTTAGCTGCTAAACGCGTTTTTAATTGCTCAACAACGCGTAAGTAGTTCGCACCCATACGGTCCATTTTGTTAACGAACGCGATACGTGGAACTTTATATTTGTTAGCCTGACGCCATACAGTTTCAGACTGTGGCTGAACACCACCAACCGCACAGTAAACCATTACTGCACCATCAAGAACACGCATAGAACGTTCTACTTCGATTGTGAAGTCAACGTGTCCTGGGGTGTCGATGATATTGATACGGTGTGGCTCGAACTGTTTTGCCATACCAGACCAGAATGCCGTAGTCGCAGCGGAAGTGATAGTAATACCACGCTCTTGCTCCTGCTCCATCCAGTCCATTGTTGCAGAACCTTCGTGAGTTTCACCAATTTTATGGTTTACACCAGTATAGAACAGAATACGTTCAGAAGTTGTGGTTTTACCGGCGTCGATGTGTGCACTGATACCGATATTACGATAGCGTGCTATGGGCGTTTGACGGGCCATTTTTTCCTCTCTCGTGGGCGTTCAATTTATCATATAAAGGGTAGCGAAAGGCTACCCTGAGATACATCACTAATATCAGTAAGAAATTACCAACGGTAGTGTGCGAACGCCTTGTTAGCTTCTGCCATACGGTGAACGTCTTCACGTTTCTTAACAGATGAACCTTTGTTCTCAGCAGCGTCTGATAATTCGTTTGCCAGGCGAAGTGCCATAGATTTATCACCGCGTTTACGAGCAGCATCAACGATCCAACGCATTGCCAGGGCATTACGACGAACCGGGCGAACTTCAACTGGAACTTGGTAAGTTGAACCACCAACACGGCGAGATTTAACTTCGACAGTCGGACGCACGTTATCCAGTGCTAATTCGAATGCATCAAGTTCAGTTTTACCAGAACGCTGAGCAAGGAGCTCAAGTGCGTTATATACGATTGCTTCAGCAGTAGATTTTTTCCCGTCTACCATCAGGATATTCACAAACTTGGCCAGTAATTCTGATCCGAACTTAGGATCTGGAAGAATTTTACGTTGACCAATTACGCGACGACGTGGCATGGATATTACTCCGTTGTTAATTCAGGTTTGTCCAAAACTCTACGAGAGTATTTTGACATTAAGATGAAAATGTTTGGCCTTACTTAACGGAAATCCATTAAGCCTTAGGTTTCTTCGCGCCGTATTTAGAACGAGCTTGCTTACGGTCTTTAACACCAGAACAGTCCAGTGCTCCGCGAACGGTGTGATAACGCACACCTGGCAAGTCTTTAACACGACCGCCACGGATCAGGATTACGGAGTGTTCCTGCAAGTTGTGGCCTTCACCACCGATGTAGGAAGAAACTTCGAAACCGTTAGTTAAACGAACACGGCATACTTTACGTAATGCTGAGTTTGGTTTCTTTGGAGTGGTAGTATATACACGAGTACATACGCCACGTTTTTGCGGGCAAGCTTCCAGTGCTGGAACGTTGCTTTTAACAACTTTCGAGCTACGAGATTTGCGTACCAGCTGATTAATAGTTGCCATTATTAAAAAAGCTCCTGGTTTTTTTGCTTCGTAAACACGGATTTTGACCTCGTTCGCCAACATGACGATACACGAGGACGCGAAATTTTATTGCCGACTGGCTCAGGTGTCAAGAAATATACAACTTTTAGTGACTTTATAAGGCAAAATGTTGCTTATGAGCCTCAGTCAGTGTCACAAAACCTTGATATGTGATGATAGAAACGTTGTCAGAAATTTTTTTCTGCAATCCTCTGGCGTTAATATCAACATCTAAGGCGTAAATTTGAGCACCGCTGTTTTGTAATTCAGCGAGGTACTTTGAGTGCGCAATGGCGGCGACAACCCCATCTTGCATCAGTAGAACAGCGTCATTGTTTGTTATTAACCGCAATATAGCGGGAAAATCACATTTAAACGGGGAGGTAGCGATTGTGTATAGCATGGACGGGATCCTACTACAGATCAAAATTTGAGCGCAAGCTTAAAATTTAAGCACGACATCGCAAGATGACAATTTTTCTTTGATTTGCTGCGCCGTTAAAAACTCCGGAGGAACAACCCATTCATTTTGTTGGCTAATGCCTCTTTCCTGTAATGAGTCCATACATATGTAAATATTTTCGATGTCATATAGAGGCAAAATTTTAAATGTCGAGATATAGTCGCGCGCCAGAATTTCTTTAGGTTGTTGATATCCGAGTAGCTGGCAAACACCATCAGAAATAAAGAAAACACTGATATCGTCACTCAATGCAGATGTTGCTAACAATGCATCTAGCCCTTCTCGCCCACTGGCACTTCCATGAGGTATGGTGGTAAAAACAAAGGCAATTTTTTTCACAAGATACCTTCAATAAAATCGCAGCTTAAAACTGGATAGTGCGGTCAGTTGTTAACATAGCTTCAGCAAGACTGCCTAAACCACTCATGATGAAACCGTCCGATAAATTATGTGTAGGTAATGATAATGAGGCTGCTTGCTCTTTATCAATAATTCCACGACGTAATCCTGCGGCGACACAGATATGCATTTCACAACCAGATTCTTGTGCTAACTTCCGCCATGCATTGACTAAATCGAATTCATCCGTAGCCGGTGAGGTGAGCACGTTACCGTTGAGAACCCCATCTTGATAAAAAAATAGGGTTTTCAAAATATGCCCCGCTTTCAGTAGAGCTTTGGCAAACTGGTAGGCACTCGCAGCTTGCGAAGTGCCATAAGCAGGTCCAGTGACTAATAAGCAGTAAGTTAATGGGTTTGGCTTACTCATTCACCACTCTTAAATTGGCGGATATATAAATAAACGGTGTGCTTAGAGATGTTTAGGCGATCTGCAACTTGGTTAATCGCATCTTTAATATCGAAAATACCTTTTTCATAAAGGTTGAGTACAACTTGCTTGTTCTTCGCGTTATTCGATACGTTGCGATCATTACTCACTTCTTCAATGGTGTATTCCAAAGTTTGTGCAACAAGATCATCAACAGACGATGCAAAGTTAACATCAGATGTAATCTCTTGCTTTTCTTCTGGCACAAAGCTTTTGATAATCTCAGAGAAAGGAACATCTAAGTTCATATTGATGCACAATAAACCAATGACACGCTGCTTACGATTACGAATCGCAATAGTGACCGATTTCATTAAATCGCCACTTTTTGCCTTAGTAAAGTAAGCTTTTGATACATTGGATTCCGCATCAGCCATATCGTGTAGCATTCTTAACGCGAGGTCAGTAATTGGTGAGCCAATTTTACGACCAGTATGCTGACCATTTGCTATTCTCACCGCTGAACATTTTAGGTCTTCCAAAGAGTGAAGAACAATTTCACAATGCTCACCAATTAGCATAGCGAGTCCATCAACCGCAGCTTCATAAGACTTTAAAATTTCATGGTCTGTCTCAGTAAAAGGTTGGTTATCTAAAATATTGATATCACTGAGATCATGGGATTGTAATGCATCAGACATTTCAACTTCATCCTTCTAAAGTGTATAAAATTCATCACGTCGGCTAGCAAGGCATTCATTATTCGACTAATTTGCCTTCATTTTATTGCTCATAGCTGACGTATATGATGATAAAAAATAAAAACGAATCTATTGAAGTTAAAACTACGAGGCGCTGCCGTCAAGAGAATGAATGCAAGAGAGTATGTTTTATCACAAGTTTCATGCAATTTAAGATTTTTAAATACAAATTTTCTCTCAAGGCTTATACAAAACTATTTTTTTCGTCTCGTATTGACCATTGAATACAAAAAAACCCAGAACAAGTCTGGGTTTCATCAATTTTGTCTCATAGAGAAAAATTATTTTGCAGCTGGTTTGATATCTAATAATTCAACATCAAAGACCAATGTGGAGTTTGCAGGGATACCTGGAACGCCATTCTCACCGTATGCTAATTCTGGTGGGATCACTAACTGAATTTTTCCGCCTTTTTTCAGGTTAGATAAACCTTCAGTCCAGCCTTTGATCACTGAATTCAATGGAATTGTCAGTGGCTCATTACGTGCATATGAACTATCGAATTCAGAACCATCAACTAAAGTTCCTTTATAATGAACAACAACAGTTTCATCTTCTTTAGGTTTTGCGCCTGTACCATCTTTTTCAATTTTGTATAGCAGACCTGATTTCGTTTTTACTACGCCTTTTTCTTTAGCGTATGCAGCACGGTAATCAGCACCTTTTTTCTCATTAGCGACAGTTTCGTCTTTAATTTTTTTCTCAGCAGCTGCTTTTACTTGACCTTCAAATTGACGTAAAGTTTCTTCAACTTCAGCATCTGTCATTTTGCTTTTACCGTTGAATGCATCTTGAACACCGGCAAGTAGTTGAGCTTTATCCAGGTTGATACCAATGGTTTTTTGCTCATCTAAAGAATTCTGCATGTAGCGGCCTAAAGAGGCACCTAGTGCGTAAGCATTACGCTCTTCTGCATTTTTGAATGCGCTGCTTTGCGCTTTTGCTTCTGCTGCCATGACTTGCGGTGCCGCAAATGTCAGCGCTAATGTCGTTGCTAATAGACTTGCCTTAAACAGTGATTTCATCCTAATCTCCGATAGCTATTATTCGAGTCTTTGAGACTCACTTTTATTGATAGCTGTTCCTTTAATTTAAAAAACAAGCTGTCAGTTAACACAATTAATATAAGAATATCTTAGACCACATTAACAAAAAGAGGTTTCAACGCCTATACCTTTAAGTAAAACTTATCTGTTGATTTGTAATGTTCGGTTATTATGATGTTTTTTTATGATGAGAACCCATAAGGAGAGTCTAAAATGGATGCATCAGATACTTTTGAACAACGGTTGGAACTTTTAGAAAGTAAAGTTGCTTTCCAAGAATTGACGATTGAACAACTTAACCAAGTGATCACAGAGCAACAAATGCAACTGTCAAAAATGCAAGAGCATCTCCGAATTGTCGCTGAAAGATTAAAAGCATCACAATCTTCCCATCTCGCACGTCCAGAGGAAGAAACTCCGCCACCACATTACTAATGTGGGCTAAAACGAGAAAAGGAAAGCATAAGCTTTCCTTTTCTACAAACAGTTAAGGCTTAGTGGCAGCCGCAACCGCCTTGTTTTTGACCGTGTCCGTGACCTTCGCCACCGCCACAGCAACCGCCTTCAGAACCATGGCTATGACCGCCACCGCCACAACAACCACCTTCGTGGTCATGGTCGTGGTCGTGACCATCTGCACCATGAACATGTCCATGTGCGATTTCTTCTTCTGTTGCTTCACGGATAGCCATGACTTCAACGTTAAATTTCAGGTTTTGGCCCGCTAACATGTGGTTACCATCAACGATAACTTCATCGCCTTCGATTCCAGTGATTTCAACTGGAACAGGACCCATATCAGTGTCAGCTAAGAAACGCATGCCCACTTCTAACTCATCAACACCCATAAATACATCTTTTGGTACGCGTTGAACTAAGTTGTCATCATACTGACCATATGCATCGTCTGAAGCGACTTCAACATCGAAATGTTCACCAACTTCACGGCCTTCTAATGCTTTTTCCAGACCAGAAATTAAAGAACCACGACCATGCAGGTAGTCCATTGGCGCACTGGCTGGGGACTCATCAACTAAAACACCGTCTTCTGTTCTTACTTGGTAAGCTAAGCTCACAACCAAGTCTTTTGCTACTTTCATGACATCTCCTACGACCCGTAAGGGAAAAATTTTTGCCAATTGTACCGGAAAACATGTGTGCTGTATTGAGAATTGACAAAATTCTCTTACTCTGGATTAAAAATACCGATTACTTTTTCTTGTTTTCTAACATGCTCCGTTGCATCACCCTCAACTTGTCGTTGTTGATCGCCGCACTTCACACATTCCACTACATCAATTTTATCTTCACGCCACATCATCAAAGTATCTTGGGACTGGCATTTAGGGCAAGTAGCCCCCGCAATAAAGCGTTTACGTGTTGACGCCATTTTTCTACCTTCACTGTTCGCGATTCCAGCTATGAGGCTGGCGATTTTCTCTTTGCATCTCTTTTTCAAAAAGCTCGTTTAATTCACGGCGAGCTTCTTTAATACGTGATATTTGGCCACTGTCGCTATTTTCATTTTCAGGAACGACATCCCTTAGCATACGCATATCTAGACGACGGAAATGCTGTTTCGCTCGATAAGCTTGGTGAGGATGCATTCCTGTGCTGACTAATGCTTTGCTTCCCATCTCTAAAGCACTGGAAAAAGTTTCACGGCTAAAATCTGTCACACCACTATGCAGTAATTCGTGAGCTTCTAAACGCCCTTCAGCACGAGCAATAATATGTAAATTAGGGAAGTTTTCTTGGCAAATTCGGACTATTTCCATCACTTCTTCTGGAACATTGCTAGTGATAACAATCGATTTTGCTTTATCTGCCCCCGCTGAGCGTAATAGTTGAAGGTCTCTAGCATCCCCATAATATACGGTGTAACCATAGCGGCGCATGGTACTAATTGCGGTGACATCTTGCTCTAATACGGTAATTTTCACCTTATTCGCCATGAGTAAGCGACCAACAACCTGCCCCATTCTCCCAAAACCAACCAAAATAACATGGGGATCATTATCCTCAACAAACGGTTTTTCTGTGGAAAAAGGTTGTTGATTATAGCGACGGTTCAAATAAGCATCTATCAGCTGCATCACAAGTGGGGTTGTCATCATGGATAATGTCACCACAACCAACAGTAAATCCATCTGCACCTCGTTGATAACACTCGCTCCAAATGCTGTCGCGTAAATCACAAATGCAAATTCCCCACCTTGACTGAGTACCCCAGAAAATTGAGCCCTTGCGCCATTGCGTAAACGAGCTGCAAAACCTAACCCATATAAAACCAACGCTTTTACAGCCACCAAAGCAACCACGGCAATTAAGACCTGTGGCAGGTAGCTCCATAGGACTTGTAGGTTAAGGGACATACCCACAGAGATAAAAAATAATCCCAGAAGCAGCCCTTTAAATGGATCGATATTGATTTCTAGCTCATGGCGGAATTCCGTTTCTGCTAGCATGACCCCCGCCATAAACGTACCGAGCGCCATTGAAAAACCTAAGCTTTCCATCACTAGTGCTGATCCGAGAACCACCAGTAACGCAGCTGCTGTGAAAATTTCATGTACACCAGACTTAGCCGCTAATCGGAATAATGGACGTAATAGATAACGCCCGACAATCCATAATCCAGCGAAAGCGACAACTTTCAAGCCAATTTTATACCAGTCGCTACTCCCTGTATCCCCTGCGAGGAGTGGGATCAACGCCATTATTGGAATAACCGCCATATCTTGAAAAAGTAAAACAGAAAAACCGAGCTGCCCACTTTCTTGCTTAGACATGCCCTTTTCATCCATTAACTGCAATGCCATTGCCGTGGAGGACATTGCCATACCGAGCCCACCAACAACCGCCGCTTGCCATGAAAATTGTGCAAGAATTAATAACCCAGCCATAATCGCAGCAGTGACGACAACCTGAACTGAGCCTACGCCAAAAATTGATCGCCGAAGTTCCCAAAGCTTAGAGGGCTTTAATTCCAACCCAATCAGGAACATTAGAAAAACCACACCCATTTCGGAAAAATGCAGAATATCGTCGACATTGTGAATAAAACCGAATACAAAGGGCCCAATTATGATGCCTGCTAGCAAATACCCCAGCACCGCTCCCAAACGAATTTTTTGCGCAATCGGCACCATAACCACACCCGCGCACAGAAATATGATCACTGACTCGAAAAGGTTCAGTTCATCCATTTGGATTTCCTCCGGTACTTAAGGGTTGCTGCATCCATTGTTTATATTCACCAATCATTTGCTGTAGTCGTTCCCCCTCCAGCCGACGAGCAGAATAAATAATACTTGGCGATAACCACTGCATGTCGCACATCAATGCCGTCAATTCAAACGGACGAAGTATTTCTAATAATGGATAACGGTTGTATCCACCATGCTGGTAAGCTGTAGCCGGTTCCCCGGTAGTAATAATCGAGCGCCAATATTTTCCTTTTAGTTTTTGGTAGCCCTGATCTGTTGCAAATCGCCGAGTTAGCACTTGGTCAAACCACTCTTTCAGTAAAGCGGGACAACTATAAGTGTAAAGAGGATGTTGAAATACAATGATGTCATGCTGACAAAGAAGCTTTTGCTCAGCCGTGATATCAATAAAAAAATCGGGGTAGGTCGCATATAAATCATGAACAGTAACATGCTCAAAATCACGTATAGCATTCAGTAACTGACGATTAGCAACAGATTCATTTGGATATGGGTGAGCATAGACTACGAGCACTTTCGGTGTATTTGACATCTTTCCCTCCTCAAAGGCGTGTCAGACGGATAATTTTCCGTTACCATGCAGCCTCAAAAATGTACTTTAAGCTTAATATATTTCTGTAATAACTTTATTACTCAAATATATCCAACTCGATAATTTAACATATTTTCAATAGACGGTTTCTATGATTGTTTTCTCTTCATTACAAATTCGCCGAGGTGTACGTGTTCTGTTGGACAATGCAACTGCGACTATCAACCCAGGACAAAAAGTTGGGTTAGTGGGTAAAAACGGCTGCGGGAAGTCAACACTGCTGGCACTCTTAAAGGGCGAACTGCAAGCAGAGGCAGGATCAGCAACCTTTCCAAGTAATTGGTCAATGGCGTGGGTAAACCAAGAAACTCCAGCCCTTGATATCCCTTGTATTGAATATGTGATTGACGGTGACCGAGAGTTCCGTGAATTAGAGCGTAAGCTACAACACGCCAATGAAAAAAATGATGGTCATGGGATTGCCGTGATCCACGGTCAATTAGATGCTATCGATGCGTGGACGATCCGCTCAAGAGCCTCTAGCTTGCTCCACGGTTTAGGTTTTAGTCAAGCCCAGCTACAATCCCCAGTAAAATCATTCTCCGGTGGATGGCGTATGCGTTTGAACCTTGCACAAGCGTTATTGTGCCGTTCAGATTTGTTGCTGCTCGATGAGCCGACGAACCACTTAGATTTAGATGCAGTGATTTGGTTGGAAAAATGGCTTAAAAGCTATTCTGGCACCCTGATTTTGATTTCCCATGATAGGGACTTCCTCGACCCAATCATCGACAAAGTGCTGCATATTGAGCAAGAATCCATGTTCGAGTATACCGGCAATTATTCATCGTTCGAGGGGCAACGCGCGATGAAGCTTTCACAGCAACAAGCTTTATATGAGAGTCAACAAGTTAGAGCTGCACACTTACAAAGTTATATTGATCGTTTTAGAGCGCAAGCCACTAAAGCAAAACAAGCTCAAAGCCGGATTAAAATGCTCGAAAAAATGGAAATGGTTTCTCCAGCACATGTAGATAACCCCTTCCATTTTTCATTCCGTAAACCCGAAAGCTTACCAAACCCATTATTGAAAATGGAAAAAGTCAGCGCAGGTTACGCCGAAAAAGTGATTTTAGAATCCATTAAATTGAACCTAGTTCCCGGTTCACGTATCGGCTTACTAGGCCGTAACGGAGCAGGTAAATCGACCTTGATCAAGATGCTTGCGGGTGATTTGCCTCCATTACATGGGAAAATCTCGCTCTCAAAAGGCATCAAGCTTGGGTACTTCGCTCAGCATCAATTAGAATATTTGCATGCAGATGAATCGCCATTACAGCATATCGCCCGCCTTGCACCTGACCAAACCGAGCAACAACTGCGTGATTATCTAGGTGGTTTTGGCTTTAAAGGCGACCAAGTCACGGATCCAACGGGCCGTTTTTCTGGTGGTGAAAAAGCGCGCTTAGTTTTAGCTTTAGTGGTATGGCAGCGCCCTAACCTACTGTTACTCGATGAACCGACTAACCACCTTGATTTAGATATGCGTCAAGCACTTACTGATGCGCTAATGGACTTTGAAGGGGCATTAGTGGTGGTATCCCATGATAGGCATTTATTGCGCTCAACAACGGATGAATTTTATCTGGTTCATGGCGGTATGGTGGCTCAATTTGATGGTGATTTAGATGATTATCAACAATGGCTAGCTGAGCAAAACAAACTCGAGTTACAACAGACTCGCGATCTGCTAGAAAAAGACAAACCAGCCAGCGCATCAACCGTGACGGCACAAGATAGAAAAGACCAAAAACGTCGCGATGCCGAATTCCGTCAACTGACCCAACCTATCCGTAAAAAAATTACGGAGTTGGAAAAAAAGATGGAAAAATATTCGACGTCTTTGAATGAGTTAGAAGCCAAGTTATCCGATCCTGCAATTTACGAACAAGACAAAAAAGCAGAGTTAACTGACTGTTTGAAAAAACAGACAGAACAAAAATCCGCACTTGAGGATGTTGAAATGGAGTGGATGGACCTGCAAGAGCAATTAGAAACGATGACCAGTGAGTTTGAAGCGGGTTAGCTCTGCGGCTTAAGCTTTTAAATCGATAGATGTAGCCCTAGTTATTAACTAGGGCTTTTTATTGTCTATACATATGACACACCTAATTTAAGTCCAATTACACAAGTAAAAATGGGATATCTAGATATGAAATATTAATTAGTAATAAAAATCTTATATTTCCATCAATTTACATATGTTTAACAGCACTTAATTATAATTGCTGGTCTGATATTTCATTCGATAGCAATAAATGAGTATTTTTAACTAAATAAAAAATCAAAGAATATTAAAACATTCTTTATTATTCATAATATTACGTTCTAAAAAATAATCGCTTAAATAAGCTATTTTTTCCATCGAAAGAAAGCCTTTATAATATTCATAATTGCACACATTAAAAATCATCCAAGTGAGAATTTAACTATTCTTATTTTGATATTATTTCATGGCTGGTATTCTATGATCTATATAATAACAATGCTTTACGGAAGAGAAACGGCTAAGCGATATTTTTGGGCTATTCTCTCAATAACATTATTTGGTGCTTTAATTGGCATCTGCTTTTTTTTATTACCTTTTTTCGCCGATCCCTATGAATTTATTATCCTCCTCTGTATTCCTATCTTATTAGAAGCTATCCGCTCATTTTTTTGTGCAGCCTATTGTACTGGAGCGGCTAGAGGGCTAAGGATCAGCCGCGGACTCGTTTTACTGTTTATGGTCTATGTCGTTTTATTTTCTAAAATTCATGCATGGGAAACGGTATTATCCGGTTTTATTACCGGCTTATATTTGATGGTGAGCTCTGTTTGGAAGATGTCAAACAGCGTCGTGCTTAAGTTTAAACGCTGGAAACTGATGTTCGCTGTTTCCGTTCTTGAATTCATGATAGGACTGTGGAATTTTATTCCATGGTCCTTTGATTACTCGTCTCGTCAAATATATTGGGATGTTGGGACTCTGATTTTAATTTATTCCCTTGATTCATTTTTTGTTTATTACTTCGTCACAAGTAGTCAGTTAGCGGATATTGATAGCCTAAAATCAAATGAAAATGAGGCTAATGAAGAGAATGAGACTAATAATAAAAATAGAGAAAAAGCGGTTTTGCATGTTTGGACAACCACAGGGCAATTACCACTCTTTTTTAAACTTATTCAACGCTACATTGTCTCTCGCAATTCATTAGGGGTGATCAGTACAGGCCACGTCGCCTTTGAACTTGATGAGGTTTATATTAGCCATTACCCAGAAAAAGATATTGAACGCGATACCTCTCAATTCTTGAAAATTTTAAAATCGACTGAAGAAAATAACGATTCTGGCGTTTTCCAAATCAGTTATAACGACGAAATGAAAATTGCACCACCCTCTAATTTCACAATCCCAATCGACGGTGTAAGCAAAGAAAAGTTAGACGAATTTTGGAATGAATATCGCAAAGATACCACTTACAATCTCACTAACCGAAATTGCTCAACTGTGGTCTCTCTTGCATTAATAAAAAGCACCGAGGGTTACTTTACTGAGAAGCGTGGCGGATTTATGCTCCTCCTGAAGCTGCTATTTAGCCCTGAATTATGGGTTATGTCCCAGCTAAGAAAACATGCAAGTATCATGACATGGACTCCAGGGATTGTTTTAGATTATTCCCGAGCGATGTCTGTACTATTAAAAATGTAACTTTACGGTCAGTCTATGAATCCAAAAGATGATTGGAGAACGGAATATCGCTATAAACCTCATATGGAGCTTAACAGTGATACCGCTGAAATAACGATCCACAATTTTAGGTCCTTTCAGTTTTTAGATGAAAATAAATATATTTGGAATACAAAGAGCTACAATCTTTCCGATTTGCGCAGTGTGGATTTAGTACAGTCCCATTGGACAGGAAAAGTGATCGCCCATGTTTTTCTTAGTTTTGGTTTTGCCAATGGAGAATATGTTTCTTTCTCCATTGAAACACGGCGAAAATCACATCAAGAATTTTCTGTTTGGAAAGGATTTTTCTATCACTATGACATTATTTATGTCGTGGCGGATGAACAAGATTTGATTGGTACAAGAGTCAATTTGCGTAATGAGCAGGTTTATATCTATCCTTTAAACCTAGATCACGAGCTAGTCACGTTATTATTTTTAAACTATATGCATAAAGTCAATGAGCTCAAAGATACGGATGAACGATATCATTCCATGTGGAATAACTGCACAACAAGTATCTATAAAATCGCCAAGAAAACTTACCCAGAATTTAAATTTAACTGGAAATTATTAGCTAGCGGATATGCGTTTAAATATTGCATTCAGCTGGGATTTATTGAAAAAGAACAGTTTATTAATAAGCAGCAAATTCCGATTATTGAATTAATCGATAATGAGTTTTCAAAAAAAATAAGAAATTAGATTCTACATATAAATCAAGTACGCAAAAAAATAGAGCCCTATATTTCCATATGGGACTCTATTTTTACTTAAAATTATTTATCTAACGATATAAATTTATTGACCCTTCACGCACATCACATGATATTTCCCATCAATTTTTTCTGTGCCTTCGGTTTCATGTTCAAAACCTGGGAACTCGCTATCCCATGCCTGCAAACTACGTAAATAACCGATGTGAGGACTATGGGTTTCCCCAAAACTTTCACCCGATAACAACATTGGAATACCCGGTGGGTAAGGAATAATCGAGTTAGCAGCGATACGTCCCGCTAACTTATCGAGAGGAACGGCTTCCACGCGGTTAGCGACAATCTCTTGGTAGGCATCTCGTGGGCTCATCATCACTTGCGGTAATTCAGAGTAGGCTTGGTTCAACTGGCTTCCCGGATTATTGCGCTGTAAATAGGCAAACATTTTATCCCCAAGATCACGAAGTCCCATATCTCCATAAATCTCAGGAGCAACCTCCACCACTTCCGGAAGCACTTTTTTCAATTGCGTATTGGTGTCGTAATGGCGCTTAAAGGAGAGTAACGCATTCACCAGCGTTCCCCATTTACCTTTGGTAATTCCCATAGAAAACAGGAACATAATTTGAAAATCTGTCGTTCTTGTTGGGACGATACCATAATGATTGAGCCACGCCGTCACCAATGCAGCAGGAACACCAGAATCTTGTAATTTACCATCATCTCCCATGCCTGGAGCCAAAATACTCACTTTAATCGGATCTAGCATCGCCCAATCAGCAGGAATATTTTTGAAACCATGCCATGTATCTTCAGGATTCATCACCCAGCAACTCTGTTCTTTCATCAGCAAAGGAACCGGCGCAAATTCAAAGGGATAAACTTCGCCTGTTGCAGGGTCTTTTACTGTCTCCTGATTCCACGGTTTGAAAAACCACTCGCCATCATTTTGGAATTCTTTATACAGATACCCCAAAGATTGGCGGAAGTCGATGGCTTCGCGGATCACTTCATCGGTTAAAGAACGACCACTGTTACCGTCCATCATATCGGCAGCAATATCATTTGATGCACAAATCGCATATAACGGCGATGTGGTCGCATGCATATGATAAGCCTGATTAAAGCGATTAAAATCTATGGCATTACGCCCATTTCTGATGTGAATAAATGAGGCTTGGGAGAGGGCATTAAGTAATTTATGTGTTGAGTGAGTAGCAAAGATAGTGGGGTCATCTGCTTTTCGTTCCTCATCACGCATCGCAAAATGGTCACGATAAATAGGGTTAAAACGTGCGTAGCCATACCAAGCTTCATCAAAATGAATACGATCGAGGGATTTATCCAGTAAATCTTGAACCTTACGCGCGTTGTAGCACACCCCATCATAGGTACAGTTGGTCACTACACTATAAGCAGGTTTTTTGCCTACTTTATCTTTTGTTAATGGGTTACTTGCCACTTTTCTTTGAATCGCCTCTGGAGACATTTCAGTTGGGTAAATTGGGCCGATAATCCCATAACGGTTACGACTTGGGACCATATAAACAGGTTTTGCCCCTGTTAAAATCAATCCTTGCTCGATAGATTTATGGCAATTACGGTCAATCACCACCACATCATCATCGGTCATACACGCCTGCATAATGGTTCGGTTCGAGCCAGAGGTTCCTACCACCACAGAATAGGACTGGTCGGCACCAAAAATACGCGCGGCATTTTTCTCGCACTCACCAAATGCGCCAGTATGATCCAAAAGCGAACCTACTGCGACTCGTTCGATACCGATGTCAGTACGAAACAGATTTTCACCAAAGAAATCATGATAGATACGCCCCGCAGGCGTCTTAGTAAAACCCACGCCCCCTTGATGTCCCGGTGCAGCCCATGAATGTTCATGCACATCACTGTATTTAATCAAGCTTTTCATCAGAGGAGGTAGTAATTGAGCTCGGTAACGGATTATCGCAGCCAGTACTCGCCCTGCGATAAAGTCAGCAGAGTCTTCAAGGATCCACGCAAATTCATCCACTTGCTCCATCATTTTTCTATCAAAGGCGACAAGGGCTTCTTCACGATCGCTTAATAGGAAAACGGGGACATCCTCTTGGCGACGATGCAATTGCGTGATTAGCCGATGGGCTTGCGCCTGCTCTTCTTTATCGGACATATCCCGTCCATAGAGCAGGCAATCAATACTGGAGTTTGAGCGAATATATGCCAAACCATCTTCAAAATCACGAATAATGACCGTTTCCACATGCTCATCGTTTAATTCACTTGCAAGCCTAGCGACTGCATGGCTAATCACGGAATCTTCATCAGTTAACTCAGTATAAACAATGAGCGCTCTCATCAATAATACCCTTTCAAATAGTAAATAAAAAAATCATTACTCTATTCTTAACTCAGATTAGGCATTATTGCAAAATTGAGAGTTAATGAATGTATTATCTATTCAGATAATGAATAATCCGTTGTTTGCCCACGATAGAGGTGGCGAATAATTTTATCATCCTCAAATTCTTCTCGTTCATGGAGCACTCGCCGGTTATCCATAATAAGCAAATCACCATTTTCCCAATAGTGTTTATAAGAATAACGAGGCTGTTTTATAAATTCGGCTAATTCAGCAAAGAATTTTTTCGTTTCCTCTTTAGAAAATCCGACAATACGTGATTCCCAATTAGCTTGTTGACCGTCATTAAAAGGGAAATAAATCAGCATCTGCTCTATCCATCCCAAATCGGTAAAAACAGGATAATTGCACCATCCTTCCTGTTCCATATCGAACCACCCATCCACTGAAATATCAATATTACAACCACGATCCAACGCTCGAACTTGAAAGGTTTCATGTTTGAGTATTTTAATTAAATGAGGAGGGGCTTCTTTTAATGCTAAAACTTGATCACAAATGATTGTTGCACCATGAAATTTCATATTTTTAATTTCATTAGCATACAAAAATATCTGATCGACTGGTGATAACAATACGCCACCATCCGCATGAAAAGGAAGCTGATTACGACCAGTTAATAATCGGTCTTTTTTACCATCCAGTTGCATCACATCTCGGCATTCAGGCTCCGCTTCTGTATGTTGTTCAACTCTCTCAACGATTGAACCAAACTGGGTATACATATCCCGAAACGCCAGCACATCAAATTTAAGCTTATTGATGACTAAAAAACCTTGTCGCATTAATAAATTCTTAATGTTATTTGTGTCTGCTTGCATAAAATCATTGGCAGACATCTTCGCACCAAATCCCGTTGACATCATTGGTTGCCATTTTATCGTCGCGTTCATGATATTCCTCACAATGGATATTAAGATAACATTTGAGAAGAATATATTTACCGGAAAAATATAACCACACAACATCAATTGTAATTTAAGGATTAACAAATAATATCAATTTAATTAAATTGAATATTATTTAACTTCATTTATTAAAGCAAAAATACCAAATTTAAAAAATAAAAATGTATTCTAATACCGTTATTTAAATTATGAATACCTGCATTTTTTAATTAAACATATCATTATTTATATTAAAATTTTACTCATCCAATTGATTGATCATGACCTTTGCATTCATCACCAGAGCCTTGGCTTTGTCTTCACGTTTTTGTAGTAACGCCATAAACAATAAATCGGTTAGGGTATTTTGCGCCGTCCTTGAAGAGATGGAAGAACTGCGCCATTCATTCTCTTCCGCCATACTTTCTAATACGTAATCAGATAACTGTGCCAAAGGGGAATCTTTAGAGCGCGTAATCGCAATCACGCAAGCACCATTATTATGACCAATGTTAGCAGCCGTTAGCATATCTTTTCGCTTCCCTGAAAAGGAAATTACAATTTGAACATCTTTGGGGGTAAGCGTAAGTGCAGCCGCAATTTGCACATGATGATCAGGTTCCACCAGCGTCGTAATGCCTATTTTTTGCAATTTATAGCTAAGATCTTTCGCCGTTAAGCCTGAACCGCCGATACCAACAATCTGTACACGCTGGGCGCTATCAAGGATCTCAACAATTTTTTCAAACTGATTAAAATCAATACGTTTTGTCGTTTCTGTAATTGAGTTATTTTTTTCCAATGCTAATTTTTGCGCCACCACCATCAAGCTATCGGTTTGAGCAATCCGATTATGTAACGCCATATGTGGGCTAACATGCTCCTGCTGTTGACGCCCAATGATTTCACTCAATGCCAATTTCAGCGCAGGATACCCCTTTACACCCAATTTTTGGCTAAATTTCACAATGGCAGATTGGCTGATACCAAGCTGTTCCGCTAACTGCTGAGAAGACAATTTCAGTACTTTTTGTGGATTCTCTAAGATAAATTGTGCAATTTTCTGTTGGTTCTCAGCAAGCCGAGGTAATAAACAGGTCATCGTATCGAGTAAATTCATAGCGCCCTCAGAAAAGAGATATCCGTAAATTATTGACCATTTACAAATAAATTATTCCAACAATAGAAATATCATGCCAAGAGATTATTCCTTTAAATTCAATAATAAATTAGATTATTAAAGGGACAATTAACAAAATTATTCCTATATATTGGCAAGCTAGAATAGATAACTCCGTGACATTCATCACATCGTAGGAATAAAAAATTCCATAGCATACTGCCATGATAAAATTTCGGAGCAATTTTTATGACAATTGATTTAAGCAAGATGGTAACGGAAAGCCGTAATACTGCGAGCATGGATATTGACCAACTGTCCACTATTGAGATGCTGAAAGTCATCAATGATGAAGATAAAAAAGTGCCTGTAGCGGTGGAAAAAACCTTACCACAAATAGCTCAATTAGTTGATAAAGTTGCCGAAGCTTTCCTTAATGGTGGTCGCTTAATTTATTCTGGTGCCGGAACATCTGGTCGTTTAGGGATCCTTGATGCCAGTGAATGCCCACCGACTTACGGAACGCCACATGAACAAGTGATTGGCTTAATTGCGGGTGGTCATCAAGCCATTTTTCGGGCGGTAGAAAATGCCGAAGACAAGCCAGATCTTGGCGAGCAAGATTTAAAAGATATTCATTTCAATTCAAAAGATATTCTCGTTGGTATAGCAGCAAGTGGGCGAACGCCTTACGTACTTGGTGCACTGAAGTATGCATATTCTGTCGGTGCAACCACGGCATCCATTAGCTGTAATCCTGACAGCCCAGTATCTCAAGCCGCTGATATCGCCATCACGCCAGTAGTTGGTCCTGAAGTTGTTACGGGCTCCTCACGAATGAAAGCGGGTACTGCCCAAAAACTGATCCTCAATATGATTACAACGGGCGCCATGATCCGTATCGGTAAAGTTTTTGGCAATTTAATGGTCGATGTTGAAGCGACTAACGCCAAATTAATTGAGCGCCAAACTCGCATCGTGATGGAAGCGACTGAGTGTGATCGCAACACCGCAGAATTGGCATTGCAACAATGTGATAGACACTGTAAGACCGCAATTTTGATGATTTTATCAGGCTTAAATGCGGATGAAGCCCGTCAACTACTCGCTAACAATAACGGCTTTATTCGCACTGCCCTCAACATCGCAAAGTCTGTCTAATCAACGGACACTTATGAGAAAAACAGTATGTCTAAAATAAATAATGAAATGATCCAGCAGATCCTGCAACTGGTGGGTGGCGGTCGTAACATCAAACAGTGTGGTAACTGTATGACTCGTTTACGACTTACATTAAATGATGTTCAACATGTAGATAAAGCGGCGATTAAAAAAATTGCAGGTGTGCTGGGCGTCCTCGAAAGTGATGACCAACTGCAAATTGTTCTCGGACCGGGGAAAGCGCAAGCTGCCGCTGATTTAATGAAACAAATGCTAGAAAATGACGAAGCAAATGAGATTCAACCTAATGCACCACAGGATCTGAAGGATATCGCCTCCGCTAATAAACAACAGTTGAAAAAGAAACAAACCAGTGGCATTCACCGTTTTTTATCAAAATTCGCGACCATCTTTACACCACTAATCCCGGGTTTTATCGGAGCGGGTTTACTGATGGGGCTTGCATCACTGCTGGCACTATTATCCGCTAACCAAAACTTATTCCCCGCAGATTCCAGCCAGCTTGACTCACTGAAAAGTTTAATTGCTTATATGAGCGTGTTTGGTAAAGGATTATTTACCTTTATGGGATTATTAATCGGCTATAACGCCCAAAAAGCATTTGGAGGAAGTGGCGTTAATGGAGCGATTATCGCTGCACTATTTATTTTGGGTTACGATCCTGCTGCAACCAAAGGCTTTTATTCCGGAATGACGGATTTCTTTGGCTGGTACATTGATCCACGCGGAAATATTATCGGTATATTAATCGCCTGTATCTTTGGGGCGTGGGTTGAAAAGCAAGTACGTAAAGTCATCCCGGCTAGCCTAGATATTATTTTAACCTCAACTATCACACTGCTTATCGTGGGCGCCGCAACCTTTATCTTCATCATGCCAATAGGTGTCTGGTTATTTGATGGGATGTCATGGCTATTCATGCATTTAAATGGAAATCCTATTGGTACAGCTATATTAGCCGGTCTATTCTTAATCGCAGTGATGTTTGGGGTACACCAAGGATTTATTCCTGTGTACGTGGCATTGGTTGAAGCCCAAGGCTTTAACTCATTATTCCCAATTCTTGCCATGGCGGGAGCAGGCCAAGTTGGAGCGGCTTTGGCTCTGTATGTAAAAGCAAAAAAAGGATCTGTGACTCGTAGTCAGATTGGCGGAGCATTGTTCCCGGGCTTCTTAGGTATCGGTGAGCCACTGATTTATGGCGTTACATTACCTAGAGTAAAACCATTTGTAACCGCATGTCTCGGTGGTGCAGCCGGTGGGTTCTTTGTCGGTACCGTAGCTTGGATGGGATTACCCGTTGGTTTGAACACCGTTTTCGGTCCTTCCGGATTAATTGCTATTCCATTAATGACATCAGCCCAAGGCGTATTACCCGCAATGGCGGTATATGTAGGCGGAGTCTTGGTCGCTTATCTTTGCGGATTTATCTTTACATACCTGTTTGGTAGTAAAAATGTAGATTTGGATTAATAGATTTAATTTTTGAGTAAAAAGGCACTTTATCAGTGCCTTTTTCTTTTTTATTCGTTGAATGCTTATTCCAACCAAATTAGGGGGACACAAGCGGCTGTCAGTAAGCCCATTACGAGATTAAAAATAAACCATGCACGGCGGCTACGTAAGAATGAACCGATCAAAGAGCCGAATCCCATCCAAATTAAACCTGCTGTAAAATTCACAATCACAAAAGCAATGCTCATCACAATAATCGATTGTGAAAATAGCTCTCCCGGTAAGCTAAAGCTCCCTACAGCCCCTAATCCCATCATCCAAGCTTTTGGATTCAAGAACTGTAATAACCCCCCCTGAAACCAATTGATACTCTTTGGTGCTTTGCTATCTGTTTTTAAAGGTTCATAATTTGCCATGGTAGTTTTCCATGCCAACCATAATAAATAGAGGCTACCGATAGCTTTCAGTACAATATGAATTGCTGGATACAATAATAGTAATGCCGCAATGCCGAATGCAGACAGATAAAGAATAGACTGCATACCAAGCATTATTCCTAGTAATAATCCTATGCTACGACGAAATCCATAGTTAGCTGCACATGAGGTCAATAACATATTGTTAGGCCCTGGAGTGACGGCGGCAATGAATAAAAACGTAAATAGTGAAAAAATTAGCCCCAGAGTCATTTATAATTTAAACCTCAACCTAAATATGTTTACTTGCATCACAAAAAAATAACAGTATGTTATGTGACTCACAAGAGTCCCCAATAAATAAAATATAAGGCTATGTCAGATAATTTCCGTCCAATGAGCTGGGCTAAAAACCCACATCTCCAAACCTTACTGCCAAGGATATTTAGGCGTACCCCAAGAATAATCCCGACATGGCAAAGATTAGAATTACCCGACGGTGATTTTATTGATCTTGCTTGGAGTGAAAAACCTGAACACGCGAGCACCAAGCCGCGTTTAGTTATTTTTCATGGATTGGAAGGAAATTTTAAAAGCCCCTACGCTCACGGGATGCTAGAGAGTGCCCAAAAACAGGGTTGGCTCGGCGTGATCATGCATTTTAGAGGTTGCAGCGGTGAGCCTAATCGCCAAAAACGAATCTATCACTCTGGTGAAACCAGTGATGCAGGCTATTTTTTACATTGGCTGAAGCAGACATGGGGAGATGTACCAACCGCCGCAGTAGGCTATTCTCTTGGTGGTAATATGCTGGCATGCTATCTGGCAGAACAAGGTGAAAACGCAGATTTGGACGCGGGTGTCGTTGTCTCTGCACCTTTAATGCTAGAAGCCTGCTCCCTGAAAATGGAAACTGGGGTTTCCCAGTTGTACCAACGCTATCTCCTTAATGGCTTAAAACGTAATGCAAGCCGTAAATTAGTTCGCTATCCAGGATCACTTCCTCTGAATCTCTTGCAACTAAAGCAACTGAAACGAATTCGAGAATTTGATGATGTCATTACGGCTCGTATTCATGGGTTTGACGATGCGGCAGACTATTATCAAAAATGCAGTGCATTACCAAAACTGTCACATATCACCAAGCCTACGCTGATTATTCATGCCAAAGATGACCCTTTTATGGCCCCTGAAGTCGTTCCTGACCTCAGCCAATTGCCTCACAATATTGAGTACCAAATGACTGAACATGGAGGTCACGTTGGTTTTGTGGGGGGCAGTTTCCGTAAACCTCAAATGTGGTTAGAAACGCGTATCCCATTATGGCTAACGGCTTATTTAAATGAGAACAAATCATGATTATTCCGTGGAAAGACTTAGCACCTGAAACCCTCGAAAATCTGATTGAAAGCTATGTATTACGTGAAGGCACCGACTATGGTACTCATGAAAAAAGCTTACAAGACAAAGTGAATGATGTGAAACGGCAGTTAGTTTCTGGGGAAATTGTGCTAGTCTGGTCTGAGCTACATGAATCCGTAAATTTTATGCCTAATAACCAGTTTCGCCCGTAATCCCGCTTCATTCGCTGTTTATTGAAATAGTGGTCATGAGCGTAAAACAGGGAGTCCACTATGTCGAAGAAACACCCTATCATTGCCGTCACCGGATCGAGTGGCGCAGGAACGACCTCTACTAGCCAAGCTTTTCGTAAAATATTCCACCAGCTAAATATTCGCCCTGCAACCCTTGAAGGGGATAGTTTTCATCGTTATACCCGCCCAGAAATGGATATGGCAATCCGTAAAGCCCGTGAACAAGGTCGCCATATTAGTTATTTTGGTTCCGAAGCGAATGATTTTGCTCTGCTAGAACAAACGTTGATTGATTACGCTAAAACAGGTCAGGGGCAATCTCGAAAATATCTGCATACCTATGATGAAGCCGTACCTTATGGTCTCCAACCGGGAACCTTTACGCCTTGGGAGTCTCTGCCAGAAAAATCCGATGTATTATTTTATGAGGGTTTACATGGCGGTGTCGTGACACCTGAGCATGATGTTGCCAAACATGTAGATTTACTGGTCGGTGTTGTCCCGATTGTCAATTTAGAGTGGATTCAAAAAATGATCCGCGATACGACGGAAAGAGGACATTCCCGAGAAGCGGTGATGGATTCCGTAGTGCGCTCTATGGGTGATTATATTAACTATATTACTCCGCAATTTTCGCGCACACATATTAATTTCCAACGCGTTCCAACCGTCGATACGTCGAACCCATTCTCCGCTAAAGCTATCCCATCACAGGATGAAAGTTTCATTGTGATCCGCTTTAGAGGGTTAGAACAGATTGATTTTCCTTATTTGCTTTCGATGGTTAACGGTTCATTTATCTCGGCGATGAATACCATTGTGGTACCTGGGGGAAAATTAGGGCTCGCAATGGAGCTCATTATGATGCCATTAGTTGAAAAGCTAATTAAGCAGCGAAGTGAATAAAGCCATATCAAATTAAATGAATACTTACATAGATACTTACCTTCTTTGAAGATAAGTATCTAATAACATAAAAGTAATTAGATATTTTTAATTTCGAAGCTATGGGTTACTTTTACTGTTTTTTCTAACATAATCGCGACTGAGCAATATTTTTCAGCCGAAAGTTGTACGGCTCGCTCAACCACTTTTTCGGTTAATTCACGACCGACAACAATAAAGTGCAAATTGATGTGCGTGAAATAACGAGGGGCTTCATCACGGCGTTGGGATGTGAGTTTAACTTCACAGTCGGTAATATCGTAGCGACCTTTTTGTAAAATAGACACCACGTCTATCGCGCTACATCCACCTGCTGCCATCAAGACCATTTCCATTGGGCTAGGTGCTTTATCTCCAGCATTACCATCCATCATGATTTGATGCCCAGATGCTGATTCACCTAAGAAAGAGAGCCCTTCAACCCACTTTACGCGTGCTTCCATTTTTGTTCCCCTTGAAAAATGTCGTTATTAAAGGCTACATTGTTCCATATATCTGAATAATGTTATATCAGCATTATTAGGCTGAAGCGATACAGGGAAGACTTTCTGTATTGGATATGATACAAACAATGCTTAGTTGATAGGATTAAGATCAAAACTCAACGATTCAATTGATTATATTATACAATTGATATTAACTTGCTTTTGACCTATAACGAGCATTAATTATGGGTAACTAACGCAACTTAGTATGCCAAGCTAGAAATTTTAAAGTCAGCCTTTCACCTTAATTTTCTGAAGGGTTGCAATAACATACAGAGGATAACGCTAATGGTTCTCGGCAAGCCACAAACAGACCCTACTCTTGAATGGTTTTTGTCACACTGCCATATTCATAAGTATCCATCCAAGAGCACTCTAATCCATCAGGGTGAAAAAGCAGAAACCCTTTACTATATCGTTAAAGGTTCAGTGGCTGTTTTAATCAAAGATGAAGAAGGCAAAGAAATGATTCTCTCTTACTTAAATCAGGGAGACTTCATTGGTGAACTTGGGTTATTTGAAGAAGGGCAAGAACGTACTGCGTGGGTTCGAGCTAAAGTTGCTTGTGAAGTCGCTGAAATTTCTTATAAGAAATTCCGTCAGCTAATTCAGGTTAATCCAGATATTCTGATGCGCCTTTCTGCGCAGATGGCAAGCCGCTTACAAACTACATCAGAAAAAGTCGGTAACTTGGCATTCCTTGATGTGACTGGTCGTATCGCTCAAACCTTATTAAATTTAGCAAAACAACCTGATGCAATGACTCACCCAGACGGTATGCAGATCAAAATTACTCGTCAAGAAATTGGTCAAATCGTTGGGTGTTCACGCGAAACTGTAGGTCGTATTTTAAAAATGTTAGAAGATCAAAATTTGATCTCTGCACATGGTAAAACGATCGTCGTTTACGGTACTCGATAATTTTTATTTTGGTCCAGTAATATTTACTGGGCTTTATATAAACAGCTGTATATATCTCATATATGGCTGTTTTTCATTCCTAATATTGCCCATCATATACTTTCTGTTCAAAATAGCAGCGCTTTTTGATATTAGTCTAACAATCCTTATATATAAAATACTGAATAATTAGCCAGCAATCATTTAGGATTTTATTTATGAAACAGATTAATAATTTAACACCATCAAACTACATCTACCATGCCGGTACAACTAAGAGCGGTAATAACCAAACTTTTTTACAGCGTCAGGCATTCTTTGAACGCTTACAATCAGCGAATTCGACCCCAAAAAATTTCCAATTTTAGTAAAAGAATCAACTACTCAAGCTAAAGAAACTCGTGTACCTCATTTTATATCTTCACTCAAAATTGGAAGCTTAGTTCCTAATAATCAACCCACACAACACTCATTTACACCTAAAGCAAAAGTTATTTTTGGTACTCCGTTTAACAAAAATATTGATACGCATTTTATTGGTTTTAATAAGAGTTTTGCATTTTTTAAAAACTTATCTAATTAATTTTATTTATTCGCCACGTCTCAATCCTACAATCGATATGCCACCCCTTTAGCCTAACGCGTATTTGTTAGGCTTTTTTTTATCAATTAGCTAATTATTTAATGGAATCGATTTTTTATATCAATTCTATCTAAAACTCCTATAGCATTGAAATAGATAAATAATTAGGAGAAGCAATCATGATAGGCACAATCATAAATTCACCGAATGTTAGAAATAGTACCCCATCGACATTTCTACAATCTGAAAAAAAGTATCTATTTCTGAATAAGGTTATTGAAACAAATTCATCTCCAAAAATATTTCCTGTTATCGATTTTCATAATAGAACGAAGTCATTAAATGAAAATAAAAAATTCCAAAATATGTGGGATGAAGCGATTAAAACAACCAAGCTAAAACTGAGGGATTGTAATAAAGAAAATACTTATCAAAACTTACACCCGGTAATTAGAGAGACCAATATAAAAATTGAGGCTTTACAACGGTTGCTTGGGAAGAGTGATCATCTCTTCGAAAATACCTATGTTAAGAATGAAAAAAACGTAAAAAAAACCGCTAAAGATAATACCCCTCAAAAAATTACTGTACTCATTGATAGATGTAAAAATTTATTAGAAAAAACGACTAAAAATTCACAACATATCGCTACATTAGATGAGCGAGTGAGAGTAACATTAGATAAAGCAGATCTTGACCACACACTGCTCAATCTTAAAAACACAGAATTTCCTCCTACCGTATTTTATACAAAGCCTGAACTTAGTGACGCTGAAAAACTCAATATTATAATTAATTTTCAATTACCTAAAGAAATAAAAAGAATTAAAGGAAGTAAAATTCCACGACAAATAAAAAATACAAATCCAGTAGATAATCAATATTCTAATCATAAAACTCATGATAAAGACATGATGTTGAAAAATTCCAAATCCGATTTCAACACAATCAGAACAAAAAAAATTAACGGGAAAAAAATTGAGCTTTACACATCAGGGAAAACAATAAAATCAACGGAACATACCCAAAATCATCAAAATATAAAGATTGAACGCACACCCAGTAAAAGTACAAAATTACACAATGCATTTAAATCTGTCCAAGAACAAAACAACTCCAATACTCGATTACAAAAACACAGAATAAGAACGCCAGATAACATACGAGCTCAAGACTCATTCCTAATGAAAATTCATCAAGAAATGGAAAGAAATTCAAAGAAAATAGATAGCTTGAGAGAGGATATTAGCGTAAAAAAACAAAAAATGGATATGATAAAAGATAGAATTCTAGCCCGAAAATAATACTGACACTCAAAGAGGCTTTACCTCTTTGAGTGTTTATCTGATCACTTCGCTAATAATGTTTCAATCGCTGTCGCTAATTTTTCCATTCCACTGTTTATTTCTTCTTCAGAAATAATCAAAGATGGCGTAAAACGCAATACGTTGGAACCAGCGCTTAACATCATCAAGCCTTCATCCGCACTAGCTTGCAAAATATCTTTCGCACGGTTGAGCAATTTCCCATCTAATTCCGCACCAATTAATAGACCCATGCCTCTAATTTCAGCAAAAATTCCATATTTATCATTGAGCTTATTCAAATGAGAAACAAATAATTCGCGACGTTTTGCAACGCCATCTAACACTTCATCGGTATTGATGATATCAAATGCAGCATTTCCTACCGCACACGCTAATGGATTACCGCCATACGTCGTACCATGAGACCCAACTTCCATCGCTTGAGCAATCTCATTGGTCGTTATCATGGCACTGATAGGGAAGCCACCACCGAGTGCTTTTGCCGTCGTTAATACATCCGGCGCAATACCATAATGCATATAGGAGAATAGCTTGCCAGTGCGCCCCATACCACTTTGGACTTCATCAAATACCAGCAATGCTTTATTTTCATCACACAGTTGACGTAAACCTTGCATAAATTCTGGTGTTGCAGCCGTCACACCACCTTCCCCTTGCACAGGTTCTAATACCACAGCGCAGGTATTTTCATCAATGACAGCTTTGACCGCATCAAGATCATTAAAAGGAACATGGATAATATCGGCAGGTTTTGGACCAAAACCATCAGCATATTTGGCTTGACCACCCACAGAGACAGTAAAAAATGTACGTCCGTGAAAAGCCTGCTTAAATGCAATAATTTTGGTTTTATACGGGCTATGTTTGGTAATGGCGTAATGACGAGCAAGTTTAAAAGCCGCTTCGTTCGCTTCCGCGCCTGAGTTAACAAAGAAAACACGATCGGCAAACGTTGCATTGATCAGCTTCTGTGCCAGTGTGAGTGCTTCTTCATTGGTAAAAATATTGCTCACATGCCAAAGTTTTTCACTTTGCTTACGCACCGCTGCAACAAGACTTGGGTGACAATGACCCAATGCTAATACGGCAATACCACCAGCAAAATCAATGTATTCTTTGCCCTGTTGATCCCAAACACGGCTACCTTGACCTTTAACTGGAATAAACTCTGCTGGAGAATAAATAGGCAACATGACTTGGTCAAATGTCTGCCGATTTACCGCTTGATGTTGTGTCATACCCCTCACCTGCTCTTTACTTAATGCCTAAGTGAAAATATAAGCATCAAATATGAATAAAAAATCAAAAAAGAGCAATAGCAAAGGGGCAAATATGCATAATTAAATTGAAAGAGTGCTAAATCCAGAGATTAATACTTGAGAAAATTATTCAGTAGCTCATGCCCCTGCTCGCTCAAAATACTTTCTGGATGGAATTGGACGCCTTCAATAGGCAGGGTTTTATGGCGAATTCCCATAATCTCGTCAATATCACCATTATTTAGTGACCATGCAGAGACATCAAAGGAAGCAGGGAGAGTTTCCGCAGCAATCACTAACGAATGATAGCGGGTGACCGTCAGTGGCCGATTAAGCCCCTTAAATACCCCTTGGTGATTATGGTGAATTGAAGACGTTTTGCCGTGCATCACTTCACGGGCTTTCACCACTGACGCACCAAAAGCTTGTCCAATCGCTTGATGTCCCAAGCAAATACCTAGAATAGGTAACTTCCCAGCAAAATATTTTATCGCTTCAAGAGAAATTCCGGCTTCATCTGGTGTGCAAGGACCTGGTGAGATCACCAAGTGTGTAGGAGCCAGTTGTTCAATCTCTTCGAGGGTAATTTCGTCATTTCGTTTCACAACCACTTCCGCACCGAGTTCACAAAAGTATTGGTAGAGGTTGTAAGTAAATGAATCGTAATTATCAATAAGTAAAAGCATAGTAGCCTATCCGACTGATTTTTATCATTATAAATTATTTCTCATACATAATTTATGGAGGTTGGCAATCAGAACACCACCCAAAAACCATACATTTTTATGAGGGGCGGCTATCATAGCACAGCCTAGTCAGGAAAATAGCCTATTTAAATCAAGTAATCCCTTTTCATTTAGAAAAATCCATATAAAAATCATGGGATTATATTCACATTCTCATAACAACATTAATGCGTATAAAAAATTGTTTTAAATACAATAAAATAAGAATATTAGTAAGTTATATCGCGAATTGAGGATGAATACTGAGGAAAATACAGAAGAGAGAAATTAAACATAAGGTGGGCAATATTGAATAACTTACCCACCCGCTAACAAAAGTTAAGGTTTTTTAATCACTTCCGCAGAAATAATTGTAATAGGTTCTACAGGCACATTTTGATAAGGGCCTACGTTCTCCGTTTTCACCTTAGAGATCTTATCTGCAACATCCATTCCTTTTACCACTTTACCAAATACGGCATATCCAAAGTCGCGTTGGCCATGGTCTAAGAATGCATTATCTGCGACGTTAATAAAAAATTGACTGGTTGCGCTATCTTTATTTGCGCTGCGAGCCATTGAAATGGTTCCACGCAAATTACGTAATCCATTATCAGCTTCATTTTTAATTGGTGCGCGCGTTTGTTTTTGCTGTAGTTCTTTATTAAAACCGCCGCCTTGGATCATAAAGCCCGGAATAACACGATGAAATGTCGTGCCATTGTAATAACCTTCATTAACATATTGAACAAAGTTTTCGGTACTAACGGGTGCTTTTTTACTATTTAGCTCTAATTCAATATCACCAGCCGAAGTCACTAATTTAACGTAAGTTTCACCAGCCGCTAATGCGAGGGAGGTCGTGCTCATTGCACAGATAGCCAATAATGGCACAAAAATTCGTTTCAACATTCAAGGTCCCTTTTGTTAATACCAAATAACATATTAATGTTCCAATTCTAGAGCGAAGCGCAGTGGATTGCTAAAGATTTACCTTTATTTACGCCAAATCATTTCATTTCGCTAGAGATACCTAATTATAGTGTCATTTTGCTAAAAAATAGCTCCAATAATGTTGTTCTAAAATAGATATCACCTCAAATAGACGTAGTTTGTTGTTTGTCCGCTATTCAATCGCTATAATCCCCCCAGCCTTTTGAGGCTACTCAGGGAGAACCACCAATGGCAATTAAAAACCATAACTACCACATGACAAAATTTGTCATCAGTGCACCCGATATCCGTCATCTACCGAAAGATACTGGAATTGAGGTTGCTTTTGCTGGCCGTTCAAATGCCGGCAAATCAAGCGCACTAAATGCACTAACGCAGCAAAAGAGCTTAGCGCGTACAAGTAAAACACCAGGAAGAACCCAGCTCATCAACTTATTTGAAGTTGAAGAAGGCATCCGCCTAGTTGACCTTCCAGGCTACGGTTATGCCGAAGTTCCCGAAGAGATGAAGCGCAAATGGCAGCAAGCTCTCGGTGAATATCTGCAAAAAAGGGAATGTATCAAAGGATTAGTGGTATTGATGGATATTCGTCATCCACTGAAAGATCTTGATATGCAAATGGTCGAATGGTCTGTTGCAATGAGCATTCCAGTCCTCGTGCTGCTCACTAAGGCTGATAAGCTCGCTTCCGGTGCCAGAAAGAAACAGTTGATGGACGTTCGCCAAGCATTGGCTCCGCTAAACGGTGATATTGAAGTTGAATATTTCTCTGCGCCGAAAAAGATTGGTATCGATAAGCTACGTATCAAATTAGACAATTGGTACAGCACTGCCGCGGAATAACCTACCTATATCTTGTACGTCGATGTTGGCGTACAACGGCTCATTGTAATAAATTCACTAAAATTTAGGCAAAAAAAATGCTCCAGTCAAAAACTTTGACTGGAGCAGCTAATATTCAGCTAAATCCGATTACGTGAAGTAAAAGGTCTGAAAGATAGAACATCTTACCTCTGTACCCTACGCCTGATAATGTACTTTATTTTTCGCTCGAAAAAAAGACTTTTTGTAGTTTTTTTTCAAAGCTTACTACGATTCAGCTCGCATAATCGTCCGTTAAAATCATAAAAATGTACTTTTACTACATATTTATGAGATCTGCATCGCATAAATATATCCCCCAAAATCTAGCCGATATTTTTAAAATTCAGTGTATTAACCATGAATTATCTGCAATTTAAAGGGAACAAAACGCTGCCAAATTTTGCGTAAATACCACTAAAAAAATACGCCAAACATAAAAAACACCCCAAAAATTGTCGCCAACCTTTGGGATGCCTTAACATTATCTTTCTGCTTCGCTTAGCTCTTAATTTTTCGTTTTTGCTTCTAAAGCTGTTTACCTAATCAATATTCTAAATAGTTCATGTGTGGCAAGGCCGTGAACAAAGACAGCTTGGGGAGCATACACAAGTATGTGACCCAAGTGGCTATGTGAAACCAACACAGCCACAGCGTGAAATATGACGAGTATTGCGGATTAATGGGCTTCATCCCAGTTCATGCCAACACCAACTTCCACCTTTAGAGGAACATCCAACTTCATGCTCTGCTCCATCAACTCTTGCACTTTCGCCTGCACCTTCTCTAGTTCGGATTCTTTCACTTCAAACACCAATTCATCGTGCACTTGCATTAGCATGTCTGCTTCTGGTTTTTCTGTTTGTAGCCAGTGATCCACTGCAATCATCGCTTTTTTGATGATATCTGCCGCTGTCCCTTGCATTGGTGCGTTGATGGCTTCGCGTTCAGCCGCTTTACGACGCATACCGTTACTTGATTTGATATCTGCCAGATAGAGTCGTCGACCTTCTAAGGTCTCAACATACCCCTGTTCTGATGCCTGCAAACGGGTATTTTCCATATAACGCAGAACACCCGGGTAGCGTTCAAAATAGAGATCCATATAGCGCTGGGCTTCTCCACGCGGGATCCCCAATTGACGCGCTAAACCGAATGCGCTCATTCCGTAGATCAAACCAAAGTTAATCGCTTTTGCACTACGACGTTGGTCGCTGGTCACTTGGTCTAACGGTACGCCAAACACTTCTGCCGCTGTCGCTTTGTGGATATCTTTCCCTTCTGCAAAGGCGGTTAATAAGCCTTTATCTTGGGAAAGATGCGCCATAATACGCAGTTCAATCTGTGAATAGTCCGCTGCCATCACTTTGTAGCCCTTGCGAGCAATAAAGGCTTGGCGAATACGGCGACCTTCTTCCGTACGCACTGGAATATTTTGCAGATTAGGATCACGAGAAGATAAACGACCTGTTGCAGTGACCGCTTGGTGATACGAAGTATGCACACGCCCCGTTTTTGGGTTGATCATCAACGGTAACTTATCAGTATAAGTAGATTTCAGTTTGGCTAAACTACGATGTTCCAACAGTAACTTTGGTAATTCATGATTGAGAGCCAGCTCTTCAAGCACTTCTTCATTCGTTGAAGCTGCACCACTTGGTGTTTTCTTGATAACAGGCAATTGAAGCTTTTCAAACAAAATAGTTTGCAGCTGTTTCGGGGATGCCAGATTAAACTCTTCACCCGCTAGTTCAAACGCCTGTTTTTCCAGCTCAGCCAGACGCGCCGTAATGATCTTAGATTGTGCCGCCAACGTTGGTGCATCAATCAGGACGCCTTTACGTTCCATTCGCACCAATACTGGCACTAATGGCATTTCTATATTTTGGAATACGTGGGCTAATTTCGGTTCTTCTTCAAGCTGAGGGAATAGCGCTTGGTGCAGTAATAAAGTGACATCTGCGTCTTCAGCTGCGTAATTAGCCGCTTGCTCTAATGGAATTTGGTTGAATGTCAGCTGTTTTTTACCTTTGCCTGCGATTTCCTCAAAACTCACTGTTTTATGGTTGAGATGACGATCCGCTAGGCTATCCATATCATGACGTCCCATGCCCGCCACACTATTCAACACATAGGATTCCAACATGGTATCGAATGCAATGCCTTTCAGTTCAATACCGTAATTTTCCAGTACTTCTGCATCGTATTTAAGATTTTGTCCAATTTTGCCAATCTTTTCGTTCTCAAGAATTGGCTTCATCACAGCGATAACATCATCAAGTGATAGTTGAACAGGCGCATCCAGATAATCATGACCGATAGGTAAATAAGCGGCATGCCCCGCTTCAATCGCGAATGACATCCCCACCAAGCGAGCTTCTTGGGTATCTAAACTATCGGTTTCTGTATCAAACGCAAACAGAGAAGCTTCACTGAGCTTTTTCACCCACAGTGCTAACTCCGCTTTGTCTAAAATAGTTTGGTAGTTTTCGGCACTTAAAGTCGGTGCAGTCGGTTTAGATTTTGCGGCGGGCTTATTTTCTGGGGTGCGATAACTTTCAGCTGCTTTACTTGGTTTTGCGCCTTTAGCATCCATCCAACTGCCATTTTCAACATCAACTAACCAGCGTTTAAATTCATAGCGGCTAAAAAGCTGATGGAGTTTATCTGCATCAAGCTCAGACACTTTTAATTCTTCACACGGCTTTTCTAACTCAACATCCGTTTTAATTGTCGCCAATTGGTACGATAAGAACGCTAATTCGCGGTTTTCAGCCATTTTTGGTGCAAGGGTTTTTGAGCCTCTAAAGCCTAATGGGGCGATCGCTTCTAAATCATTATAAATAGCTTCTAAGCTACCAATCCCTTGTAATAACGCTAATGCAGTCTTTTCACCAACACCGGGTACACCGGGAATGTTGTCTGAAGAATCCCCCATAAGCGCCAAGAAATCGATAATCAAGCTAGGTGGAACCCCGTATTTTGCTTCAACTTCTTCAGGACCTAAAATGGTATTGGTCATGGTGTTGATCAGGGTGATATTTGGCTCAACGAGCTGTGCCATATCCTTATCCCCTGTACTGATCAACACAGGCATCCCTTTACTGCTCGCTTCGCGTGCCAGCGTTCCAATCACATCATCAGCTTCAACCCCAGGTACCACCAGCAGGGGTAATCCCATCGCTTCAACCATTTCATGTAACGGTGCAATTTGTGCACGTAGGTCGTCAGGCATTGGCGGACGGTGTGACTTATAACTTTCAAATAGCTCGTCGCGGAATGTTTTCCCTTTAGCATCAAAGACAACAGCGACATGGCTTGGGCTATATTGCATGATTAAACTACGCAGCATATTAAGCACACCATACATTGCACCGGTTGGTTCGCCAGCACTGTTAGTTAATGGAGGAAATGCATGATAAGCGCGGTAAAGGTAAGAAGAACCATCTACCAAAATAAGGGGATTTTCAGCAATTTGAGCCATAGTCTGTCATCATCTTGTTTATCGGGAATGAATGGGAGATAGGATGCCACAATGTGGCTTTAGATACACCTTGAGATTCAATTTCCTACTCATCTGCCACCTGTTACCCACCTGAACATCCTGTGGATAACTTTGTGGGTAATTTTAGGTTGTCTAACAGATTCAACAAGTAATAAAATTGCAATAAGAAAACTAGAAAATAAAATCAATAAGTTAGCGAATATGATATTGATTTATCGCAAAGAATGGGATCTGGTCAAATTGTGGATATTGATAACGGACAGTCAGTAAATAAAAAGATAGCGGCAAGGTGCCGCTATCTTAGGTCACTACTTTTTATTGACTAAAAAGTTCACAACTTTTGAGTATTCTTTAGCATAATCTTCTGGATTATCGACTGAAATACCGTTGTTACGAATTTGGTATTTTCCATCAACAAACAGAGCTGGAACACCACGCAGTTTTAAGTCTTGTGCTGCATTTTGTTGTTTCGCTACCAGCGATTTTACGACGAAGCTATTCAGTGCTGCATCATATTCTTCACCAGAAACACCAGCTTTGATAAAGGCATTACGGATATCCGCGGCACTATTGATTGATTGGTTTTTCTGGATACCTTCAAACAAGATTGGCGTCACTTTATCTTCAATTTTTAGCACCATTGCCACCGCCCATGCTTGGGTCAGATCAGCACCTAAAGGCCCTAAAAAATCAACGTGATAACGTGCTTGCGTTACACCTTCTGGTAAGTTTTTCTCTACCGTTTGTGGCACTTTATACACACTTTCAAACTGATAGCAGTGTGGGCAGTAGAAAGAGAAAAACTCCACAACCTGTGGCAAGTTTTGTACCGGTGGTTTTACATCTGTGTACTCTTTACCTTCCGTGTAATTTGCTGCCGCTGCACCAAAAGACATGGCGATACCCATTAAAGCCAACATGATTCTTTTCATAGACAACTTTCTCCAAAAACAAAGTCTTAAATATTAATATTGCGGGTTCAACTGCAAAGGGGCATCCTGCAACCGTTTGGTTTGCTCGGCAAACTCAATGTGTTGCTGTTGCCAAAAATCGGCTGTTTGTAGCCACGGAAATGCTTTAGGAAAAGCAGGATCTTGCCAGCGGCGAGTAATCCATCCCAAATAATGCACCATTCGCATTGCTCGTAGCGGTTCAATCAGCTTCAACTCACGTACATCAAAATCACAAAATTCGTTATACGATTCTAATAAAGTATCGAGCTGGATAATTTGCTCTTGGCGAGGACCATTCAGCAACATCCATAAATCCTGTATTGCAGGGCCATTGCGTGCATCATCAAAATCAACCAACCACGCTTCATCACGCCACAAAATATTACCGGGATGGCAATCCCCCTGTAGGCGAATGAATGACTGTTCTACTGGCCAATGGGATTTAACCTGCGCAATCAAACCATCTAATGAGCTTAAAAATTTTTCTTTATCACGCTCTTTGATTAATGGGCTTGCTGCCAGAATCTTTCTCGGCTGGTCGAGATACTCATCAACACCGATAGTCGGACGAAATGCAAAGTTTCTCTGCTTACCTATTTGGTGTACTCGCCCCAATAGATGGCCGACACCTTCAAGCTGAAATAGGTTGTCTGTTTCATATTGGCGCCCACCAATGCTAGGAAAGACTGCAAACATAAATCCACCAAACTCAAGTACCGTTTGCCCAGCAAACTCTAATGGCGCAGCAACGGTTAAACCTTCCTCTTTCAACTCAAGAGTAAAGTCATGCTCTTCTTGGATTTGGGAACGGTTCCAACGTTCAGGACGATAAAACTTCACCACATAGCGTTGGCGATTCTCATCCTGAAACTGATAAACCCGATTTTCGTAACTATTTAACTCTGTTAAGCCTGACTCTGGATAGATCCCCGCTTCCATCAGGGCATCGAGGATCATATCAGGAGAGATCCCACCAAAATGGAAACTCGATTGTTCAATTGCATCCATGTTTATTTAGTCTTTTATAATGCCACGCGCGCGTAAAAGTGCGGTTTTAAAATCATCTTCATAATCTTTTTGAATTCCCGGGATCACCGCATTACTATCGGCGTCACGCATTTTCAGATGATAAATTAATACGTCATCAGTCAGTTCAGATAAACTGCCGGTAAAACCCGCCTCATCAGCCAGTTTCTGCAATAATTGCACTAAATTTAAATCTGAGTTGTCCTTCCATACTGGATGCAGAAGCTCAATAACTTCATTTAAGCGATGGCATTTCATGTTTATTCCTTATCACGAATATTCGATACAAGTTACCAATAATCATACAAGAGAAAAAGAGAACTGTTGTCAATCTAAGTAAAGTTTAACTATCTCTTGTATTAATATTCATTGATTTTATAGGAAAATAGAATAAATTTTAGCAATTACTATACTTAATAAATTTTTTAAGTTCGTTGAAACATTTTCGCTAAGATTTTCAGAGATATTGAACATGCCATTTCGTCAGTTAATCACAGGTGTGATCCTCGCAGGAGGCAAAGGTACGCGAATGGGCGGGCAGGATAAAGGGCTGGTTCCTTTACTCGGTAAGCCGCTATATCAATATATTGCCGAACGACTGCAACCTCAAGTTGGGCAATTAATGATTAATGCCAATCGCAACCAAGCACGTTATCGCCAAAGCCAATTACCGGTTTTTAGCGATCTTACTGAAGATTTTTCGGGTCCATTAGCGGGAATGCAAGCCGCATTACATCAGGCAAAAACTGAGTGGCTGCTATTTGTACCGTGTGACGTCCCCGAGTTTCCCCGTAATTTAGCGGAAAAAATGTTTCACGAAAAAGGGGAGCATCTTGCTTGCTATGCCTGTGATAGTGAACGGGAGCACCCAACCTTTGCCCTAATCCATCGCTCACTACAAAAACCGCTGGATAATTACCTCGCTCGCGGGGATCGCAAATTAATGCTATTTATGCGAGAAGTGCATGCAAAGAGCATTATGTTTACCTCTGAAACCGAAACATTTGCCAATTTAAATACACCGGAAGATAGCCGAAACTGGGAGCTGCAACAAAAATAACTATGAACCAGAATACCTTACCTCTCCTCGGGATCACCGCCTATAGCGGAACGGGAAAAACCACCTTATTAAAAAAAGTGATTCCGTTACTGAGACAGCGCAATGTACGTGTAGGTTTGATTAAACATACCCATCACGACATGGAAGTGGATAAGCCGGGTAAAGACAGCTTCGAACTGCGTAAAGCCGGTGCCGACCAAACCTTAGTTGCCAGTAATCAGCGTTGGGCGCTCATGACTGAAACCCCTGAATGCGATGAAATGGATCTCAATTACCTTGCCAGCCGGTTCGATCCAACATCATTGGATCTGATCTTGGTAGAAGGATTTAAAAGCGAACCGATCGACAAAATCGCTCTGTTTAGATCGGAAGTAGGTAAACCGCTTAATGGTTTAATTGATGAATTTGTGGTCGCAGTGGCCAGTAATGAAATCATCGATACTAACGTGCCACAACTGGATATAAATAACCCAGAGCAAATTGCCGACTATATCGTTTCTTGGTGGCAAAAAAGCCAATAACGCATCCGCAACTCATAAAAACGCCTAACCCTAGGCGTTTTTATCTATCCTCTCATTTTAGTGCTTTCGCGCACTTTTAATTCCGGAGCCAACCTCACCATATTGGGGCTATCCTCTGACTTCATCCAAATCCCCTCAAGCAAGGCTAATACGTGCTGAGCAATACCGTTCACTGGCTGTGCTAATGTGGTTAGTTGATAACCTTGCCATGCCGCCATCGGGATATCATCACACCCCACCACATTCAATTGTTGGGGAATAGACAAATTTAGTTTTTGACGACAACAATCCATCAGCCCCATGGCAAGTGAATCTGAAGCGCAAAATATGCCGTCTAACAGCATTAACGGTTCTCTTTGCTGCCAAGCCGTGTCAAATCCAGCTTGATAACTATAACTACCCGCCTGTAGGTAAATTGACTCCGTCACGCCTGCCGCCATCAAACACCGTTTAAATCCTTGATAACGCTCGTTGGATGCTTGTCCATCCTGCCTCCCAGCAAGAAATCCAAACTTTCTCAATCCTAAGCTCAGCAAATGCTCCGCCGCCATTTCTCCCACTAACATATTATCCGTTTGTACTGAGGGAATAATCCCTGTGGTGTCTGAACGACCTAACGTGATGAGCGGTAAAGACAATTTCAAACACTGCTGAAAATGGTCAGCGGGCAGAGAACCAACGACTGCAACGACACCATCAATTTGATACCCCGATAGCCGTAAGATTGCCTCATCGAGGTCATCCTCCAGCTTCACATTCAGCAGCATCGGCTGTTTTCCATGGCTCTGTAACGTTCGCGATAAAACCTCAAACAGATAGGATTCATACGGGTTCGATAAATCACTCACTAAGATCGCCACAATATTGGAGCGTTTTTTTTGAGTAGGCATACTCAATGTTCGAGCAAAAAAATTGGGTTGATAACCGAGTTGCTTGGCTGCCTCGAGGATTTTTTTCTGCTTCTGAGGATGGATACTCGCCCCATCCGTGAAGGCGCGAGATACCGAGGAACGAGAGACACCCGCAGCTTCGGCAACATCCTCAGCGGTTATTTTTTTACTGGGCATCATGGAGTATTTCTCCCTGCTCAGCCAATTGAATAAAATCATAAGGCACAATATGCTGGCTCAATTTTTCACGATAGCGCGGCTCAATGTGATACAGCCGCCATTGGCTATTGGGTTTTGGTGTCTGGCACTGAAACCGCTGTTGTATGGAGTGCCACGAGCCATGGCTAGGGTGAGAATTTAAGGTTTCACATTCCAAAAATACCCAATCACTTTGCAATGCAAGCTGTTCACCCTGTAGGGATATTTCACCATCACCGGAATAAAATAATCGATGTCCTGAGCCGCTAGTGAGATGCAAACTTAAATTGCTGACTGAATGTTGTGTTGGCGACGTAGTGGCTTTCCAAGAGCCAATCGATTGAATCTCTTCACTATATTTTCTAATAATCTCAAACCCTAATTGAGGTTTTGGCCAGTGAGCAAAATGCAATAACGGCGCCAAGATTTCCCACTGAGCCTGTTGAGCGATGATAGTCAGTGGGCGTTTACGCCGATAACTATCCATCCAATTTAATAATGAGGTCAAGCCAAGGCAGTGGTCAGGATGGCAATGCGTGATATAAATCGCATCCAACTCATCCGCTTGATGCATTTTGAACATTTTCTGGGGTACTGTTGGACCACAATCCACCAACAATTTAAAACCGGACTCTTCCACTAAAATGCTGGCGTTAGTTCGTTCGCAATCATACGCATCGCCAGCTCCTACCACGGTTACCTGAAAATTAGGCAGCATCTGCATTCCTTGTATTAGTCAGTTCAATCCGTTGTTCCTGCTGATCAAATAAATGCAAAATTGAGCGCGACAAGCTGATGGGTAAAGCATCACCAACATCATAAATATGGTTGCTTTCCACTAAAAAAGGCGAGCCGCCCGGAAATGAACCATAGTACAGGCGAGAATGCCCCAAAGGTTCCACCACCGAAATTGGCATTAATACATCGGGACATTCGCTATCCACAACGACTTGATTTGGACGCACACCGATAACCGCAGTTTCTTCTGAAAAGATCTTGGTGATTTTTAATTCGCGTAAGGTTTGTGGATCGATAAAATTCATCACCGGAGAGCCAATAAATGACGCCACAAATTTATTAGCAGGCTGGTTATACAATGTTTCAGGGGTGCCAATTTGTTCAATACGACCTTGGTTCAGAACCACAATACGGTCTGCCAGCGTCATAGCTTCTACTTGGTCATGGGTGACGTAAATCATGGTCGCTTTCAAGGCCTGATGTAGTTTTTTCAAGTAGATACGCATTTCGCCTCTTAGCTTAGCATCGAGGTTAGACAGCGGTTCATCAAACAAAAATAACTCGGGATCACGTACAATGGCACGACCAATCGCCACACGCTGACGTTGTCCCCCCGAAAGTTCAGAAGGTAAGCGGTTAAGTAAATGCGTTAACTGTAAGTGTTCAGCGGTCGCTCGTACTTTTTGAGTGATATCCTCTTTACCGATCCCCGCCATTTTAAGTGGGAACCCCATATTTTTTTCCACACTCATATGGGGATATAGCGCATAGGATTGGAATACCATCGCCACTTTTCTCAAAGAAGGATGAACATCATTTAAACGCTGGCCATTAAGTCGTAACTCACCGTCGGTAATTGATTCTAGCCCAGCAATCATCCGTAATAATGTGGATTTCCCACAGCCCGAAGGTCCCACAAATACCACAAACTCCCCCGCCTCAATGGATAAATCAACCTGAGGGATCACCCGCTGTCCTGTGTAGCTTTTACCTAACTTAATCAATTCGAGTTTTTTCATGATAAATGCCTATTATTTCAATCCCATCGAAAAGCCACGTAATAAGTAGCGCTGCATGTAACCCGCCAACGCCAACATGGGTAATGACGAGACAATGCCAATTGCCATCATTTCTCCCCATGCAGTGCCGTCTTCGGTCATAAAGTTGGAGATAAATAATGGAATGGTGAATTTGTCCGGTGTGTGGATAAATAGCAGCGAGAATAAAAATTCATTCCAGCCGAGGATCATGGAAAAAATGGCGGTTGCCACTAAACCCGGGGCGCACAGTGGAAATACGATATAGCCTAATCGACGCAATAGATTTGCCCCATCCATCGCTCCCGCTTCCTCAATCTCGAGGGGAATATCACGAATAAAACCCAGCAACATCCAAATACAAAATGGCAAGGTATACACCTGATAAGACAAAATAAGTCCGATGCGAGTATTCAGTAGCCCAACTTGGTTCATTAACGAATACAGAGGGATAGCAATGACAATCGGCGGCATCATTTTGATAATCAGCACCCCGAGTAAAAACACGTTATCCAGTTTGGCGGGAAAGCGATATCGAACAAGCGCGTAGGCGCAAAAGAACGCCAATAGGATAGAGACCGCAGTAGCACCGGTAGAAATGAGCACGGTATTACCGACTAAACGCAGTAAATCGCCTTCAAAAAGTTTTTCAAACGCAGATAAACTCAGTTCCCTAGGCAATAAATTAACTCCGGACTGCAAAATATCTCCAGGCGATTTAAAGGCCGTGCCAAACATCCAGATAATGGGTAGCGCCATCATCAATACCGCCAACCAAACAACAACAGTGTGTAATCTTGCTTTCATGGTCAGCTCCCTTTCATCACGTTGCGGGCATAAATCAGCGTCATTAGTAATGAAATAGCTAGCATCACTAATGCAGCTGCACTTGCCATACCCAAATCAAAGAAACGGAAGCCGTATTTATACACAAACATGGATAAGGTTTCGGTGGAGTTGCCCGGCCCACCCCCCGTCATCACATACACTTTGTCGAAAAGCTTGAATGTGTCGATTGAGCGTAATAAAAATGCCAGCATCAGTTGTTTTTTAATCAGTGGCAATGTGATGTAAATAAAGGATTTCCAGCCTCTCGCACCATCCACCATAGCAGCTTCACCAATATCTTTAGGAATCGACTGCAACCCGGCCAAAATGATCAGAAATGCCATTGGCGTCCATTGCCAGGTATCCACCAATGCGATGGCATACAGCGCTAAATCTGGATTAAACAACCACTCTTGAGGAGGTAACCCCATGCTGACCAATACGCTATTTAAGAAACCAAAATCGTAGTTATACCAAGAGCGCCAAATTGAAGAGCACACCAGCGTAGAAAGCATCATCGGATAGATAATGATGGGTAATGCAAATTTGCGCCCATAAAACTGGCGGTTAAACAGCAATGCGAGCCACAATCCAAGTAAGACTTGGGCGATGGACGCAACCAACGTAAAAATAAAGGTATTTTTTATTGCGGCTAAAAAGAAGAAATCATCGAATAATTCAGAAAAATTCGTCCAGCCAATAAAATGGTAACTATCATCGATATAGTCCATTTGTCCAAAGGCGTTATACAGCACGGATACTATGGGATACAGGGTCAACAGTCCCAACATAATCAGCGCGGGTAACAGTAGCCAAAATAACTGCTTACGGTTTTCAAATAACATACTCAGCATCCATAAAGGCGCTAAAAGCTAGCGCCATTGAAGCAATTTTATTTTTTGGTGGTGCGCTCAATACGTTTCTGGGCTTGTTGCAAAGCTTGCTCTGAAGTCATTTGCCCCATCATTGCCATTTGAAGAAAATCTCCTAAGATACTTTCGACTTCTGCCCAGTTTTGGATACGCGGGCGTGCTTTGCCTGCTTGTAATGCGGCAGCTTGCTGTGGATACCAACGATATTTGCTTACCACTTGCGGATCAGCGTAAACACTTTGGCGAGTCGGTGGTGTCCCAAAATTCAGCGCTAACGCTTTTTGCATTGCGGCACTACTTGCAAAAGCTAAGAATTGTTCGGCTTCCGCTTTATTTTTTGCATCAGCAGGGATAGCCAGTTGCCAAATTCCGAGCATTGGCGACGGTTGCCCTGTTTGTGCTGGTGGCGCCATCATTTCCATTTTACCAACCACATTAGACACCTTGGCATTATCGAGATCGGGAACCCACGCTGGCCACACTTCAATGGCCATCGCCGCAGTGCCTTTTTGCAATGCATCGCGCACTTCATCAGCGTTATACACATCCACGCCTTTCGGCGCATATTGCTTCATTGCTAAGAAAGTCTCTAAAGCCTGTTTAGCTTGCGGCGTATTTAATGTTGGTTTGCCATTACTATCGACAACGTCGCCACCATATCCCCACAAAATTGGCAAAAATCCCGTCACGATTGGGTTGCCTTTAACGCCACGATAAACCACTCCATTGACCTTACCATCCTGACTAATGGTTTTTGCCGAGCTCAGAACTTCCGTCCATGTTTGTGGCTGTTTTAATTGGTATTGGTCAAACAAATCTTTGTTCCACGCAAACATCGCAACATTTCCCACCATGGGTAACGCATAAGTCGCTCCGCTACCATCAGGGTTACGTCCAATATCTAGAGTAGATTGAATAAAATCCTTATCTTCTAGCGAGTTAGGTAATGGAGATAACCACTTATTAGCGAGAAACTCAGGCGCCCAAGTATCATCCATTAAAACCACATCATAATTACCTGTTTTCTCTCGCATAGAGAGCACAATGCTTTCATACAGCCCTTTACTTGGGCGTTTCACTAATGTGATTTCCGTCTTTGGATTAATTTTTTTATATTCGTCCACCACAAACTGCATGGCATCACCGTAGCCACTATCTCGTCCTGCAATCACTAACTCGGCGGCACTGGCTCCAAAGGTGGATGCGATAAGAGCCGATGCCAATAATGTGCGCTTAACCATTTGCTTCTCCTAGTGTTTTTCTATCTTGTTATACGAGCTTTTGTTGGATGATATTTTTTGCACGCGCGTTCAAATTGCTATGGCAGGCTACGGCTGAAAGATGACAGTAAGATGAATGTACGGTGAAGATTTCGTGGAGTGCATATAAGAAGATTGGCATTAAAAAGCGGGTTTCTTTAGTATGGTGAGCTATTCACTGCATAACGTCCTAACTGAGAATTCCATGACCCGTACCCAGCGTTTATTGACACTATTACAAATCTTAAAAGAAAAACGCTATCCGGTGACGGCTGATTCTCTCGCCACCCAATTAAGTGTTAGCGTTCGCTCTATTTATCGCGATATCGAGTCATTACGGGATCAAGGTGCAGAGATCACTGGGGAAGCTGGCATTGGCTATCAATTAAAAAGTGGATTATTACTGCCTCCACTAATGTTCGATGAAAATGAGTTGGAAGCACTAATTTTGGGCTTACGCTGGGTACAAAGTAATGCAGATGAGGAACTGAAAAACTCCGCAATACGCGCGATTAATAAAATTAACTCAGTGGTGGCTAAAGAATCTCAAGCGATCCTCAACCGCAATACGCTGTTTGCCCCAACTACACATTTTGAAAGTATTAACAATGAGATAGCCAAAGATTTACGCTTTAGCCTGCGAGAAGAACGCAAGGCAAAAATGGATTATTCAGATATCAAAGGAAAAGCCAGTTCACGGGTCATTTGGCCTATTGCCATCGGCTATATGAAAGAGACCCAAGTGCTGGCGGCATGGTGTGAATTACGTCGAAGTTATCGTCATTTTCGCCTCGATAGAATTCAATCTTATACAGTTTTAAGTGATGCCCTGCCGTACCCAAAAAGCTATTTACTCGCCCGTTGGAAACAAGAAATTCTCTGTGACACTCCTGACAATTTCTGACACAGCTCTCCCTTATAGTAGGTTTTCTACTTCATTTAAGGAAAACCAAGATGAGCGAGCTAGTTCTGTTTACCAATGCCATGTCCCGCGGTAATACCGTCGATTTACTGTTAAAAATGATGGGCGTTCCCTATAAGCGAATTGAATTAGCTTACGGCGCAGAGATGCATACCGCGGAATACCTTGCCATTAATCCGATGGCAAAAGTCCCGGCGTTAGTTGATGGTGATGTGGTGGTCACGGAATGTGCCGCTATTTGTCTTTATCTTGCCGATAAATTTATCGAAAAGGAATTTGCACCTGCATTGAATAGCCCTGAAAGAGGCGCTTACTATCGTTGGTTTTTATTTACGGCGGGTCCAATTGAATCTGCATTTACCGTTCGAGATTTAGGCGTTGAATTAAATGAAGAGCAGCAAAAATCATTCGGTTTCGGTTCCGTTGAACGTACTTTATCCACGCTAGAGATAGGCTTAGCAAGTGCTAAACCCTATATTTGCGGAGCAAAAATTACCGCTGTTGATGTCTATGTAGGCTGCTTTGTGATGTTTTTAATTAAATACTGCAACTACGCCGCCACTCCAGCTATGCAAACGTATATGGATAACTTATCAACCCATCCAGAAATTGCGGCGCTGATGGGAATGTAAACCCAAGATAGATTTAATAATATAAAGTATTTTATATCAAAGTCTGGAGATATCGTCTTCAGACTTTGTACCGCCATCAAGTCAGCTTATTCTACCAGCCAGTTTTTAGTACTCAGTACCTCTTTGGCAATTTGTACCTGTCTTTCCGTCATTATTTGCTTTCTTTCATTCCATTCATCCAAAGCGGCAAGTAATTCCTGAGTTGTTTTTGCTTGTTCATATTTATGCAGCCAATGTACTGTTGCTAGCAGCTCCAATCCTTGAGGAGATTCAAACCCCTCAACAAGAGCAGAGACTCTTTCAAATCTTTCACGAGTCTCTGGATACTGCTGTAAAAATTTTTGTGCCATTTCAACCGAGCCAGAAATCAAGTGAAGTTCTTTATTGGGTATATCCCCACCATCAACATAGCCAGAAATAAAATGTCCCTCAATAATATTTAATACATGACGTAAATTTTCCGCATAAGGACCATAATGTGCTTTTTGATATTTTAATCGTAATGGCTCACCTGCTTCCTGCATAAAATACAATAATTTATGAACCTCCAATAAAGATATGGATGGGTCAAGAGAACCTTTTAAATATCGTTGGATTAACTCAATCAATACAGCACGACCAGTGGTCATCTTTGGTATTTCTTGTTGCTGAGCAACTCTGACATTTCCTACGTCTTCTGAGGGCTCATAAATCAGCACATGAACATCATCTAAAGGTTCCATCGCCGTTTCAATTTTTTGACGAACAATAGTCCAATCTAAACCACCTAAACCCGCTCCTAGTGGAGGAATCGCAATTGATTTAATACCCAGCTTTCGAATATCTTTTACCAGTGCAGATAAGCCTGAGTCGATATCTTCAATAAGGCTAGCTCCACGCCAGTGACGTTTAGTGGGAAAGTTAATAATAAAGCGAGGGTTAGCTAATTCTTGTGTAGTAAAGATAAACATCTTTCCAGGCTGAACTTGTTTTTTCTTACAAGCATCAGCATAAGCCTTAAAGTTATCAGGCCAGGCTTTTTTAAACTGTAATGCAATACCTCGCCCCATAACTCCAACACAGTTGACCGTATTTATGATGGCTTCTACATCAGCACGTAAAAGATCACCTCGAGTTATTTCAATCACTTTCACGGCCTCCTTAGTAATACCAGTCAGACTTAATTGTAACAGGTGGTCGATGTTCTTCCATCCTTAATAATTGGATAACTTTTTGTTGTATATCTTGAGAATGAACGACGATTTGTTCCACTAGATGCCACGGAAAATAACGCTCCATCAAGAATTCAGCTTGTTTGTTTTCTTTGCAATTTTGCCATTGAGTTGCCTGAATATCCTGCCAAACAAGCTGATTGAGTTGTGATAAATCACATCTATCCTCAAAGAAATAAGAGCCCGCATTAGATAACGTAAATGCCCACCTATTCTTATGTTTTTTTGCCCATTGAACGCTAGCATAAAGGTCAGCTTGAAGATGTATAATGCTGTTTTGCCCACCCTGATATGTTAAGTTTGTATTTGTTCCTCTATGTATGACATACAGCATGATAGAGCGAGGACAGAAATAGAAAGGGACACACTGACCAACATATAAATTCGAATGGCTTGATAATTGTAGTTCGGTAAGTCGACGCTTTTTTATATTGCTGATACCTATATTTGTTCCAGATAAATTCTGAAAAATAACTTCAGCATCACATAGCAATCCATTTGAAGCAAAAATTGAACTTAATCTATCAACATGAACAATATGATATATTTTGGGTTCTTTCGGTATGCTCATTAATCATCCTTGTGCTTAACTCGCCTTATTTAAATACATTTAAAAAATCAGACGGTAAAACGGCTCTAAATGAACATAACGATATTAATGCAATAACTCTATCCTAAAATGCCAAAAGGCGCAGATTGACGCTGCGCCTTTTGCTATAGCTAAAGAGAGTTAAATGAAACTTAACGCATTGTCACAAACTCTTCTGCACCAGTTGGGTGAATAGCGACGGTGTTATCGAAATCTTTCTTGGTGGCGCCCATTTTCAGTGCGACCGCAAAGCCTTGCAGGATTTCATCCATACCAAATCCAATACCGTGGATACCTACAATCTTCTCTTCTTCACCGACACACACCAGTTTCATGCGGCATGGTTGGCGATGGGAAGTGACTGCCGTATACATTGCAGTAAATGAAGATTTGTAGCATTTCACCGCGTCTGCGCCATATTTCTCGATAGCTTCAGGTTCAGTCAGACCTACAGTACCAATTGGCGGATGGCTAAATACCACGGTTGGGATATTACTGTAGTCTAAATGTTCATCCGGCTTATTGTTAAATAGGCGCTCAGACAGACGACGACCTGCAGCAACCGCAACTGGCGTCAGCTCAACTGCACCCGTGTTATCACCCACAGCATAAACACCAGCAACATTCGTATTCTGATATTTGTCGACTTTAATGTAGCCTTTTTCATTTAGCTCTACACCGGTCGCTTCAAGATTCAGATTATCAGTCATTGGCTCTCGACCAATCGCCCAAATCAGCGCATCGACAGTTTGCTCATGGCCATTTTCAAGTTTCAAGGTCAGGGAGCCATCGGCATTCTTCACGACTTCTTTTGGAATAGACTCGGTATGCAGTGTTGGACCTTCGGTATTCATCACTTCAACTAAGGTTTCAACAATTAACGGATCAAAAGCACGCAGTGGCGCATGTTTACGCACGAATAAATGGGCTTCGCTACCTAAGCCATTTAATACACCCGCTAATTCAACTGCAATATAACCCGCACCGACTACCGCAACACGTTTTGGCAAGGCTTCTAGTTCAAAGAAACCATCGGAAGTCATACCGTATTCTGCACCAGGAATGGTTGGGATCACCGGACGACCGCCCGTTGCAATCAGAATATGATCTGCCGTATAAATTTCGCCATTAACTTCAACAGTATGGGCATCAACAAAACGAGCAAAACCTTTGATCACATCGACTTTGTTATTGCCAAGTACGCGATCGTAAGATTGGTGGATACGGTCGATATAAGCAGTACGGCTCTCAATTAATTTCTTCCAGTTGAAATCATTGATAGTGGTATCGAAACCATAGTCTGGACCATAGGCGCGAATTGCTTCAGAAATTTGCGCTGCATGCCACATCACTTTTTTCGGTACACAACCGACGTTAACACAAGTGCCACCTAACTCTTTACCTTCAATCAGGGCACACTTTTGTCCGTACATCGCCGCACGGTTCATTGACGCAATACCGCCGCTACCGCCGCCAATTGCAATATAGTCGTAATGTTTGCTCATAACTTGGTGATTCCCATTTGTTGAATTACGAATACGTTAATATTCTCTTATTATGCTATGTAAACATAAACATTTAAGATAGCTATTGCCTGTTACTGCAATAGCTAGAGTCTATTGTTACTCAGGTACAATCCACTCAACTAATGTATGCCCAGTGCCTTCTGGCACCAGCGTTTTATGCAACCATGGCAATACATTTTTCATTTGCTGTTCAAGTTTCCAAGGCGGATTAATCACGATCATACCGGAAGCCGTCATACCGCGTTGGTCACTATCCGGGCGTACTGCCAATTCAATTTGAAGAATTCTGCGGATACCAGTCGCTTCTAACTGGTTCACCATACGCTTAATTTGTTGGCGTAAAACAACAGGATACCAGATGGCGTATGTACCAGTAGCAAAGCGTTTATAACCTTCAACAACCCCTTTCACGACCGTTTCATAATCAGACTTCATCTCATAAGACGGGTCCATCAACATAAAGCCTCGACGGCTTTGTGGTGGTAGTTTTGATTTTAATTGTTGATAACCATCTTCACGGGAGACTTGCGCACGGTGATCTTTTAAAAATTCAGCACGCAATAACGGATAATCACTTGAATGTAATTCCGTTAAAATCAGTTTATCGTCCTCACGCAGCAAATGTTTAGCCAATAATGGGGACCCCGGATAATAACGTAAACGACCGTTTTCATTTAAACGACGCACGATACTCATATAGGGTTGCAGTTCTTCTGGTAAATCTGGTTGATCCCAAATACGCGAAATCCCTTCGAGATATTCACCCGTTTTTTCTGAATGCTCACTCGTTAATTGATAACGACCCGCGCCGGAGTGAGTATCCAGATACAGAAAGGGCTTCTCTTTTTCTTTAAGAGATTCAATGATCAGGCTCTGAACAGTATGCTTAAGAACATCTGCGTGGTTGCCTGCGTGAAAGCTGTGACGATAACTTAACATGTCGCGTTTATTTCCTGAGGGATTTTTAACAGCCACTTTTTCGGCTATTAAATAGAGTCTGTAAAGAGGGTCTGTTGAATAAAAAATAGACCGAATAAATTCTTTCGCGCCATTATAGCTAAAATTAGAGGTAATTGTCATAGCTTCAAAACACAACAAATATTGCATGACCTTTTTTATATAAAAAGTTACCCTAAATTAAATTAGAAACTCTATAAGGAAAACAAATGAAAACAGTATTTGTTGCAGCATCGATTCTTGCTATTTTTTCATTAAATACTCATGCATTAGCCGCTAAATCACCTAATGGCTGTGAAATCAAAAAACAGAATATTGAAAAGCAAATTGAATACGCCAAAGCTAATGGTAATAACCATCGCCTTGACGGTTTACAGCGAGCACTAGACAACGTTAATCGCTATTGCACTCCAGAATCACTGTATAAAGATAGCCAAAAAGATGTGGCAGAAAAACTGCAAGAAGTAAAAGAACGTGAAGCTGAATTGCAAGAAAGTATTCAGAAAGGGGATACCGATAAAGTCGCCAAACGTGAACGTAAATTAGCTGAAGCCAAAACCGAACTTCAAGAAGCTGAAGCAGAATTAAAAACCTTTAAAGATGCTCTGTAATTAAAAAATCACCACTTAATCAAATCATTATTTTCTGACTTTTCTTTCACGCTAATGCCGAATTTTGGATCAATAACGGCATTAGTGTGAAATTATCGGCAAACTTAAGCTATAGTATAAAATAATCTAGCACCGTGAATTATAAGCATATTTTGATAAGTAGTGAAAAAAGGGGAACGCATGTCAAACATGCAAAATGAACAACCAAAAGACGAAAGTAAACTCAAATCCACGCTCAATAAAAGCTTGGATGGAAGTAAAAAAGCACTTTCATTTTCCATGCGCGTAGTCGATTTTGTTTGTGATATTCCTTTTATCGCTCACTTAATTCGTACTGCTCAACGCTTTACTGACCGCATGGGAAATCAGTTTGGCGCTGCGATTACCTATTTTTCCTTTTTATCATTAATCCCCGTACTGATGTTTAGCTTTGCAGCAGCGGGTTTTGTATTAGCTAGCAACCCTGAATTGCTTGAGAAATTAGTCCGTGGAATCTCTGCCAATATTACAGACCCAACTCTGGCAAATACTCTGGAGCAAACCATTGATACCGCAATTCGCCAACGTACCACAGTTGGGTTAACGGGTTTAGCATTAGCGGTCTACTCTGGGGTTAACTGGGTAAATAACTTACGCTTAGCCATTTTGGCGCAATCACGTCCCGTTTGGGAACACAACCAAGCAGAACAAGAAAATATTATTTTCCGCTACGTACGTGATTTTTTTGCCTTGATTGGCCTACTGATTGCCTTGATCGTGACCATTACGCTTACCTCAGTAGCAGGATCGGCACAAGCAACGATTGTCAGCACACTCGGTTTAGACAGTATCGAATGGCTACGTCCCGTATGGACACTGATTGGTTTAACCATTTCTATCGCCGCTAATTTCTTATTATTTTTATGGATTTTTTGGATACTGCCACGTATGCAACACCGCCGCCGTTCACTCCTAAAAGGAACATTATTGGCGGCTATCGGCTTTGAAATTATTAAATCGGTGATGACGTGGATTTTACCGAGCCTCGCATCCTCACCTTCTGGTGCCGCATTTGGTTCGGTACTTGGCTTGATGGCGTTTTTCTATTTCTTTGCGCGATTGACACTATTCTGTGCGGCATGGATTGCCACTGATGAGCCTAAAGGCAGCCAAGAAGAGGTTATTGCACCTTAACTTAGTTGGGGAATGGAGAAATCCCATTCCCCCGCTATTTAGCTCATTTCTTTAATCAATGTTTCCATTAATGTTTTTGCACTCATTTCCCGAGATCTCGCCACTTTCTGCCCAGCCCAATAAGCCGCAAAACCATCATTTCCACACTTTAGAGCCGCCCCATGAAGTTGTTTAGCAACATCGTAGGCAACGGGATAATCAGGTAATTTGTCGGTACCATATTGCTCTGCCAGTTGAATCAATGGGTTGAGAATCCCCCGAGCAGGACGCCCTGAAATAGCGGTAGTTAACACCGTATTATCTGATGTCTGGCTTTTTAATTTGCGGCGATATCCTTCTGTTGCTGCCGATTCAGGACACAACAAAAATGCAGTTCCTAGCTGTGCAGCCGCCGCACCGTTTGCCAGCGCATCATTAATATCTTCGCCATTCATCACGCCACCAGCAGCGATAATCGGTAATTGTGTCTGTTTGACCAGCTGTATAACCAGCTGATTTGTTGTTAATTCTTGATCTATTGCTTGTACATCAAACATTCCTCGATGACCGCCAGCTTCAATTCCCTGAGCAACAATCGCATCAATACCAGCCAGCTCAATCTGCCGAGCTTCATGCAAATTTGTCGCCGTCGCCATGGTATAAATCCCACGCCCCTGCAAAGCTTTCACTATCTCGGGGGACGGAATATTGAAATGGAAGCTGACAACCGCAGGCTTCATGTCTAAAAGGAGTTGCAACATTTCAGGGTTATCTAAAAATGAGAGATAAATCTCATTTAATTGCTCTGGAGGGATGGCATTAAATTGTTGAAATAAGGGAGTTAAACACTCGATCCATGCATGTTCATTTTGGTCATTACGCTGAGGAGGACGATGGCAAAATACATTCACATTAAATGGTTGGTCAGTCAGTGCTTTAGTGGCTGTCATCATCGTTCTTGCCTGTTCAACAGTGCTAGCCCCCAATCCTAAAGAGCCAAGTCCACCTGCTTCACTTACTGCGGCGGCTAACGAGGGAGTTGAAACTCCCGCCATTGGCGCTTGGATAATCGGGTAACGTAAACCTAGGCGACGCATAAATCTATCGGAATTACTCATGCTGCTTCCTTACCTTTCTTTCAATGTGATGTTGGTGAGTACTTATTATTCTTATAGAAAGAACAAAAATACCTGAGCACTGAATAAAATCAATGACCATTAGCACTAGGCAAAATTCTTCGCTTTGAATGTGATGCTGACCTCATTTATTGTGGTAATCATCCACTTCAACGCTTCACCGCATTTAATGAATGCATTTTCCTCGAATAAACTCGCTAAGATATTGGAATCTAATCCCAAAGGATGCCTGACATGTCAATTTCTCAGTTAACAGATTTACCTTGCGGTGTGGTGCTTTACTACCATAATCAACGTCAAAACAGTGTTGGCTCATTCTGTGCTAGAGGTCATGATCTTGTCGGAAATTCCTTAACAATAGATACCCCTCTACGCATCGCTAGTAATACCAAACCGTTTACAGCGGCAGCAATTCTGCGTCTTGCAGAAATGGGTGCATTATTCATTGAAGACAGTATTTCCCATTATATTTCCCCTAAATTTAGCCAATTACTGGCTCAAAAATATGATATTGATGCAATAACCATCGCCCATTTACTGAGCCATAGTAGCGGATTACTGGATCACGCAGATGCGAATTACCTTAAAGATGTTCTAAAGCAACCGGATTATCAATGGAGCCGCTTAGAGCAAATTGAACGCTATGTTCAACAAGATTTTCCGCTGTTTGGCCCTTCAGAAGCGTTTATTTACTCCGATACTGGATACATTCTGTTAGGGGACATTATTGAACGTGCAACCCGACTTCCTCTTGGCGAGGCCGTTAGGGAGCTACTCAGATTTGATGAGGTTGGGCTGAAAACAGCCTATTGGGAATATTTGGAGGCACCAACGACAACAGAGCCTAGAGCTAGACAATATTTGGGCAAACTGGATTGTACAGATGTGCACCCGTCAATGGATACGTATGGCGGCGGCGGCCTGGTAATGTCATCGAAACAAATGGCACTATTTTTTGAGGCACTGTTTACTGGCAAGATTTTTACTAGTCCTGAAACCTTGAATACCATGTTGAGAATGGGAACTCATGAGGGAGCTGAACATTATCGCCTTGGTATAATGGCTAAAAAGGTCAATGGTATAACACTTTACTTTCACTTAGGTTTTTGGGGATCAGTAGCATACTACGAACCTGAAACTCAAACCTGTGTTGCTGGTTTTGTGGATAATCGTGATGAACGAGGTATGTTGATTAATGCCGTGGAATCGCTGCTGACTGCTCAATAAAAAATAGCCCAAGAGGGCTATTTTTATCTATGCCAAACAAACAATAATCAACGCGTCAGCGGCTTGGGAATTGGCAACGCTGGTGCTGGCTCATTCTCTTGCTGTTCAACTACTTTTGAAGCTTCTGGCGATGCATCAACAACAGGAACAGGCAGTGTTGGCCACAAAGTTTGAGTGAATTTTTGGCGAATTTGCTCGGCATCCATCGTCTGTTTTTCTTTTGGCTGAGCTAATACAATTGCAGCCTCTTGAGAAAGTAAACGACGCGCTTCCATATTCACTTGATCAATATTCTGAGAGCCTAAGAATGTCTGTCTTAGCAATTGATACTGTTCTGGGGCGATATCCACCACACCATTTTGCTGAGAAATCAAACGCTGGCTGATTAATACATCTGTACTGGTACGCGCGTACGCAGCAAACAGCTGAGATAATTGCAGTTGTTTCTCTTTCATCATGGCATTAAACAGTTCGGGATCAATACCATTCTGATTAATCGTCGCTAGCTCACTCAGCATCACATCCGATACTGCCGCCATTTTTTCTGGTGACGCAGTCACTGCCAGTGTACAACTCGCTTTTTGGTATTGTACTCGGCAATCTAATCCAGAAGTCACTTCATCCCCAGGAAACTTCTGGTTAAAAGTTCTCTGTAATGAACGATAAATCGCTTCACGGGCTAAATCACTACCCCAGTAACGTAGAAGAACATTCGAATCCTTAATCGGCAACCAATCAATATCCCAAATCAACGATAACGTATCCTTTGATTGGTTTTCTTGAAGAATATCGATGGCTTGTGGCTTCACTGCCGATAATACTGCAACCGCAACAGGCTCAGAACGCTTACCTTCTAAAGGGGAGAAGGCTTGAGTAATGCTGTCTGATAACATGCGAGCGTCGACATGACCCGCGACATATAATGTCATCACATCAGGGGTATACCATTTTTGGTAAAACGAATTCACACTCGCCAAATCCACATTGCCGTTTGGTTTCTGACCAGGGTCATAACCTAACATCGCAGACCCATTTAAACGCGCACGCCAAACAGGATCATTGGCATTGACAGGTAAGGTTGCAACAGGAAGATTTTTAACGGTAAGTCCGTTATGTAGCGAGGTTTCTGTATATTTTGCACCAGCTACCGAAGTTGCTAACCAATTTAACGCCTGTTTAACTAAATCAGGACGGTTATTTGGTAAGCTTAAGCTATAAATTGTGTAGTCGTAAGAGACAACCGCTGGAGGAAGTGGCATGTCAGGATCACTAGCCTGACGCCAAAAATCTTGTAATACGCTAGCTGGGAACGCTTCAGTTTGATGGTACAACGCCATTCTAGGAAGCAGATAGCTGTAACCCTTTTCACTGGCCTTTTCTGACAATGAACCCGTTTTAATAGCTAACCGAAGTTGAATGCGATCATTTGGGCGTTGTGGTGTTTGTAATAACTGCCAATTAAAGCCATTCTCTAGCTTTCCTTGCTGCCATGCTGGATCAGGTTGTAATGCTTCAGCACTGGAGAAACCAGTCACTGACAAGAGAACAACACCGATAATATACCGAACTTTCAAGCCCTGCATGTAGACCCCTATGTTTTTTATATCCTTGTATTTAACCGTAAATTGCAACAAATGAATTAACGAAAAGCGCTAATTTATCAGGTTAAGCGACATAATTTGGTTTTATCAAATTTCTATTTATCACTATACCCGAGAAACCATCGTTGCATGTTATTGCGAGTATTGGGCACGCCTCAGCAACCTGAAGCATTATCATTGTTAATCAACATATTAATCACCCGAACTTCAGCACTAACAATCTGATAGGTATATGTAATGATATTAGACCACAAACCTCAGAACATGTTCATGGCTTAATCTGAATTTTGTCGTTTTATTTGACGATTATAACCTTTGGCCAATAGTCCCAGTTCATCATCTTGATGATATTCAGGTGTTTCCAGATGATTAACCGCTTGAGAAGACTGTAATTCGCTGGCCATTTTACGCAGTGGTCTCACGATCATCCGGCTGACACACCAAGTCATCGCGATGGCAATAATCAATGCCAATAGCAAGTAAGTGGTGGTGAGTAACGCAAAGGTATTCAGTGCGAAACGATATACACGATTCGAATCAACCCGAAGCGTCAAATACCCTTGAGGTTTAGCTAATGGAGCCATCGTACCATACGCATACAAGGGCACCGTGACTTCCACGGGGATACCAATCATCGGTAATGACCATTCTGGGATCGGTTTCGGCGTCGAAAAACTTAAATTCATGACGGTGACATTATCAACGGTCACAATCGCATTACCCATAATCCCGGAAGTCTTCAAGCTCACTAACAACCTTTTCGCTTCATTTAAATCTGAGCTCAATAGTGAATCTGTTAATGGCTTTTGAATTTGAACCACCGCATTACTCAGCTGATTTAGATAATCTTGCTTGCGCTGATCCAAAAGATAGGTGAATTGAATAGTTAAAAAAAGGGCGAGAAAAAGTAACGTAATCACAAAGAATACGATCATACTCTTAAACGTTAGTGAGCGCTGGACTCGGATGTTCATTCCCACAACCTTCCTGATGCAAACTGTTTTTTCAAAGAAAAAAATAGGAGGAATAGTATACTTGATTTTAGACGTAAAAGAGCATCTTTAGAAAAGAAAGATTGCGTATTTGGGATAATCTCCAAATTAACCGCTATGGGGAATGAGAGCCGTATAAATAAACGGCAGAATTTTACTTTCTGCCGTTTTAGGTGATTAATTTACTGCAATACCCTGTTTTTCATCTTCTTCAACGGCGAAACAAGCAACCAATTGCTCATGGTAATTCGTTAACGCAGGCTGAGATTGAGTACAGGTACCAAATGCACGTCGGCAGCGAGCCGCAAAAGCACACCCTGGTGGTGGATTTAGCGGACTAGGTAACTCGCCAGTTAGCTTGATACGGTCACGTCGCATATCTGGATTTAAGCGAGGTGTTGCTGAAAGTAACGCCTGCGTATAAGGATGTAGAGGGTTATTAAAAATTTGCTCTTTAGTCCCTTTTTCCACACAACGCCCTAAATACATCACCATCACCTCATCCGCAATATGTTCAACCACCGATAAGTCATGGGAAATAAACACATACGAAAGTCCTAGCTCCTGCTGCAAATCCATCATCAGGTTCAAAACTTGCGCACGTACAGAAACATCGAGTGCAGATACAGGTTCATCCGCCACGACGATATCAGGATCAAGCATCAATCCGCGTGCGATAGCAATACGCTGACGCTGACCACCAGAAAACATGTGTGGATAGCGGCTATAGTGCTCTGTTTTCAGACCAACTTTTGCCATCATCGACAACACTTTTTCTTTACGCTGCTCTTTCGTCAGCGATGTGTTGATGATCAGTGGTTCTTCAAGAATCTGTCCTACTTTTTTACGTGGGTTTAAGGAGCCATAAGGATTTTGAAACACAATCTGAATTTTTTGGCGACGCAATTTTTCTGCCGCTTTATCTTCGACTAATAAGTTTTGATCTTGATAATATAGCTCCCCTTCAGAGGGCTGCTCTATCATGGTTAACAAGCGACCCAAAGTAGATTTACCACAGCCCGACTCACCAACAACCGCGAGGGTTTTGCCTTTTTCTAATTCGAAAGAAACACCATCCAACGCTTTTAGGGTTTTCTCTTTTGAAAAGAGTCCTCCTTTGATGGAATAATATTTTTTCAAATCCACCGCTTTAAGTAACGGAGTTCCATTTGTACGTTGCTCACTCATAATGTTGGTCTCCCCATATCATCCAGCGGCATATGGCATTTCACTTGACGATCCCCTATCGTTTGTAATTCTGGCTCTTCTTCTCGACAGCGATCTGTCGCATAGGGACAACGGGGATTGAGTAAGCAACCTTGTGGTCGGTCATATTTCCCTGGAACAACCCCCGGTAACGATGCCAAACGCGATTTATTGCTGGCAAACTCCGGCAAGGCGCGTAATAACGCTTGGGTATAAGGGTGTCTCGGATGCTTAAAAATATCCTTCGCTTTGGCTGATTCCACCACTTGTCCCGCATACATCACAATAATATGGTGAGCCGCTTCAGAAACTAAGGCCAAGTCATGGGTAATCAGCACTAATGCCATGTTTTCTTGCTGCTGTAATTCCAGCAATAGTTCGATGATTTGTGCCTGAATAGTCACATCGAGCGCCGTTGTGGGTTCATCCGCAATCAGTAATTTTGGGCGGCAGGCAATCGCCATCGCAATCATCACTCGTTGGCTCATTCCACCGGATAATTGATGGGGATAAACATCGAGACGTGATTGTGGATCTGGAATTCCCACCATATTGAGTAGGTCAATTGCACGCTGTTTACGGGTACTTTTATTTCCCCCTTGGTGAACCTTCAGCGCTTCCATAATCTGGTATCCCACCGTGAAGCAAGGATTCAGACTGGTCATTGGGTCTTGGAAAATCATCGCCACATCAGCACCGACAATTTGTCGGCGCTCTTTTTCAGGAATAGATAGCAGATCACGGCCATCGAACAGTAAGGATTGTGCCATGACTTTTCCGGGATAATCGATTAATCCCATAATAGCCAGAGAGCTCACTGATTTCCCTGAACCTGACTCACCGACAATCCCAACAACCTGTCCTTTTTCAACACTATAGCTGATGCGGTCAACGGCGCGAAACGGGGTTCCTTCGTCACCAAAGTGAACCGAAAGTTGTTCTACATTTAACAATGCCATTAGATTTACCTCATCACTGCTTGAGTTTTGGATCAAATGCATCGCGTAAACCATCACCCATCAGGTTAAACGCTAATACAGTTAATAAAATTGCTAATCCAGGGAACGTCACAACCCACCAAGCGCTCTGTGCAAATTGCAATACATCAGACAACATGGTTCCCCATTCTGGTGTTGGAGGCTGTGCTCCCATTCCCAGAAAACCCAAGGCAGCCATATCAAGAATGGCATTTGAAAACCCTAACGATGCCTGAACAATTAAGGGGGCAAGACAGTTAGGTAAAATATTAACGAACATTTGACGCAGCGCCCCAGCCCCCGCAACACGAGAGGCAGTGACATAATCACGGTTCACCTCAACCAACACCGACGCTCGGGTGAGTCGAATATAGTGAGGTAGAGCGACAAAGGTTAATGCGATTGAGGCATTAACAATGGAAGGACCGAAAATCGCCACCAGTACCAGAGCCAATAATAAGCTAGGTAATGCCAACATAATGTCCACGGCGCGCATAATGAGAGCATCGATCACACCACCAAAATAGCCCGCAATTACGCCGATAGTGACCCCCATTATCAGAGATAACACAACAACGAGGCAGCCAACTAACAGTGATAACCTTGCGCCATACATTAGGCGAGAGAGTAAATCGCGTCCAACATCATCCGTTCCTAAAATGAATTGCCAACTTCCCCCTTCCATCCACACTGGTGGGTTGAGTAAATAATCGCGGAACTGCTCATCTGGCGCATGGGGAGCCAGCACACCTGCGAAAATCGCAATCAATACCATCAGGATGATATAGAACATCCCGACAACGGCACCTTTGTTACGTTTAAAATAGTGCCAAAATTCTTGCAATGGCGTCATCGGCTTAGGGGCGCTGACAACTTTAGATTCAGTCGTTTGAGACATTTTCGCGCTCCTTATTTCTTATGACGAATACGAGGGTTAACGATGCCGTACAACACATCTACTAAGAGGTTCACAAGAATGATCAAGACTGCAATCAATAAAACCCCACCTTGTACCACTGGATAATCTCGGCGTTGTAGCCCCTCAATTAACCAGCGACCGAGTCCCGGCCATGAGAAAATAGTTTCTGTTAAAATCGCCCCTGCCAACATGACGCCAACCTGTAAACCAATCACCGTCACCACAGGTAATAATGCATTACGTAAAGCGTGGATTAAAATTACGCGAGCACGGCTTACACCTTTTGCTCTTGCAGTACGGATATAATCTTCCCCTAACACTTCCAGCATCGCCGAACGTGTCATCCGGACAATGACTGCAAGAGGGATGGTACCCAATACAATTGATGGTAAAATCAAATGTGCAACCGCGTCTTTAAAGTCCCCGTCCTCTCCCCAAATTAGGGTATCAATCAGCATAAAACCCGTTAGCGGATTTGAATCGTCAATAAATACGGTATCACTCACCCGCCCTGCAACCGGAGTTAGATCCCATTGAACGGAGACCAGCATGATCAACATGATCCCCCACCAGAAGATCGGCATTGAATAACCTGTTAGAGAAAGCCCGATCGCCGTATGATCAAAGATAGAGCCTCGTTTTACTGCGGCGAGAACGCCTACAGGAATTCCCACCGAGATAGCGAAAATCATTGCGCATGTGGCAAGTTCCACTGTTGCAAAAAAGCGTGGGACGAATTCTTCCCAAACACCAATGCGGCTTTTTAAGGAAATCCCTAAATCACCGTGCATAATGCCGTTCAGGTAGTGAAGATATTGCTTCCAAAGTGGCTGGTCGAGCCCTAATTCAGCCATGAGATACGCATGTCGTTCAGGTGATAAACCGCGTTCACCCGCCATAATGGTAACCGGATCGCCCGGGATCATATGAACAAAGGCAAACGTCAGTAGCGTGATACCGATAAATGTGGGGATCACAAGCCCCAGTCGTCGGAGGATAAATTGCAGCATATCCTGAGTCTCTTTAATAATGCCGTTGACGGCTCTTAGTCCGTTTGGCTAGTCAGAAAAAACAATGTTTCCATCTGCTCACAAATAACCAAATCTATCTGTTTCTTCTGGACATCAGAGGAGAAAACGCCCTCCGTTACGCAAAGGCAACGAAGGGCATTTGCAGATTAAAAACAATTACTTATCAATATCTACATTTTCAAAGTGGTGCTTACCTAATGGATCAACCACGTAGCCTTTGACTTCTTTGCGCACTGGCTCAAACACGGTTGAGTGAGCGATGATCAGCGCTGGCGCTTGCTCGTTCATGACAACTTGAGCTTGCTTATATAGCTCAACGCGCTTGTTATGGTCAGAGGTCATTCGAGCCGGCTGAATCACATCTTCAAAGCTCTGGTTACACCATTTGGAGTAGTTAGAACCTTGTTTTTTAGCTGCGCAGCTAAATAACGTAGCAAAGAAGTTATCCGGATCCCCGTTGTCGCCAGTCCAACCCATCATTACAGTTTGAGGCTCGCCGCTCTTCGCACGCTTTAGGTATTCACCCCACTCATAGCTAACGACTTTTGATTTAACGCCAATCTTTGCCCAGTCCGCTTGGATCATTTCAGCCATTCGGCGCGCATTTGGGTTATATGGACGTTGTACTGGCATCGCCCATAGATCGATTTCAAAACCTTCAGGGAAGCCAGCTTCAGCCAGTAATTTTTTCGCTTTTTCAGGGTTGTACTCAGTATCTTTGATGCCGTCGTTATAACCCCACATAGTCGGTGGAATTAAGTTTTTCGCTTTTTGGCCTGCACCCTGATATACCGCTTGGATAATGGCATCTTTGTCCACTGCCATAGATAGTGCCTGACGGACTTTTTGGTTATCCAGTGGCTTTTTCTCAACGTTATACGAGAGATAACCCACGTTCAGACCCGGCTGTTCCATCAATGTAATTTCTTTATCATTTCTCATGCGTTCCAAATCAGCCGGATTTGGATATGGCATGACTTGGCACTCATTTTTTTGCAATTTTGCATAACGAACAGAAGCATCAGGCGTGATAGAGAAAACTAAACGATCAATTTTCGGTACATTACCCCAATAGTTTTTATTCGCTTTATACAGAATACGGGAGTCTTTTTGATACTGTTGTAGTTCAAAAGGCCCCGTACCAATTGGGTTAAGATCCACTTTCTCTGGCGTTTTGGCTTTCATCATTTGGTCTGCATATTCCGCAGACAGGATTGATGCAAAGTCCATCGCCATATCAGCTAGGAACGGAGACTCTGGGCGAGTTAAAGTTACGCGAACGGTGTTATCATCAACTTTTTCCACTTTGTCGATAATCTTATCCATATCCATTCCCATAAAGTATTCATAGCTTCCGCCAGAAACTTTGTGATATGGATGATTAGGATCTTTTTGACGCATGAATGTGTAGATGACATCATCCGCATTAAAATCGCGACTTGGCTTGAAATCTTTGTTCGAGTGCCATTTCACCCCTTTACGAAGATGGAACGTGTAGACCTTCCCATCATCACTCACTTCCCAACTTTCAGCTAAGCCCGGTTCAATCTCTGTTGTACCCAACTTGAATTCAACTAAGCGGTTATATAGCGGGATTGAGCTCGCATCGTAGGTGGTTCCAGAAGTGAATAGCTGCGGGTTAAACCCTTCAGGTGAACCTTCAGAGCAATAGACTAAAGTCTTAGCTTGTACAGACGCAGAAACTGCTAATGCAGCTAATGTTAAACCGACTGTTAAAAAACCTGTCTTCTTCATAGAGAGCGTCATTGGTAATGCTCCTGTGGCGTGTGGTGTTATGTTGTTTTATTGAATACTGAAATCTTCTTGAACAAGACAGATTCCGTATCTGTATTTTTTGTTATTCATTGAGCAATTAATCAACTGGAAACCATTTCGTCAATAGCATCATTCACTGCTAGCATTTAGCTTAAATAACATATTAAGAATGATTTTAGTAAAAAATCAGTTTGAAATGTTATCAAAATGTTTAATAAGTAGCCGTTAAAACCACAGAAATAATAATGAATAGATTTTTATAGGGAGGTTAAATATTTGTATATTTGTGATTAAGTGCTGAATTACTGAACGAAAATAGGGTTCAATGCAAAAAATGACGGTATAAAATTCCAAATAGAATTTATATAAAACTATTTGATAATTTATTGTTTTGCCTGTTTTTTATACGATAATGAATTATTTACTGATTTATATATCATCAAGGTGTTTTAACGAAATAGCGATTAAAATGCCAACAGGTGGATAACGAATAAAAATAAGAGGAAAGACCAAGTAAGGATTTTGAACTTCTTTATACAATCAAAAGAAATAGAGGATAAAAATGGGAATGGTAAAAACGAAAAAACCCACCTCTATGAGGTGGGCTTTGGAATTTGGTCGGCGAGAGAGGATTCGAACCTCCGACCCACTGGTCCCAAACCAGTTGCGCTACCAAGCTGCGCTACTCGCCGAAAACGGTGTGAATAATACTGCCAAGAATGGGGATCGTCAACCCTATTTTTTGCTAAAACTGTTCGTATGCTGATAAAACCATCAAAATGGTATGGTTTCTTAGTTTCCGCCTCAATTTTGGGCAAAAAATAAGCGCTAAAAATATTTTAGCGCTTATTTATGTCTAGCTGGAGTAATTCATTTTTTTGGCATTATTTTCTTACTCAGAAAATAATTGACTAAAAATCAATCTATTGCAGGACGGAAATATCTGCAACTTTTAAGAATAACTCGCGAAGCTGGCTTAATAACGTTAAGCGGTTATTACGTACAGCGGGATCTTCATCCATAACCATGACATTCGCGAAGAACTCATCAACCACTTCACGTAAAGAGGCTAACTCAACCAATGCTTCTTGGTAATTACGCTCTGCAAACATCGGGGCCAATTTATCTTGCAGTACAACTAGATGCGTTGCTAATTTCACTTCTTCAGGTGTTTTCAGAACAGAAGCTAACACGCTATCCGCGAGTTTTTCATCTGACTTACTCAAGATATTAGAGACACGTTTGTTTGCAGCTGCTAACGCTTGAGCTTCATCTAAAGAGCGGAAATGCGTCACCGCTTTTACTCGTGCGTCAAAATCAGCAGGCTGAGTTGGACGACGTGCTAACACAGCTTGGATGGCATCAATGCTATAGCCCAATTCTTGGTACCAAGAACGGAAGCGACCCAGCATAAACTCAACCACATCATCGACCACATTTTTGTTTGTCAGTTTATCGCCATACAGACGTACCGCTTCTTGTGTCATTTCAACAAGATCAAGCTGGTAGCCTTTCTCAACAATAATACGTAACACACCCAGTGCTGCGCGGCGTAAAGCAAATGGGTCTTTATCCCCTTTAGGGTGCTGACCAATACCGAAAATACCAGCAAGGGTATCCATTTTTTCTGCTAATGCTAATGCCGCAGAAACATCGGTAGATGGCAATTCATCACCTGCAAAACGTGGCTGATATTGTTCTTTTAGTGCTAAAGCAACATCTTCTGACTCACCATCGTGGCGAGCATAGTGCATGCCCATAACACCTTGAGTATCAGTGAATTCAAAGACCATATTGGTCATCAAATCACATTTCGCCAGTAAGCCTGCACGGGTTGCATGGTTAACATCTGCCCCAATTTTACTCGCGATCCAGCCTGATAAAGCTTCTAAACGGTCGGTTTTATCACGTAATGTTCCCAGTTGCTGCTGGAACAATACGGTTTCTAAGCGTGGCAAATTATCTTCTAAACGCTGCTTACGGTCAGTTTTAAAGAAAAACTCCGCATCCGCTAAACGTGGACGAACCACTTTTTCGTTACCAGAGATAATTTGTTGTGGATCAGAAGACTCAATATTTGCCACAAAGATAAAGTTTGGCATTAATTTGCCAGCATTATCATAAACAGGGAAATATTTTTGGTCGCCTTTCATGGTATAGACCAGCGCTTCTGAAGGAACGTCTAAGAACTTCTCTTCAAATTTTGCCGTTAATACTACAGGCCACTCAACCAGAGAAGTCACTTCCTCCAGCAAGCTTTCTGTTAAATCAGCTTTACCACCCAGCGCCTGAGCAGCTTTTTCTGAGTCCGCTTTAATTGTCGCTTTTCGTGTTTCATAGTCAGCGATGACTTTACCGCGTTCACGAAGAATTTCTGGGTATTGGTCCGCGTTGTCGATAGTAAACTCAGCTTCACCCATAAAACGGTGACCACGGATAGTACGACCGCTCTTGATACCAAGAATTTCACCTTCAACAACATCGCTGCCAAGAAGTAAAGTGACCGTATGTACTGGGCGTACAAACTGGGTTTCTTTATCTGCCCAACGCATTAATTTTGGAATCGGTAATTTCGACAGTGAACGGCTAACCATATCAATCAGTAATTCACTGACAGCTTGCCCTTTCATTTGAGCACGATACAGTAACCACTCACCTTTATCCGTCGTTAAACGCTCAGCTTGATCTACCGTGATCCCACAACCACGAGCCCAACCTTCAGCCGCTTTAGTTGGTTTACCTTCGGCATCAAATGCTTGAGAAATCGCTGGACCACGCTTTTCAACTTCGCGATCTGGCTGAGCAGCTGCAAGATTTGCCACTTTTAGAGCCAAACGACGAGGTGCTGCAAACCAAGTTACGGCACCATGAGAAATATCTGCGCCATCTAATTCAGCAGTAAAATTTGCTGCAAAGGATTCGGCTAATGAACGAAGAGCCTTCGGCGGTAACTCTTCTGTGCCGATTTCCACAAGGAAAGTCTGTTGAGTCATGACAGCCTCTTAGTTCTTATGACACATAGGGAAACCCAGCGCTTCACGAGAAGCATAATAAGCTTCTGCAACCCCTTTAGTCAGGGTACGAATACGTAAAATATAGCGCTGGCGTTCGGTTACTGAAATAGCCTTACGGGCATCCAGTAAGTTAAAAGTATGAGCAGCCTTGAGAATACGCTCATACGCAGGAAGCGGCAGAGGAGTCTCTAATGAAAGTAAGTATTGGGCTTCTTTTTCATACTCTTCGAAACATTTGAATAAGAAATCAACGTTTGCATATTCAAAGTTATAGGTAGATTGCTCAACCTCGTTTTGATGATAAATATCACCATAAGTGGTTTTGCCCAGAGGGCCATCGCACCAAACAAGATCGTAGACGCTATCAACGCCTTGAATATACATGGCAAGACGTTCAAGGCCGTAAGTGATTTCACCCGTTACAGGTTTACACTCAAGCCCACCCACTTGCTGGAAGTAAGTAAATTGAGTGACTTCCATACCGTTTAACCAAACTTCCCAGCCCAGTCCCCACGCACCTAATGTTGGGTTTTCCCAGTTATCCTCAACAAAGCGGATATCATGAACCGTTGGATCAACACCCAGCTCTTTTAATGAGCCTAAGTAGAGTTCTTGGATGTTGTCAGGTGATGGCTTAATGATTACCTGAAACTGGTAATAATGTTGTAAACGGTTTGGGTTTTCGCCGTAGCGACCATCAGTTGGTCGGCGAGATGGCTGCACATAAGCTGCCGCAATAGGCTCTGGACCTAAAGCGCGCAAACACGTCATTGGGTGTGAAGTACCAGCGCCGACTTCCATGTCCAGTGGTTGAACAATGGTACAGCCTTGGCGCGCCCAGTAATCCTGTAATGTCAGGATAAGACCTTGGAAGGTTTTGGTATCAAACTTTTGCATGTTAGATCCGCACGCGATACGTGAAATTTAAGAAAGTGTCCAGTATACCCGTTGACCGTCAGATATACAGCAATGAATACATCTGTAATCATTCTAAAAAGGAAAAAAATTAATTCCACCCCTTTAAAACTGGTTATTTATCCAGTATAAAGAAGTTATTCTTGGTCTCAAGCGTAACCTCATTAGAAAAAGGATGAAAAATGGAAACATCACCAATTCGCTGCCACTGGGTTAACCAAGACCCGGAATATATTGCTTATCATGATAATGAATGGGGTAAACCCACCAAAGACAGTCTACAACTCTTCGAAATGATTTGTTTGGAAGGACAACAAGCGGGACTTTCTTGGTATACGATTTTAAAGAAACGCCAAGGATACCGAGAATTGTTTCATCAATTTGTTCCTGAAAAAGTGGTATTAATGAATGACTCTGATATTGAGCGCTTGATGCAAGATCCTCGAATTATTCGTAATCGCTTAAAAATCAATGCCATTATTGAAAATGCAAAAGCCTATTTGGATATGCAAAAAAATGGTGAGGATTTTTCCACATTCATTTGGGAGTCAGTAAACCACCAGCCAATTGTGAATAAATGGACAGAATCAAGCCAAGTTCCAGCAGAAACTGAATTATCTAAAAATTTATCAAAAACTCTAAAAAAACGGGGTTTTAAATTTGTGGGTTCGATCACTTGTTATGCTTTTATGCAGGCAACTGGTATGCAGGCAACTGGCATGGTAAATGACCATTTGGTGAATTGTTGCCAATATAGATAAATCAGTATTTATTGATGCCCCCACGTTTATAATAAGAGAAATAGACCAATATTTTTTAATATATTAAATCAAAAAACCACTACCATTAGTTTAATTGATATTTTATTTCCAAAAAATCTCTAATTAAGCTATTGAACTCCAGAGGGGAGCAAGGTATGTTTTAAATTCCATTAACAATCTAATAAACCTATGTGAATTAATACGATGAATTTTTCTAAATTTGGTAATAAATTTGCTAAAAATTCAGGGATTTCAGAATTAATGAAAGACCTGAATGAAGGCATAAGGACTCCGGGCTCAATTATGCTTGGAGGTGGTAACCCTGCTCATATCCCTGAAATGGATACCTACTTCCAGACTTTACTCGCTGACATGTGTGAAAATGGAAAATTGACGGACACATTATGTAATTACGATGGTCCTCAAGGCAAAGATGCCATGTTGAAAGCGCTAGCGGCAACCCTAAAAGCAAAACTAGGCTGGAATATCAGTGCAAAAAATATCGCACTCACTAATGGCAGCCAAAGTGCCTTTTTCTACCTATTTAACTTGCTAGCTGGTCGTTTTGAAGATGGTATCAAGCGTAAAGTTCTATTCCCTATTGCTCCTGAATACGTGGGTTATGCCGATTCAGGGTTAGATGAAGATTTATTTGTTGCAAATAAACCTCAGATTGAATTTTTGCCTGACGGACAATTTAAATATCACGTTGATTTTAATACATTAGAAATCACGGAAGATATTGGCGTTATTTGTGTTTCTCGACCAACAAACCCAACAGGTAATGTTATTACCGATGAAGAAGTTGAGCACCTCGATCAACTAGCCAAGCAACATAATATTCCATTACTGATTGATAACGCTTACGGTGTTCCTTTTCCTGGAATTATCTTTAGCGATGCAACACCATTTTGGAATGAAAATGTCATTCTGTGCATGAGTTTATCAAAACTCGGTTTGCCAGGAACACGTTGTGGGATCATCATTGGTAACGAAGAATTGATCGATGCTGTGAGTAATATGAATGGCATTATCAGCCTTGCACCGGGAGGGATTGGACCGGCATTAGCACTTGAAATGATCCAGCGTGATGACCTGTTTAATCTGTCCCAAAATGTTGTGGGGCCGTTCTATAAAAAACGCGTTGAAGAAGTCATTAAAATTATTCGACGCTATATTCCAGAAGAGAAGTGCCTGATCCACAAACCTGAAGGTGCTATTTTCTTATGGTTATGGTTTAAAGACCTACCTATCAGTAGTTTAGAATTATATCGCCGTTTGAAAGCTCGTGGTGTTTTAATGGTGCCGGGTCACTATTTCTTCCCGGGAATCGAAGATAATTGGCAGCATGCCCATGAATGTATGCGCATGAACTACGTACCAGAACCAGAAAAAATTGAGCAAGGTATCAAAATCCTTGCTCAAGAATTAGAGAAAGCGTTTCAAGAATCTGAACACTAATCCTATTAGAAGACGTTAAAAAAAGCCCTTTCCATCAAAGAAAGGGCTAAAAATTAGCGAGAACTCCATAATTTAAATCGAATATATTTGTTCAAGACAAATACTATTCATGGGTATTAAAACACTTTTCAGATACGATTTATGGCTGGAACAAAGCCCAATTCTTCCCCTATATAGACGGATACTTTTCTTTTTATTCCCAATAATTTTTCTATCTAAATATCATAATGCCCAAAATACAATGGCTAACAGCTGGGGTGAAATTATGCGAAGAAACATCGCCAAGGGATAGACCGTCGCATAAGAAAGAGCCGGAGCACCACTTGTTGGGTGAATATTATTAGCAAATGCTAATGCCGGAGGATCTGTCATTGAACCCGCAAGCACCCCACACAAGCTCAAGTAATTCATTTTACCAAAAACCCGCGCCACGATACCTGTAACAAATAATGGAATAAACGTGATTAATAACCCATATCCAACCCATGTTAAACCATCACCATGAATGAGAGTTTCAATAAAATCCCCTCCCGAATTCAGCCCAACTACGGCTAAAAACATTACTATTCCTAACTCACGTAATGCCAAGTTTGCACTCGGTGGCATAAACCAATAGAGTCGACCAATAGTGCCTATCCGCCCTAAAATCAAGGCAACCACTAAAGGTCCACCGGCTAGACCCAGCTTTAAAGCAGCTGGAAAACCAGGAAGAAAAATGGGTATAGAACCTAAAACAACACCTAAACCAATACCAATGAAAACTGGCAGCATCTGAACTTGCTGTAATTTTTGTTTAGCGTTTCCAAGTAAAGCGGTCACCGCTTCAATTGATTCTGGGCGACCCACAATATTGAGAATGTCCCCGAACTGTAGAACCGAATTGTTACTTGCAACTAAATCAATCCCTGTACGATTTAATCGCGTGACTACCACATCATATTTCTGTTTTAAATTCAGTTCTTTCAGCCTTTTACTCAACACAGCATCATTTGTAACTACCACACGAACTGAATGCAATACAGAGCTGGATGTCGATAAAGAAGCATCCACCTCCTCCCCTAATATCAAACGAACTTTATTTAAATCTTCTTTTAATCCGACAACATGAAGTAAATCGCCAAGATGAATTTCAGTGTTTGGTTGAGGCACCATCAACATTTCACCACGTTTTAGTCTCGAACAAACGATTTCTTCGCTACCTAACATAGGAATATCTTGCATCATCAAACCATCGAGATTGGCATTGCGTACCGCAATATTCATGGTTTGTAGCGCATCACGATATTGAACATTCGAGCTATTAAACTCGGCAGCTTCTTTATCTACACCAATACGGAAAATAACCCGTATTAGCCACATCACCAGTAAAATACCACAAATTCCCATAGGATAAGCCATGGCATAACCCATACCCATTTGCCCCACTAAGCTAGGGTCAGAGCCTAAGTCAGATAGGATCTGTTGACCCGCACCAAGAGAGGGGGTATTGGTTACCGCACCAGAAAAAATCCCTAAAATAATCGGTAAAGGAATATTTGCGACTTTATAGATCACCGCCGTCACTACGGCACCAAGGATCACGATCATCAAGGCAAAACCATTTAGTTTTAAGCCTGAGACGCGCAGAGAAGAGAAAAAGCCGGGGCCGACTTGTATCCCGATGGTATAAACAAACAGGATCAATCCAAATTCTTGAATAAAATGTAGCATGTCGTTATTTAGCAGCAAGCCATAGCTTTTAGCAAAATGACCAACAATAATGCCACCAAACAGTACGCCACCAATCCCCAAACCTACATTACGGATCTTCCAGTTACCAATCCATAGGCCTAATGCAGCAGCTAATGCTAATAAACTCACAGTAAGAGCTAATTCACTCATAGACCGCTATCCTTTTGATGACAATTACCAAAAACATGCGACATACTAGGGCAAAACAACCCTGTTACTGAATCGATTATGCCAAAGTGGAAATCAATAAGTTGTGCCGTAGAGCACAGTTCAGATCAATTAAAAACTATATTTTCAAAAGTTTCGATAAAAACAGATTGTCTTCTATTTATTAACATTCTCAACATAAAGTAATACAAAATGAACTATTTTTAATAAGCCACTTTTAAATAATAATATAATTCTATGATTGTGAATTTTTTGTTTTTAGTTATCATAATCTAAAGTTAGAAATAGCCCATCTTAATGCAGGTCACTAATTATATGCCAAGCTTGATTTTTTTTAGGTCGTTAGTTCTTACCACATCACTGACCGTTACATTAAGTGGCTGCTCAAGTATTATGACTCATGCCGGTCCTACAGACAGTTATTATCCAGGGACTAAAAATAGTGTTGATATGCTCCAAAATGAAGATACTGGCTGGGTAGTTAAACCATTACTTGTCATTGATCTACCTTTTACAGCCTTAATGGATACATTATTAATTCCTTTGGACTATATAAAATCAGATGGAAATCAAGCCAGTGATTCACCCAAAAAACGCGTAGAACAACTGGATAAACAACAAAAATCAATTAATAAATAATGAATTATTAATTGGCCAATCCAATCTTTAAAAGACCTAAATAAACTTTTAGATATGATTGATTTTTTTATATAATTTGCTTTGATTTCATTTTGTGCCATCAATCTTAAATTTCATACTATTATTTACAGTAAAAATATTTACTCACCAAATCACTATTGGCTTAGTAATAACTAATTAGTATTATTTTTATATCTTATGTTGTATGAAAAAATAACCATAAAATAATCATCAATTGAATAAAGAGATTACTATTAATCTCTTTATTCAGATTATTGATTTTATCAATCATTAATTATTTAATCCGGTTTCTACTATATGGAGTTGTCTAAACCCATTAATATCTCGCATAAATGCTATTAACCTATCATTTGGAGAAAAAACAACTGCATCCGCAACAGGAGCAATCTCTGTACGCTCCGTCAACCGTTTTAATTTACCTGTGGCCACATGGCATCTCACCACACTATTATCATGAATAAAGCAGATATATTCCCCAGTTTTATTCCAGTTAAATGCCGATTGGATTGAAGTCATTTCATGAGTAACCTGAGTTAACTCCCCTGTCGATGTTGCAACTAACCAAAGTTGCACAACACCTTGGTCATCATGCATTAAACAAGCAATAGATTGCCCGTCAGGTGAAGAACGCAGCCAATGCCTTGGCTGTTTAGCTAAACCCGGATATTTTCTAGTGTGAGTATATGTTAACCGTCTCTGCTGTACATTTTTAGGTGGTGCAGGAAGGGTAGTTTTCGTTCCTTGCAACGGTGTGTCACCCTGCACTTTAAAATTTTCAGGGTTATCAGGAAGGTCTACAATATAGACCTCTGGAATAATATCCCCATATTGATTATGCGTATCTCCGATAAAAGCTAGGGCTCTTTGCTGCCATTGACCTTGACGATTTAAATAACCATGCAGTCCTATCCAACCCTCTTCATACGCACGACTGATTTCATCACTATTTGGAGCCGGGCTAGCAACAGTTTGAGTCACTACGCTACAAAAAAAATCACCGCTATATTCTCTATGATGTCCTTTAGGTTCCACGTTCACAGCCCCCATAGGCACCGCCACTGCTACATTGCGCTGATCTAATTTAATGTCTAGCTCATGCATAACATGGTCGTTATAGGTAAAACTAAGCCATTTACCATCAGGGCTAAACACATGAACATGTGTCCCTCCCCTTAACGCTCCCACGATATAAGGAGGAGTAATACACATTGCATCGATAGGATAGGCTGTATCGAGGTTATCATCATAAACATAAACACCACGACGATGGTGAAAATCGTACTGCCAATGCTCATCTGGATTTTCAGGCCCATGAATAAACGCGTAACGAGGTGGATTTTCTGAGCTTACAGTGACTACTCCAACATAAGCTCCTTGTTTTCCACGATAAATTTCGACCACTTGTCGTGTAGTAACATGAATTTTTTCTATGGTTAATCCCGTAAACGAGCTACCACTGGGGCGAACATCATACGCTAACCACTGGCTATCCGGCGTCCAGACATTAATATTTGTAAGCTGATGATTGCGGGCATTATCAGTAATACATATTTCTTTATAAGGTATTTTATTATTCAATCTGTTATCCTTTGACATCATTTACTACTGGCTATCGGATTACTTTAACTAATCTATTTTTTGTAGCACTAAAAAATCTCAGTCGAGAAATTACGCAAGTAATATTACCCTTTAATAATCACTATAGTATTGAATAAAACCATCATGTTATTAAGTGTTCTCTACATCATTGGTATTACTGCTGAAGCCATGACTGGCGCATTAGCTGCGGGTCGCCGGAAGATGGATGTCTTTGGCGTGATCATTATCGCTTCTGCCACTGCTATTGGCGGTGGTTCCGTGCGTGATATTCTACTCGGTCACTATCCTCTTGGCTGGGTCGCTCACCCCGAATATATTATGACCGTTGCTGGTGCAGCCATAGTCACTATGTGGATAGCACCTATGATGAAGCATTTGCGTCGCCTATTTTTAATACTCGATGCTATCGGCTTGATCGTTTTCTCTATTTTAGGTGCCCAAATCGCCCTTGATATGAACTATAGCCCAATTATTGCAGCGATTGCTGCGGTGGTTACAGGGGTATTTGGCGGCGTCCTTAGAGACATGTTATGCAATACCATTCCATTAGTGTTCCAAAAAGAAGTTTATGCTGGTGTCTCTTTTGCCGCAGCATGGCTATATATCGGTTTACTACATACGCCACTCCCTAAAGATATTGTCGTGATCATTACTCTGATTGCAGGCCTCAGCGCACGTTTGCTCGCTATTCGTTATCGTTTAGGTTTACCTGTATTTAATTACGAAAACCCCGACTAATATCCAGCATTAGTATCTCGATAAGCCATTAGCCTGAGCTAATGGCTTTTTTATTTCCTGTATAATCTGTAATGCTAACTTAATTTCCGTTACTTCAATCCAGTGCTTAAACTGCTGTTCACGCTTATCCGATAGCTTCAAGTACTTGATAATTGTTGGCTCATAGAGCATTGAAATCGTATCAATTTTTTTGATCTCAGTATTACTCAATGGAATATCTAATCCCTTTAGCCATACGGCTAAAGGTTGGTCTGCAACTTTTTGCAATTGCTCAAGGTGTTTCAGGTTAGTTTTAGTTTTGGGTAGCTGCCCTTGCCAACTTGGTGATAACCATTCCAATAGCTGGGACAGTCCATAATTTTCAGCCCATTGTTGCCATGTTTTTTCACCAACCCCTTTTATTCCTAACTGCTTTCCTAACCACGTTAAACGGGCAACAAACTGGGGTAAACACTCAATAGAATAAGAGAAACAACTCCATCGATTAAATTGTTCTAATAACATAGTTTCAGGATAATCCCGATGGGCTACTCGCCAAATTACCTGTTCAACCTTCGGAATCCCATGCCCTGCAAGGGTTAACTGAATATGGTCACCAACTAAAAGATCCTTTTTCTTCCATGAGTTTAGAGAACCCAAATTCACATGACTCACCTGTTTAGCATCAAGAGTCACAGGCTTAATTGATGCCACAACGTTAACAATACCAGTACGCCCAACACCAAACTTTAAGCCTGTAATTTCACTAATAATATTTTGTAGTGGGTATTTCCATGCAATCGCCCAGCTATTTTGATTACTCTGCCAAGCAGCTGAAGGTGGCGTAGGAAAACTTTTTAAGACAATACCATCGGTTGCAAAGGGGAGAGGCGTTGAGAAGTAATCTTCTTGCCTTTGAATAATTTGCTCAATACTGGTGACTTGATGACTGTACCTTTTAGATAAATCAAACCCAATTTCTGATAGTCGACTAAGTTGAACTTCCTGTTGCAGATCGCCATCGGGCCAAGCCCAGATAAAAATACCAATATTATCTTCTATTTTTTCTGGTAATTTCTTACGCATAAGCCATCCAGCGACTTTACTTCGGGCATTCAAGCCACCTAGCTGCTTCTGCACGTGATTATTCAATTTCCAAAAAAGTTCACCTTGCAAAATTACGCGCTGTTTTATGGGAATTACCTTCGGCAAGTCCAAGATAAAATCCGCTTTTTTGCGCCACTCTAGCCCTTCAACTCCATTGCCTCGACTGATTAATGAAACTAATTGTCCATTGTCATACACCAAGCTAACCGCGACACCATCCACCTTCGGTTGTAACCAAATCTCTTTTCGCTTTGCTATCCAAGTCGTTATTTCATTTAAATTTTGTTTTTTTAGCCCCGTATGAGGCAGCGGATGCTTTACTAAAGGCGTTAGTATCGGGAGCGGTACCTGCGGTAAGCTATCAGAAAGTGACAAGCAACGTTGCCGCTGCTGCCACTTAGACAATAGCTGATCATAGACTTCATCATTAATGGGACTAAAACCATCTACTAGATAGTTCTTATTCCACTCTTGGAGCTGATTGCCTAATCTTTGATGATCATTTATTAGGATATTTTGATTTGGTGAATCGCAGTTATCTTTTGCTTGATGGTATTCCATGCCGTATGCAAGTGATGTCACCACTTGTAATAACATGAATATCCAAGAGCCTCTTGTTAAAATATAGTGCATCACGCGTCCTTGCTATTATTCCGTTCGTGGAAAAAGCATCCTGAGGCAAAATAATTAGGTGGTCAGTTGGATATGTCGTTAATTGCAAAACGTTTCGCAAAAAAAATGAGATATTCATTAAGTTAAATATATTTTCTGGAACCTGTTCACAATTTTTTCATGAGCAATATTTTTTTATTCACGATTCATGGTTTATTGATATCGCTGCACGTTGCCTTAAGTACGTGTATACTATGTGGGGTTTATCGCTATCTTTTATGTCTAACCCTCAATATTTCAAGAAATCATCATGATACAAGGCACGTTATATATTCTTTCTGCTCCAAGTGGCGCAGGTAAATCTAGTCTTATCCAAGCTCTGTTGAAAACACAACCGTTGTATGACACTCAAGTTTCAGTTTCTCATACAACAAGAGCAGCACGCCCTGGCGAAGTTCATGGTGAGCACTATTTTTTTGTTTCCGAAGCAGAATTCTTGCAGATGGTTGAGAATAATGATTTTTTAGAACATGCCTGTGTCTTTGGTAATTACTATGGCACCTCAAAACCGATTATTGAGGAAGTTTTAAAAAGCGGCGTAGATGTTTTTCTCGATATTGACTGGCAAGGCGCACAACAAATTCGTGCAAAAATGCCAGAGGCGCGTAGTATTTTTATACTTCCACCCTCAAAAGACGAACTCTATCGTCGGCTTCGTGGTCGCGGTCAAGATAGTGATGAAGTCATTGAAAAGCGCATGTCACAAGCTGTTGGTGAGATTGAACATTACAATGAATACGATTACGTCATTGTAAATGATGATTTCAACACTGCATTAAGCGATTTACAATCGATCATGCGAGCTGAGCGTCTGAAATTAGAACGCCAAATTCAGCGGCATGGTGCTTTAATCAGCAAATTACTAGCAGACTGAGAATAGTTTCAGTATCATATCAGGTCATTTTTTTATTTCTTTGGAGTAGCACACTTATGGCACGCGTAACTGTTCAAGACGCAGTAGAAAAAATTGGTAACCGCTTTGACCTCGTACTGGTTGCAGCACGTAGAGCTCGTCAATTACAAACTGGTGGTAAAGATCCTTTAGTTCCAGAAGAAAATGATAAGCATACGGTTATCGCGCTACGTGAAGTAGAAGAAGGTTTAATTAACGGTCACATTTTGGATGTGCGTGAACGCCAAGAACAGCAAGAGCAAGATGCTGCTGAAATGCAAGCAGTTTCTGCGATCGCTGAAGGTCGTCGCTAATTACTAAGGTGGGTCTGCCTTGTATCTGTTTGAAAGCCTAAATATCATAATTCAACAATACCTCCCTAAAGAGCAGGTTGAATTACTGAAAAAAGCCTATGTTGTCGCACGGGATGCCCATGAAGGACAGACCCGTTCAAGTGGTGAGCCTTATATTACTCACCCAGTTGCTGTTGCTGGTATTTTGGCTGAAATGCGTTTGGACCACGAAACACTGATGGCAGCGCTACTTCATGATGTGATTGAAGATACTCCAGCGACATTTCAAGATATCGAGCAACTGTTTGGAACTACCGTCGCCGGTCTGGTTGAAGGTGTCTCCAAACTCGATAAACTAAATTTTCGCGACAAGAAAGAAGCTCAAGCAGAAAACTTCCGCAAAATGATCATGGCGATGGTAAAAGACATCCGGGTCATTTTGATAAAGCTGGCAGACCGCACTCACAATATGCGCACGCTTGGGTCTTTAAGGCCCGATAAGCGTCGCCGCATAGCGCGAGAAACACTCGAAATTTATAGCCCTCTTGCGCACCGTTTAGGTATTCACCATATCAAAACCGAGCTAGAAGAGTTGGGTTTTGAAGCCTTGTACCCAAACCGTTATCGGGTTATCAAAGAGGTGGTTAAAGCCGCCCGCGGTAATCGTAAAGAAATGATTCAAAAAATCCTTTCTGAAATTGACGGTCGATTAACTGAAGCCGGTGTTCCCTGTACCGTTAGTGGTCGCGAAAAACACCTGTATTCCATTTATCGAAAAATGCATCTCAAAGAGCAGCGATTCCATTCGATCATGGATATTTATGCTTTCAGAGTTATCGTTGAAGACGTCGATACTTGCTATCGTGTTTTAGGTCAGATGCATAGCCTATACAAACCGCGCCCAGGTCGAATTAAAGACTATATTGCCATTCCAAAAGCTAACGGATATCAATCCCTGCACACCTCATTAATTGGCCCTCACGGGGTGCCTGTTGAGGTACAAATTCGTACAGAAGATATGGACCAAATGGCAGAAATGGGCGTTGCGGCACATTGGGCATATAAAGAGCAAGGTGAACAGGGAACCACTGCACAAGTGAAGGCTCAACGCTGGATGCAAAGTCTGCTTGAACTTCAGCAAAGTGCGGGTAGCTCCTTTGAATTTATCGAAAGCGTAAAGTCAGACCTATTTCCTGATGAAATTTATGTTTTCACCCCTGAAGGGCGTATCGTTGAATTGCCAACCGGAGCTACGCCTGTAGACTTCGCTTATGCAGTCCATACTGATATTGGTCATGCCTGCGTCGGGGCTCGAGTCGATCGCCAACCTTATCCTCTGTCCCAATCGCTCTCCAGTGGTCAAACCGTAGAAATTATTACCGCACCGGGAGCAAGACCGAATGCGGCTTGGTTAAACTTTGTCGTCAGCTCAAAAGCTCGCGCAAAAATCCGCCAATTATTGAAGAATTTAAAACGCGAAGATTCTATTAACTTAGGTCGCCGCTTACTTAGCCACGCACTTGGTGCGGGTAACAAAATTACGGATATCCCACAAGCAAATCTCGACGCCGAATTGGCACGCATGAAACTCAATTCTCTCGATGATCTCCTTGCCGAAATTGGTTTAGGGAATGCAATGAGTGTCGTTGTCGCCCGTAACTTACAAAGCAATCCGCAAAGTGAACCTGAAGAACCTATCATCACAGAAAGTCATAATAAACTCTCTATCAAAGGTGCCGATGGCGTATTAATCACTTTTGCAAAATGCTGTCGCCCAATTCCGGGAGATCCTATTGTTGCGCATATTAGCCCAGGTAAAGGGCTAGTTATCCACCATGAATCTTGCCGTAATATTCGAGGTTATCAAAAAGAACCCGATAAATTTATGGCTGTAGAGTGGGATACAGACACGGATACTGACTTTATCGCTGAAATCAAAGTCGATATGATCAACCATCAAGGTGCTTTAGCTAACTTGACTGCGGCAATTAACGGCGCAAATTCGAGTATTCAAAGCATGAACACCGAGGAAAAAGATGGTCGTGTTTATTGCGCATTTATCCGTCTGTCGATTAAAAACCGTATTCAGCTCGCAAACGTTATGCGTAAAATCCGGATTATGCCGGACGTATTACGCGTCAGTCGTAACCGTAATTAATCGATATTATTAAAGATACTGAACTCTAACTATGAATGAACGCCGCTATCGCCGCATTTGCCAAATGATGGCGATGCGGCAGCCCGACCTCACACTCTGCCTCGAAGAAATTCATAAACCTCACAATGTCTCCGCTATTGTTCGGAGTGCAGACGCGATTGGTATCCATCAAATCCATGCAATTTGGCCGGATCAGCACGTTAAACTTTCTGTTTCTTCCGCCGCAGGGAGCAATAGCTGGGTTAAAGTGATTTCCCATTCATCGACTGAAGATGCTATTGCTCAAATCAAAGCACAAGGTATGCAGGTTCTTGCGACCAACCTATCAGAGCATGCCGTTGATTTTCGTGAAATTGATTATACTCGCCCAACCTGTATTATGATGGGACAAGAGAAAAAAGGCATATCTCAAAAAGCATTAGCGCTTGCAGATCAGCATATTATCATTCCTATGGCAGGCATGGTCCAATCACTGAATGTATCTGTAGCATCCGCATTAATCATGTATGAAGCACAGCGCCAAAGGCAACTTGCTGGCATGTATAATCGCGAATATAGTCTATTATCTGAGCAAGAGCAGCAGGAGTGGCTTTTTGAGGGGGGCTATCCAGTATTAGCTGAAGTCTCCAAGCGTAAGAACCTTCCCCGACCATTTATCAATCAACAAGGTCAAATAGAAGCGGAAGATGCTTGGTGGATGCAAATGCAGTTAACTGAAAAAATGAAGAGAAAACAGCAAAGTTAAGGAACAATGATGAACCGTGGTCTACTTAATACCATTTCACTGACTTCATTACATGGCATCGGAGCTAGCCAGTCAGAAAAAATGAGTAAAATCGGTTTGAACACCGTTCAGGATCTACTACTGCATTTTCCTCTTCGTTATGAAGATCATACCCGTTTATACCAGATAAAAGACCTACTTCCGGGGACAACAGCGACAATCACGGGTGAGGTACTACAAACCAAAGTTGTCTTTGGGCGCAAAAGAATGATGACTTGTTTAATCAGTGATGGAACAGGAAATTTAACGCTGCGCTTTTTTAATTTCTCCGCCGCCATGAAAAATAGCTTAGCTGAAGGCCGTCAGGTCACTGCTTACGGCGAAATTCGCCGGGGAAATACTGGGCCTGAAATTATTCACCCAGAATATAAAGTATCTCAGGATACTGACAATATTACACTGCAAGAAAATTTAACGCCTGTTTACCCAACGACTGAAGGGGTACGCCAAGCGACGTTGAGAAAAGTGATGGAACAAGCTTTGGCGATGCTCGATAATGGCAATATCCAAGAGCTTCTTCCTGAAGAGCTAAATCGTGGTTTAATTAGCCTGCCCGACGCTATCCGTTTATTACATAATCCTCCACCAGACGTTGAATTAGGTGAGTTAGAAAAAGGTCACCATCCAGCGCAAAAACGCTTAGTCCTCGAAGAGTTACTCGCTCACCATTTAAGTATGCTCGCGATTCGAGCAGGCAATGAACGACTATATGCAGAGCCACTCGTTCCAACCGGAAAATTAAAATCACCTTTCTTAGATAATTTGCCATTCTCTCCGACCAATGCTCAGAATCGAGTTGTGTCAGAAATAGAAAAAGATTTGCATAGAGACACACCGATGATGCGGCTGATCCAAGGTGATGTTGGCTCAGGGAAAACCCTTGTTGCTGCCCTCGCGGCTATCTGCGCTATTGAAAATGGTAAACAAGTTGCCCTGATGGCTCCTACCGAAATTCTAGCAGAACAACATGCCAATACCTTTAAACAGTGGCTCGAACCTTTAGGCATTAAAGTAGGCTGGCTTGCTGGAAAGCAAAAAGGGAAAGCGCGTCAGCAACAGCAAGAATCCATTGCCGATGGCGAAGTAATGATGGTCGTTGGTACCCACGCAATTTTCCAAGAACAAGTTAGTTTTCACTCTTTAGGGTTAGTTATCATCGATGAGCAGCACCGCTTTGGTGTCCACCAGCGGCTCGCTCTGCGTGAGAAAGGTGAGCAGCAAGGGAATCACCCTCATCAACTAATAATGACCGCCACGCCGATTCCACGGACTCTGGCGATGACTGCCTATGCCGACCTTGATACATCGATTATTGATGAGCTCCCTCCTGGGCGAACACCGGTAACAACCGTTGCAATCCCAGATACCAGACGCAATGATATTGTTGAGCGAGTGCGACAGGCGTGCTTAGATGAAGGTCGCCAAGCTTATTGGGTCTGCACTTTAATTGAAGATTCGGAAGTTCTCGAGGCCCAAGCTGCTCAAGTGACAAGTGAAGAATTAGCACTCGCGCTACCTGAGCTAAAAGTCGGTTTAGTACATGGACGAATGAAACCCGCTGAAAAACAAAGCATCATGGCCGCATTTAAGAATAACGAAATCCAGTTACTCGTTGCTACCACGGTTATTGAAGTTGGTGTCGATGTCCCTAATGCTAGCTTAATGATCATTGATAATCCTGAACGTTTAGGATTGGCACAATTACATCAATTAAGAGGTCGTGTTGGTCGTGGCGCTATCGCTTCTCACTGTGTTTTACTCTATAAAACGCCGCTCACTCACACAGCTAAGCAACGACTTCAAGTATTACGAGATAGCAATGATGGTTTTGTGATTGCACAAAAAGATTTAGAAATTCGTGGTCCCGGTGAATTATTGGGAACTCGGCAAACCGGAAATGCTGAATTCAAAGTGGCCGATTTACTCAGAGACCAATATATGTTGCCAGAAGTGCAACGTTTGGCTCGTCATATTCAGCAAAATTACCCAGAGAATGCACAACTCATTATTGAACGTTGGCTTCCTGAACGCGAACAATATAGCCACGCTTAAAAACCTCTCCCTAGAAATGAAAATTGCCGTGAACACATCCATGTCCACGGCAATACCTGCTTCATTTATACATTTAGTTATAATGTTTTTTTATTGATGGTTACCCAGCAATTGTTGGAAATATAGGTAACCACAAGTAAAACTTAATCACCAACGCATTCACAATATCGATAAAGAATGCCCCCACCATTGGTACGACTAAGAATGCAAGATGAGACGGACCAAATTTGTCTGTCACTGCCTGCATGTTTGCAATCGCTGTTGGTGTTGCTCCCAGACCAAAACCACAATGTCCTGCGGCTAAAATAGCAGCATCATAGTTTTTGCCCATCACACGGAACGTCACGAAGATCGCATAACCCGCCATGACACATGCTTGTACCCCAAGAATTACTAACATTGGGATTGCCAAAGAGGCTAATTCCCATAGTTTTAAACTCATGAGAGCCATTGCAAGGAACAAGGATAAGCTTACGTTACCCATAACGGATACTGCGCGATCAAATACGCGATAGAATCCAAGTACGGATAGACCATTACTTAAAATCACACCAACGAACAATACACATACAAACTTTGGCAGTGCGAATGCTGTACCAGCCAATAAGCCTGCAATATAGCTACCCGCAAGTAAACAAATCGCAATTAATGCAATAGTTTCAATCAATACCATGGAGTTAATCATACGGTTTGATTGCGGTTTTTCGAATGCGGAAGGGACATCTTTATCCTCATCCGCCGTTCCTGGCGTTGGAATATTACGAATTAAGAAACGTGCAACAGGACCACCTATCAGCCCTCCAAGCACTAAACCAAATGTTGCACAAGCCATCGCAACTTCAGTTGCACTCTTAAAGCCGTATTCATCGGTAAATATTTTACCCCATGCAGCACCAGTACCATGCCCACCCGATAAGGTAATTGAACCAGCTAATAGTCCCATTAGCGGATCGAGACCTAAGAATGTAGCCAGTGCGATACCGACTGTATTTTGAACCAGTAATAGACCGACAACCACAAAAATGAAGATCATTAAGGCTTTACCGCCAGCTTTTAAACTCGCTAGGTTTGCGTTCAAGCCAATGGTTGCAAAGAACGCGAGCATCATCGGTTCTTGCAGTGATAAGTCGAAAGAGAGGCTCCAGTCAAATACTTGCTTAATGACCAAGAGGCTAAAAGCAACTAATAATCCCCCTGCAACGGGCTCAGGGATGGTGTACTTTTCGAGGAATGAAACCGATTTTACCAGTTTACGTCCGAGCAATAGCACAAGTGTGGCTGCGACCAGTGTGCCGTAGACATCGAGATGATACATTTATGTACCTCGTCTGTTGTTAATATTATTTAAAACTAATTAGACGTTATTTTTTTCCTTAAAACGCCAAAAGCAGGTGGTAGGATTAGAAAAAAAATTCGCGATAAATACAAGTTAAAACATATAAAAATGTGATGCTCCCAATTTAAAAGTAAATTAAAAAAATTTAGCGCAAACGATTGCTTTTTATATTTATCTCTTTAAAATGCGCTTTTTGCTGGTGGAATTAGAGCAATGAACACAACGACATCTGAAGAACAAAGTGTTGAAAAAAAAGCACAAATTAAAAGTGAATTAATCTATCACCTTGAAGATAGACCCCCATTACCCCAAGCCATTTTTGCTGCTTGCCAACATTTATTAGCCATGTTTGTCGCCGTTATCACCCCTGGGATGTTAATTTGCCAAGCACTTGGGCTACCTGCGCACGATACTCAGCGTATTATCAGTATGTCATTGTTTGCATCCGGAATTGCCTCGCTGATTCAAATTAGAGCATGGGGTCCCGTTGGCTCTGGCTTACTTTCCATTCAAGGAACAAGCTTTAACTTTGTCGCCCCTTTAATTATGGGGGGAGTTGCCCTTCAGCAAGGGGGCGCAGATATTCCTACAATGATGGCTGCTTTATTTGGTACCCTAATGGTCGCGTCATTAACCGAAGTAATCCTTTCCCGTTTCCTACATTTAGCACGTAGAGTGATTACACCTTTGGTCTCTGGTGTTGTGGTAATGATTATCGGTTTATCACTCATTCAAGTGGGATTAACCTCGATAGGTGGGGGATACAGTGCCCTGAATAACAATACGTTTGGTGCCCTTGATAATCTGATGCTTGCGGGCATTGTGCTCGCAGTGATTATTCTGTTAACCAGCCAGAAAAACCCCTATCTCCGAGTCGCTTCTTTGGTTATCGCCATGGCGGTAGGCTATCTTGCAGCTTGGTGGATGGATATGCTACCAACAGCACAAGCTAGCGATATCAACCAGTCAATGATTACCGTTCCTGAGCCTTTCTATTACGGTTTATCATTTGATTGGAACTTACTCGTTCCCCTGATCTTAATTTTTATGGTGACTTCTTTAGAAACCATTGGTGATATTACCGCAACATCAGATGTATCAGAGCAACCGGTTCGTGGACCGCTGTATATGAAACGCATTAAGGGAGGTGTATTAGCAAATGGCTTGAACTCCCTTGTTTCAGCAGTATTCAATACATTCCCTAACTCCTGTTTTGGTCAGAATAATGGTGTCATTCAGTTAACCGGTGTTGCTAGCCGTTATGTTGGCTACATTGTCGCCTTAATGTTGATATTGCTGGGACTGTTCCCCGCGGTGGCAGGTTTTGTGCAACAAATTCCTGAGCCTGTGCTCGGTGGTGCAACCATCGTCATGTTCGGAACTATCGCAGCTTCTGGTGTACGTATCGTTTCTCGTGAGCCATTAAACCGCCGCGCAATTATGATTATCGCCCTATCCCTTGCCGTTGGAATGGGTGTTTCTCAACAACCGCTGATCCTGCAATTTGCACCTGATTGGCTGAAAACATTATTCTCCTCCGGAATCGCGGCTGGTGGTTTAACCGCTATCGTTCTGAATCTAATTTTCCCTCACGAAAAATAATCATTCCTATTGCCGCCAGAGTTGAATACTCTGGCGGTTCTTCTGTATGCTATCCTTCAAATTGTCGATATCTTAGACAGATTAGTCATCTATATTTTTATCTGATTTATGAGGGAGCAGACTACCGTGAGAAGGTTAATTCGATTTATTAGTTATATTTTTCTGCTTCTATTGATCTTATTTGTTGCCACTTATATTGCACTGCAAACTCGTTGGGGAGCAGGTTATGCGAGTCAGTTATTAAGTAAATTCACTGATTTCGATATTAATGTCGGCATTATGGGGCATCGATTTGCTGAACCGGGTAAATTTATTTTCCAAGATATAAAAATTGAGTCTCGCGACAAGCAGTTAGCGTTAAACGCGGATCAAATTGTCGTGGATATCAATTGGCTTAATATGATCAACGGTGAAGCCATCCAACGATTAACAATCACACAAGGGGAGCTTACAGCTCAGATTTCAGATACCAGCACTAATCTCCCTATCTCTGCTAAAGTTTTACAGTTTGAAAGTAGCAAAATTCAGTTAACCCAAGGAAAAAACACCCTGCTGGTTGCTGGGTTTACCGGTGGTATCACGCCGTGGAAACCTACCGTCAACCATCCTTTTGGCTATGGTGACTTTCGTTTTACAACAGGAGAGTTGGCCATCAATTCCCTACCTTTTCGTAATGTCGCTATGACAGGAAAATTACAGGAACAAGTGACTGAGTTTAGCCAAGTCACCGGCTATCTCAATAATGGTTATATTTCCGGTAAAGGAAAAGTATTTGCTGACGGTAGCATTAATATTGATGGTCTCTCGATGAATAAAGTGGGATGGCAAAATAATCTCACTTTCGACGCGCTTTTTGAGGCTATCAATAGTGACCGAACACTCCAGATTAAAGATTTGACGCTCACCGATGTGGATATTCAGGGACAAGATTGGGCACTATCGGGACTAAGCACCGAAATCGATAAAATTAATGTCGTGAGAGGCAGCTGGAGCAACCCTAAAAGTAAAATCAATTTCAATGTCGACCAATTGGTTATTCATGACCAACAAGTAGATACACTCATCGGCGAATTAAATATTGATGGCGATAACCTTAATTTTGATAAGCTATCCGGCTACTATAATAAAGGGATTTTTAGCCTCAGTGGCGTGTGGCAGCGTAACAATAAATCCCTGACTATTACTGATGGGACACTCGCTGGAGCACTGTATACTTTACCTGAAGATTGGTTAACATTCTTTGCCCAACCAGCACCCTCTTGGTTATCAGCGTTCACCATCGATAACTTTACAGTGACGCAGTCATTGCTGATGAATATTCAACCTGAGTTCTCTTTTGAATTTACAGCACTTAGCGGCACTATTCGCTATGTTGATCTCATCAAACAGAAACAGTGGGGAATTTGGAAAGGGCAAGCAACGTTCAACGCTGATAGCAGCACGATCAATCAAGTTATGGTCCGTCGCCCTTTACTCGAAATCGCCAGCAGCAACAATAGTGCTGCGGCTAGCCTCAGTGGTAGTACCACCCGCGGCATTGCCAGAGTCTCATTGCTCGTCAAGCAAGAGTATCAAAAAGCACCTTTTAACTTACGAGCGACAGGCACCAATATTGATTTAGGGGACTTAAATCAATGGGGATGGTCAGGATTTTCACCTCAAATGTGGGGAGATTTTGATACGTCATTACAAGGGGATTTACTCGCAGATCCGCTTGCATACAGTATAAATGGTGAGTTAACGGCTAAGCCACTTCAAGGCAATGAAATTTATCGTACGGTGGTTAATGGTAAAGTGACTCCCACAGTGGGAACATCTATGCCACCATCAGAGCCACAACTTGCACCTGACTCGCCAAATACTTACCCTATGGATGGGCATATTCCCGCCATTGTTAATCCGTAAAATGACAATAAAAAAGCAGGTTACCCCAAAAGTAAATCTGCTTTTTTATCCGCTATATCATTATCTATTTTTTATCTCACCTGCGATGGGTAAAACCATATAAGTTCCGCTGAATACTGCACCAACTTGGCTATCAGCGTTACTGACGTGGACATCTAACTTCACCCTAGCCTTGCTCCCTCTCGCTAAGCGATCAAGGTCACCGCTGAGATGAGATAGATCAGCTACCGCAATTGGGCGGCCGCTGACAGGCTTACCATAGCGAATATTGGCATCCACTAAAATAATATCCCCACCAAGCTGATGCTCATGCAGCAATAACCAGATCATTCCCCAACCAGTTAATGTGGCGAGAGAAAACTGGCTACCGGCAAAAATGGTGTTGTGTGGATTTTGGTTACCCGCTTCTGGCATCGTGGTGATAAAACGTTTTCCTGTGTACTGTTCAATACGTACACCCATTTTTTCACTGAGAGGGATATATTTATGCCAAGCTTGTTGCAACTCACCGCACCAATCAGGCCGATGAAGAATCTGGTCTAAGGTTTCGATGGGTTTAATCATCAGGTAGTGGCGTACTGGTGCTTTTAATTCCCCGCTCACTTCTCCTCGAGTTTCAAAACCCATTTTGGCAAAGAAAGGAACGGCCTCCTCCCTAACACTCGAAACGATACGTTTAACGCCTTCTTGTCTTGCACTCGACTCCAGCGCCATGATAATCAGTTTCCCTAAGCCTTTACCTTGCATGACGGGGTTAACGGCAAGAAAACGGATTGAACCTTCATTATCAGCATTGATATACAACCGACCAATCGCCAAGATACGATTTTTCTCATCTACCACCATTTGGTGGTGGGCTGTAAGGTCATAGCCATCTTTTTCGGAACCAAGGGGTTGTTTAAATGGTTTTCTCAGCATTTCCCAGCGAAACTGGTAGTAGGCTGCAAATTCAATGTCATCTTTCGGTGTACGTAGATGGTACATGTTTCCCCCTTGGAAAAGTATTCTATACCTGTAGCCAGAAGGTTACTGGGCCATCATTGGTTAGGCTCACTTGCATATCAGCAGCAAAGATTCCCGTTTCAGTCACTATGCCTTGTTGGCGGCTTTCCTGTACAAAGTACTGATATAATTGGTCAGCTTTTTCTGGTTCAGCGCCACCAGAGAAACTGGGTCTCATTCCTTTATTGGTTTCAGCTGCTAACGTAAATTGAGAAACAACGAGTAAGCTTCCACCCGCTTGTTTTACATTTAGGTTCATTTTCCCTTGCTCGTCACCAAAGATGCGGTACCCAAGCACTTTCTCACATAATCGTTTAGCTTTCTGCTCGTCATCGTCTTTCTCAACACCAAGCAGAACCAAAAGACCAGAGCCAATTTGCCCCACTGTTTTTTTATCGACAACAACACTCGCGTGAGTAACTCTTTGGATTAATGCGATCATGGAAACTCTATATAAAAAAGATGGAGCAACATATGTTGTTGCTCCATGTTAGGAACGGGATTATTCAACTTCAGCACTAAAGTCGTAAGTACGGAAATATTCAGGAACCGTGTCTTTATTTAACACATGTACGCTGGTAATACCTAGGGCTTGTGCTGCTTTTACGTTTTCTTCTACGTCGTCGAAGAAGACAGCGTCAGCGGCATCAAACTCTTCTGATTCCAGAACGTATTTGAAAATTTCTGGATCTGGCTTACGCATACCTAAATCTTGAGATAAATACAGGAAGTCAGAGGATGCTGCAATTTCTGGGTAGTGTTCTGGCCAATAATCTAAGTGCAGACGGTTAGTATTCGATAACACAACAACTCGGTGCCCTTGCTCACGCAAACGCTCCATGATATCGATAACTTCAGGTCTTAGTGAGATAAAAATTGAATGCCAGCCTTCAGCAAAATCTTCAAAACTTAGCGTAATACCCATCTCTTCACAGAGCATCTCCGCAAATTCGATATCTGAAATTTTGCCACATTCATGTAATTGGAAGATATTGCCAAAAGTAAACCGGGATTTGATTTCTGAACTTGGAGTACCACTCAGTTCTGACCATTTATCAAACACACGATCAAAGTCGATATCAATAATCACATTACCCATATCGAAGATATACAGCATAAATTGTCCTCTTTGTTATTCACTAAATTTACTTTAATCATTATTCAGGCAACTGAACAGCCCTAATTAGTGATTATTAGGGTTATTTTTTCAATTTATCGATTAAGCAAAATGGATCAATTGATTGCTTTCGGTGCCTTTAAATCAATCCCATATAACATAATCCCAAACATACTCCTAAAAAAGCTTCACACCACTGCTTCCCGTCCCATTAACGATAGAATGTCGCCACCAGAGACGAACATCATTATTTTCTGGCGCCATATCGTTGACAAGCGTCAACAGTATATTTATTCTAAACAACAAGGGAGAAAAATACGTCGCCCATAAAAAGGATGAAGGTGGTTTCCTCCACCTCACCTTTAATTAAATTCAAAATTTTGATTAAGGAATTGATGTCTATGGCGCTTCATAATTTCACTTTAGTTTTATCTGGTGTCAATACCGATACTGAAGGATTAGAAGACGCGCTCTATAATGCGGGATGCGATGACGCACTTATTTGTTTTTACGGAAAAACTGTCTACTTGGAATTTGATAGAGAAGCAAGCTCCCTTGATGATGCCATTTCTAGCGCAATCCAACAGATTGAAACCGCTAGCACCATTAATACACGCGTAGAATCTATTGATTCAAGCTTGGTTGGATTGAGTGATATTGCTGAACTCGCCAATTTATCCAGGCAAGCTATTGCTTTGTTTAAAGACGGAGCTCGAGGTAAAGGTGATTTTCCCAACCCAATCCAACGCATCAAAGGTCAGTCCCCACTCTGGAGTTGGGCTGAGGTAGCCGCTTGGTTGGTAAAATCAGAACGCATATCTCCAAATAATATACTCGTTAAAAATGCAGATACGATTGAACAATGGAATATTGCACTAAGAACACGAGCTTCACATCAACGTGCTGAAATAGCTAAAAAAATACAGTTTCTTGAATCCGTGAAGTATCTATAACCCAATGTTGATATTTCTTCTAATTTTTCCAATTTGCTCGCATAAAAAAAGGTGCCATATTTGGCACCTTCCATTTTAATTCAAAGATTAACGATTAATCTTCTTTAGAGCGACCTGCACGACGGCGATCGTTCTCAGTCAAATGACGCTTACGCAGACGAATTGACTGTGGAGTAACTTCAACCAGTTCATCATCATCAATAAACTCCAGAGCTTGTTCCAGAGACATCTTGATTGGTGGTGACAATGTGGTTGCTTCATCAGTACCTGACGCACGCATGTTAGTCAGTTTTTTACCGGTTAAGCAGTTAACAGTCAGGTCGTTAGAACGTGAGTGAATACCGATAATTTGGCCTTCATACACTTCAGCACCGTGACCTAAGAATAACTTACCACGATCTTGCAGGCTGTACAGCGCGTATGCAACTGCTTTACCTTGACCGTTAGAAATCAGAACGCCGTTTTGACGACCACCGATTTCGCCTGGGCGAACATCATCGTAGTGACTGAATGAAGAGTACAGTAAACCTGTACCTGAAGTCATTGTCATGAATTCAGTACGGAAGCCAATCAGACCACGGCTAGGAATGATGTAGTCTAGACGCACACGGCCTTTACCGTCTGGCATCATGCCGCGTAGGTCGCCTTTACGCTCACCTAACGCTTTCATTACATCACCTTGGTGCTGCTCTTCAACGTCTAAAGTCACTTGTTCGAATGGCTCTTGTTTACGACCATCAACTTCACGGAAGATAACTTTTGGACGAGAAACCGCTAATTCGAAACCTTCACGACGCATATTTTCGATCAGAACAGATAAGTGCAGCTCACCACGACCCGAAACACGGAATGCATCTGGATCTTGAGTTTCTTCAACACGCAGTGCTACGTTGTGAACTAACTCTTTGTGTAAACGATCCAGAATCTGGCGTGAAGTCACATATTTGCCTTCTTTACCACAGAATGGAGAGGTGTTAACACAATAGAACATGCTGACTGTTGGTTCATCAACCGCTAGTGCAGGCAGAGCTTCAACGCTACCCACTTGGCAGATAGTGTCAGAAATGTTTAATTCACCTAAACCAGTCAGAGCAACGATATCGCCAGCTTCTGCTTGTTGTGAATCAATACGCTCTAAACCTAAGTGAGTCAGAACTTTACCAATTTTACCGTTGCGAGTTTTACCTTCGCTGTCGATTACAGTTACTTGCTGGTTTGGTTTAACAACACCGCGTTTAATACGACCGATGCCGATAACACCTAAATAGCTGTTGTAATCTAATTGGGAAACTTGCATCTGGAAAGGACCATCCAGATCAACTTTTGGTGGCTCAACATGATCAACAATCGCTTGATAAAGCGGGGTCATGTCTTCTGCCATATCTGTATGTTCAAGACCTGCGATACCCATTAATGCAGACGCATAAACGATAGGGAAGTCTAATTGCTCATCCGTTGCACCTAAGTTCACGAATAAGTCGAATACTTGGTCAACAACCCAATCAGGGCGTGCGCCTGGGCGGTCGACTTTGTTGATAACAACAATTGGTTTTAAACCATGGTCGAACGCTTTTTGTGTTACGAAGCGAGTTTGTGGCATAGGGCCATCCATCGCATCGACAACCAGCAGAACACAGTCAACCATAGACATAACACGTTCTACTTCACCACCGAAATCGGCGTGGCCTGGGGTGTCTACGATATTGATGTGGTAGCCGTTCCATTGGATAGCGGTATTTTTAGCAAGGATTGTAATACCACGCTCTTTCTCCAAGTCATTGGAGTCCATAACACGCTCATCAACAGTTTCACGTTCACCAAAAGTGCCCGACTGTTGTAATAATTTACCAACCAGAGTTGTCTTGCCATGGTCAACGTGAGCGATGATGGCGATGTTTCTTAAGTTTTGAATTGACAAGGATTTTTACCGTTTCATTGACAGGAAAGGAATATGCTTTTGAGTCGTTATATAGCCCAAAGCATACTTTCTACATTAATTTGCTGTTATTTTACACGTTTTTCCACACAAGTGGAATAAATGTGAAAGCCATCACTATTAAAAAAGTTTTTAGCTAAAAAACATTCAGTTGCGTCACAGTGCAAAAATACTTAAAAAAATTGTTGGTATCAGCACTAGGAAATCACAAAGTGACAGAATAATACGCTAAAAAGCAAATATTAGCAGCCGAAAAAAAGAATAAAAAATAAACTTTCTTTGCCTGTCACTCTTTTAAATGTCTTTTTCTTTATTTCGATATATCTAATTTGACACTTTAGATATATCGGAATAGAGTATTCTCAGAATCTAAATTAGATATATCGAAATAATAACAGAGGTTAATATGAGAATACACACTTGTCGTCATGTTTATTTTTCTCACCATGATGAACATCAACGAGGCCATGGTGGTTGCTGCCATGGTGAAGAACGCAACAACCATGAACACGGTGAAGGCTGCCACGGCGAAGGTCGTCATGGTCATGGACGCGGTGAAGGCTGCCACGGCGAAGGTCGTCATGGTCGTGGACGCGGTGAAGGCTGTCACGGCGAAGGTCGTCATGGTCGTGGACGCGGTGAAGGCTGTCACGGCGAAGGTCGTCATGGTCGTGGACGCGGTAAAGGTTTACGTCGCTTATTTGATCACGGCGATTTGCACATTATGGTACTTTCTTTAGTGGCAAAAAAACCAAGCTACGGATACGAAATTATTAAAGATATCCAAGAAGCCTCCAGCGGTTTATATGTTCCAAGCCCTGGCGTTATCTATCCAACACTGACTTTGTTGGAAGAACAAGGTTTCTTGGAATCACAAATTGTTGAACGTAATCGCAAAAGCTTCACCATTACAGCCGAAGGTGCTGAACATTTAGCACAGAATAAAGACATTGAATCTGTCATTGCTCGTAAGTTGGCAAAAGCCCGTGAACTCCAACAAGGCAGTAATTTATCAGAAGATATTGAAGTGGCAGTAAGTCGATTTAAAGCCTTGCTACGCCATAAAATGGTTTTAAAGCAGCTGAGTGAAGAACAAACTCATCAAATTGCAACGATCATCAATGACGCAGTAAAACAGATTGAAGAAGTCAATGCGCTATTAACAGACAGCGATGATGAATAATCACGAGCATTGAATTAACTCATCCAATCATAAATACAAACAGCTTTGAGTCTGAAAATGGCGCAAAGCTGTTTTGTTCTCCTCTCCAGATAGATAATACGCACCATATTGGTGCAACAAATCTTTCTCTTGCACCAATCCAGCTCAATGATAGACTGTTTTTTAGTCGAATCGTTGCTATTCTTTTATAACAATCAGTATTTACTATGATTTAAAAAGTTGGCACGTTTTTCGCTTATAGTCCCTATAGAGAGCTTACTCAGTCATTAATGAATGAGTCATTAATGCAGTAAAGCCAGATAAACCAACCTGCGTATGACTTTAATTATCTACGTCTGTTGAATAGACCCGACCAGGAGAGCCGAGAATGTCCGCTGAACATGTTTTATCGTTGATCGAAGAGCACAATGTAAGATTTATTGATTTGCGTTTTACTGATACAAAAGGTAAAGAGCAACATATCACTATCCCTGCTCATCAAGTAGACGAAGACTTCTTTGAAGAAGGCCAAATGTTTGATGGTTCATCAATCGGTGGCTGGAAAGGGATCAATGAATCTGACATGGTGCTGATGCCAGACCCATCAACAGCGCTGTTAGACCCATTCTACGCAGATAATACCTTAATTATTCGTTGCGATATTTTAGAACCTGGCACTATGCAAGGTTACGATCGCGACCCACGTTCTATCTCTAAACGTGCGGAAGACTTCCTGCGTTCTAGCGGTATTGCAGATATCGTTCTGTTTGGACCAGAGCCAGAATTCTTTGTATTTGATGACATCCGTTTCGGTAACAGCATGCACAGCAGCTATTACCATATCGATGATATCGAAGCAGCATGGAATACTGGAACCAAATACGAAGGCGGCAACAAAGGCCACCGTCCTGCAGTTAAAGGCGGCTATTTCCCAGTACCACCCGTCGATTCTTCACAAGATTTGCGTTCCGCTATGTGTACAACAATGGAAGATATGGGCTTAGTCGTTGAAGCTCATCACCACGAAGTAGCGACCGCTGGTCAAAACGAAATCGCAACCCGCTTTAATACCATGACGAAAAAAGCGGATGAAACCCAAATTTATAAGTATGTCGTACATAACGTTGCGCACGCTTTTGGTAAAACAGCCACCTTTATGCCAAAACCATTAGTCGGTGATAATGGTTCCGGAATGCACTGCCATATGTCGTTATCTAAAGATGGCGTCAACCTATTTGCAGGTGATAAATACGGCGGTTTATCTGAAATGGCACTGTATTATATCGGCGGTATCATCAAGCACGCACGTGCTCTGAACGCATTTACTAACCCGACGACTAACTCATACAAGCGTTTAGTCCCAGGTTTTGAAGCTCCAGTGATGCTAGCTTACTCTGCGCGTAACCGTTCTGCGTCTATCCGTATCCCAGTGGTAGCTAGCACCAAAGCACGTCGTATCGAAGTGCGCTTCCCTGACCCAGCAGCAAACCCATACTTAGCGTTTGCCGCTCAGTTGATGGCAGGTCTTGATGGCATCATCAACAAGATCCACCCGGGCGATGCCATGGATAAAAACTTGTACGATTTACCACCAGAAGAAGCAAAAGAAATCCCAACGGTTGCGGGTTCTTTAGATGAAGCACTGGCAGAATTAGATAAAAATCGTGAGTTCTTGACCCGTGGTGGCGTATTTACTGACGACGCTATTGACGCTTACATTGAATTACTGCGTGCGGATATCCAACGCGTTCGCATGGCACCACACCCACTCGAATTTGAAATGTACTACAGTGCGTAACACGCCGTTCCACTGATAGTCTTTGTTGCCGTGAAGCACTTGCCCCATCTAAATGATGGGGCCTTTTCTCTACGAACTGAGTGGTGAACTGCAAATATTGGCGTCGACGTATCGGTTACTTCGTAAATAACGTATAATGCACCAAAATAGTGCAGGAGCAATATTACATGAAAACCGAGCATTTACCCGCCTCCGAATATCTTCTCGATTCTCTCATCAACAGTGTGTTAGTGCTGGATTATGACCTGATTATCCATTATGCCAACCATGCTGCTCTACAAGTTTTAGCCCAAAGCCCACGCAAACTGTATGGCACCCCGCTCCCTTTACTCTTTAATTATTGTTCATTAAATGATGAGCTGATGCTTAACAGCTTAAAAGAGGGGCACAGTTTTACCGAAAATGAAGTCACTCTGGTGGTTAACAGTCATTCTCATATGATGTCTCTTAGTGCTCAACCTCTATCCGACCAATTTATTCTCGTTGAGCTTTCTCAACTGGATAGCCAGCGACGTCTTAGCCAAGAGCTCGCGCAAAATGCCCAACAACTCGCAGCCCGAGAGCTGATTCGAGGGCTCGCCCACGAAATCAAAAATCCCCTTGGTGGATTACGTGGTGCTGCACAACTTTTGTCTAAGGCGCTGCCCGACCCGCAGCTTAATGAATATACCCAAGTGATTATCGAACAAGCGGATCGCTTACGCGCCCTTGTCGATAGATTACTTGGACCACAATATCCCGGCCCCAAAACCGAGCAAAGTATTCATCACAGCGTCGAAAATGTGGTGCGCTTAGTTTCCTTAGAAAAACCGGAGAATATCACCTTAATCCGTGACTATGATCCAAGCCTTCCTGACCTTGAATATTATCCGGATCAGGTAGAACAAGTACTCCTCAACATTACCCGTAATGCGCTGCAAGCGTTATCAGAATCCGGAGGGAATATTACCCTTCGTACCCGCACTGCATTTCAGGTTATGTTACAGGGGGAGCGCTATCGCCTAGCCGCACGAATTGATATTGAAGATAATGGTCCCGGTATTCCACTCACAATCCAAGATACCCTATTTTATCCAATGGTGAGTGGGCGCCCAGATGGAACAGGGCTAGGCCTATCCATTGCCCGTAGTTTGGTGGACCAACATTCAGGGAAAATTGAGTTTACCAGTTGGCCGGGACATACCGAGTTTTCTATTTATTTACCCATCAAAAAATAGGAGATAGCTATGCAGAAGGGAAAAGTTTGGGTTGTTGATGATGACAGTTCTATCCGCTGGGTACTTGAACGAGCATTAAATAATACGCAGCTCACCTGTACCTGCTTTGATAGCACCACAGCGGTACTTACCGCTCTCGAAAATGACTGTCCCGATGTATTGTTATCTGATATTCGCATGCCAGGTATGGATGGATTAGCTTTACTTTCTCAGTTAAAACAGTCCCATCCCCTGCTGCCCATTATTATTATGACAGCACATTCCGATCTCGACGCCGCCGTGAATGCTTACCAATCTGGTGCCTTTGATTATCTCCCAAAACCGTTTGATATTGATGAAACTGTTGCTCTTGTTGAGCGCGCTCTAAATCATAGCCGAGAACAAAACAGCGCAGCTGGCGGTAAACCGCAAGCAACAATAGTATCCTCCACCATGATTGGAGAAGCCCCAGCAATGCAGGAGGTGTACCGTATTATTGGTCGCCTTTCGCGCTCATCAATTAGTGTGTTGATTAATGGAGAATCTGGCACGGGAAAAGAGCTGGTTGCTCACGCGCTACACCAGCATAGTCCTCGAGCAAAAGAGCCGTTTATCGCGCTAAATATGGCCGCTATTCCTAAAGATTTGATTGAATCAGAGCTATTTGGTCATGAAAAAGGCGCGTTTACTGGCGCCTCCCAAGTTCGCCAAGGCCGATTTGAGCAAGCTAATCGCGGCTCATTATTTCTTGATGAAATTGGTGATATGCCCCTTGATGTGCAAACTCGATTATTACGTGTACTTGCTGAAGGGCAATTTTATCGGATCGGCGGATATACTCCTGTGAAGGTCGATGTGCGGATTATTGCCGCAACCCACCAAGACCTAGAAAAACGAGTCAAAGAGGGATTGTTCCGTGAGGATTTATTCCACCGACTGAATGTTATTCGAGTGCAATTACCGCCATTAAGAGAACGTACGGAAGATATTCCACGCCTTGCTCACTACTTTTTACAAAATACCGCCAAAGAACTGGGTGTTGAAAGTAAAATTCTCCATCCCGATAGTCTTAAGATTCTTCAACGTTATCACTGGTCAGGAAACGTTCGTCAATTAGAGAATGTCTGTCGCTGGTTGACCGTTATGGCGGCTAGCCAAGAGGTTTTACCTCAAGACCTACCCGCGGATCTATTTAATAAGCAAGAAATAGTAAAATCGACCAAAACCTCTGAGGTCTCCCCCCAGAACATGGATGAACTCAATGTACCTTGGTTTAAATTGCTCGAACAATGGACAGATGCCTCTCTACAGCAAGGTAAGCAAGATTTATTTAATGAGGCAATGCCATTGCTAGAAAAAACCATGCTGAACTGTGCCCTGAAATATACGCATGGACATAAGCAAGAGGCCGCCCGCTTATTAGGCTGGGGAAGAAATACACTTACCCGTAAATTAAAAGAACTCGATATTGAATAATAGCCCTTATGGGCTATTATTATCTTTATTATAACTTCATAAATAGATCGTCGTTTAATTTTAAGCACCAAAACAATCAAATAAAATAGAATGATATAAATAAAACAAATCAAGTTCAGATTAAAAACAAAATCCAACACCATCATTATAAACACAAAAAGGATATAATATTTATTTTCTTAAATACAAATCAAATTAAGGGAATTAAAAAATGAACAAACAATATATTACGCACATTACCAATGACTCATTTTGACTGCAACAGAATATCCCACCAAATAATTAAAAATTATCAATAAATCATATCAAAACAAAAAATATAAAAATACGAAGTAAATAACTAAAAGTCTTCTAAAATTAATATAGCTCACAACAAAAGAGCCAAATAAATTATTTCAGGAGACGATAATATGAAAAAATACACATTCACAGTATTGATTGCTGGAATAACATTCCTTCCAAACTCTCTAACTTTTGCTGCTGATGGAACCATCGAGTTTATTGGTGATATTATTGATCAAGCTTGTGAAATAAAAACTGAATCAAAAAATATCCAAGTCCAATTAGGACGCATCCCAAAAGCAAACTTACCAAATGTTGGTAGTAAATCTATTCCCGTAAAATTTACGATTACACTCGTTAATTGCCCAGTATCAATAAATAGTGCGACAGTTTCATTCGATGCCACGTCTTTTCCCGGAGATAACTCAGTTATCGCGCTGAAAGCAATACCGAATGCTGCAAGTGGAGTTGGAGTCCAATTAACAGATAATAAAAGTGCCGTCATTACACTACTAACCCCCTCTAATGAGTATCCCATCCTACCAACAGTTGAAAATAGTTTAGATTTTACAGCCAATTATATTGCTAAGGCTATTCCGGTTGTCGCAGGATCAGCCAATGCTTCAGCGACCTTTTTAATTAGCTATAACTAAAACTAGTAGGGTTATACATAACTTGGATGGCAATAATATGAAGAATATTTGCACTTATTTTGTACTTTTTTTTACATTCATCACCACTTGCCATGCAGGAGTCATCATTGGAGGTACACGGGTTATTTATAATGAAGGAAGAAAAGATGCCAGTATTGACATTGAAAATCCAGATAATATCGCCTATTTAATTCAATCATGGATTGATGATGAAAATGGTAAGTCTCAATCAATTTTTTCCATAACTCCACCTTTATTTAAACTACCAAAAGAAAGCACTAATACTTTACGGATATTCTTGACTGAGGATATATTACCTAATAATAGAGAGTCTATTTTTTGGTTAAACATTAAAAACATCCCCTCAGTAAAATTCAAAGAAAATTCATTACAAATCGCATTTAGAACTCAAATGAAACTCATTTATCGACCTCAAATATTAAAAGATGTCGATTTTAATCAAGAGCAGAATAAACTTATATGGTCAAAATCTAGCGATAAACTTACCGCTAAAAACCCAACCCCTTACTATATTAACTTTCAGCGTATAACATTCAATGGTAAGCAACTAAAAAATGTTTCTTATGTTGCACCTTTTTCAACAATCACATTTAGTGTTAATGACTTGATTCAACATGGCGTCGTCAAATGGGAATTAATCAATGATTTTGGTGCAACAACCAAAGCCTCAGAGAGAAAAATATAAACATTTATAATGAAAAATCTACCAATGGAATGTTATTTTTTAGTGCTGTTTTATTCATGCAGCATGACCATTTCATATGCTGAAAATAATTTCAATAACGATAAAAGTCAATCTTATGAGGATGATTCATATTTTGAATCTGATTTTTTAGAAGGGATAAATAAAGACAATATTGACCTATCTCAGTTTGATAATAACCAACAACTAGAGGGGAATTATTTTGTCTATATCTATATTAATAATGATTTCATGACGGCAAAAAAAATAATGTTTAAAAAAGAAAGCGACAATAAACTGCGCCCTTGCTTTTCTGCGGATGATCTTCGCAGTTTTGGTATCAAACTAAAACAATTTCCTGCATTACAGCGGGAGATCAACCACTGCATAAACTTAGCGACCATTCCTGATGCTAAAAGTGATTTTAACTTCAAAACACAACGCCTGTACTTAAGTATTCCACAAATAGCCTTAGAAAAAACACCTCGAGGTTTTATTGATTTAGCCAACATTGATAATGGCATAAATGCGACGTTTCTCAACTACAGTTATAGCGGGTCAAAAAATTACAGTCGTAAACATCAAGGAACCGCAACAGCAAACTATGCGAATTTACGCCCCGGAGTCAATTTAGGTGCTTGGCGTTTACGTAACTATTCTACATGGACTCATAGCGATAATAATGTGAATCAGTGGGATACGGTTTACACCTATGCCTCACGCAATATCAACAGTATCAAAAGCCAGCTCACCCTAGGGGATGGCGTTTCCCCTGCGATGGTTTTTGATACAGTTCCATTTCGTGGGATTCAATTATCGACCGATGATGATATGTACCCTGAAAGCTTACGAGGCTACGCACCAACTGTCAGAGGAATTGCACGCAGTAATGCCCAACTCACTATTCGTCAAAATGGCTATATTATCTACCAAACCGAAGTCCCTGCGGGTGCTTTTGAGATTAATGATCTCTATCCCACAGGCAGTAGCGGTGACTTGTATGTCACAATTAAAGAAACTGACGGAAGTGAACAACATCTCGTTGTTCCTTTTGCTTCACTTCCTATTCTACAAAGGGAAGGCTACCTATTTTACAGTGCAACTAGTGGGCAATACCGTTCTTATGATACCCATGTAGACAAAACTCATTTTACTCAACTTTCTTTAATTTATGGTCTATCTCATGGCGTTACTGCTTATGGTGGTTTGCAATACGCGGATCATTATAATGCTCAATCATTTGGGTTTGGCAAAAATCTAGGGGATTTTGGGGCATTATCTTTAGATATCACTTACGCAAATGCCTCACTCAATGACAATTCAAGCCATCAAGGGCAATCATACCGCTTCCGGTATAACAAAAATCTGAATGATATCGGTACCAATATCGCATTAGCTGGCTATCGCTACTCAACAGATGGTTACTATAGCTTATCGGAAACGTTAAATAGTTATCGAGATACCTACTATTTCCCAGAAATTGAACGGAAGCGAAATCGAGCTGAAACTACTGTAAGTCAAAATCTTGGAGACTCTTATGGTGCAATTTCTGGAAGCTATATTAATGAGGACTATTGGAATAGTCATCGAAAAACCCAATCAGCCAGTTTTAGCTATAACAACAGCTGGAATGCCATCAACTATAGTGCAAATTACACCTACAATAAAAATCGTGACTATTTTTCCTCAACGGACAGTGGCACAAGAGGAAAGATTAACCATCTATTATCGCTATCCATAAATATTCCTTTTAATTTTTTCGACAGTACCGCTTATATCAATATTAATACGACAAATAACAATCGCAGTTCTAGCTCCAGCAATATAGGCATTTCAGCATCGCAACTTAACAATCGTTTAAATTGGAGTATGCAGCAGGGCTTGATTAATGAAAACCATCAAAGCACAGGAAATATTAACGCCTCCTATAAAGGTCAAATGGGGATGGCATCTGGAGGAAGTAGCTACAGTAAAGATGATTACAACTTCTATTATGGTGTAAATGGTAGCTTGGTTGCTCACTCAGGCGGATTAGTTCTTGGACAGCAGCTAGGGGAAACAGCCGCTCTAATAGAGATCCCTGAAACCCCCAATGTATCTATTTTAAATAATGCCGGGGTCAGTACTAATCAACAGGGCTATGCCTTGGTCCCTTATGTTTCTCCTTATCATAAAAACACGCTAAGCATTGATGTTTCAGCACTACCAGATAATACAGAAATTGAACTTACTAGCCGAACCGTTATCCCAAGTCGAGGTGCATTAGTTAAAACTCAGTTTAATGCCAATTTAGGCTATCGAGCTTTTATGACCCTAACTATGGAAAATGGACATCCAGTTCCTTTTGGAGCGCAAGCAGTCTTTGCTGACAATAATCTGATAGATAGCATTGTTGATGATAAAGGAAAGGTATATCTCTCTGGACTCAGTGAACAAGGGGAATTTGATATTCAATTTAACAATCAATTTTTATGTCATGTTAAATATGATTTAACTGGTTTATCTGATTATCTCGGGCTTTATAAAACAGCTGCAACATGCCAATAAAGGAAGACATATGAACCGCACACAGATATTGAAAAAAATATGGCTACCAAGTGGTATATTTCTGTATTCCCAATATACAGCAGCCGCCTGTATTCAAAACCCTAATTTTATGAATCTCATGTTCAATATTCCCCCCCGAGTTTATAACATTCCTTATGATGATATAACGACACGAGATTTAGAAACTATCGTGATTCCGTATGGAACCGGCCCATTGGATACCAATTCACCTAGAGGGCGAGATTGTGGGGTGACTGATTTACATGGGCGATTTATTAATGGCTGGGTTCCGAATGCAAATTCTATAGCGCCCACAAATATTCCCGGTATCAGCATGTCGATTCGAACGGGTTCCGCACTTTGGTTTAACTCTTATGTCCCTGGTAGAAGCACACCAAACTGGAATATCATAGAAACCAGCTGGCATGTCATCATTAAAAAAACAGGCCGAGTTACACAACCGGGAACATTCACTCCGGGAAGGGCTGCTCAGTTATACCAGACCAATACAAAACCCGTGAATTCAACTTGGTATTTAACTACGCTCAATATTCCCAATAATGCCATTACCATTAATACTGTTAGCTGTTCATTAAAAAATCCAACTTATATTATTGATATGGGTGATTGGTATGACTCCCAATTTCAAAACATTGGGGATACCAGTACCTCAGTCAATATTCCTATTACCTTAAGTTGCAAGGCTGGAGCCAATATAAAAGCCACGATTACCAGCAGTGCTGGTTATGAAGACCCTCAAACAGGAAAACTAAAACTCGCAGGTGCAGACCAAGCCAGCGGTATCGCTATCCAACTGCTGGATAAAAATAATAATCCAATCCGTTTGAATAATAAAAATAACTTGCAAGATAATGTCCCTGCTGGGGATTATCTTTTTAATTGGAAAGCCCGTTACATAAAAACAGCTGCACCGGTCATACCGGGTACAGCAAATTCGAATGCCGTTGTTAATATTCGTTATGAATAGGACTCACAGATGAAAGTCATATTCCTAAAGTCATTATTGCTAAGTGGGCTAATAACTTGTTTCGATATCTATTCCGACGAGAATATTAACTTACTGTTTAATGGAAATATAAAAGCAACACCATGCCAGATTGAGCAGACAAACTATATCATTGACCTAAAAACAGTCAATATTGCAAATATCCGTAATAATCAAAAAGCTCCATGGGTCAACTTCAGTATCAATTTAAAAAATTGCCCTCTCAACACCCGTGAATCTGTCATGACTTTAACAGGAGTTCCAGAACCCACAAATTCAGACTATTTTCGTAATAGCGGGTCTGCCACTAACGTTGCTTTAGATTTAGCTTCTGGTTCTAGTCAAATTCGCGTCAAAAATGGCTCTCAAATTACAACGCCGATTAATCAACAAACCCATCGCGCAGAAATCCCATTCTCTGCACGAGTGACCAGCTTAAATACTGCGATGACTGCTGGGTCCTTTCGCAGCCATGTGGAATTTATTTTGACCTATAACTAACAAATTCTTAGTGGTGATCATTTTGAGAATAACGTATTTCTTAACAAGGCTTATTTTTAATGAGAGGTTCATATGAATAACAACCATACAATTTCTGAAATCATTGGGCATAAAATAAAATTTATTCGTGAACGAAAAAAATTACCCTTGCAAGAAGTTGCAGATGCAGTAGGTATTGATGAAATGCAACAGATTCGTTATGAAAAGGGGCAGTCTCGGATCCCAATTGATAAATTGAAACAATATGCTGACTATTTTGGCATTAACATGGTCACTTTTTTTATTTTTACTGAAGTTGAAAAGAAAAAAATTCGTGAACATGTCAAAAAAACAGAGAAATTTATTAGTTAACAAAATAAAAATAGAGCGGTACAGTCTATTTTAGAACGTGCACTAATGATTAATCTTATTTCAACATTGAAATAAGACAACAAAACACAATTATTATCCGGAACATTTTCATATACCATCTTATTTAGACCATTGATTTTCAAAAATCAACAATCATAAAAAATTCATCTAAGAACATTAAATCCCATAAATCTCTCATAACGTGTAATTATGCACAAAGTATTAATCAAATGTAAATATTAATATTTAATATTTATTTTTAATTAATGATTAAATGCAAATTATTAATATATTTGTTTATCGGAATTTTTCATTAAAAAATCCAACCTCTATGGTGAAATAGTAACAAAACAAGCCAATAAAAAACAATTTAATTATAATTAAATCTAAAAAACCAAAAACTTGTTTAAAGTTAAAATAAAAGACAAAATATCCATCAATTGAGTTAATCATTATTTCAATGAAGCTCAATTTATCAAATATAAATATCTCTTGGAGAAAATGAATGAAAAAGAATTTACTGGCATCATTAATTGCTGCATCTTCTATCTTTGCTGTAAATAGTGCATTAGCGGCAGATGGAACAATTGATTTCACGGGCGAGATCACTGACCAAGCATGTGAATTGGCATCAGGTTCTGATGCACTAAAAGTTAATTTAGGTAAAGTCTCTAAAAAAGCATTACCAAGTGCAGGAAGCACTGCAGCTGCAACTAAATTTACGATTAAATTAATTAATTGCCCAACAACGGTAACCTCTGCATCCGTTAAATTTGATGCAACCTCTTACCCTAATGATGACTCAGTTATTGAGCTTAAAGATGCCGGACAATCAGGCGTTGCTAAAGGCGTTGGTATCCAAATCACTGATGATGTAAACACAGTTATCCCTCTGTTCACCGCATCTAAAGCTTACCCACTAAAAGATGGCGTTGAAAATAATTTAGATTTCAGAGCTCGTTATATCGCTCAAACCGACAGTGTTGATGTCGGTTTAGCAAACGCTAATGCAACATTTACAATTAATTATAACTAATTAGCTATTAAGGTTTAAAAGGAATTAAACCTTAGTATTTATTCAATGGTGGTAATATGAAATTTATTGTTTATTCCCTTGTTACTTTATTTACAATAATTAATACGGCTTATGCAGGTGTTATTATTGGTGGAACTCGTGTTATTTATCCAGAGGGAAGTAAAGATGTAAGTATTTCTGTTGAGAACCCAGATAAGATTCCTTACTTAATCCAATCCTGGATTGATGGTATTGATGAAAAAAAACAATCTGATTTCACTATCACACCACCATTATTTAGATTAAACCCTGAAAAAACCAATGCATTGAGAATTTTTTTAACTGAGAACAAGCTCCCTACAGATAAAGAATCTTTATTCTGGTTAAATATAAAAACCATTCCTGCAACTGAACGTACTGAAAATTCATTACAGATTGCATTTAAAACTCAGATGAAATTAATTTATCGTCCTACAACGTTTAAAAATGTCAATTTTGAAGAAGAACAGAATAAGTTAACTTGGACAAAATCAGGAAAAAAACTTTCAGTTAAGAATCCAACACCTTATTACATGAATTTTCAGAGCGTCACTTTTAATGGTAAAAAAATTAATGATGTTTCCTACGCTGCACCATTAACAACGACAACATTTGAAGTTAATGATACCGCAACAAAAGGTACTGTTAAATGGGAAGTTATTAATGATTACGGCGCGGCCGAAAAAGCATCAGAAATAAAAATATAGACGATATAATTATTAGGTTACTTCTCAATGAAAATAAATAAAATATGCTTTGGCCTATTTTTATATTTAGGCTATACGGTATCATTGTATGCAGAAAAAAATACAGATAATAATGTCTATTTTGATCCGGATTTTTTAGAGCTTCCCAATAAAGATGCGGTTGATTTAACTCAGTTTGAAAATAACGAACAATTAGCAGGAAGTTACTATGTTGATATTTATGTTAATAGTAACCTAATTGGTGCCAAAAAATTAAATTTTGATAAAAACAACCAAAATAAACTAATTCCCTGTTTATCTCTGACAGATCTGAATGATTTCGGCGTAAAAACGACTGAATATCCAGAGCTACAAAGTGCAAGCAATGGTTGTGTGAATTTAGCCGTAATTCCTGACGCCACAAGTAGCTTTGAGTTTGATTCACAGCGGCTGTATTTAAGTATTCCTCAAATTGCATTAGACAAAAACCCGCGAGGCTATGTCAATTTAGCGGATATTGATAATGGAATTAATGCACTAATGCTGAATTACAGCTACAGCGGTTCTAAAAATTATGACCGCAAGAAAGGCGGCTCCGATAGCACCTCAAATTATGTGAATTTAAGACCTGGTTTAAATATCGGCGCTTGGCGTCTACGTAACTATACCACTTGGTCAAGCAGTGATAACCAATCTAGCAAATGGGATACCGTGTATACCTATGCTTCACGTGGCATTAATAGCATTAAAAGCCAGTTAACGCTTGGAGACAGTGTATCTCCATCGATGGTCTTTGATAGCGTACCGTTTCGTGGCGCTCAGTTAGCGACTGATGATGATATGTATCCAGAAAGTTTACGCGGTTACGCGCCGGTTGTTCGCGGAATTGCGCGCAGTAACGCACAAATTACTATTCGACAGAATGGCTATACGATTTACCAGACAGAAGTGGCCGCCGGTCCATTTGAAATCAATGATTTGTACCCTACAGGTGCCAGTGGTGACCTACATGTCACAATTAAAGAATCTAACGGTAGTGAGCAATACCAAATTGTTCCTTTTGCTTCTTTACCTGTATTACAGCGTGAGGGTTATTTATCCTACAGTGTAACGGGCGGGCAATATCGCGCCTATGATAGCCATGTAGATAAAACTCACTTTGGGCAATTTACACTTATTTATGGTCTTCCTTATGGGATCACCGCTTTCGGCGGAAGCCAGATCAGTGAAAACTACCAATCTTATTCTATTGGAGCAGGGCAAAACCTTGGACAATTTGGGGCGCTTTCTATTGACGTCACTCATGCGAGCTCAAAATTTACGGATGATACCAAAGAGCAAGGGCAATCTTACCGCTTCCGTTATAACAAAAACTTGAATGATATCGGAACCAATATCGCCTTAGCCGGATACCGTTATTCCACCAAAGGGTTTTACAGCTTATCGGAAGTTTTTGATACTTTTCGAGATACTCTCTATACCCCGGAAATTGAACGACGCCGTAACCGTGGTGAAATTACACTCAGCCAAAACTTAGGTGAAAATTACGGTTCTCTTTCAATAGGCTATGTAAATGAAGATTATTGGAATAGTGATAAGAAAACTCAATCGGCAACACTCGGGTATAGCAATAGCTGGCGAGGCATCAGTTATGGGATTAATTACACTTATAACCGTGATACCAGTACGTATGCCTACAATGGGAATAACCAAGGTCAAAATGAAGATGATCATCAACTGGCATTGAACGTCAGTATTCCAATTAACCTGTTTGATAGTACTTTTTACTACAACCTCAACACCAATAGCAGCAGTAACGGTCCTAACTCTGGAAATATGGGGCTTTCCGCAAGCCAATTGGATAATCGCTTAAACTGGAGTCTCCAGCAAGGTTATACCACCCAAGGGCAAGGATCGTCGGGCAATATGAATGCCACATATAAAGGACAATATGGCGAGGTTTCTGGAGGAAGCAGTTACGGTAAAGATAATTACAATCTCTATTATGGAACTAATGGCAGCTTAGTTGCTCATTCAGGTGGCATTGTGCTTGGGCAACAATTAGGTGAAACAGCAGCCATTGTGGATATTCCAGAAGCTGGCGATGTACCTATTCTGAACCAAGCTGGCGTAGTGACCAATAATCAAGGCTATGCTTTAGTGCCTTATGTTACCGCATACCGTAAAAATGCGATTGATATCGACACTTCAGCCCTACCTGATAATACAGAAATGGAGTTAACCAGCCAAACCGTTGCACCTAGCCGCGGGGCGTTAGTGAAAGCCAGCTTTGCCGCCAATGTGGGCTATCGCGCCATGATGGAGCTTAAATTTGCTGATGGAAAACCGGTACCATTTGGCGCTCAAGCCATCTTTAAAGATAACAATCAATTAAATGGCATGGTCGGTAATGACGGTGAAATTTACTTATCCGGTTTAGCCGAAAGTGGCAGTTTTATTATCCAATATAACGATAAACAACAGTGTCAGGTGAATTATAACTTGGCGGGTGTATCGAACTATTTGGGGCTATATAAAACAGCTGCGGTTTGTCAATAGGCGGAATAAAAATGAAAAAATCTATATATTACTTTTTATCTGTATTATGGACGTCATTGTTCTATACAGAATACTCCATTGCCGCATGTACACAAAACCCATTAAATAATCAAATAAGGTATATACCAAATGACACCATATATTTGCAATATGATAATTTAATAACCAATAATACTGTATTGAGATCCCACACTGTAACAGGATTCAGTTCCGGATATGGTTTTGCAGTTAAAGGACAAGAAGATTGTGGTGGGTACATTGATAAATACTTTACTAATGGATGGTCTGTAAGTTCAAATAATACGGCTCCTACCAATATATCAGGGATTGGAATTCGAGTGCGTTTCAATGGAGGATATTTTCCTGAACGCTCATCAACCGCAAGCACAAGCTGGGGTTATGCTGGAGCAACTAACTGGACTATCGATATTGTTAAAACAGGTATGGTTTCATTGTCCGGAACCATCCGTAGTGGAAATGTGGCCGTTTTATCTCAATACAATACAACGCCAAGAACTCGATTTATCGCCAATACACTTAGATTTCAAAGTAGTTATCGAATTAATGTACTCAGTTGCTCATTAAAAAACAGTCAGTCTGTTTATAATATTGAACTCGGCGATTGGTATGATACCCAATTTGCAAATATTGGAGATACCAGCACCTCAGTCGATATTCCCATTGCATTAACCTGCATGGCAGGGGCTAATATTAAAACAACCGTGACCAGTTCTGCGGGCTACGTTGATCTCAACACAGGAAAATTAGCATTATCCGGTGCCGATAAAGCGACCGGAGTAGCGATTCAATTATTAGATAAAAACAATGTACCTGTAAAACTTAACACTAAAAATAGTTTACAAAATAGCGTGCCTGCCGGTGATTATATGTTTAATTGGAAGGCACGTTATATTAAAACGGCAGATAAAATCACGCCCGGAAGTGCAAACTCAACTGCCACTGTCAATATTCGCTATGAATAGGAAAAATAATGAAAAAATTAATATTCTCTTTATTACTTGCGAATAGCTTATTAATTAATTTACCTGCATTCTCAGCAAGTACAGTAACACTAAATTTTAAAGGAAACATTAAAGCCGCAACCTGTAATATCTCGGGTGGGAATAATATTGATATTGATTTAAAAAGAATGCCCGTTGACTTATTTAGTCAACCTCAAAGTGGCTCAGATTGGAAGCAATTTAACATTGATATGAATAACTGTTCTTCTTATATTAATCAAATAGTACTGACCTTTAGCGGAACGGCTGACACCAATAATATCAATAGCCTATATAAAAATATGGGCACTGCTAAAAATATTGCAGTTCAACTTGAAAGTGGCAATGGAATAACCCCATTAGGTAATCAAAAAGTATTACAGGTACCTTTATCTGGACAAAATAGTCTCAGTATTCCTTTAAGAACCCGAGCATTTAGTGCATTAGGTAATGCGAGTGCAGGTACTGTATCCGCCAATATTACAGCCACAATTACTTATTTATAAGGATGAGAATAATGAAAAAATTAGCACTCTCATTATTGCTTCTAGCGTCCCCTTTAACTGTCATGGCGCAAGCTGCCAATATCCACGTTCACGGTTATGTTACCGCACGACCCTGTGAGTTAGAGAAAGCCAATTATGTGGTTGACCTAAAAAAAGTGAATGTCTGGAATATTCGTGATACTCAAGCATCCCCATGGGTAGATTTTACGATTAAGTTAAAAAATTGCCCAGTGGATACCAAAGAGGCGATTATGGTCATTGATGGAACACCCGACCTTGTTGCAACAAATTATTTTATCAATAACGGTACTGCTAAAAATGTCGCTTTAAATTTAGCCCAGGGATTAAATAAAGCAACAGTAAAAAATGGCGATCAGATTTCCACTCCCGTTAACGAACAAACTCGCACCGTTGAAATTCCTCTTTCAGCTAGAATGGCTGGTTACGGTTCAGGAATGACGGGAGGCTCATTTAAAAGCCATCTTGATTTCACATTTATTTATCACTAAATATTCAACAAAAATCTTATTTCAATAATCCATATTAGATTAATTAGTTAAAGTTTATTCAGTTAATGAAAAGATCTCACAAAAAAATTGATTTTATATTAAATAGCCACCATGTAACCCGAGTAAATTTAAATTATGTGATTAAAATCAAGATATAAAATGCAATACCTGATAAATATATTATTGAAGTGACATTATTACTTTATCCTTGTTGATTATATTTAACAATCGAGTAGTAATGAATCATGGAGGTTAGATAATGAGCAATTACTACCCAGTATCTGCAATTATAGGTAATAAAATAAAATTACTGCGTAAAGAAAAAGGGTTATCCCTTATTGCTGTAGCTAAAGGCGTAGGGATTAGTGAGCAACAACAATTACGCTATGAACGTGGGAATAATCGAATATCGATAGATAGACTAAAACAATATGCCAACTATTTTAATATTAGCCTTAATCAATTTTTTTCATTCAATGAAAATGAAAAAGAAAAAATTAAATATGAAGTTAATAAAACATTAATATAGTTTGATTATCATTGAATAAACTTTGGTTATAAATATGCAGAAAAACATTTCAAGAATTGTTGGCGCTCGTATTCGAACATTGAGAAAGGATCGCCGCATGAGCATTCAGCAACTGAGTAAAAAACTGGGTATTAGTCAGCAACATCAGTCACGCCATGAACTCGGTGATATGCGTATCCATGTGGATACGATTTATTCTATTTCTGAAATATTAGAGCTTGATATTAATGAACTTATCAGCGATTTTACATCATCTAATTCCAATATCATTACAAATGATAAACGAGATAGAGAAAAAATACTTCAAGCTGAAATTTTATTATCACCAGAACAAAATTTTTCATTATATAAGTAAATTTTACATTTCACTGGAAGTTAATTAACTTCCAGAATGAAATGAATCGATTAATTTGGAATAAAAATGAATCCTTTTTTTATAAAACTAACGTCTATATTTATCTTTATTTATTCTGAATCAGCAATCTCTGCTTGTATCCAAAATCCGAGACTCAATAATCTCATAGTTAATGTTCCCTCGAGAACATACACAATTCAATATGATGATGCCTCAACAAAAGAACTGGGTCGACTTGTGGTTAAATTTGCTAATGGCAATATAAATACCTATTCAGGAACAAATGGTCAATGTGGCCGTGCACGCTTATATGCAAGTTATGTTAATGGTTGGGTGCCTAATGGAAATAAAGTTTCAGCAACCAATATACCGGGTATCAGTGTTGAAATTGTTGCAACAGCGATAGGAAGTATTAATGTCTACAGTCGCTATCCTATTCAAGGACGATTACCTTGGACAATTGTCGCCCCCCAATGGACCATGATTATCAGAAAAACAGGAGCAGTGACTCAATCCGGTAGCTTAAAAGCAGGTCATGTCGCTAAATTAATCCAAGATAATCCCAACCATATTAACTGGAATTTATCTTCATTAAATATCCCAGCAAATGCCATACGTATTAATGTTGCTAAATGCACAGTAAAATCTAGCAGCTACACTGTTAATTTAGGCACTTGGTATGATACCCAATTTAAGGGGATTGGCTCCGTCAGTAGCAATGTCAGCATTCCTGTTACCCTAAACTGCGCAGCCGGTACCAATATCAAAACGACGGTTACTAGCAGTGCTGGCTATGTCGATACTGCAACCGGAAAAATTAAACTTGCGGGAACGGGTTCCGCGACAGGGATTGCGATACAGTTACTGGATAGAAATAACTCACCGATCAGACTCAATACTAAAAATACCTTACAGAATGGGGTTGCTAGTGGCGACTATAATTTTAACTGGAAAGCTCGCTATATAAAAACCGCTGAAAAAGTGACTCCCGGTACGGCTAACGCCACCGCAACTGTCAATATTCGTTATGAATAATCTCCCCTAACTTCCTGCCATTATCATTATGACGTTAATAATGGCAGCCGCTTTTCCCACTCCTCATCTCAACTTTACTCTAATGAACTATTTAATTTAGACTATACTAAATAGACTTAATAAATATATTATTATTTTAAGATGATACATATTTGATGACCACTCCCTACCTCAAAAATCGATTTTAAAAATTTAACTCTAAATAATCACCATATCCGAGAGATATTGTTTAAAAAAAACATCATAAATTTAACTTCAGGTTTATATTGTTATTTTAATATATTAATTATTAAATAAACAAACAAGCCAGAGTTAATCAACAAAATAAAACCGAAAAATAACCTATAGTGTGTTGATTTGAAATTTAATAAAAATAAATATAAATAATTAATATTTAAATTCAAAATTAGCAAAACTTGTTTATTTATTAAAATAGTCACAAAATATCCATCAGTTGAGTAAGCGTTTATTTTATTCGCTCTCAATTTTTGAAAAATACTTTATGGAGAGAAATGAATGAAAAAAAACTTACTCGCATCTTTAATTGCTGCAACCTCAATTTTCGCAATTAATAATGCACTAGCTGCCGATGGTACAATTGATTTTACGGGTGAAATTACTGATCAAGCCTGTGAATTGGCTGCTGGCTCAGATGCATTAAAAGTGAATTTAGGTAAAGTTTCTAAAAAAGCATTACCAAGTGCAGGAAGCACAGCTGCCGCAACTAAATTTACTATAAAATTAATTAACTGCCCAACAACAGTAACCGCAGCCTCAGTTAAATTTGATGCCGAATCTTATTTAGGTGATGACAGTGTTATTAAACTGAAGCAAGAAACTGGCGTAGCTACAGGTGTTGGAATTCAAATTACTGATGATGTAAATACTATTATTCCATTATTTACAGCTTCTAAGACATACCCGTTAAAAAATGGTGTTGAAAATAGCTTAGATTTCAGAGCACGTTATATTGCAAAATCAGATACGGTTACAACCGGTCCAGCAAATGGCACTGCAACATTTACAATTAATTATAACTAATTAAATTATGAGGTTTAAAAGGAATTAAACCTCATTTCTTTTACTTAATGGTGTTCGAATGAAATATATTATTAGTTTTTTCATCTCTTTATTTTTAATAACAAACATTGCTAATGCCGGCGTTATTATTGGTGGGACACGAGTAATTTATCATGAAGGAAATAAAGATGTTAGCATCAGCGTTGAAAACCCTGATAAAATCCCATATCTAATTCAGTCATGGATTGACAACATTGATGAAAAAAAACAATCAGATTTCACTATCACACCACCATTATTTCGGCTCAATGCTGATAAAACGAATGCACTACGTATTTTCTTAACTGAAAATAAATTACCCAATGATAAAGAGTCATTATTTTGGTTAAATGTAAAAACGATTCCTGCGACAGAACGTACAGAGAATTCATTACAGATTGCATTTAAAACACAGATGAAATTAATTTATCGTCCAAAATCATTAAAAAATGTCGATTTTGTTGAAGAACAAAAACAGCTGATTTGGTCAAAATCTGGCAATAAAATTACTGTGAAAAATCCAACGCCTTATTTTATGAATTTTCAAAGCATTACCTTTAATGGAAAAAAAGCTAATGACGTATCTTATGCTGCGCCTTTTTCTTCCACATCTTTTGAAATAAATGACAGCACCAACAATGGTACTGTCACTTGGGAAGTTATTAATGACTACGGTGCCGCATCTGAGCCGTCAGAAATAAAAATATAGTATTATAGATTTGTAGGTTCCCATAATGAAAATAAATAAAATATGCTTTAGTCTATTTTTATCTTTAGGCTATATCACATCCTTACATGCTGAAGATCGTATCCAAGCAGGAAATAACATCTATTTTGATCCGGATTTTTTAGAATTACCCAATAAGGATGTAGTTGATTTATCACAATTTGAAAATAACGAACAATTAGCAGGCCAATATTATGTTGATATTTATGTAAATACTAACTTAATTGGAGCAAAAAACATCAAATTTGATAAAAATAACAATAGCCAATTACTACCTTGTTTATCCTTAATGGATTTAAAAGAATTTGGTGTAAAAACTGAAGAATACCCAGAATTACAAGGTTCAGGTCAAAGCTGTGTAAATTTATTCGCAATTCCAGATGTAAAAAGTACATTTGAATTCGATGCACAAAGACTCTATTTAAGTATTCCTCAAATTGCTTTATCACGAAATCCACGTGGTTTTGTTGATCTTGCAGATATTGATAATGGTATTACAGCATTATTACTGAATTACAGTTATAACGGATCAAAAAATTATGACCGTAAAAAGAATGGATCAGATACTACATCTCATTATGTTAACTTAAGACCCGGTTTAAATATTGGAGCATGGCGTTTACGTAATTATACAACATGGTCAAACAATGATAACCAGTCCGGTAAATGGGACACTATTTATACCTATGCCTCTCGAGGTATTAATAAAATCAAAAGTCAGCTAATGCTGGGCGATAGCGTTTCGCCATCGCAAGTATTTGACAGCGTACCATTTCGCGGTGCACAACTAGCAACCGATGATGATATGTATCCAGAAAGCCTGCGTGGCTATGCACCCGTAGTTCGAGGAATAGCTCGCAGCAATGCCCAAATTACTATTCGTCAAAATGGCTACACCATTTACCAGACAGAAGTCGCAGCAGGACCGTTTGAAATTACGGATTTATATCCAACAGGAGGAAGTGGTGACCTGCATGTCACTATCAAGGAATCCAATGGAAGCGAACAATATCAAATAGTACCGTTTGCCTCTTTGCCTGTATTACAGCGTGAAGGCTATATGTCTTATAGCGCAACAGCAGGACAATATCGCTCTTATGATAGCCATGTAGATAAGACCCACTTTGGTCAATTAACATTAATCTATGGTTTACCTTACGGCATTACTGCTTACGGAGGTAGCCAACTCAGTGAACATTATCAGTCATATTCGATTGGTACAGGGCAAAATCTAGGGCGCTTCGGTGCACTTTCTGTCGACATCACTCACGCAGACTCAACACTGAGTAATGGTCAAAAAGAAAGTGGTCAATCTTATCGTTTCCGCTATAACAAAAATCTTAATGATATCGGTACCAATATTGCCTTAGCGGGTTACCGCTATTCGACTAAAGGTTTCTATAGTTTAGCTGAAGTATTTGATAGCTTTAGAGATACCAGCTACGCCCCAGAAATCGAGCGTCGTCGTAACCGAGGTGAAATTACACTAAGTCAAAACTTAGGGGATACCTACGGCTCAATATCAGCAGGCTATATCAATGAAGACTACTGGAATAGTAACCGTAAAACTCAATCAGCAACCTTGGGCTATAACAATAGTTGGCAGGGTATTAGTTATAGTCTCAACTACACCTATAACATGAATACCAATAGTTATTCGCATGCGTCAGGCAGTCAAAATAAAACTGAGAATGATCATCAATTCGCATTTTCAATCAGTGTGCCATTTACGGTATTTGATGATGCGTTTTACTACAACTTCAACAGCAATAGTAGCAGTAATAGCTCAAGTACGGGCAGCATGGGCGTATCCGCATCTCAATTAAATAACCGTTTAAACTGGAGTATGCAGCAAGGATTTACCAATAAAGACTCGGGTACATCCGGTAATATGAATGCTTCCTACAAAGGGCAATATGGTGAAATCTCGGGAGGGAGTGGCTACAGCAAAGAGAGCTACAATCTGTATTACGGAGCTAATGGTAGTCTAGTTGTACACTCCGGCGGCATCGTGCTCGGCCAACAACTTGGTGAAACTGCGGCAATCATTGAAGTTCCTAATGCAGGGGATGTCCCTATACTAAACCAAGCTGGGGTCGTCACCAATAACCAAGGATATGCTTTAGTTCCCTATCTCAGTGCCTATCGTAAAAACACGATTGATATTGATACTTCAGCATTACCTGAAAATACCGAAATGGAACTCACTAGCCAAAGCGTCTCTCCAAGTCGTGGCGCCATAGCCAAAGCCAGTTTTTCAGCCAATGTGGGCTATCGAACCATTATGGTAATTCGCTTTGCTGACGGTAAACCCGTTCCATTTGGCTCACAAGCTATATTTGCCGATAACAATCAGCTTAATGGGATGGTTGGCAATGACGGTGAATTATATTTATCCGGCCTAGCTGAAAATGGCCATTTTATTATTCAATATAATGATAAGCAGCAGTGTCAGGTTAATTATAACTTAGCAGGTGCATCAAATTATTTGGGTTTATATAAAACTACTGCAACTTGTCAATAGTAGGTATATCATAATGAATAAAATAATATATAAATTAACTTTATTATTCTTGTGCCTGTTTTTTTATTCTTACTCATCCTATGCTGAGTGCATTAAAGGTACTTACACTGCCCATCACAACATACCAGACAGAACTATTTATGTACAATATGATAATTTACTTGCAAATGACTATGTATTGGCAAGGCATTATATTGAAGCATTTACTGATGACTATTATTTTTCAATGGAGTATGAAAGTGATTGTGGCGGATACTTAAATCTTTTCTATGTAAATAACTGGGTGGCTAATTCAAGTAAAATTGTACCGACTAATATTCCTGGGGTTGGAGTACGGATTAAATTTAATAACCCTAGCGTACCTGATTATATCCCTACAAAATCAATTACAGCATCAGGATCTTGGAAATTACCAGGTCCTGTCGGTTGGAACATTGAGATATTAAAAACAGGAACAATTGCTAGTTCCGGTACGATAAGAAGTGGACAAATTGTAAATTTAACACAATACAATACTAAAACAGGCACCAGTTTTTTAGGAGCAACGCTTAGCTTTGCAAATAATTATAGAATTTCTGTAGTTAATTGTTCATTAAAAAATAATCAGTCGATTTACAATATTAACATGAAGGATTGGTATGATACTCAATTTCCTAATATTGGTTCCACGAGCACTCCAGTAAACATCCCAATTACTTTAACATGTGCAGCGGGAACAAATATTAAAGCAACCGTAACAAGTACTAGTTATGTTGATACTGCCACAGGAAAACTAGGATTAACAGGAACAAATAGTGCGACAGGTATAGCTATACAATTATTAGATAAAAATAATAACCCGATCAAGCTAAATACTAAAAATAGCTTGCAAAATAATGTGCCTTCTGGTGACTATATTTTTAATTGGAAAGCTCAATATATAAAAACAGCTAATAGTATCACCCCTGGCTCAGCTAATGCCACTGCAACTGTCAATATTCGATATGAATAAAGGTAATTAAAATGAAATCGATTAAATTTATTTTTATTATTAGCTTATTTATCAGCTATCAAGCTATTGCAGCTAGCACGATAAATTTAAACTTCACAGGGAATATTAAAGCAGCAACCTGTAATATTTCCGGTGGGAGCAATATTAATATTGACCTAAATAAATTACCTGCTGGATTATTTAATGCAGCAAAATCAGGTTCTAGTTGGACTGCATTCAACATTAGTCTAAACAACTGTTCAACCTACATAAATCAGGTGAGATTGACATTTACTGGTACTGCTGATGCAGCAGATATCAATAGTCTTTATAAGAACCAAGGGACTGCAACAAATATCGCCATTCAATTACAAAATAGTAGTGGGACAACCCCTCTTGGTAATAATAAAGTTTTACTAGTTCCGTTAAATAATCAAACTACAATTAATATTCCTTTACGAACTCGGGCATTTAGCTCTGTCGGAAATGTAGTTCCTGGCTCTATATCTGCTAATATTACTGCAACTATTACCTATTTATAAATAAGGATGGATAACATGAAAAGACTAGCGCTTGCACTACCACTCCTTACATACTCTTTATTTACTATGGGTGAAGCTGTTAAAATAAATATATTTGGTTCAGTGACTGCTATGCCCTGTGAGGTTGATAATAAAAATTATCAAATAGATTTAAAGAAAGTTAACATATGGAATATTAAAAATACCCAAACATCATCCTGGGTTAACTTCTCCATTAAATTAAAAAATTGCCCTATAAATACTAAAGGAGCTATTATTACGCTAACCGGTACAATTGACCCAATAAATCCAGATCATTTTATAAATAATGGTACAGCGAAAAATGTAGCATTAAATTTAACGACAGGAACAAATAAATCGCTTGTGAAAAATGGTACAAAACTAACTGTTCCCATTAATAGTCAAACTCACAGCGCTGAAATTGCGTTTTCAGCGAGAATGGCCGGATACGGCAGCGGAATGACTACGGGTTCATTTAAAAGTCATCTTGAATTTACCTTATCTTATAATTAAAAAATTGTTTTAATTTCATTATAAGGAGTTAAGTATAATGAATAATTATTATCCAGTATCTAAAATGATTGGTAGTAAAATAACTTACTATCGAAAATCAAATGGAATAACTCTAAATCAATTAGCAAAAATGATTGGAGTGAGTCAACAGCAACAATCAAGATATGAACGAGGTCTTAATAGAATTAACTTAGATAGATTAAATCAATATGCAAATATATTTAAGATTAGTATATTTATATTTTTCGATTTTAATCGAATAGAGAAGGAGCATCTAAAAAACTTATCTAATGTTATAGAGAAAAAACCATGAAAAAATCTAATTTCAACATAATAGTTACATCGGCATTATTATATTCTACATGCGCATATTCAGCCTGTATTCAAAATCCTAACTTAAAAAACATTCATGTTAATGTACCTTCGCAGACACATACAGTTCAGTATGATGACAACTCTTCACGAGATTTAGGTGTATTTGTCATTAGGTTTGCCAATGATTATGTAAATACTTTCTCCGAAAAAAATGGGCTATGTGGGCAGGCAAGGCTACACGCAAGCTATATCAATGGCTGGACGCCTAATTTAAATAAAATTGCACCTACAAATATTCCTGGGGTCAACGTAGAAATTAGAGCATTAGGTATAGGAGCTTTAGATTTTTATGGGGAATATCCTGTAGCTAACCGTCTAACATGGTCAATTGAAGGTCCTAGATGGGTTTTTGTTTTGAAAAAAAGAGGCCGAGTGACACAATCAAACACACTTAGAAATGGTGCTATTGCTCGATTAATTCAAGAAAATCCCAATCATATAAATTGGAACATCAGTACATTAAATATTCCACTAAATGCAGTTCGAGTAAACGTCGCACAATGTAGTACAAAATCTAATAATTACACGGTAAATTTAGGTGATTGGTACGATACCCAGTTTAAAAATATTGGTGATGTAAGTGCTAGTGTTAATATACCAATCACCCTAAATTGTGCCGCTGGAACGAATATAAAAACGACCATTACTAGTAGTGCAGGCTATGTAGATACAGAGACAGGCAAGATTAAATTATCGGGTAATAATTCAGCTACGGGTATAGCAATACAGTTACTAAATGGTAATAATATTCCAATAAAATTGGAAACTAAAAATAACACAGTTAGTAAATTACCTGCTGGTGATTATAAATTAAACTGGAAAGCTCGTTATATTAAAATTTCAAATAAAATAACACCAGGAAAGGCAAATAGCACAGCAATCGTTAATATTACTTATGAATAGCGTTGGATAAAGTGTTCAATGAAAAATTAGAAGAATTTAATATAAAAATAAATCTTTATATTTTCAGATTTATATAATTATGAATATATAAAAACCATCATTAAAAGATTGTTATTGAATTCATATTAATTTAATAAAAAATGCTTTAATGATCTAAATCTATTCTTAATTAAAATCTCATCTGATAAAGTAATAAAAGTCATATCATTCTAAAAATTATTGATTAAAAAATACGCTAATATTTTCATTCATTTTTGTACATAAAACAGCAATTCACTTAATAAATGAGGTTATCTATGCCTAAATACTATCCTATATCAAAATTAGTTGGTGATAGAATTTTATATTATAGAAAAATACAAGGAGCTTCATTATTAGATGTTTCAATAGTGATTGGTATCAGTGAACAACAACAATCACGATATGAGAGAGGTATTAATAGAATTAGTTTAGATAGATTAGCACAATACGTGAGTTATTTTAGTGTTGATTTCAATGATCTATTATATATCAATCGCAACCAAATAATTCATTAGCTATAAAAATTAAATTTCATTAATTAAATTTACATGTATATTTATTTGGAGTTAATAACATGGGAAAACGAATATCCAAATCCGTAGGTCTAAAAATAAGAACACTAAGAGAAAGCCATGGAATGAGTGGAAAGAAACTCAGTGAACTTATGGGTATCAGCCAGCAGCATCAATCACGCTATGAAAATGGAGAAGTCAATATCCACGTAGATACTATTTACCTTCTCTCTCAAATATTCTCAGTAGAACCAATCTATTTCTTTTCGGAATTTGATAGACATAATAACCATAATGAAGAAAACGCTCTCCAAAAAAACTATTACACAGCAGAAGTAGTCGTATTCTAATCACAAGTAGAAATTTACTTCTTTAATCGGTGTCTAACTTTTTAGGCACCGATATGATTAGCGTTTTGATTCCTCAAGTAACCAGTTACGAAAAATATTCATCGCTGGCGTCATCGGCTTGGATTTCAAACGGCTTAGCCAATATCCCCCTAACGTGACAGAAATATCAAACGGTTGCACCACATCCCCCGCACTTAACTCACGCTCAAACATGCAGCTTGGGGCAATAGCTACGCTATCGGAAAATAAAGCGGCTTCAACCATTAAACGAGAAGAATCAAAAATCGGCCCTTTAACTCGCCATGGTTCAATTTTTGCTGCCAAAAACCACTTTTCCCATTCATCTTTGCGATAAGAACGCATTAACGGATAATTTTTCAAATCTGTAGGATGATTAAGTTGCTTGGCAATTTTTTCTGAACACAGCACCGTATGCGGTGCAGAAAATAACGGGGTATTGTCCACTAACGGCCATAGACCTTCCCCAAAGCGAATAGCAAAATCAACCCCTTCCCCTGCTAAATTCACCACGTTATTATGGGTCATGATCCGTAAATCAATATACGGATAGAGTTCAGAAAAACGAGACAAACGCGGCAATAGCCAACCAACAGCAAAGGTTCCTACTACAGAAATATTCAACACTTCATGATAATGGCCATCGTCAAATTGTTGTAATAGCGCTTCGATTTGATCAAAAGAGCGGCTTAAAACAGGCAATAAAGCCGAACCCTCATCGGTGAGAGCCAATCCCCTTGGTAAGCGAATAAATAATTCCAGACCTAACTGCTCTTCCAGTAAACGAACTTGCTGGCTCACCGCCGCTTGGGTCACATTCAATTCCATCCCTGCACGCGTAAAACTCAGATGGCGAGCAGAGGCTTCAAATGCTCTCAATGCATTCAGCGGTAATCGGTGACGGGAATTGTCAGCCATAAGATTTTCTTTTGCCTCATCGAATTTTATCTCGTTTTTAATTATTGAATTAAAACCGCATACTCCACCATCAGAGTCACACTTCCTACGGTTATAGCGCAAATTTTATCGCCCTCTAATCATAACTAAAACTTGCATTTAAATGGATATCGATATGAAAAATATTTTTCATCATGGGCAGACAGCTATCGCCCTTAGTTTGGCATTTGCTTCATTTTCAAGTGCTGCATTCACTCAACATGATGTGGATAGCATTATTAAGCCCCTGATGAAACAGCAGCAAATTCCGGGTATGTCTGTGGCTATTTCCGTCGACGGAAAACATTTTATTTATCACTATGGGATTCAATCCAAACAGACAAAAGCCCCTGTAACGGATAATACGCTGTATGAAATTGGCTCGTTATCAAAGACATTTACAGCAACCTTAGCGGCCTATGCCCAAGGGCAAGGTAAACTCGATTTTTCTCAAGCGGTCAGCCACTATGTGCCAGAATTAAAAAATACAGTGTTTGATAAAGTGACAGTGATGAATTTAGCCACACATACCTCTGGCTTATCCATTTTTGTTCCCGATGCCGTGACCAATAGTGCCGAGCTAATCAGCTATTACCAACAATGGTCTCCAGAAAAGCCTATCGGACAATATCGCTCTTACTCCAATTTAGGTGTGGGATTATTGGGAATTATTACGGCGAAACAGTTGAATACCACATTCCCTGACGCCATGGAAAATACGATGTTACCGGCATTAGGACTGAAACATACCTATTTACAGGTTCCGCAAGATCAGCAGCAAAATTATGCACAAGGTTATAATAAGCAGCATCAACCTGTCCGAGTGACACCACAAATACTGGATAACGAGGCTTATGGTTTGAAATCCACAGCCAAAGATTTGATTCGTTTTTTAGATATTAATATGCAAGTGGTCGATGTGAAGAAACCTTGGCAGGAAGCGGTGGAAGATACCCATACTGGGGTGTATATGACGGATTCGTTTGTGCAAGATTTGATGTGGGAAAGCTATCCGTGGCCAGTTTCTTTGGCACAATTACAACAAGGTAATCGCGATGATATGGCGCTGAAACCTCAAAAAGTTGAAGCTATTCAACCGCCAATGCCACCGGAATCCCGCGCTCTGTATAACAAAACGGGTTCCACGAGCGGATTTGCCACTTACGCGGTATTTATCCCAGAGGAAAAAATTGGCATCGTGTTGCTCTCCAACCAATGGTATCCAATCCCTGAACGCATCAACGCAACCTACCAATTAATCGAAAAAGTGAAGAATTAGTCTCGAAGCATTTAAAGCACCAAGCGCGAAATATTCAAAATATAGAATGTTCTAAATAGTTCGTTCTGTCGCTAGGCGGCAAGAGAAGCTAAGCCCTAGGAGCATACATAAGTATGTGACTAGGGTTAGCGAACGTAGCCAACAACGCGACAGCACGAAATATGAAGAGTATTCAGATGACACGGGAGAATTGGCGCTGCCTCATCTGCCCCCGTAAATAAACATCAAAACACATACACACATTACGGATCAGCAAACGCCCTTGTGGCGTGACCGTGATACCCGTTTCACTGATTTCCACCAGCCCATCATCCGCCATTGGCTTCAGTAACTCTAAATCTTCTTTAAAGTAAGATTTAAAATCAATGGGATAAAGCGCTTCGATTTGAGCAAAGTTCAGTTGGAAGTTACAAATTAAGGTTTTGATAACATCTCGACGTAGGCAATCATCATCGGTTAATACCAACCCACGCCAGAGAGCATGCCCTTTTTCTTCCACTTGCGCATAATAGGTTTTTAAATCTTTTTGGTTTTGGGCATAGTTATCCCCCAGCATGCTGATCGCCGAAACCCCGAGACCTAATAGGTCGCAGTCCCCTTGGGTGGTATAACCTTGGAAATTACGGTGTAAAATTCCTTCACGCTGTGCCACTGCTAGCTCATCTTCAGGACGAGCAAAGTGATCCATACCAATAAATTGGTAGCCATCCGAGGTCAGTGTTGCAATGGTTTCTTGCAGTATATCCAGCTTTTGCTCTGCGGTTGGTAGGTCTTCATCTTTGATTTTACGCTGCGCCGCAAACAAATTAGGTAAGTGGGCGTAGTTAAAAACACTCAAACGGTCTGGCGCTAACTCGGCAACCTTTTTCAGAGTAAATGCAAAACTTTCTGGCGTTTGTTTTGGTAAACCGTAAATCAAATCGATACTGGTAGAGGTGAAACCAGTTTCTTTTGCGCGTTTGATTAACGCGAAAATAAACTCTTCGTCTTGCTCTCGGTTAACAAGAATCTGCACTTCTTTATTGAAATCTTGCACCCCCATACTCAAACGATTAAAGCCTTCACTACGTAGGTGATCAATCATATCGAGTTCAATTTCACGGGGATCGACTTCAATGGACATCTCCGCATTCGGTGCAAAATGGAAATGTTTTTTCAGTAAACCAACTAAGTGGCTCACTTGCGCTTTATCGAGGTAAGTTGGTGTACCACCGCCCCAGTGCATCTGAGTCACGGTACGGTTTTTAAGTAATGCTGCTCGCTGAATAATTTCTTTTTCAATGACTTGTAAATACTCATCCGCCTTATGTTTTTGGCGAGTCACCAGCTTATTGCAACCACAGAAATAACAAAGTTTATGGCAAAACGGAATATGCACATACAGAGATAACGGGCGCTCAGGATAGCGCTGAGTGGCTGCAATAAAGGCCTGCTCATCGTAGTCTTGATTAAACTCTAAGGCTGTTGGATAAGAGGTATAGCGTGGACCCGAATAGTTATATTTTTGGATTAACGCAAGATCCCAAACGATATTTTGCTCTGACATTCATATTCCTCAATTGACCACAAGCTCGAAAGCATCACTATTAATTATGTCTCTTTAGATTATTTTTTGGCGATTTATGTAAAGAGTCTATACCGAAAAGATTATAGCGATGTTAGGAAAAACAGATCTGATGCAACATCAAAGAAAAAGAAGATTAGCGGAGATAGTGATAATTTTCCTCCCGTAATTTACAGGAGGAAAATTGAGGTGGAGAGATTATTTACTTTTTAAGATGCGCATAATGTCATCAAACTTCTCTTCTTCCTCTTCGTCACCTTCTTCTTCCACATATTCAATACCGAGGAGTTTCATCAACTCATCAATGCGGTCTAAGCAAGTTTCGATATAGTTTTGCTCTTGCTCAGTGATGGTTTCACCCTCTTCGAGGCGTGCCAGTAAGCCATCTAAGCGGTCATCACTTTCTAGCATTTCCAGCTCTTTTTCTGGCGTCATTTTTTCTTTAACGACGACTTTTTCTTTCGCAACAGGGCGTGCAACTGGCTGGTTACCCTCCACAATTAATGGAATTGGCTTTTTGCTACCTAGGCGTGGGTCGGCCTGAGTATTTTGCCCATTTTTTTGACCATTTGAAGTGCCATCTTGGTTACGGCTACCAGACTTATGACCGCGATGTTTTTTCTCGCGCTTACGCTCACGACCTTCCGCGTTAATCTCTTCTTTTGTCTTACGGTATTTTTTCTTCAGATTGCTGGTTGGTTTTTTTGGTGAATTCATGGTTTGCTACCTTGATAAAATCAGTTTCTGCTGCGGAATCTAGCAGGATCTCTTAAGCGGTGAAAGCACTACTTTGCAATTTAGGTGAATTTTCTCTCACTTTGCATTCGCAGCAGTACCTTAATGATTATACCTTAAATAATTTGAGTTGCATGCAAGCAACAAAAAAGGGAGAGCCAGCTGAGGGGGTATTAATCTTCTAAATAGCTTTTACCTAAAGAAAATGATCACCTGACCAATATTCTAACTAATTCAAGTTGTGGCTAATCGTCAATCGAGGTTATCTCGGGGAGCATACATAAGTATGTGACCCGAGTAGCCGAGAGAAGACAACAACGCCACAGCTTGAAGTATGACGAATATTAGGCGTCAACGAGGATCATTTTTAACAAAAACATCGCCGCCACTAAAATTACACACAGGCTCAGATCACGCCAGCGCCCAGTACCAATTTTCATCGCACAATAAGCGATAAAGCCCAGCGCAATACCTTCAGTAATTGAGAAACTGAATGGCATCATGACCGCAGTGATAAAGGCAGGAACGGATTCGGTTAAATCATCCCATTTTACCCGCGTCAAGCTGGAGGTCATCAGCACCCCGACATAAATCAGCGCACCCGCCGTTGCATACGCAGGAACCATGCCTGCCAGCGGAGAGATAAACATGGTCAGTAGGAATAAAACACCGACAACAATTGCCGTTAAACCTGTACGACCACCGACGGAAACTCCAGAGGAGCTTTCGATATACGCCGTCACTGAAGAGGTTCCCATCGCAGAACCAGCCACAGAACTTAAGCTATCAACATATAAAGCTTGTTTCATGCGGGGGAAAGTACCGCGCTCGTTAGTAATACCCGCCTTATCGGTAACCCCAATCATGGTGCCAGAGGAGTCAAACAAGTTAACTAACATAAATGCGAAAATAACGCCGGATAACGCGAGGTCAAATGAAGCAACAAATTCAACTTGCCCCACCACACTGGTAATACTTGGCGGCATTGAGAATATACCGCTATATTTTACATCGCCTAAAGCCAGACCAATCAATGTTGTGACCGCGATAGACACTAACACTGCGGCATGAATATTACGTGCAGCTAAAATGGCAATGATGAAAAAGCCTAATGCACCCAGCCAAACGTTATGGTGAGTCAAATTACCAATTGAAACTAAAGTATCTGGGTTTGCTACGATAATACCGGAGTTTTTCAATCCCATCATGGCGATGAATAAACCGATACCACTGGTGATCCCCACCCGTAAACTAAGAGGGATATTCGCGATAATCCAGTAACGAATGCGAAATAGTGTCAAAATAAAGAGGCCGACCGCTCCCCAGAACACTGCTCCCATAGCCACTTGCCATGAATATCCCATGGCACCGACCACCACAAAAGCAAAGAAGGCGTTCAACCCCATCGCTGGAGCGACTGCGATTGGCAAATTTGCCAACAGACCCATAAAGATACTACCAATTGCCGCAATCAAGCAGGTGGTAACGAATACCGCTTTGATATCCATTCCCGCGACAGACAGAATTTGGGGGTTAACAAAGACGATATAGACCATCGTCAGAAAAGTGGTAAACCCTGCAACGATTTCTGTTCTAGCAGTAGTTCCGTGTTCTTGTAATTTAAACACGCGCTGAAACAGACCCTGTTGTTGCGAAGAGCCAGAAGATTGATTACTCATTTAAACATGCCTTAAAAAAAGTTTTTTTCGGCTAATGGTACAACTAAATGACGAAAAAGAAAACGATTGCGTCATTTTAATAGGCAATTTTGTCCTAACTAACTGATACTGTAGAGATGAAGATAATTGTCTGGAAATTCAATTGTTGAATTTAATGGCGGCGATTATACCGCCATTTTTCAATTCACTAAGACAGTGCGATCAGTTTTTGATGTCGCCAAAATAATAGCCCTCGTTTGGCTGACCGCTGATGAACTGCATTTTTATCACTGAGTTTTTTGGCTATTTGATTCGCTATAATTTCGACCGATAAGCACATAACAAAATAGATAAATGCAACAAAGAGAAAAACTTCTAGCGGATAAACCATTTCGCGGTTATTCACCTGGGTAGCTAAGAATGACAACTCTGCCACTCCAACAATATAAGCAAGGGAAGTATCTTTAATTAATGCCACCCATTGATTAATAAACGACGGCACCATCATTCTTAACGCTTGAGGCAGGACGATATACCCTAGCACTTGCCAGCGGTTAAAACCGAGAGACATTCCCGCATGCCACTGCCCTTTTCCTATAGCAAGAATGCCTGCTTTCACCGCATGCGCTAAGTAGGCAGACGTGATCAACGCTAATGCACAGACTACCGCTGTGATCCCTGGGATCTCCGTTCCGAGTACAACTGGCAATAAAAAATATGTCCAAAAAATCAGCATAATAACGGGGATCGCGCGGAAAAAACCTAAACCGCAGCGAACAAATTTACCCAAAAACCGCGCAACATGGCTAATGCAATACCACCTAATGTACCCAATACAACCGAAGCTGCACCCGCCACTAAGCTCATTATTAAGGTTAAAGCCGCCCCTTCTAGAGGCCCATCAGGATAAGCGCCAAACAGCAAATACTGCCAGTTATCTTCTATGACTGAAAAATCCATTTTATACCCCCTGAGCCAAATTACGTTGTTGTCGCCACTGTCCCCAACCTTCCATCAACGCAATGATTGCGATGTACAACACGGTAGCCAAACCAAAGGCGGCAAATGTTTGTAAGGATTGGCTGTCTACTTGGCGCGAAACATATGACAGTTCAGCAACGCCAATCGCCATCGTCAACGAGGAGTTTTTTACCACATTCATATACTGTCCGAGTAATGGTGGTAGGGCAATTTTGACCGCTTGCGGTAAAACCACCAGCTTCATCGCTTGCCATGACGTTAAGCCCAGCGCGAATGCCGCTTGTTTTTGTCCTTGGCGTACACCACGAATACCAGAACGTACTTCTTCAGCAATAAATGGCACGGTGTACAGTGTCAATCCAACAAACCCAGCTAAAAATTCAAATGATGGCCAGCTTAGCATCACCCCAAAAAAGTGGACTTCATGGGGTGTATTCAACCATTCCATCATCGATGCAGGTAAAATTTCCCCTGAGGCGAAATACCAAAAAAAGAGCTGCACCAATAATGGCGTGTTGCGGAAAATTGAAATATACGCGCTCACAAACCAGCGCAATGGGGCAATTTGGCTATCTCTTGCAGAGGCAACAATGAAACCTAATAGTGTGGCTGCAATAATCGTGCAGACGGAAATCCAGACTGTCAGCAAAAAGCCATAGCCAAACCACTCTAAATATTGTGGTGCTAAGAGATGCGCAGACCAGAAGTCACCGCTAAAAAATGTCTCAAACATAATTGTGCCTCTACATAACTAACAACCCCTGCGTGATTGGCAGGGGTGTTTGGAAAATCTCAACAACCAATAATGATTAAGATTGAGGTTGCTGCTGACTCAGTGGTGCAAATTTAAACTCTCCGCGAGGTTGAGCGGCTTTAGTTTCAGGTCCAAACCAACGGTTATAGATTTCGTTCGCTTTGCCCTGTTTTTCCAGTTTCAGCAATGTTTCATTCACGCTTTCAACTAAGCGAGTTTCCCCTTTGCTTGCTGCCAGTGCTTGATACTCTTTTGTCAGGCTAAAAGGCGATATTTCAAAATCAGCTTTGACTTTTTCCGGTAAGTTACCTAATAAACCCACCAGTTTGGCATCATCTTGAGTGATCGCTTGGACATTACCATTACGCAGTGCAGCAAAGGCCTGTGGAGTATCATCATATGAAATGACTTTGGTATTTGGGAAACGTTCACGCAGAGTCACTTCCTGCACAGTACCTTTATCCGCACCAATACGCAGAGGAGCAATATCTTCAGGGGTTTTCAGTACACCTTTACGGGCAATAAATTTTTGTCCTGTCGCAAAATCAGGAATGGAGAAATCCACCTGCTTTGCACGTTCGTCGGTGATCGTGAAGTTAGCGCCGATCAGGTCAACTTTACCAGAGGTTAGTAGTGGAATACGGTTGGCAGGGTTGGTTGGGCGTAGTTCTAATTTTACACCAAGGTCATCGGCGATCGCTTGGGCGATATCGATATCATAACCGGCTAGTTTTTTGGTTTTAGGATCAATAAATCCGAATGGGGGATTACTGTCAAAAACTGAAATGCGGATCACTCCCGCTTGTTTAATATCATCTAATTTGTCTGCGCTAGCGACATTCGCTGTCAGCGCCAGACCTGCAACTAAAAGTGCGGAAGTAAGAATACGAGCTTTCATTGAATACCCCTAACGGTAAATTTTTGTAAATCGACCATCACAAGCTATCAACTATTTCTTAGCACTTGAAATAATATTAAATAATATATTTATATCAATTTGGAATATATGGAGATATAAAAAAAGGGGTGAATATCCATCGGAGTGACCCCTAAAATGAAGCAAGATTAAGACTCTTATTGAGCCAAGAAGAAAGATGGTAAGCACGAGTAGTGGCTAAGCCAAATACCGCCAATCTAGCCACTACTCGACGAAATACATTTTTTATTTGTTGGTAAGCATCTTGTCTAAATTATCCCCATCCACATGGCGGAAATCCTGACCTTTAACATAGTAAAAAATAAATTCACAAATGTTTTGGCAGCGATCGCCGATGCGTTCAATGGAGCGCGCACAAAATAGTGCCGTCAATACGCTAGGTATGGTGCGCGGGTCTTCCATCATATAAGTCATTAACTGACGAACAATTCCCTCGTACTCTTGGTCCACCTTTTCATCTTCACGATAAATTCGGATAGCTTCTTCCAAATCCATACGCGCAAATGCATCTAAAACATCGTGAAGCATTTGGACTGTATGGCGACCTAATGATTCTAGGCTAACTAATAATGGCTGATGCTGATGGGAAAATTTTTCCAGTGCGGTTTGGCAAATTTTATCGGCCACGTCACCGATTCTTTCCAACTCAGCGATGGTTTTAGATATTGCCATAATCAAGCGTAAGTCACTCGCCGTTGGTTGGCGTTTTGCAATGATTTTGACGCATTCTTCATCGATTGCCACTTCCATCATGTTGACTTTGTGGTCATTGGCAATCACTTCTCGCGCTAGGGCCTCATCCTGATTATGCATCGCAGTGATCGCCTTGGTGAGCTGTTCTTCTACCAGCCCTCCCATAGTCATCAACTCAGTATGGATATGTTCCAGTTCAGCGTTGAACTGCCCTGATATATGTTTGTTGTGATTCAGCGTATCCATCGTCGGCTCCATATCAACCGTAGCGGCCAGTAATATAATCTTCAGTTTGTTTCATTTCTGGGGTGGTAAACATTTTGTCGGTATTATTAAACTCAACCAACTCACCCAAGTACATAAATGCCGTGTAATCAGAGCAACGTGCGGCTTGTTGCATGTTGTGGGTCACAATCACCACGGTATACTCTGATTTTAATTCAGTGATCAGCTCTTCGATACGCCCAGTTGAAATTGGGTCCAAAGCGGAGCATGGCTCATCGAGTAATAAAACTTCTGGACGAATTGCGATACCACGAGCAATGCACAGACGTTGCTGCTGTCCGCCAGAAAGGCTGTAACCGCTTTGGTGTAGCTTGTCTTTGGTTTCATTCCATAATGCGGCTTTTGTCAGCGCCCACTGCACTCGCTCGTCCATTTCCACACGAGATAATTTTTCAAACAGACGTACACCAAACGCGATATTGTCATAAATAGACATTGGGAATGGCGTAGGCTTCTGGAACACCATTCCGACTTTAGCACGTAGCAATGCAATATCTTGCTTGTCCGTTAGGATGTTTTGGCCATCCAGTAAAATTTCACCTTCAGCGCGCTGCTCGCCATACAATTCGTACATTTTATTGAAAGTACGCAGCAAAGTTGATTTTCCGCAACCTGATGGACCGATAAACGCGGTGACTTTGTTTTTTTCAATATCCAAAGAGATATTCTTCAGGGCGTGAAACTTGCCATAGAAGAAGTTAAGGTCACGAACTTTAATTTTACTGTTTGTAATGTCGTTTGCATTAATCATGGTTACTTCTCTCTATAAATCTTTATTCGTCTGGGATTAGTGTTTTTTCTGTGCAAACACTACACGCGCAATAATGTTGATTAACAGGACACATAAGGTGATTAGAAGAACCCCTGCCCATGCCAGATCTTGCCATTCTGAGAATGGACTCATCGCAAATTTAAAAATCGTCACGGGTAAGTTAGCAATTGGCTCGCTCATGTCGGTGCTCCAGAATTGGTTCGACAGAGAAGTAAACAGCAGCGGTGCGGTTTCCCCCGCAATACGCGCGATTGCCAGCAAAATACCGGTGATAATCCCAGATACAGATGCTTTTAATGTAATCGATAAAATCATTTTCCACTTCGGTGTGCCCAGAGCATAAGCAGCTTCTCGTAGGCTATCCGGTACGAGCTTCAACATGTTTTCTGTCGTACGGATAACAATTGGAATTTGCAGTAATGCCAGCGCAATCACACCAGCCCAACCGGAGAAGTGCTGCATTTGAGCGACCACAATGGTGTAGACGAACAAACCCACCACAATCGAGGGCGCAGATAACAAAATATCGTTAATAAAACGGGTAACAGAAGCTAGCCATGATTTACGACCATATTCCGCTAAATAGATACCCGCTAAAATACCTAATGGTGTACCAATCACTGTTGCCCACAGGATTAATAAACCGCTTCCCATTATGGCGTTTGCCAGACCCCCACCTTCCGTATTGGGCGGCGGAGTCATTTCGGTAAACAGATTGAGGGACATACCATCAATCCCTTTGGTTACTGTTGAGTATAAGATCCAAACTAACCAGAACAGGCCAAATGCCATTGTGAGCATGGAGATAACCAGCGCCATTCTATTGATTTGGCGACGCCACGCTTGGCGGCGAGCACGTTCTTGCTGGTTAACGGCGATAGGTTCATATGTTGACATACTAGCGGCCCTCATTCTTCGCAAGACGCATTACCATCAGTTTGGAAATCGCCAGAACGATGAAGGTAATTACGAATAGAATTAAACCAAGTTCCATTAACGCAGCGGTATGTAAACCACTTTCCGCTTCTGCGAACTCATTCGCCAGTGCAGAGGTAATACTGTTACCCGGCATAAACAATGAAGGACTATCGAGCTGGTAAGTGTTACCGATGACGAATGTGACGGCCATGGTTTCACCGAGTGCACGACCCAAGCCCAACATCACCCCCCCGATAACCCCATTACGGGTATAAGGTAAAACAATATTCCAAATCACTTCCCATGTAGTACAACCAATACCGTAGGCTGACTCTTTCATCATCACAGGAGTTTGTTCAAACACATCACGCATAACAGAGGCGATGTAAGGAATAATCATGATAGCGAGGATAATACCTGCCGCAAGAATACCAATACCGAATGCCGGACCAGTGAACAGCTCCCCAACAATAGGAATACTCGACATCACGTTGCCGACAGGTTCTTGGAAATATTCTGCGAATAATGGAGCGAAGACGAAAAGCCCCCACATACCATAAACAATACTTGGGATTGCAGCGAGGAGCTCAATCGCAATACCTAATGGACGTTTTAACCAGTTAGGTGCTAACTCTGTTAAAAACAGCGCGATACCAAAACTGACGGGTACGGCGATGATCAGAGCAATCAATGAGGTAACAATGGTGCCGTAGATTGGTACTAATGCACCAAATTGCTCAGCAGGAGCATCCCACTCTTTGTTCCACAAAAACGAAAACCCAAACTTCTGCATACTTGGCCAGGATGCAAAAATGAGGGAAACAATAATACCGCCGAGCATGAGGAGAGTAATTAGCGCGGCAATCTTTACCAGTGCGCTAAAAATCACGTCACCCGATTTGCTTGGGGCTTTAAATGCCGTTATTTTTTCGGCCATGCGCTTTGTTCTCATTCCATACCTACTTCACAGTAGGGTTACGTTACTACGGTGAATAAGCAGATGCTGTTCCTCAACATCCGCTTACCATTTTCCAACCCGAGGCTCACTTAGAACAGTGATTTACCTTGGCTATCTTTAACTTCTGTTTTCCATGCTGCGCGTACTGCGGTCACGACTTCTTGAGGTAAAACTGCATAATCTAATGCTTCTGCTTGTTTACCACCTTTTTCGTAAGCCCAGTTGAAGAAATCAAGAGCTGCTTTACCTTTCACCGCATCCGCTTGTTGCTTATGAACTAAGATGAATGTGGTTGAAGTAATTGGCCACGCATTCGCACCTTCACGGTTAGTCAGGTCTTGTGCAAAGGATTTTGACCAATCAACTTTTTTCGCTGCTGCGCTGAAGCTTTCACCAGTCGGTGATACTGGCTGGCCATCCGCAGAGATTAGCTTAGTATACGCAAGATTATTTTGTTTTGCGTAAGCATATTCTACGTAACCAATTGAGCCTGGGAGACGCTGAACGAAGGCTGCAACACCATCATTACCTTTACCGCCTACGCTGTTTTTCGGCCAGTTAACTGTGGAACCTGCACCAACATCTGATTTCCAGCTTGAGCTGACTTTCGCTAAGTAGCTAGTGAATACGAACGTAGTACCTGAACCATCTGAACGACGAACAACCGCGATGTTTTGGTCAGGTAATTTAGCATTCGGGTTTAACTTGACGATGGCTGGGTCATTCCATTTTGTGATTTTACCTAGGTAGATATCACCTAAAGTTGCACCATCTAACACCAGTTGGTTAGATTGAATGCCTTTTACATTAACCGCTAAAACCACACCGCCAATTACCGTTGGGAATTGGAACAAACCGTCTTCTTTCAGTTTTTCATCTGTTAATGGCGCATCAGATGCACCGAAGTCGACAGTTTTTGCATTAATTTGTTTTACGCCACCAGAAGAACCGATCCCCTGATAGTTAATTTTGTTGCCTGTTTCTTTTTGATAAGAATCTGCCCACTTAGCATAAACAGGAGCAGGGAATGTCGCGCCAGCTCCGGTCAGGCTGGTGGCAGCAAAAGAAGACATTGCAGTCATAGATAAAGTTGCTGCCATTACGCTTGCTAGGGTGGTACGCATCATTTTCATAATCCCTCCGGGGATGTATAGAAACAATCAAGTAGTAAATTAAAGTGTATGTCACGGTAGGGAAAATAGGACAATTTAGTTACGGCAACATGTCACATTTATGACAGTTTTATGACATTTGAGGATTTTATCGACGAAGAGAAAGGAAAATCGAGAAAGAAAAATAACTATTCCATTATTTTTCAATTAATTATAAGTGAGCATGTGAATATTACAGTTTTAAAAATGACCATGACATATTGTCATAAATGACAAAAATTTTTTCTATTTTTCTATCTTTCTATCTTTCTATCTTTCTATCTTTCTATCTTTCTATACAGAATACTTTTCTACACAGCATATCTCTAAGTAGTTCGTGTGGCAGCTAGGCGGCAAACGAAGATATCTCGGGGAGCATACATAAGTATGTGACCCGTGTAGCTGAGAGTAGCCAACAACGCTGCAGCGCGAAATACGACGAGATATCAGTCTTCGCGTTCCTTTAGAGGGAGCAAAGCTCTAATAGCAAACCCGCCACGCTCACTTTTACGGATCTCAATATTCCCCTCGTGAGCATCAATAATTCTACGAATTATCGCCAGCCCCAGCCCTGTCCCGGTGTTACTACGGGCTTTTTCCCCTTGAACAAACGGCTGAAAGAGGCGGTGAATATCTTCGTCTTTGATCCCAGCACCATCATCTTCCACTTGGAACCAAACATAATCTTCATTCTTACCACTACTGACTTTAATCCAACCATTTCCGTAGCGGTATGCATTGACGATCATGTTGGTTATCGCGCGTTTAATTGCTAGCGGATTTCCATTGAAAATAACAGGGCCCGGCACAAGTTTCGTTTCAATTTCTCCGACTACATTAACTTCTGCCACCACAGCTTCATTGAGGATGGTATTGAGATCACAGAATTCCATATCCATCTCTTGACCTGTTTTCAGGTAAGACATGAACTGACCGATAATCGCATCACATTCTTCAATATCTTTATTGATAGATTCAGCCAGATAGCTATCTTCAGGACTCATCATTTCAGTGGCAAGACGAATTCGTGTTAACGGTGTTCGCAGGTCATGACTCACCCCCGCCATAAGGACGGTACGGTCATTTTCGAGGGTTTTGATACCGGCAGCCATATGGTTAAACGAGCGGATCGCTGCTCGCACCTCTGTCGCCCCTTTTTCCTGCATTGGCGGTAATATATGCCCTTTACCGACTTCACCAGCATGATATTCCAACTCTAATAAGGGTTTATTTTGATAGCGAATATACAACCAAACCCCTGCAAATATAGTGAGGAAGACGGTGAGAGTATAGCGAAAGACTTGCGAGAATTGATTTTGACCAATTTCAGTAAGCGGGACTCGCACCCAAATATCTGGTGCAAGATAGGAAGTTAACCATAATATCGGATACTCACGCCCAAGTTCAAGATGTACACTGGCCTTGCCGCCTAAGTATTCCGACATATTTTTACTAAGAAAATCATACTCCTTTGCCCAATTCAGCCCTTCATTCATAGCGGCTGAATGTGCATAAAAAGTAATACCTAATTCATTATAGATTTTCTTACGCAGCGCAGGAGATACCCGCACAGAGGTTCCATCTTGTAGAACCATTTTCTCCGTCATCAATGTACGCACTTCATACGCCAACACTTTATTGAACTGTTGTAAGCTAGGCATAACAACAAAGTTCAAAACGACCATATAGCTGGTCACAAGGCTTGCAAACAGTAGTGCTACAAATAAAAATAACGAACGAGAAAATGTACTACGTCGTGAGAACCTCAGTCGCTTCATGCTTTGCTTCCATCAGGAACAAACACGTACCCCAGACCCCAGACCGTTTGAATATAACGAGGATGGGCAGGATCTTCTTCAATCATGCGGCGTAAACGTGAAATTTGAACGTCAATTGATCGTTCCATCGCACTGTATTCACGACCTCTCGCTAAGCTCATCAGTTTGTCTCGAGATAAAGGCTCACGCGGATAAGATACCAAAACTTTTAATACAGCGAACTCACCGCTGGTTAATGGCATATTCTCCTCGCCTTGGAACATCTCACGAGTACCGAGGTTCAGTTTAAATTTACCGAAAGTAATCACGGCATCGTCTTGAGATGGCGCCCCCGGCAATTCGTTCGCTTGACGACGTAATACTGCGCGAATACGAGCCAATAATTCACGAGGATTAAATGGCTTAGGAATATAATCATCCGCACCAATTTCCAAACCAACAATACGGTCAACTTCTTCACCTTTTGCCGTGACCATAATGATAGGAATTGGGTTGTTTTGACTACGTAATCGACGACAGATAGATAATCCATCCTCCCCAGGAAGCATTAAATCTAATACGATTAAATGAATAGATTCCCGCGTTAGGATCCTATCCATTTGCTCAGCATTCGCTGCGCTTCTTACCTGAAAACCCTGCTCCGTAAGGTAACGTTCGAGCAGAGCACGTAAACGCATATCATCATCGACAACAAGAATCTTATAACTTTCCTGCATTTGTAGCCCCCAAAGTGTAGATCCTTCGAATTATTTTGCTCATGAAAATAAACAAAAATAATATTTATGCCACTAATTTATCACTAACCTTAGTTTTAATGAATTTTTTTACTCTTTAATTGAATAATGGCTTATAGCTAATTTCTAATACAAAATAGGTTACTTGCCCGCCCGGCGTGCTAACCACAACTTCATCATCAACCCGTTTACCAATCAGCGCGCGGGCTACCGGAGAATCGATTGAAATCCATTGCTTTGCCGGATCGAATTCATCTGCACCAACTAAACGAAAAATTCGGATATTTCCGTTATCGTCTTCAAGTTTAACCCAAGCTCCAAAAAAGACACGCCCCTCCTGACGAGGATCGGGTTCGACTATTCTTAATTGATCTAATCTTTTGGATAAAAAACGGATGCGGCGGTCAATTTCCCGCAATCTTTTTTTACCGTAAATATATTCTGCATTTTCTGACCGATCCCCCTGAGCCGCAGCTTCAGAGACGGATTGAGTCACTCTTGGGCGCTCTTCTTTCCAAAGATATTTGAGTTCTTTATCTAAAGCGTCCCAACCTTCACGGGTAATTAACAGGCTCTTATTCATAACATTAAGGGTATATAAAACGAATGATTATAGGATGTTATAAAAATTTATCTGCGACTTTCCTTGCATTAGATGGAAATTCTGTCTGGAAATTATGCCAACCACCAAGTATAACTGTGCAGTAAATTTTCACCGTTCTTTGAGTAGGTATTTAAACACGACATGAATGAAACTCTAAGCCAAATTATTGCAGCTGAACTGCGAACCCAGCCACAACAGGTACTTTCCGCTATCACATTATTGGATGAAGGTAACACCGTTCCTTTTATTGCCCGTTACCGTAAAGAGGTCACTGGAGGGTTGGATGATACTCAGCTTCGACAGCTAGAGAGCCGTTTAGGGTATTTGAGAGAGTTAAATGACCGTAAGCAAACCATCCTAAAATCCATTGAAGAACAAGGTAAGCTTACCCCGGAACTCACCTCCGCAATCAATACCACACTAAATAAAACTGAACTTGAAGACCTTTACCTCCCTTACAAGCCAAAGCGTCGTACCCGCGGTCAAATTGCAATTGAAGCCGGATTAGAACCTTTAGCTGACACCTTATGGAACGACCCGAGCCAATCTCCTGAAGAATTAGCACAGCGCTATATCGATGCAGACAAGGGCGTTGCAGATGTGAAAGCTGCTTTAGATGGCGCTCGTTATATTTTAATGGAGCGTTTTGCCGAAGATGCGGCCTTATTGGCCAAAGTTCGCGATTATATTTGGAAAAATGCCCACATTGTCTCGGTAGTTGCTGATGGTAAACAAACTGAAGGCGTGAAATTTAGCGACTATTTTGATCACCATGAGCCTGTTTCTCAAGTTCCTTCTCACCGTGCTTTAGCCATGTTCCGTGGACGCAATGAAGGAATTTTGCAATTGTCACTAAACTGTGACCCGCAATTTGAAGAACCGCCAAAAGAGAGTTATTGCGAAGAAATTATTACTCGCCATCTCGATGTACGTTTCAATAATGCGCCAGCAGATCAATGGCGCAAAGCCGTTATCAGCTGGACATGGCGCGTCAAAGTCTTATTGCATCTAGAAACCGAAATCATGAGCACCTTACGTGAGAAAGCGGAAGAGGAAGCCATTAATGTATTCGCACGTAACTTAAGCGACCTGCTCATGGCAGCGCCTGCGGGTATGCGAGCCACAATGGGATTAGATCCTGGCTTACGTACAGGTGTTAAAGTTGCGGTTGTGGACTCCACAAGCAAAGTGATCGCGACCGACACCATTTACCCGCATACTGGGCAGGCAGCAAAAGCCGCCGCTATCGTAGCCGCGTTATGTCAAAAACATAATGTGGAGTTAGTGGCTATCGGTAATGGAACCGCCTCCCGAGAAACCGAACGTTTCTTTGCTGAAGTACAAAAACAGTACCCTGATGTCACCGCACAAAAAGTGATTGTGAGCGAGGCCGGTGCATCAGTATATTCTGCCTCTGAGCTTGCAGCCCAAGAATTCCCAGACCTAGATGTAACTCTACGTGGTGCAGTCTCCATTGCTCGTCGTTTACAAGATCCCCTTGCGGAGCTGGTAAAAATTGATCCTAAATCTATCGGTGTAGGTCAATATCAACACGACGTTAGCCAAACCCAATTAGCACGTAAGCTCGATGCGGTCGTTGAAGATTGTGTAAACTCCGTCGGCGTTGACCTGAATACCGCTTCTGTTCCATTGCTTACCCGCGTTGCAGGGCTCAGTAAGATGATTGCCCAAAACGTTGTAGACTGGCGTGATGCAAATGGCCAATTTAATAACCGAAAACAGCTCTTAAAAGTGCCTCGTTTAGGACCTAAAGCATTTGAACAGTGTGCCGGATTCTTACGTATCTCCAATGGTGATAATCCACTAGATGCCTCGACAGTTCACCCAGAAGCCTATCCTATTGTGGAAAAAATTCTCGAAACTGTACGTCAGCCACTAAAAGAAATTATGGGGAATTCCCAAGTATTAAATGGCTTAAGCCCACGTGAATTTACGACAGAGCAATTTGGTGTTCCAACCGTCACTGACATTATCAAAGAGTTAGAAAAACCAGGACGAGACCCGCGCCCTGAGTTCAAAACAGCGACCTTTGCCGATGGTGTCGAAACCATGAACGACTTAATACCGGGCATGATCTTAGAAGGTGCGGTCACCAACGTCACTAACTTCGGTGCATTTGTGGATATTGGTGTTCATCAAGATGGGCTGGTGCATATCTCTTCTTTATCAAATAGCTACGTTGAAGACCCACACAAAGTGGTCAAGGCGGGTGATATTGTTAAAGTCAAAGTATTGGATGTAGATATTCCACGTAAACGTATCGCTTTAACGATGCGTTTAGATGAACAAGCCGGAGACAGTAATAACGCGCCCCGCAGTTCTGCCCCTGTACAGGATAAAAATGCACGTAAGGCACCAGCACCACGAGGCAATTCGCGCCAAAACACCGCGAATACTGGTAATAGTGCGATGAGTGATGCACTTGCCGCTGCATTGGGTAAAAAACGTTAATAACCAAAATGCTCTTGCGATTCTTTGCAAGGGCATTCATTAAATCTCACCCGAAAATAATTAATCACATTGACATTAATTTTTTGTATTTAATATTATTGCTAATATTAAATTAGCTAATTCAATTGGCTATCTATTCTTTTGTTTTATTTAATGACTTTAATTAACAATATTAACATTGTCTTTATTGTCTTAAAAACTCCGCAAACCAAATCTATTCTTGATCCACATCATTTAATGATAGCGAAAAAAGAGGCTAAATATACAACATGGTAGATGATTATGATTCTCATTGTTAATTAGATTTATTTTTATTTCCCACGCTATTTCTTTTAAAGATAACCACTTTATAATAATAATTATCAATATTATTCTTAATAACACTATCTATTGATTGAAAATGATAATATTCATTTCAATCAACGGAATAAACAGTAATTGGAAGGTACTATGTCCATACTTCCCCAATGCAGTTACAAAATACTTGGCTTTTCACCAGAGATCAGCCCAGCTTATCGCCAAAAACTCCTCTCTCTTGGCTTGCTACCAGGCTCGGTATTTAAAGTGGTACGTATCGCCCCATTTGGTGATCCCGTACAAATTGAAACTCACCGAGTGAGCTTAGTATTACGCAAAAAAGATTTAGCGCTCATTAACTTAGATGAAGTGCAAATAAATTAATAATTTATTAGATTTGTTCTGATAAAGATTTTTATTTTTACGACTGGCATACACTATGAAACCATTAACTATCGGCCTTATCGGTAACCCGAACGCAGGTAAAACCACGTTGTTTAACCAGTTAACAGGGTCACGTCAGCGTGTCGGTAACTGGGCAGGGGTCACCGTTGAACGTAAAGTTGGACGTTTCCACACTCCTGAACACAAAATTGAACTGGTTGACCTTCCAGGGACTTATTCTCTCACCACGATTTCTGAGCAAACATCTCTTGATGAACAGATTGCTTGCTACTTTATTTTAAGTGGTGAAGCAGACATGTTAATCAACGTGGTTGATGCCTCCAATTTGGAGCGCAACCTGTACCTTACCCTGCAACTTGTTGAGTTAGGGGTTCCCTGCATCGTTGCACTCAATATGCTAGATATCGCTCAAAGCCAGCGTATTGAAATCGATATCAAACAACTTGAGAAACAGCTTGGTTGCCCGGTGATCCCGATGGTATCAACCCGAGCTACAGGTCTTGAGCAACTCAAGCAAGCTATTGATAGCCACCCACAAAATAGCCAACAGGCGTTAGTGCAATACCCAGCGGAGCTACTCAAAACTGTAGATGAGCTTTCTGAAAAAATATCGGCTCAACAATTTAGCCTACAACAACGTCGTTGGTTAGCTCTGCAAATTTTAGAAGGGGATATTTACAGCCGTCAGCGTGCTAATGTCTCTGAACAATTACTGGCAGAAACTCGCTCTAACCTCAGAAATGCCTTACAAGAAGAACCTGAATTATTGATTGCTGATGCGCGCTATCAATCCATTGCTAGCATCTGTAATGCCGCTATCAATAATAGTGCCGCCGAACCCAACCGCCTCACTCAAAACCTTGACCGATTTATCCTCAACCGGTGGTTAGGGGTACCGATTTTCTTGTTTGTCATGTATTTAATGTTTGTGTTAGCGATCAATATCGGTGGTGCGTTACAGCCCTTCTTTGAAGGCGCCTCTGAAGCTATCTTCATTCATGGAATTCAATGGATTGGAGCAACATCAAACTTCCCTGATTGGCTCACCATATTCCTTGCCCAAGGTGTTGGGGGCGGTATTAATACCGTTCTACCATTGGTGCCACAAATTGGGATGATGTACCTATTTTTATCCATATTGGAAGACTCTGGTTATATGGCCCGTGCTGCTTTCGTGATGGATAGGTTAATGCAAGCTCTTGGTTTACCGGGTAAATCATTTGTGCCGTTAATTGTCGGATTCGGTTGTAACGTACCGTCTATTATGGGCGCAAGAACGCTTGATGCGCCTAGAGAAAGGCTAATTACCGTACTGATGGCACCGTTTATGTCTTGTGGTGCTCGTCTGGCTATCTTTGCCGTCTTTGCCGCTGCCTTCTTTGGTAAAAATGGTGCAAGCGTTGTATTTTCCCTCTATTTACTTGGTATTGTAGTTGCCATCCTAACGGGGCTGTTATTGAAACATACCCTGATGCGCGGAGAAGCATCCCCATTCGTTATGGAGTTACCGGTTTATCATGTTCCTCACCTGAAAACATTGCTGATCCAAACATGGCAACGTTTGAAAGGCTTCGTACTGCGTGCGGGTAAAGTGATTGTTGTGGCGAGTATTTTTATCGGAGCACTTAATAGCTTTTCTCTTTCCGGTAAGCCCGTTGATAATATTAATGACTCCGCACTAGCCTCCGTGAGTAAGGTCATCACCCCAGTTCTGCAACCTATTGGGGTTCACAGTGATAACTGGCAAGCAACTGTCGGTCTAATTACCGGAGCCATGGCAAAAGAAGTGGTCGTCGGAACCTTGAATACCCTGTACACCGCAGAAGCAATTACCGCAGAACCATTCGATCCTGAAGCATTTGATTTACTCGATGAGCTTGGATCCGCCGTGACTGACACATGGAATAGCCTGAAAGATACGTTCTCAATCAGTGCGCTGTCTAACCCTATTGAAGCCAGTATGGGTGATGCAGAGATGGAATCTGGTTCAATGGGCACCATGGCGGCTAAATTCGGTTCTGATATTAGCGCTTATAGCTACCTGATATTTGTTCTTCTGTACGTGCCTTGCGTATCTGTAATGGGAGCAATTGCACGTGAGACCAATAAAAGCTGGATGATGTTCTCTATTCTTTGGGGACTCAACGTCGCTTATAGCCTTGCAACACTGTTCTACCAAACAGCAACGTTCAGTGAGCACCCACAAAGTAGCTTGATAGCGATAAGTGCCGTACTCCTATTTAATATTGTGTTGATTGCTGTTCTACGCCGTGTGCGCAGCCGCGTTACTCTCAATATTAAATCTAAAACCGTGCAACAATGTTCCGGTTGCTCCAATAATAGTTGTCACTAAGGAATTAACGTGATGGTCAGCTTGCTACAAGTCAGAGATTTAATTGCTTTATATGGGCAAGCTGACATCACGTTATTAAGCACTCAACTCAATGCCCCTGCTCCATTGGTGAATGCCATGGCAGAAAAGCTAGTGAGCATGGGGAAAGTAGAAAAAGTAGACATCAGTGCCTGTTTAACAGGCACTAGCTGCAAAGGTTGTCCAGAAATTAACGATTGTTCACACTTCGTATATAAAATTAAATAGTCTTATTGAATTTCCTATTGAGTTAAAGAATCCTGACCAATTTTAATATTCCTCATAAAATTCCTAACCCTCATTAATTCTCATCCTTTTTTAAAAGTATTTTTACTTTCGCTATTTAGAATGGAGGTTACTAAGCATTAACCATTTGATATATATAGAGAGGATGTATATGAGAAATCAATCTTTATCCACATTTAGCCGTTCATTTATTAATCCATTTAAATCTAGACAACCCGCCACCCCTTCAATCCCTCAAACCAATACTAAGCAAAATATTGAAGCAAACTGCCTCTCTCGTAGCCTAGCAAATGTATTTTTAATCAATGAAGTATCAAACCATAATATTGATTTTTTAAGAGAAAGTCAGAGTTTATCCAGTTTACCTTCGTACGATGAAGCCTGCTCAAATCAATTACCTGGGCTGCTGACATACAGTGAAGCAACCCATTTACCTACATATACCGAAGCCAATCGCCCCTATGCGGCTTACGATACAGCAAATAATTTATTACCTTCATACGATGAAACTATCAGTCAATTTTCTACCTTAAAAAATGAATCTCCCGCTTTTTTACACACAATCTCTGCAATTAAAGATCACTATTTATCAATTAAGCATAACCAGCACCTGTTTAAAATAAGCTTACCGGCTAATTTCCACGGTAAAGAAGACGCAATAAAGTCAATCAATAAACACCGAATTGGAGAAGAGAAAAATAAACTCATTACTGACAAGAAAGAACTTCAATTTCAAAAATATAATAAGCAGGTTCATGACCTCGCGATTAAATATTTTAAATACCTGAGTGATGTAAATTATAAAAATACATTTGAAGGCAGAGATATTTATCAACACCCAGCATTACAAAATTTATCGAATGAATTTGCAGGCAAGTTACAGTCAACACACAAAATCAGTAAACAAACTACCCAACACCTGTTAAAAGCGGCTCATGAAACCATTATTAATAATGGATATAGCGGCCTTGCACAGCTTATGCAACACCATGGTTTGATCACTGAAACCCAGCAAGCAGGCGTTTATTTGCCGCAAGTCGATACCTTCAACCACATAAAAACAGTCCTCAAGCAACAAAGTGCGGATAATGCTCCCGCGATTTTTCTTCAGTTTATTGCTGGACAAGAAACGTATGCCGCCAGCATTCAATCTCATCGGGGAACTAATCAAAAAGTCTTCAAGCTCGTTAAAGCAGATAATAGTGTTTCAGAATTTAAAAATTTCACCACGTTTATTGAAGCATTAGAAACAACCCTCAAAGCCAGTAACCTCAAAAATGGCTTACCGCTGGATCGCGTTATTTTCCAGCAATATCGTCAAAAAAATGAACCAATAAGCCTACTCGACTCTTAATTTTCACCTTCTGCATAAGTCACTCCCAATACGGTGGCTTATGCGCTTTTGAGTATTCCACAATCTGAAGTTTATCTGATTTATTATCCTTAAGATGCTTTTTAAGACTCACTTCATTTGAAAGTTCATCATAATGTCACCTCACCTGCCTCGCAATAGCGCTCATGCTAACCGTAAGGAGCTTCCCAATCATGTTGATTTCATCAATACCATTCCAACAAAACACATTAATTAACGATACCAATAGTCAGAAATGTATCAAAACTTACTATTCCAATAACCAAATACTCATCAATTCCGCGAAACTTTCTTTATCAAGGGGACTAACCAGTACTTTTCTAATCAATGAGGTCAATAATAAAGGAATTAGTTTTATTAATTTGTTGAATAAAAGCCGCATCCAATCCCATGCCACGCCACAAATAAATGAGCAGATCACAACTCAAGAACCTGTTGATAATAAAAGTTTCTGTAAGAAAGTTTTTCGTGAATGCCTAACCGAAGTTCTGCAATTTCAAGATTTTTATACTTCGTTGAAATTTTATAAACAATATTATGAAATGAGTCGTGAAATCGACTTAAAAGGCAGTAAAAATGTACTCAAAAAAATAACAGAGCATCAACAGCAAGAAGCAAGTAAGCCCCTTATTCAATTAAATACAACTCGCCATTTCCAATCGTATAATCAGCAAGTACATAAGCTTGCACGGTACTATTACCAAGGAATTAGTGATGGTGTTTATAAGTACACAAAAGAAGGGGATAAATTCCGTCATGACCAAGAGTTTAAAACACTCGAAAATCATTTTACTGATCACTCCAAACTAAAAGAACTGGTGGAACATCCCACTAACGCGTTAGCAAATCGCTTTCTCATTGCCGCTCATGCTGAAATGCGCAACAAGGAGTTTGGTAATTTTGATCATCTGTTGACGTTATATGGCTTAATCACACATTCAGATATAAACACACCCTATTTACCTCAGAAAAAAACCGTAACTCAGCTTAATTCTGATTTGCAACAATATCGACAACCCTCAAATTCATCAGCCATATATCTGCAGTTTCTATTTTCCAACGATACACTAGCTGCTAGCATCCAACCCAATTCATCAGGATCTGGGATGAGTTATAAAATTTTTGATACCCATAAAGAGCTTCAACAATTTGATGATTTCGATGGTTTTATGCAAAGCCTAGAAACCAAAATTGCTCAATATAATCATAAAAATAATCTACCGAGCAGTTTGGTTTATGTGAAAGCATTTCATCCGCAAGTCAATGAAGATACCTTAGTGGGCTCCTACCTGACGTTATAGTCAACCCTATCCCCATTAACTAAAAATCAATTAAATGAGCGAGCTTATGGCTTATCTAATTGATTTGAAAACTCAATTAAGTATTTAGAAAACTCATCAGGATGGGAAATAAAGGGAGCATGGGCGCTTTGGCGTATCATGACTGATTTGGACTCTGGATACATCTCATCCAATATCCCAACAATTTTACGCGGAACTAAACCATCTAAATAGCCATATATACGCAAGAATGGTATCGCTAGGTTTTTCAGCTCTTCACGTAAATCTTCTGTACGCAAAGACTCCAATCCTGCATTGAGCACATCAACCGTGGGTATGGGTTGTGCCAATACGACGGATTTCAAAGTACGAGCATCATCACGGGCACTCTCTGTACCTAGGGTTTGTAACGCTAAAAAACGTTCTACAGTACGTTGAAAATCCGCAGAAAGTTGCTTTTCAAAATTTAAAAGTACATCAGGTTTTATACCCGCCCAATTATCTTCAGCCCCAAAGCATGGGGAAGATGCCACCGTGATAAGACCTTTTACTTCCTTGGAATGGTCAAGAGCAATGCGACTGGCAACCAATCCCCCCAACGACCACCCTAACCAAATTGCATTTTTAGGTGCCTGCGCCCATAAAGTTTCTGCCATTGACTGAATATTCATGGGGCTAAAATTTTGGCTACGCCCATATCCTGGTAAATCAACGAGATGAATGCGAAATTGTGAAGCGATTCGCGGAATGAGTGTTTGCCACACTTGTGCATTCAGCCCCCATCCGTGCAGTAACACAAGATCTTGCTTTCCGTCACCTACCGTCTGCCAATATAACTGCGCCATGATTACACTCTCTTGCTATAGCTTTTATTGTAATTTCTCAATTGAGGATGAACCTATGCTAACAATGGAAGGGGGCTGTTGGCTATGCCATCAATCACTAAAATTACCCCATCAGGGCATTTGTAGTTTTTGTCTCAAAAGCTTACCGATGATGCCTCGCTGTTGCTTACAATGTGGCTTACCTAGCGAACAGCCTCATATTCCTTGTGGTCGATGCTTAAGACATCCCCCCGCTTGGCAACGATTAATTGCTGTTAGCCCCTATCAAGCACCACTACGCAAGCTCATCCACCATTATAAATTTCAGCGGCAACCTCAGTTGGCCTCTGCATTGACTCGAATTTTTCTGTTGTTTTGGCAGATGGGCTACCGTCAGCAACGCTGGAATAAACCCGATTTATTGATGACGATACCCGCTCATCCGCGTCGACGCTGGCGTCGAGGCTTCGACCACATGGAACTCATTGGCGATAGATTAGCCAGATGGCTAAATATTGGCTATTCGCAAAATTCATTACTACGCACTCGTGATACACTGGCACAAGTTTCCTTAGCACGTCATCAACGCCACAAAAACCTAAATCAGGCATTTACCCTTGAAACTTCTGTTTATGGGCTACACATAGCTATTATTGATGATGTTATTACAACAGGCGCCACAATGAATGCCGCTGCACAATTGTTGATTTGTGCGGGAGCGCATACTGTTGATGCATGGTCACTGTGTCGCACCTTGTAGGATAGGTGTAAATGGGCGTATTATAACCAACTAAAGCAGTCAACTATTATATTGAGCAAGAGACTATGATTAATATTACTGAAGCAGCACAGGCTCACTTTTCCAAATTATTGGAAGGTCAAGAGCCAGGAACCCAAATTCGAGTATTTGTCATTAACCCAGGCACACCAACCGCCGAATGTGGTGTCTCCTATTGCCCTCCTGGTGCTGTAGAAGCCACTGATAAAGAGCTGAAGTTTGAAAAACTCTCTGCTTATGTTGATGAAATTAGCGCACCATTCTTGGAAGATGCGGAGATTGATTTTGTCACTGACCAATTAGGTTCTCAGCTCACACTGAAAGCCCCTAACGCAAAAATGCGTAAAGTCTCTGATGACGCGCCATTAATCGAACGTGTTGAATACGTTTTACAATCCCAAATCAACCCGCAATTAGCAGGTCATGGCGGTCGAGTTTCTTTAATGGAAATCACTGAAGATGGCTTTGCAATTTTACAGTTTGGCGGCGGCTGTAATGGTTGTTCAATGGTTGACGTGACTCTAAAAGAAGGGATTGAAAAAGAGTTACTGAAGATGTTCGACGGTGAACTGAAAGGTGTTAAAGACCTAACTGAGCACCAACGTGGCGAGCACTCTTTCTACTAATTTTCCCTGCTCTAATTTTGGCATCCGCAATTTATTGACGGATGCCAAATTGATTATCCCTGACGGGTTTTTTCCTAACTATCCGGTATTTTATGGACCATTTTGAGACACTAACACCTGAACAAGCTTACCAACATTTAGTCGATGGTAGTGCAATTCTTGTCGATGTTCGCGATCCCCAAAGTTTTCGTGCTGGTCATGCAACGGGTGCCTATCATTTAACCAATGAAACTCTTAGCCAGTTTTTAGAAAAAACTGATTATGAACAAACTGTTATGGTGATGTGCTATCACGGGCACAGTAGCCAAGGTGCAGCACAATATCTGATTAATATTGGTTTCGAATCTGTATATAGCATTAATGGCGGGTTTGAAGCATGGTCACGGACATACCCACAAGCCATTACGGCGCTCTAAACGAGAAACGCATCCATGATCCATATTATTTCGTTTGCTAACCCACGGATGGCACAAGCGTTTGTCGACTATATGGCGAGCCAACATATCCATCTGCAAATCCAACCTTCATCCGAACAACAACAATTTGAGGTATGGTTAGCAGACGACCAACAGGTTGAGCTGGTTCGCAAAGAACTAGAAATTTTTTTACAAAATCCGAATGACCCACGTTATCTTGAAGCCAGCTGGCAAACAGGTCGCACTGATGCCCAGTTTCAATATCGTAATTATCTGACTTTTAGCTATTTAAAACAGCAATCCGGCCCATTGACTATCGCGGTTATCCTGCTGTCTATTATTGTATATCTTTGGGTCACCATGGCAGACCCACGAGAGGTTCTGTCTTATTTAGGCTGGCCAATTGGCGACCAACAAAGTGAATTATGGCGGTGGTTTAGCCCTGCCCTCGTCCATTTTTCCATTTCTCATATTGGCTTCAACCTTGCTCTGTGGTGGTTTCTGGCAGGTCAGGTGGAGAAAAAAATGGGAACAGGAAAACTGTTGACGATCTTTTTAGTCTCCGCACTCTTTAGTAACTGGGGGCAATCGCTGTTTAGCGAAAACAATTTTGGTGGTTTATCTGGAGTAGTTTATGCTCTGGTCAGCTACGTTTGGATCACAGGTGAACGTCGTCCGGAAATCGGTATCGGCATCCCCCGTGGGCTAATGGTGTTCTCTATTGTTTGGCTATTTTTTGGCTATTTCGATCTCTTAGGCATGGATATCGCCAATGCCGCACATACTTCGGGGTTAATCATCGGTTTATTGATGGGAGTATGGGATAATAGGCTTAGTTTTAAACACCAAAGCTCCAAATAAAACATTTTCATAATTAGAGGCTAACGCTGTGAAACAAACCCAGAGACATGATGCAATTGTTGAACTTGTGCGTCTTCAGGGATATGTCAGTACTGAAGAACTCGTCGAACAATTTGAGGTCAGCCCTCAAACTATTCGTCGAGACCTCAATGAGCTTGCTGAACAGAATAAGATCTTACGGCACCATGGTGGCGCAGCTTTGCCTTCTAGCTCCGTCAATACCGCTTACAATGACCGTAAAATCATGTGGTCAGATGAAAAAGCACGTATTGCGCAGCATGTTGCTAGCCAAATTCCTGATGGCGCAACCTTATTTATCGATATCGGAACGACCCCTGAAGCCGTGGCTCATGCCTTAGTGAACCATAAAAATTTACGTGTCGTGACCAATAACTTAAATGTGGCGACTCTGCTGATGCCAAAAGAGGATTTTCGTTTGATCCTGGCAGGTGGAGAAGTGCGCTCCCGTGATGGGGGGATTGTTGGTGAAGCGACCCTCGATTTTATTTCCCAATTTAGATTGGATTATGGGATTCTGGGGATCAGCGGCATCGATATGGATGGCTCCCTGTTAGAATTTGATTACCACGAAGTGCGTACTAAGCGAGCCATTATTGAAAACTCTCGCTGCGTTATGTTAGTTACCGACCACTCAAAATTTGGTCGTAACGCTATGGTAAATTTAGGTAATATGAATCTGATTGATTACCTCTTTACCAATCAAATGCCCCCTGACAGTATTTTAAAAGTCATCGAGCAGCATAACGTTCAATTAGAACTCTGCTAGTTAAAAATTCTCTCTCAATGATGGTAGCCCAGCTGCCATCATCTTTTTCTACCTTTTTCCTTTCTTTTCATCCCCTTGTCATTTCATTGCAATATTAACAATTTATTAAACAGATTAAATTTATACACAAAATGTTATTAGCATCACGCGCTTGTTATTTTTATGCATTACAGGTTGGCATACATACAAAATTTGATTACAATCAAATGAGCGAAAACGAACATTATAGAAAGTTGTTCGAACATCTCAGGGGGATGCATGGAAACTAAAGACTTGATTGTAATTGGCGGCGGAATCAACGGCGCTGGTATTGCGGCAGACGCCGCGGGGCGTGGATTATCTGTACTGCTGCTAGAAGCTCAAGACTTAGCGAGTGCAACTTCATCCGCAAGTTCAAAATTAATTCATGGTGGCTTACGTTACCTTGAACATTATGAGTTCAGACTGGTCAGTGAAGCTCTTGCGGAACGTGAAGTTCTGTTACGACTGGCTCCACATATCGCATTTCCAATGCGATTCCGTCTTCCTCATCAACCACACTTGCGCCCAGCGTGGATGATCCGTATTGGTCTATTTTTATATGATCACTTAGGAAAACGCGTTAGCTTACCAAGCAGTAAGAGCTTAAAATTCAACCAAAATTCCGTGTTAAAACCTGAATTAACCAAAGGTTTCGAATATTCAGATTGTTGGGTTGATGATGCGCGTTTAGTGGTATTAAACGCTCAAGAAGTGGTACGTAAAAACGGTGAAGTCCGTACCCGTACTAAAGTCACTCGCGCTTATCGTGAAAACGGTTTATGGGTTGTTGAAGCTCAAGACTTACGCACTGGCGAAACTCATACTTGGAAAGCCAAAGGTCTGGTCAATGCTACCGGTCCTTGGGTAAAAGAGTTCTTTGATGATGGCTTAAAACTGAAATCGCCTTATGGTATTCGCCTAATCAAAGGTAGCCACATCGTGGTTCCACGCGCTCATGATGAGCCACAAGCGTATATTTTACAGAACGAAGATAATCGAATTGTCTTCGTGATCCCTTGGATGGATGAGTTCTCAATCATCGGTACCACTGATGTCGAGTACAACGGCGATCCAAAAGATGTAAAAATTGACGAAAACGAAGTCAATTATCTATTAAAAGTGTATAACGACCACTTTAAAAAACAACTGACTAAACAAGATGTTGTGTGGGATTACTCCGGAGTTCGTCCTCTGTGTGATGATGAATCTGACTCCCCACAAGCTATCACTCGTGACTACACATTAGACATTCACGATGAAGAAGGCAAAGCACCTTTACTATCAGTATTCGGTGGAAAATTAACCACTTACCGTAAATTAGCGGAAGCAGCTGTGGGTAAACTAGCAGCTTACTATCCACATGCTAGCGGCCCATGGACTAAAAATGGCCAGCTGCCAGGCGGTGATATTGAAGGCTGCGACCGTGATGGTTATGCCCGCGTGCTGCGTCAACATTACCAATGGCTGCCAGAAGGTCTGGCACTGCGTTATGCAAGAACTTACGGTAGCAACAGTAAGCTCATTTTGGCGGGTGCAAATTCTCTTGCTGATCTTGGCGAAGCATTTGGCGCTAATGTGTATGAAGCAGAGCTGCGTTACTTAGTCGAAAATGAGTGGGTTGTAGAATTAGACGATGCAATTTGGCGTCGTACCAAATTGGGCATGTGGCTGAATGATTCAGAAAAACAGCGCATTGCACAATGGCTAGCAGAGCACACTAAAGTGGCTGTGACAGCATAATCTCGTCAAAGAGATAAAATCGTAAAAAACTCGTTGTTATACCAAAAGAGCCAATCCGTACCCACAGATTGGCTCTTTTACTTTTAAACCTAATCCAATACTCTCATATTCTCATTAATTCTTTGCTGGATATGTTTTAGTGTTTGCTGAGTAATTTTATTTTCATATCTATCCTTAACAATACGAGTAAATTGTTGAGCTACTTGGCATATCTTACTAATAATCTCATTCGCATTAACTTCGCTGATATCCGCATCCCTAGCTAAACCCAGCAATGAGCCACGATCTATCTCCAGAGCTTGCCCCATAATATCCATTTGATGATACCCACCAGGACCTTCACAAAAAGTAACATCATAGGCTGGTGCAAGCTTCCATTCCCCTGATGAGGACATAACATAGGCAAAATTCTTTGGGTGATCATCTCGATTATTGAAGATAACATTGAAAACTGCACGTTCGAAAGCAAGCTTTTTCTCTCGTACATCATTCGTACATTTATGGGTTGCTCGTAAGAAAGTAAGATAATCAATAGACCCAGGAATTGTATAGTCAGCACCAGTATAAGATGCAAGGCTTTGCATCGGTACTCTCAAATTATTTTCCCTATCAAAACGTTTAGACGCAAATGCTGTTAACCCGTTTTTCAACGTAAAAAGTAAAGTATCTGGGGTTTGAATTCCACACATTCGCAAGCATTCTGCATAAACCATTTCGATTGCACAAACTTCAGGGTGTTCATGGTTTGCAGGAAACTTCACTAACCAAGCCTCTAAATTAGGGGAACTGACAGTGGTGAATAAGTTAGATTTAAGATCTCGATAGATTAATGCTTTCGGTCTAGCGCCTTGAGGGGAACCACCAATTTGTAATAATTGCTGGAGAAATTGTTCCCCTTCCCCATTTAATACATCTTGTACTTCCGCAGCTAGCTGCTCAAGAGAAATATCAATTTCGCCATTCTCAAGTTCAGAGGAAATAGGTTCAAATGACATAGCACCAATCGCATTATCACCGATATAAGCTAAACGCTCTAATGCACCTATTCTAGCGGCATTCAGACCTCGACGTTTAAACAAGCGGTCCATTAATAACATACCCCACCCATCCGGTAGCGCATCATAAACAGGGCCAGGTAACCCTAATTGATGAGATGGAAAATTGGTGCGAAGTTGAGTTTCTTGTAATGGAAGAAGTAGGGATGAAAGTTCCAATCCTTTGTTTTTAGCCTCATGACTATATTCAAATGCGATCAGAGGACGTCCCGTAATATTGGTTGTTGAAACAAGAGTTCCCCATAACCAATGCTCTCCCCATCCGTTATAATACACATCAACTCGATTAAGCATTTTCACCTATCCTTTTTTCACCCGTTGACGATTTTTACTCTCGTCATAGCGAATAATATCATCAACACTATTTAAGTTAGGTAAAAACAGCCCTTCAAGCTCTTTACTACGTCCAAGCACCATTGCAACTCGGATAATATTCTCAAAGCTGACATTTTTCCCTGCCTCTAGATTTGAAACTGTATTTACACTCACTCCAGCACGTTCAGCGACATCAAGCTGAGTCATTTTTAATGTCAGTCGCTCTAAACGTAATCTTTCACAGAGTTTTTTGACAATTTCACTCGGTTTACTCAGTCTTAAATCCAATATATTATGCCTTAAATTAAAATATTGCCGTTAACACACAATATTATGGATTTAAAGGTCAATTACTGCAAGTTTACTTTTCATACAACCTAGGCTTGCATCTTCTTCGCACCCTGCCTATAATTCGTCCGCAATCTTGCACTTTTCAAAGAGAGTCTTCCTGACGATGAACTAAGTCCTGCCAGAAAATATTTCCAATGCCTTCTTTAAGGTATTCATTTTTCTGTTCCTGGCAGACATAACGTTCTGATCTCTTCTTTTGCGAAGGATAGCATCCCGTTGTCTGCCCTCTATATTCTGGAGGTTTCTATGACGATGGTTTGCCACTTTTCACAACTCACCGTTGAATTTCATCAATCGCCCCTATTTCCACCATTAACGGGTTCGCTATTTAGCCAAAAAACCGCCCTAATTGGTCACAATGGTCGTGGAAAATCAGTATTGATGCGCTTACTTGCCCAACAACTCGTTCCCAGCAGCGGTAACGTTAATTGGCACATGCCATTTATCCATGTGGATCAGCTCACCCGCTTACCCGGCAACACTATTGCGCAGGGGTTAGGCGTCGATGAACTACATCAAGTATTTGCTCGTATTGAAGCGGGTCACGGTACATTGGCAGATTTTGAGCAAGCGGAAGACCAATGGCATCTTCCTGCCACATGGCAAAGTCTATTGGATTCTGCACAGTTACCAGTTTCCATGGAAACCCCGATTGAGCAACTGAGTGGCGGAGAACGAACTCGCTTAGCTCTATGCCGTGCATTTTTACATTCTGAACACTACCTATTATTGGATGAACCGGATAACCATCTCGATAGTGCTGGGCGTCAATGGCTAAGCGAAAAGCTTAGTCAGCACAAAGCGGGTAGCCTAGTGATCAGCCACAACCGTAATTTGCTCAATAAAATGGATACTATCTTTGAATTAACTGAGAAAGGACTACAAGAGTACGGCGGTAATTACACACTGTATGATGAACAAAAAACCTTGATAATCAAAGCCATTGAAGCGCAAGGGGAGCATTTAGATAAACAAATTCGCCAAGAGAAAAAACAGCAGCAAGCCACGTTACAAAAAGCGGCTCAACGACGTAAACAGGGAGAACAAATCCGTAATAGCGGCTCTCAATCTCTGTTATTACTGGATATGCAAAAAAACCGCGCAGAGAAAAGACAATCCAATGTTGCTGAACGCCATCAGCGTGTTCTGGGTAATTTACATAATCAATTACAAGAAAACCAAGATAAAATTAACCACACAAAACCCCAAAAAATGGTATTGAATTACCAACGTGAAGGCGGAAAAATCACGGTATTTGTCTCTCAAATAATGCTGCCTTACGGCTATAACCAACCTTTATCATTCACTGCGTATAGCGGCGAGCACTGGCATATAAAAGGCAGAAATGGTTGCGGAAAATCGACACTCTTAAAAGTATTAGCGGGAGAGCTTACTGCAATTTCAGGTGAACATCGTATCAGTGGGGAGTTTTGTTATCTGGATCAGCATCTTAACTTATTAAATAAGTCTTTACCTGTTGCTGAAGCATTACATCAATATCAACCTGCTATCCCCCTAGAACAATGGCGAACTCAACTCGGTATGTTGCGGATTCGAGGAGATAAATCCTTGCTACCCTTGAATAAACTCAGCGGTGGAGAACAACTCAAAGCGACATTATTAGCGCTTATCCATAGCCCAAAACCACCCGCAGTATTATTGCTGGATGAGCCAGATAACCATTTAGATTTGGATTCTAAACAACTGCTTGAGGAACTTTTGCAAGACTACCAAGGCACACTATTGCTCGTTTCCCACGATGACACTTTTGTGGAACAGTGCAATATCACGCATACCTTAGATTTAGCGGATTAACAGCATCAGGGCTGGCGTTCACAGCCCTGCAACTTAATGAATAAACGTATTTTTTACCCGAGCAGACACCAAAAAGTAAACAATGCCAATCAAACAATACAAGCTGGCATAGAATAAGCTCATCACATAGTTAAAATCGATTTCTAAGTCAAAAGCGAGTGGAAATGCGATGCGAGCAATCGCGATAATAAATACATAAAGCAACATGGTAATAATAAACAATAATTTGGTGCTACTTTTACCTTTAAACGCAGCGATAAAAGACCATAACATCAAGGCAATCACCACGCCCAACCCCCCCTGAACACTATAAAAAGTGGGCGCAAACCCCGCAATATAGAAATCAGAATCTGAATCCGTCGCAAGAGACCAAACCCCTTTAACCAAAGTAATATCTTGTAGCATCATCGAGATTAAATTGCACAACATATACAGCTGGCCCAGTAAGGGTAAAATCAGCCAACCACCAATACCTCGAGGCTGAACCTTTAGCTCATTTTTCAGTGTAGAATAGGAAACCGGCGAAGGTTCTCCACTTGATGATGAATTTACTTCCATTCTGATAACCTTTATTTTTCTTGTAATTGTTCTTCTATAAACGCCTTTAAAACTTGCGCCTGATTATGCTGGGTATCTTTAGCGCTATACAGCAACGTTAGATTGCCATGCCTCGCTTTTTCCACCAATACTTGCCACGCTGTATTAGCCTGTAATTCTTGACGATATTTCTCAATAAACTGATCAAATTGATCGGTATGTTGATGGAACCATTTACGCAACTCATTTGAGGGTGCAACCTCTTTATGCCATTCGTCACACTGTAAATCGGTTTTTTTAATACCTCGTGGCCATAATCTATCGACTAAAATTCGATAGCCGTCCTGTGAACTACTCGCGTCATACACCCGTTTGCAATAAATCATCGGAATTATTCCTCTTTCTATTTCACCACTATCCCGTTGATGAATACCTGTGGGCACGATAAATTACTCCCTATATATTCAATAAAATTAACATACTCCCACGGTTAAAAATGTAGCGACTCGCAATTTTTATCAAAATTTGACCTAAAAGGGTCATAAATAAGAAGATGATGAATATGACCCCTACACAAACTATCCAATTATTGTTGCCCCCTCACTACCGAGTTGATGATTTTTTTGCCTTTCACTTACGTGATCCGCAAAATATTGCCGAGATCGTGACAGAAAATACCTTACGCAAAGGCATTATCTGGCAACAATATCCCGCACAAATTACCTTGTCGATTGAAAATCATAACGCCACTTTTTCATTAGACATCGACGCGTTACAAGTCAGTGCAACGCAACATGAAAAGCTCACTTTAGCCACACATTTATTAGGGCTCAACCAACCCGTGGAGCTGTTTGAAGATATTTATTTATCCCATCCGATACTGGGCAAACTGATCACTCCCCAGCGGGGCGTTCGTGTCTATCAGTCTGCCAGTACCTTTGAAGCCTTAGTTTGGGCGATTATCGGTCAGCAAATCAGTGTATTAGCTGCTATTGCCATTCGTAGACGCTTTATTCAAGCCGTAGGAATGCAACACTCTTCAGGAATTTGGTGTTTTCCAACCGTACAGCAGGTTGCCCAAGTGGATGACAATATTTTACGTAAAACGGGGTTTTCGACTGGAAAAATTATTGCACTGCGCGGCGTCTGTGAAGCCATTGAAAACCAGCGGCTCGATCTTGATCTTACCGTTACACCCGATAATGTCGAAGACGTTACAGCGCAATTGCTGGCAATCAAAGGCATTGGACCTTGGACAATAAGTTATGCGCTACTGCGTGGGTTTAACTATCTGGATGGTTCTCTACATGGGGATGTAGCAGTTCGACGTAACCTGCAAACTTTATTAAACCACACCGAGCAGCCTAGCACCAAAGAGACCCAACATTGGTTAGTGCAATTCGCGCCATGGCGAGCATTGGTTGCAGCCCATTTATGGCGATATCAATCTGCCGCAGGCTATTAATGAAAAAACCCCAATCCGGTACTCCGAATTGGGGTATATATCTCACAATTAATGGCAGTGATTAACGTAGCCAGTTGGTTTTCACTAACTGCACGACTTCATCACCACGACCGCTCATAATCGCTTTCAGCATATATAAGCTAAAGCCTTTCGCTTCTTGTGCTTCAATTTCTGGCGGCATAGAAAGCTCTTGTTTCGCGGTTAGTACATCCACGACTACTGGGCCATCATGGGCAAAAGCTTCCTTCAGCGCGCTATCCAGATCTTCACTCTTCTCAACTCGAATGCCTTTAATTCCTGCGGCATTAGCAATTGCTGCAAAGTTTGGATTTTGTAAGTCAGTGCCCGCAGTCATAAAGCCAGCCACTTTCATTTCCATGGCAACAAAACCTAATACGCCGTTGTTATGAATGATAATTTTAACTGGCAGGTTCATTTGTGATAGAGAAATAAAGTCTCCCATCAACATGCTGAATCCACCGTCACCACACATCGCAATAACTTGACGGCTTTTATCTACGGCTTGTGCACCAATTGCTTGCGGCATCGCATTCGCCATCGAACCGTGGTTAAACGAACCAATCAGGCGACGTTTACCGTTCATTTTCAGGTAACGAGCAGCCCATACAGTTGGCGTTCCCACGTCGCAAGTAAAGATAGCATCATCGTTTGCCAACTCACTGAGTTTGGTTGCCAAATACTGTGGATGAATTAAACCTTCATGCCCCGGTTTAGCCAAATCATCTAACCCTTTACGCGCCTCAGCATAATGCTTCAGTGCACCATCCAGATGTTGACGATTCTGTTTAGCTTGTAAATGAGGCTGTAATGCCGTTAGCGTAGCTTTAATATCGCCAATCAGCCCCATATCAAGGTGACAATGGGAACCTAAGCTGCCAGCATTAATATCTATCTGAATGATTTTTGCATCGGTTGGATAGAACGGGCGATAAGGAAATTGCGTTCCCAGCAGCACCACGGTATCCGCATTCATCATCGCATGATAACCCGATGAGAAACCAATTAAGCCGGTCATTCCCACGCTATTTGGATTATCCCACTCAATATGCTCTTTACCGCGTAATGCATGAACCACTGGCGCATTTAAGGTTTCAGATAGCTTAATCACTTCATCATGAGCACCCGCGCAACCATTACCACAAAATAGGGTAATATTTTCAGATTGATTCAAGGCCTCAGCTAATTTTTCAATTTCAGAGCGCTGAGGCATGATCAATGGCGCTTGTGGTTGATACCATGTTTCTTTTGCCGATTCAGGAGCGTCTTTTAATGCGATATCCCCCGGAATCACCACCACTGAAACACCTTTGTTCAAAATAGCTTTGCGCATTGCGATACCCAAAACCTGCTGAATTTGCTCAGGGTTAGTGACCATTTCACAATAATGGCTACATTCGCGGAACAGTTCAGTTGGATGAGTTTCTTGGAAATAGTTACTGCCAATTTCGCTTGATGGAATATGGGCTGCAATGGCTAATACAGGTACACGGTTACGGTGGCAATCATATAGCCCGTTAATCAGGTGCATATTTCCTGGTCCACAAGATCCTGCGCATACAGCTAGATTACCAGTCAGTTGTGCTTCCGCACCCGCGGCAAACGCTGCGACTTCCTCATGGCGAGTCCCCAGCCACTCAATCGCGCCTTGCTTACGCAAGCTATCAGTTAAACCGTTTAATGAGTCCCCAGTTACACCCCAGATACGCTTAACGCCGGCATTATCCAGTACTTTCGCAACATATGATGCAATACTCTGTTTTTTCATAATGGCACTCTTTTTAAGTCAGATTAAATTTAGCTTATTCGCTATAACAATGATGCATTTAGCAGCCAGTGCTGATATTCATATTTATTCAGTTGAATGCTTTGGATTCTAACTAAATCAATTACCCATTCCTACTTGTGACACTCATTCTAAATCAGAACGAGATATTCCTCCGTGAATATCGAAAGAAGAATGAAATAACAGGACAAATTCAAGGTCGTAAAAGGACAAGCACGTTTCAAAAAAGAACATTCTATTTAATTAATATTTTTGCTCTGAAATCGGCAATCTATCGATATTTATATATAAAAATAACAAAATATTTCATAGCGTAATTTTTATTACGCGCATGGTCACATAACAGACTGAAATATAATAAATTAACTAAAAATAAATAAAGTTAACACTGTCTAAATTTACCCACTTAAAATACCGGCAAAACCGAAACAAAATACCGAAATTTTACATCTTGTCGATATTATCGTATAATGGATCCATATTTGACTATCTACAGGTGATATTTTTGCTCTATTTTAAAAACACAAAAAATCAATATTCCCCCATTAACATGCTTCGCTATAAAAATTTCATATAGCTTATCCAATAAGCTTTTAAGCAATAAATTTCCATTCTATTAGTTTAGATACTGCATTTAATTATCCATACTAACTTTCATTATTTGCAGATTGTCCGAGCAAGTCGGATCGGGAAACCCACATCTTAAATATTGCTAACAATATGGCAAAAAATTCAAATAAGAGGATGGTTCCATGAAAATCAGAAAGAAAAAAGAAAAGCCATTAAATATCAACGACATTACAATCATTGATGATGGAAAATTGAAAAAAGCAATCACCGCAGCTTCGCTGGGTAATGCGATGGAGTGGTTTGATTTCGGTGTCTACGGCTTTTTAGCCTATGTACTGGGTCAAGTCTTCTTTCCGGGCGCATCACCGAGCGTTCAGATGATTGCCGCGTTAGCGACATTCTCCGTGCCTTTCTTGGTCAGACCCCTTGGTGGACTGGTCTTCGGGGTTCTCGGTGATAAATATGGTCGCCAAAAAGTCCTCTCCATGACGATAATTATCATGGCGGTCAGTACCTTCTGTATCGGTTTGATCCCGTCTTACGAAACTATCGGTATTTGGGCACCAATCTTATTATTGATTGCGAAGCTTGCTCAAGGTTTCTCAGTCGGTGGTGAATATTCCGGTGCGGCCATCTTTGTCGCTGAATACTCTCCTGACCGTAAACGTGGATTTATGGGAAGCTGGTTAGACTTTGGTTCTATCGCCGGTTTCGTCATGGGTGCGGGTGTAGTTGTCCTGATTTCCAGTATTGTGGGTGAAGCGAACTTCCACGATTGGGGCTGGAGAATTCCTTTCTTCTTAGCATTGCCATTAGGGATCATCGGTCTCTATCTACGTCACTCTTTAGAAGAAACACCTGCATTCCAACAACATATTGAAAGTTTAGAACAACAAGATAAAGCCAATATCCAAAACCCACCGAAGGTTTCATTTCGTGAGGTTGTCTCTAAATATTGGAAAAGCTTGATGATTTGTGTCGGCTTAGTGATCGCGACAAACGTGACTTACTATATGTTACTGACGTATATGCCGAGCTATTTATCCCATAACCTGAACTATTCTACCGACCACGGTGTGTTAATTATTATTGCGATCATGATTGGTATGCTATTTGTTCAACCACTGATTGGTTTAACCAGCGATAAAATTGGTCGTCGCCCATTTGTGATTATCGGTAGTGTAGGTCTGATTTTATTTGCTTACCCCGCGTTTATGATGATTAATAGCGGATCCGTAGGCTTGATCTTCATTGGATTATTAGGTTTAGCGGTATTACTCAACTGTTTTACTGGGGTTATGGCGTCGATTTTACCGTCGATTTTCCCGACACATATTCGTTATAGTGCATTAGCCATCGCCTTTAATATTTCAGTGCTTATCGCAGGTGCAACACCAACCGTTGCTGCATGGTTAGTGGAATCAACTAATGACCTTTATATGCCAGCCTACTACCTGATCGTGATTGCTTTCATTGGTTTATATACAGGTTTACGTATGCCTGAAACGGCCAATAAGCCATTACGTGGTGCAACACCTGCTGCTTCGGATAGAGCTGAAGCGAAAGAAATTTTGAGCGAGCATTTTGACAATATCGAGCAGAAAGTTGAAGATATTGAACAGCAAATTAGTGAGCTGGAAAAACAGCGTCAATCGCTAATTAATCAGCATCCAAAATTAGATTAACCATTACTAAGAGGAAAGGTATGTCGGCACGTCACCTTGTTTGGTTCCGCGGCGACTTACGAGTCACCGATAATAAAGCCCTTTCCTCTGCCTGTCAGGACTCTGATTCCCAAGTAATCGGCGTGTTCATTGCAACACCCGATCAGTGGGCTAGCCACGGAGTCTCGCCAAGGCAAATCACGTTTATGCACCAAAACCTTATTGAGCTACAGCGCGCACTTGCTGAACGCGGCATCCCACTGGTTTGCCACACGGTTTCGACATTTGCAGATTCCGCGAAATGGCTATTAGAATATGCCAAGCAGCAGCAAGTGAAGGCGCTGTTTTTCAATCAGCAATATGAATTGAATGAGCGCCAACGTGACCAATGGGTTACTCAACATGCCCAATCCCTAAACGTTTTTTCTTATGATGATGCGGTCTTAATTTCGCCTGGTGTAGTTCAAACACAAAAAGGCGAAATGTATCAGGTTTATACACCATTTCGTCGCGCCTTTCTCAGCCAATTAATGATGACTGATTACCGCTCACTTCCCGCTCCCAAGCCACGAAGTGAGCCCATTATCATCGATAATTCTCAGCCACTGTTTCCACATACTCCGGTAGAAATCGCGCCACAGTTTATTGCTGGAGAACAGGCCGCACTGGCAAAATTGAGATTATTTTGTCGTGAAAGAGTACAAGACTATCAGCGAGATAGAGACATTCCTTCCATTGATGGCACCAGCCAGCTATCCCCTTATTTAGCCATTGGCACTCTTTCACCTCGTCAGTGTGTAAATCGGTTACTCGCTGAAAATCCACATATTTTTGATTCCCCTGACAGTGGCGGGTTTAGTTGGTTAAATGAGCTAGTTTGGCGTGAATTTTACAGCCATTTATTGGTCGCGTTCCCTCGCCTTTGTCGTCATCAACCATTTATTGAGTGGACTCAGCATATTCAATGGAACCCTGATGAAGACGCATTCACCGCATGGAAAACGGGACAAACAGGCTACCCGATTGTGGATGCAGCCATGCGCCAACTTAATCAGACGGGTTGGATGCATAACCGACTGCGAATGATTGTGGCGAGTTTTTTGGTGAAAGACCTACTGATTGATTGGCGTAAAGGGGAGCACTATTTTATCAGCCAGTTAATTGATGGCACATTGGCAGCCAATAATGGCGGTTGGCAATGGTCAGCCTCTACTGGCGTCGATGCTTCCCCGTGGTTTCGTATTTTTAACCCAACCACGCAGGGCAAGAAATTCGACCCACAAGGCACCTTTATTCACAAATGGCTGCCTGAACTTCGAAATGTTCCAGAGCAATTTATTCACGAACCCCACACATGGGCTGAATCTAATCAGGTCACTCTGAACTACCCAACCCCGATTGTCGACCATAAACAAGCGCGGCTGAATACGTTGGAAGCGTTTGAGGCAGGGAAGCGGGGGAGTATGACAATAAGGTAAATTTTATTGATGCCCCCGGAGAGTTCACTCATGAATCGCCAGCCCCACTATCTTTTAAAAAATCAGTGGATTGTCATACCTCCGCAATAAGGCTCTATCCTTTATGCCATACAAACTGTGCTTCTCTATATTCGTAATTAATGAATATAACCAGAAGAAAACTAAGTATGTTTATATTAAAGTGCAATGATGCCCCGTTCATTGCGCTATCAATCTTAATACGCGTTCGGGCGAAGTTTAAAGGATTGCAATACACGATCCCAAATTTCAACCATTTGCTCGTCGCTATACTCTTTCACAGTCAATATTCCTGAATTGTGGAGCAAAATCAGCACTAAAGGTTTCAGGTAAGTGACATTTTTTTCATTCGCATTGTATTGAAAACGGTATTTTTTATCGCCATCTTCTTCACCCGAAATTAGCCATTCTTCACCGGCAATCATATTGTATTGCACTTGACCTTTTTTCAACGTGGATGCACCCAACTGCCGCATAACTGGCTTAATCTCGGATGAACGCTCAAGCAAGCTTTCATCTTCACTCCCCAACAAATTGTCCATCACAATGGCCCACGAAAATTGACTGTTTTTAAATAGCATGGACAATTTATATTTGTGGTCACTTCCATCATCCTGAATAAAACCGTAAGGAATACACATCCCTTTTTCGGTCGGAATTTCATTTTTTGGGCGACCGTGTAAGCGAGAAATCAACGATCGCATAGCGGCTAGTTTTTGGAATTTATTCGTATATGGTTTGTTTTTCTCATCGTACTCTAGCTGTTCATCTTTATATTTAGAGCTAGAAACATCTTTAATCTTTGATTTAATAATAAAAGCCACATTATCAATGTAGACATGAGCTTCTAATAAACGAAGGACATCAGGATAAGCATAGCTTTCATTTCTTTCAAAAATAACCCCGTTATCTAATCGCACAATATCTTTCAAAAAGGGTCCATCTGATTCCTCACTCACGCGCTGTTTTTTTAATTCTTCTTCTCGTAACTCAATGCGTTGTTTAAACGAAGGCGGGTAAATAAACTGACTTTCAATCGTCATATCATCAATGGTAATCACCGATGAAAGTTCTTGTGTTAACGCTTTCGGATAATTAAACGTATAGCGACCTAAACAGTAGCTCGGCGCATCATCAAACAGAGAATTAATCACAGCGGAATCTTGTTCATTGAGTGTGTAAGAATAAGAACGGTTTACGACTGAACAGGCGGTTAACACCATGAGCAATAAGGCTCCCAATGACACGATAATTATCTGTTTTTTCATGCGATTACTTTTACCTCATCCCTACTTCTGTGCGTCACTGCCCCCACAAACCTTCACGTGGGTTAATGCGCTGACTCGTCTATAAACACCAATCTATCAATAGGTTCCGTCAGCCAATAAATAGGCTATGGCTCAAGGAAAGATACATAACTGGCGCAATGACGCTCCGTTCATTGCGCCATTAACCTTAATACGCGTTCGGGCGAAGTTTAAAGGATTGCAATATACGGTCCCAAATTTCAACCATTTGCTCGTCGCTATAATGAACAACCTTACTCGATGAATGCATCAGTATGCTAACGGAAGGATGTAGATAGCCAATATTTTTTTCATTCGCATAATATTGAAAATAATAAAATTTATCGGATTGGTTATCATAACGGGGGTCTCGACCTAACGTTAGCCACTCCTCACCCGCCACATTATTGAATTGTGTTTTTCCTTTCCGTAAGGTTTTACCGCCATATTGAGAGAGAACAGACTTTATTTCATCAGCTCTATCCAGCATGCTTTCTTTTTCGCTTTCTATCGTGTTATCCATATCAACCGCCCAATAAAATTGAGGGTTTTCAAAAACCATCGAGATTTCTTCTTGGTGCGGATTTCCATCATCCTGAATAAAGCCATAAGGAATGCAAATTCCTTTTTCGGTCGGAATTTCATTTTTTGGGCGACCGTGTAAGCGAGAAATCAACGATCGCATAGCGGCTAGCTTTTGGGGTTTATTCGTATATGGTTTGTTTTTTTCATCGTACTCTAACTGTTCATCTTTATATTTAGAGCTAGAAACATCTTTAGTCTTTGATTTAATAATAAAAGCTACATTATCAATGTAGACATGAGCTTCTAATAAACGAAGGACATCAGGATAAGCATAGCTTTCATTTCTTTCAAAAATGACCCCGTTATCTAATCGCACAATATCTTTCAAAAAGGGCCCATCTGACTCCTCACTCACGCGCTGTTTTTTTAATTCTTCTTCCCGTAATTCAATGCGTTGTTTAAACGAAGGTGGGTAAATAAACTGACTTTCAATCGTCATATCATCAATGGTAATCACCGATGAAAGTTCTTGTGTTAACGCTTTCGGATAATTAAACGTATAGCGACCTAAGCAATAGGTTGGGGCATCATCAAACAGAGAATTAATCACAGCGGAATCCTTTTCATTAAGCGGGCGTGAATAGGTTTTATTGGGTACAGAGCACGCCACTAAGGCGCTCAATAAAACTAAACCTAAAAAAACAATAAATTTATTTCTTATCATGGTTTAACCTCATCCGTTTGCAAGATTCGGCATAAGGAGCGCAAGGTAAATTTTATCGCCGGGGACAAGTCTCCATCGCCATAACTACCATCCCCTTTCATGGGTGGAAATTGATACGCGTTTTGATGGTCAACGTTCATTTCTAAAATTTCTTTAAATCGACCTTTAGCCTGTAAATTGATGGCGTATTTAGGCACGGTGCCATCACCGGCCCCCCCTCATAATCCCTCGATGAAGTATTCTTCCACTTAAAACTGGATTTAAGTAACGTATACTCCCGTTTATCGCCATACGCCTCCGTTGCTCGACTGTCATCAGACACCCATAGCCACGAGGTCTTATCCCGTAATTTCCATGTCAACGTTTCATCTGAACGGCGAGAATCTTTCGAGTCATTCGCATCAAAATACGCCCCATAAAATTGGTAAGTGTTATCATGATAAGCACTGTCCATTTTTGTCATAAATGGTTTGACTATATATCTAATAATATTTTTATAAGCACTAAAGTTATCATCAATAGTAAATTGCTTTTTATCTAAAATATCCGGTTCATACATCTGCCACCATATTTTTTCCTTGAGGTAAATTTCGTTAAACGGATCACCATTCTGCGGTAACAACAAATCCGTCACGCCATCAGCGCTACCTTTTTCAATCCGTAACCACGGCTGACCATGGTTATATTTCGACGAAGGTAAAAGTTGTAAAGGTGCTGGTGACTGAGCCAATACCGACATTAAGCGTGTTGCACTCATGCCAAGCACTAGCCCCATAGGAAAAGAATGCTCCCCTATTTTCATCATTTTGTAGGCTGTTGGAGAACCTAAATCTGGCATCACACCATGAACTATCCCAAGGATTTTATCTCTGTATGGCGTATCTAATAATTCGGAGGCATAACGCGCCACCAATCCGCCCATAGAATGCGTTACCAGAATGACCTTTTCATGCCCTTCTTCAAACGCCAGTCCATGTCCAATATCCCCATTCTTTTTCGTCCGATATAGATTTAAAACATCATCAATATATTTGGCGAGGTCTTGCGCAGACTGAGCGTTGTCTTGTAGCCAGTTATAGCCAAAAGCGTGAAGAGGGAGTAGCAAGCGGCGATATTTGCCTGCTTCATCAATCGAAAGCGGGTTTGTATCATCCGGAGACAATTTTTTGCCTAAAATATGCTGAAAAATAGAGTCCGAACCATTACCCGCAAAATATTCAGCCGCCTCATCCGCAGAGCCAATTCCATTACTTTTTGCCTTGTTATAATAATCTTCCCATATCAGCAATTCTTTCTGTAATTTGTCGAGAGGCTCGGCATACGAAAATTGTAAAACACTTCCCCAGCCACGTTTTTGCCGAGAATTCGCAAAATAAGTCGATTCATTATCGTTATTATCGACATCTTGGGTCGAATCTGTTTCTGTGGCTTCAGGGGCGAGTAATTTTTTCCGTTTATTGCCGGAAGTCAAAAGCCAACCAAAAGCATCCATCGCCATTCCAAGCTTATTCGTTCGAATGCGCCAGATTGATTTTTTATCTTTCTTACTCCGTAAGTTAGACCCCATGATCCCAGGTAAAAAAATTACGGGAACAACTTTGATTGAAGGTAAATGGAGGTAAGCTTTAGCATTTTGTGATCGATGTTGCCTTGTACATTCCCAAGAAACTTGTTTCTTCTCATCAAATTTACAAAAACTATGTTGGATATTTTCATTTTGCTCATCCTGATTCATATCACATCCTTATAATTTAGGTTATGTAGGCCAACATAACCTAAATATTAAAGAACTGCATTAGGATTATCGGACAGATTTTTATATGACATTCCCCCAAATTGATCACTGTTTAAAACTATTTACTGGGTATGATAGTTAAACAACAACCATAGGAGGCAGTGATGCAAGTAATTTTACAGGTGGATTTCCCATACCAAGGACCGTGGGGTGACGAGATGACGGCTGCAATGGATGGACTGGCGCAGTCCATCAACCAAGAGCCGGGGTTTATTTGGAAAATTTGGACGGAAAACCAGCAAACTCAGCGTGCCGGTGGGATTTACTTATTTGCAAACCAAACGGATGCGCAAGCCTACCTTGAAATGCACAGCGCTCGACTCAAATCCTTTGGTGTACCTGAAGTGAGTGGACAAATTTTTAGCGTGAATACTGCCCTCAGCCAGCTCAACCAAGCACAATTTATCCAGAAATAGCATTCAAATAGAGAGGGCGTTTTTTTACTCTCTCTTACCCCATTTAAAAATACCGAGGTTTATTCGATAAAATCGAATTCATCAACATCCACAGATTGATGAATAACGCGGGAAATAAAAATAAATGGGGTCTGTGGCATGTAATAAATAGAATGTTTTTTAAATTCAAAACGCCTCATTCCCTCATATACCCAATGGCACTCTCTGCCTATCCATGGGGAAGCGGCTAATAACTCGAACGTTTTTTTCAATTCATGATGATACTTTTTGGCTTGATTTACACCAAACTGCCGTATGGTGTAATGAGCAATTTGATAAATATCCTCTTCAGCAACCTTAGAGATTTTATACATTTAAGTCCTTTTCAGCTCTGGCAAAAATATCATCCATGCTACTTTCACTCTCGGGAGAATTTAGCCCATCCAATACCATTTTACGTACATATTCAATACGTTGCTCTCTTTCTTCCAGCATACGTAATGCATCTCTGATCACTTCTGACGTATTGCCATAACGCCCCGACTGGATCATGTCACCAATAAAACGGTTGAAATGCTCGCCCAATGTCACACTGGTTACCCTAGCCATAAACTCACCTACCATTACTTTGTATTACTCTGTCATACAACTATAGCAACGAATTTATTTTACTGCTAGCCAGCTCAACCAAGCGCAATTTATCCAGAAATAACCGACTGAAATAGAGAGGGATTTCCCCCTCTCTTACCCCATTAAAAATCCCCGTGGCGACGTTCCACCAGCGTTAAAATACTGTACAATGCCACCACTTCATTGCGCTGGTTAAACACCTGAACATCCCATTCCACAACCCCATTGGGCTTATCTTCGGCTTTTTTCTGCACTTTTTTGATGGTTTTCTTGCACGTTAAACGCACTTGGATAGTGTCACCAATTTTTACGGGTTCAATAAAACGCAGATTTTCCATACCATAGTTAGCGATCACCGGACCGACGCCCGCATCCACAAATAACCCAGCGGCCGCGGATACCACAAAATAACCGTGGGCAATACGCTCGCCAAACATCGACTGCTCAGCACCGAGTTTATCCACATGAACATAGAAATTATCACCACTGAGACAGGCAAAATTCACAATATCCGCCTCAGTCACGGTGCGTCTAGCGGTGAGCAGCGTGTCACCGATCACCAAATCTTCAAAATATTTGCGGAACGGATGCACCACATCGGCAACGGTATCGGCTCCGCGCATCCACTGTTTGCTGATGGCGGTTAACATGGATGGGCTGCCTTGGATAGCGGTGCGCTGCATATAGTGTTTTACAGCTCTTAAACCACCTAATTCCTCCCCACCACCCGCACGCCCCGGTCCACCATGCACCAACATCGGCAATGGAGAGCCATGCCCCGTCGACTCTGCCGCTGCCGCTTCATTCAAAATTAACATTCGACCGTGCGCGCGAGCGCTAGCGCGGATCACCGATTGTGCCACTTGGCTATCTGCGGTGACTAACGTTCCAGCCAAACTACCTCCACCGAGAATTGCCAGCTGCACCGCCTGCTCTAATGAGTCATAGCTCATCAAAGTGGCAACCGGACCAAACGCCTCCGTTTCATGCACTGCTTGGTGGATAAATGGTTGTGCGCAATACAGTAATGTAGGCGGATAAAATGCCCCATTTTGGCTATCTGCCCCCATCACTTGTAAGTTGGTGAAACTACCACCGCACAGCAACTCACAGCCATTTGCTCGCAAATAATCCACTTTTTCTTGCACATCTTGGCGCTGTTCTAAATTAATCAGCGCCCCCATACGCACGCCATCCACCGCAGGATCGCCCATGGTCACGCCAGATAAGCGTTTCAGTAGCGCGTGTTTCACATTTTCCAACTGAGATTTTGGCACGATAATCCGGCGAATTGCGGTACATTTTTGCCCTGCTTTCGCGGTCATTTCACGGGCAATTTCTTTGATAAATAAAGCAAACTCTGGGCTTTCAGGTAGAACGTCGCTACCCAAAATCGCACAGTTCAGTGAGTCGGCTTCCATGGTGAACGGAACGGATTTTTGATGAATACGCGGATGGGATTTTAGCTTTTGCCCTGTCCCTGCCGAGCCTGTAAAGGTCACTACATCTTCAAAATCGAGGTGGTCAAACATATCCCCGACTCCACCGCAGATTAATTGGATTGCCCCTTCGGGAACCAACCCACTGTCCACCATCAATTTCACCATAGCTTGGGTGACTTGAGCGGATGCCGTCGCGGGCTTGATGATAGCAGGCATTCCCGCCAACCACGTTGGTGCGAGTTTTTCCAACATTCCCCAACAGGGAAAGTTGAATGCATTGATATGCAAAGCAACACCACGGCGAGACGTTAAAATATGGCGCGCAATAAATTGCCCTTGTTTAGAGAGCGGGATCATTTCATCTTCTGACCAAACAGTGTCATCAGGCAGCTCACGGCTGGCTAACCCCGCATAGGCGAACAACGTCCCAATTCCCCCCTCAATATCGACCCAACTATCTGCTTTTGTCGCGCCGGTTTGTGCAGAAATTGCATATAACTCATCCTTATGGGCTAAGAGATATTTTGCCAATGCCTTAATCATTTCCCCACGTTGCTGGAACGTTTGGTTGGCTAATGCTTCCCCACCGATTTCACGACCATATTGCAGGCTCTTGGCTAATGGCAGTCCTTCCGTTGTGACGGAATACAACGCTTCGTTGGTCAGCGCATGATAGATTTTGCGTCCCTCACCAGCGCCATTGACCCACTTCCCCATTATATAACTCGTTAAATGTTGCATATTTCCCTCTCCAGAAAAACGACAATAACTTATTTTGATAACAAATATGTATCATATATCCAATCATAGATGCCAATCTAAATTTAACAAATAAAAAACATTTTGCCGTTATAAATACGATTACCGTCAAAACCACACAAAATATGAATAATTTAATTTATTGATATTTAACAATTAAAATAAAATCACTGTGATGGTAATCGCAAAAACCACACAAATGGCATTGATCTTATTGTTAACTATTCCTAGCATTAATGTTAAATAAATGTGTTTCATATTTTTATATTTAAAATATTTTTTTGAATCATTTTAATGGAAGAGATCAATGAGCGAGCAAAATCAGGCACTCTTCGAGGCCAAAATCGAAGCCGATATTTCCATCGAGCCCAAGGACTGGATGCCCGATGCCTATAGACAAAACCTGATCCGCCAGATTGGGCAACATGCACACTCTGAAGTGATTGGCATGTTACCGGAAGCCAACTGGCTCACTCGTGCGCCAACTTTACGCCGTAAAGCCGTACTGCTCGCTAAAATTCAGGATGAAGCGGGACATGGTTTGTATCTGTACAGCGCCGCAGAAACCTTGGGATGCACTCGCCAAGACCTCTACCAAAAGATGCTGGATGAAAAAATGAAATACTCCTCCATCTTCAACTACCCGACCCTGAACTGGGCTGATATTGGTGTAATTGGCTGGCTTGTCGATGGTGCCGCCATCGTTAACCAAGTCGCCCTCTGCCGAGCTTCATATGGCCCCTATGCCCGTGCAATGGTGAAAATCTGTAAAGAAGAAAGTTTCCACCAGCGCCAAGGTTATGAAGCCGTGATGGTGCTCGCGCAAGGCACTGATGAGCAAAAAGCCATGCTGCAAGATGCCATTAACCGCTTCTGGTGGCCGGTACTGATGATGTTCGGTCCCAACGACTCCGATTCCCCCCATAGCGCCCAAAGCATGGCGTGGAAAATCAAACGTTTTAGTAACGACGAACTACGTCAGAAATTTGTGGATAACACCGTGCCGCAAGTGGAAGCCCTCGGCATGACTATCCCAGACCCTGACTTACAGTGGGATGAGCAACTCGGGCATTACCGTTTTGGTGAGATTGACTGGGAAGAACTTTTTCAAGTGATTAGAGGTCAGGGCATTTGTAACCAAGAACGCTTAGAGGCCAAGCGTAAAGGCTGGGAAGACGGCGCTTGGGTTCGCGAAGGTGCCATGGCGCACAGCCATAAACAACAAGCGATGAAATCCGCCGCCTAACCACACGAAATAAAAAGGAATACACCATGAGCAATCAAGACTGGCCATTGTATGAAGTATTTGTGCGTAGCAAACAAGGTTTAGCCCATCGCCACGTAGGCAGCCTGCATGCGGCAGATGATCAAATGGCGCTGGAAAATGCCCGTGATGCTTATACCCGTCGTAGTGAAGGTTGCTCGATTTGGGTGGTAAAAGCGGCACATTTAGTGGCCTCCCAACCCGATGAAAAGAGCCAATTTTTCGACCCTGCGGATACCAAGGTGTACCGCCATCCTACTTTTTACACCATCCCTGATGGCATCAAAAACATGTAAGGAGCACGGAATGAATCAGCAACAGCAGCTCCAACATTATGTTTTACGTCTCGGGGATACGCCGTTAATTCTCGCCCAGCGCTTGTGTGAATGGTGCGGCCATGCACCCGAAATCGAAATTGACCTTGCTCTCTCCAACATTGGATTAGATTTACTCGGTCAAGCGCGCAACTTTCTCAGCTATGCCGCCGAACTCAAAGGCGCTGGTTGCAACGAAGATAAGCTAGCTTACCTGCGAGATGAGCGTGAATTCAGTAATTTATTGCTCGTAGAACAACCCAATGGGGGATTTAACGATACGTTAGTCCGTCAGTTTTTTATCGATGCCTACCACGTTCCACTGTATAGCGCATTAACCCAAAGCCGCGACCCACAACTCGCCGCTATCGCCGAAAAATCCTTAAAAGAAGCCCTATATCATCTACGTTTTAGCCGTAATTGGATGGTTCGTTTAGGGGATGGTACGGCACAAAGTCAGCAAAAAATTCAGCAATCTATTCACCGTCTATGGCGCTTCACTGGGGAATTATTTCATGGGGACGAGATTGAGATTGATCTGAGCGAAGCGGGAATTGCTGTCGACCCACGAGCCTTACGCGATATTTGGCTACAAACCGTCACAGAAACCTTGGAAGAAGCCACTCTCACTTTGCCAGAACAAGCAGCCTACCGCTTAGGTGGCAAACAAGGTAGCCATACCGAGCACTTAGGTCTGATTTTAACTCAACTGCAATTTGTGCAGCGCGCTTACCCTAATAGCCAATGGTGATGAAGATGGAACAGAGAATGCAACTTCAAGCCCCCGATATTCACCAAATCTGGCAACAACTGCACCAAATTCCAGATCCGGAGTTGCCCGCTCTTTCCATCACCGATCTGGGTATGGTTCGCCATGTTGTGCCGACGGAGCAAGGCTGGCAGGTGGGATTTACCCCGACCTATTCCGGCTGCCCCGCCACCGAGTTTTTAATCAATGAAATCAAAACTGTTCTTGATAGTGCAGGATTTCAAAATGTGGATGTGGAAGTGGTACTGACCCCCGCGTGGACCACCGATTGGATGAATCAAGATGCCAAAAGACGCTTGCGGGAATTTGGCATTGCGCCACCGCAAGCTACCGCCTGCGAACATCCTGAGCATACGGGTGCTATCTGCTGCCCACGTTGTGATAGCCAACACACTGAAAAAATTAGTGAATTTGGCTCAACAGCCTGCAAAGCGCTGTATCGCTGCACTGAATGCTTAGAACCTTTTGATTATTTTAAATGTATTTAAGGGCACGCTCATGACTGTATTTCACCGTTTAAGTATTGCCGCCATCGAACGTGATACGCCAGATGCGGTTGCTGTCACCTTCAATATTCCTGAAACCTTGCGGGAGCAATACCGTTACCGCCCAGGCCAGCATCTCACGTTAAAAGCTTCAGTTAATGGGGAAGATTTACGCCGTTGCTACTCCATTTGTAGCGCTCCCGATGAAGCAACGTTAAAAATTGGGGTCAAAGCCATCTATGAGGGGCGTTTTTCCAACTTTATCAACCAGCAGCTCAATGTTGGGGATAATTTGGAGGTCATGATCCCCCAAGGGCAATTTGGTTATCAACCCGATAGCCACCATGCTGCCCATTACCTCGGGATTGCGGCAGGCTCGGGGATCACGCCACTTCTATCCATCATTAAAGCCACCCTACACATTGAGCCGAAAAGCCGCTTTGTGTTGATTTATGGAAACCGCAATAGCCGTACCGTGATGTTTAAAGAAGCCATTGCGGATTTAAAAAACCGTTTTGCCGCCCGTTTCCAAGTTCTGTATCTATTCAGTCAAGAACCCCAAGAAAGCGAGCTACTCAGTGGACGCATTGATGCCAAGCAACTCAAAGCGTTAGGGGAATCTCTCTTGAACTTTAGTCAATTTGATCGCGCTTTTATTTGCGGTCCTGAGTCCATGATGGATGAAGCTCAAGAGACGTTAATTCACCAAGGCATGCCCCAAGAGCGTGTCCATACCGAGCGCTTTAATACCTCTGGTGCAAAATTCAAACCGACTCATGCCACCAGCGAAAGCCGCCAAGTCAGTATTCACCTTGATGGACGTACTTTGGACATCAGTATGGATAGCCAAGATGACAGCATTCTCGATGCCGCCTTACGCCAAGGAGCCGATTTGCCCTATGCCTGCAAAGGCGGCGTTTGCGCAACCTGTAAATGCAAATTGCGTTCAGGAGAAGTGGAAATGGGGGTGAATTACAGCCTTGAACCTGACCAGATAGCCGATGGCTATATTCTCAGTTGCCAAGCATGGCCAAAAGGCGATGGTGTGGTGCTGGATTTTGACGTTTAAGGATGGAAACCATGGAAAATAATTGGATTTTATCCCAACAACAAAACCGCGTTCTGACACTCACCCTTAATCGCCCAGAGGTACGCAACGCCCTGAGCACCCCGTGCTTAGAGCAGCTAGTTAAACATTTAGAACGCGCCCAAGAAGACCCAAATATTGGGGCGATTGTGATCACGGGTAACCCACGTTTTTTTGCAGCGGGGGCTGATCTTAAAGAACTTCAGCAACAAACGGTCGCCAGTGCCATCACCGATAAACGCCCGCAAGTCTGGCGCCGTTTCTCACAGATTACTAAGCCGATTATTGGTGCAGCCAACGGCTATGCATTAGGTGCTGGGTTTGAATTACTGCTCGCCAGCGACATGATTATCGCGGGGGAATCCGCGCGTTTTGGTCTGCCTGAAATTACCTTGGGTTTGATCCCCGGAGCAGGCGGTACTCAGCGTCTGATTCGCACCGTCGGTAAGTCATTGGCTATGCAAATGGTGCTGACAGGTGAACCCATTGATGCCAAACAAGCCTTACGCGTAGGGCTGGTCAGTGAAGTGTGCGTGGACGAGTTAGTCCTCGAACGTGCGCAAACTATTGCCAAACGCATTGCCAGTCACGCTCCACTGGCAGTCAACGCCGCCAAAGCCGCGTTAATCAATGGGCAAGAAACTCACCTTACTGAAGGCTTGAAACTAGAGCGCCAATATTTTGTCGCTCTTGCCGGAACGGACGATCGCCAAGAGGGGATCAACGCCTTTTTCGAAAAACGATCTCCCCAGTTTACAGGACGCTAATCATGATAAATGACACCGTGATCACCGAAGAGATGATCCTTACTGCACAGGAAAATGGCGTGCTCACCATCACGTTGAATCGCCCTGATAGGCTCAATAGCTTTAATGATGAAATGCACCGCCAACTGAGTGATGCCCTCAAAATTGCCGAACGGGATGAAACGGTGCGCTGCCTCGTGATCACCGGCGCGGGTCGCGGATTTTGTGCGGGACAAGATCTTAACGATCGCAATGTTGCCGTGGGATCTGCAACACCTGATCTCGGTTTTTCTGTCGAAACTTACTATAACCCATTGATCCGCCGATTAACCGCGCTACCCAAGCCGATTATTTGTGCCGTTAATGGTGTTGCCGCAGGAGCCGGAGCCGCGATTGCCCTTGCTGGAGACATTGTGATTGCCGCCAAAAACGCCAGTTTTATTCAATCTTTTTGCCGACTTGGATTGGTTCCCGATTCTGGTGGCAGCTGGTTTTTACCCCATTTAGTCGGGCAAGCCCGAGCGATGGGTATGGCTATGTTAGGGGACAAAATTAGCGCTGAGCAAGCTTTACAGTGGGGGATGATTTGGCAAGTCACCGACAATGACCAACTGACTCAAACCGTGGACTCCCTCGCTCAGCACCTTGCCACTCAACCAACTTATGGGTTAGGTCTGATTAAAAAAGCCATTCATCGCGCTGCCACCAATACCCTTGATGAACAGCTGGATCTTGAGCGAGATTTACAACGCTTAGCAGGTCGCAGTCACGATTATCGCGAAGGTGTGGGCGCTTTCTTAAATAAGCGCGAACCGAAGTTTCAAGGAAAATAACCATGAAAACTTCACTCAGCACATCGATACAAAATGTCGCTGTGATTGGCGCAGGTACCATGGGCATAGGCATTGCGCAAGTGGCTGCCAGCGCAGGTCTGCAAGTACAAATTTTTGATGTAAATTCGCACGTGTTGCAGCAATCTTTAGCGGCGCTCTCTGCACGTTTACGCAAACGCGTCAGCCAAGGAAAAGCGGAATCCCATACAACAGAAGCGACCCTTGCCCGTATTCAGGTTGCCCATCACTTATCTGAATTGTCAGCCGCTGATTTGGTTATCGAAGCGGTCGCTGAGAAACTGGAAATTAAACAAGCTATTTTCGGTGAACTTGAGGCCATTTGTCGTGAAAATACGATTTTTGCTAGTAATACCTCCTCATTATCGATTACCGCGATTGCTAACCAATTAATTCATCCAGAGCGCATGGCCGGATTACACTTTTTTAATCCGGCTCCGGTAATGAAACTGGTGGAGGTGATCCGTGGTTTAGAAACGGCTGACGTGGTTATCGATACCCTAAAAGCACTCGCCCTATCTTTTAACAAGGTGCCCGTGATTTGCCGTTCGACACCCGGATTTATTGTTAACCGCGTGGCGCGCCCTTTCTACGCGGAAACCTTACGCGCATTAGAAGAAAAAATTGCCAATCCCGCGACGCTGGACAGTGCCATCCGTGATGCGGGGGGCTTTTCCATGGGACCGTTGCAGCTCACGGATTTAATTGGTCATGACATTAATTACTCAGTAACCCAATCCGTCTTTCACGCTTTTGGCTATGACCCACGCTTTCAAACCTCATTGGTGCAATTAGAATTGGTGCAAGCGGGGCATTTAGGGCGTAAATCGGGGCGTGGATTTTATCGGTATCAACCGGATAATCATTACGATCACAATAAATCCCAATCAAAACCCAATGCTGAGCCACCCATTACATTAACCCACCCACTGAATATTATTGCCTCTGGAAATTGGCAAATATTTCCAGAATTTAAACGCATTTTGCAGCAAAACGGGATCACACTCGAAGAACCAAAACAAAATACGTTCCAATCACCCTCACTGATTGTTAACGGGGTTGTTATTATGTTAACAAATGGTGAACTAACTTCTAAACATGCGCAAATTTTAGGTAAGCCCGTCGTGCAATTTGACCTATCGGCGGATTATGTTGCGGCAACGACTATCACCCTCAGTTGCGCTACCCAAAATAGCCACCAACAGAACCAAGATGCTATCGCGTTTTTCCAATCTATTGGGAAGCAAGTGATTGTATTGCCAGATTATCCGGCATTACTGACCATGCGCACGGTTGCCATGCTGTGTAACGAAGCGTTGGACGTGGTGAATAAAGGCATTGCAACCGCCGAGGATACGGACAATGCCATGCGTTTTGGCGTGAATTACCCTAAAGGACCTTTGGCATGGGGAGCCCAAGTGGGTTGGGAGTCTATTTTGCAGGTACTTCAACAACTCAGCGAGTTTTATGGGGATGCTCGCTATCGCCCAAATCCGCTATTACGAAAGCTCGCTGCGGGCTATGCCACTTTATCATTCAAGGAGTTGCCATGAATTCACTGCCGACTATTACCCTCGCCCAACAAGCGGCACATGCCATGTATCGCGATGATACCTGTGCAAAAGCCATGGGCATGCACATTGACGAGGTTGCTGAGGGATATGCGCAACTCACCATGAGCGTGACCGCCAATATGCTCAACGGTCATAAAACCTGCCATGGCGGGCAACTGTTTAGTTTGGCAGATACCGCCTTTGCTTACGCCTGTAATAGCCAAGGTTATGCGGCGGTAGCTTCCATGTGTTCCATTGATTTTCTGCGTCCAGGTTTTGAAGGGGATACCCTCACCGCAACCGCAAAAATGCAGCACCAAGGTAAGCGCAACGGATTATATGCCGTGGAAATTGTCAATCAAGATGGCAAGCCGTTGGCGTTATTTCAAGGGCGTTCACACCGTTTAGGTCATCGTTTAGTTGGAGAACAATCATGAATGACGCTTATATCTGCGATGGTATTCGTACCCCAATTGGTCGCTATGGCGGTGCATTATCCTCCCTTCGCCCCGATGACCTGTCGGCGATCACCTTAAAAGCCTTAATGGCACGAAACCCACAACTGGATTGGAGCCTGACCGATGACATTATTCTCGGCTGTGCCAACCAAGCAGGGGAAGATAACCGTAATGTGGCACGCATGGCGGGGCTACTATCTGGCTTACCCATCTCTGTATCAGGTACCACCATCAACCGTCTGTGTGGCTCAGGCTTAGATGCTATTGCACTTGCTGCCAGAAGTATCAAAGCGGGAGAGTCTGGGTTAATGGTGGCGGGAGGCGTGGAGTCCATGAGCCGCGCGCCGTTTGTGATGGGAAAACAAGATTCAGCATTTTCCCGTCAGGCAGAAATTTTCGATACCACCATTGGCTGGCGGTTTATTAATCCCGAAATGAAGAAACAATTTTCCACCGACTCCATGCCGGAAACGGCGGAAAATGTTGCGCAAACCTACAATATTAGCCGTGAAGACCAAGATGCTTTTGCATTGCGGAGCCAGCAGCGTACTGAGGCTGCGCGGGTAAAAGGGATTTTTGCGGAAGAGATTGTTCCCGTTACGGTGAAATTGCGCAAAAGTGAGCAACAGATTAGTGAAGATGAGCACCCACGCCCAGAAACTACCCAAGAACAGCTACAAAAACTGAAAACGCCTTTTCGTGATAATGGTTCCGTGACTGCCGGCAATGCTTCAGGGGTCAATGATGGTGCTGCCGCATTAATTATCGCATCAAAAGCCATCGCCAAGCAGCAAGGGCTAACGCCACGTGCTCGGGTCATCGCGACGGCAACTTGTGGCGTCGAGCCACGTTTGATGGGAATTGGTCCACTACCTGCCACTCAAAAAGTATTAAAAATCGCAGGGTTAACCATCGAACAAATGGATGTGATTGAGTTAAATGAAGCCTTTGCCGCTCAAGCACTCGCGGTATTACGTGGGTTAGGTCTTCCTGATGACGCACCACAGGTTAACCCCAATGGTGGCGCAATCGCCTTGGGTCATCCTCTGGGAATGAGTGGGTCACGCTTAGTGATCTCCGCCGTCAATGAGCTACACCGCAAACAAGGTCGCTACGGTTTATGCACCATGTGCATCGGTGTGGGTCAAGGCATTGCAATGATTATTGAACGAGTCTGAACATCTTAACCAATATAAAAAAGCCTGATAGCTCGACACCTGTACAGGCAAATATCAACGCATTTAATCGCTTCATTCCCTAAATGTGCTGGTAACTATAATAACGAGGACTGGCAATTATGAGCATGACACAACAAGACAATATCGACGCAATCGAGTTTGCTTCTCGCGATGAAATCGAGGCGCTGCAACTCGCTAGAATGAAGTGGACACTTACTCACGCCTATGAAAATGTGCCGATGTATCGCAAGAAATTCGACGATGCTGGGGTTCATCCTGACGATTTTCAGCAACTGAGTGATATTGAAAAATTTCCCTATACCACCAAACAAGATTTGCGTGAAAACTACCCGTTCGACACCTTTGCCGTGCCGATGGATAAAATTATTCGCATCCATGCCTCATCGGGAACAACAGGTCGCCCAACTGTTGTTGGCTATACCCAACAAGACATTGATAATTGGGCAGATTTAATCGCTCGTAGCCTACGTTCAGCGGGAGCAACTCGAGGAGATAAAATCCATGTCGCCTACGGTTACGGGCTGTTTACGGGCGGACTTGGCGCCCATTATGGTGCGGAGCGTCTTGGCGCAGCAGTGATCCCCATGTCCGGTGGGCAAACCGAAAAACAAGCGCAACTGATTGCTGACTTTAAGCCTGATATCATCATGGTCACCCCCTCATATTGTTTAACAATTATCGATGAGCTCGAGAAAATCATGGGCGGAGACGCTAGTAAGTGCTCACTGAGATTAGGCGTGTTTGGGGCTGAGCCTTGGACTGAATCCCTGAGAACAGAAATTGAAACTCGCTTAGGTATCAAAGCATTGGATATTTATGGGCTTTCGGAGGTCATGGGGCCCGGCGTTGCCATGGAATGTGCGGATTCAGGGTGCTCAGGCCCCACTATCTGGGAAGACCATTTTTATCCCGAAATTATCTGCCCCAATAGCCTGAAAACCTTGGGGGATGGTGAACATGGTGAGTTAGTGTTCACTACTCTCACAAAGGAGGCTATGCCCGTTATTCGCTACCGAACTCGCGATTTAACGCACCTGAATTTAGGCAGTCATCGTCATATGCGCAGTATCGGGAAAATCACCGGTCGCTCTGACGATATGATGATTATCCGTGGGGTCAACGTATTTCCCTCTCAAATTGAAGAGCAAATCATGCAATTCAAAGAGTTATCTCCCCACTACCAGTTGGAAATTGGTCGCCAAGGGAATATGGATAACTTGTCGGTACGTGTGGAATTGAAGCATCCGGAACAATTGACGTTCGATGAACGCTGTAATATCTGCCATAACCTCAAACACCGTATCAAATCCATGGTCGGGATCAGTACCCGCGTCAGTATTATGAACTGCGGTGATATTCCTCGCTCCCAAGGGAAAGCTCAACGCGTAATTGATACGCGAATTGCAATTTAAATCAAAAGATTAAGATATGGCTGGCAACAGCCTGTCTTAAATCCGGTTTCCACTCAGTGCACCATACGCTATTTAGCAAGTACAAGACAATCGTCTAATTTTTGTCTAAGATTTGTGGGCATCTGATACATTAATTTTAGGGATAAGCGAATAATGGAAACCAAGCTCAATCAGTTTATTCAGCACGCCATTGAGAGCCAGCCGATCAGTGGCACCTCATTGATTAGCTCCTTATATGGCGATGCCCTGCATCATCGTGGCGGAGAAGTCTGGTTAGGCAGCCTCACTAAATTACTTGAGCCAATGGGCTTTTCAGACCGTTTTGTGCGCACCTCCGTTTTCCGTCTACAAAAAGAGGGCTGGTTAGATGTCGAAAAAATTGGGCGTCGCAGCTATTACCGAATTTCTGAACGAGGACAGAGCCGTTTTCGCCGCGCTGAAAGCAAAATTTATTTAAGCGAGCAATCTGAATGGAATGGAAAATGGGATTTACTGTTATTGGAAAGTGCCGATAAAGACGAAAAAATCCGCCTCAAAAAAGAGTTAAGTTGGCTGGGATTTGGGCAATTTAATACCTCATTAATGGCAGCGCCTAACAGTAATCAAAGCGATATTCCTGCACTTTTGAGTGAATTAAATGCCGCAGAAAATGTTGTCTATTTCCATGCAGATTATCCCTTTAACCGTTCCGAAAAAAATCTAAAATCCCTCGTCTTTGATGCATGGTCACTGCCCGATATTTCCGAGCATTACCATCAGTTTATTACCTTATTCCGTCCCGTGGCCTTGTTACTAAAAGAGTATTCCGAGCAAGTCATTTCGCCAGAGCTGTGCTTCCAGTTGCGTCTATTGTTGATCCATTTTTATCGCCGCGTCGTGTTAAAAGACCCATTACTGCCGGATGAGTTGTTACCCACCCAATGGGAGGGGCATATCGCTCGTCACCTGTGTACCAATATTTATCAACGTATCGACCAAGGTGCTACGCAGTACGTCACACAAATATGTGAGACCACTTTTGGCGAACTTCCTCAACCCTCGAGCGCTTATTACCGACGTTTTGGCGGGGTTTTGAAAGAGCTTTCTGCCGCATAATCTTTGCCTGTTGGCATTAAAGGAGTCTGTATGCCGTTTTATCAGATTGATGGGATCACCCCTGTTGTTAGCCCTGAAAGCTTTGTACACCCTACCGCCGTTATCATTGGCGACGTCATTATTGGCAAGAATGTCTACATCGGTCCTAATGCCAGCCTACGTGGGGATTTTGGACGCTTAATTATTAAAGATGGCGCCAATGTGCAAGATAACTGTGTGATGCACGGTTTTCCGCAATTTGACACGGTAATTGAAGAAAATGGGCATATTGGTCATGGCGCGATTTTGCACGGCTGCCATATTAAGCGCAATGCGTTAGTGGGCATGAATAGCGTGGTGATGGATGGCGCGGTGATTGGCGAAAATTCGATTGTTGGTGCCTGTGCCTTTGTGAAAGCCGATGCTATTTTCCCCGATAACAGTTTGATTGTCGGCACACCTGCCAAAGTGTTGCGCAGCCTATCGGAACAAGAAATTGCGTGGAAAAGTAAAGGAACTGAAGACTACCAAACGCTGGTAACTCGCTGCCTCAATAGTTTTCAAGAAGTGACCCCATTGGCAGAAGAGGAAGCGGATCGTAAAAAACTGATCTTCGAGGATGTGATCCCAAAATCCAGATTATAAATTTCCCTCATAATCCATAAAAAAGTAAGCGCGTGCTAACTTCTCACGCGCCTATTTATCTTAGTGCTTGTTCGCCTTACTGCCAAAAGGTGGTTTCGCAAACCATACCGTCACAATCAGCGCAATAAACACCCAACCGCATAACCAGAAGATTTCGTTTGCCGCAATAATCAACCCTTGGCTGGTAATTTGCTGAGCAATGAAACCGGATGTTTGTTCCGTGGTCATCCCGTGGGCGGCCATTCCTTGGTACATGTCCAGAGATTCCGGATTGTAATCAGTAATAAACTCAGTGAGCTGACTATGATGGACTGCTTCCCGATCGCTCCACATCGTGGTGGTGATTGACGTGCCAATTGAACCCGCCAATGTCCGGAAAAAGTTAGCTAAGCTGGATGCAGAAGCCAGTTTTTCGGGAGGGAGCCCCGATAAGGTGAGCGTTGTGAGCGGCATAAAGAAACACGCCACCGCCATCCCCTGCACCAATTGCGGCCACACCACGGCTGAAAAGCCCATTGAAGGTTCGAAGGTATAAGCGCGCCAGAAGAAACAGATGGCATAGAATACGAAACTGAAGGTGACTATCCAGCGGATATCTAAGAAGTCAGACAGTTTCGCCACTGGTGCCGAGAACAACACGGGTAGCAATCCGATTGGCGCTAATGCCAATCCTGCCCATGTCGCTGTATAGCCATATACCTCCTGCAATAGCTGAGGCAACAAAACTATCGCACCAAAATACGCCATATAGGCCAAGCTGACGGAAATGGTTCCGATAGTAAAATTCCGTGACTTAAACAGCGATAGCTCCACAATCGGATTTTTAGAGGTGAGTTCCCAAATAACCATAAAGACCAGCGCAATCGCAGAGACCACCGCAAGGATGACGATTTCATTGGATGCTAACCAGCCCAACTCTTTTCCTTTATCCAGCAATACTTGCAAGCAACCTACACCCACAGATAACAGCGCTAAACCGATCACGTTAAATGGCACTTTAACAACGGTCGACTCCATGCCTTTAAGAATGATCGAGCCCACAATGATCACGAAGATCCCCAGAGGGATATTCATAAAGAAGATCCAGCTCCAATGGAAATTATCGCTGATATAACCGCCGAAAATAGGACCAAAAACAGGGGCTAAAATAATGGTCATCGACCAAAATGCCAACGCCATGTTCTGCATTTTAGGTGGATAACAGCGCATGATCAGGCTCTGTGAGAGCGGGATAACCGGACCTGCAACCGCACCTTGCAACACGCGACATAAAATCAGCATGCCGAGGCTGTCGGAAAAACCACACAGTAATGAAAATAGCGTAAATAGCGCAGTAGCCCACAGGAAGACCCTTATCTCCCCAAAGCGTTTCGCAAGAAAGCCCGAAATCGCAATAGAAATGGCATTCGATACCCCAAACGAGGTGATAACCCACGTTCCTTGGGATACCGAAACACCTAAGTTACCCGCAATTGTCGGGATAGCCACGTTGGCAATCGTTGAATCGAGTACCTGCATAAATGTGGCGAGGGACAACGCGATGGTTGCCCACACTAATTTAGCCCCTTTGAGCGGTTTAATCTCTGCCATGGGGCTAATCCGCGTTATTGCTAATGATGGTATCGATCACCTGATCAACCTCGTTCAGCTTCAAGACCAAGACATCACTCTCAAAGGCCGGTACTGTGCGCTGAACCTCCGATAACACGGGCCCATTTTGATCTTTAATATCAATGGTGACATTCATCGATAAACCAATACGTAACGGGTGCTTAGCCACTTGTTCTGGGTCTAATTCCACACGTACTGGTAAACGTTGTACTACTTTAATCCAGTTACCCGTGGCATTTTGTGCGGGTAGCAACGAGAACGCGCTGCCGGTTCCCATGTCTAATCCAACGACTGTTCCCTTGTACACAATATCGCTACCATAAAAGTCACTGCTAATGGTCACTGGCTGACCGATACGCACGCTCTCTAATTGCGTCTCTTTATAGTTAGCATCGACCCAAACTGGCTGTACAGGGACAATCGCCATCAGGGAACTTTGTGAACTCACTTGCGAACCCACTTGAACGTTACGACGGGAGACATAACCGGTCATTGGGCTTTTAATTTCAGTGCGCTGTAAATTGATCCAGGCGCTGCGCACGCTATCTGCCGCTTGTTGAATCGCTGGCTGATTTTTCAAAGCGGTATTGCGCAATAATGCACGATTCGCATTATATTGTTGAATAGAGATATCCAACGCGGCTTGGGCAAGTTGCACCGCTTCTTGGGAGTGCTGTAAATCTTCTTTTGAAATTGTTCCGCTGCGCCCTAATGCAATGCGCCGCTGGTAATCTTTTTGGGCTTGCGCAAGGGAGACACGGTTTTGTTGGATTTGCGCCTGATACTGATCCCCATTAATGTACAGCTCTTTGGTTTTGCGCACTGTGGTGGCTAAATCATGTTTAGCTTGTTCGTAGGAAAGCTTGGCATTGGTTTGATCCAACACGACCAATACATCGCCGGCTTTCACCAAATCTGTATTTTCGAAATTAACCTGAGTCACATTCCCTGTTGTTTGCGCAACAATCGGAATTTGCAAACCAGAGACATAGGCGTCATCGGTATATTCTTGGAAACGTAAGACTAAAAACCAATACACACCATAAGCGACAAATAATAGAACAATAATAATGGTGGCAATCACCATCCATAACGTTCTTTTATTTTTCATTTTAGTTTCTTGCGGTGTTTCAGTTGAATTTGTTGATTGTTCCATAATAATTCTCAGGCAAAAGATTCAGTAATATTTCTATCCACTATATTTACGAACTCACTGTAATAATGCAATAGCCAATTATTTTTAAATTCAATTGATTATCGCGTGAAAATTTATATTTTAAAATTGACGAGAATCATAGTTTATTCAATTAGATATAAAATAATAAATGACTAAATAGCCTAATATCCACGAAAAAAAACAATCTAAATAGGATATTAATATTCATCAGTAGAAATAATTCACAAATAAGAAATCCAATTCCGCATTTAATTTATTCTAAAAATGATGAGTTTATTAAATTATTCTATTGCCTGACTCTAATTTGAATATATCGAAATAAGATAATCAAAATAATTTTACTCGCCAATAATGAATTCTATCTAGAATGCCTTGATAGCCTCTTATTGGTACTAACAATCCCCCTATTTTTCCGATGATTTTCTGCAAAAAAAAGTTAACCGAGATCAAACTTCGCCTAAAAAATAGCTAGCTAATTATTTATTTCAGATGTGTTTCAATGGTAATATTCGCAAGACTTATGATTATTATTATCATTTAGATTTACTAGGGATAAATATGAAAATGCGTTCTCAATATTCACTACTTGCTGCGGGTGTTTGCGCAGCTATTGCCTCGTTTGGCGCCACAGCACAAGAAGAATCCGACAAAATGATTGTCACCGCATCCGGATACTCACAGCAGTTACGTGATGCACCAGCCAGTATTACCGTTATCACCGCAGAACAATTACAAAATAAACCGGTACGTGACTTAGCTGATGCCGTTAAAGATGTTGAAGGTGTGAGCGTCGTTGGTAGTGCAAACAAACAAGATATTAATATTCGTGGATTATCTGGCGAATACACACTAATTCTGGTGGATGGTCGTCGCCAAAATAGCCGTGAATCCCGTCCAAATGGTAGCGGTGGATTCGAAGCGGGCTTTATGCCGCCCGTTGAAGCGATTGAGCGTATTGAAGTCATCCGTGGACCAATGTCATCGCTGTATGGTTCAGATGCCATGGGCGGTGTTATCAATATCATCACGAAAAAAGTGACCAATGAGTGGCATGGTAGCGTCACAACTGGAGCCATCATCCAAGAAAATAGCGAAAGCGGCGATTCCATGGATGGTAACTTCTACCTGTCAGGGCCATTAATCCAAGATAAATTAGGCCTGCAACTGTATGGCGGCGGTGATTATCGTAAGGAAGATAAAATTCCTGATGGACACAATAAGAAAGACAATAAAAGCTTAACGGCCAAACTGACTTTCACCCCGATGGAAAATCAAACTTTCTTATTTGAAGCGGGAAGAACCACCCAAGAACGTTACTCAGAACCCGGAAAATCTTTAGCTGAATACTCCATGTTCAATGGTAAGCGTCGCGATAATACCAAATCAGAGATCCACAACGACCGTAACCATATGGCGTTAACCTACAAAGGTGACTGGGATATCATCCAAACGGAAGTGAGCGTTTATCAAGAACAAACAAAGCGTAAAACTAAGTCTGAAACCAAAGATACGAAAACTGGGCTGTATAATTTTGCATACGAAGCCCGTGTTCCTGAAATCACCAATACTGTCGTTGATGGTAAAGTGGTGGCGTTCTTACCGGATAATATTTTGACGGTGGGCAGCCAATACCAACATGCAAAATTGAAAGATACTTCTGCAACCGGAGCGAAAACCACTGAGAATGTTTCCCTCACCGCAGATCAGTATGCCCTGTTCTTAGAAGATGAGTTTACCGCTACCGAGAATCTGATCTTAACCGGTGGGCTACGTTTAGATCACCATGAGTTTTATGGTAATCACTGGAACCCTCGCGGCTATGCGATTTACCACTTAACCGATGAAATTACCCTTAAAGGTGGGGTATCACAGGCTTTCCGTGCACCAACCTTGCGTGAAATCAGCCCAACTTATGGGACATCAACAGAGAAAGGGCTGGGCATTATCTACGGTAATGACAACCTAAAACCAGAGAAAAGCTTTAACCAAGAAATCGGTATTGCTTATGACCATGAGTCTGGCTTTAATGCGAGCTTAATGTTCTTCAATACAGACTTTAAAAATAAACTCACTAGCTATTACACTGGTGAAAAAGACCCAATCACTAATTTGAATCTGTACACCTATGACAACGTGGGTGAAGCCAATATCAAAGGGATTGAAGTGGCTGCGGGTATTCCATTCGCTGAAGATTGGAACCTGAGCCTCAACTACACCTATACCGATTCAGAACGTAAAAGTAATGATGAGAAGCTGACCAGCGGCGAATCCCTCAAAGGCTACCCACTGGACAAAACGCCAAAACATTTAGCCAATGCTAAATTGGATTGGCAATACAATCCAGAGCTGAATCTCTATACCCGAGTTCACTATGAAGGCGAGCAAATTTGGGCTGCACAACGTAATGGTTCATCCGTTCCTCGTTATCGTGATGCCTATACCACCATGGATGTGGGGGCAACCTATCAGTTGTTCAAAAATACCAAATTGAACCTTGCGGTATTAAATCTTGGCAACGAGAAAGGTCCAAAAATCGATGCGGATAATGGCGGTAACTGGGATGTTGAAGATGGACGTCGCTACTGGGCGAATATCAACGTAACATTCTAATCCCTGAGTGCGGGTATGACGCTAGCAGCCAATTACCCGCCGACTTCTTCTTGTTCGATGGCAATTCCGATGATGAAAAAACTGTTTATGGCGAGCCTATTGATGTGTATCGCAACCAGTCCTTGGGCTCGGCCTAACCCGAATATTCCTAGCATTGATGAAAGTGCAAAGCAGGTTTATGACCTTCAGCACCACGATCTGCGCAATGGCGAGCGAGTATTTCGTATTTATAGCGCCGTCCCCCTGAACATAACGGGTAAGCGTCCAGTATTATTTATGTTAGATGGCAATGGGCTATACCCCCACGCCGTCAATCAAGCTGCGAACAAATTTACCCCAGAAACCCTGCCAATCATTATTGGCATGGGGTATCCCAACCATGAAGCTTTCCCTAAAAAAGAGCGTACCTACGATTACACCCCGAAAGTATCCGGTGAGGCATTCAAACAAGGAGGTGGCTCCGATGCCCTTTATCAATTTTTAACGGATACGGTTCGACCATGGGCAGAGCAACAATTTCCCATTGATACCCAACGCCAAACGTTATTTGGGCACTCTTTCGGTGGCTTATTTACCTTAATGGCATACCAAAACCATCCCACTGCTTTCCAGCATTTTGTGTCCGCTAGCCCGTCATTATGGTGGGGGGAAGGAAAAATGGTGGATTTAGCGAAACTGACTAACATAGCGAATGCTTCCCCCATCCACATTGCGCTGGGTGGATTAGAAGAAAAACCTGATTTAACCCGACTAACAGATGAACAAAAACAGAATTACCAAACTCGAAAAAGTTGGATTACATCGCGCAAAATCTGTGAAGAAATTCAGGCTCACCAGCGAGCATGTTCTTTTACTCTTTTTGAGGGAAAAACCCATGGCGGCGTGATCCCTGATGCGATAAACCAAGCGCTGGAAATTACCGTATCTCAGCCTTAAATCCGGGTTATTGTGGACTAATGGGTTTTAGCATATCGTTATACAGATTCGCTAAAATCCCATTGTTGGTAAATTCTTTACGGATCCACTGAGTCACTAACCCCGTTGCAGAGTGCTGAGTCGCTAGCAACATATGTGAATCCTGCCGTGGATTTTGTATTTGTTTCGGAATTAATAGCCCATTTTTAACATGCTCTTTGACCATATAATCGGGCAAAAATCCGATCCCTTCCCCTAAGATTTGGCATTGGCACTTGGTATTAAAATCGGGTACTTGTATCGCTTCCTGCCCATGCAATAGCCAGCCAACCCGCTTATTAATCGTATGCGCCGTATCTTCCACCATAATATTGGGATACAGCCGTAGCTGGCTTTCAGCTATGGGTTCAGGCATTAATGCCAGTGGATGAGTAGAGGCAATTGCAAATTGCCAATGAATCGCACCAATTTCCATATAATCAATCCCGCCACCATCCATCAACGTACCGGGAGCGCCAATCGCAATGTCGGCGATATTATTAATAATCGCATCCCAGACCCCATTATAAACTTCAGTTGTCACTGTAATCTGGCAAGTGGGAAATTGTTTTTTTAATATCTGTAACAGTCTGGCAGTGTGATAGGGCGTGTAGAGAAGCTGATTAATACAAATTCGGACGCGCGCTTCAATCCCTTGTTCAATGGAGTAAATACTCTTTTTAATCGAATGAAAATCATTTAATAAATCAGTGGCTTTGCGGTAAAAATAGAACCCAGCCTCCGTTAACTCAATATTGCGAGTATCACGAATAAACAGCGCAACATCCAAATAGGTTTCAATGCGCTTGATGGTATAGCTCACTGCCGAGGTGGTAATCCCCAATTCTTCCGCCGCTTTACTAAAGCTGCCATACTTTGCTGCGGTGGTGAATGTCAGTAAGTTTTCTTCGATAAAAATTGAGTTCATCGCGTTTCCTGTATTGAATAAAAAACGTTCAAAAATGCATTTTATGTGAATACTATTCAATAGCCTGAAAAATCGATTATTTATTCACCATTTTTTATAGAGTAACAGAAATATTTACTTTGATGGAATGTTTAATTTTTAATGTTTAGACTTAGCTAAAATGACATTCAGTCAAAAACGGAAAAACAAATATAACCAACTCATATTATTGAATTAAAAACATTAAAATCACTTTGCATAACTTTGTCGTTACCTACAAAATCATTACAATAATAACATTTATTAAACTTCTAATTTGATGTGTATCACAGAACTGATCAAATCATTTTGGACTCACCATAACACGTCAATTTTCACCCAAAAAAAGCCGGGAAAAAGCCCAAAAACCGGCATTTAAACGATTAAAATGATGCTTTCACGCACAAAAAGCACGCATTATTAAATTCAATTCAACAATCAGCCCTCCTATTGATGAATGATATTTAAATGGATTCTATTTATTAGTCCCTATTGGTATGCTCTGTTTATCAAATATTCATCGATTTAAAATCGATAAATAAAAATTAAAGCCCTAATACAGGAGAGCGTTATGACAGCCAACGCACTAGTTCAAGAATTTCTTAACGCAGCAGAACAAGGTCAATTAGCGACATTAAAAAATTGTGTCGAGAAAGGTGTGGATATTAACGCGACGAACCGACAAGGTCGTACAGCAATTGTGAATGCAAGTTTAAATAAGCATTATGATTGCATCACTTATTTAATCAGTATTGGTGTGGATATCAATAAACAAGACCAAACCTGTTTTAATCCATTTTTGTTAAGTTGCCTAACCAACGATTTAACTTTATTACGTCTTGTATTACCCGCCAATCCTAATCTTGATTTATTAACACGTTTCGGTGGTGTGGGTATTACCCCAGCCAGTGAAAAAGGCCATGTGGAAATTGTTCAGGAATTACTGGAAAAAACAGACATCAATGTCAATCACACTAACTTTGTTGGCTGGACTCCTTTATTAGAAGCCATCGTATTAAATGATGGAAAAGAGAAGCAACAGCAAATCGTGAAATTACTCTTAGAACATGGTGCCAATCCACATATGACTGATAAATATGGTAAAACACCATTAGAGTTAGCCCGTGAAAAAGGTTATCACGAAATTGAAAAATTGCTGGTCGCGGCAGGTGCTTAATTCCTAATCGAGGAAGCATGTGAATAATATCGCGCCCCATCGACAGATATTATATGGACTAACGGCTGCCCCCCATTTTTATCATCTGTTAAACCAGCCGTTAGAAACAGGACATATTGAGCAGGTATTTAATAAAGCGATTAATTTTTCCATTAATAACTCTTTATTCACGTTACTTTGCTCACAATTAGATAATGCACCAAACAGCTGTCGATTATTAATTAAAGACTTTTCTCTATTTGATATCCATGATGGAGACCTTATCACCATCAATAGTCAGTATATGACTATAGGTGAAAAATACTCACTAAGTTTTGAATTATGTAAAAAATGGCAACCACCACCTATTGAATATAATCCTAATAACCAAAAGGATATTAAATATTTTTTATTTTTAAAAAAACAAATAAACGATTTAGATTTAATTTTAAAAAACCATCCAGGTACCTTGTTTAATTATCAAGGCGATAATGTATTTTATTTTTCAATGGCGAGAAAATTAATTCAATTACGCGTTGAATTAATTGAATTAATAAAACAAAAAAAACGTTCTGACGTTATTTCTGTTATTTCGCAATTTGTCGGGTTAGGCATTGGATTGACGCCGACAGGCGATGATTATCTCGTGGGATTAATGTCTATTTTGCTCTTAAAGCACCATTTTTTGAGCGACATTTATTCCGAATTTTATCAAGGAATTACACCGGCAAAAGCACAAACCACACCGATTAGCGCGGTCACCTTAGAAAAGGCGCTATGCCATGAGTACCGAGAAAATATGTATCGGCTTATTCAATCCATTGTTGATGGGAATAACGACGATATGCAGGCGAATTTTTTAGCGATTTTAAATATCGGGTCGAGTTCAGGTTGCGACATGCTATTTGGCGTTCGTGATGCCTTGTATCTCACTCATTATTTTGGAGAAACAGATGTCGACTAAAGTTGTCATAAAAAAGAATACCTATTTTGATTCCGTATCCCTGATGTCAATTTCAACGAAAGCCAATCAACTTGAAAATGTTGAGCAAGCATTCGTTGCGATGGCAACCGAGATGAATAAAGGTGTATTAAGCAATGTTGGCTTATTGACCCCAGAATTAGAAAACGCGAAGAATGGCGACTTAATGATCGTGATTAAGGGCCCTAGTGATGAAGCAAATGAAGCCTCACTACTCGCCATCGAAGAGTTATTCAATAAGAAGAACCAAGGTGGCTCTACCCACGAAGCGAAATATGCCACACTCAATTCAGCTAAATCACATATCCCAGAGAGCAATCTTGCCATCATTTCCGTGAATGGTCAGTTTGCGGCTCGTGAAGCTCGTATTGCGTTAGAAAATGACCTAAACGTGATGCTATTTTCTGACAACGTCTCCATTGAAGATGAATTAGCGCTTAAGCAATTAGCCAGCCGCAAAGGCTTACTGATGATGGGACCCGATTGTGGCACCGCCATCATTAATGGCACGGCATTATGTTTTGGTAATGATGTTCGTCGTGGCAACATTGGGATCATCGGCGCATCAGGAACGGGAAGCCAAGAACTCAGCGTGCGTATTCACGAATTTGGCGCAGGAGTTTCCCAGCTAATCGGTACCGGTGGACGTGATCTTAGCGAAAAAATTGGCGGGATCATGATGATTGATGCCCTAAAAATGCTGGATGCCGATGATGAAACCCACGTTATTGCCTTAATCTCGAAACCACCAGCCCCTTCCGTCGCCAAAAAAGTGCTCGAGCAAGCGAAAAAATGCCATAAGCCCGTTGTGGTCTGTTTCTTAGGTAGCCAACCATTACCGGATGATGAACCGGGACTGACCTTTGCTCAAGGTACCAAAGAAGCGGCACTGAAAGCGGTTCTGTTAACCGGTATTAAAAAAGAGACGCTAGACCTGCATCCACTGAATTTACCGCTGATTGATGAAGTCCGAGCCATACTGAAACCAGAGCAAAAATATATTCGCGGACTGTTCTGTGGCGGCACATTGTGTGATGAAGCGATGTTCGCAGCACTCGAAAAATATGACGATGTGTACAGCAATATTCAGCCAAACCCTGATTTCCGCTTAAAAGATGTCAATAAAAGTATCGCCCATACCTTCCTAGATTTTGGCGATGATGACTTCACCAACGGTAAACCGCACCCAATGATTGACCCAACAAACCGTATCGGGCGTTTACTACAAGAAGCCCGTGATCCTGAAGTCGGTGTCATCATGATGGACTTTGTGCTTGGCTACGGCTCCCATGAAGACCCAGTTGGCGTAATGATTGATGCGATTAAAGAAGCCAAAAATATCGCGAAGAAAGACGGTCGTGAACTGGTGATTTTAGGCTACGTTCTCGGTACTGACCAAGATTCACCGTCAATGGATGCACAAGTCAAAATGCTCACCGATGCAGATGTCATTTGGGCAAGCAGCAGCACCAATACCGGTTTATTAGGACGTGAGTTTGTTTGGAAAGGGGAAAAAGCATAATGACTTCATTATTTAAGCAACCATTAAACGTAATTAACATTGGCATCGAAATGTTTAGCGATGACCTGAAAAAACAACATGTTCCTGTGACCCATTTAAGCTGGACTCCCCCTGGTCAAGGTAACGTTGCGGTGATCCGCGCTCTAGATAGCATCGAAAATAACGCGGCATTACAGGAAAAAATTGAAGCGGCTAATGCGCAAGCTCTTGAGCGAATTATCCAATCCCAACCTGTATTAGTCGGTTATGACCAAGCGATTAATGTAGTTCCGGGTATGACTAAAAATACCATCCTGCATGCGGGTCCTCCGGTTGCTTGGGAAAACATGTGTGGCGCAATGAAAGGCGCTGTCACGGGTGCGTTAGTCTTTGAAGGGTTAGCTAAAGATTTAGCCGATGCAGAACGTGTTGCTGCATCTGGAGATATTATTTTCTCTCCTTGCCATGAGCATGATTGTGTCGGTTCGATGGCTGGCGTGACTTCCGCCTCCATGTTCATGCACATCGTTGAAAACAAAACCTATGGTAACCGCGCTTTCACCAACCTCAGTGAGCAGATGGCGAAAATTTTACGGATGGGCGCTAACGACCAAAGCGTTATCGACCGTTTAAATTGGATGCGCGATGTATTAGGTCCAATGCTCCGTGACGCAATGAACATTATTGGCGAAATTGATTTACGTTTAATGCTCGCACAAGCCCTACATATGGGGGATGAGTGCCATAACCGTAATAATGCGGGAACCACATTGCTCATTCAGGCACTAACAACAGGGATCATTCAGACTAATTTCTCTGTGGCTCAACAAAAAGAAGTGTTTGATTTTGTTGCCAGCAGCGATTATTTCTCAGGCCCTACGTGGATGGCGATGTGTAAAGCGTCGATGGATGCTGCTCATGGTATCGAATACAGCACCGTCGTCACCACCATGGCACGTAATGGTTATGAATTTGGTTTACGCATTAGCGGGTTACCGGGTCATTGGTTTACGGGACCTTCTCAACAGGTTATCGGTCCCATGTTCGCGGGTTATAAACCTGAAGATTCCGGCTTAGATATTGGGGATTCTGCCATCACAGAAACCTACGGTATCGGTGGTTTTGCCATGGCAACAGCACCGGCAATTGTTGCTCTTGTCGGTGGTACCGTTGACGAAGCTGTAGATTTTTCTCGTCAAATGCGTGAGATTACCCTTGGTGAAAACCCAAATATTACGATCCCACTACTTGGTTTCATGGGAATTCCAACCGCCATTGATATTACCAAAGTTTCTGCAAGCGGCATTTTACCTGTCATCAATACCGCCATTGCCCATAAAGATGCCGGTATCGGCATGATTGGTGCAGGTATTGTTCATCCACCCTTTGAGTGTTTTGAAAAAGCCATGCTTTCTTATGCTCAAAAATATGCATAACCACCAGCAATAGCTAAATAACGCCCGACTTCGGTCGGGTAAAAAAATAAATATAAAGTGACGTATACCCTGATTAGTCTTAATGGAAAACAGCGCTGTAGCTCAAAATATCGATGGAATTAACCCCAACATAATTTGAATTGCAGCTAGGCGGCAAGTCAATGAAATCCAAGGCACATACCAATATGTGACTAGGGCGAATGAACGCAACCAACCACGCTGCAGTTCAAAGAATGACGGGTATGGGGAGTATATAATGAATCTATTGAATATTAAGTGGAAACGTGGGGACTTGGCCGCCTACTTTGGGTTGATGACCAATAACCTAACCAACTTACTCACCATGATGGGATTATTAATTTTCGTTGTTGGAATTCCCTCTGAAATTGTTTACGGCCGTATTGCTCCTGCATTTGGTTTTGCTGTTTTACTTGCCAGTATTAGCTACGCTTACTTTGGTCAGCAGATGATCAAGCAAACCGGTCGTAATGATGTCACCGCGTTGCCATCCGGACCGAGTGCTCCCTCTATTTTCACCGTCACGTTCTTGGTTATCATGCCGGTGTACCAGACCACACAAAATGCTGAGTTTGCGATTCAAATCGCGCTAGTTTGGTGTTTCGTGGAAGCGATGATCCTCGTAGGAGGTTCATTCTTAGGTGAAACTATCCGTAAGATGATCCCGCGTACCGTGCTGTTATCCTGTCTTTCCGGACTGGGATTACTGTTACTGGCGATGAACCCAATGCTGCAAGCATTTGAAGCGCCAACCGTTTCATTCATCGTATTACTGTTAATTTTCATCAACTGGTTTGGTAAAAAGCCGATCTTTGCCCGTATTCCTACCGGCTTATTACTGCTGATTGCGGGTACTGCATTAGCATGGATATCGGGTTTACAAAGTACTGAAGCCATTAAAGATTCCATGGTGTCATTCGGCTTTAACCCACCAGGCATCCATATTGATAGCTTCTTACAAGGCTTACCTCATGCATTACCTTACTTAGCCTCAGCCGTACCACTAGGCTTAGCAAACTATATCTTTGACTTGGAAAACATCGAAAGTGCTCACGCGGCTGGCGATGAGTACAACACTCGTAAAGTTATGCTCGCTAACGGTTTATCCTCGACTGTTGGCTGTTTTATGGGTAACCCATTCCCTGTCACCGTGTATGTGGGTCACGCGGGTTGGAAAGCGATGGGCGCCAGTGTTGGTTATACATTGGCATCCGGTATCACCATGTTCCTTGTTCCACTATTCGGGATCGGCGCATTCATGTTAGCCATCATCCCAATGACCGCTATTGTGCCAATTCTGGTGTTTATCGGCGTGGTCACCGCCAACCAAGTGGTGCGGGAAACACCGAAAATTGAAGTGCCCGTTATCTTTATCTGTCTATTCCCATGGATAGCCAACTGGGCATTGACCATGGTTAACAGCGTGATGAATGCGGCAGGAACCTCTGCAAGTGCCATTGGTGTTGAGACACTGTTACACAAAGGTGTTTATTATCAAGGTCTTGTTCACTTAGGTAACGGTGCACCGTTAGCCAGTATGCTGTGGGGCTGTATTGCGATCTTCGCTATCTTAAATCAGCCATTACGTGGTGCAATTGCCGCGGCAGTTGGCGCCGTACTGGTATTCTTCGGTATCATCCATTCACCTGCGGTAGGTATTGCAACCGGTCCAGCCTTGATGTTTGTTTACGCTTACCTCATGATGGCCGCTTTGTTTGTACTCAAACACTTTTTGGATAGCCGCAAATCGGTAGAACAACAACAACCTGAACATGCTGAAAAAATCAGTAAATCAGCGTAATCAAACCAGCCTTTAATCGTCGGTGTGCCTAGCGCACCGACGTATTCGCTAAATTCTCTGTATCAGGATATATCACAATGAAAGAACTCGTGGTTGTTGCCATCGGGGGCAACAGTATTATTAAAGATAACAACAGCCAGTCTATCGAAGCGCAAGAAAAAGCCGTGCAAGAAGTGGCTCTACATATTTGCGATATGCTCGAAGGCAATTACAACATTGTTTTGACCCATGGCAACGGACCTCAAGTTGGTCTTGATCTACGCCGTGCAGAAATTGCCCATCGGGAAGAAGGCTTGCCATTAACCCCATTAGCCAACTGTGTGGCAGATACCCAAGGTGGGATTGGTTATTTAGTTCAACAAGCACTCACTAATGCGCTGATGCAACGCCATCAACGACAAGCGGTCACGATGATCACCCAAGTGGAAGTTGATCAGCACGATCCTAATTTTGATGCACCCACCAAACCGATCGGCGCATTTTTTACTGAAGCCCAAGCTAACCAGTTAAAGCAAAATAACCCTGAATGGCATTTTGTGGAGGACTCTGGACGAGGCTATCGTCGCGTGGTTGCTTCACCAGAACCTAAACATGTTATTGAATCACAAGCGATTCGCACGCTAGTCGATAACCAATATGTGGTGGTTGCCGCTGGTGGCGGTGGCATTCCAGTCATTAAGAACAGTCATGGACAATATCAAAGTATCGATGCGGTCATTGATAAAGATTTATCGACTGCGTTACTGGCTGAGGAATTAAAAGCGGAGATTTTAGTGATCACCACGGGCGTGGAAAAAGTGTGTATTCACTTCGGGAAACCGCAACAACAAGCCCTTGGGGAAACGTCCGTGAGTGATATGCAACGCTATATGGAAGAGGGGCATTTCCCTGCGGGAAGTATGCTACCAAAAATCGAGGCGAGTTTGTCATTCATTAAACAGGGTGGAAAACGCGTGATTATCACCACACCTGAAAAATTGCCGGATGCATTACGCGGTGAAACTGGCACTCATATTGTTCAGGGGTAATTCGATTCGCGTTTCCTACGGTTGATAAGTAGGAAACGCATTTATCATTTTTTAGTTAATGACCACGGTTTTAGCGAGATAATCCACAATATCTTGTAAACGTCGCCATTTCATCCACACTTCATCACGCAATGGCTGCTCCGTATAAATTTCAACCGCGGCAATCAACTCTAACAGCTCTAAAGAATCAATGTGTACATCCGCGATAAGCTCAGCATCCATTGAATATTGTTTCGTAATCCCTGAATAAGTCCGCATTTGCTGAATATGATTTTCTAGCCATTGCTGCGCAGTCGCATGTTGTGTGGTCATTAAGTTACCTTATGAGAAGTGTTTTCCATTGTCGTCATACTTCTCTTTGGCGACTTGGTCACGGGTTAGCGCCCCCATTTCCGTCAAGGTTACAGGCTTGCTGGTTTTGGTCTCCGCCAGTTGCCACGTTTTTTTGATTTGCCCAGTGACTTCATCTTCCACTTCCACCGCTTCAAATCGGTTAGCGAATACCGTATTTTGTGTTTGAATCTTCATGTCTGTATTCTGGCTGTAGGCTTCTTGTAACGATGAGTCACGGGTTAATGCGCCGCGTTCACTTAATGTCACAGGCTTAGTTTCCTTTCCAGATAACTGCCATGAATGTCGAACTTTTCCTGTTGCGGGATCATTCATCGATACGCGAACATATTTATTCGCAAAACTTCCACCCAGTTGCTTTTCTTCCACCAATGTCGGAGCCTCGGTGACAACTTCCTGAATATGACGGATGATTGGCACGTCTAACGTTGTTGTAAAACGCGCTGGCGATTTAACAACTGGTGCACAAAGCTCCACATTCAATACCGATCGAAATGACGAAGGCAACCCAGCTTTTTCAATTGAATCTTTTTCAACTAAGACTTTTTCGATAACCGTTTTTTCGCTAGTGACTTCTGCCGATTTGACGTTATTGATGCTCGTTATTTCTTGCGGCGACGCATAATAATTACTTGTATTATAAGTATTATACATATTTTCATTATGTGTAGTGGTGGCTGGTAATAATGACTCTTTAGGGGCAGATGCAGGGAAATATTGTCGGCCATCAACCGTGTCCTCCTCTGGAGCTGATACCGGTAAAGACGGTGCTTTTGGCTCCCCTAAATCCATTTTGATTTTGAGTGGGCGAATAGTTTCTATTTTTTCTTCCAAAGATAAAAACATATTGTGGATTTGGCAGGCTTTATCGACAAAAGCTTCACGTTTATGCTGCTCATATTCACGAATTGCGCCAGCGGCTCGCTGTTCACAACCATAGTTCAGTGAGCTAACCAAAAAGCTATCGATAGGGTGGCTAGCAATTTCGTCTTGGCTAAAGTAGGTTTCTAAAACTTGCTTAATAGAGGGATCAACATACTGCTGCTGATATCGTTGAGCTAATACTTGCAGTTTACCCTGCCCCAATTTCAATAATGCCGATTCGATTTTTTTATCAAATACTTTTTCTTCATGGCTTAATACGCGTTTTGCATGGGAGTTTTTTTCTCCCATTTTATAAAGTGTTGTAATTAAATCAGCCGCTGAATCTAATAATGAGCTTATGCCGCTTAACTCTTCAGGCTTGAGCAATGTTAAAAGAACTAAGTTATTCTCTGGGCGATAATTGATTTCCTGCTGTGCCAAATTACCACTTGCCCCCGCACAGATTACCGACAGAATCATATTCCGTGTAATTTCAGGGTAGCGACTCTTTAATAATTTATGAATATTGAGCGATTGCTCAATATGATTATGCTGATGCAATTTATTACGGTCTCCCGCAATAGAAATCATATTATTCATTTCTTCACTAATTGGAAAAACACGCTCATTTTGCGCTGTATGTACTGACGCAATTTGTGACGCCATTTCACTGGTATCAGCGATTTTACGGGGATCGGATGGTGAGTTTACCAATCGATTATTTGATAGCGCGGTGCTTCCAATAGGCATAAATATTCCTCATAATTACTTATGATTAAACTTTAAAATTTATTAATTACCTAAATCACATATTGATTAGGCTATTGTTGTTCTGGTTTAAATCTTTAATTAACTGAATTAATAGCTGAACTAATGTTTCAAAGTGACTATTATCCTGACGGAACGTTTCTAAAAGCCTTGAAACGCTACTATTCACTGCGTTTTTTTGAGCATCAATCGCCGTCTGTAAGCTCTGTAGTTCTTGAGACATAATATCGCTACCATTCCAAGTTGCTGAGGAGTGGGTAACCGAATAATACATTTCAGCAATGGGCTTCATATCAGGATATATTTTGATCTCATTATTCTTGTATTCAACAATAAACCCTTGCCCAGAAAGCTTTTTATCCCAAAACTCAAACTCTTCTTGAGTTCCTTTAATGGCAGTTAACGGGGTCGCGTTACTGAAATCTGCCGACCAGCCGCCAAAATAGGCCCCAGGATCACTACCTGAGTAACTCTTACCCGAGTATTTACTGATCATTTTATCCATATCTTGTAATAGGGCTTCTGGCTTCAGTTGAATTTTCCCATCACTTCCCGCCGTAATATACTGGCTCATCTTACCCACTGCCGTATTCACATCTTGCATATACTGAGTCGAGGCTTTGACCACTTCACCGTATTTCTTTTGGTACCCAGAATGGATATTCTCGATTAGGTTGCTGATACCCTGAACATGTGGACGCCCATCCGCCACGGCATCTGCAATATGACGAGAAGCTTGATTATAACGGTCAACTGCGCGTTTACTTCGACGTTTCACATCTTTGATTTGATCATTGAGTCGCTCAATATCCGAAGAAACTGCTCTTTCCTGATAAGGCTCAAGGGCAACGTCATAACCCAACTGTTGAAAATGCTGAGTCGCTTGTTGATATGCATCTCCCTGGGCATCCAGCGGAGATAGGCCAGCGTCACGTACTGACGTGTTCACCTGCGTTTGTGATTCCACGGGCTTCCCCCCTTTTAACAGGGGAGAATGGGCATAGCTAGTGAGTGAAAAAGTATCCATCATCATAATTAACCTTTTTATCCCCTAACAATGCTTTGGAATGTTCTTTGCTGTTCTTCTTTGATCTCATTGACGCTTTTACGCATCTCTTTAACGAGATCACTATTTTTGTCGACTTGTTTATCTTTATCGGCAGATACCGAGCGAGCCATATCCGCGACAGATTGTTGAGTCATTTTGTTGGCTTCTTCCGATTTAACATTGACTTGATTAGCGGAGGTTGCCATCTGCCCCGCGTTGTCAGATAAACGAGAGCCTTGTTCTGCAACCCCCATATGGACACGCGTTTTATTCATAATGCGCTCATGCTCGTCTCGCTCCGCTAACCCTAATTTATTGGTTCGCTGGGCGGCTTCAGCTCCACGTTGGTTTGCCAATGCTTTTTGTGCTGGTGTTGCACTATCCACCATATCCACATCTACGCCATCTTTAGTTTTTAAAGATAAATTGTTTCCTTTCAGTCCATTAGCTGAAGAGAGGGAACCGGCATTTAACTCATTTAAGCGATCAGCCGCCGCACCATTTTGGTTCGCTTTGACTAGATTATTTTTAATCGATTGTGTTTGTTTATGAAGAGAACGCGCTTGGAATGCAGCGCCTGCGGTACTAATGGCTAATGAGGTAAAGAAACCCGTTAAAGCACCCGCAAACATCTCTTTACCTTCTTTAATGGTAGATTCCGCAGCGGATTCCACCATTTTGGCATTTAGCATTAAGAAATCAGCACTAATACGACGATCAGAAATATTTAATTCAGCCACAACCTTGCGGATTATTTTCATCAATTCCACGATCAAGTCGCTGCTGATGATCCCAACAAATTCACTGTTCTTCACGGCTTGAACGGATTTAGTCTCTTTTGAAGAAACTCCCGTAACGCCTTGGTTATTTAAAACATCTTTAAAGAAAGACCCAGCTAAAATCACATAAATTGCCTGTGAAAATTGCTTAATTACGGCTTCATCATCCAACAGCATATTTTTTGCTGTTAACTCAGTACTTTCATTGACCACCTTAGTTAAGGTGGTTTCAACCATGTCAGGAGTCAAAGAGATAAAAGTGCGTAAATCATTTAATAACAGCGCTTTTTCTGGGGAATCTAATTGGTCTAATGCATTAGTGAGTGCCTCAGCATTCACTGTGCCACTTGGGATTTTTAGGGCGACTCTTTCACCCGAAATTTCAGCTGCATTCGCTGTAATATCACTGATAGTAACTGATTTTGGTGTATTTTCTGCTGCTGTAGATGGTGTAGATGCTTGAGCATTTGTCTGCCCAACTGGCTTGGATAATACTGGAGAAAATAGGGATTGAGTTACGGTTGTCATAAGATTATCTCCAAAAAATTAAGCGAAGCGTGCTGTTTTTAGCATGTCGACTTTGTTACTGTTTGAGCGATTCAAAGAATTCATCATGGTGGTGAACATTTCATCTAACTGTTCATAGTTTTTTGAAACAGACTTAATTAGTGCATTTAGCAATTCTTCAAGAGCCTGTATCACCTCACTATTTAACATCATGCCCGCTAACATCTCTTTCATATCTCTATGCTGCGCTGCGGCACTTAAACGTAATCCGCCTGTCGTTGCCGCATTTGCAACAGATAACCCAGCGCCTGTCCCTTTCATTCCCACTTCCAAGCGAGCCATCGTTACACTCTGTGTTTTACTGTTTGCAGCCACATCTTTTACGGTTTTTGCAATGTCTTTAACATCATCGACTTTGCTACCCACTTGCTCGACAGACTTAGCAATCTCTTGGGCATCATCAAATTTATCTGCTAGCTTGGTTAATTTCGTGAGCTTAACCATTTCATCGGCATTATCAGCGGCTGATTGTCCAACTTTGGCACCTTTAGTTGCCATATTTCCGAGAGCATTAGTGAAACTTTTCGGCATAGACTTAATGGCGCTTTTTAATATAGTTCCCACATTTTTTGCCAACATCTTGGTCACGTTGGTGACCGTATTGGCGATGTTCTTCACAAATGAGGACATTGAAAGCAATGAAATTGCTAAAAAGGCAATCGCTGCAAGCACCATACCGACAATGCTACCGATACGTTTGGCTTCCTCTTCAGGAACCCCAAACGCCACTAGCATATCGGTGACGGCACTGGATATTTCAGCGGCAAGCATCTGCATTAAGCTCCCTTGCCCCGTTTCTTCTAAAACAATATCTGTCACCGCTAATGCGATACCAATCGCAGCTACCGCTAAGGTTAATGGGGCAGCCGCGCCAAAGGTCGCTACCGTCGCAATCACCGAAATTGCGAGCATTACGTAACTGAAAATCTTGCTCGCACAAGAGGCTGCTTTATTGGCATCCGCCGCTTTGCGCTCCGCTTCTGCCGCTTCTTTAGCTTTTTTATCGGAGTCTTTACGCGCCGCTTCACTAACTTTCATCATCACCTCTTCTTGCTCTTTGAGGTTGCGAATCGAATCTTCATTCATCGCTTTCTTGAGCGTAGCGGTGAGCATGGTGAGTAAAGCAATGGTGTTTTCCCATTTATCCCCATCGACCTCTGTAGGGCGTGGCGCAGTTTCAATAAATTGATTTAATTTTTGGCGCTCTATATCTGCATTTTGAGCTAATTTAGCTGCATCTTCTGCGATAACTTCCAATTTGCTCTGTAACACGTTGATATCATCATGACATGTAGTCACTTGGCTATTTAATGTCCGGAGGTTCTCCGTAAGCTGGTGATTCTGCACCTGTAATGGTTGGATTTGATGAGTCAGCTCTGCGATGTTTGCTTGCAGCATTAGCTGTGCGCTGTCGGTTTCTGGTGTGTTTGGTAATGAAGAGAGTTGGACTAAAGACGCTTTATTTTCATTGAGTTGAGATTGTCGCTGCGCCAATTCATCTTGATTCTGTTTTATCGATAATTGTGAAGTCTGTTGCTGTGTCTTTAAGCTATGTAACGCATTTTTTGCGGCAAGTAACTGGTTTTTTTGCGTGTCGAACTCGGCTGCGGAGCCATTAAGTTGCTCTGTTGCTACGGCAAATGAGTCGAGCAACAAAGCCCCTTTTTCTCGTAACGCAGCCGATTCAATATTCAGCAATTGTAAGCGGTTGCTTAACTCCGTTAAGTTTCCAGCAAACAACAGTTGGCGTAACGTTGCAAACGTATCGATTAATACCGCGTTGGCATTGAATCCCTTTTCCTGCTGAGCCTCTGGTGACATTTTCAAAACAGTGAATGGCTGCGCTACTTTTTTTCAACAGCAAATTACACTGCCCCGCATGGAACAGTGGTCGGTAATCATTCTTGGTCAATACAAATGCCAACGCATATAACTCCGTCGCTTTCTCATAACGTTTCGTTAATTGATAAACCGCGGCAAGTCCCATGACATAATCGGTATTGTAGAAATCATAGATGCTTAAGAATCGGAAAAAGGTTTCCGCTTCATCTAATTTACCTTGCTGATAAAACTCATAAGCATAAGCATAGATACCGTCCATGGTACTTTGAGGAATACCGTGGATATCTTTATAGGTAGCACCTTCCATTAAGGCGCTGGTAATACTGTCGAGTAAAGCTTCCATATCAACGTCTTTTAAATCGTCGGTTGCGGTATGATTCATATTCTCACCTTGTTATTAATGTGTGGCATATGATGCAAACCCTGATGATTGCATCATAATTAATCAAATAATCTGTTTCTTATAAAAAACGATTTAGCAAAATAATAATTAATTTACACCCTTATCAAATTATGAATGTGATTCGGTTTTAATTAGTTTTTCCAATGTTTCGTCAACATCTATTCCCAGTTTTTCTAATTCAACACGAATTAACCAGGTAATTATTTGCATAACACTCTGTAATCCTTGGTCATCAATAAAACTGTCTTTTTTATATGTTCGCCATATTTGGCGAGCCAATATAATATCTCTTACAACGGGAACACCTTGCTGCTGTGCATATTTAATAATGGCTTTTGCTTGTACTCCGCGCATTTTTGCCATTAAAAAAGGTAGTGGCGCAATGTTTGAATCGTAATAAATTAACATCGCAATATGCGTAGGGTTCGCCATAATAAATGTCGAATTTCGCACGTTTGATTTCACTTCCTCAGAGAGGATTTCTTGGTGTAAACCTTTTCGAGCGCTCTTGATATGCGGGTCACCCTCATTATCTTTAAATTCTTTTTTAACTTCTTGTTTTTCCATTTTTAAGTTTTTAATAAACAAGAAAAACTCTGCAATAGCATCAATCACAACGATGAAAACCGCCACCGCCAGAAACACAAAAACAAATAAAATACAAAGTGTTACCCAACTACTCATCATGCCGTTGATGGTGGTTCGATAGAGCATAAAAATCTCTTGTCGCCACACCACAAAAAAAGTTGCGGCTGAAATACTGAATACCAATAAATATAAAATAGCTTTAATAAGTTCCTTTAGTGAGTTTAAAGAAAATATTTTCTTAAACCCCGCAATTGGATTTAACTTAGTAAAATCAATTTTGATTGCTTCTGTTGCCAATCGAAATCGACTCTGTAATAAAGAAACAATCGTCCCCGATAAAAAGCAGGCAATTAAAATAGGCAAAACCAAACTTAAAAATATTTTTGAAAACTGCCAAAGTAAATTATCAATATGAATATCGTATGGATGCAATAATATTCTTTTCATTAGCCCGCCAAGTTCATATAAGCTAGCGGCGCCATCAATAACTAATGCACCGACAACTAATACAATGGCTGCAACCGTATCCTTACTTTTAAAACTTTGTCCTTTTTTAGCAGAGTCTTTTATTTTTTTGTCGGTAGGCTTTTCTGTTTTTTCAGCCATAGCAATCTCTACTTACATTAAGGATCAAGAAATACGCTATTCAATGGCGACATTGAAATCATATTCACTAAGATGTCCGGTACTTCATTTTGGAAATAAAGTAAAAAAACAATAAATGCAATAATCGATTTAATGGCGAGCGATAATGAAAATGCATTTAATTGTGGGCAAAAACGGGAATATAACCCGAGCGCGACTTCCGAAATAAATAACGTCACAATAATGGGTGCCGTTAAAATAACACCATTCACCACGGCTTTGTTTAACCATTCAGCCAACGGCAAGCTGTTAAAAGACGTAAACCCATGAGCAAATGGCAATAATTGGTAACTTTGCGCAAAAACATTAGCGAGCTGGTACATACCGCCTTGAGCTAAAAAAACCATACACACGATATAGCTGATAAAAACCGCGAGCTCAGAAGCTTCGCTACCGCTTGCCGGATCCACGATACTACTGATGGTTTCCCCTCGCTGGGTATCAATCAGTTCACCAATAATGTTGGCAATCATAAACGGTAAGCCCAAAATCAGTGCCAGTACGATACCAATGCAAATTTCATATAAAAATACTTCACTAAGACTCATTTGTGCCCAATCAATGTCTCTCGCCGATAAATAGGGCCACATTCCTAGCGCCAAATACGCTACAACGCAGTTCTTAATGATCCCCCCGTTGAGCAGCTTGTTGCTCAAAAAAGGCAGAAAAAACATGACAGGGGCAATGCGTAGCCAAGCTAAAGCAATTTTCATTAACCCATGCTGAAAATTAAAATAGACAGAGGATGCCAGAGAAATCATCTCCTGATTCATCCAAATAGCCCTATGGATGGCAACGCTGCCGTCATAACTTCAAGGGCATAATTCATGACTTTATCTGCTAACCAACCCGAGATCATAAATAAGCAACCAAAAACGGCTAATAATTTGATACCAAAAGGTAATGTCTGTTCTTGAAGCTGTGTCACTGTCTGCAAAAGACCCACCAGCAATCCAACCACAGTCGCGACAATCACGGGAATGGCAGACAAAATAACAATCAGCAACATCGCCTTATTGCTCACATAAACGATTGAATCCATCATCCATTCCCCTAAGTTAATGCTGTGCGAGTTCGAAGTACTGCATAACTAACCCTTTCGAAATTAATGACCAACCATCGATCGCCACAAACAGGATTAACTTTACGGGTACTGAAATAGTTACAGGGCTCATCATCATCATACCGAGCGCCAACAAAATACTGGAGATCACTAAGTCGATGACCACAAAGGGTAGATAGATATAAAAACCGATCTCAAACGCAGATTTAATTTCACTGAGAGCATAAGCCGGTAATAGTGAAAATAATGTTGGCTCGGCTTGTTCTTCACTCACTTCTGCTTCACTTTTTCCTTGTTGAACTGACTCAAAAAAAGTGACTAACTGCGGGTCGGAATATTTCACTAAGTAATCTTTGTAACGCCCTAAGCCGTTATCAACAAAGTTATCAATTGACTCCACATTGCTAAAATCAACACGTTCACTGCGCATATGATTATTCACATCTTGCAGAATCGGCATCATCACAAAAATGGACAGTAACAATGCAATCCCATTTAATGCCATCGTGGAGGGGACTTGCTGCACTCCCATAGCATTACGCACCATAATCAGTACGATTGAAATTTTTAAATAGCAGGTCCCCGCTGCAATAATAAAAGGCAGCAATGTGGAAAATGCGATTAGGACTAATAATGGAATTTCATTCGGAACCGTCGGCATACTTATAACCTTTTATCGCCTAAGCTCACCAACCGAGTGATTTCCAAGCCTAACTCTTCACTTTCGCCAATGTAGGTCAATTCGCCTTCGGCAAATAATTGTTTATTGGCGTACACTTTTACTTCTCGTTCTTTATTTTCACCAATCGAGAAAATTGTGCCTGGTTGCATGTGATTTAATTCAGCAAGACTGACCTCTGAATGTCCTAAGACAAAAGTCAGTTTTACGGTCAAGTCGTTCACATTAAAAGGACGAGCTGCTTCATCAACGAATGCTTCTTCCATTTCAGTATTTGTCGGCTCATCTTCTGGAGTCATTAAATGTTCAATCATAAAAATACCTTCTTGTTGCTTTTGAAACTGGGCAAATAAACGTCCGTCAATCGACATATTCAGTTGTAATTGCTGAATATAAAGCACGTCATGCAGCGCAATAGACTGCAACGCTTTTCCGCTGATATGGCTATATCCAAGGATCCAATCTGCCTGTAACTTAAATTTTTCTAGCGCACCATTGCTGTGCTTTGACTCGCTCATTCCTTCGAGAGGCTCGGATAGCAACACGTTACCAAGGGTTTTCTCTTTAACCGATAACCAAGGCTGCTGTAGGCGTTCATCATCGACAATCTCGACAGAACTACAACGGAATTGATTGGAGAAAAATGTCTTTCCGGTATTTTCATAGGTAAAAACCTTACACAGACTCTTGCCGTCTAACATATCCCATGCGTAATGTGCCAATTTCGGCCAACGATGGCGGCACCAATCCTCCGCAGCCAGAAATACATACGATTTTTGAGTATCACTCTGTAGGGTTAGTTGAAAATAACGTTCCCCTGCTTTCGGCGTTTGCAGTGTCATTTCGTTCTGGAAGCGTTGCTGCCATTCTTGAAGTTGTTTTTTTCGGGTACTGATTCGACGCAAATTAAGCATGATTACTCCTCATCGTTCTGCTGTTGTTGCTGTTGATGACGTTGTTGACCCTCATGCTCTTCGCGTCGAATAACCACTTTTTGTTCGCCGTGGAATAAATGCTGACTGTCTCGCAAAGCCTGTTGAACTTCATAACTGTAAGTGGATGCCACGACTTCTTCTCGATTCGCTAATGTAAAAGAGACCGAAGGCGTATTTTTCCAGTGGCTAAATGTATAACTCAGAGTTCGTGCCGGTACAGTTTCATGGTTGTCATTCGACATACCGGATGCCATTAATTCAGCCAACTGCACCGCTTTATCAGCAGATGATTGGGTCGAAGGCGTTGGTGTAGTTACAGGCGCCCGAACTGAAGACTCTGCCATCACCTGAGCTACAATATTTTTTGTAATATCAATTTGATCTGGCTGAATAATTTCTGATTGCTCCAACTGGAAGCTTTTGGCATCAGGAAAATGTTGCATTTGTGGCGCATCACTCGGTTGAGGCTTATCGGCAATGGCCAATGCGTCTTTGGCTTGAGTAATATTATTCTGTGTAGAAGCCTTATTTTCCGATCCCGCTAAATACGGCCCCGTTATCGCTGACAATTTTTTATTTTCAAATGATTTTGGTGATGATGAATCCATAAATGTTGTTTGTTGATTCAACGATGTTGCCAGCCATGATTGTTCAATTAACGACGTAGAATTTGTTTTATGTCCATAAGTCGGGATATTAGCCCCTAACTTTAAGGGGAAAATTTGATTTGTCGTCAATGGGATTGCCATAATATTAACCAATGGAATAACCTCCTCATCCTTCGATATTGGTGGTGATTCCGTCGCCGCTGTTTTCATCAGAAATTCAGTCGGCTGATCATTCGCTGGGGTCATTTGAGCGAATAACGCGATGTTTGACCCTGAACGAATGTTTTGAACATTGGCTGATAATGCCATCATGATGGGAACTCCACCCTCATCAACATTATTCTTGTTTTTTTTATGGCTGTTAGCTTGCTCCATCTTTTTTTGCACAATAGCTTGAGCCACTTTTTTCGCTGAGTGTTGTTGACCATACTTTTGATGGTTAAAACCTACCGATGTATTTTTACCTTCCGCTATGGAATTAAATTTACTCTCGTTAGGAATAGATTTTATTATCGACATGGACTAACAGTTCCTCAGTTTCGTTCTGTTGCTGATGCTCTAATTTTAACCATCTAGCACGACATTGTTGCTTGAGATATTTTCGGAATTTCTCGCACTTATTACGCAAAATGAACCCGCGCTCAGACATTTGCTGCTTCAATAAATGGTACTTAGATAATTCACTGACAATATTTTCTATTTGATACTCAAATTGGGCGATTTCTGATAAAACCACGGCTTTTAATCGTTGACGTTCCCAAAAATCAATTTGATTTAATTCTTCTGATTTTTCATACACCGTGACGTGGGTGAATAAAATGTCTATCTTTTGGCGTAAATGAACCTGTTCCTGCTGTAAATGAATCATCGCCAATCGCAGTTTCTTCTGTTCAAGCTGTACTCTTTCGAGTCGTTTTTCAGTTAACGCCAAAAGATTAGAAATCATCATGATGCTAGGTCACCTAATCGAGCCAAGGTTTCCTCTGCGCTGACAAAATCATCCATTGGCTGTTGTAAAAAGCGGGTTATTTCTGGTTGCTTATCTAATGCTCGGTCGTTTTCAGCACTTTCTCCACGCTGGTACTCTCCCAACTCTAGGTACAACTGAATTTGCTCCAATCGTGCTAAGTTATCTCGTACATCCACCGCCCACTGTCGATGTTCTGGTGTAGTCACCTTTTGGAATACACGGCTAATACTGTGCAGAATATCAATTGCAGGGTAATGCCCGCGCCCCGCTAGCTTATGGCTCAGGTAAATATGCCCATCAAGAATCGAGCGAATTTCATCGCCAATGGGGTCTGATTCATCTTCACTTTCTAGCAATACCGTATAAAAGGCGGTAATTGCCCCTTCTTTGATTCGCCCAGGACGTTCGAGTAATAAAGGGAGCTGTTCAAAAACAGATGAGGGATAACCGCGACGTGCCGGTAGCTCTCCCGTTGATAACGCCACATCCCGTAAAGCACGGGCATAACGGGTCATCGAATCCACATACAGTAAAACGTGACGTCCAAGGTCACGGAAATATTCCGCCATTGCGGTGGCTAATAGCGCCGCATTACAACGCTCAATTGGCGGGCTATCCGAGGTGGCATACACTAAAATTGTTTTATCTGCATGAGGTGAAGTTTTTAACTCTTCAATAAATTCAATAACTTCCCGACCACGTTCACCAATCAACGCCACAATATGAATGTCCCCATGGGCATGATTGATCAACATGTTCATCAGCGATGTTTTACCGCTTCCCGCCGACGCGAAAATACCGAGTCGCTGCCCCAATCCACACGTTAATAGCCCATCAATAGCGCGGATCCCCGTGACCAAAGGTTCACTTACAGGTCGCCGCTTAGTAACACTAATGGGAGGGTTATCAATCCGTTGTAAGCGATTTTTTAACTGAGAAATTTCAATATTTTCATCAACTAATGATCCCACTTGTTCACCTGCCGCATTGAAAATGCGCCCAGCAAGATGCTCCCCCATTTGGAAAACAAACGGGTATCCGCTAGGTCGGATAACCACTTCGCGGGTTAATCCTTGAGCTCGACCAATCAAGCTCAAGACAGTAATGCCCTCTTTAAAGCCAATCACTTGAGCTTTAGCAATCACCTCTGGCTGAGTGAGAGATTGCTCAACAAAACAAATCTCACCGATAAACACGCCATGAAGAGGAGCCTCGATTAGGCATCCATGAATGCGCACTGGATGTGCGCAGGAATCAAATAGTTTCATAATGAGTTACACTAATTGTGTTCTAATTTCGTTAGCTCGCTCGAAAAATTCTTCAAAACTATCGGCGAATAACTGCATGTTATCCATAGACTTTTCTTTTAATACCGCAGACAACACCAAGGTATTGTCAATGATATTTAATGCTGGCTGCCCCGGTTGAAAATTACGAGGTGGATACTCGATTAAGCTTCTTAACAGCGAGGCGCTAACTGAATCCAATCGGCTATAATTACATTCAGCTAAATTGCACCAAATAATTAATTCATCCGTGGATAAATCAATATTAATTGCCGGAGAATCATTCATCTCCAACTGAATATTTGAATGGCAATCTAATTGTGAATTAATTAAATCACTACGACCCATTGAATTTAAAAATTCATTTAATTTTTCGACAAAACGATACTTCATTGATAAGTTCCTTATATTGTTTTAATAACATTCACTTTCACCATTTCAGAGACTTCATTAAATGACAGCACCTCTAATTCTGGGAAACGACCTTCCAAGATTTTTTTCACAAATCGACGAATATCGACTGGCACCAACACGTTAATATCTCGTGTTGATAAGTAACTATTTTCTAAAGCTAATTCGGCGGCTTGAATCAGCTCATTGGTTTTTTCAGGTTCTAAGTGTAAATAGACTCCACCCGATGATTGACGAATTCCCTGACGAATGGTGTCTTCAATTTCCGCATTGACCATCAGCACATTTAAACGCCCATCCACGGAAAAACGTGACGATATATAGCGCGCCATTGAACTGCGGATATGTTCAACCAGCATCATGCTATCTTTCTCTTTTGGCACCCATTGCACCAAAGTTTCAATGATTAACTTCATATTTCGTACCGAGATTTTTTCCGTTAATAAACGCTGGAAAACCTCTGTTACTTTTTGAACCGTGGCGTGGCGATAACATTCTTTCAGTAATTCGGGGTATTTTCTTTCAAGATCATCCAGTAAATTTTTAGTTTCCTGTATGCCGAAGAATTCATTGATATGTCGAAGTAATAGCGTACTGACACAATCGATCATTTCGGTCACATCATCACGCGCCATTAATCCAAGCTGCTCAATATCCGATAAATATTGATGACCGAACCATGTACTTATGGAGCCATATTCATCGGCATATTTAATTAATTCTATGCCGAGATATTCCAATTCGTCGTTCGCCGTTAATAAGCGATGCCCATGGAAATAAACGTCGTATTCACCCGCTTTAACTTCATTAATCAGCACCACAATTTTATTTTCAGGCACAATGGGCGAGTAATTGATAGCAATATCCGGAATGCGATAGCCGTAGCGAATAAAGACATCTTTTTTCATGCGAGATAAAAAAGCGTTATCCTCAAGGTGCTGCTTATATTGCTGATTTACTGAGATAATGACGGGAAGAGTTTCTGGAATATAGTCATCGTCAAAATCGGCATTGGAACGCTGAGTTTCCCCTTCCGTCGCCTCTGTTTGTACATTTTCTCGATTAGAGAGCTGCTCGTTACGCTGGTTTTTACGTTTTTTAATGTAACGTGCCGCAAATAATCCCATTAATAATGAAGACAGGAATAAAAATATTGTTGTCGGGAATCCCGGTAAGAACCCCATAAAAAATACAATTAATGCAGTAATTAAAATGGTGAAATCATTATCAAATAATTCGGAAACAATATTTTCACCCAAGTTTTTATCATTGCCGCCTACGCGCGTCACAATAAAACCAGCACTAATGGAAATTAATAATGCGGGGATTTGCGCCACTAACCCATCACCGATAGTTAATAATGTGAAGGTGTTTAATGCCGTGGAAACATCCATGCCTTGCTGAGCTGTTCCCACCGAAATGCCGCCAATAAAGTTAACAAAAATAATGACAATACCCGCGATTGCATCCCCTTTAATAAACTTCATCGCACCGTCAAATGAACCAAATAACTGGCTCTCTTTTTCCAATTCACCACGCTTGATTTTGACCGTCGCTTCATCAATAACGCCAGCACGTAAATCTGCATCGATGCTCATCTGTTTACCGGGCATCGCATCCAACGAGAAGCGTGCGGCCACTTCGGCAATACGTTCAGAACCTTTGGTAATAACAATGAATTGCACAATCGTAACAATGGCAAATACCACCATTCCCACGACCAAGTTATCCTGAATAACAAACTTACCGAAAGTATCAATAATGTCTCCAGCATCGGCCTCTAATAAAATAAGTCGACTGGTACTGATGGATAATGCCAATCTAAATAACGTGCTAATTAATAGAATTGAAGGAAATGATTGGAAGTTAAGGACTCGGGTTATATAAAACGAGCTCATAAAAATCAGCACTGAAATCATAATATTCAGTGCAATTAGCAAATCAACCAGCACCGTAGGTAACGGGATAATTAGCATCGCAATAACCATGATCATGATGACTAAAACCATCAATTCTGGGCGATTACGGATTTGTAATAAAAATCCGGTGAAATTGTTCATGGGGTAATTTATTTCCTATCAAATCATGGCTGACGACGTAAGCGCTGTTCTTGCGCCAGTAATGAATCCATGTATATTTTTAATTGGTCGAGTAATTCTTCCCGCGCTTCTAGCGAATGAAATACGCCGACGGGTATGACTGAAAATGCAATAATCAGCAGCTGTAAAAACCGAGCCCGTAAATCGCTGGTCATGACCTGAAGTTCATCACGAATAAAGTGCATAACTTTGTCACTAAAACTGTCTTGGCTACGAATGCCACTGGTGAATAATTGGCTCAACACCTTTTCCAAATGGCTCTGCGATAATGCCGCTCGATGGCGAAACAGACCCGATTGGATAAATTGCTGACTAAAAATACGGTCTAAAGATTGCAGTTCTCGCAGTCGCCCAATGCGCGTAAAGAAACTTCCAAACTCACTAATATTCAGGTCGCCGAGAGGCAGTGCTTGCAGGTCACACGCCAATGCGCGGGCAAGGTAGCGCATCATATTTTCACGCTTCACCATTTCCATCTCTTCAGCCCATTGCTCGTACAGGTATACAACCGGACCGTCATAACCAATAAATTCGCGATATAACCCGCGTAAATTACCCGCACTTTCCCGCAATGTTTGCGCAAACGCTTTGGCAATCAGAGCCACATTGATCCCAGCTTGAGCAGTACGCTGGGTATCTTCAGCCAGTAACAAACTTTCTAATTCTTGTAAGCTATCAATTTGTTCTTGCTTGAGTTTTTTTCTATTAATTAATGCGGCTAATACCATCAATAAATCACTGGGATCCAAAAAAAACTGCAATAAAAAGGCACGTAATTGCTGAGGCGTCATTAATTGGCGATTTAATATTCCCTCAATGCGCAATACTTTTTCATCGGCATTATTTTCCAAAATGCGTTCTGCAAAACGCATCCATTCCTCTTCATTATCCTTTCGTGCATTACCTCGGCGAATATGACTCGCGGCTAGCATCGACATCGAGGCATATTCACTGGCACTGTCTATCACACCTAAACCACGAGCAACCTCACCAGCGTCATCACTGTTTTTGGTTGTTGAACGGCTTTTTTCTTGCGAGTTCAGCAACATCCGGCTGTTGTAGTTCAGTGGTGTTATTGCCATGAATCCCTCATGTATTGCTGCAAGAACTGCACCGTGCCATGTAGCTGACTATCTTTTTCAGTAATACGATGACTTTCTGAAAATTGTCGCCCATCCCATGCTTCGTTCTCATCTAATAAACGCGGCTGGATTAAAAAAATACGGACCATTTTTTGTTGGTTGGTCGATGTATGGCTGAATAAACGACCGACCCATGGAATATCCCCTAATAATGGAATTTTGCTTTCATTTTCAACATATTGTTCCCGAGTATATCCACCGATTAACAAGCTGCTGTTTTTCGCAATACGCGCCACGGTATTAATACTGGTACGGTTAACTGAAGGCAGACCTTCAACATTGGATGTTTTTCCGCTGCTATCGCGATTTTCTGCACCGTCTTCAATATTGACTTCCATTTCCACACTTTGACCCGCAGATATACGCGGCATCACGCTGATCATGGTTCCGTAAGTCACTTGCTCTAAGGTGGCAATACGCTCCCCTTGTAACTTGGCGTAGAAGCTGGTGTTGTTATCAAATAATGCCGGGACGTTTTCTTGGGTTAACAGCACGGGGCGGGAAACAATTTGGCTATTCCCATTTTTGCTCAGTGCATCAATTTGGACTAGAAACTTGCTGGTATCCGGTAATGTACTGCGGTTAAAAGAGATAGCCCCGCCACCCGCTTTAAAAGAACCGACTTCCCAATTGACTCCTAAGTTATCTAATTCAGAACGAGTGATATCGATGATCCATAGGGACAATTCAACTTGGCGACGACGGTTATCTAGGTTTTTTACCAGCTCTCGCACATAGCGAATTTGTTCTGGGCTCCCTTTTACAATCAAACTGTTACTATCTGGATGAGCCACAAGAGAAAAGGTGCTTTTCGCGCCACCGCCACGTTTGATGACCACTTGTCGATTGTTTGTGTTAGTGCTGCCACCAATTGGGGCATCCATCAGCGCATCAATATCATCGTCCGAGGAATTCAACCTGGCAGGTTCAATATCTAATGTTTCCTCAACCGTGCTACCCCCGCTTTTAAACAGTGAACTCATTACCGATAACATACCGGGTACCGTGACTGTTTGACCGCGTAATGAGTAACTACGATCTGTAACAGAAGCATGTTTTAACGGAATAACCGCTACATTGCCGCTGCCTTTTTCTTCTTGTTTAACTTGTTCACTAAGATATAACGCAGCACCTTTAATCAGTTCCACATATAATGGTGGGCCAGAAACAAAGAGCATGGTATCGCCACCTTGTGAACGCACAGGGAAGCGCGAGTCATAAATTCCATTACGTTGAATGTAGCTAATAACCTGCTGGCTACTCACTTTATGGGTTGGGATAATTAAGCTACGCATTTCACTATTGTCATAAACATAAATCCCTGCACCGTCGTCATACCAAACTAAGGCAATTCGGCGGGTTAATGCTTTAAACATCTCATCCGCATTCGCAAGATTAAAATTTCCAGTGACTTTCTTTTGTGCAGCTAACCGACTCAAAATAATCGGTTTATTGATTCGTTCTGCTACCGCATCAAATACTTTTCCTACTGCAATATTATTTGCAACGAAAGTATCGTAGTTTTTTTCCTGTGTAACTGGCTGTGCAATCATCATTTCTGATTGCGCAGTATTCATATTTACACTCAGTAAAAATAGCGATAAAACAACCGCTACGTATCTTTTACTGTTCATATAACATTGCTCCAAGGTGCCTTATCTCTGAGGGTGTTAAGCCCAATTCTTTTTTAATATCATTAGTAAAGTGAGATGCAGAGCAATATCCTGCCTCTAATCCCACATCAAGAATTGAATCTTCGCTTTCAATTAATTGCAAAATGGCATGTGCCATACGAACACTCATTATTTTTCGTTTAGCTGTTTTATTAAAATTCTCTCTGTATAGCTGTCTAAAATAAGAGGCTGAAATACCATAGCGAACACATAATTGGTTAATGTTGGCATTTTTATCTTTTTGCGCAAACGTAATTAAAAAACGCATCATGCCATAGGCTTCATAGCGTCTTAATACATCGCACCATTGTTCAAAGTGGATTTGATTTTTAATAATTAGGTCAATAATAATATTCTTTATTAATATTGGAGATGATATTTCATCTTCAATAAAAATTGATTCTGGAAAAGTATCTTGTTCATTTACTTTACGCTCTTTTTTTGCAAGAAAAGATTGTCCCATTGCAGTATCTATAATAGCGAGAGTCTCAACCAATTCAGATACGCTCATGGTATATATATCCCAAAATTCATTATCAACACTTAAATGTTTAAGCTGGCAAATAAAAATAGCGGGTTCTTGTATTTTAATATTCAAATTAGAATATACGGATTTATAAAAAAGCGTCGCTGTATTTCTTTTGGGGATTGACAAGACCAATGTGTCCTGTAAAGAAAAGCAACTATTTCTACTTTCCAATAATTTAGCAATCTCTTTATCTGACATTATAAATAGGCCTTAACCATTGATTTCCAGTGAGCGTAGAGTGGGTGATTAGATAATAAAAGACAAATGAATACTCCGGAATAAATCGGAATATGAAATGAAAATACAAAGTGTGAATGAATAAGATAAATTCAGCTGACTCAACAATGAATTTAATCTTTAATACTTTTTATTGATATCGAACAGACTTAATCAAATTTATTAGTTGAGATTATATTTATGATAGATACAAATAGCCGCAATTACATAATGAAAATTATTAGCGGCCCGATGAATGGTCAAGAATTAATGATAAGTATAGATAAAAATCTTATTATCATTGATAGCAACATTAGTTATCACACTGATGTCGATGAAAATGGATTAACTACCTATTATATCCCAAGTGATGGGGAGCGATGTGAATTTTCTATTGATTCTGATCCAGCTCAACAAGACACGCTATTTATTCGATTTAGTCAAGGTCGTAATAACTATATATTACCCGTCGTTTTTCAAGAAGTTTTATTAGCAGACTCATTTCCAATAGCAGTCAAGCCATTGAATGACAGATGGAATTCGTTAATTTCTCAGGCGCTGAATTTAAATGCACCTGAAATTAAAACAAACCCATCAAATCAATCTATCGTTAAACAAAAATCCAATTTTAATAAAAAAATCATTACAATCTTATTAATATTAGTCATTATTTTATTAATTATTTTTTCATTCCAAATTAATCCTAAAAATAATGATGATAAAAAATATCAAACACTAGAAAATATCCTAAATGATAGTCATCATCCAATATCATTCGCACAAGATAATAAAAATAAAACCTTGATCATTGTAAGTTCTCAACGTGATGAAGATTGGAGTAGGCAAAATTTAATAAAAGCTAAATACAATGAGAAATTTACAATCATCAATAGCTATAAACTAGAATCTGAAATTGAAGACACTCTTATTGATATTGTACCAAGCCTATTAAAAGTTGAAATTAAAAACCCTTGCAATCCTATTGTTAGAGTTATCAAAAATCAAAAAAATATCAATATTAATGAAGATATTGACCGAGTTATATCTAAACGTTTTAGCTGTTATACAAAAAGTAAAATTGAATATTTTAATTTTGATGATTTATTAAAAAAAGCCGAGCTAGGATTAACAGAAAGCAATGTTCAATGGAATAGAATAACCAAAGGTAATAAAGTTATCTTTGTTATAAGAGATAGTTTAAATGATAAACAGACGATCTCTTTAATTAACTTCACCAATTCATTTAATAAAAAATGGGGAAATAAACAAATTCAATTTTCTGTTTCCCTAGCAAATAATGAACTTGCTGGAAAATCGTTTATCACCCATGTCAATGGTTATACGCTTTTAGGTAAAAACCATTGGTTATTTAATGCAAATAAATTTAATCAATGAGGTATCAATATGTCAGGTATTGACAAAACAACGGGGAATTGGGTTGGGGCAAATTTTGAAAATACAGTCACATCTTCAGCAACCAGTAATGATAGCAAGTGGGGAATGATGTATCGCAGCACTGCAGGCGTTAGTGAAAGAACAAAAACTATTGCTGATGAATTAAAATCAATGCTGGATGATAAATCTCTGGAAGTTGATAACCCATTAGTACTCGGAAAAATTACGGCTCTGAGTGGTAATTATAATATGGCTCGTCAATTACAAAGTAACGTAATGAAATCGATTAAAGATGCGGCACAAGCGATTATTCGTAACGTGTAATTCCCCATGAGCATCGCGCATTTTGATGCTCTATTCCTTATAGGAAAAAATTTATGTTACCTATTATTTCGAGTATTGCAGTATCGAATATTGTAGACATTGATGCACTCACAGCACCATCGATGCCAATCGAAGAGAAAGTGAAAAAACTGTTCTCTGAATATACAACATCAGTGGGTCAGGAGAAGGCCGATATTATAGAAAAAGTTAATAATATCGATCCCAGTAATCCAGCAAAACTTCTGGAATTACAAAACCAAGTCGGTAATTACAGTCTAGCCATGAATATGATCAGCACACTGACTCATAAAAGTGTCTCGGCGATTGATACCGTTTTAAAAGCACAGTAGATCATGAATATATTGAAAAAGCTTCTCTTAGTGGGTTTTGTTGGCTTATTACTTGGCTGTGATAACCAATTGCTGTTGAGTGACCTCAGCCAACGACAAAGCAATGAAGTTCTTGCTGTTTTACAAGAGCATGGTATTGAAGCACAACGTAAACAAGACTCCAAAAACGGGGATTCAATCCGCGTTTCACCCGATGATTTTGTGATCTCGGTAGACTTGCTACGTCAATATAATTTGCCATCTAAGGGACCTGTAGAAATCATCCATGCCTTCCCGGGTGATTCGTTGGTTGCTTCACCTCAGGCGGAGCGAACTCGTGTGCTTTCATTAATAGAGCAGCGCCTCGAACAGTCTTTACTGACGATCCCTCATGTGGTAAACGCGCGAGTTCACGTCAGCTACCCTGTTGCTGGTAATGGTCCAATTAAACCAGTACAAAAAGTATCTAGTCTCGTGACTTATTCAGGGAATGAAGATCCTAAAGTCATGATGAATAAAATAAAACTGTTTTTAAACAATAGCTTTGCGGAAACTACCTATGACAATGTTTCCGTGGTTATCGTTAATCGCAAGCCATTAATCTATCAAACCAAGAAAGGGCCAGAACGTACATTCAATCCAGTCATTCTCACTGCAACAATTGCGGCGATTATCGGTTCATTAATTGCATTATTCATGTATTTACCGCAGAGATTAAAAAAACAGAATAATGAAGATGGAACGGAGAATCCAAAAGATGACCCAGTTGAATAAACTGCTAATTGATCAAAAGGATATTTTTTTAGCACCCGGATGCTATTTTCACCCAGAATTTAACCATGATAACTACCATCTGTTACCGGTGCCATTACAGCACCGGCAGAATCAAAAATTGATACAGCGGTATTCTCTCGGTTTACCTGATGAGAATACACAAATGTTGCCAGATGCAGTTGCTCAGAACTGGGCGCAATTACCTAAAGTGGCATGGGGTTTAGGTGTGATTCAATCCCCAAAACCACTTCCATGGTGGGGTGAGCTATCTCAATACCAAGAGCTGCATTCACAATTGAGCCATCCATTATGGCAGGTAAAAAATACGTTGGTAGCAACGCCACAAACATTACTCGCACTGGGTGCTTGGCAACTATTAACCTGTTTAGCCCCTTTTTGTGAGAGCTACTCCGCACGCGCAAAATATATGTTTAGTCGTTCAACTCAGCGGTTAATTGATACCTCTGAAAATGTGTTGTTACCTTGGAACATTATTGAAGAAACTTGCCATTATGTCAGAAAAAACAGCACCTAATATCCAGCAAACCATGATTGAGAATGTGCTGATTAAGCATCAAGCTTTAAGCACCAATCAATATGCTCAGGCAGTGATCAAGCAAGCACAGCAAAAGGCCAGTGACTGCCATCAGCAAGCTCAACTAGCTCAAGAAGCTATTCATGCAATCGCCTATCAGCAAGGCTATCAAGATGGCCTAGCCCAATTATTGCATGATTTTATTGATGCGATTGAAACCAGCGAAAAAGAGTATCAGAAGACCATTAACCAAACTGAAACTCATCTCGTGAATTCATTAACATCTCTGTTCTCTGATGAACGGTTGCAACAGATTGTCGCTGAGCACTTTACACAGTCATACCATCATGGAAGCAATGCAAGATTGCATATTCCGGCTAAGTTGCAGGCAAAAATTCCCAATAACATGGTAGGACTAACTGTAATACCGGCATCCGATAATACGATTGCTTTTGAAATTGATAATAAAATTACTTATTTTTCCCCAAAAATTGCGACTAAAAAAACACTACCACAAATATTTGCCATCTCAACCCGCTGTCAGATACACCAACAACATAAGCAAGCCTATAACAATTTAATAAAGCAATTACAGGTAATGGAAAACCACAATGAAGATTAGTACTTTTTCGCCACATAATTTTTCAACACCAGGTACTCATGAAGTGAAGTCGGTGAGTACACACGATCTACACACAAAAATGAGTAACCTTTGGACAAGCCGCAATATTATGAAAGATATACAGAATTATCACGCTAAAAACATTCCCCATATCTCTGAGGAAACAGATGTTAAGGTAACAAAATTCATTACGGAGTTACAAAATCATGATAATGAAAAAGCTCGATTTGCCTTTGTTTTTAAAACAATGATTAACCTAAATCGGAGTGAAAAAGAGTCATTTATTGAGCAAGTTGGAAAAACATTAAAATCTTCATCTGAAGAAGGTTCTCCTTTATATAAAGATTTTACTAAAGCTCTACAGCGATATATGGCAATCAGCTTAATGAATACTCCGTTTACTGACCAATTAAACAAAAATATGACGAATATTAATATAAATGATGACGCTGATGATGAGGACGATGACTTGTTTATATAAATCCCATGATTAGATTATTTCATTTCATCCAAACTCTATTAATCTCTCATCCGGCGAATATTGATAAGCTTAGGCTATATTTTCTATAGTCTAATTTTTTTCATCTATCAAATTTTAGAAATATAAAAAAAATAAATTTGAAATTGATATATACACCCACAGGTAGTAGTTTAAATTTACATCATCAAAACACCTTGTTCACTTTTAAAAAAACGATTTAATCTTTTATTTATCGTATACCTCATCGTTTTTTTATATTGAACACCACTTTACTGGCGGTTACGATGTATATAATTATTTTTCTATTTAACTATATTCGTGGGAATTATTATGAATAAAATGGAATACACACAAGTAGAACCAATGATTCTTTTATGTGATCAGGTTGTCTATGACCCACTGAAAAGAACACTTTCTCGCGGTAAAAAAACCATTAATTTATCAGAAAATGAATCCTGTTTATTAAAATTATTATTATTGAAAACCAATAGTAAGCGAGAAGTGATGCATGAAATTTGGGAGAAACGAGGAACCATCGTGACTGAGAGCAGTTATTATAAGCTTGTCAGACAATTACGCCAGTCCTTTAAAAAGGTTGAATTAGATGAAAATCTGATCATGACACTGCCAAGAATCGGTATATTATACACAGGCGAAAAAGCAGAAATGCCAATATTAACAAGGAATTATGAGAGAAAAAACATGTATAGCTATGTACGGTGCTTTTTCCAAAAAGTCTTTAAGCGTTCATTCCAATAATCTATTCATATAAAAGAAAGATAATCATGCCTAAATTTTATATCTCAAAAAATAGTCTATTTTTAATATTTATATTAGTGAGTAGTTTATTTTTATTAGCATGCAATACTCCACTAAATAAATCAAAAAACACATTTAATCTCAGAGGTGATATCTACTCCCAATCGATAGATATCCCTGCTGATGCTCTCATTACCCTTTCAGTATCCTCATTAAATGGTACTGATTACACAGAAAAAAGTCATTATGATTATAGCTTTACTACTCGCAAAGCAGGCCGAACCGTTAATTTCTCCATTAACTTACCCGAAGAACTATTAAATCAAGATCGTTATTTTGGGCTCAGTGTACGCGTTGAGGTACAAGGAGAATTATTGATGATGAGTAATCAAATCATTCCTGTCATTCGGAATTCCTCGGAAAGACTGTCATTAAGAGTTAACGCTATCTAACTCAGTTATATAAAAAACAAAATAATAGACAATATTTAATTAGCTTAATTGCTAATAGATATTTATTTTTTGAATAGGGCATCCCAGTGAAAGCCCAGTAAATCACATTGATTATCTGAATATTCATTTAAATTCCAAAACAATTCCAAATTATTCACGCAGAACAAACAGAAATAATAAATATAATCACAACACGTTTATATCAAGGATGATTTTGAGTATTACCGATAAATAAACATCATTAAATATTCTTCGGAAAATGGATTTAAAAATCACTCACTTAAAAAATTTATTTTACCCATTTTGTTTCGGAGTTATTTAATGAATAGCGGATCAGGGAACCACATTCCTCATCGTTTAAAATTTATTGCATGGATAAATATTGCTATACAAATTATTTTTCCTTTAGCCTCTATTTTCACTCCTGTTGCCGTTCGTGCTTTTAATGAGCAAAACGATAAGCAACATGAATTTTTATTACCTAAAAATAACCGTTCCGTATTTAGAGAAACGCAACGCTATACGCTACAAGTGGGTGAAACAGCTCAAAGTATTGCAGACAAATATAATATTAACCTGCAACAATTACGAAAATTAAACCAATTTCGAACTTTCTCTCAAAATTTTGAAAATTTACAGCCTGGCGATGAATTAGACATCCCAATGGCTCCGCTACCAATTGTGGAATGGGATGATGATAAGCCTGAAATCGTTCTGCCTTCTTCAGCAAGTGAAAACGAAATACGCGTCGCTCAATTAGCATCTCAAGCAGGTAAATTTTTCTCCACCAATCCTGATCAAGAAAAAACGAAAGCTTTTGCCCGTGAACTGCTGACCACTGCCGCTAGCAGCTATGCTCAAGATTGGTTTAATCGCTTTGGTAGCTCACAAATCCACCTTGAGGCTGATAAGAAATTTTCGTTAAAAAACTCACAGATAGACTTACTCATGCCTTGGTATGAGACAGAAGATAATCTGATTTTTAGTCAAACCAGTTTGCACCGAAAAGAAGGCCGCATCGAGACCAACTTAGGTCTCGGTGCTCGTTGGTATGGTGAAGGCCAAATGATCGGTGGCAATACATTTTTCGACTATGATATTTCACGCAAACATTCCCGTTTAGGGCTGGGTGTCGAATATCGTCGTGACTTCTTAAAATTATCTGCCAATAGCTATCATCGTCTAAGTGGCTGGAGAAGCTCTCGAGATTTAGCGGATCATTCTGCTCGTCCTTCCAATGGTTGGGATGTCCGTGCTGAAGGCTGGCTACCAAGCTATCCACACATTGGTGGAAAACTTACCTACGAACAATATTATGGGGATAGCGTTGCTCTATTCGGCACAAAAAATCTACAACAAAACCCTTATTCCATTACTGCCGGACTCAACTATACGCCAATTCCATTAGTCACATTTAATGCTGAGCACCGCCAAGGGAAGGCCAGTAAACAAGATTCCCGCTTTGGTCTCCAGCTAAATTACCAATTTGGTAAAACATGGAAACAACATTTAGACCCTGGATCAGTGACCACATTCCGTTCATTAATGGGTAACCGCTACGATTTCGTTAGCCGTAATAATCATATTGTTTTGGAATATAAGAAAAATGATGTTATTCAGTTAAATATCGCTAATTCTATAACCGGCTATGCAGGGGAAAAAATTCCACTGAGTTTCACGGTGGCCAGTAAATACGGTCTTAGCCATTTAAAATGGAACGCAGAGACTCTGGTTGCTGCCGGAGGTCATATTGTTCAAGAAAATGGTAAATATAGTCTTGTTCTCCCCGCTTATCGCAATGATGCCAAAAGTGCTAACAACTACACCATCAGCGCCGTTGCTATCGATAAAAAAGGGAATATATCACCCAATACCATGTTACGTGTTGTCGTCACCCAGCCGGCGATTTATCCCATAAAAAGTGCACTAACCCCCAGAAAGATCGACTTAATTGCTGATGGTAAAAATACAAAAAAGTTATCTCTCTCTATCAGAGATAAAGCGGGAAACTACATTGACCTCGCCGCAAATGAAATTGGCATTGAAAAAGTGGTGGCAAATAAGACAGCCGCACGAAGTGTAAATTCCGCTAATACTGCCAATTTAACAACCGTCAGTGGCTTTACCCGTATCGCTGCAGGACAATATGAAGCGATATTAACAAGCGGAACGACACCGGAAAATTTTGTTTTAGTGTCTAAAGCACGCAATGCCGTTTTTCCAGAAATCAAAGTTTCTGTCCTTGCTGATGGTGCCACAACGCAAATTGCCAAATTGATGACCAACATCTCGCAGTCACAGCCTGCTGATGGTAAAACGCCACTCGAAATCAAAACGCAATTAAAAGATGCTAACGGCAACCCACTGATTAACACACGGGTCACGTGGAGCTCAGACAAAAATCCGAATAAGGTCTCTTTCAGTAGCAACACCACCAGCACCGATCAAAACGGTTTTGCCTCTACCACTGTCACCAGCACCCTTGCTGGCGATGTACTGATCACAGCTAGCGCTGGTTTGGGGGAGTCTCAGGATCTCACGGTCACCTTTATTCCCGATATAAAATCAGCGATGATAAGGCCTCAAAATTTTCACGCATCGCAATCCCATACTCTCGCTGATGGGATAACACCCAATACATTAACCGTGACTGTAACGGATGCTAGCGGCAATATTATTCCCAATGTTGAAGTTCAATTTGCCACAGATAAAGGTCAGTTAACTAACGATAAAGTCGTGACCAATCATCAAGGTATTTCAGAAACACAGATCACCAGCACCCAGTCTGGTAGTGCAACTATCACAGCCTCAGTTGGTAATCACACTCTAAATAAAACCCTTTTATTCTCCGCAAATGGTCAAACTGCCAAGGTTGACTATGTGCTACCTGAGCCAAAAGCTAGCTATATTGCAGATGGCAGAACCGCTGTAACTTATACTGCAAAAGTCCTTGATACCAACAACAACCCAGTTTCTGATGTTGATGTTAACTGGTTATCTAACCTCAATGGATCTGAGCTTCACTTTGAGAAAGAAACCTCCAAAACCAATGCTCAAGGGATTGCAACAACGTCAATCATCAGTAATAAAGCCGGAATTGTCATTGTGACTGCCTCTACCAATGGGAATGGACAATTGGCAGTACCTATTACTTTTGTCGCAGATAAAAACCAAGCCAAAGTGGCAACATTAGCTATCAATAAAGCGACTATCATCGCCAATGGGAATGATAAAGCCCTGTTGGATGTTATTGTCACAGATAACTTTGGTAATCCTGTTGAAGGTATCGACGTTCTATTACAAGCCAACAATGGCGCAACGATTACCACGTTAACTCCGTTCTCCAAAACCACCGTCGACGGTAGAGTAAAAGCAGAACTGGCCACTAACCAAGCTACGGGCGATATTATGGTTGCGGCAAATGTGGTGGGCTCACAATCACAACCTGTTGCTAAGCATATCAAAGCCCTCGCAGATAATAATACCGCTAAGGTGACTATCGTCTCTTCGACTGATCGAGTTCAAATTAGTCAACAAACACCAACTGTTATCTTAACGGCCACCGTAATTGACGATCAGCAAAACCCATTAATTGGTACTCCAGTGACATGGTTAACCAATCATAACCGGTTAAGCACCAACACCACCGTGACTGACCTAAGAGGGCAAGCTAAAGTTGAACTGTCTGGTTATATTTCAGGTGAAACACAAGTCACCGCACAATTGATGAATCGCCAAACAGCTCACCAGAATATCCAATTTATGGCGGACATTCCTCATCAACAAAACAGTGTATTAGAGATAAAACCACAAACTATCGTGGCAAATAATCACGAACAAGCGACAGCAACGCTCATCTTAAGAGACCAATGGAATAACCCAGTATTAGGGCAAAATATCCAATGGAGTAAGAACAACACCGGACTCAGTTTATCAGGAGCTAGAGAGCTGCCGAATAACGGCGAATACCAAGTTAATATCAGCGGTAATCTTGCTGGAACATTTGATATATCCGCACAAACGGGTTCTGTCACCAGCCAAAAAATGATTGGACTGATTGCGGATAGCAGTACCGCACATCTAAAAAATATTAATATAGTAGGAAAAACCACAGCACCTGCCGATGGTACAAATCCCATTACACTGCGAGCGACAGTCACAGATGCGACCAACAATCCAGCACCAGCCGGCATTGCCGTTGGTTGGCGTAGCGATATTGGCGAACTTTCTCAGCCTGTTAGCTTAACGGACAATAATGGTATTGCGCAGATAACCCTAACTAGCACCGTTGCCGGGAAAGGTAAGGTCGCTGCTATCGTCGGGCAATCAACCAAAGAGACAACCAATCAAATTGAGTTTCTTGCAGGTACAGTGTCTCGTAGTGCCTCGAGCGTGACACTCGCAGTGCCTTCTATTATCGCTGCGACGGGTGAAACCAACATCACCATCACGTTAAAAGATAATACTGGTAACCCATTAACCGGCTTAGCCAATAAAATTATTCTCGATTATTCAGCCAATTTAAGTATCGCTACTCCACGATTTAACGAAATCAGTAAAGGCGTTTATCGCGGAAAATTGAGTGGCGTTAAAGCTGGAAGCACATTGATTAAGGTAAAAGCAAATAATGTGACGTTGGATAATTCTGTGTCTCTAACTATCACTCCGGATAGCCAAACCGCACGTGTGAGAGGCGGGATCACCGCTAGTAAAACAACTGAAACCGTTGGTCGCTCCGTCACCTATAGTGCAATTTTTGAAGATGCTAATAGCAACTTATTAGGTGCTGGAGTACCTGTGTTTTGGGTGGGTAATGATAATACTCTATTATCCGATAACCAGACGATGACAGATACAACGGGCCGTAGCGCGATCCAAGTTCAACGAGATACCATCGGTGAAGCATTAGTCAGCCTTAATCTGATATCACAAAATAGTGCTAGAGCCCCAATAGTGGCTTTCGTTCAAGGCGCACTTGATGTCAGTAAATCATCATTGAATTTAACGCCAAGTACGGTCACTGCGGGTAAACCGACAACGTTAAAACTAGTATTAAAAGATCAATTTGGTAATCCATTGGTCAATCAACAAACAGCTATTCATGTTCGTAAGGATAAAAATCATGTTGTTATCTCGCCGGTAACCGTTGTAGATGACGGAGTTTATCAAGTTTCCGTCAGCAGCGAGCAAGCGGATACTGCTATTTTATCCGTCGATATTGGTACTCAATCTTTACCTCAGACCAAAACCTTAACGGTACAGGGAGATACTGCCAATGGTTCAATTTCTAGTTTGATGCCAAGCGTTAACCATATGCAGGCAGGAAACCAAACTGGAGTGACCTATTACGCCACCGTTGTGGATCAATTTAATAATCCACTCCCAAGTATTCATGTTTCATGGCACCTGCAAGGAAAAGCAGAGCCGTTTGCTCACTCGACGGTGACTAATGCCCAAGGTGTCGCACACGTAAAAGTCACCAGCCACCAAATGGGACAATTAGTGATGACCGCGGTGCTATCAAGCAGCCAAAATAAAGTGGCCACCCCAGTTCAAGTCAATGCGGGAGCCGTCAATAGCCAAAACTCGACATTTACTGCCAGTAAAATGGATATTGGCCCTGATGGTATAGAAGAAACCATCCTCACGATTAAGTTACAGGATGATTTTGGTAACCCACTCAGCAATGAAATAGTGACTATCAATAGTAATGCACCCAATACTGACTTCACTATTGCGAGAATCACCAATAACCAAGATGGTAGCTATACCTCTACGGCAACGGCCACCAAACAAGGTACGGTGAGATTAACCGCTAGAGTGGGCAGTGACATCATCGCTAACCCACTGAATATAAAAGTGGATGCTATCAATCCGACTTTACGCTTTGATAATATTCAAAAACGTTTAACTTACTCATCAATAACTGATAATGGACAGGTTATCAAAGGTTTACCCGCTGGAGCAGCCCCTGTTTGGTCAAGTGATAACACCAGTATTGCAACCGTGGATAATCAAGGGAAAGTGAAACTGAAAAAAGCAGGACGCACTAAGATTTGGGCGCGCATCGATGGAAATGGCGTGTATAAATCTGCGGCAGCTAACTATGAGTTAGAGGTTGAGAAAGCCAGACCAAATCTAACCTTAACCAGTAATAGTACAATTTCGGCAACTTGGGCGGATAATAACAATCATCCTATTCAATCTGCATTTAATCATACTGATGCAGCCAGTATCCCTGTGGAATATATCAGCCAAGATGCCAGTATTGCTCAAATTGATTCTGCTTCAGGCGCTATTACTCAAGTAAAACCTGGAGTGACCAAATTAACGATTCGTTCCAAAGAAACCGAACAGTTTTTATCGGAAAGCCAAGAGGTCACTTACAACCTAGCTAAAGCTCGCTTTAATATCGATTTTGCGCAAAAAGAGCAAGAAATTACCGATGAAAAAGGTCATTTTGCTCTACAAAATACTCAAATAACAGTGCCTTCCAAAGCCGATATTGTTTGGACTTCTGGCGCTGACAGTGTCGTTAATTTAGAAAAAAATGGTACGTTAAAAGACCTTGCGAAAGGTGAAGCGAATCTCATCATGACAGTAAAAGCCAACGATTATTTTGAGCAAACTAGTGGGGAATATCGTGTTAAGGTTTATACCAAACCAGCTATCAGCGCAAATATCATTACCTACGGAAATAATGGTAATAGACAAGATAATACAAGTAATTGGTCACCCGTCTATACCGATGATAATTTGGAAATTAACTGGTCATTAAATGGTAGCAGTGAATTTGATACCGCGGCGACAATCAAAGCTGTTGTTACCGAGCCAAATGGTAATACCTTTGAATATCCTGTCACAGTTCAAGCGGGTATTCAAAAAATTACGCTTCCACCTAAACGTGAATATTTCAGCCAATCGGGAAATTTAAAGGTCACAATTTCGGCGACAGGTAAATCGAGTCATAAACTCAAAAATGAATTTGTGGTGATAGATACTCCGATTCAGGTGACATCACCAAAAGAAATTGGTCAACAAACATTAGGGCACAAAGTTAAGTATTTTCTTGAAGGACAAACGAGTGAAAGAAACATTTGCGCTTATTATCTAACGGATAGAACTATCGACCTTGTGATTGCACCGACTATGAATATTAATACTAATGGCAGACGTTTGCTGGCGCCTATTTATGTCAAACATGAGATTCTCTCTAGTGAATATTCTGGAACGGGGGCTGCGGGCATTAGCTATCCTGAAATCAGTACTCCGAATACTAATGATGACTATGTTTACAGTAATAACGATATTTACAGAAAGGTATTGAAAAATAATTGTTATGAAAATCACAGTGGTAGCGGAAACATTACCACCACGTTAAGTTTCTTAGGAAGTAGTGATGAACTTAAACATCACTTTTCATGGAACGGAAAAAATAATTAATCAAAAACAGGGAGCTTTGCTCCCTGTTTTTACTAACAACCGCTTCCTTATCAACTGACTCTCCCTTTCTATCACTAAGATATAAGCATAATTACCTAACTTTGATGTAATATAATCACAAAAAAATTAATATACTTACAGCTCATCGTATAAATTTAATTGCCCACCTAACAATCTAAAAAAGTGTATTTTCATGTACTAAAAGAGAGGAATAGAAGCGTAGTTATCAAGAAAAATACGTTTAATGAAAAATTTATCAAAATAATGTTAACGATAACTTTTCATGTTAATTATCATACAAAATGGCTATATCTCTACATAATATCTTTAGCCCCAAAATCAGAATCAAACTAAAAACAAAAAAATGGAAAGACTCAATTGTAAATTTATTAATCAACATTCCTAGATATATTTAGTGTAATAAAAAATAAAATTGATCAAATAACGATCTTCTTAGTTTGACTCTTTAATCAAATAAACCAAAAATTGAAAATAACTAAGCTAAATCACATGAAATAAATAGATTGATTGAATATTATTCATGTTTTATTTTGCATTTTTTTGGATTATAATCCTGCAAGACAGTAAATGATCGAAGCATAAAACTGGATATTGGTCATGTATTAAAATTTCCATTTACTTACTCATTATATGAAATCAAATTTAACCCATTGAAAATAATAAATTTATCAAAGCTCAAAATATTAAAAAATATTGAACATAATAATTATAATATTTAAAAAGTCATTTTTTGATCAATTGAAAACAATTATAAGGATAGTATATCATTTACTTAGTGACTCCCAATGGTCACTATATATCCAGCTAAAAATGAAAACACAAAGACTATATAAAATGATATTTATAAGGTCTAAGGATTCATGTTTAACGTTATTCCAATAAAATAATTTAATAGAGAATGTTTATGAATAGAAAATTTCCTATTGCTTACGCTGTCGGGCAAAAAGTTAAATCATTAAGAAAATCTCAAGGCTATACTGTTTTCCAATTAGCACGAGAGTGCAATATCAGTGAACAACAGCTGTTTCGTTATGAGCGTGGTGTTAATCGTATTGATATTGATTGTTTAGCTCGAGTATCAAAAATATTGAATGTAAATATCAGTGATATATTCAGTGATATCTTCCAAGAAGATCTCGAGATTAAGCCTGTACATAAAGCCCAAGAATTTGTTGAATCTTTTGCATAAAATGAGTCATTACGCTTCATTTTTAAATAGGTGAAGATTTTGGTTAAAAAACAAAATTACTCTATATTTGAGTAACGTAATTCAATTTACTCTAATTATGATAAGTCAGCATAAAAAGTAAAAGCTAACTTGAAGGCTTTTACTTTTTATTTTACCTATCGACTCAATTTATTCAGCGAAACTCAGTAGCAAAATCAAGTGATAATAAGTAAAACAACCTAGTGTTCCATTCCATCCATAAACACCGACGTTCATCTTACCGAGATAATCACAGCTCCGCTTACAGCGGTTGAAAAATTCAACGTAACAATAATATTTCACTCTACTACAACTATTTAGGTGCTAACAATTAAAGATAAAAAATAACAATTAATGACAGTATGAAAACAAAAATACAAATTATCTCTGTAAAATAATTATTTAAAATAAACGCCTTATTAAAATAGTAATTTAAAAATATAAATTCAATTCTAAATTAAAAAATAATTTAATTTTTAAAATTATTCTTTAATTATAACCATGCTCTGAACTGTGTTTTGAAAACGTAAACATTGTTATTTTTTCGTTTAATATCAGTAATTTGATAAATATCATACAATCCCTATCTTTCCTATCTTCTGTTTGACACATCCAACTTAGATTTGTCATATTGGTATATTCAATAGTCTCTTACTTATATTTATATAATTTTCAAACCTTATTTCTCACATTGCTATTTTTATTTTTAACACACCAAAATTAAATATATCCGATTACGTTTAATAAAAGAGGTTTTCATGACTAGGGAATTATTTTCTACTAATAAAATGAAATTATTATTTGAAAAATTAGCGTCATTTTCTTCTCATCCCAATAATAAAGGAGTCACACGTATAGCGTATACTCCCACTGACCAAGCAGCCCATCAATATATGATGGAAACCATGCAGCAAGCCGGGTTTATCGTTCGCCAAGATGCCATTGGTAATATATTTTGCCGCTTACCTGGTAAAAATCCTGATTTACCCGCCGTCGGTACTGGCTCACATCTTGATACTGTTCCCGATGGTGGAGCTTATGATGGCACACTCGGAGTCGTTGCTGGATTTTATGCCCTAATGCAATTTCAGCCACAGCAATTATCCCGAGACCTTGAGCTGATCGTCTTCCGCGCAGAAGAGTCCAGCAGATTTGGATTCTCATGTATTGGTAGCAAAGTGTTACTTGGTGCTGTAGACAACGAAAAATGGGCGTTAAATCTTGATGATAATGGGAAGAATTTCTTTGAGGTTATCGATGAGTGTGGCTATAACAGCCAGCAAATTGAACAATGTAAATTACCCGATGATTATTTTTCTGCCTTTATTGAGCTCCATATTGAGCAAGGTCGCCGACTGGAATTGGAAGAGAAAAATGTCGGTATCGTGAATGGGATTGCGGCCCCGACACGTTATAGCGTTAAAGTGACCGGTCACGCCGACCACTCTGGTGCCACGCCAATGTACCAGCGCCATGATGCTTTAGTCGCCAGCGCTGCCATTATCGATGATTTGAACCGAGCAGCCTGTAAAGAAGCAGTTTGGGGAACCGTCGGTACTATCGGAAAATTAAACGTTTATCCGAACTCCATGAATGTCATTCCCGGAGAGGTTAATTTTTTAGTTGATATTCGTGGCATCGAACCAGAAAGTATTCGCCGCGTCGCCGATCATCTTAAAGATTCCATAAAAAAATCTGAACATGACAACGAAGTATCCATCAATATCCGTGAAATTTCATCCGAGAATCCAGTGAAATTAGACAATGAAATTTGCCATGTCATTGAGCAGCATTGTATTGAAAAGCAATTGAAATATATGACTATGTTGAGCGGTGCAGGGCATGATTCCATGAATATGGCGAAAAAATTCCCAACCGCTATGATTTTTACGCCATCAAAAGACGGTATCAGCCATCATCCCGATGAGTTTACCGACTTTAACGATATTATTATTGCCGCCGATTTACTAAAAGAGACACTGTACTCCCTCGCTAAATAATTTTTCCAATCATAAATTATCGCAATGACCTTTATTTTTATTGTTTCTATACAATATAAAGGTCATTTTTTGACTTTGATAAATTAGAAATAAAAAAATAGCTGCAAGTCGAAAACTTCCAGCTATTTGATTCTTTATTTTAGAAAAATATTTCAGATTAATTTATAACAAAGATAATAAGCAACCCGTATAAAGTTTATAGGCGGTTAGCATCTCATTTTCATCAAAATCAAAACCGGCTTGGTGATGCCCAGCGGTTCTATCTGCACCCACCACAAAATAGAGTGATTTCCCACCGTTACGCTGTACGCGTTTAGCAAGGATAGTCGCGTCCTCACTGCCCCCGAAAGGTCGAGTCGCCACTGCGGCTAATTCCCCATGCTGACCAACAACATTGGTGAGCGTATCAATCAGCTCTTGGTCATTGGTTAAATCAACAGCTTCCCCCATGACTTCGCTTTCCATTTCTAATTGGAAGCTATGTGCTGAACCCTCTGCCATACGAGTGGCGTTTTCACTCATAAAACGGTTGATTTCTTCATTTTCACCGCGAACTTCAACCTGCATTTGTGCATAAGATGGCGTGACATTGCGACCTTCACCCGCATTCAAAACCCCGACATTGATGCGAGACATGCCTTTACCGTGTCGAGAAATTCCTAGCATTTGGGTTGTTGCATGGCAAGCACCTGCAAGCGCATTTAACCCTAGCTCAGGCTCTGCCCCTGCATGAGATGGCGCACCTTTGAAACGAAAATCCAGCTTAGTGGTACAAAGGAAATGCGTTGGATTAATCACAATTTCCCCACTGTTGGCGATAAAACCGAGATGCGCCCCTAAGAAATAATCAACATCATCTACAATCCCACTTTCTGCCATGGCTCTTGCACCACGCACGCCCTCTTCCGCTGGCTGGAACAGCAATTTTACTTTTCCGGTTAATTTATCTTTATTCGCCACTAACCAATGGGCAACAGCTAAACCAATAGAAATGTGCCCATCATGACCGCAAGCGTGCATTTCCCCTGGATGGCAGGAACTAAAATTATCCATTTTTGGTCGGTGGTTTTCTTGACTGCTTTCCGTCACACCGACACAGTCAATATCAAAACGTAGAGCAACAGTTGGACCTGGTTTTCCACTATCAAAAATAGCGACACAACCGGTCAATTCCTGCATTTCAGCTAATAACGCCTCACTCACATTATGCTTTCTGGCGACACCTAATCCCTTATCCACCACTTTCTGCTGGCGACCAAAGGCATACTCGGGATTAATAACCGCAGTGCCCACTTTCACCTCTAAACCGAGGTCGCGTAATATATTAACGATTTTCGCCGTGGTTAAAAATTCAGACCAACCAATTTCAGGATATTGATGGAACTCGCGACGCCATTTTATCAATTGTTCTAATGTGATGACTGACATAGTAACTCCTTACAATTAAAGCATAATTAGTGCAATAAAGATCACCCCGACAATCATGCCAGGTGCGGTACGCTTAACAATTTCCATCGGGTTAACGTTGGCTAAACCCGCACAGACAATCGCGGCACCCGCCAGTGGTGACATGGTTCTTCCTAAAGCCCCTGAAATTGCAGAAGCCATACCAAGATCCGGTATTTCATAACCAAACTGTTGAGCAAATGGCGTCACGGTTTCATTAAAAGCAAATGCTGCCGCATCACCTGAACCGGTAATAATCCCCATTAAGAATGGACCCAGTGTTCCACCCCAGCGAGCAAATTCCGGTGAATGGATCAGGAAACTAATGAATGAATCAATTAAGCCTGAGGCTTTTAGACCCGCAGAGAATACAGCGGCAGCAATAATGATCCCCAAGACATCACCATAAGCATTTCCCATTCCTTTAAAGAATTCTTTGGTAATGGTTGATGGATTTGTACGAGTAATCACCAGTGCATAGATTGCCCCGATCACCATCGCAGCAGGTACGGTAATTTGATACGCTTTCAGCGCATCCATAAACGGTAAAATTAATAAAATTAAAGGAATAAAAGGGGCCGTTGCATACAGATAATTCGGTTGTTCTGTCGCAACATTTTGTCCTTGTTCCGCCGTTCCGTTAGTCTCTAAAGTCACTTTCATGTTGTACTCTTTCTTGACCAGAGCAACAACAGCTAAAGAAACCGCTGCAATTCCACCTACTGCGAGGCTATAAGGACCATGACGAGCAATTAAGTCAACGATGCTCATATTCGACATTTGAGCGACAAAAGGGTTATGAGACAGACCAGGGCTTAACATCGACCCAATGGTGCCACAGAGAACAGCCCCACCAGCAATCGCAGGATGAATACGTGCGGCAATCAATAACGGGATCAATGTTGCCCCTACTGCCGCGGCACAGCCTGCAGCGGAAGGAATCGCGATATTGATGAAGAATGTCAACACCACAGCGGCGGGGATCAGAAAGAATCCAAGACGACTTAATACTTTGGATAAAACCAAAACTAAATGTTTATCGCATTTGGTATATTTCATCACATAAGCGAAACCCATACTCGAACAGATCGCCTGAATCAATGGAGCGGAGACCATTCTTTCACTGAACGCCGCCAAGGCTTGCATCGGAACAAGGCTGATAATACAAAGCACCAGTCCAGCCGCAATTAATACCATCCGTGTTTCATATTTTTTTATTAAAAGATAAATCGTAATAACAATAACTAATGCCGCGATAAATTGAATTATCATGACCGCACCTCTTATATTCCCGGGTTAAATTGATAAGAATAAATAAAGAAAAAAATTTTTTTGGTTGGTAATTCATTGTGAGCATTAATTGTTTTATTTAATTGAGGGATATCAATTTTATTCTCCAATAGAGAATTCACCTGCTATTTTGTGACCTACCACAAAATTATCATGCGGTTATTTTTTAAGATTAAAAATATATTTTAATTCGAATTATATATTTAACTGGAGAGAAACATCTTATTTGTTTTTAATCTAACCGGGCTTAACCCAATTTAACCCAAGTGCCACAACCCTATAGTTTCAGTAAAATTTTACTGCTAAATTAACCATTTAAGAATTTGTTAAATTTAAACGATAACTCGGAGAATAAAATTCCAGCCAGAGTAGACATTTATTTCCCTATAATTTAAAAATTTAGCCTCATTCCCTATTTTTCGAATAAAAAACATCATATTTTATTAAAAATAATTTAGTTTTAATTTTATTACAAAATGAACAAATATAAATAAAAGGCATCATCAATTAACTCACTCTTATTCGGAAGCATTTTATTTTTAACTAATCTGATTTATCGGGTCTAAATTCTATTTACCATTTTTACACTTCAATTAATTTATCTGGCAGATAAATCGGCTAGAGCCCAATCCCACCTCCCTACCCACTACATTAGTCGAACGAAAAGCGTACAAAATCCGAATGCATTAATTATGTTTAACTAGAAAAGAAAACGTTTGCTTTTTATTTTGGTGGCTATAGAATTCGTCAGATTTTTTTGGCCTGAGAATAGTAACGGGAGGTAATTGTGTCTGGGGATAAAAATTACAGTCATGGGCCAGTGCCCATATCCGCGCGAAAAGGCGGACTCGCATTAACCTTTGTAATGCTGGGTTTAACGTTCTTTTCCGCAAGTATGTGGACCGGAGGTGCTCTCGGTACCGGTCTTAGTTTCAATGATTTCTTCCTCGCAGTTCTTATCGGTAATCTTATTCTTGGTGTCTACACCGCCTTTCTTGGTTTCATTGGTTCAAAAACTGGCTTAACAACTCACCTTCTCGCTCGTTATTCCTTCGGTATTCGCGGTTCTTGGCTCCCCTCTTTCTTACTCGGTGGTACACAGGTCGGCTGGTTCGGCGTCGGTGTCGCTATGTTTGCCATTCCAGTGGGTAAGGCGACGGGCTGGGACATCAATATGTTGATTGGCGTTTCCGGTGTTTTGATGACCGTCACAGTGTTCTTCGGGATATCAGCATTAACGGTGTTGTCGATTGTCGCGGTTCCGGCAATTGCCGTTTTAGGTAGTTATTCTGTCTATCTCGCGGTCACTGGCGCAGGCGGTTTGAGTACCTTGCAAGCTATCACGCCAGCACAACCAATTGATTTCAATTTAGCGCTTGCGATGGTTGTCGGTTCATTTGTCAGCGCCGGAACCTTAACCGCAGACTTCGTTCGCTTCGGGCGCAAACCAAAAATTGCCGTCCTCGTGGCGATTGTGGCATTCTTCCTCGGTAACTCATTGATGTTTATCTTTGGTGCTGCGGGCGCCGCCTCCCTCGGAATGGCAGATATTTCTGACGTCATGATAGCTCAAGGGCTGCTGATACCTGCGATTATCGTACTGGGTCTGAATATTTGGACCACCAACGACAATGCGCTGTATGCCTCCGGCTTAGGCTTCGCTAACATCACCGGGCTATCAAGCAAAACGTTATCTATCGTCAACGGCTTAGTGGGCACCATCTGCGCACTGTGGCTATACAATAATTTTGTCAGCTGGCTAACCTTTTTATCCGCCGCCATCCCACCAATCGGTGGCATTATTATTGCGGATTACTTAATGTACCGTCATCGTTATAACACCTTTGACGCAAGCAAAATGCGCGATGTGAATATGAGTGCGATAATCGCTGTCGCTGCGGGTGTTGCCGCAGGACATTGGCTACCGGGCATTGTCCCTGTGAACGCCGTTCTTGGCGGCGCTTTCTGCTATGTGATTTTAAATCCACTCATGAATCGCTTTCGCGTCACCAATTCGGAGATGACCCGTGCTTAATCAACAAGTCCAACATATCTATAATGTCCGCTTACCTGAACGTGATGGTTTGTGGCGTATCGATATCGAAAACCAAAAAATCACCGCCATTGTTCCTTATACAGAAGGTGAAATCTTACCTAATAGCCTCGATGGTGAAGGCGGTTTAGTCATTCCACCTTTTGTTGAGCCGCACATCCATTTGGATACCACACAAACGGCGGGGCAACCTAACTGGAACCAATCCGGCACACTGTTCGAAGGAATTGAACGTTGGGCAGAACGTAAAGCGCTACTGACCCATGAAGATGTAAAATCCCGAGCATGGCAGACATTAAAGTGGCAAATCGCTAACGGCATCCAACACGTTCGTACCCACGTCGATGTTTCTGATGCCACCCTCGTGGCGCTCAAAGCGATGCTGGAAGTGAAAAAAGAAGTGGCACCGTGGGTCGATATGCAAATCGTTGCCTTCCCACAAGAAGGCATCATGTCTTACCCGAACGGGGAAGAGCTATTAGAAGAAGCACTGCGTTTAGGTGCAGATGTTGTTGGCGCTATCCCCCATTTCGAATTTACCCGCGAATATGGCGTAGAATCACTGCATAAAACGTTTGCCTTAGCGCAGAAATATGACCGTTTAATCGATGTGCATTGTGATGAAATCGATGATGAACAGTCTCGCTTTGTGGAAACTGTTGCTGCCCTTGCTCACCGTGAAGGGATGGGCGCTCGTGTAACCGCAAGTCATACCACCGCGATGCATTCCTATAACGGCGCTTACGCTTCTCGTTTATTCCGCTTATTGAAGATGTCCGGAATTAACTTTGTGGCGAATCCATTAGTGAATATTCACTTACAAGGGCGTTTCGATACCTATCCAAAACGCCGCGGTATTACTCGCGTGAAAGAGATGCTGGCCGCCAATGTGAATGTCTGCTTTGGTCACGATGATGTGTTCGACCCATGGTATCCATTAGGAACAGCGAATATGCTGCAAGTGCTGCATATGGGACTGCATGTTTGCCAACTGATGGGTTACGGTCAGATCAATGATGGTCTGAAGTTAATCACTGAGTACAGTGCGAAGACGCTGAACCTACAAGATTATGGCGTAACTGAAGGGAAACGCGCTAGCTTGCTGATCCTGCCAGCTGAGAATGGTTTTGATGCTGTGCGCCGCCAGGTTCCAGTACGTTATTCTGTCCGCGATGGTCGCGTAATTGCCACCACCCAGCCGACGGTTACCCAGATCCAACTCGACGACGTTGAAACTGTGCGTTACGGTTATCAATCGTAAGTTAGCGCAAAGTTTAATACCGTTATATTGCTCATCCTCCTTATGGATGGGTGAGCAATTTCAATTGAATACCGCTCTAAATTAAATTAATCGATAATTTTCACTTCTCAATCACCTCCTTGCTCCACCATAAATTTTTGATTGTTCAACCTCTGAAAACTTGATTAAGATGAAATTAAGCAAAATTGAGGTGATAGTTGGAGTGCATGAAAATACTATTAATTGAAGATCATCTGAAAACCCAAGGCTGGGTAAAAAATGGCTTAGAAGAAGCCGGCTTTCTGGTTGATGTAGCCACCGATGGACGCGATGGGCTCTACTTTGCCTTAGAAAATAATTACCAGCTGGTCATTCTCGACATTATGCTACCCGGTATGAATGGCTGGGATATCCTGAAAGTATTGCGTACCTCTAAAAATATTCCTGTCATTTGCCTCACCGCCCGTGATGCCGTTGATGACCGTATAAAAGGGTTAGAATTAGGCGCCAATGATTATTTAGTAAAACCCTTTTCTTTTTCTGAGTTATTGGCTCGGGTTAAAAATCAATTAAAAGTTCATCAACCCACCTCAACCAACATGACGATTGCCGATTTAAAAATCGACCTAGTCCGTCATGAAGTAGAACGTGGCGGCCAAAAAATCATTCTGACTCGCCAAGAATTCTCTTTATTACTGTTTTTTGTGCTGCATTGCGATGAAATATTACCCAGAACCTTAATTGCCAGTGAAGTGTGGGGCATCGATTTTGACAGTGATACCAATATCATCGATGTGGCAATTCGCCGACTACGCAAAAAAATTGATGATGGGTTTGACGTTAAGCTCATTGAAACCATTCGAGGAATGGGATATCGACTTAATAGGCCGACAGAATGAAAAAAAAGTCCCTACGCTTTAAATTAATCTCTCTGTTTATCATTCTGATGGTTGCCAATGCCAGCTTTGTGACTTGGATTTTGTATCACTCACTCAAAAGTGAGCTAGCAGAGCAGGATAATAATTTACTGGTTAATCGCGCGAACCAACTATCTAAACTGATTGCCAGCGGCATTAATATCAAAACGCTCCCCATGTATTTTCAAAGTATGATGGACATGCGCCAAGATATTATTCAAATATCGGATGCATCAGGAAATATCTTGGTGGAAACCCATTCGGAACCACTCAATACCCATCGCCTGCAACTCGTCAATCTTGAGCAACTGAATATTAATGCCATCAATCATTGGCAAACATCTCAAGGTATCCCAATTGCCGCGGTTTATTTCGAGATGAATTCGCCAATGGGTCAATTGTATGTGGTATTAGGTAAAGTCTCCGTCGACCGAAGCGGCGTGCTAAACCAATATTTGACCCAAAGTTTGCTGATTTCGGTCTTATCCATTTTACTGATGGGAATATTAAGTTTGTGGCTATTGAAAAAAGGGTTATCCGATATTCAATCATTAAGCCGTATTACCGTAAAAACCGATGTTCACTCTCTTAATAATCCCATTGATATTGAACAACTTCCCCAAGAGCTGAAAGAGCTGGGGGAATCCATGAATATCATGCGCCAGCGGCTGAAACATGATTTTGTCAAATTGACGCAATTAGCCGACGACTTAGCCCATGAGCTGAGAACACCGATAAATGCTATTCGCGTACAAAATGAGATTATCCTGCAACGCTCACGCAGTGTTGAAGAATATGAAGCCATGATAATCAGTAATATCGAAGAGCTGGATAAACTGGCACAGATGATCCAAAGCGTGCTGTTTATTGCACGAGCAGAAAATAAAAACATCCCGTTAAATCGAGAAAACCTGTCTATATCTACGTTAGTTAATGAGGTTTATGAGCTATTTTCTGCTTATGCAGAAGAGAAACAAATTTCGCTATATTGCGAGCCATCCTCCCTATCGATATTTGTCGATAAAGTTCTGCTCACTCGGGTGTTAATTAATTTAGTTTCTAATGCCATTAAATATTCCGATCCTCAAACTCAAGTCATGACGACAATCAGCCAGCAAGATCAGTGCGTGATCATCCAGATCGAGAATCATGGTGAAATGCTGCTGAACAACCCTGAAATTTTTACCCGCTTCTGGCGCGGTGATAATGCGCGTACAACAGAAGGAACGGGCCTAGGTCTATCGATTGTCAAAGCTATCGTCGAGCTACATGAGGGTACCGTTGATTTTGAACACCGTGAAGGCACTAGCACGGTAACGTTGCGTTTTCCAACAACTCAGTAAGATGACAAATTTGTCATCTTACTGTCAGCTATTTTTGATTGCGCTTTCGGTATAACAAACCCAATAAATCTTTTGCTATGGAGCGCACAATGAAAAAGTCCCCTAAAATTCCGTCATCTCAAGTGACCTCTGAATCCGTCTTTTTTATGAAGCGTCGGGAACTGCTAAAGGTATTAGGCGTTGGCGCCGCAGGTCTTGCGGTTGCCTCGACCGCCAATGCGGGGTTATTTTCGTGGTTCAGTGACGATCAGCCTGCCGTGCCCACCGTGCCCAGAAAAGAACTGACTTTTATTCAACCGCAAGAGTATCAATCCTCTTCACTGGTCCTCACACCTGAAGATAAGGTGATTGGCTACAATAATTTTTATGAGTTCGGACTGGGAAAATCCGACCCAGCGGAGAATGCCCATACACTAAAAACCGATGAGTGGACACTGACTATCGAGGGTGAAGTCAATCGTCCACTCACCCTCAATTTAGATGATATCAATACAAAATTTCCCCTTGAGGAACGTATTTATCGCATGCGCTGTGTCGAAGCATGGTCAATGGTGATCCCATGGGTCGGCTTTCCTCTTGCGAAGCTACTCGCATTAGTTGAACCCACCAGCAAAGCCAAATATGTCGCTTTTGAAACCCGCTACGCACCGGAAGAAATGCCGGGGCAAAAGAGTCGCTACATTGGCGGTGGATTGCCTTATCCGTATGTTGAGGGACTCCGGCTGGATGAAGCGATGAACCCGCTCACATTATTGGCCACTGGGGTATATGGGAAAACGTTACCAAATCAAAATGGCGCGCCAATTCGCTTAGTCGTACCGTGGAAATATGGGTTTAAAGGCATCAAATCCATCGTCAAAATTCATTTAACTGAACAGATGCCACAATCCACATGGAATCTATCCGCTCCTAGCGAATACGGTTTTTATGCCAATGTGAATCCGAACGTTGACCATCCCCGTTGGTCACAAGCCACAGAACGTTTTATTGGCGCAGGGGGACTAGGACAAGTGACTCGACAACCCACCTTGCTATTTAATGGCTATGGTGAACAAGTGGCGAGTTTGTATCAGGGCATGGATTTACGGAGATATTATTGATGCCTCAAGAAAATCGCTGGCTCCTGTGGGGAACTAAAGCTTTTTTCCATTTAGTCGGGTTACTGTCCTTACTCTGGCTGATTTTTTTAATTGATTCAGGGCAACTCGGTGCTGACCCCGCCAAAGATATCCAACACTATACGGGAATTGCCACTTTACGTTTGCTAGTGCTTATCGCCCTAATCCCATTAGCGGTACGTTTATTGCGGTTTAACATCCTGTTTCAGACTCGAAAATTGCTGGGATTATGGTGTTTTTTCTGGGCGGCACTGCATTTAAGTAGTTATTTATTATTGGAAATTGGCGTGAATAATTTAGCGCTATTTTTCGAAGAGGTGTTTTCTCGTGTGTATTTAATTCTCGGTATGGTCGGTTGGCTTTGCCTGTTTTTGATGGCGATCAGCTCATTCAATGGCATACGGATCCGCTTAGGTGTGTGGTGGAAAAGAATTCATACGCTGCTTTATCCCACCCTGTTACTGGTTATCACACACTATATTTTATCCATGAAAACCATGACACCCGAGCCGATTATCTATTTGGTAATTGTCGGTTGTGCGTTTGCTTATCGAACTTGGAGTCTGAAAAAACCAGCGGTGATATAGGGATTGAAAATGGTTGGCGACACGGAATGGTCGCCAACATAAATCCAGTTTAACGATAAAAAATAATTTTTTTATCCGCTACTATGTTTAACGTTTCCTGCCACGCAGCTAAGGTTAATTGGGCTAATTCCGCCAGCCCCACGTAAAATGGTGAATCGCCTTTTTCCTGCATTTTATTTAAATAGGCAAAGCCCCAAGGCAAAATATGCTGCGCTAATAATTCTGTTAATTTATCTGGGCAATGTTCTGCCACCCAGGCGGTCATCATCAGCAGCAAGCCAAAATGATCTTCCGGTTCATTTTGCGTCAGCTGAATATCTATCTTATTGCGTTGCATCCACTCACGTAATTGCAACGTCGACTCACCAAATAACACATTTTCTTTATCTAACCACACCGAGCCCCAAGGTGGAGATGGCAGCGCATAAGGCCCGATAAATAATCGCTGATAAGCCTCGTCCAAGGTTTCATCATCACGTTGTGCCTTCGTCATTTTCTCAGTAATCGCCTGCTTTTGCTCGACGGAACCGTAGGGCCAATCCTCTACCCACTTCGACGAAATCAATAATTCGATAATATCAGGCACTTGGTCTGGCGCGTAATAAAATGCAGCACCAAGCACTCGCGCAGTTACGTCAATATCATTCAAGGATTGTTCGCTCATAGTGTCTTTGATTCGCTTATTATTAGTGACTTAGCTAATTAATATTATCCTACCAGAAAAAAGGCTTAGCGATATTTTGCTAAGCCTTTAATTCAATCTGGCTTAATTCACGGCCATTCCAACGGTCATATGCAGACCGTAGAACACTCCGCGCCCTACGATTTCACCCACCATCACAAGTAGGAAACCAATACCTAAGTTCAGTATGGATGGATTACGTTTTGCTATCATTGGCATGATCCAGCAACCCAATCCCATCGCCACTGCCACGATTTTAATATCCATTAAGAAACCGTAGTCAGGTACTAAATCTGTGGCTTTTTGTACCGATGTCTCAATACTCGCCAAGTCAAAACCTTGGGAAATAGCGGCTGCCGCGCTGACCAGTAACGCAATCACGCAAATAGCAGGAACGCGGCGAATACACTGTAAATCAAACCCTGCCACACGCAATAACAAGGCAGCTAAAATCGGGCCACCGAGGAATGCGGTTAACACAAAGTTGATCATAGTGTAGTGGTTATTCCAGGTTGGCACGGTCGAGATTTGGTAGACTCGAGACGTTGCCACGACAAAAATAACCGCCAATACCGCCACCACCACCAGCCATAATTTGCCTAGCGCCGCCGGCATCTTGTTTAATACAGCTAATAGCCAATATAAACCGCCCAATGCAAAGAATAGCGCCCCACTGGCAATTTCATTACTCAGCGAAGAAGCACCTAGGCGATTAAAGGCATTAAATGCACGCAGCGGCGTTCCCATGTGCATGGTAGATAACAGAAAACCAATGCCCATTAACACCCATAAACCAAACATGCTGTAATGCACTTTGCGATTAAGATCGACGGATAATTTGCCACAAAATAGCACCGCCGCCATCATCACAAATGCTCCCGCCACACTTTGACCAATGACCGTAAAAAACATCAATGGCCATTCATGAATTCCCGCGCCCATATTAAACTTCCTCCGGGTTAGCCAGATGCCCCGTGGTATCACCGACAGGTTTGCTATTGGCATTCAGTTTTAAAACAATATTCGGATGGGTATATTCCGCTGATGGCAATGGTGCAATTTCCGCTAAATCGCCATATTTAGCGCGTAGCTCTTCAATCGGTGCCATATCCAATGCGCGCAGTGGGCAAGATTCCACACAGATTGGTTTTTTGCCTTCTGCCACGCGCTCATAACAACCATCACATTTGGTCATGTGACCTTTTTCTTGGTCAAATTGAGGTGCACCGTAAGGGCATGCCATGCTGCAATAGCGGCAACCAATACACACTTCCTCATCCACAACCACGAAGCCATCTTCACGTTTATGCATCGCCCCACTTGGGCATACTTTGGCGCAAGCTGGGTCGTCACAGTGGTTACAAGAAATAGACAGATAATAGGCAAAAACATTTTGCCCATAGACACCGTTTTGCTCTGTCCAATCCCCACCTGCATATTCATAAATCCGACGGAAATTCACTTCCGGAGATAAATTTTTAAAGTCTTTGCACGCTAGCTCACAGGTTTTGCAGCCAGTGCAACGGCTTGAGTCGATATAAAAACCATATTGCGTTGACATAACTGACATCCTTAAGCTTTCACAACTTCAACAAGATTAGAATGTGATGGGTTGCCTTTCGCCAATGGCGATGGGCGCTGAGTGGTCAGCACGTTAATACTTCCCCCATGGTCAACACGATTACCATCTGGGTCATACCAAGCACCTTCCCCCATTCCCACCACGCCCGGTAAAATACGTGGCGTCACTTTGACTTTAATTCGTACTTCGCCTCGGTCGTTAAATACACGCACTAAGTCACCCTGTTTTAGGTCGCGCTTAGCCGCATCTTGTGGGTTGATCCAGAGTTCTTGAGGACACGCTGCTTTCAATACATCCACGTTGCCATAAGTTGAGTGGGTTCGTGATTTGTAGTGGAAACCAGTCAGTTGCAATGGATATTTTTCCATCAGTGGGTCGCCATGGTGTTCAAAGCCCATCGCGTAAATTGGCAGCGGATGGATCACATCCCCTTCATTTAATTCCCACGTGTCTTGCAACTCCGCTAATTGCGCCGAATAGATCTCAATTTTACCGGATGGTGTGGTTAATGGGTTCGCAACAGGGTCTTCACGGAAACTCTTATAGGCGACATGGTGTCCGTTAGGGTCACGTTTTTTGAAAATACCTTGAGCGCGGAACTCTTCAAATGTTGGCAGCTCCGGTAATGCTTCGCGAGATTGCTCATACAAATGACGTAGCCACTCTTCTTGGGTCCGGTTTTCAGTAAACTGCTCACCAACCCCCATGCGTTTAGCAATTTCGCTGGTCATTTCATAAATATTGCGGCTTTCAAAACGCGGTTTAATGACTTGATCTGCAAAAATCACATAGGACATATTCCCCGCTGAAGCATCCAAGCAGAAATCCATTTGCTCAGAAGCTGTGCAGTCTGGCAGTAGAATATCCGCATATTTTGCTGATGCGGTCATGTGGTTATCAATTACCACAATCATTTCACACTTCGATTCATCTTGAAGAATGTCGTGGGTACGGTTAATTTCTGAATGTTGGTTAACTAAGCAGTTACCCGCGTAGTTCCAGATCATTTTGATTGGTACATCCAGTTTATCTTTACCACGTACACCATCGCGGGTTGCGGTCATTTCAGGGCCACGCAAAATAGCGTCGGTCCACATAAACATAGAGATACTCGTTTGCACTGGGTTAGTTAAGGTCGGCATCCGCACAAATGGAATACTGTATGAACCTTCACGCGCCCCAGTGTTACCGCCACTAATACCAATATTGCCCGTTAAAATAGCGAGCATGGAGATAGCACGGGACGTTAACTCACCGTTAGAACGGCGCTGAGGCCCCCAGCCTTGTACGATATAAGCGGGTTTTGCCGTCCCAATTTCGCGAGCGAGTTTAACGATACGATCCGCAGGGATACCCGTAATCGTCGCCGCCCATTCCGGTGTTTTCGCTTGCCCATCGGGTCCATCACCTAAAATATACGCTTTATAGTGCGCATTTTTTGGTGCCCCAGCTGGCATCGTGGTTTCATCGTAACCTACGCAATATTTGTCGAGAAATGGCTTGTCGACGAGGTTTTCAGTGATCATCACATAAGCAATGGCGTTCACTAGCGCAGCATCGGTACCCGGACGGATTGGGATCCATTCATCTTCACGCCCAGCCCCTGTATCCGTGTAGCGAGGATCGATGATAATCATCTTCGCGTTAGATTTTTCACGTGCTTGTTCGACATAATAAGTTACCCCGCCGCCACTCATGCGTGTTTCACCGGGGTTATTACCGAACATCACCACTAATTTTGAATTTTCGATATCTGATGGGCTGTTACCATCCGCCCAGCCACCAAAGGTGTAATTCAAGCCTGCGGCAATTTGCGCGGTGCTGTAATCTCCATAATGGTTTAAGTAACCGCCACAACAGTTCATCAGGCGAGCAATCAAGGTTGCGCCCGGTGGCCATGATCTTGTCATTGTGCCACCCAGAGTACCCGTACCATAGTTTAGGTAGATTGACTCGTTACCATACTCTTTGATGATGCGTTTCATGTTGTCAGCAATGGCATCATAAGCCTCTTCCCAACTGATCCGCTTGAATTTACCTTCACCACGTTTGCCTACGCGCATCATTGGATAGCGCAGACGGTCTGGGTTATAAACGCGACGGCGCATGGAGCGACCCCGTAAGCACGCCCGTACTTGGTGTAGTCCGTCGTAAACGTCATCGCCGGTATTATCGGTTTCGACATATTTGATTTCACCATCAACCACATGCATGCGTAACGGGCAACGGCTACCGCAGTTAACGGTGCATGCACTCCAAACCACTTTTTCATCCCCTGCCGGGGCAGCTGTTTTTTGCTCGGTCTCCGCTGAGGCGCTGAACGGGAGAGAAAATCCTCCAGCCGCCGCAGCTAAACCCGTTATTGTTCCGGCTTTAACAAATCCACGACGGGTTAGAGGAGCAAAAACAGCGGCTTTCTCTTTGATATTGGCCATATATAACTCGCTCACTTAGATTGCTTAAAAGGGTATGACGTCTGTTCGCTATAATTATTTGAATGTAGGCACGCAACCTGCGTGCGATTAGCGATAAAACTACGAGCCACAAAAGTGGCAGTAATTAAAATTTTGATTTAATCAATATACCAATCACAAGAATTGAGGAGTTGTTTTAGGTCAAGAAAGTTATGGCTTATTAAGCGAATGAGATTTATTATCCAATTGATTTTATAAGTAATTTTTAGACTTACGTTATATACTCGAATACATAAATAAGCGTTTTATACAAAAAATACTACTGATGGTTGTAGCGGGATGAATAAATTACTTTAGTTTTCTTATTCCATATTAGTTATTTCTATTCCAGAAAAATAAGATTCAGAGATCATAAAAAAGGCTTTATTTTTGATGGAAAAAATTTATTCCTCAAAAATAAAGCCAAGTCATCAAATTTAAATGTCATTTTGTTTAAGGATGTCGAACCTCTTAAATCAGCCAGAAATAGTTATCTTAACGTTTTCCTATTTCTGGCGATTATTCTCTGGTGCTGGTGATATTTAAACGGTTACACCACCATAGGCGCGATAATGAAACCGAATGCGACTCCAGCAATAATTCCGCCTAATCCCGGCAACATAAACGGATGATTTAAAATATATTTCCCTACCCTAGTTGAACCTGTTGAGTCAAACTCCATGGCAGCCAATGAGGTTGGATAGGTCGGTAAAACGAATACCCCCGTAACCGCAACAAATGATGCAAGTATCGCCCATGTTGGTACATCCAATGCGATGGCTAAAGGAATAATGAGTGGCGTGGTGGCCCCTTGGGAATAAAGTAATGCACAGGTAAAGAATAAAACTAATGAGAGTAAAATAGGATAGGAAGAAAGAACATTTCCTGCGATCTCTTTTATTTGTACCATATGAGCATCAACAAATGTGGTACCTAACGTGACAATACCTAATATGACGGCCAGTGAACTCATTCCAGAGCGGAAAGTCGACGCTAACACAATCGAGTTCGGTGATGTCTTACAGAAAACTACCATTAAACAAGCCGCACTCAACATGCAGATAATAATGATGTCTCGCGTCCCCATTGGTTTTCCAATATCAAAACCAGGACGTAATTGAGGGAATGCCGCCAGAATAACAATACCGATAGTTGCAATAATAAATAAGATGACAGAGAATTTTTCTTTTGGTGTGCTTTCCCCTTTTTTCTCTTCATATTTATGGATTAAACCTTTCTGTAAACGGTCTAAATAAACTTCATCATCCTCTAATTCACAACCTTGACGTGACGCAATGAATGCCGCAACCATTGCCGCGACAAAAGAGGCTGGTAAGCATACAGACATCACGGTAATAAATGTGACGCCATTGCCTTCCATGATGGTGAGCATTGCTGCCATTGCGGCACTAATTGGTGAACCTGAAATTGCAATCTGCGATGCCACAACTGAGCCAGCCAGTGTTCTTGACGGTCTAACACCAGAGTCTTTCGCAATCTCGGCAATAACGGGAAGCATGGAGAACACGATAAAGCCTGTTCCCGCCATAATGGTCATTACCCACGTTGTAATCGGCGCAATGATATTGATATATTTTGGATTTTTCCTCATAAATGTACCCGCAAGGCGTACGAGGTAATCCATTCCTCCCGCCGCTTGTAATGCGGAAGCGGCGACAACAACAGTCATGATGATTAAAATAACATCAACCGGGGGAGAGCCTATTGGTAAACCAAATCCGATGGTTAAAATCGCTAATCCTAATCCACCACATAAACCGATACCGATTCCTCCCATTCGTATCCCGAAGAAAATCGCCCCTAATACAACAATGATTTCTAGAAAAACCATAATCGTCTCCAATAGACAATATTTTGTCATTAGTAATATGAGAATTTATTTTTTGTATTAATTTAGTTTTTAAATAATTATTGTTATTTTTAATTTATTTTACCGATTCTTTTTTTATACCAATTAATACCCGCCCGAACTAATGCGCCTGTTGAGTCGATATATTTATCAGGATGAGATTTAACTTCATTAGAAAGAATGACTGGAACTTCAGTACACCCTAAAACAATAATTTCAGCACCATTTGAAAATAAAATATCTGCTTGTTTTTTCATAATGTCTTCTGCTAAAGAAAATTCACCTGATTTTAATAAATAAATACTTTTCATTATCATTTTTTGGTTTTCATTATCAGGTTTAATACAAATCAAACCTTGATCTTCAATACTCTGCTGATACAGCCCCATATGCATGGTGGCATCAGTAGCTAATAAACCAATTTTATTTTTCTGTGTAGAAATAACTTCATTCATTGTCGCTTCAATAATACTTAATATTTCTACATGGCATGATTTCTTAAGCTCATCAAACCAAAAATGAGCGGTATTACAAGGAATAACGATGCATTCTGCGCCTGCAACTTCAAGTCTTTGAAGATAGTCCTCCATCAATGGAAGCGGTGAAACCCCATGATTGAGTAGTGCCTCTGTACGGTCTGGAATATCTGGGATAGATGATATTATTAATGGAATGTGTTCCTGATCCTTATTTGCATGATTAAAAGTAACAAATTTATTAAATAAATCGACAGTTGCCGCGGGTCCCATTCCACCTAGAACACCAATCAAACCTTTCATAATTAAAACTCCCAATATTTTATATCTTAATTCTTTGATTGAAATACTTGAATATTTCAAATGAACTTAATTATTAATTTGTTCAATGAATTAAAGCATGAATAAGATTTATCAGTATTCTGAGCGTAAGAGAAATGCAAGTATGTATAGGCTGATGCAAAAAGTGCATAGCAAATTTATTGGTTATTTCGATTTACTTCATTAAACTCGTGGTTAATAACTAATATTTATCACTTTTTATCAAAATAAAAAATAGAGTTTGATTTTTATTAATGTTTGAAACGTTATCGGCATGCATAATACGAATAATAGTGCCACAATAAATATTGAATAGTGTAACTAATAATTAACGTTAAACATCATTGTTATTATCTTTCCGTTTTATGTCATTTTAAGGCCAAGCAAATGAAAAATATTGAAACTAAGTGGCTGTATGACTTTTTAACGCTAGAATCTTGTCGCCACTTTTCTCATGCAGCAGAACAAAGAAATCTATCTCAGCCCGCATTTAGCCGACGAATTAAAGCGTTAGAAGAAGCAATCGGCGTAGAGTTATTCGATAGAACAACATCACCCTTACAGCTTTCTGAAGAAGGTAAAATATTTCATTCACAAGCTCGCAGCCTTTTGCAGCAATTGGAGTGCAACCTTAATGAGCTGTCAGGGCATAATATTTTGAGCCTACCGAATATCAAAATTGCCGCAGCACATTCATTATCGTTAGCTCTGCTACCCAAATTAGTGCATTCATTGTCTGATTATGGTGGGGAGTTTGTTTATCATGTGGAAGCCATCGATGTCGTGCAAGTGGTCAACACACTAAGGGAGGGTAAGAGTGATTTTATTATCTCTTTCTATGACGAAGATTTAATGCAATCTCCTTTTTGCTGCTTAAACGTATTTGAATCCGAGCTATACCCCATTTGTGCGACAGATAAAAATGGAAAGCCCCTTTTTGATATTTACCAGCCCGAAGTTCCGTTATTGAATTATACCAGCGCCTCATATATGGGAAGGTTGGTCAATCGTCGGTTAAGTGAATTTGGAGCCATCAGTTCTAAAACTCTGTTTATGTCTTCAATGAGTGAGTTATTGAAAAACATGGCATTAGATGGGCATGGTATTGCTTGGTTACCCATTTATTCTGTTATCAACGAATTGAAAGAGAAGAAACTAGCCTGTTTGAATACCCCTGAACTGACAATTCCTATCCAAGTTTATATTTATCGCATGAATACGCGATTAAATAAAACCGCAGAAGATTTTTGGCGGATCTTAAAGAAAAATATACCCGAAGATTTAAAGCATCTATAGCAGGTAAGATAGGCAACTAGTGATAGGATGGAAATGCAAAGATTTTGCCGCCAGCACAACGCTAACGGCAGAATATTGGAAGCAATTATTTGATAGATTTTAACTGCTTGAGCGTATCATCGACATCAATTTCGTCTTCGGTAAAAGTCAGCGTCGTGCCATGAAGCGTCTCGATAATTAATTTTTTCAGTGTACGCATTTGACCCGGCTTAATGTCAGATTTAGGTTTGATACTGTTCATCAAGGCGCCAATAGACAGCACCGTATTTTCTTTATCAATACGGGTATCTGCGGGTACATCTTCATAATAAATACGGAAGGATTTTATCGCAGTCAGTTTAATGCGCTCGCCTGCAATATAAATATATTTGCTTTCCGGTATGACTTTAACGGCATAGGCAGACAAACCTTTGGTATTGGTAGTCGGTTCGAAAGTCACCGCCGCATCTTTCTTGATCAGATCAGGATTGGAGACCTTAATCACATGAAAATAACGGTTATCCCCATTTTCATCTTTGATAAAGCCAAAACCTTTCTCTTCAAACCACGTTGTGATTATTCCGTTCATCGTTATTACCGCCTACTTAATATTTACTCAGTGTTCACAGCGCGCAGTATAAAACACAATGCTTGTACAGACCACGCCTTTGGTTTAAGTCTAGATGATAATTTTTTGGTGCGTGAATAGTGGGTTCGCTAGTCTGCTTAAAATTGGTTATCATCCAGCCTCACTCTTCGTCCGGATAGCCCGATGTCTACCATTATTGATACCTTTATTGCCCCATTTTGCCATGATCCGATTGAGTATCTCTATCAGGATGACCACCTGATATTAATCAATAAGCCCTCGGGGCTACTTAGCCTGTCGGGAAAAAATCCCCAAAATTTGGATTCAGTGCATCATCGTATGGTCAAAATTTTTCCTGAATGTACGCTGGTTCATCGTCTCGATTTTGGGACATCAGGATTGATGGTGGTGGCTCGCAATAAAGCCATTAATGCCGCCCTTTGCCACCAATTCAGCCAACGCACTGTAGGCAAAATGTATAGTGCGCTACTTTGTGGGCATTTGGATGATGATGAAGGTGTGATTGATGCACCGATAGCTAAAGATCCCGCGCTGTTCCCGCTCATGTCGATTAGTGCAATTAATGGCAAGCCCGCTCGCTCCCACTATCGGGTTATTGAACGTTTTTATCGAGAGTTGGATGATGGGGGGCAGTTACCGTTAACTCGGGTGCAACTTACGCCAGAAACGGGGCGGACTCACCAACTCCGTATTCATTGCCAGCTGTTAGGGCACCCGATTTTGGGCTGTGATTTATATGGTGGTCGCCTGTTATTAGGAACCGAACAGACTCCGCGATTGATGTTACATGCCTGCGAACTGGATTTTATCCATCCGGTCACCGGTGAACCGCTCAATACCCATAATGCCAGCCCGTTCTAAGCGGATATTATTGCGAATTACCACATCAAATCATCAGGGATTTTAAAGTCTGCGTATGGGTCGTCTTCGTCTTGCGCTTCCTGACTCAATGCATTATTTAATACGATATAGCTCTCATCACGCTGAGCAATTTTGTCGGCAACAACCGCAGGGATAATCGCGTATTCATTCACTTCTGGGTTGTCCGTTAATAAACGCGCGATGGCGAGACGCCCACTAATGAGCTGAGCTTGAGTGGTTTTATCCACAGAGACGTTTTTAATGAGATTATTATCAGTGAAGTTAAAACTGATATCGCCTCTTGCGATATGAATTCTATTCATTTCAATTAGCTGCTTCACTTGTGCTTTTGCTTCTTTCGATAACACCGCTTGTTTTTGTTGTTCGCTTAGCTGCTTATCGCGCTCAAGCTGTGCTTTTTTGTTTTCTTCTACGGCTTCTCTAGCTTCTCGAGCCTGAACTCGTGATTTTTTTGCTGTTCTTTGGACTTTCGCCATTTTTTTGCTGGTGACGAGTCCCGCTTGGAGCATCTGCTCTTGTAAGGTAAGTTTTGCCATATTGGTTTTAAGCCCATTGAATAAGATTTGAGGGATTATACCTGTTATTTCAGCGGGAGTGTTAGGGAATGGGGAGCAAAGGCTCTGACTGTCCCCATATCGCCAATATCCAAGTGACATTAAGTCATGGGCTATTTCTATACGTAAAAAAGAGATTATTGATATTCCACCTTGAGCCTTCCTATTGCCGTGAATGCCCCAAACTCGATCTTTTTCCCTTCATCCAAAACCGGAGATACACTCAGTAATGGCTTGTTAGAATAGGTAAAATTACGGTACTCATTAGGGGATAATAACTTATTATCTGCTTGAATTTTTAAACCTAATTTTGGATTTGATGTCTTCACTAAAGTGGCATCAAAATCTGAAATATCACTCTCAAACTTGAGTTTTAAATTTGGGTTACTCGATGTATTACCACCGCAGTCTATAGCGTAATGAATATCTCTGGTATACCTTTCGCTGGTGAAACCATTCAAGTTCATTTCACCAAATGAAACCTCAATAGGGTTACCAGGTCCGTCATTACCATAAATATCACAGGTACTTTCAATCACATCAACTTTAATCGTCAATGAATACGTTTCTGCAAAACAAAAACCACTAAAAAAAATAATCAACGTGTTAATAAATACTGTAAATAATAAAAAGACTCTTTTTTTATTATTTTAATAAAAATCATCATAGCGATTCATACTCCAATCGTTATAGTCAATAAGCTGCGTTTTAATTAATCACAATCGATAGAACGACATTTCCAACCCTCGAACCAGGCTCAGGATTCCCCAATGCAGATAATGTTGAATTAACGGAGAATGCTAAATGGGTATTTTTCTTTATCTCGGCTTGAACCACATTATTCGACATGCACTTTCCTGAAACACACACATCCAATTGGCTTTTGACACCTTGTGATAAATCAACTTCATTTTCAGGTAAAAATTGAAATGTCGCACTCATGTCCCCAGTACATGTGATATCACCATTAACCTTGGCAATATTACCGTTCACATTATTTGCATTCACTTCACCGTGAGATAGGGTTAATGGCATAAATATATCGCAAGAAGGCAATACCGGAATTTCTGGAACATGGATTGAACACGTTGTGCCCACTTCTTTCTCATTTATAAATATTCGTAAACACATATCTGCATAACCCGACGAAGAGACTTGAGTAGCAAATACGTTTATATAACCAACGGCAAATCGTCCATATTTCACACCAAAATCAAGAAGTGTATCATTGCAATGCTTTGAAGAATTTCGTGTGACCGTATACGACTTCACTACTCCTAAAGCATATATATTACTAAAACCATCTAAAAGATAAGAGAATGGAGATGCCATCGTTTGAAATGTACCTATTGACGTCTTAGCTGTTACAATAACTTTAATATTACACTCTGGATTGGTACTATTTCTAATATCATCGGGGATATATAAAAAATAAGGCCCTACTGTTTCCGGAATTGTAGAATACGCACCATTAACAAGTGGATGCTTTATACTAGTGGTATAAATACTATTCGGGTTTAATGGGTTTGCACTCACATTAAAATTAATTATAAATAATAGAGTCAGTATAATTAATTTTATAAAAAAAATATTTTTGTTTCTTAGCATTACGCTATTACCTATTCATTTTTATCAATCAGTATATTTAAATACGATGGAATTAATCATATAGCATTTCAAATGCAATCAATGCAGAGAAAGCACCGGGAATAAGTGGGCCAGACGTTCTTATTGCAGAGACATAATATATTAGGCTATTTTGACCCGATGAGATTAACGTAGGATTACTCGCTTTTCCTATTGGCAACATTTGCCCAGCTGAATTGGCGACTTGTAATCCAAAACCATGCGCACCATTAATACGAATAATATTGGCGTTTTCAGGTACGCTTGCTGCTAAAAATTTAACTTTAACCGCGGGTTGTGTGCTACTCCACACTGATTGCCCCGTTTGGAAATTTTGCAGCTCAGTTTGGACTTGTAAGCAATTTAACAACTCAATTTTGAATGGCACAGGTTGCATTGTTCGCTCAGAATGATTCAGCTCACTGAATGAAATATTGCCCAGCGATACCGATTGGTTACTGGACTCCATCGCTAATTCGCATGGGTTTTCAGTTAAAGACCCTGAAACATGAATGACACCATGTTGGCCATCAACCTCCCAGCCATCTGTAGGCCGGAATAAATAACGGTTATCATTGGCAACCGCGGGCAATACGGCAACTAAGCAAAGTGCACCGATGGTATATTCTTGGTACAGCCAGCGATATATAGTTGAGATCATAAAGATATCTCCATTTAGCTTCATTTTGATTTTATTATTTAGTTAATGAGTTTGCTGCAACGGAGCATATTGTATTTTTACAATCAAACGTCAATTTTGGGCGACCACCATAGTCATTGATATAGGTAATGACTGGTGTATTTCCTAACTGTTCACTTGTTATTCCTATATTTTCCTCACCAAACGGTGCGATCATGATGGGATTAAATTCTTTTGCATCCGTATTTGCATGAGCACCAGCATTAATTATTGTGATGTAATAAGGCGTTGAGTTCTTAGCAATAACAAGATTCCCTTTTTTTTCAAGCTGCATTTTTTCTTGCCATGGTGCGCTATTTTGTTGTGGTGCAATGGCAGCCGGACGATAAAATAATTTTATTTTTGTTTGTAATGCAATCTGTAATGTATTTGGTTTATCACTTTTAGGTGGAATTTCACGCATATTAAAATAGAATAAAGATTCTCTATCCTGTGGTAAATTTTTTATACTGGGTAGAGATTCAATTTTCATTTGGCTTGATTTCCCTGGTTCTAATCGTTGAACTGGTGGAAGTACAATTAATGGCGACGTTATTTTTTTACTTTCTTCATTTTCAATCCATCCCTGAGCAAGATATGGAAGCTGTTTATTATTATTATTAATACTTAAAGAAACTGACTTATTTTCCCCATCAAATATAATTCTTGTTCTATCTAATGATACTGCAGCCTCGGATAGGTTAATTAGGGCTAAAGATCCAAAAATACCACTAATTAATATCGTTTTAATATTCATTTGGTTATTACCTTTATCTATAACTTTTATCTGGTTAAATTCAATAATCTTTGAAAATGAAAATTGATTAAATCTCTTAGCTTTTAATTACTTCATGGCAAGGAAGTAATAAGCTATCTTGGATTTCTCGATTCATTAATTCAGATGGGAAAATAATTTCACAAGACCTATTTTTACCCCATGAGACATTCATAACTTCGGAGGAATGAACACCACTAATATAGGTATTACCTAAATCACCAACAATCCCAACATTTTGTTTTTTGTGATTTGTTACCTGAGCACCCAATGGTGGATGAGAGCCATCACTTAATGCAATTACGGTCATTATTTTTTGACCTGAAATAACGGAAAATGAACGATAGCCTACCGCTCCCTCTGTTAATGTTGCTTGAACAACTGACTGCTGGGCATCAACATCATCAGGCAGCTTATTTAAATCAATTTGAGCCTTATTACGATAATAGCTACTGACATCGGAAATAACCGCTTTCCCAAATCGATTCGATGCGACTGGAGCACCAACACCGCGAATAGCAATATCGGGAACACTATCCGTATCAACAAGTAGGCGAGTTCCACCTAGATTATTCATGCGGTGAGCTACCGCACCTTCTGTCGTTAAAGTAAAGCCACCAGCGGCGGACAAACCAATTGCACTGTATTGATTATTCGTATGACTCGCATTTGCTGACCAACGAGCATTATCACCTTGATGAGTAATAAAGGCACTTGCGGTGCCGCCTTTTCGATTTGCTCCAGCACTGATTTGATAATTTGTTCTATCACCTAATCGATCATAATAAGAAATTCGGTTGGTGGTATCATCGCGGCTTGTATTCATCGAATAGCCAACATTGGCCCCATTACTTAATGGGAAAGATAATGATACATAAGCGCTATCATCTTTAACTCCATTATAAAAATTACGATTAGCAGATACACTGATACTCACATTTTTAATCGAACCGATATCCATATATTTCGATAGCATCAAACTATAATAATCATTGTCCGGTCGATCCCAATATGTCTGATGGTTGTAGTTTAAATATAGCGATAGTCCTATATCGTTGAAATTTTTATTCATTGATATCGTGTACAATTCCTTACTACCGTAATAGCGCTCACCCGTTTTTTGGGCATTCAGAAAATCACTCATACTCATATAGCTACGCTCCGAAAAACGATAGCCTGCAAATTGTATTTGGCTATCGAATTGTTCAAATCGCTTAGAGTAGTTGATGCGATATGAGCCACCACTTAATGTATCTTCGCCCGACAAACGAGCAATAGACTGTGTTACATCAAATGAAAGCGCGCCAAAGGCAAGTAAGTCACGACCAAGACCAATAGATAACGCATTATAATTTTGGCTATTTAAACTACCGCCAATTAAAGACCAACCGTTGCTTATACCCCAAGAGAATTCTCCCGTAATAAAATTTTCCCCTTCACTCTGACGGTCGATATTCGTTGGCTGTCCTAACGCTAATTTATATTGAATTTGTCCAGGTCTTGTCAGATAGGGCAAGTTTGCTGTATCGACCTGAAATTCTTGCACAGAACCATCTTGTTCTTTAACAATGACATCCAACGTTCCCGTTATGGCATCACTTAAATTTTGGATACGAAAAGGTCCTGAAGCAACTTGGGTTTCATGCAATACTCGCCCTTGTTGCATGATAATTACCGTCGCATTACTTTTTGCTATCCCTGTTATTTCCGGAGCATATCCACGTAAGTTCGGCGGCATCATACTCAATTCAGATTGGAGGCTAGCACCAAGAAATCGGAATCCATCAAAAATATTTGAGGCCAGATAGTCTTCACCCAACACTAATTTAGCCTTTAATGCCGACAATGCTCGATAAGCATAAAAACGGTTCCAAGTGAAATCCGTTTGGTTGCTACCTTGTCGACCCGTGGTATGAGTATAACGACTCTGCCAGTCCGCTCTAAACCGCCAAGCGCCCAAATTAATCCCCGTCACTCCATTGCTGTTTACCGAGGAGGAGTCTGAGCCTCCAATGTAGGAGCGTGTTGTATTAGCATTGACATTATAATCAAGAAGTAATGCCGATATTCCATCATCCCAACGGGAAGGCGGATCCCAATTTGGTGAGGTATATTCCATATAAGCTTGAGGAATACTGACATATAACGATGACGTAGCTAAATCCCCTCTCAATAATAATCCGGGTAAGCTATTCTCATTAAGGCACAGCCCATCATGCCACCATGTCAATTTTTTCAATGACTCGGGTGTTAATTCTAATTGATTAACCAATTCAGGGGATAAACAAGGCAAACTATTCTCGGGGTCATGCTCACTTATATAGTAAGGTATCTCGACATCAGAGATCTGTTCATTGTTAACTTTTAACGTAAAATTATAAATACCGGGCATAATATACCCAGCACGAGAGAATTGGTTTAAATCAATGTTATTTTTGTCTTCTAAATCTAAAACGTCAGTATTAAATTCCATATAATTAGTCGCAGTCGCTGCTGACGAAATAAAACCGACCGTTAATCCAAGAATAATACTTAAACATTTTAATTGCGGTGTATAAATAGGTAACGAAGACATAAAAAACATTCCTAAAATCTGTCAATAATTTATTATTTAGTAGTAATCAAGTTTAAAGCGGATCGATGCCTGATATTCCCCAGCACGCAACGGTGTCCTATCTGAAACAATTTTAAATTGGTAATTTAAAATGTTATTTCCAGATTTTATATTTTTAGGAAGTAGTTTTCCCCCTGGGTAAATTGATTCCCCAGCAGAATCCGTTAATGATAATGCAACACCTTGAGCAGAGCCTGACACAGAAAACCAATTACCATTAACTGGCCCCTCAAAGGAAATATCAAAAGTTTTCCACAGTTCCCCAGTATAAGATGTTAGCTTGCAACCAATTAATGTAATAAAAAAATCCTGAGCTTGTCCCTGACCTTGATTCTTTATTAATGAGAGAGGCAAAACTCCCATATCAATAGATTGTTCATAAGATCCCGTATCAATAGCGCATGCGGTATCCATAATGCTACCTTGCATTATGAGATCCATTGAGTTTTTTGCAAAAGAACATCTGGAAAACATTAATATTAAAAAAAATGGTAATAAAAAAATAACTTCTTTTTTCTTTATTCTCATATTATAGCCATTAAGATATACACCACGAGTCTCATTAACTCGTGGTGAAGGAGCATCTTATAAAGGTTTATTTAGTTATATGCTAATGTAAAGTTAGTCACCGCTTGGAATTGGCCTGGTGTAACAGGAAGAGGTTTACTATCTTTATCAACTAATTGTAATCCAATTAATGATGCTTGGAATTTTAATGTATTATTTCCTTCAACATAATTTTGTTTAGCACTAGAGTTAACTTTAATCTGAGCGCCGGATCCATTCATGATCTTTACTGCTGCACCAGTTGCATCGCCCGTGATTTGTAAATAACCCGTATTTGTTCCCGCTTCGGTTCCTTTGAAGGTGACGGCAACTTGATTATCACCTTTGAGATTACAACCTTCTAATTTAATCTGGAAAGGTTGTGCCGATGACTCGCTACCATTATCTAAAGTCACATTAGATACTTGGCCCAATGCAACTTCTTGGTTTTCTTCACCCGGAGCAATAGAACACGGTGCTTCAATAATAGAACCAGAAAATGTTACTGTTCCGCTACCTGCATCAACAGCTAATGCAGATGAACTCATTACGCCAGAAATCAGTGTTGCTAAAATAATCTTTTTCATACTTTCCTCAAACGATAGATATAGATACACATATAAATATTTATATGTGTTTTACATAAATAAATAAATTTATTTAATTTGGTTAATAAAAATAAATCATATCAGACGCTGATATTTTATTTTTTAATATAGTTGCATTATCTGAAGGAGATTTTTGAACTTCAGAAATCACAGTTTTGATTAATCTTTCAAATGGAATATTTAAAGCAACTGTTATATCAAATAACATGTCAATACTAAACTTATTGATTCCACGTTCGTAACGGGACATTTGCTGCTGTGAAATATTTACTTTTTTTGCTAGTTCACATGCGGAAATACCATTTTCTTTTCTAATTTTTCTTATAACTAGTCCACAGTATAAGGAAAATACATTCTCTGATGAATTGTATTTTTTTAAATCTAAATTAATTTTATTCATAATTAATAACTGCATCTCAAATTAACATCTTTAACTTAATTGGTTTTAAGAATAATTGCCTTAAGTGCTTACAATTATAAGGAGTGATTATTTTAAATCAAATGTATGGAAATATGAGACTCCCCCGAAATAGCTATATTTACACTTTTTACAATTCAATTATGTTTTTATATAACAGCACATTATGTAATATTAAAGTTTTTATTCTTTTTAAAGAAATCAGATTTAGACATTAACATTCCAATATTTATATCTATAAAATTAATAAAAACAATATTTTTACCTTAAATTAACATTTTTTAATAATTACTCGTGATCAGTAACAGAAAAACTTGATTTTCATCAAAAAAACACAAATAGAGAGTAATTGAAACATTAAGAAAGAAAGGATAAAACAAAAAAACCAAAATAAATCAAATCATTAAGCCTCACTCTTTTTACAGGTGCAAATCTACAAAAAACTACAATTAAATTCTTGTTATAAATAATGAATCACTGTATTTAAGTGATGTAATTCGCTTATCTTAAAAAATACCATTTCAAATAAAGACATTAGAAATTGAATAAAAAATCTCATTGCACATCAATTTATACCCATATCCTTTGAATGCAACAGCGTCATCCTCCAAAAAATTGATGACGTTATATCTAAGCAACGACTCTAGATAACAGAGGGCAAGTTCAACCATGATAATATCTTTATACAGATAAAATACAGTCTATTGAATATAGATGGGATAATAAATAAGGTTTCTTTTTTCTAATATTAGATGAGTGCTAGAGAGTAAAATAATCAAGAAAAAACGGAGTGAAAACTAAGCTATTCGAGGTGAGTAAAAAATAGTATATAAAGATAGCAAACCAAAGAACCACAATACTCCCAGCGTATTGCGGCTCCTTGATGTACTTCTAGTCGTACATGAAAGTTACACCAATCACAGATTGCACCTTTCCGGCCGTAACTTGCCCTTTCGTTCTAGCATAATTGGTCGTTAAACCTAAATTTACTGCCGATGTTCCGACTCGCCCCAACTGGACATTCTGATTAGCAGAGATCGCCGTTCCATTACGCAATATTTGAATTCCAATTCCTGTTGCCGTATTAGTACCAGAAAGCGTATTCGCAAATATCGAGGTACTGGTATCCGTCGCACCAGATAAGTAATAAGAAATATTTTGATTGGATGCACAATGAATAGAAATAGGGACAGGCTGAGCACTGCCTGGATATTCAGGTAATGTCACCACAACATTACGAGAAGAGACATCGCAGCCACCCGTAGGAACAACCACATCATTATTGGCGTATAAGTTCCATGTAAATGTCGATGTATTGATATTTCCGCCACCGGGGATATCCGAGCCGACTTGGTACATAACCAGCGTCGCAAAATGCGTTCCTTTTTTTAGTACAACACCCCCCGCCGCTGAAACTGGCGTCAGATACAACTGCGTATTCCAAGGCGTAAAACTACCTGAATTGAAATTTTGTTGATGGGTTGCGGAATTTAATGGGAATGGATAGCTAGAACCATAGTACCTTAATGAGCCTGTAAAATTTGTTAAAACACCACCATAAGCAGAACCTCTGGTCATACTCACTAAGTCTTTTCGTCCTGTAGGATCATCGTTCCGACAAGAAATGGATTGCGATAAATCGACAACTAAGTTTTGTCCCGTTTGAACACTGGGTACCAGATTAACGTAGGCATTTGCAGTCGCAGGACTTTGAGTGTAACTCAAGACGTTGCCTGTTGTGTCACGGCAGGTAAATGCAGATGCTGAAGAAATCCCAGCAAAATAAATAAACGCGTTAACCGACAGTAACTTCAACACTTTTTTTATATTCATAACGTAACTCACTGATAAGTGTAGGTGACATCAATAGTCGCTTGTATGCTTCCTTGCGTCGCACCGCCTTTCACCGACAATGCTCTAACCTGTAACGGGAAACTTGTCGATAATGTAGAGTCATTGACCTGTAGTTTTTTCTGAACGCCGTTATTTAAATTGTTACCCGCGGTATCTTGTAATTGCAGTTGGATATTCGTCGCCGTTCCCTGATTTTTGTAATATCCCGTGGTATCCGTCGTTCCTTTGAATGTCGCCGTTACCGCAGATGTTCCAACCGGGCAATTCACTAAATCCAACGTCACCTCATGCCATTGTGAAGCAGCACCTGGAGACACCAAATTAAAGGTATACAGATCCCCTAAATCCACATTCGCGGTTGTTGTCGCTACCGTACAAGGCTTAGCAACCACACTTCCATTAACCGTAACAGTTACATCTGCTGCAAATGTTGACGTGATGGATAACGAGATCAATCCCAATATCAGTGCCGTCCTCATTTTCCATTTCTTATTTATCATGACATCCCCCCGCTTACTGAAATTCAAGAGTAAAAGTTGCGGTTGCACGAATATGCCCAGCCACGACAGGCGTTTTAGAGGCCATTAATCGGGCATTGAAATGTAGCGTATTACTCTTACCAGCCATCAAGGGTGTCCATGAAATATTATTGCTATCTGCATTGAGTACCAGAGGCGTTCGAGCACCATCTAAGATCTGTATTCCCACGCCAGAAGCATTGGCACTACCCGCCTCCAAAGCAAGTAATGACTTATTATTTCCATCTGCAATGCCCACAAAACCGACTTTGACCGCTGTCACCGCTGTCCCACAAGGCGTGAGGTCAATACTAAATGGAACAAGCGGCGTCACTTCGCCGTTAGAATGTAGCTGTTTCACCGCATTTATCAGTAAATCAACAACTTGATTTTGTGATCCCGGGGCAACGGCACAGGTATTATCCTTAATATTGCCTTTAATATTTATCGTACTGTCTGCGGCAAATGCATTTTGACATAGCAGCATAAATGTCAGCATCGTGGCAGAAAAAACGGTTGATTTGTCAGACACTATTCGCTCCTTAGAGGCATTCTGCACGGTACTTACTGAGTATTTCTTGCTGGCTCTGTTCCGGCAAAGTGTAGTTAACATGGCACTGTGCATCAGGACCATCGCCCCAACGAGCAATAAGCTGTCCCGAGAGTGGTAATCCGGTTAAGTAAACTTGACCATCATCCGCAACAATACTGCCGCCGCTGTTCTCTTCTGAGGAAACGACCGCACCAAATGGCACGGGTTTTCCATTTCGCAGCAATGTCATCAATACCTTCACACCGACTTTAGGGTGGAAATCTGCACGGACAACCGCACCACGAGTAGGAACAACACTCACAACCGGATCTTCGAGGTCAACATTATTCGCCAAAGTGTTTGTGTTGAGAGCAATGCGATTTTCACGATACTCGGTGGCATACGGTAAAACCGCATAGCCACGCCAATCTGTCTCTACGCCAGTTTGATTCTCAACTTTGACATGCCCAGCACCCGGTGCTTTGACCAATACCACAGTGTCATTCATCGGCTGACTCAGTGTGACGCCGTTAGCATGCGCTAAAATGCCGCCGCTAAAGCCGTAATAAATTTGGCGGAAGCTATCGGTATAGCTATAACCGACGTTCGCATTACCATATGCCCCACGGTAATTCAACGAGGTATACCCAGTCGCCGAAGACGTCCCTTGCCCACCTCCGGAATACCCAGTTTGTACGCTATAACTTAAATTATTATCTTCTAGCAATGTGCCATACAAACCGGCGGTGTTGGTCATTCGCCCTTTCAGATCATTGGATACGTTGTAGCTAGCACTGGCATTGCGCCAGATAGACTGACTATCTGAACGAAGCCAATGACTAAACGGAATATTCACGTTCAGCGCCAACATTTGGTCATTCGATTCTTGCCAAGAATTCTTAGATAAACTGTAACTTAAGCCCCAGTTAATTCCTTCAATTAGCGTATTAATACCAACCTGTAATTGCTTATCAGATTTACTAGTATTCCAATACGTTTCATGACTTCCCGTCACATATAAAGTGGATTGCTCTCCGATTTGCTGAGTTAAACTCAACTGAACTTTTTCACGCTTGTTGTACGCTAAATTGTAATAATCTGAGAATTTTGGCGTGACATAGATGACACCATCTTGGGTTGCCAAGTTGTATCCATCCATGCGCTTGTAAGTCGTATCCGCAAATGAGTAATACCCTTTTGTGGAATAGCGATAACCAGCAAGCTGAATAATTGTGCCCGTCTCATTCAAAGACTTGTTATATAGGAACCGTATTGATTGCCCTTCATGGTTACTGTCATCTGGCAACTTAGCATTCGCATGAGTAATATCGACAGATAGCGCCCCAAATATGCCAATATTTTTACCGATACCCGCATTAATCGCTTGATAGCGATTTGCCAATTGCGTTCCACCATATAGTGTCCAACCATATGATAAACCACGCATTACTGTACCTTGTAAAAAGGTTGGTTTTTCTTGTTGCCCATTACCCGAACGGTAATCACCCACCGTGACCGCATATTGCGTGTGACCTTCACGTTGTAATAAAGGTACGGATGAATAAGGCACTGTAAAACTTTTGGTTGAACCATCTGCTTCAGTGATCGTGACTTGAAGGTCGCCACTGCTCCCTGCGGCATAGAGATCATTAATAACAAATGGCCCCGGCGGGAAAGTATTACGGTAGATTTCATAACCATTTTGTTTAATGGAAACATCTGCCGTACCTTGTGCCATCCCACGAATAACGGGCGCAAAGCCTCGCTGACTTTCCGGTAACATATTGTCATCCGACGCTAATTGAATACCGCGAAAATTAAAGCTATCAAAAATGTCACCTGGCGTATAACTGTCACCAATCGTTAAACGGGAACGAATCTGATTAATCCCACGTTCAAGATAAGTATTAATATGCTCCCAACGCGTTTCACTGTTCGCACTCCCTGTACTGTGACTCCATGTCGAGTTATCACGTAAGCGCCACGCCCCAAAATTTAATCCACTTTGCAGGTTTAAATAGCTGTAGCTGCTGTTTTTACCATCTTGGTTACGTGCATTACTTCCTGTCAGGCTATAGTTTAAAATTCCAGCTGTAATACCCGAATCCCATAATTCTGGCGGAATAAAATCTCGGACCCTATCCTTCATAAATAATTGAGGAACAGTGATATTTAAACGCTGTAAACCAACATCGAATCTCGCGGTTGAATCGGTGACCAATGAAGTTAAAGGCTCACAAGTATCCTTGGCTAATTTACTGATCTCAGGAATAGCGAGCGTATTTACCCCCATTTTGGCTAACTCACTTTGAGTTACACATGGCGATAATTCTTTATTATTTTCATCAATGACAAAGCGAACATCACGTGTAAACAGATAGCCATCATTAAGATAGACATCCACACGGTAAGTACCTTCTGGAACCTCTTGCCCTTTTTCAAAAGCCGATAAGTCAGCCACTGCGGAAGGGTCGTCGGCCAAAAAGCGCGGATTAAAATACAGCTCAGCCCCTGCCCAAGAGGGATACAGAGATATGCCAATAAAGAATGTCAATGGAATTAAGGGAAAACGCAGATCAAATCTACATCCCAAAAATGATCCTTTTTCCGAAATTAATTGCCTTTTTTCAGATGCCAGATATGACATGATCCCTCCAATCCGATCAATGACGTCTCTCAGTAAACTCTTTGATTCAGAATGATATTTAGCGCTTTATTAAGAATAAGAAAGCCAGCCTTTACTGAGTTTTCCCTGTCATTTTCGCAGTTAACGCACCGTAATCATTGATGGTTTTATAGCTAATCGCACCATTCGCATTGACAGGCACATTAATAGATACCTCACCAAACGGAGGAACGAGGGTATTTTCCAATTTCACTGAACCGACATTGAGATCTGTCACTGTGGCGTAATACGGTGTTGGATTGATAACAGACAGCACTTGAGCTTGTCGTTTGAAACGCAATGCTTCAGCAACGGTATCCGGAGAAACCGATAAACCGGTTGGGCGATAATACAATTTGATACGGCTGATAATGGCAAGTTGCAGCGTATTTTCGTTCATCTGAGCCTTATCCATCGCCGGTATCGCTTTAACGTTTAACCAGAAAAGGCTTTCTCTATCTTTCGGTAGCTGGTTATTTGTTGCATCAATAATGCGTAACGTATTTTCTTTTTTACCTTTCATCGAAAACAGTGGTGGTGTAATCGCAAATTGGTTATCTTTCTGGCCGTTAGCGTTTTCTACCCATGATTGGATAAGAAATACACTTTTGTCATCATTATTTGTTACGGCAAGTTGAACCTGCTTTTGATCCGCAGGATAAATTACGCGAGTTGCACCTAATGCAACCCCTGCATAGACCTGAGTGGATACACCAGAACAGAGTAAGATAAATAAGGCTGTAATAAGTTGACGAGTTATTCTTGTTTTCATGTTTACATCTGTCCTTCTTTGACTAAAAAAATTTAAAATATCTGTGACTATTTTTTTTAGATTCTTATTCATAGGTTAGCGAGAACAATGCTTGTGCATTGGCCTTTCCACCGGTAATTTCATAGCTAGTCGCACGATACTTAGCGACAAAATGTAATGTCATATCACCATTGGTGATGCGATCAATTCTTCGAGGTGTGCTGTTTATAGGAATCAACGTATTGGTTGAATCAAAAATAGCTAATCCCACGCCTTGCGCAGTATTCGGTTCATCACCAACAGAAAATATATCGGGGTTCTTATCATTCGCGACCCCAGAAAAAGTGATGGAAACATATTCACTGACAGCCTGAGTACATTCTCGAAGATGAATATCAAAGATAACGGGTGCCGTATCTTGACCCGGAGCATGCAACATATTGGTTCGCAGTTGCCCCATGTTAACGGTCAAAGTTCGATCTGACGTTTCGACACTACAAGCCTCTGCAATCAACACCCCTTGAAAGCGCATTCCGCCGCCGGGAAGCTGAACTTTCCATTTATTTCCAGCTTGCAGAAATGGGGAAAACAGAAGCAGTAGACCAAGCATCAGCCCTCTCATGAATATTCACCTTTTTAGTTTCGTTTATAAAAAACCATCCTTGGTTTATCTAACTCGATATCCTTAACGTTTTTTAGTGATTATTCGTATTGAACAGCAAATGTTGCATCCGCATTAGCAACACCCGCAGTGGTTGCACCCAATGCGAAGTAGCGAGCTTGGAATGGCAGCACGTTAGCACCATCATTTAACGTAATCGGGCTACCAAATGTTGCACCATCCAGACCTAATGGTACGCTTTTACCATCTAAAATTTGGATACCAACATTTGTTGCTGCACCTGAAGCAGAAGAAGCAACGGATAATACTGTTGGGTTAGCTGCGTTAGCAGATACGCCGGTGAAAGCAACTTTTGCAGAAGTTGCAACTTCAGTGTCACAGTCATTCAGCTGGATATTGAAACCAACAGGACCACTGGTATCGCCTAATTTTGCCAGCTTAGCGGTACGAACTTGACCAAGGCGAACAGTTTGCTCTACAGAGCCAGCATCAACAGCACACGCTGCGTTTACTAACTCACCTTTAAAATGTACAGTGCCGCCATTAACTGTTGTGGTTGCAGCAAAAGCAGCAACTGAACTTAAAGACAGAGCAGAAACAACAACAAGTGCTAATGATTTAACTTTCATAAAGATTCCTTATGTTTATGTTTATTTATTGCAAAAATTAATAATACAAGAGGGTTAAATGACGCCTGATAACACCATAATTAAAATGATCGAATTTAATTGAATTACGATTTTATAATTCAATTAAATTTAAATGTTTTTTAGATGCTATTACCTGTTTTTTGAGTTCCCGTGTTCATAGGGATCAGCAAAGCATTTTATTTGCTCAAAAAAAATATCGATATCATATCTATTCATCTCTAGAGCATTGAATAGGATCATTAGCTTATCAAACGTTATATTATTAACACCATTTTCATAACGTGATATTTGCTGTTGGCTGACATTAATTCTTTTCGCTAATTCAGTTCCGGTTAATCCAGTTCTCCTACGATAAGACTTCAACATTTTGCCAATATTATTTGATAGCGGATCATTCTCTTGCATACTAAACCTCTCAAATCATTTTAGTTGACTAATTTTATGTATTGTCGATAAAGGAAATATTCGTCAACTCTTATTAAGGTATAGAATGATACTTATAGTTAAAAATTGGTTTTTCCGATCAAATAAGTGATATTTGATAGCCAGTAACTATTATGAGTGCTAATTTTGATCGGTTTTTTCGATCAACTCAGCTAGAGAGTAAAAAAAAGTCTTTATTTATTATAAGTCTAACCAAAGTTAAATTTGACACAAAAAATGAAAATCGAATTTAGACATTTAGACGTTAAAAATCAATTACGCGCAATTCGCGTAATTTAGAAACAATAATTTACAATAAATAAGTAAATTCCACATAAAATAGAAAAAACAAAAAACTTGATCTAGATTTTGAATATTTAATACAAAACAAAAATATCCGAAATAAGAGTTTTTTTAATAATCAGTCATAAAAAGACTGATTGCAAAATAAGATAGATAAAAGAATAAAATAATCAAAACAGAAATAACCAACAATTATAGACGCCAAAACAATACACTAAAAAGTTATAATTATGTAAAAAAAAATATAAAAAAAATGACCTCGATCAATAATCAATATAGTTTACTAATATATAAAATGACATTTTAATTAGAAAAAAATTCTATATTTATAATATTTGAAAGGTTATTAATAAGTTGTTCTTCATTTAGAGGCACCAACTCACCATGAGAGTATTGTCAATAATTATTAATGATTCGCATTCACAACGCTTTCAGGGCAATCCCACCATTCTAGATTTCCCCCCTAATCCATAACCGTTCCAATAGGTAAGAATAATTTTAGAATTTTAATGAAAGATTGAAATCTGATGTGAGCACTTCACAGGAAAAATGAGCATTGAAAAAATAGACTATGGACCATCACGAAGGGTACTAATGAGACTACGCTTCCAATATGGCAAGTAATTAGCCCGTACTTTTCTAGCCAAACGTATAAAAATATTGCTGATAAATGTCAAAATACGATTTAGCCTTTTGCTCAATAACATCAACTAATGAAAAAATTCGTAGTAAAAAAAGAATGCATCCACCCCTAAATTTTTATTTAAAATAAGATAAACCAAAGGATTAGCATATTTACTATTATGATGAAACGGATAAATGCTTAATTGAAAATAGTCGAATTCTTGATGGGAATTTTAGATTCCATTATCGAAATAGGCCTAAAAACAACTCAATCAAGAATAAAACCCCAGTATTTTCAAGTGATTGAGATTATCTTGAGGTATATCAAATCAATCTAAGGTCAAATGAAAATTTGATTTGCCTTTAATAAATTATCACTTTATTAATATAAGGTAGTCTCTTATTGTTATTATTAATATTTGATATGTTTTTATTGGTTATGAATTTAGTTTCTCATCATAATTAGACTGTAATAAACCGATGTTTCTCGCTCTATTCAAATCATAATTAGACTGTAATAAATCAATGTTTATTTTTTGTTATATTTAAATTAGAAAGAGTAATGCAAATGAAAGAAAAAATTGAAGATTATACTGGGCCTGCTGCAGGCTGGGGGGCAGTTAAAGCCGTTGCTGAAGCGATACGCGAGCAAATGGAAATAGTGCCAGATATTATTACCATGTTTGAAATGAATAAACCGCAAGGTTTTGATTGCCCTGGCTGTGCATGGCCAGATCCTAAACACAGTGCATCATTTGATGTTTGTGAAAATGGTGCGAAAGCCATGGCATGGGAAGCGACAGCAAAAAAAACCACACCTGAATTTTTTGCGAAACACACTGTCAGTGAATTGTTAACATGGGCAGATTACGATTTAGAAAATGAAGGGCGCTTAACTCACCCAATGAAGTACAATGCTCAAACCGATCATTATGAACCCATAGAATGGAATGATGCATTCAACCAAATAGGTCAGCTCTTATCCCATTACCCCGACCCAAACTCTGTCGAATTTTATACCTCCGGTAGAACCTCTAATGAAGCCGCATTCTTATATCAACTTTTTGCCAGAGAATACGGTACCAACAATTTCCCTGACTGCTCGAATATGTGCCATGAACCAACCAGCGTTGGTCTTGCTGCTGCGATAGGGGTCGGCAAAGGAACGGTGTTACTGGAAGATTTTGATAAAGCGGATTTGGTTATTTGCATTGGTCATAATCCGGGCACTAACCATCCCAGAATGCTCAGCTCCCTACGGGAAATATCAAAACGTGGCGCTAAAATTATCGCCATTAATCCACTTCGAGAGAGGGGATTAGAACGATTTACCTACCCTCAAGATCCGATCGAAATGTTAACGCTTGAGTCTACCCCTTTAGCAGAACATTACTATAAAGTGCGCATTGGTGGGGATACCGCTCTAATGAAAGGTATCATGCGCGTAATTATTGAGCTACACGATGCCGCAGTAGCCAAAGGGCAAGCCCCAATATTAGATAATGAATTTATACAAAACCACACTGTTGGTTTTGATGCGCTTAAACACGATATTCTGTCTACCCGCTGGGAGGATATTTTATCTATTAGTGGTGTAACTCAAAGTGAAATAGAGCAAATCGCTCAGCTCTACATTGAAGCAAAAAGCACCATAATTTGTTACGGCATGGGAATTACTCAGCATCAACATGGTACTCAAAATATTCAGCAACTTGTCAACTTACTGTTATTAAAAGGTAATATTGGTAGAGATGGTGCAGGAATTTGTCCATTACGAGGTCATTCGAATGTACAAGGTGACCGAACTGTTGGTATCACAGAAAAACCAAGCCAAGCATTTCTAGATAAAATTGAACAACGTTTTGGCTTTAAGCCGCCAGCAGCTTTTGGGCATGCTGCGGTTGCAAGTCTGCAAGCCATTTCACAAGGTAGTGCGCGGGCGCTGATCTGTATGGGTGGAAATCTCGCGGTTGCAATGCCAGATAAAGATGCCTGTTATAGCGGAATGAAAAAACTCGATTTAGCCGTTCATATAGGAACAAAGCTCAATCGCTCACATTTGTTAACCTCAAAAAATACCTTTTTATTCCCTGTATTAGGGCGTACGGAAAAAGATATTCAAAAATCTGGACCACAAAGTATTACCGTTGAAGATTCAATGTCGATGGTACATGCCTCCCACGGGAAATTAAAACCTGCCAGCCCACATTTGAAATCTGAATGTGCAATTGTTGCTGGACTCGCTAAAGCGACTCTTCCTCACACGAAAGTTGAGTGGGATGAGTTTATTGATGATTACGATAAAATTCGTGATGCCATGGAAGCTATATTACCGGGTTTCGAAGATTATAATGCACGAATTCGTGTTCCTGGTGGTTTCCATCTAACCAATGCAGCCTCACAGCGTAAGTGGTTAACATCATCTGGAAAAGCTAACTTTATGACAACCAAAGGGGTTATTGAAGATCCCAAATCCGCAATACACAGTGAGTTAATTTTGGCGACGCTACGCAGTCATGACCAATATAATACGACGATTTATGGGATGAATGACCGTTATCGTGGTGTTTTTGGGCAACGAGATGTGATGTTTATTAGCGAAGCTCAAGCCAAAAAACAAAATTTATCTGCGGGTGATCGCGTCAATATTATCGCTTTAGATAATGAACAAAAGCGCACAAATCGCCGTTTAGATAATCTGAAGGTGGTGATCTATGATATGGCCGATCGCTGTGTTGCTACCTATTTCCCTGAAGCCAATAATTTAATTGCGCTCGATAATTTTGATCCTCAAAGTGGTATTCCAGCTTATAAAAACATTCCAATTCTTTTGGAAAAAGTGGATGTTGCCAGCTAGTTATTGTGCCCAGATAAAGCGGTCTTGATAACACATCGAGGCTGCTTTTTTTTGAAATGCTAGGCATATAAATGTCATTTTTGGGAATAATGGTTTGATACAAACTGAGCAGTGTAAGTTATAGCGCCCTTATCCTAGCTTTCAGACTGATATTGAAGGCTATACCACTAAATTCCTCATTTTGACCAGCCTCCCCCACTTAAATTTGTTTCAATACCATAAATGAAACAACAGTCTTAAAGCCATTGTGTTATTTTTAATCCAATCAAATGTGATTTACATCACAATCAATCACCCCCTAAGTCAAATTAAATGTTGTTTAATGTCATAAAAGTCACATTTCGACATATTTTTTTATACCTTCGATTTTAAATTCATAATTGTTACTAAGCATGTATCTATAAAATAAAGCATAGATGATTGAATTTTATTGTTTTTTTTAACTTCAATTAGAGGGCACCCTTTTAACATCAAGATTTCAAAATGTAAGTGTTAATAAATGTTATTTTTAATACTTAATTCTGTATTCGACTCTTAAAGTGACAAAAAATGAAGTTTATCACTACCAATTTTAAGCACATTACGAGTAAGGATATCGCAACCTTTTGTTATTTATTTAATTTAACAAAGCTAGCGTGTTAGTAATATGTAAATCATGCTTTAAATGAACAAACTCATAAATTTCCTACTATTGTTTTTACTCATATATTGTTTAAAAATAAAAACAGATTCGTGCTTACGCATTTGTTTAATATGTTTTGAAATTGATTCTTATGTAAGGTTTATGATGAGTTTGAAAAAAATAGAGAGAATTACAGAATCATTTTCTCAAGCTATCGCAGATGAAATTGCAAGCTTAAGAAGGAAAAGATTATTATCAGGTAGACAATTAGGTTCACTCATTGGAGTTTCCCAACAACAGATTTCACGCTATGAAAATGGTATCTGTGAAATAACGTTATCTACTTTATGTATTTTGCTTCATTACTTGGGTGTATCTTTAGAAACATTCTTCTTCTTTGTTTCTGAACGTATAGAAACTAAGGAACCTGAGCTTTACGGTGAGTTTAATTTATTATTTGAGCAACATGGTGCTCTAATTTCAAAATAAATCACAGTGGATTAATAACACTATATTAGCGTTAAATTTAACTTTATTTAAATTAAACCAACTTATTAATTAAGATTAATATTATTAATCCATAAAAACCATTAAATTAAAAATCCATTTCTCATGGATATTTTCTATTTATTTCAATAAATATTTTTAATATGGCTTTATTTAAAGCTATCTATTTTTTTAATTAATTAAGTCAAATTAGATTAATACAAAAATCATTGTAGACACGCTTGCTTTTAGCTCAATGAGCGCGTCTGTTTTTGCTGTGAATGTGGGTAAATGTATCGCCACCTTCACTGGTTTCTTGAAGTACGTTTTATTTCGTTTTTTATTTTTTATATATAAAGGAATTTCAATATGGCTTTTAAAAAATTAGCGTTAACAACATTATTCGCTGGCGCTTCCTGTGTAAGTTTAAACGCAATGGCTGCACCTTCTGCAGAAGTGACTTTGCAAGGGATCCTGACCAACACAACTTGTGATGTCACTATCAATGGCGGTAAATCAGTCTTAAACGTAGGTGTTTTAAAAACCTCAGTGGGTGAATCAGATTCAGACTTTGCTGCTGTCAATGCAATGTCCTCTACACCCGTTGATATGCCGGTTACTTTAGTCGGTTGTACCAAGGGTGAAAACGGCAACCTGATCATTCAAGGTATTACTTCAGTGGGTAACAACGAACATAACCTCTTTGTTTCTGACGATTCGAAAACCGTTGGTTTTATGATTAAAAACGAAGCTAATGCCACCGTCACTAATGGCGAAAAAATCGCATTTGGTGTTGGTGCAGAAAATACTGACGCTCAATATACCTTCAAAGTCGGTATGGCAACGACAACAGATTCACCTGATGCAGGTTCCTACAGTGCACCCATCTTAGTTGCTTATATCGTTGACTAATTCGATTTAATTAACTCAGTAGACTGAGGTAAGGCGGGCGCCGTCTTACCTACATTCTGCCACAAAGACTATGAGGATAGACAAATGCGAAACAACCGATTTATACAAGGGATCTGCGCTGGCTTGCTATTGCTATCTGGTTCATCGATAGCAGGGATCGCTATCGATACCACTCGAATTATCTTTTCAGAAAGTGATAACACCACCGGAAAAAGTGTGGGGATCACCAGCTCGAGTCAATCACTCACGCCTTATTTAGTCAAAGCACAAATTTTGCGAACCCCCTATGGTGACAATGGTGAGACTCCCTTTGTGGTGACTCCTTCGTTATTCCGATTAGAGTCAGGTTCGACCAATCAAGTTCGCATAATGAAAAAAAACGTGGTGCTCCCGCAAGATAAAGAATCTGTTTTTTATTTTCGTACCGTCGCGATGCCGACCAGCGAAAAAGGGCTGAATACACCACAAAATAATATTGATGGCGCCGTACAAGTTTCGACGGGAAATGTCATCAAGCTGTTTTATCGCCCGAATCATTTAGGCATGACTCAGCAACAAGCCATGAAATCGCTGAAATTTTCAAGTGTGAATAATGGGGTTCAAGTGTCCAATCCTTCCCCGTACTACATCACATTAGACAGCGTAAAAATTGCCAATAAATCCGTTCCTTTGAGCACAACAAAAGGAAATAACATGATTGCGCCTTTTGGCAGCATCACCTATTCCCACGTTCAACGACAAGGCACTGTTGAATGGAAAGCCATTAATGACTATGGCGGAAAGGACCAGTTTCATGCGCAAATTCAATAAATTACTCATTGTTTTTTTTGCCATGTTACTTAACAGCTGGCACGTGGCACTGGCAGAAAATACCGAGATTAAAGCAGTAATCACCGATGATGTCGGGTGTGAAATTCGCATCCCCAATTCATTGCAATTTACACCGATGCGTACATCCGATTTTCAAGGCGCGGTTACCACGCATCAAATTAAGCCATTGAAAGCACAATTTATCTGTGTGGATAAAACGGGAAATCTCACCCCAAAAATTACGTTACAGGGAAATACCCCCTATAACGAAAGCACCATTTTCTTGGATGGAACCCCAAACAGCACAGGGTTTATGTTACGCCTCAGCGACGGCACGCCGCTCTCCTTGAGTGATTTTTATGACACAAGCAAAGCCTTTAAACGCGGTGAACAAATTGCCTTAACACCACTGACCAAAGAGAACTATCACCAAACTGAAGAGACTTTTCTCGTGGGTTTAGTGGGGCCCGTGGATGGGGAGGCTATCCCCGGTGAGTTCTCAGCTTCGTTGACGTTTAACCTTATTTTTCAGTAATACCTAAAAATAGGAACTCATCATGACACTGACTAAAAAGTCACTCTATTCCCTGCTCATTCCCACCGCATTGTATGCGGCAAGCATGGGGCAATCCGCAATGGCGGCAACCACGGCAACCACCAAAATCAGTGCCAGCATTGTCGGTGGTGGCTGCCAAATTACGGCGCCATCTACCGTATCAATCCGTAATGGGGATCTGATTCCCGCAGAAGAAATCACAACGACCAGCGATATTAGCGAGCCCTTTGATATCACTATCCTTGGCTGTAAAGGTTACGGATTGACCCCCTCGATAACTATCGAAGGGGACTCTGATAGCACCTCAGGAAAAGACCTTTTTGTCAGTACAGGCAGCACCAGTACAGGTTATGGCATTTTATTATCCACAGAAGGTAATACTAATTTTACTGCTAATGACAACCTCGCTACCGATAAAAAAATCACGGCGCTAGCCACCAAAGAATGGTCTAAGACCTTTGCCAACACATTGGATGGAAAAATCCCACTGAAGGCGGCGGTAAGCTGTGGAACATGCACCGCCAATGACTTACAAGGTGGTGAACTGACCGCCTCATTAACATTTAATTTTTTCTATAACTGATTTTGAAGGCTGTTAATAACAATGATACGAAAACTTTCTTTCTTTAGCGTGATTGTAGGGTTGCTATTACCAGCCGGTGAATTACAGGCAGGAAGTGCCTCAACGACCGTCTCATTTTCAGCTTTTTTTTATGGCGGTAGCTGCGATGTGACAGTACCAAATACCGTCACGTACAACAATGGTGCGCCACTGCCCTACGATGAGCTCCCAAACAATAAGCAAAGTAGCCAATTCACGTTAACCCTCACAGGGTGCCAAGGCTATTTTTTAACACCCAGAATTGCGGTCAAAGGAAATACGTTCGCCGCAGATAACAATGAACGGCTCTATGCCGATGCATCCAGTACCACAAAAGGCTATGGCGTTAGGCTATCCACCCCCGGAAATACGCTTTTTAATGCCAATGACAATACTGCGAAATCCGGCAATGAGGTCATTACCATCAAGACATGGCCATCGGGTGGAACCAGCAATGTGGAGAGATTAAATAGCTCACTTGATTTTACTGCCGTGCTTGCCTGCGGCACCTGCACGGCCAGTGACAATTTGCAAAATGGTGAACTCACCGCAACCGTCACGTTTAGCTTCTTATATGACTAATTGGGTAATAAGTATGTTTTCAAATCGTTTCTCTGACTATCGCGCTCTAATTATTTTATTGATATGCAGCAATTTTTCGGCGCTATCTTTCGCAGCAGAAGGCGGACTGCGTTTAGCCCAAACTCGCGTCATATTCGATGCAGCAAACCCAAATGCCAAAATTGCCATCAAAAATAGCAGCCCACAGGTTTACTTAATCAAAGCCGATGTCATCAATACCCCCGAGGGAAATGCACACAAACCCGCGCCACCATTTATTGCGACACCACCGATGTTCCGCTTAGAAAAAGAGAGCCAAAACACGCTGCTCATTGTTCGTAATGGTACCGCGGAGCTACCTACGGACCGAGAATCCGTATTTTATTTAAGTTTATTAGCGATCCCCGCCACCACAAAAGCTAACGCCCCCGAAGGCGAGATGACTAGCGCTCAAGTTTCTGTGGGGATCCGCAACGTTATCAAACTATTTTATCGCCCGAAAGGGTTACCCATGAGCATCGAAACTGCCTCAAGCCAACTGACTTTTCGCCATCAAGGTCAACAGCTCGAAGTCAGCAACCCAACGCCTTATTACATCACGTTAGCGCAGTTGAGTGTCAATCAGCACCCCATTGATGTACGAGAACTGGGCCCTATGATCGCGCCCTTCTCCACACAAACTTACCCCGTAAAAGGCGGTGCCACACACGCAGAGTGGAGAGTCATCACCGATTATGGGGATATGAGCACTGCCTATCAGGGGAATATTCAATCAGGAGCTACTCGCGATGAACAACATTAATTTATTGAAGATTAAAAAGCCTGTGTTATATCGCCTGGTTAGCGGAGTCGCCCTATTGACTGCACTTTTTACCCAGCCTGCATGGGCAAATAACCTACAAGACCAAATCAATGGGCTAACGCTGCATTCAACCCGTGTGATTTACCCCCATGATGCCAAAAATGGGGTGACGTACACGCTCACCAATAATACCGCGATACCCTATTTATTACAGGCGCGCCTATTACCGTGGGAAGGGAGTTCATCAAGCAAAACTACGGGCGATACAGCAGATGCAAACCTGACGGCATTTATTGCATTACCGCCGTTACAACGCTTCGAACCGGGCGAAACGCTCACATTGCGTATTCTTCAAAAGCATAATTTATTAACGCAAGATAAAGAGTCGATTGCGCAGTTGTCACTGACTGCGATCCCCGCACAATCAAAAGATGCAGCTGAAGGCGCGCAAATGATCCTTGCGGTACAAAATAACTTGAAGCTGTTTTATCGCCCTGCGGGATTACCGGAACATAATCTCGATAATATCGCCGAACAGCTGCAATTTCAGCGCACGAAAAATACGCTAACGCTGAAAAACCCGACGCCTTTTTATGTCACGTTAGCGTCACTGTCTGTGGGGAAAAACGCCCTGAATTTAAGTCCCTCACGCATGGTTCCCCCCTTTGGTGAGGCGCAATGGCCCCTTGATGCCAGCCATGTCGCAAACGACATTCATTGGCAGTTAATGGAAGACGATGGCGGAACCAACCAAATGAGAACACGCCAACTCTCAGCAATGTAACCGCACTATACAGATAAACAAATTCACCCGATGCTCATAAGCAACGGGGGGGTTCTTGCATTCGCAAGATAAAGGAAGACCATGAAGAAAGCCCATAAAATTGCGGGACATCAGCCAAAAATTCCCTTTTTCCGTTATCACCCGCTGGCGTGTTTATTGCTATTTGCAATAGCCCCAACACAAGCAGAAGATTACTTTGACCCCAGTTTTTTAGGGGTGGTTGGTGAAAACACAAACGTGGATTTATCCGCCTTCTCACAAGCCGGTGGCGTTGCCGAAGGGGAATACACCGTTTCCGTTTTTGTTAACCAACAAGATGTGGGGCAATTCACACTCAATTTTATCAAAAATGCCCAAGGTGAGATTGCGCCTGAATTAACCCCTGCACAGCTCGACACTTTTGGTGTCAATGTGCCGCAAATTCCCGTACTGAAAGACTTACCCAATGACGAATTTATTTCAGATCTCGGGGCATTGATCCCGCAAGCAACAACGCGATTAGATTTATCACGCTTGCGATTAAACATCAGCGTGCCGCAAGTGGCGATGCAATCTCAAGTCAATCGTAATGCAGATCCTTCATTGTGGGATGATGGTATTCCCGCATTAATGGCAAACTATAACATCAGCGCAGGTCGCACAACGAGCCGTTATGATCACGGCAAAAAAAATCAAAATACTAACGTATTTGCTTCCGCACGATTGGGCGCTAATGCGGGACCGTGGCGTCTACGCAGTAACCTCACACACTCTCGTTTCGAATACAGTGGGAGCGGTAATCAATCCGCCACAACCAATACCCAAACCTACTTTTCAAATACCACGCTATCACGGGATATTCGTGCATTGCGCTCAACATTGTTAGTCGGTGAAAGCAGTACGGGCAGTGATGTGTTTGATGGCGTTCCCTTTAAGGGCGTGCAGCTGACCTCCAACGAGCAGATGTTGCCAAGCCAATTACGCGGCTATGCTCCAGCAATTAGTGGCGTTGCCAACAGTAATGCCCGCGTCACTATTCGCCAAAATGGCAATATCGTGTATGAGGCCTATGTGGCACCGGGACCCTTTTATATCAATGATATCCAGCAAGCGGGGTTATCTGGAGATTACGACGTCACGGTCACGGAAGCTGATGGTTCAGAACGCCAGTTTGTGGTGCCTTATTCATCCCTTCCCGTTATGTTACGCCCGGGAGGTTGGAAATATGAAATTGCCTCTGGTCGTTATGATGGCGGCTTAACCACGAGCTCCCGTCGCTCTGACTTTATTCTCGGTACCGCCGTTTATGGACTGCATAACGATGTCACGGTGTATGGCGGTGCTTTGCTGGCAAAAGATTATCAATCACTGAGTGCAGGAGCTGGGGTCTCTTTAGGGGACTTCGGTGCCGTCTCCACTGACGTCACTCACTCATCCGCAAAATTTACTTACTCTAACCAAGTTGCCAGCTCCAGTGAGCGAAAAACTGGGCAATCCTACCGTATCCGTTACTCAAAAAGCTTAATGGCAACAGGCACGTCGGTGGATTTAACCGCATTACGTTACTCCACGGAGCATTTCTATAATTTCAGTGAATTTAACAGCCAAGGTTATCGCCTTGAGGATGGTCTCAGCCCATGGACTTTGCAGCGTCGTCGTAGCAGCTTCCAAACCCAACTCAGCCAACAGATGCAACAGTATGGCTCACTGCATTTTCGCGCTAATCGTGATGATTACTGGGGTAGCAGCCGAACCTTAACAGGCTTATCCATGGGCTACAGCAACAGCTTTAAAGGGATCAGTTATGGTGTGAATTACAATATCGACCGCGTAAAAGACAGCCACAATAACTGGCCGGAAAACCGCCAGCTCTCCTTTAACTTAAGCGTGCCGTTTAGTGTGTTTACCCAAAACCGTGATTTACAGTCGATTTATGCCACCTATTCCATGAGCCAAGACCAAAATGGTCGCACACAAAATAATAGCGGTCTCAGCGGCAACATGATGGATGGCAAGCTGTCTTATGGCGCGTCACAAAGCTGGGGAAATAAAGGGCAAATTGCGAACACCAACCTGAATGCCGGCTATCAAGGCAACAAAGGCAGCGTCAGTGCAGGTTATAGCTATAGCAATAATTCCCAGTCAATCAATATGAACGCCAGCGGTGGTGCTTTGCTGCATTCCGAGGGGCTAACCTTAAGCCGCTCCATGGGGGATTCTGTCGCGCTGATCAGTGCGCCGGGTGCCGAGGGTGTCAGTGTTAATGGCGGAACTGCCGTGACCGATTGGCGAGGCTATGCTGTGGCGCCTTATCTGTCCGACTATAACAAAAACAGCATTGGCTTAGACCCAAGTACGCTACCTGAAAACGTCGATTTACCGCAATCCAATACCAACGTTTACCCAACCAAAGGCGCGGTGGTGAAAGCGAATTTTCGTACCCGTATCGGCTACCAAGTGTTAATGACCTTAAAACAAGGTGCCAAATATGTGCCATTTGGGGCGATTGCCACCTTAACGTCCGATAACAGCGCTGAAAATATTAGCAGCATTGTCGGGGATGCAGGGCAGGTGTACCTCACGGGATTACCCGAAACGGGGGAATTGTTGGTGAAATGGGGGGAAGCTGCCGCACAACAATGTCAGGTGAGTTTTGATTTGCGCTATGTTGACATCTCTGCAGACATGCCAATTCGTCAAGTGACCTATACCTGCGGTACTGAAAGTAGAGCTGAAGTGGTGTTACCTGCGAAAGAACCCGTTAGCTTTGCTTCAGAGATACAGACATTAGATGACCTAGCGAATGAAGAAAAATCTCCATTTTCACAATGGACAAACTTTGGGTAATAAAAGGATTAATAAAATATGAAATATTATTTTTATAAATTGATTGGGAGTATTTGTTTCTTTTTGCTAGGTCAGCCTCACGCTTTATCTCTTAGCGGACCTTCTGGTGAATATGATATAGGCGATGGTTTAGTATGGAGCGATGCTGTTAATGATACATATCGTTCAGCAACAGGTTGGGGGTACCAAACTTTGATGGATCAAAGCTGTTTTGCCTTTAATATTCGTAGTACAGATAATAATACGGTTTTTAATAGTGCAAGTACAACATATACATCCTCAGATGGTAAATATACGGGATTAAAGATTGCTGAAGACATCCTTTTTATTGTAAAGGATGCTACAGCCAATACCTCTGGAGGAGGAGGGCAAAATGGTGGAGCCACGTTTAATTCTTATGGAAAGACGACTGCTACCGGTAGCGCAGTGATCCAAAAGTCTCCATTTACATATTGTGTTACAGGGACATCTTATAATAGTTTTCCTAACCCGATGGGGGCAGGAAGAAGTCTCTCTTTTAATGGGACGGTGGCTATTTATGTGGGGCCTAATGCACAGTCAGGGAAGTATAGCATCCCTGCTTTTTATGCTGGCCTATACATGGAAACAGGGATCCCCCTTTCCTCAGCAGGATATATTACAGTAAAAACGCCGTTATCTTGCTCTATTTCTACACCACCTACGATTGATTTCGGCAAGGTCAATGTTTGGGATTGGGAAGGTAATACCTCTGGTACACCAGGGGGGAATCGTAAGGATGTTTTAGGGGTGGTTGATGGCAATTTTTCCATAAATTGTACTGGTAATAATAACGTTGTTACTCCCGCTAAATTAACACTTACGGGAACACTTCAAACATACTCGAACGACTTAAAAATGACGATGGATGCCACTGGTGAGGTTGCTCCTGCAACTGTACGAGCCTCAATTAAATCAATAACTTCTCCCTGTAATATATCTGGGACCCATTTTGGTTCTGGCGGCCTGACCCCACCATCAAATGAAGTTGATTTAGGCGTGCTCACTACCGGTTCACACCAAGTGCCTTACCGTTTTAGCCTCTGTGCGCTTGGAGAAGGTTTTAAATCTGGCGCCGCTTCTGCCACCGCCACCGTCACCATTGATTGGGAATAACCTGCCTAGCTGCTTAGTGGTTTTAACAACAAACCACTAAGTTTTTATAATCCAAAGATAAGAATCTCATGATATTTACTCACCACCACTGGTCTTTCCTATTATTACTAATGGGAATTTCGCTTCTATTGTGCCGCCCTGCACTTTCAGTCACATCGCCAACATCCTTAGAGCAAATTCACGACCTCGGCGTGCAATCCATCAATGGAGATGGCGTGCCTATCGATCTCGCCAAAGGGCGTTACTATATTCAGCAATCCGCATTGCAGGGTTACCCTCTCGGTCAATACCATTTGGGAATTCTGTTTTTCACTGGTGAAGGCGGCCCTCAAAACTCAGTCTGTGCAACGTGGTGGCTGGAAAAAGCCATCGACGCGAATAATGAAGTGCGTGAAAGAGCGCAACAAGCCTTGAATGACATTCAGGAAGATATCGTTATCACAACAAAAGTCGTTGATGAACAACGTTGCCAACAATATTCATACAACTTAATCAGTTTACCTATTACCAAGCCCGCTCAAGCAGAACTGCAAGTTAACGCTATCGAACTTTCCGCCGAGGAAAATCATGCGCTACTGGAAGCTTTAAAAAACCGCCAACCGCACCGGATTTATACCACATTGCGTCGACTGCAAAATGCGCTGACTAAAATATGGCAACCTATTGCCGAGCACCGTGAACGCCTGATGCTAGCCGCTGCACATAAAGCTCATACTCAGCAACAAACTATACCAGCAGAGAACAAAACCGTTTCTGACGAACCGACTGAAGTGATCATTCCCCTTGTATTACCACCGTCAGAACAAAAAGGTAAAACTGAACGGGTAGAATCGATGTCAATCGACATGCCTAGCAAACCCATAGAAGAGACGATCCCAGCAACGAAAAACGCCTCTGTACATACTAATTTAGGCGGCGATATTCGCTCTGCTGCTCCTCGCCATTACACATTACAATTAGGCAGTGCGGGCAGTGCTGAAGGGCTTTATGACCGCGCTCGTCGACATAAATTGAGCAATTATTTGGTGTATGAGGCCATCAGAAATGGTCAACAATGGTATGTTTTGGTGTATGGAGAGTATCCAACGATGAGTGCAGCCAAACAGGCCTTAATAGCACTGCCGCGGGGTCTACAAAAAGATAAACCTTGGGCCCGTAGCCTAAAACACGTTCAATCTGAATTACACTAAACCTATTTTATGGGATCGCTTCAAAATCGTATCCCTTTCCCCCTCTAATCCAGAATGATGTATACTTGCCGGCAGGAAATTTATTCACGGTTAAATAATGATGAAAGAAACTGAAAAAACACAAATCAAAACGCTTAGCGACCGCTTAGACCTTGTTCGTCACCAGATGGCAAGTATGCAGCTGACGAACGAAGCAGAAAAATACGCCGAACTTGAGAAAGAAAAAGCGACGCTGGAAGTTGAGATCGCTCGCGTGAAGGAAACTCGTAACAAGAAGCTCAGCAAAGAAGCACAAAAGTTGATGGATATGCCATTCAAGCGCCCGATCACGAAGAAAGAGCAAGCGGATATGGGCAAGCTGAAGAAATCCGTACGAGGCCTCGTTATTGTCCACCCCATGACGGCATTAGGTCGCGAAATGGAGCTGGATGCTATGACAGGTTTTTCTAAAACTGATTTCTAGTTAGAAAATCAACCTAACTAAAAATTTATCATGACCGACTAATACTGGCAGGTTCTTAATCTCCTTTGCGTTATTATGAACTGTCAGTCATTAGCCCCAATATTTGCTGTGTCCGCAGTTGTTTGGTAAAACCGAATCTTCAACTAACCCCCTCAGTAAATACCTGACTAATATGCTCGCTGAGCGTGGCTTTACCCTAAAGTTCACAAATCATGGTTTGAGACAACCACAACGTTTCGTATTCAAAGCGGCATTCGACTATATTCTCCGCATCACTTAGCAACAGAAAAAACGTGGTTTTTAATGGTAGTAAATACCAACTTTTATAGAGAGAAATCAGCTAATCTTGCAAAAAACACATTAATTCTTGCCACTCTGGCTTAAGTCTATTTTTGAAATATAACGTACAGAGATCTCTTTTAAATTTACCAAATATGCTTTGCTCTTTATTTTTCAATATACCAATATCTTCCCATAATTCATCCGCATCAAAATAAGTCCATACCGAAGGTACAGGAGATAACAGATTACAGTAACAAATAGGAGCAACATACCGACACAGCATGACTTGAACATACTCAACGGGAAAATGTTTTGCGACTGAGGCGATATATTGATAATCCACCCGATTGTCCACAAATATGTCGGATAATGCCGCACAGAGGTCTTTGTCTGTAAACAGTTGACTTGTATTCACCACATCACTTCTTTTGCTTACTTGTTTTCAGTAAAAATATTGCTGATATGCTCACTAATCGTGGCTTTAGCTTTACCGTAAAGCTCACAAATCCAGGATTGAGATAACCACAGCGTATCGGATTCAAAGCGGCATTCGACGCGAGTTTGACCATCAACACTACGAAATAAAACAAATTCACCCTGTGGTGCTTCCGGAAGATTTTCACTCATCAAATTGCCCCCAATTTACGAGCTAAGAATAAATTATGACCAACAATATACTATGTCACCACAAAAGATAAGGCTGACAAAAATAGCCATATTCTCCGCATCACTTAGCGGCAAAAAAAAACGCTATTTGTGATGGTCGTAAATACCAACAAACATCCGCAAATTAGGACAAGCTCTAGAGAATTGGATTGATTAATTAACAAGAAGTTTTTGAGACGTGACGAAAGAAGCAAATCGTGGCGATCACAGGAGTCGCATTTGGTGAGTAATAGTGTTGATATTAAATGAGTTTATTGAGATGGATAAATAGCAGTGCCCCCATTAATGCCCCCAGATTGGTTTTTGAGGGGGATGGGAGATGGAAAATTTCTTTTATTATGTACTAATTATCCATTAGCTCAAGCTCACGTTATCTTTGGAAGAGTAAGACCAAAACAAATATGCTGGTGCTAGTTAATCAACAAGCTTGCTGGTCGATAAACCAGATTAGTAGTAATTCTAGTATTACTTTGCTTATAGTTCAGCATCTGTCCCCAGCCCAAACAAGATTATTCAGGGAGACTTATCCGAGTGATAGACCCTTGCGGCTGAAATGCTGGAAAATTAGACCTTACATTTCCATCAGGCAACAAATAGTAATGAGCTGCATTTTTGAAAATTGAAGGTGATAAAGGAATAAGTGCGTTAGGATTGTGATAAACATCTAACCCTTCAATCCATAACTCCTGATAACTTTCATCATTAACGTTTAAATCAAACTGCAACGGCTTTGTGGCATTAGGATCTAGATCATACTGTGTTCCGACCCGCCTCATCTGAGTTCCCTCGGGAGCAAAACTATTAATTAATCCCATTCTATTAAATTTACCAAATGACGCATCGTTTGAAAATATAACAGCACTTATATGTTCAGAGTTCTCCAGATTGAAAAAGCCAGAAGGTATAACTTTATCACCCCATCTATGTTCGTCAATTCGTCGTGGTAGTATTTGTAATTGACCGTTCTCATCATGCTGCCATTCATGAATATAACCATATAGATAATATGCCAATGAGACTTTAGAAATTTTTCCTGATTCAGGACTTAAGCAATCAGTAATTGCAAAAACCAAAGGTTTTCCAACACATGCTTCCTTTAACCAGTACTCCTTTCTCAGTTTGGAAAATAAAGCGCTACCGAACTTGATTGGGTAATAGTTACGCTGAATATTTTCTAATTCTGCTAGGGAAGATGACACTGGAATGGATTCGACTACGCCTCGTGTCACTGTTGGGTTTACAGTGGTTGCTTCTACACAAAAACGACTATAGAAACTATCACATATAAAATCAGGAATAGCCTCTCTTGGCTCAATTATTACATCATTCTCGATGAGCATAGCAAATAAATACAACTCCCAAATCCGCTGCTTAAAGCCGGTGGTTTGAAACTGCTCGATAAAATTTCCATCGGCATCCTCGTGCCATCGCATCATTGGCTCAATAATATTTTTTGCGGACAAATGCATTGGGTTGTTAATCAACTCATCAAATAAAGGGTCTAGTCTATCTTTCGTCCCTCTCAACGGTGTAAAGAAGTCAACTGGAGTTGGGGGATTAACTTCATCCTGATACTGTAAGCGAATACTATCAATATTCGAGTGACATTCTTCAATTCTTCTGAATAAAGCGACCTTTGCAAGCTCAATATCAGAGAAAAAGCTTGTCAGAGCTACATGACGATACCTTTCCGCTTCATCTCTTGCCATTATATTTCCTGCATATTCACCATCAATACTATCAAATATCATACAGGCCACAATGCATAGATCATCTGTTTGATACCAACTAACCTCTTCGCTAATAAGCTTAACATCTGGATTCCTCGCATAAGCCGCAAGAGCATTAAATCTTGATTCTTTGATTGATTGAATATCCACGCAATCCCACCTTATGAAATTAATTAGCGTGACCTGCTTGCCTCTCGACTAATTTGGTAAGAAGTTAACAGTGTCCACTTTTGGATGTCTATCTGCCTGTCTAAGATTAGTTCAGCTAAAACAACAATCATTTAAAACATAGAACCACAAAAACTATTCGGCATTTCTTTATCTATTGTTTGTCTTTGCTTTTCTCCACGATCAGCTATTGGGTCATGGTTTCTTAGCTGGCTAATTTAGCTAAGTCTGGTTAGGTTGGGCTTCTTTCGACGGTGCAATCCAAAAAATCCCTAGTCCGTTGATTGGTGCTCTTATCAGGTACGCACTGTAATCTTTCGATACCGCAGCGTGATTCGGAGGCAGAGCCGGAATTTCGTGTTCCGGTACGTTTTACTACCACAATTTGCCTGTTTATCATTTCGGAGACCGGGCTAAGTCCGAGTCAATCAAGTGGTGCATAGAGTGTTAATGTCGTTGAATGGTTTTAAGGAAGTCGTGACAAGCGAGCTTCCCATTGCTAAAATTGGAGTGCGAATCGGAATCTTAGCAATGTATGCACAAGATTTAGAGTACCAGAGCCTCATGACGCTGTCATGGGGCTCTGGTACATCTGGAGCCTGATAAAGCCGCAGACTCATCTGAACGTAGTAAGTGAATGAGTTAGGAGACGTAATTAGACTGGCCCCTTAGATCTCCAGACAGTTGGTATCACTTAAATTAGTGATAATCTTAATACTAGTTTTTAGACTAGTTCTTGGAGATAACATGATGCATGGTCACTCTATTTCTGCATTACACATCTTTGTAACCCTGCCATCCGGTAATTTTTATAAAACTAATATAATGCAAATGTGCACTTAGGCGTTTCTTTACTTCGATCAGAAACGGTGCGTAAATTCAAAGGCAACAAGTCTCCGAGTATGGGCTGTTTCACTCCCCATAAGATATTTTATCATGCCTGCACTCCGACACCCTGCCAACGTCTCACGGTCGGCTAGAAAATTTCTGGTAAATCTAAGAACCCCCCACATATGAAGTCATTTTTAGAGCCAGCAGCCATTACGCTGATCCTTGATTCGGATGATTTCCCGATGAGCACAACCCATCTCTCATTCTGATATTCCCATCCCGCGCCATCAGCATCTCCGTAGTAAGGAACAACAATTCGAGTATTGTTCGGCGTGATGATTTCCGCTCGGTCTTTGTATGGGATGACCATGGATATTTTTCCGTTTGGCTTCCCATCATCTCCAACTAGCCTACAAGGAATTTCAAATCCATATGCATATGAAGAAAGAGAGTATATTAATGATATGGTTGCTATTAGTTTTTTCATTATGTTTTTTTGATATCCATTTTTATTGATGTGCGCATCAATTGATTCTGTATTCGTAGTTTTGGCCTCTGCCGGTAACAATTATTGTGTGATAGTATTTGTAAATAGGGTCCTCCGCCATAATTACACACACTGTAATCCCTTGAGAACCGCCTGAAGATACATGAGTTATCTTTGCGTTGTTGAAAGTATATTTTGTTTTTAAATCACTCAGATACATCGAGCATTGCTTTTTCGCTCTATCCATTATTGGTTTGTTTTTTATCTCTAATTTTCTTCTTTCATCTTCGTATTCTTTGACTATTTTCTCATCCTTGAGCGCATTTTCTGATTTGTAATCTCTCGCAGAGATTGAATTAGTTGTTTCATTTTTTGGGAGTGTGCACGTGTATCCATATCCGTCGTGACTTGAATCAATTAAAAATTTGTCGTTATCTTTCCTTACGGTGATATGTGCTAAGTCTTTTTTAAATTTCCATGTTGAGTCCTTAGCACTAGAGGAATAAAGGTTATATTCTTCAAATCCCGTTGATAGAGATGACATATCTCGATTAAGCGTTATACGTAGCTCAATTAGTACTCCAGTGCCATTGCGTTGTTCACATGCTATTTTTATTTTATTTGGGTCTGGTGGATTGCTTGGTGCTGTGCCAAGTGAACATGCATTTAAGAGAAATGCTGCGAAAGTAATTACGGTAGGTTTGAATCTGATCATTTCAGTCTTTCCCATAGGATTAATTTTGGCAAAAAGAGAACTAATGCCCCTGTAGTGGGCATATAAAAAATAACGAGGAGCGTAGCGACCTTCGCCATACATTTTACTTATCTTTTTTCAGTAAATCTTTCAGCGCCGCAATATTCGCCCTTGCCCCTTCAGCCTCTTTTAATTGACGACGTTTTTGAGCATAAACATCAAATATCTCTTTGGCTTTTTCATCAGCCACTTTCTTACTAATTTCACCAGCGCCTTGTAATACGTCACGGTCATTGAAACTTAAAAACTGATCCAACTTGGTATCCCAATCCTGTAAAAAAACCTGCTTGCGGCGCAATGCTTGGTCTTCTGCAAAGTCGAGCCACATATTGACGATACGGTTTAACTCTTTGAGCTCATTCTCACGTAGATAGTTCTTTGCAATAATTACATCGGTTTTACGAATTTCGTCGGAGTTATAGCTGGTTAATCCCATATCCAGCTGACTGGCATCTGCGCGACTGGCAATAAGTTCAGCGGCAGTCATTCCCGTACAAGCAAAATGCAGTTTGTTTTGGATGGTTTGAAAAAAACGAGTGGTTTCTTTATTGGAAGGCTCATAATCCGCTGCCATAGTGAAGATCTCTTTCACTCGTAAATACACCCGCCGCTCACTGGCGCGAATATCACGGATGCGTTCGAGCATCTCATCAAAGTAATCAGGCACAACAGACTGACCAATAGGCGGATTCTTCAGCCGCTCATCATCCATCACAAACCCTTTGATCAGATACTGTTCTAAAGTTTGTGTTGCCCACTGGCGAAATTGTGTACCGCGAACCGAACGGACGCGATAACCAATCGCGAGGATCATTGAGAGGTTGTAATGCAGTGTGTTGCGATTAACCTGCCGATTACCTTCTCGTCGAACTTGTAAGAAAGACTTACAAGTTGAATTTTGTACAAGCTCACCCTCTTCGTAAACAGCTTTAACATGTTGAGTTATTGCCTGAGGTGTTACCTGATAAAGATTGGCAATTTCAGCCTGAGATAACCACAGCGTATCGGATTCAAAGCGGCATTCGACGCGAGTTTGGCCATCAACACTACGAAATAAAACAAATTCACCCTGTGGTGCTTCCGGAAGATTTTCACTCATCAAATTGCCCCCAATTTACGAGCTAAGAATAAATTATGACCAACAATATACTATGTCACCACAAAAGATAAGGCTGACAAAAATAGCCATATTCTCCGCATCACTTAGCAGCAGAAAAAACGCGGTTTTTAATGGTAGTAAATACCAACAAACATTCACAAATTAGGACAAGCTATAGAGAATTGGATTGATTAATTAACAAGAAGTTTTTGAGACATGACGAAAGAAGCAAATCGTGGCGGAAGATCACAGGAGTCGAACCTGCCCGGGACTGCTGGCAGCCCCAACTGGATTTGAAATCCAGCCGCCTCACCGGAGACGACGATCTTCCTCTACTTGGTAGGAGTTCGATTATAAACTGAATTATTTATTTTCCAAGGTATTGTAAGAACAACCATTCAAATTCTTGATACAAACCAATAACCCGTGCCACAATTTGTTAAACCGCAATAACAAAAAGCACAATTGTGATATTGAGCTTTGCATATCTGCCCCCATATACTTGCTTATATTCATAACGGTGCACTGATTTATTTAACGAATCATTCCACCTACTTTTATTGTCAGCACAGTAAGCCTTGGCCTTCGAGCGCAAGCCTGCATCAAGGATGTTTTTTATGACAAATTCATTATTGACCGATTCTGCACTACCACGTTTTTCAAGCATTGAACCTGCGCATATTTTTCCAGCCGTACAACACGTTTTAGGCGAATATCGCCAAACTGTTGAAAACCTACTGGCTGCCAATGACCAATACACTTGGGATAACCTGTGCCAACCATTAGAAGAAGCGAGCGATAAACTGTCCCGCGTTTGGTCTCCCGTTAGTCACCTGCATTCTGTCAAAAATAGCCCAGAACTGCGGGAAGCTTATGAACAATGTCTTCCTTTACTGTCTGAGTTCAGCACTTGGATGGGGCAACATGAGCCACTGTATCAAGCTTATAAATCCCTTAAAGAAGGCGATGAATTTAATAAGCTAACCCGAGCACAACAAAAATCAATTGAAAATACCCTGCGTGATTTTGAATTATCCGGCATCGGCCTGCCCGTTGAAAAACAGCAACGTTACGGCGAGATCGTAGCACGCTTGTCAGAAATCGCCTCTAAGTTCAGTAACAACGTGCTTGATGCGACCATGGGTTGGAGCAAGCTTATCAAAGATGAAAGCGAGCTAGCTGGAATGCCAGAAAGTGCTATTGCAGCGGCCAAAGCCATGGCTGAGTCCAAAGGTGAAGAAGGGTATTTACTCACACTGGATATGCCAAGCTACCTGCCTGTGATGACTTACGCGGATAACGCAGAATTGCGCCGCGAAATGAGCCTAGCCTACAGTACCCGTGCATCTGACCAAGGGCCAAATGCAGGTAAATGGGATAACAGCGAACTGATTGAAGAGTTAATGGCACTGCGCCACGAACTGGCGCAATTACTCGGTTTCAAAAACTTCGCAGAAAAATCTCTCGCTACCAAAATGGCTGAATCCCCAGAGCAAGTATTAAGCTTCCTGAATGGGTTAGCCGATCGTGCGCATCAACAAGGTAAAGACGAATTAGCAGATTTAACCGCCTTTGCTAAAGAGCATTATGGTGTCGATACCCTCGAATCTTGGGATCTCGCCTACTACAGCGAAAAACAAAAACAGCATAAATTCTCATTAAATGATGAAGAACTACGCCCTTATTTCCCGGAACAGCGCGTATTAAATGGGCTGTTTGAAGTGGTTCACCGTATCTATGGTTTAACCGCCAAAGAACGTCATGATGTTGAAACTTGGCATGGTGATGTGCGTTTCTTTGAATTATATGATGATACCGACACACTACGTGGTAGCTTCTACCTCGATTTATATGCCCGTGAGAATAAACGTGGTGGCGCGTGGATGGATGACTGTGTTGGCCGCATGGTGCATAAGGATGGCACCCTACAGAATCCTGTCGCCTATTTGACTTGTAACTTCAACAAGCCTCTTGGTGATAAGCCTGCACTGTTTACTCACGATGAAGTCATTACGCTGTTCCATGAGTTTGGCCATGGTCTGCACCATATGCTGACCCAAATTGATGTTGCTGATGTTGCTGGCATTAACGGTGTTCCATGGGATGCCGTTGAGCTGCCAAGCCAATTTATGGAAAACTGGTGCTGGGAACCTGAAGCGCTGGAATTTATCTCCGGTCATTATGAAACAGGCGAACCACTGCCAACCGAAATGCTGAACAGCATGCTAGCGGCAAAAAACTACCAATCAGCAATGTTTGTCCTACGCCAACTAGAGTTCGGTCTGTTTGACTTCACGTTACATGCAGAATATGACCCAGCGAAAGGCGCACGCGTCATGCCAACCCTGTACGCTATTAAAGAGAAAGTTGCGGTTGTACCATCCCCTGAATGGAGCCGATTCCCTCATGCATTTAGCCATATTTTTGCTGGTGGCTACGCTGCGGGTTATTACAGCTATTTATGGGCGGATGTTTTGGCAGCTGATGCATTCTCGCGTTTCTCCGAAGAAGGTATTTTCAACCGTGAAACGGGTCAATCATTCCTCGATAATATTTTAAGTCGTGGCGGTTCAGAAGAACCAATGGCGCTGTTCGAGCGTTTCCGTGGCCGTAAACCAGAATTGGATGCGATGTTGAAGAGCTATGGCATTCATGGCTGATCACATTGCAATTCAATTAATCTGTGAAGAGGGTGCCGATGCCGGCACCCTATCCCAACTCGCTGAAAAATGGCAGTTAGTCCATACTCCAGATGCGCTAATGGCGCTGGTCTTAACGCCTGAAAATCTACAATTACGTAAAATGGATGAACCTAAATTAGGTGGCATTTTTGTGGATTTTGTTTCAGGGGCAATGGCACATCGGCGCAAATTTGGCGGCGGTAGAGGTGAAGCCGTTGCCAAAGCGGTTGGGATCAAAAAAGACTATTTACCGGATGTGATTGATGCTACAGCGGGTTTAGGGCGCGATGCGTTTGTGCTGGCAGCGCTGGGCTGTAAAGTCCGCATGCTAGAACGTCATCCTGTCGTCGCGGCACTGCTGGATGATGGCTTGCAACGCGGCTATCAGGATCTTGAAATTGGTCAATGGCTACAAGCACGTATGTCACTGATCCACGCGTCGAGTCTCCATGCATTAGCAGAAATTACAGATGCGCCAGACGTGATTTATCTCGATCCAATGTATCCACATCGGCAGAAGAGCGCGTTAGTGAAAAAGGAAATGCGGGTATTTCAGTCATTAGTGGGTGCCGATGATGATGCAGATTCTTTACTCGCTCCTGCAATCGCGTTGGCAAAACGCCGTGTTGTGGTTAAACGCCCTGATTATGCGGAACCTCTAGCGGGACAAAAAGCACCTTCCGCGGTTACGACTAAAAGCCATCGATTCGATATTTATCCATGCATTAAAAACAGTGATTAAAACGTAACGGCGAAGGGCGTTTTGTACAATTGGCAATAAACTTGTACTACCGCCCTTTCGCGTACGTTTTCAGTTAACTATTACACAACACCTTGTGCAAACATAGCGTCAGCGACTTTGACGAAGCCCGCGATGTTCGCACCTTGTACATAGTTGGTTTGTTTACCTTCGCCACCAAACTCAACACAATGGTGGTGAATATCCAACATGATATGGTGCAGACGAGTATCCACTTTTTCAGCTTTCCAGCTTAAGCGCGCTGCGTTTTGAGCCATTTCCAGACCTGATGTTGCCACACCACCAGCATTAGCAGCTTTACCTGGTGCAAACAGAACACCCGCTTCAAGGAATAGGTCAGTTGCAGGAATTGTTGTTGGCATGTTCGCGCCTTCCGCAACCGCTTTCACGCCATTTTGGATCAATACTTTAGCGGCTTCGACATCCAGCTCATTCTGCGTTGCACATGGTAGTGCGATATCCACAGGTACACACCAAGGCTGTTTGCCCGCTAAGTAAGTCAGCCCAAACTCTTTCGCGTACTCTTCAACTCGACCATAATTATTTTTGATCTCTTCTAAGCGCGCTAATTTTTCGAGTGTAAAGCCATCTTCATCGACAACTGTACCGCTAGAATCTGATGCAGTAACCACTTTCGCACCCAGTTCCAGACATTTTTCAATCGTGTATTGAGCAACGTTACCTGAACCTGAAACAGCAACACGCATGCCTTCAAAGCCTAATCCGTGACGTTTTAGCATGGCATCAGTGAAGTAAACTAACCCGTAACCGGTTGCTTCTGGACGAATTAAACTACCACCGAAAGACAAACCTTTACCGGTAAATACACACGCCGTATTGTTAGACAGCTTTTTCATCATCCCTGTCATAAAGCCAACTTCACGTCCACCAACCCCGATATCACCAGCGGGAACATCAGTATCTGCGCCTAAATGACGATAAAGCTCAGTCATCAGAGCTTGGCAGAAACGCATAACTTCACCGTGACTTTTACCTTTAGGGTCGAAGTCAGAGCCACCTTTTCCGCCGCCCATAGGCAGGGTTGTCAGTGCATTTTTCAGGGTTTGTTCAAAGCCTAAAAACTTCAGAATGGATAAGTTAACCGATGGATGGAAACGCATTCCGCCTTTAAACGGACCAATGGCAGAACTGAATTGGACACGCCATGCACGGTTTACTTGTACTTTACCGTGGTCATCAACCCAACAAACGCGAAATTGGATCACTCTTTCTGGTTCAACAAAGCGTTCCAGCAAAGCTTGATCACGATATTTTTCATTTTGTTCGATAAAAGGCCACAGGGAGGTGAATACTTCACGCACTGCTTGTAGGAATTCAGGTTGTGAAGGGTCTCTTTTTTGGACAGACTCCAAGAACGAAGATAGTGTTTGAGCCATCTTTGACTTCCTTTTTTATGTGGATATTGTTGTGAGGAGCCTCACTATTTCTTATCTTTTTTTTTGCGAAATGTGAGGTCGATTTGTGTTTGCCTATTGAATATATCACTAGTTTGTATTCTTAATTCAAGGTTTTTTTTTACTCATTTGCAAAAAAAATTTCTTGACCTGCCAATCATTCCCTTTCACCGAGTAATTTGGCGTAAAAAAAACGCCTGCATAAGCAGGCGTTTTTAGTGAATAATTATCAAGTTAGAGATTACAGATTATTCTTCTTCGTCATTCAATGGAACAATCAGCATATCCACATGAACGGTATTAATTAACTGGCGAGCAGAGGACATTAACTTGCTCCAGAAATCTTGGTGATGTCCACAGACAACTAAATCCATATCGTATTTTTTGATAGCATCCACTAACACTTGACCTAAATCGCCGCTACCACTGAGGGTTTCTTGGATCTCATAACCTGCACCAGCAGAGAGATCTTTCAGTGAGTTACGGGTTTCATCAGTGATACGTTGCTGCATGTCACCCAGATTCACATCGATAAGACCGGTATAAAGATCCGAGTAGTTTACATCAACATGGATCATGGATACTTTGGCTCCGTACGGTTTAGCCATTGAAACAGCCTTATCCAGTAATACTTTACTTTCAGGTGACAAATCTACCGCAACAAGAATATGTTTATAAGCCATAAGTAAACTCCTTCCAAATGCTGATTTAACTGGTGGTTAACGACATTCACCAATATCTTATGAATATACTATACCTGCAAATAGTGATGAGTAAGTGTCGTCGTGATCACATCTAGCAGATTAAATTTTTAACGATAAATAGACATAACATTTGATAAAACAATAACATCATTCATTCAATTTTAATATACATCCACCCAAAATTCGAGCTTCCGTGATATATCTAAGTGTAATTAACCATCCCTAAATTGAAAGTCGATAAATATCCATCCCTAGAATGAAAATTTTGAGTCAATTGCACTTTTTTTAAGCAAAAAACTATCCTACAATAAAAATTAATCGAGTAAGTGCAATATTTTGGCTTTGTTTCCTTTAGTGACAACGGCGGTTTGATCAGTTCGTTCTAAGGAGGGGATTATGTTCAGTATGGTTGCATTATTTTGGGCACTCTGCATTCTGTGCATTTTAAATATGATGCGCTATTTTTCTTCTATTCGTGTTTTATTGTCTATATTGAGGGATTCCGATCCTTTACTCTATCAATCCGTTGATGGTAATGGCTTTTTTACCACTCATGGTCAACTTAATAAACAACTTCGCTTAGTTCGCTATATCAATAGCAAGCAGTATCTTGAACACTACGATCCCGACGTCATTTTTCGTTGTGAACGGATCCGTAAACAATTTATGCTCATCAGTCGATTGAGTATTTTGGTCGTTGTGAGCCTGATTTACCTTCTGATAGTCAATTAGTTGTAATTTATCGTGTAACCCATTCAATATAAAAAAATAGTGATGACCGAAACCGATAATCACTATTTTAGAATGTTTCTATTTTGCATAGAGCCCAAATGTTATTTTCGAGCTCTACGGAAGACCATTAAATAATCTTCAGTGCGATCCAATATAAAGCACCTGATAGACAAATTGAAACTGGCAGCGTTAGTAACCATGCTAGAGCGATGCTCTTGATAGTTTTACTCTGAACACCACCACCATCAACTACCATGGTACCTGCAACCGCAGAGGAGAGAACCTGAGTCGTTGAAACTGGCATACCCGTATAACTTGCTACCCCGATAGAAACTGCCGCAGTCACCTGTGCAGAAACCCCTTGAGCGTAAGTCATTCCTTTTTTACCAATTTTCTCACCGATAGTCACAGCCACACGCTGCCAACCAAACATCGTTCCCAGTGCCAATGCCAGTGCGACGGCAATGATGATCCACAGCGGTGCATACTCAACGGTATACAGCAGGTCATTGCTTAGTTTCTTCAGTAAGCTAGCATCTTTCGCGCTAGTTTCTGGCAACTTGGCAACTGCATTTGCAGTATCAGAGATACACATTAGCAGGCGGCGAGCTTGGTTACGTTGTTCTGGTGTCAGCTCATCATAGCTTTGAATCCCGCTCAGCATTTTCTGAGCTTGATCTAAGATGACTGGCGTACGTGAACTGTCGCAGTGAAACTCACCCTCTTCAGGTTTGTTTTCTGCTAACGCTGGGGTATTTTCAATCGCGTGGTTTAATGCTGGTTTATGTGTCTCATAGTATTGTTGCAGATGAACAACAGCGTCATGAGTTCTTGCGATATCGTAACCGTTAGAATTCATATTGACGACGAAGCCAGCTGGTGCAACACCAATCAGAACCAGCATGATAAGACCGATACCTTTCTGCCCATCGTTCGCACCGTGAGAAAAACTCACACCGACTGCAGATAGGATCAACGCAGTACGCGTCCAGAATGGCGGCTTACGCTTACCATCATTTTTCTCACGTTCTGCTGGTGTTAAGTGAATTCGGCGACGCTTTTTAGTTCCGCTCCAATAACGGCGCAAAACAAAAATCATCAGCCCTGCAATCACAAATCCGATAGCGGGTGAAAGAATTAACGACATGAAAATACTGATCATCTTCGGTATGTTTAATGCATCAACCACGGATGAATCAGTCACCAATGCGTTGGTTAAACCAACACCAATGATTGCCCCGATCAGGGTGTGAGAACTTGATGCAGGAATTCCGAGATACCAGGTTCCAAGGTTCCAGATGATAGCAGCCAATAGCAATGAAAAGACCATTGCAAGGCCGTGAGCAGAGCTCACATTGAGTAGAAGGTCTGTTGGTAAGAGGTGAACAATGGCGTACGCAACGCTCAACCCTCCCAGCAAGACGCCGAAAAAGTTAAAAACTCCCGCCATGACAACTGCGAACTGAGCTCGCATTGCTCGGGTATAAATAACCGTCGCGACCGCATTTGCGGTATCATGGAAACCATTTATAGCCTCATAGACCAGCACAAATAACAGTGCTAGAACTAATAATAGACCCGTGTAAAATTCTAAACCTGTAAAAAGATGTAGCATAGACGTTAAGCCATTATAGGTTGGACATGAACGCGGCGCATTATCATTGACAAACGCTAGCGGTGGAAGCGAAATCTGACCTTTTTTTGATTTAACTACCCATCAAAAAAACACCAATTAGACATTACCCCTTAAATATCATAACGTTACCCAAATCAAAGTTATTCTGAATTTTTGAAACTTTTTTAGGATAATTTCAGATTATCGAAGGCAAAATAGTCTTTTTTCGCAGTTTTCCCTAATTATAATACGTCTGATATACTTTTCATCAATTCTTCTCTAATCCATTGCATTACAACCGCTATCTAATAGCGTAAAATACCCCCATCAGTAATATCAAATATATTAAAAATCAAGTATATAGAGAATTTTAATCGTGAGAAATATCGACGTTATTATTTTAGGGGCTGGTGCCGCTGGACTATTTTGTGCTTCACTCGCGGGTAAGCGTGGTTTAAATACCTTGGTACTGGATAACGGCAAAAAATTAGGTCGAAAAATTCTTATGTCAGGTGGTGGTCGCTGTAACTTCACTAATATGTACGCCGATCACAGTAACTACCTTTCGACTAACCCTCACTTTTGTAAATCAGCCCTTGCACGTTATACCCAATGGGATTTTATTTCTCTCGTAAGCAAATATCAGATTCCTTATCACGAAAAAACACTCGGACAGTTATTTTGTGATAATAGTGCGCAAGATATCGTCGATATGCTGCAAAATGAATGTAATTTACCCAATGTTAGCATCAAACTACGCAGTGAAATTACCCACGTAGAAAAAATAAATAACGAATATATCGTCACCGTTAATGGCTCTCAAGTAAGTGCTCGCTCACTTGTTGTAGCTACCGGAGGGCTCTCTATGCCGGGGCTAGGAGCAACGCCATTTGGTTATCGTCTCGCAGAGCAGTTTGGACACACTATCGTGCCAACCCGAGCCGCCTTGGTACCGTTCACGCTTCATAAGCCCCTATTGGAGACTCTACAGGTACTGTCAGGGGTTTCCGTCCCAGCTACCGTCACCTCAGCCTGCGGCGTGGTGTTTAAAGAAAATATTTTGTTTACCCATAGAGGCTTATCTGGCCCTGCCATTTTACAGATTTCGAATTACTGGCAACCGGGGGAGTATGTGAGTATTAACTTACTTCCAGAAACTTCTGTGAGGGAATTCCTGACCAATGAAAAGCAACACCGTCCGAATCAATCATTGAAAAATACCTTAGCGACATTGCTACCGAAACGCTTGCTTGATGTTCTTCAACAACTAGGGCAACTCCCCGATTGCCCACTCAAACAACTCAACCATCCGCAGATTGAGGCATTAGATAACCTACTCCATTACTGGCAAGTTCAACCTAATGGAACCGAAGGATATCGCACTGCTGAAGTGACTTTAGGCGGAGTCGATACCCATGAAATTTCCTCTAAAACCATGGAATCGCTTAAAGCTCCAGGCCTGTATTTTATAGGGGAAGTGATGGATGTCACTGGCTGGCTTGGTGGGTATAACTTCCAATGGGCATGGAGTTCCGCCTCTGCTTGTGCTGAAAGTTTACCAGCATCTCAAAATAGCTAACTATTTGATAATTTTATTTAATCCATTGAAAAATAATGGATATTATTTAATTACATACAAATCATACAGTTGAGAATTAGGTTCTCATAAATATCAAATTGGTTAAAAATAACCCTTTACAAACGATAGTGATAACTATTATCATTATCACATCTTCCGCAGGGTGCTTAACTTAGTCAGCATCTTGTTGGAGGTACGACATTGCTCACATTGCTTCCAGTGTTTACTTTAGCCAGCTTACATGCTGGCTATTTTTTTATCTCCTCGTCATATATCTCTATTTCTTGATACAAAATTTTCTTATTAGCGACCGAAATCTTATTCAAATTTTTTGGATCCTATGATTAATTTCCCCTACTTCTCTCTGGCGTTAATTTGGCTAAACTATCATCAACAAGTTTAGAAAAAGCCCAATGAAAGTTGGATATACGCTTTTAGGAGATGACTCTATGATCTATTTACGCCAAGCAAATCAACGTGGGCACGCCAACCATGGCTGGCTCGACAGTTGGCATTCTTTTTCATTTGCTAGCTATTACGATGAAAAATTTATGGGATTCTCTGCATTGAGGGTCATCAATGAGGACTATATTGCCGCTGGACAAGGTTTCGGTACTCACCCACACAAGGATATGGAAATATTGACTTATGTCCTTGATGGCGCAGTTGAACATAAAGATAGCATGGGCAATATGGAACAAATCCCTGCGGGAGAATTCCAAATCATGAGCGCGGGCACCGGTATTCGTCACTCTGAATACAACCCGGATAATGAAAAAGCGCTGCGTTTATACCAGATTTGGATTATGCCAAATGCCAATGGTATCGAGCCACGCTATGAACAAAAACGTTTTGACTCTAAGAATGGTAGGCAGCTTGTACTGTCCCCAGATGCCCGTGAAGGGTCGCTAAAAGTCCACCAAGATATGACCTTATGGCGCTGGGCATTGTCGGCCAAAGAACACGATACTTATGAGATTGCCGATAAACGCGTCGTCTGGATACAAGTCGTGAAAGGTAGCATTGAAGTTAATGGTCAAAAAGCAACGACCAGCGATGGTTTAGCTGTTTGGCAAGAAAGTCAGCTGACTATCCATGCTGATGATGACAGTGAAATTCTGTTATTTGACTTGCCAGCAATGGAATAAATACAGATGTGAATAAGTACTCACTTATTTTTAAGGCAAAAAAGGCGCTATCTCGGTAGCGCCTTATTTTTATCACGGAATTTCGATGCGATTACAATTTTGGACCGGCTTTAACCAGTGCAGCTCCCGCTGGAGTATCTGTGTATTTATCGAAGTTCTTCGTAAAGCGGTCAGCTAAATCTTTTGATTTCTCATCCCATTGTGATTTGTCCGCGTAAGTATTACGTGGGTCAAGGATATTCGTATCCACACCCGGTAATGCAGTTGGGACTTCTAAATCAAAAACTGGCAACTTAATCATATCCGCTTTCTCAATATCTCCACTTAAGATAGCGTCAATAATTGCGCGTGTATCTTTGATAGAAATACGTTTACCAGTACCGTTCCAGCCTGTGTTAACTAAATAAGCTTTCGCACCAGCAGCTTCCATTCGCTTCACTAACACTTCCGCATATTGCGTTGGGTGTAGAGATAGGAAGGCAGCACCGAAACATGCAGAGAATGTTGGTGTTGGTTCCGTCACACCACGTTCAGTACCTGCTAATTTCGCCGTGAAACCTGACAAGAAGTGATACTGAGTTTGTTCTGGCGTTAAGCGAGAAACTGGTGGTAACACACCGAATGCATCTGCCGTCAGGAAGATAACTTTAGTCGCGTGCCCCGCTTTAGAAACAGGCTTAACGATATTTTCGATGTGATAAATTGGGTAAGAAACACGCGTATTTTCAGTTTTTGAACCATCATTGAAATCAACAGAGCCATCCGCCAATACCATGACGTTTTCCAGTAATGCATCGCGCTTGATAGCACCATAGATATCTGGCTCAGCTTCTTTAGACAGGTTGATTGTTTTCGCGTAGCAACCGCCTTCAAAGTTGAATACACCGTCGTCGTCCCAACCGTGCTCATCATCACCAATTAACTTACGTTTTGGATCGGTAGACAGTGTTGTCTTACCTGTACCCGATAAGCCGAAGAAAATAGCAACGTCGCCATCTTCACCTACGTTAGCGGAACAGTGCATTGATGCAATGCCTTTTAATGGCAGCAGGTAGTTCATCATAGAGAACATCCCTTTCTTCATCTCGCCGCCGTACCATGAGCCACCGATTAACTGCATACGCTCAGTCAAGTTGAATGCAACAAAGTTTTCTGAATTCAGACCTTGCTCTTTCCAATTCGGGTTAGTGCATTTTGCGCCATTCATCACGATAAAGTCAGGCTCAAAACCGACTAATTCTTCTTCAGAAGGACGAATGAACATGTTTTTAACGAAGTGAGCTTGCCATGCAACTTCCGTAATAAAACGGACTTTCAGACGCGTATCTGCGTTAGCACCACAGAATGCATCGACAACAAACAGACGTTTGCCAGAGAGCTGCTCGGTCACTAAGTGCTTCAGGCTGCTCCAAACCTCTTGGCTCATAGGTTTGTTATCGTTTTTACCTTTACCTTGGTCTGCCCACCAAACGGTATCACGAGTTATATCATCGCGAACGATATATTTATCTTTTGGAGAACGACCCGTAAAAATACCGGTATCAACAGCAACAGCACCTAAAGTCGTTACTGTACCGCGTTCATAACCTTCTAGACCTGGCTTGGTTTCTTCCTGAAATAACAGTTCATAACTAGGGTTATAAACAACTTCTGCGACGTCATGAATGCCGTACTTTTCGAGATCCTTCAGGGTAATGCTTTTAGCGCTCATTATATTGCTCCTGGTAAACATAGCTATTCTGCCGACGATCATAAATCTTTACGACTAATTAACAGCGATAGCTATCAAAGAATTGAAAAAGCATAATTTTTTTTAATTCATAATGAGACTTAGAGCACGTTATAATCCTTTAAATTTGTCAAAAAAGGGTGCAGAATTGCACCCTCGTCACATAAATAGGTTGCTAAATCGTATCAGTGAAGTTGCTGATTACGCTCATTATTTAACCCTTCAATATCGGATTCAATAAATACGTAGTGTGTGCCACAGAATTCACACTCCATATCAATTTTTCCATCTTTGTGTAAAATTTCCATAACATCTTCGTTGGAAAGTGTAATCAATGAAGCTTCACAACGTTCCCGAGAACATGTGCAACGAAACTCAACAGATTGAGGGTCATACAGCGTCACATCTTCTTCGTGATATAAACGATGTAGCACTTCTTTGATATCTAACTCGCTAAGCTCTTTGCCTTTAATCGTGGCTGTCAGTTGTACTAGATGATCAAAAAATTCATGGCTAGAATTTTCCGCTGCTGGCAGAACTTGCAGCAACATACCACCCGCGATACCTTTGCCATCTAACTCACCAACACGAATAAATAAGCGAGTTGGTAGTTGCTCAGACTGACGGAAATAAGCATCTATGCTTTCTTCAATACTGTTGCCTTCAATAGCCACAATACCTTGGTAGCGCTCGCCTTGTTTTGGCGTGATAGTGATGACAATAAAACCATTACCGATCATCTGTTTTAAAGTGCTACCCGCGACTACCGGACCATCAACGCGTGCAACACCACGCATTTGCTGTAAGTTATTACCATTAATAACCGCTAATTTTACGGGGCCATCACCTTGAATTTGAACGGTAATATCACCATCAAATTTCAATGTTGCAGTCAGTAAACTGGTCGCAACCAGTAACTCACCCAGCAGACCTTTTACCGCTTCTGGATAATCATGATTTTGTAAAATATGATGAAAAGTCTCATCGACAGTAATCATTTCCCCACGCACAGCATGCTGTTCAAATAGAAAACGATGAAGTTGGTCTTGTTTAGCCATAATTTCTCTCTATTACTCAGACCGTCTATTAAGACGATTCATTGGAATTAGTTTGTTTAAATTTTAGCAGAGTTCGACGCTCTTTTTTATCAGGACGTCGGTCTGGATGGGGCATAGTTAACGCATTCATTTTGCGTGCTATCGCCATTTTTTCACGTTGTTCGATGCTTTCAGCTGTTTCACGATACAGTAATTGAGCTTCCGGAGCGCCTTTACGCTGATTGCTGATCTCAAGCACCTCAATGATACGCTCATCATTTCCTTGCCGTAGTTTGATCAAGGCGCCTATCTCAACAATTTTCCCGGGCTTAGTTCTCTGTCCATTATAGTGAACCTTCCCGCCATCTATCATCTCACGGGCCGTTGAACGTGTTTTATAAAAACGTGCAACCCATAACCATTTATCGAGGCGAACGGGTTCTACAGATGATTGTTTCATGATGCCTCCTCAATATCAGTTTGAATTAAAACCAAAATGAGGCTTCCATTATATCGGAAGGATAATACTATCTAGGCGCGGAAGGATTATCGACCTCATAGCATTTATCGTAATATTCAGTGATTTTACGTAAACGCCTTTTGTTATTCAAAACTCGTATAATTATTAATGAACCATTGATTACAACACATATTGCCAGAAAAAGAATAAACATAGCCCGACAAACAAAGAGCGGTAACGCATCTTCATTTAATGCCTCGTGGAGCGAAATATACAGCGTTCCATTTGCATCAACCGATAAATTCGTCACGACACCTTGCACGTCAAACGGTGTGTTATTCAAAATACTCGCTAAGCGTTGAAGTTCATACCAACGCTGTAACTGCGTCATTTCATTGAAGGAATTTATTGGAATCAAATCAACTAATGGATGATTTTCATCGCTAATCAACAACACGCCGCCTGGAGGGGGGCTATTGAGTTTACGAATTTCTTTTTCAATTTCTTTCCTGATGAAATCATATGTGGTGTCTTCAACTAACTTTTCCAAGGCCTCAGCACTTCCTGCACGTAATAAAACGTGTGCCCCGCTTAATTTTCCTGATGATGCTTTTTTCACTAGAGTAGACCAATCATCCGCACTACCACCGAGGTTAGATAACGCATTTTTGAGTTTAACGCAACTCTCTGATCCACCACATAATGCATTGGTTTTTAATATTATTTCCGAAAAATCAAAGATAATATTCATCCCTGACTTCATAATTTCTCGTTGTAATCTGGGGTTAATTCCTGGGGCATCTTTATCAGGGTGAAGCTGATTTTTAACACTATTAAGTAAATCAATGGCATGATTTACCGTTTCAGACTGTGGCTCAGTCACCAAATTGATGTTGTTCCAATACATTCCGGAGCAGTCAAAAGGCACAAAAAGTGCCTGATTTTCATCATTCAAATTTGGGGGGCGATAACACATACCCACCCCTTTTGCTAACAGCGTATCCCCAACCTTAATTTTTTTTATGCTCAATTCCATTGGGTCTGTAACAACAACTTTGTGAGTACCCTCTAGCCATGCAATGCCAAGTTTAATTGGCAAACTAATGGGTTGATAAGTCATCGTAAGTACCAAAAAAAGTAAGGCACTAGAGAACATCAATATGTTCTTTTTAAATCGCTTGTAAGGGTAATAACGCTCTTCTTCATGAATGGAGAGACAGCGACCATATTTCACTACCTCCCCCGAAGAATAGAGATCAATATTAGTTGCTTGATTTAATTCATATTTTAGATAAGGAGTCCAATAAGAAGGATAGTGAAGATCTACCCCTCCAATAGAGACTGTCGATGAGTACTTTTTATCTAACTCACCATAGAGCTCCCAGCGTTTGGGTTGCCCATAAATGCACTGTACATCTTGATAAGGCTTGGGAAGAATTCGTAACCGAAACAGTAAAAATACGCCAATACAAAAGACGATTATCGCAAAAGTCAGTCCCCATCCTTGTAAAACCGGGATAGAAATCATCGTGAGGTAGCCTAAAAAGAAGCTTAGACTCACCACTATGGCTCCTAGCCATCCCGATGAATTGTGTAGCCGATGCTCTTCTTTACTCTCTTTGCGTACTTTTAATAATTGAATCGTGTTTTGCTCGCCTTCTTGGATAGCGGCTTCTGGTAACACAGACTCCACAGAAGAGGACGCAGACCACTCATGACTAAACTCTTTCAGGGAGTGGCTATTCAATGCCACAATGAGCGGTAGATGGTCAGTATCAATGATTTCCATCACGTTTTGCCGCTGCAAAAAGGGTTCGAGTTGTTCAGGCAATTGCACTTCAACCGTATCAATAAAATAGCGCCAGCTATTTCCTTGTTCTTGCCGAAGATTAAACCGAGTGACGGCATTGCAAATCGTTGCAACAATCGAATTTCGTTTAATTTGCCAAGCAGGTTGTGACGGTACGTGAATATTTTTTGAAGCGTTATGATTGAGATACTGCGATAGGATTTGGTAGTCTGATTCAATCATTTTTTTAAATGAAGGAGCGGCTAACGAGGGTATTTGATAGACGCTAGAACGCCGTCCCCGCCTGAAGAATAGGAAGAGAACCATTATAATTAGGCTAGCTACAATCAGAGCCAGTATAATGATAGTGTTTAGCATGTTTATCCCAATGGAACTGTCTACCAGCAAGCATAGCAATTCAATGTGAATCCCTATATCAGCCAATTCCTATTCTATTTTCAGTTTTGTTCTACTTTACAATACCTTGTAAATATAATTTTTTACTCATTCTGCGATACTCTTTTTCTAGGTAATTATACTAGCAGTATTTTCTCTGCCTTATAATCTCTATCATTTTTTTTTGATATGCGTCATAGTTAAGGACAAGGTAAAGGCCATCTTTCTCATCGAAAAAATGCTTTTATCCATAGATTCAATCATCTGGTTCGGAAATCGTTATGACGGAACTCAAAAAACCAAAAATCCTGAATATTCAAGATATCGCACAGTCCAAATTATTCAGCATCCAATCTGTTGATCTCGAATTCAGCAACGGTGAAAAACGCGTTTATGAAAGAATGCGTCCAGCAAAACGCGAAGCGGTTCTCATTGTTCCGATCATCGATGACCACCTAATCTTGATTCGTGAATATGCCGTTGGTATTGAAAATTATGAGCTGGGTTTCCCCAAAGGAGCTGTTGACCCTGGAGAAGAGCCTCTTGATGCTGCCCAGCGCGAACTCAAAGAAGAAATTGGCTATGGTGCCCGCCAAATTATTCCTTTGGCAAAACTCACCATGTCCCCATCTTATTTCTCTAGTAAGATGAATATCCTCATTGCTAATGACCTATTCAATGAAAAGCTAGAGGGCGATGAACCCGAACCATTACAACAAGTTAAATGGCCGATAGCTCGAATGATGGAGTTACTCGATCACCCTGATTTCAATGAAGCTCGTAATATTAGTGCGCTGTTCTATGTTGAGCGTTATCTAAAAAATAACGCGGGGTAATACAAAATATTATCCATCTCTGGCATTTACGTAGCTTTAAAATAATTACACCCCATGTTAAGAAACGATGGGGTGTAATAAAGATCACAATAACGAGATTAGAATAGTTCTTGGCTTGATCCGCCATCTGTTGAAATCATCGTTCCAACTTCTTGTACCGCACGTTCTTTCGGCTCAGTACCTTCAATAAAGTATTCACTTCGTGACGGCCCACCTGATGACAATTTACCTGTTCGCGTATCGATGGAAACTGAAATAATACCTTTTGGTGGCTTCATGGTTTTAACGGGAACACCGTCAAGAATGACTTTCATAAAATCATCCCAAATCGGCTGCGCGCTCTTAGCTCCGGCTTCACCACCACCCGCAGCCGTTCGGCCTAGAGTACGTTTGTTATCATCAAAGCCAATCCAAGCAGATGCAACCACATCAGGCCCATATCCGGAGAACCACGCATCCTTCGAGCTATTGGTTGTTCCTGTTTTACCGCCAATATCCCGTCGCCCAGCTAAATCTCGTCCAGCTCGCCAACCCGTACCAGACCAACCTGGCTCACCATAAATATTGGTAACCATCGCATCACGAATTAAGAAAGATAACGGAGTACTAATCACATGAGGCGCATACTTATCCTCTGAACGAACCTGCTCAGCCGCAGCTGGAACGTCCATTGTTGGTTCCTGATTAACGACGCTGCTGTGAGATTGTGTCACTTCTTCCGTTGCATCATCTTCTGAATCCCTGATTGCAATAGTACGCTCCGTATCCCCATAAATAACTGGAATATCGGTACATTCCGGACAGGCCAGTTTTGGTTCCGCCTCAAAAATCACTTCATCATTATGATTTTCAATTTTTAAAATGTAGTAAGGGTCTATTAAATATCCCCCATTAACCATCACCGCGTAGCCACGAACCATCTGCATTGGTGTAAACGACGGAGCACCTAACGCCAACGCTTCTGTGCGGTTAATATTTTCTTTTGGGAAACCAAAACGGGTTAAATAATCTGCGGCGTAATCCACACCCATTGCACGCATAGCCCGCACCATCACCACGTTTTTCGACTGCCCTAAACCTTGGCGTAAACGAATGGGACCATCATACCGTGGCGGTGAATTTTTCGGACGCCAATCTGAACCAGCCCCTGCATCCCAGCGACTAATCGGCACATCATTCAATAATGAGGCTAGCGTTAAGCCTTTATCCATCGCTGCGGTGTACAAGAATGGTTTAATGTTCGAACCGACTTGGCGCAGAGATTGGGTGACGCGGTTGAATTCACTCATGTTGAAATCAAAACCGCCCACTAACGCTATCACAGCCCCATCATTTGGATTCAATGCCACAAATGCGGCATTAACATCCGGAATTTGTGCTAACCACCAGCTATCTTTTACCTGACGAACCCAAATTTGTTCTCCAACCTGCACCACTTTATTCACCGCAGTTGGTGTTCCACCCTGTTGAGTATCAGAGATAAATTTACGTGCCCAGCGAACACCAGCCATAGAGATTTGAATGTCTGAACCATCGGCTAACATCACTTTCGCATCGCTACTATTTGCCGCAATGACAACCGCAGGGATCAATGGGCCATATGTGGGTAGTTTTTTCAGTTTTTCAACAATCTGCTCTTGCGTCCATGGGGTTTCATTGGCTGTCCATAGCACTTCAGCAGGACCACGATAGCCATGACGAATATCGTAATCAATCAAGTTATTGCGGACCGCTTCAGTTGCAGCCAATTGATCTTTACGCACCACCGTTGTGTAAACTTTATAACCGTCGGTATATGCGTCTTCACCATATTTTTCATACATAGTTTGGCGCGCCATTTCGGCTAAATATGGGGCAGAAAAATCAACCTTCGGTGCATGGTATGACGCTTCAATTTTTTCACTCTTCGCTTGTTCGTACTGATCGCGCGTAATGTATTTCTCTTCCAACATTCGCATCAGTACAACGTTACGTCGGTTAATCGCGCGTTCATAAGAATACAGCGGGTTAAACGTCGATGGCGCTTTTGGTAACCCCGCAATCATCGCCATTTCACTTAAGGTCAACTCATTGACTGTTTTACCAAAATACACATAAGCCGCGGCACCCACACCATAAGCTCGGTTACCTAAATAAATTTTATTCAGGTATAGCTCCATAATTTCGTCTTTGGTGAAAAGCTGCTCTATGCGAATGGCAAGGAAAGCTTCTTTTGCTTTACGCATCAATGTCTTTTCAGGACTTAAATAGAAGTTTCTCGCTAATTGCTGGGTGATTGTACTCGCCCCTTGAGAAGCATGCCCCGATGATGCCATAACGGTAACCGCTCGGAAAATACCAATCGGGTCAATACCATGATGGTCATAAAAGCGGCTATCTTCAGTCGCAATAAAGGCATGCACTAACATCGGTGGAATGTCAGTTAGTGGCAATGGAATACGGCGTTTCTCACCATATTGGGCGATCAGTTCATTATCTGCACTGAATACCTGCATTGGGGTTTGCAGACGGATGTCTTTCATTGTTGCGACATCAGGTAACTCGCCCTCGACATATTTATACATGCCATAAATCGAAGCGGTTCCCAAAAAAATGCAACAAACCACAAGAATCAAAAAATATTTTACGAACTTCACCGAAGAATTCCCATACTCAACTGACAGGCGGGTTTAGATATCACAGCCGCATAGTATAAAGCTTATACAGCGCAATAGAAAACGTAATTTAATTGTTAATGATAAGGACATTATGTATGTACTCACCAAAATGGAACATTGGAATTGAACTTTCTCAGCATCACATTCAACTTGTTGCTGCTAAAAAACACCGAAAATACTGGTCATTATGTGAATGCTGGCAGCAAAAATTACCCACTGAAATAAATCATTTAGTCCTTGAGGAACAACGCGTAATTTTACTGAATATTTTAAAGCAATGGCGTCAGAAATTACCGAAAAATTGTTCAGTTTCCATTGCACTACCTTCAATGAGAACATTAAAGCAGCAAGTTAGCCTACCCAATCAAATGAATTTGCAACAACCAGAATTAGGCTGGTATTTACAAACTCAAATCGAAAAACGGTTTCCGATGCAAGCGGAAGACCTTTCGGTGGATTATCGCATCATCAATCAACAAGTCTATTTCAATGCGGCTCGCCAATCCGATATCCTATTTTGGCAACATTTACTCAAGGAGAGTGGCTATTCACTCTCAGCTGTAGATATCGCACCGATTGCACTTCGCTATCTCGCTAAACAAGCCCATCTTCCCGATGAAAGTTGGCTAATCCATTACCGGAATGGCGAATGGTTATGGTCTGGCCCTATCAGCCAACCTGCAAATTATAACCATATTCAAGATAATCAATTGACCGACATCACCCAAATAATTCCATTATTAACTAATGACCTCGAATATTTAAAATTACCCATCTATTACATTAGTGACCATTCACAACCTGATTCACCTCCGCAATGGGATTTACTGCAAGCTTTTCATCACTATCCCATCAAACTTCCTCGCCAACTAGGGGATTTTGTGATTGCAGCCGGATTAGCACTTCGTCATAAGGATATTTGAATGTACCAAGTAAATTTTCTTCCGTGGCGCACACAGAATACCCTTAAGCAGAAGCGACTATTTTTTATATTCGCTTTTATGATGACCGTTCTCTTTGTGAGTTTAGGGGGGTACTGGACTATCTTGCAAACTCTTGGTATAGCACAATCCAAAATTCGTCATGCCCATCATCAAGAACAACGACAAAAATTACAGCAGCTAAAACATCAAGTTAATGAAAAACAGCAGCAATTAGAAAAGCTATTGAATCGCCGAAAAACAATTGATCTAGATGCTCAATACAACCAATCGTTATTAAATTTATTAACCTCGCTCACATCCATAATACCCGAAAAAAGTTGGCTTTCTTCTTTCCAGCTACGGGAGCAACGTTTGGAGCTAAAAGCCCATAGTTATTATTTTCAAGATATTCATCAACTCTCTTCTCAACTTATGGATAACCCTCACATTGACCATGTTCAGCTAATTAAACTTCGACGAATAAAAGCGCTCAACCAATTACATGTTAGTGCCAATTTTGAAGGAGGAACCGATGAATAACAGTTTTCATCGATTCTGGTATTGCCCACTTTGGCAACAGTCTATCCTGATTATTTTATTACTTATTCTAGGTTCTATTGTCAGTTATTACGGCTATTGGCAAGTACAGAACCAACAACAAAATGGCCTTAATGATGCCAATGTACAGCTACACAACGATAATCTTCAATATCACGAGTTTTTCACTCAAAACCCATCATTGCACCAGCTAGAACAACAAATACAAGGGGACATATCATCCACAGATTCGCCATCGGATCCCCACTCTTTTATTGTTTATTTACAACACGCTGTTTCACGTTCAAGGGTGATATTGAATCAACTACAGCCAATTGATGTTGAAAACTCACGCTATCAATTAGAAATACAAGGCGAATTTAACAATCTTATCCATTTAATCCAGTCTCTTATTATCCACCCCTCACTAAACCACTGGCGCTTATCTGAAGTTTCATTAACACAAAAAAATAATGCGTTAGTGGCTACGCTGTCAGTATCGTTTTTCAAGGAGGAAAATCATGAGTCACCATAACATTTTTTATATTGGGATTTTCCCTCTATTGTTCTGCATGATGAGCTATGCCGAGAGAGGAAGAGACCCGTTTATAGCGTTACTGCCCGATGAAGACATTCCATTACTTGCAGAACATACGCCCAAAATTATTCCCGTTGAAGAACCATTAAGTGAAAAAATATTTCCGTTAATTTCGGTGGATGCGCAATTGGTTTACCAGCAGATAATCCAAACTGATCTGAAGCTATTATCCGAAAAGGGGCAAGCAAGCTTCGATACAACAACCAATAGCCTAATCATCACCGAGAGTAAACCACGGATGGCCTTGATCACCGAATGGCTAAAACAAAAAGATATTCCTCAGCAGCAAGTGCAAATTACCGCCCATATTGTGAGTAGCACCCGTACGGCATTACAGGCCTTGGGATTAGAGTGGGGAATGCTGGGAGAGATGGCAACCAACCCACACCATAGCCGATATAACCGCTATAACACCGAACCAGGGAAAGTGGCATTGAACATTTTAAAATTGGGGGATGGGCTATTAGAAATGAAGCTTAGTGCCCTAGAAAAAGCAAATTTATTGTCGATTATTGCTAGCCCGAGGCTGGTTGCCTCTCACCAAAAACCTGCCAGTATTCAGCAAGGTACTGAAATTCCCTATGTCACAAATACAGATAAAAAAAGCCATGTACAATTTAAGGACGCGGTGCTTGGTATGGAAGTCACACCAACGATTTCACGGGATAACAAGGTGGAAATGGTATTGAAAATTAGCCATAACTCTCCCGATACCGCCATCACTACCAGCCAAAATCACCATTTATCCATTAATAAACAAGAGATAGCTACATCGGTCACGATAAAAAATAATGACACATTAATTCTTGGGGGCATTTTTCAACAAAAACAGGAAAAAACGGAGGCTGGTATTCCATTTCTATCTCAACTACCCTTATTAGGAAATTTATTTACAAATAGCTTTCAACATATTGATCGGCGCGTTTTGATCGTTTTTATTACACCAAAACTTATCAATATTTAGCATAAAAAAATAACATCCATACATTCAATTAGTTGAATGTTTAAAATGCGTAAGTTCGATGAAATTATTATTTTTTATTCTATAAACCTACCGGATAAATTTGACGCTGAGGTCGTTTTAGCATACAAGGTTATCCATTAAGTGTTCTAACTATCGGTAGATTAAAGAACAAGCTGTCAACTGCTTATAAAATAGCAACAATATTTTTGCTTTAGAATTAACAGCTTCCCTCATTTTTTGTGGGTTTTATAGCCTGTTAAAACTCATGCTAATCAATGCATTATGTAATGTAGACAGCTCAAATATAGAAACCAGTAACTGCAAATCTGACACTTTGTTTCCTGAGTGCCAGATTTATGTAGTTGCAATTCAGGTTGATGTATTGAGATAATTTTCATATCTGATCTCACATCATCAATTAATGAGGTTTCAGTTTAGGTCCCGCCGCTAATTCGATTGGCGGGGCGGGTGATCATTAACGAATAATCGTAGTAATACCAAAAAACATGGCAGAGAAACGCAATATCTTTCTGGTTGGACCAATGGGAGCCGGAAAAAGCACTATTGGTCGTCAGTTGGCTCAACAGCTTAATATGGAGTTTTTCGACTCCGATCACGAGATTGAAAAACGCACTGGTGCAGATGTAGGCTGGGTATTCGACCTCGAAGGTGAAGAAGGCTTCCGCGATCGTGAAGAGAAAATCATCAACGAACTTACAGAGAAGCAAGGCATTGTTCTAGCGACTGGTGGCGGCTCTGTTAAATCTAAAGAGACTCGTAATCGCCTATCAGCTCGTGGTGTCGTTGTGTATCTCGAAACCACTATTGAGAAACAACTATCTCGCACACAACGTGATAAAAAACGTCCTCTATTACAAGTGGATGAACCCGTACGCGAAGTTTTAGAAAAATTAGCCGATGAACGCAACCCTATGTATGAAGAGATCGCAGATATTACGATCCATACAGATGAGCAAAGCGCTAAAGTTGTTGCTAACCAAATCATTGAGCTGTTAGAAAAGAACTAATCCTTTTAAATCAGATGTAATGAATTCAAGGTAAAAGCAAGATGGAAAAAGTCACTGTTACTCTGGATGAACGCAGCTATCCAATCAATATTGCACCTGGATTGTACCAACAACAGGATGCATTTTGGCCACTAACTGCGGGTCAACGAGCAATGATAGTGACGAATGAAACTCTCGCGCCACTCTATTTGAATAAGATCCAACATGTTCTCGAAGCATCAGGAGTGAAAGTCGATTCGATCATTCTTCCTGATGGTGAACAGTACAAATCGTTATTCATCATGAATGATGTTTTTACCGCATTACTCGAAAAGCACCATAACCGCGACACAACTCTCATTGCTCTTGGTGGGGGAGTGATCGGTGATTTAACCGGTTTTGCCGCTGCCAGTTATCAGCGTGGCGTACGCTTTATCCAGGTACCAACCACCCTGTTATCTCAAGTAGATTCTTCTGTTGGCGGAAAAACTGCGGTTAACCATCCTCTAGGTAAAAACATGATCGGGGCGTTTTATCAACCCGCTTCTGTCATTGTCGACCTAGACTGCTTAAAAACCCTTCCCAAAAGAGAACTTTCCTCAGGACTCGCCGAAGTTATCAAATACGGCATAATTCTGGATGGTGAATTTTTCAGTTGGTTAGAGAATAATATCGAAGCCTTAATGGCACTCGATAACCAAACTATGGCCTACTGTATTCGCCGTTGCTGTGAGCTCAAAGCTCAAGTCGTTGCCGCTGATGAGAAAGAGACGAGTGGATTACGTGCGCTACTCAATCTTGGGCACACCTTTGGTCATGCCATTGAAGCTGAAATGGGCTATGGCGTTTGGCTACATGGTGAAGCGGTTGCTGCGGGTATGGTTATGGCAGCTAAAACTGCAGAATTAATGGGTCGCTTTACACCAGAGCAAACCCAACGTGTTATCGCTCTACTAAAACGCGCTGACTTACCCGTCACGGGTCCTGAAAAAATGCAACCAGATGACTATTTACCTCACATGATGCGAGATAAAAAAGTGATGGGCGGGAAATTACATTTAATCCTCCCAACCACGATTGGACACGCCGAAATGCGTTCTGATGTGGATGCACCGACAGTCGTGGCTGCAATCACCTCCTGCATGCCTTAAGGTTTTGCGACTTTACGTAAAAAGCATTATTTATTCCTGATTATTTTCAGGGGTTTTGAAATGTTACTGGCAGATATCAACTAAAGTCGTTAAATTATAGGCTCAGCCTAACACCTATAAACGAATTACTGATTAAGTGGCTAAGATAATAGCAATCTCATTGAAATTGGAATGAATTTGCTAAACAATCTATCCTTTAAAAGTAAGCAGTAACACACTGTTTGGTCGTGAACAGGTCGTAACGATAAGAGACATTTTATCTCTACTACAGGCAAACTCATTTCGGGAGAGGAAAATGGACGAATTTAAACCAGATAATCAGCCTAAAGCACAAAATGATTTAAGGCCTGATACATCAGACAGACCAACAGGACGCTCGCGTCCCGCTGCCACGGCTAAGCCAAAAATCACACTATCACGCCAGCACATCATGATTGGTGTTGGGGTCTTAGTGTTGTTGTTACTGATCATTGCTATCAGTTCCGCGTTAAAAGCACCAACAGAGCATGAGAAATTACAATCAGATAGTGCAAATGAACGTAATATCGATTTATCCGGTTCATCATCACTAACTAACTCTAATAGCCAAACACTAACTCAACCAGGTCAAACTCAAGAGTTAAACGGTCAGCAAATCAATCCAACCCCGACCCAAAGTGAGCCACAAATTCAAACTAATGGTCTCGGTGAACGTATTGAAATTCCTGGCGATGTGGCGGATGCACTCAATCAAGGCCAAACCTTACCACCTGAAGTAACAGCGCCAGCGCAAAATGTGACTCCGTTGACACCATCACAAGTTAAGCCGGTAGAACAGCAACCTGCGGTTAAACCTGTCTCTCCAGAAAAAACTCAACCAAAAGCGACTAAGCCAGCTGAGCAGAAACAACCTGTTCAATCTAAACCAGTGACTAAACCTGCAGCTAGTAACCAAAGCGGTAATTCGGTAGCAGCATCCGGCAGCTATACTCTGCAATTAAGCAGCGCAAGCCGCTCAGATACATTGGAAGCATTCGCTAAAGAGAATAAACTCGCTAACTATCAAGTCTATAAAACCATTCGTAATGGGCAAACTTGGTATGTTTTGATCCACGGAAACTACAGCTCAGTCAATGAAGCTAAAAGCGCAATTGCAAAATTACCTGCGCCAGTTCAAGCTAAAAAACCGTGGGTTCGCAATATGAAACAAGTTAAACAGGATCAAAAATAACAACGTTTTTCCCCGGGCGCATATGTGTTGTCCTGAAAGAGTACCGACAGAGTTACTCTAAACGATTGTAATAATAAGACGGCATGAAAAAGAAACGCGCTTTTTTAAAATGGGCTGGGGGTAAATACCCACTTGTGGAAGAGATTAAGAAGTATCTTCCACAAGGTAATTGCTTAGTAGAACCTTTCGTAGGTGCAGGGTCAGTGTTTTTAAACACTAGCTATGATTCATATGTGCTAGCAGATATTAACAGTGACTTAATCAACCTCTATAACACGGTTAAACATCGACCTGATGCTTTTATTGAAGAAGCACAGCAGCTATTCACACCTGAATATAATACGTCTGAACAGTATTATCTAATGCGGGAAACCTTTAACAAATCTAAAGACCCCGCAAAACGTAGCATCCTATTTCTGTATCTCAACCGCCATTGCTATAACGGGTTATGCCGCTATAACTTACGAGGTGAATTTAACGTCCCTTTTGGGCGCTATAAAAAACCGTATTTTCCACGAGACGAATTACTGTGGTTTGCTGAAAAAGCACAAAATGCGATCTTCGTGACTCAAGGCTACAGCGAGACATTACTCAATGCGCCAGTAGGCTCCGTTGTTTACTGTGATCCGCCTTATGCGCCGCTTTCTGAAACGGCTAATTTTACGGCTTATCATACCAATTCATTCAACGCAAAAGAGCAGCAAAATTTAGCATTACTGGCACATAAGTTGTCATCAGAACGCGAAATTCCCGTACTGATTTCAAATCATGAGACCCCACTGACTCGAGAGTGGTATCATCAAGCACAGCTGCATATTGTTAAAGTACGTCGCACTATTAGTCGAAATATATTGAACCGTGCCAAAGTCAATGAGCTCTTGGCTTTATACGCGGGAACATCGAAAACTCTATAGGTACTGTCAGACAACGACGAATAATCGGAGACAATTATGAAAGATTTTCTCATTGCCCCATCTATTTTATCTGCTGACTTTGCTCGTTTAGGCGAAGATACTGCCAAAGTCCTCGCTGCGGGTGCAGATATTGTGCATTTTGATGTAATGGATAACCACTATGTACCGAACTTAACCTTCGGGGCACCAATCTGTGAAGCACTACGAAAATACGGCATCACCGCACCTATTGATGTGCATTTGATGGTTAAACCCGTAGATCGCATTATTCCTGATTTTGCAAAAGCAGGTGCAACGCATATTAGTTTCCATCCTGAAGCCAGCGAACACGTTGATAGAACATTGCAATTAATCAAAGAAAGTGGCTGTACTGCGGGTCTAGTATTCAACCCTGCAACTCCCCTAAGCTACCTCGATTACGTGATGGATAAAGTCGACATGATCTTGCTGATGTCAGTAAATCCTGGTTTTGGCGGCCAATCTTTTATCCCACAAACACTGAACAAATTGCGCCAAGTTCGTAAAATGATTGATGAAAGTGGTTATGATATTCGTTTAGAAGTCGATGGCGGCGTTAAAGTAGACAATATTGCTGAGATTGCAGCGGCAGGTGCAGATACCTTTGTTGCGGGTTCCGCAATCTTTGGTCAACCTGACTACAAAGCGGTTATCGATGCCATGCGTAAAGAATTACAAAAGGTATCTCAATGACACACGCAGTTTTAGAAAGTATTAAGGCAATTGCTTTTGATTTAGATGGCACACTGGTTGATAGCGCAGGTGGCTTAGCCGACGCTATCGATAAAACCCTAGAAGAGTTGAATCTTCCACCAGCAGGTAAAGAACGTGTCTCCATTTGGGTCGGTAACGGTGCTGATATTTTAGTTAAACGCGCATTGGAATGGGCGGGCGTTACACTAACTCCGGAATTGCATAAAAATGCGCGTGAGAATTTTGATAAGCATTATGCGACGACAGTTAATACTGGCAGTCAGCTATTCCCTGAAGTTAAAGAGACCCTAGATACCTTGGCAAAACATAACCTGCCAATGGCAATCGTTACCAATAAGCCAACGCCATTTGTTGCGCCATTATTAGAAAAGCTAGGCATTGATAGCTACTTTTCTTTAGTGCTTGGCGGTGATGATGTGAAAAAAACCAAGCCGCACCCAGCGCCGTTGTATTTAACCATGGGCAAGTTTGGATTACGCAAAGAAGAATTGCTTTTTGTCGGTGATTCCCGTAATGATATTATCGCAGCCCACAGTGCTGGCTGCCCAAGCGTAGGGTTAACCTACGGTTACAACTACGGTGAGTCAATCGCAATTACTGAGCCAGACTATGTGTTAACTCATTTTTCTGAGTTACTCTCCGTTATTGATTTATCGAAATAAAACTCCCCAATAATTCGAGCTGTACTCACTCACAGCTCGAAATCTAAAAGGGTATAAAAATACTAAAAGGACAGACAAAAAAATGAGTACACCCACTGAGAAATCCAAACCAACCCAGAAACCTATTGTATTCAGCGGCGCACAGCCTTCCGGTGAATTAACCATCGGTAACTATATGGGGGCGTTACGTCAGTGGGTTAAGATGCAAGATGATTACGACTGCATTTACTGTATCGTTGACCAACATGCCATCACTGTTCGCCAAGATCCGGTTGAGCTGCGTAAAAGAACCCTCGATACATTAGCGCTCTATTTAGCTTGCGGTATTGATCCTAAGAAAAGTACCATTTTCGTTCAGTCCCATGTACCACAACACGCACAACTGAGCTGGGCATTAAACTGCTATACCTATTTCGGTGAACTTAGCCGTATGACGCAGTTTAAAGACAAATCAGCACGCCATTCAGAAAACATCAATGCGGGTCTGTTTGACTACCCAGTCCTGATGGCTGCCGATATTCTGGTTTACCAAACTAACCAAGTTCCTGTTGGGATAGATCAAAAACAGCACCTTGAGCTGAGCCGTGATATTGCACAGCGTTTCAATGCCATCTACGGCGAGATCTTTACTGTACCTGAACCATTCATTCCTAAAGATGGTGGCGCACGCGTGATGGCGCTACAAGAGCCAACCAAGAAGATGTCAAAATCTGATGACAACCGCAATAACGTCATTGCGCTGTTAGAAGATCCAAAATCCGTTGTGAAGAAAATTAAGCGTGCAATGACTGACTCTGAAGAGCCGCCACGTATTTGCTACGATATTGAAAACAAAGCAGGGGTTTCTAACCTATTAGATATCCTAGCTGGCGTAACAGGCAAAAGTGTCGCAACACTGGAAGCTGAATTTGAAGGTCAAATGTACGGTCACCTGAAAGGCGCTGTTGCCGAAGCGGTTTCTGAGATGCTGACTAACTTACAAGCTCGCTATCATGAGTTCCGTAACAATGAAGCGCTGCTAAACCAGATAATGGATGAAGGTGCAACCAAGGCCGCAGCACGCGCTCAAGAAACTTTAGATAAAGTTTACGATGCGATCGGCTTTGTAAAACGTCCACAGCTGTAAGTTATCGTCACCGAAAAGCCAATCAATTCATTTGATTGGCTTTTTATTTTTTAGATTAATTTGCTGAATACAGCTTGCCATCTTTCACATAACCTAATTTTGATAATTCTCCATTTTGATCTCGCTCTTCAAGCGCACCCTCAACAGAGCCATTCACAAAGCTAGCTTTAATGTGTAGATTATTTTTTGGCGTATCATAATAGGATTTATAATCGCCATTTAAGCGGTCATTACTGTATCCCATCTCTGTATCTAAATTACCATTTTCGAGGTAAGACTTAATCACCCCATCCACCTTGCAATTCTTCACTGGGATATGCATATTCAACTTACCATTCTCGTAGTAAGTGTAGATATTTTTATCTAGGCAGTTATTTTTAACCCACGATTTAAATTGGATATTTCCATTCGGATAACGCTCAACATACTCACCATCAGGAGCGCCTTCGGGGATGTTTAGCTCAGGCATTCTCAAGTTTTCTAACTCTTTAAACTCTTCTAATGGGACGCCGTTATCACCCTGAGAGGCTGGCTGAGAAAGGCAACCGGACAACGCTAAGGTCACAGAGAACACAATCGCAATATTGATAATTTTCATCACTATCCTTTTAACTCAAGCCATTTACTGACTTGAAGATGCACAAAATATATTGAGTGCCACGATAGTTCATGTTGTCTCTGAGGAAATGAAGCAGAATCTTCTTATTTTGAATGGCAAGAAAGTTAATTGAAGAATCAATACAGTTGAGTATGAACAAAATTCCTTAAGAAAGTGTCCTGATTTAGTTGTGCAGAACAATGAAAAGCGGATTTAACTAGAAGACACTTAAATTAAATTAGGCTAATCTATTTGTCTTAAGTTTGTTTAAAAGGATTTATATTATGTCAGAGAAAGACTCCCCCGAAATAGGTGAATGCCAACACGTCTCGTATCACAGACCTCATTGGAGTGAAAATGGGAAATGCAGTTGGGTTGATATTCAACGTCAACATAAATCGCTCAATGCCGAAGCTAAATGCATCGTGCCGCCAACTAAAGCTATACCTGTCATTTTTATCCCAGGGATTATGGGAACGAATTTAAAAAATAATATGGATGACCAACCTATCTGGAGAGCTGATTGGATTAAAGGCGCGGATACGTTACCGTTCGTCGGATTAAATGGTAAAAAAAGACGCGAACTATTAAATGTTGATACGACCAAGGTTGATGGTGAAGGTAAGATTAAATCCAGTAATCTCACTGTTTATTCAGATGATGGTAATTTATTTCCGAGTCGGAAAGAACGCCATTGGGGTGAAGCCCTTTATCTCAGTTATGGTGAGTTTTTAGATGTATTTCAAACTACATTGATCGATGATTGGCAACGAGATATAAAGCGAATGACCAATCCAGTATTGGCGAAGCAAATAGATAAAACGATAAATATTAATGGAGTGTTAAGTCAATTACAGGCAGTAAGTAAAAAAAATGATGAAAGTTATGAGTCTGATTTTACGGAAAAAGAACTGAGTCACTTCAAGCATTTTTTATTCCCAGTCCATGTTTTTGGATATAACTGGCTGGTTGATAATGCCATATCAGCGGCTCAACTGGTTGACTATATTAATGAGGTTATAAAAACCTACAAGTATCAACATGGGCATGGTTTGGCAGTAGAAAAAGTCATTATTGTCACGCACTCCATGGGAGGATTGATTGCCCGTTATGCCTCTCAAGTTTTAGGTGCCAAAGAGAAAATTTTAGGTATCGTACACGGGGTTATTCCTGACATTGGTTCACCTGCGGCATATCGTCGAATGAAAACAGGGGCAGGAAAGGAAGGTACCGCAGGTCTGGTTTTAGGAAAGAATGCAGAGGAACTCATGTCGGTGTTGGCATTTGCACCTGCTCCTTTACAACTATTACCCTCACCAAAATACCCTTCAAATTGGCTCAAGTTTGAAGAAGGAGAAAGTTACCCGAAAGTTGATCCATTCGAAGAGATTTATTTACGAAATGATGTGTGGTGGCGACTTTATGAGCCGGATATTTTGGATAAGGATCAAGTAACCATACGAAAGAATGAAAAATCTTATGCTAAGTTAATGAGAGGTTCTGTTAAAACATTCATGATTAAGATGGAACAAGGAAAATATCATCCGAACACCTATGTTTTTTATGGAAAAAAAGTTAAATCAGATAGTTTTTTAACATGGGTAAAAGAAAATAAAAAATATCAAAATCCATATACAGGGCAATCTTTTATTCCCCAATATACAACACATGACCGTCAGATAGTTCAACTCCCCAATGGGGAATATTGTGAATACTTATTAACACAATCAAATACGGCTGGAGATGGAACTGTTCCCGTTGAATCGTTACATGAAATAAAAAAATACCCTTTACTTAAAGGATGGTTAGCGACAAATGTTGACCATCAAGATGCTTATGAAGTCAGTGGGTTGAATCCTGAGAAGTACAGTGAAGCCATTAAATTCACGTTGCAGTCGATAATTAAAATAGTACAAGAGGTGGATATTCGTGCGGCGGAATAAGGCATTATTCGTTGGAATATTAGGTATTGTGCTTATTGTGGGAGGGCTGACTTGGTATTTATTACCTTATCAACTCCCTGAGTTGACAGACAAGGAAAACGTGATGATTGATACCTTATTTGAAAAAACGAAACCCCAGTGTATTGGGCGTTATGTTATCGATATTCCTGAGTCATTTAATAACAAATTGAATGACCAAATTTATATTGATGATTTTAAAATAGAGAGTAAGTTTATTTACCCCCCTGCATTTAAACAACGAATTCAACTACGAGAAGAAGAGCTTCGAGAAGCGATTAACCGCCCTGAAAATGAGATGAAGAATGCTCCATACCTGAAAGAGGTGATCCTATTACCGGATGGTAAGGGCGTTATTTTTGACAGAAATAAACCCGGAGCTGATGATGCATATCGAATATTGGAGGCGCATGTATATACTAATCTTATTGCATTTATTATTACGACGGAAATTTTAGATTTATCAGCAGATAAGTATGCAAAAGAAAAAAAATCATATATAGATATTTCTGGATTTAGTGAGTTTGAAACGAATACAAAACATTCTCAATTGGCTGCTATGCAATCGCTTATTTCTCGGTTAAGTGGACGGTTAGATCATGAAATCCCTACAGATAAAGGCGTTTGTATCCCGAATGGCTTTATTCTAGATGATACTAACAAACATCAACAAAAGATCGCTTTTTCCTATAAAAATGATGAGCTTTTATTGTTCTTGGAATCTGATAATCGTTACGTTGGATCTGATGATACATTATTAAATAGAGAAAAAGAGATAAATGAGGCAATGAGCCAACAAGGGATGCGTACAATAAAAAAAGGAAATTTATCGATTAATAACATTCCAATACAAGAATGGTTAATGGCAGGAAATCAGGAAGTTTATTCTAAGATGGAGAATAAAAGGATATCCAACTTACCCTATTATGATTTTTGGCTTTTTGCTAATGAAGCAATATCAACTGAAATGATGCCATTACTACATGTAGGTATGAATAATCGAAATAAATTCTCTTCGTACAGCGATGCTCAAATGGTTGAAATTTGGGATCGGATTGTTGGTTCTCTGCGTTATAAACCGAATGCGTTTTAATTCACACTAGAGCGATTTTTCAAATACTGAAGGTATAAATAGGCAGCCTTTACCTAACATAAAGGCTGCAATCAATCAGATAATTAACGGTTAGAATCTAATTGCTCATTATTGCTGAGAACGTCTTGAGCCTTGGTGTAACTCTCAATTAGCAGTTGATAAGCAGGGAAGATTTGAGTGTAAGCCTGTGCCCATTCTGCTGCATCTTCGCGATTCCATGTTTTTTGTAATTCAGAGGCAACAGCCGCAGTATCCATTGGAACAACCCCAGCTTGAACAACGCGTGCTAATGTAATTTCTTGAGCCATTTTGCTGTAAGTGCCAGATGCATCAATAACGACAAAAACTTGATAACCATCCGCTACTGCACTAATCGCAGGGAATGCCATACATACGCTGGTAATAGTTCCAGCAATAATCAACTGCTTTTTACCCGTCGCTTTGACCGCAGCAACAAATTCAGGGTTATCCCACGCATTAATTTCACCACGACGAGCAATATATTGCGCATGGGGTGCATTTTGATGAATTTCAGGGATCAATGGACCGTTAGGACCTTGAGGAACTGAAGCGGTCGTAATAACAGGAATATTCGCTAACGATGCCATTTTCGCTAGGACTGAAGCTCTAGCGCGTAATTCAGTCATTGGCATATCACCGACCGTTTGGAATAAACCACTTTGATGGTCTATCAACAACATAACAGCATCATCTGGGTTGATAACAGGACGCTGACCATTGAAATTTGCTGGATTACTCATAATAGAACCTCTTAATCGATAAAGTCGTAAACATTATTAGGTTAGAAAATAGAACACTGACAGGCTCTTTTTCTTGCTGTTTACAGTAATACATCGATTTTTAGCTGAGTAGTCTGGATTTTGATAAACACCGTCCTATAAATAGGATAATGTCTTCCTAACTCATTGTCCTATTTTTGCAACAATGAAATCCATTTTTGCCTCTACTCACCTCTCCAAGACTCTTCTATTATTCATTCATCAAAACTGAATTTAGGAGTCAAACCATGAAAAAAATCATTGGTATTTATCAATCCCCTCGTAGCCATTGGGTCGGTGATGGCTTCCCTGCTCGTTCCATGTTTTCTTACAGTAATCATGGAAAATATTTGAACCCATTTTTGTTACTCGATAGGGCGGGACCTCATAGTTTTCCAAGCTCTGATGCGGCCAATCGTGGCGTTGGCGAGCACCCACATAAAGGGTTTGAAACTGTAACTATCGTGTATGACGGCGAAGTTGCCCACCACGATTCAACCGGTGAAGGTGGCGTGATTGGTCCCGGTGATGTGCAATGGATGACCGCAGCATCCGGAATTTTGCATCAGGAATATCAATCTGATGACTTTATGAAGAATGGTGGAACCCTCGATATGGTGCAATTGTGGGTTAACCTACCAGCAAAAGATAAATTGGCTGCACCGGGTTATCAATTACTGCAACGGGATAGCATCCCAAATATTGATCTGCCAAATGATGCAGGTGTCTTGCGAGTGATCGCTGGTGACTATTTAGGCCACTCAGGTGCCGCACGGACATTTACCTCTCTGGATGTTTGGGACTTACGGCTGAATAAAGGAAAAACCGTCGGTATCCAAACTAAAGTGGGTCGCAATGTTGGCTTAGTGATGCTGAGAGGCTCAATATATGTGGATGGTCATACTGCGTTAACTGAAGGTGAGCTGATGATCCTTGATGGCAGCGACAGTAATATCGTGTTAGAAGCCACTGATGATGCTTTAGTTCTATTCCTCAGTGGTGAAGCTATTGATGAGCCAGTCGTGGGTTATGGTCCGTTTGTGATGAACACCACTCAAGAGATCAATGAAGCAATCAATGACTTTAATAGTGGGAAATTTGGTCGAATTCCCAATACAAATTAGTTTGGTGTAACTTGACGCCCTAATTGCTCTCGATTAGGGCGTTTTTTATTTCACCTCCGGCGAAATATTTTCGGCTAAATAACTGAGTAATAGCTGTACCGAAGGCAGTAATCCTTTACGGGATGGGTATACCGCGTGAATGATATCCTCTGGAAATTTCCATTCTGGTAGCACCTCCACCAGCGCCCCTGTCTGCAACTCTTTTTCTACAACGCCAAGAGGTAATCTGGCAATTCCAACACCTTTCAATGCTGCATGGTAAAGGGTCAAAACATCGGTCGTTGCTAATTTAGGCGTAAAATGTTGAGTAAAACTTAGGTCATCATTATTTTTAAGCGTGAGAGTATAACGCTGGGAATGCTCCGTATTCCCTAACATTGGGTAATTGACCAGCTGCTCAGGCTCCGTCGGCTCACCTTTTTCAATAAATAATGATGGGCTAGCAACAAGTACTCGCCGGGAATATCCCAATACTTTCATCATCAGGCCAGAATCATCAAGGGGAAGAGACCGTACCCTTAATGCCAGATCGAGCCCTTCACTGATCACATCAACCGGACGATTTACGGCCAAGATCTGGACATCGATGTCAGGATATTTCACCATAAAATCAATCAATAAATCTTGCAGGTACACTTGCAATAACGCCACAGGGCAAGACAGCTTTATGGTGCCTTTAGGGTGCGTTTGAACAGAGCAAATCAGCTCATGGGCGATATTCGCTTCATCCACCACATTTTTACATTGCTGATAAAAAACCTGTCCGATCTCCGTAACATGAAATTGCCGAGTCGAACGGTAAATTAAAGAAACATTCAGTTTCTGCTCTAAATCTGCAATTCGTCGGCTAAGCTTAGATTTTGGAATACCTAGCGCTAATCCTGCTTGAGAAAAACCGCCACATTCGACAACTTTCACATAATAATAGAGATCGTTCAGGTCATATTGCATAGTGGATTAGCGACCCTTGCCAAATAAACGATGATGAAATTCCTCAATCTTATGATTGTCTAGCCGATTTTGCATGGTGAGGCTCCAACTGGCAGATAGCCCCGCAGCAGAGAGAAGGCGTTGATACAATTCTTCATCATAGGGTGCATGAAAAGCAATCATAATAGCTTCTTGTACAGAAACATCACTATTACGGCTGAGTAATTTCATTGGCATGTTGCTGCCAACTTTTCCCCCTTTAATCACCCGATATAACCAACCACAACGCCCTTCATCCTGCATCACTTGGGCAAAATTTTCGATCCCAGTGAATCCGTTGAGTTTGTAGCAAGGAGAACGAGGTTGAGTCACTTGAATTCGTGCATCACCCCAGCTATAAATATCCCCGATAAATACACTTTCTTCGGTCATACCTAGAGTTGATAAATTTTCACCAAATGCACAAGGAGCAAATAAGTCTTCGAGCTCAGGATAGCGATGGTGCCAAAACTCATAATGCTCTTGAGGATAATGGCATAGCGCCCTATCGGGCCCACCATGATAGCGTTTTTCTGCTTGCTCATCCCCTTCAATTCCTAAAGACCCTAACACCAACACATCGTCTACGCCTCGTTTATGAATGGCGCTAACACCACAATGCTGTGTTTCTTGAACTGATCCAATAAAAACTTGAGGATAAATTTGCATGGTAGGCTCTCTATGAAACTGTATGAAATAATTTTCATTCTAAAGAATGCGCATACAGATAACAATAATCGTCCAACCAGACGAAATAAAAAACGCGGCTCATCAGAACCGCGTTGATAGGTAAATCAGTCACAGACAGAAAATTTATTTTGTTTTGTCTGCAAAGCGTTTTGCCGCTTCATCCCAGTTCACAACTGACCAGAATGCTTTGATATAGTCAGGACGACGGTTTTGGAATTTCAGGTAATAAGCGTGTTCCCAAACATCTAAACCAATGATTGGATAACCCGATGTGCCAGAAATAGCTTCACCCATTAATGGGTTATCTTGGTTTGCCGTAGAAACAACCGCCAGCTTGCCATCATCTTTTAAGACTAACCATGCCCAACCGGAACCGAAGCGTGTCGCAGCGGCTTTTTCAAATAGGTCTTTAAACGCATCAACGCTACCGAAATCACGCTCAATCGCTGATTTCAATTCGCCTTTTAACTCAGTATTTAATTTTAGACCTTTCCAGAACAGGCTGTGGTTTGAGTGACCGCCCGCATTATTACGAACAAAAGTACGTTGGTCCGCAGGAATTTGATCTAATTTTTGAATTAAAACATCAATATCCAAACCTGCTAATTCAGGTAATTTTTCGAGTGCAGTATTGGTATTATTAACGTAGGTTTGATGGTGCTTAGTATGATGGATTTCCATGGTTTGTTTATCAAAATGAGGTTCCAGCGCATCATAAGCATAAGGTAAAGCAGGTAATGTATAACTCATATTGTTAGTCTCCAGTGACTTATCTTTCTACCTCACAGACTGAATCGGACTTCAGTAACTGCGTTTTGTAAACACCACTCCATTATAGTTATTTTGTTGTTAATGAAAATCATTATCAAACCCATGTGAATTATGTGGTTATTCTCATTCTCTGTCATCACTAGCTTATTCAGTAACTAATGCCATTATTATTACCCTTTATTTTTCTTTAATTTCAATAATGGTTATATTTGTAGAGTTTAATTCCAAACAAGCATTTAGCATCAAATGATCATACTGCAAATCCCATGACTATTAATACGTGATCTTCCGCTCAAAAGAAAAACAAAATAAGCATCGATACTTCAGTTAACTGTTTTTTGACATATTATTAACATCTGCAAGGAGATAATAATATGACTCAAATAACTAAACATTCCGTTCCTGCTGATATTGCAAAAAATGCCCTGATTAACGAACAACAGTATAACGATGAGTACCGACGCTCTATTCAAGACCCCGAAGGATTCTGGGGCGAAAAAGGAAAAATCGTTGATTGGATTAAACCTTACACTCGCGTTAAAAATACCTCTTTCGATCCTGGGCATATCAATATCCAGTGGTTTGAAGATGGCACCCTCAACCTCAGTGCCAATTGCTTAGACCGTCACCTTGCTACTCGAGGCGACCAAACTGCCATTATCTGGGAGGGTGATGACCCTTCTGCATCAAAAAATGTCACTTACCGTGAACTGCACCACGATGTGTGTCAGTTTGCTAATGTGCTGAAAAAACAAGGTATCCGTAAAGGAGACGTTGTTGCTATCTATATGCCAATGGTGGTGGAAGCTGCTGTCGCAATGTTAGCCTGCGCACGTATCGGAGCTATCCACACTGTTATTTTTGCAGGCTTCTCTCCAGAAGCGGTTTCTGGTCGAGTTATCGACTGTAAAGCTAAGTTGATCATAACTTCAGATGAGGGGTTACGTGCAGGGCGCGCTATTCCGCTGAAAAAGAATGTCGATGATGCCTTGATGAATCCGCAAGTCACGACGGTTTCTAACGTGATTGTTTACCGCCGTACGGGTAATGCACCAAGCTGGGTTGAAGGCCGAGATCTTTGGTGGCATGAGCTCACCGAAGGTATGAGCGCAGACTGTCCTCCTGAAGAAATTAATGCGGAAGACCCTTTATTTATTCTGTATACCTCCGGTTCAACAGGAAAACCGAAAGGGGTTCTCCACACCACAGGTGGTTACTTGGTATATGCCACCCTCACCTTTAAATATACCTTTGATTATCATGAGAATGAGGTCTATTGGTGTACAGCAGATGTTGGCTGGGTAACAGGTCACAGTTATTTACTGTATGGGCCGCTGTCCAATGGTGCTAAAACGCTGATGTTTGAAGGTGTTCCAAACTATCCTGCCGTTAATCGTATGGCTCAAGTGGTAGATAAACACCAAGTCAATATCCTGTATACCGCCCCAACAGCTATCCGTGCATTAATGGCTGAAGGTGATAAGGCCATTGAAGGTACTCGCCGAGATTCTCTGCGTATTTTGGGATCCGTTGGTGAACCTATCAACCCAGAAGCATGGGAATGGTTCTATAAGAAAATGGGAAATAGCCGCTGCCCTGTGGTTGATACGTGGTGGCAAACAGAAACTGGTGGCTTCATGATCACCCCGCTGCCGGGAGCTACTGTCTTAAAACCGGGGTCTGCAACCTTACCTTTCTTTGGTGTTCGTCCTGCACTGGTCGATAACCTCGGCGAACCACTTGATGGCGCAACAGAAGGTAACTTGGTGATTGTGGATTCATGGCCAGGTCAAGCTCGTACACTATTTGGTGACCATGAGCGCTTTGAACAAACCTATTTTTCTACCTTTAAAGGTATGTACTTTAGTGGTGATGGTGCTCGCCGTGATGAGGACGGTTACTACTGGATCACCGGACGTGTGGATGATGTTCTGAATATTTCTGGCCACCGTTTAGGTACCGCAGAAATTGAGTCAGCTCTCGTTTCACATCCAAAAGTTGCAGAAGCCGCTGTCGTCGGTATTCCTCACAGTATCAAAGGTCAGGCAATTTATGCCTATGTCACGTTGATATCCGGTGAAGAGCCATCACCAGAACTGTATACCGAAGTTCGTAATTGGGTTCGTAAAGAAATTGGCCCGATTGCAACCCCAGATGTTTTACATTGGACAGATTCTTTACCAAAAACACGTTCCGGCAAAATAATGCGCCGCATCCTTCGAAAAATTGCATCAGGGGACACCAGTAACTTTGGAGATACCTCCACACTGGCAGATCCAGGTGTTGTCGAAAAACTGCTAGAAGAAAAACAGTCAATGAGTATGTCATAACCCTACAGGTCGCCTACGGGCGACCTTTAATAAATACTCAGTATCATTCAATAAGTAGAAATAGAGTTCGCCAAAATACCCAGTTAATTCTGTGGGTAGCCAAACGTAGCCCTAAAATCTGCCCTTTGAGGAAAAAGAGTATACCAATTATACAATAACAGAGGAGAACTCTGATGAATGCTACTGCTTACGAAAAGGTAGAGGATAACCCTCGCTTCCAAGAACTGGTGAGAAAACGTAGTCGCTTTTCATGGTTATTATCTGCAATAACATTAGTTCTGTATGTTGGTTTTATTTTTCTTATCGCGTTTGATCCTAGCTGGCTAGGAACCCCCATTTCTGAAGGCTCCTATATCACAAGAGGTATCCCTGTTGGGGTTGGGCTCATCGTTATTTCATTTATCCTAACGGGTTTATATGTTATCCGTGCAAACGGGGAATATGACCGTTTAACCGCGGAAATTTTACAAGAGGTAGAAAAATGAAAGTCTTACTCTCGCTTATTCTGTTTTTTACCTCATCGATGGCTTTTTCTGAGGCGCTAACTGGCGATGTCGAGCGCCAACCCGTCAATATCCAAGCCATCATCATGTTCTTGCTGTTTGTTGGCTTTACGTTATATATCACTTATTGGGCATCAAAAAGAACACGCTCTCGCTCTGATTACTATACTGCGGGAGGTAAAATTACCGGGTTCCAAAATGGTATGGCGATTGCTGGGGACTTTATGTCAGCAGCATCATTTTTAGGGATCTCCGCGCTGGTTTATACCTCTGGGTACGATGGATTAATCTACTCCATCGGGTTCTTAATTGGCTGGCCGATTATTCTCTTCTTAATTGCAGAGCGCTTGCGAAATCTTGGACGCTATACTTTTGCGGATGTGGCTTCATATCGATTGAAACAACGACCAATCAGGATATTATCGGCGGTCGGCTCACTGGTTGTTGTGGCGCTGTACCTCATTGCTCAAATGGTTGGTGCCGGTAAACTGATCGAATTACTCTTCGGATTGAATTACCACGTTGCGGTAGTGATTGTCGGTATCTTAATGGTGCTTTATGTTTTGTTTGGCGGAATGTTAGCAACCACTTGGGTACAAATTATCAAGGCAATCTTATTGCTAGCCGGAGCAACTTTCATGGCGGTTATGGTCATGAAACATGTTGGATTTAATTTCAATACCTTATTCAAAGAGGCGGTGGCAGTTCATAAAAACGGTATTGCGATTATGAGTCCCGGAGGCTTAGTTTCCGATCCCATATCCGCCCTATCTCTTGGGTTAGCATTAATGTTTGGTACTGCCGGTCTGCCCCATATTATTATGCGATTCTTCACGGTAAGTGATGCTAAAGAAGCACGTAAAAGCGTATTCTACGCAACTGGATTTATCGGTTATTTCTACATACTGACCTTTATTATTGGATTTGGTGCTATCGTTCTGGTGGGTTCAAACCCCGCCTTTAAAGATGCCGCAGGGGCATTAATTGGTGGCACCAATATGGCCGCGATTCACCTTGCCGATGCGGTAGGTGGCAATTTCTTCCTTGGCTTTATTTCTGCCGTAGCCTTCGCCACTATTTTAGCGGTTGTTGCTGGATTAACCTTAGCAGGGGCTTCAGCTGTGTCCCATGACTTATATGCGATGGCAATGAAGAATGGTAAAGCAGATGAGCGAGATGAGCTGAGAGTCTCCAAAATCACCGTCGTTATCTTAGGCTTTGTCGCTATCGGTTTAGGTATTTTATTTGAAAAGCAAAATATTGCCTTCATGGTTGGCTTAGCGTTCTCCATTGCTGCAAGCTGTAACTTCCCAATCATTCTGCTATCAATGTATTGGAGCAAACTAACAACGCGTGGTGCTCTTGCCGGTGGCTGGTTAGGGCTCATTACTGCGGTGGTGTTAATGATCTTAGGCCCTACAATCTGGGTAACCATTTTACACCATGATAAACCTATTTATCCGTACGAATACCCAGCCATTTTCTCTATGCTTGTCGCATTTGTGGCTTCATGGTTATTCTCTGTTACGGATAATTCAGAGCAAGGTAAGATGGAGAGATCTCGATTTAAAGAGCAATTTATTCGCTCACAGATTGGTCTTGGTATAGAGCAAGGTAAATCCCACTAAATTAATATTTTTATTTCTCTGAAAAACGACTCTTTGAGTCGTTTTTTTATTTCTAAAATAACAATGAGTTAATTTAATACAATGGAAAATATTTATATTATTTATAATAAACATAATAACAATAAATAATTGAAACTAAGTCCTTATAATCACAATATAAAAAACAATACTTACTTATAGCCAAATAAAAATAAATTATGACAATAAAATTATTAGATAACTAATGCTTTGTTTTCATATAAATATAACTTTATTTTTTATAAAAAAATAACCATTAATACAATTCTACTAAAAATTATTGCATTTTTAACCTTGCTAATTTTATGGATTAGAACTATTAATTAAATTGCCAATTATTCTAACTAAAGGTAAATAAATAATCATGATGAAAAAAATAGACTCAAATATAATAGATAAAATAAAGTCACTTAAAATAAGCACATCAACCATTATAGATATATTAGATGGACTTAAATCCGGTGATGTATTATCTCATCAGTTATTATCTTTAAATATTACTAATTATTACACGGTAGGACAGGCTTATACCGTTCAATGGAGACTGGTTAAAAAAGGGAAAAGTATCACAGATAAACAACCCTCAACGTGGGAACAAGTACGCCAATTTCTTGTACCTGAACTGAACTCTGCTGATGGATTAGTATACGTAGCTGGTGCCGGAGATTTACTCAAGCATGCAGCACTGGCAGGAGGAATGAGCTGTACCTATTTTCAAAAGTTGGGATTTAATGCCATCATCCTAGGAGGAGCAGTAAGAGATATCAGTGAGCTTAGAGAGCTAGATATCCCAGTCATTGCAAGTAACATAATACCGTCTGATACACAGGGGGCTTACTGTGTAAGTGAAACAGGTACTAGTTGTAGAATCGAAGATAACATTATACATACTGGAGATTTAATTATTTCCGATGAAAATGGCTCTGTCGTTATTCCATTTAATTTAATCGACAAAGTAATTAGTGAAGCAATTTCAATTAGTAGCACTGAAAACACCATGTTGACAAAAATAAAGTCTGGTCAGCGATTACCAGAGTTAATTAACGAAACAGGAAGAATATAAATTAGCGAGAGGTAATAATATTATGTTTAACATCCATACATTAGGACCTAAAGATACAAATTGTGAAAAAGCTGCCCATTATTGGTTAGAGCAAAAAAAACTTCATGGAAATGTCATACTTCATGAAACGTTAGAAGATGCAGTAGAAAAAATAAAAAAAGATACAGACTGTATTTTACTTGGCTGTATTGTTTATCCTTATTTACATAATATCGTTTTTAAAAATTTAAATTTATTAAAATTAACAGATTGCTTTGTAATGGATACACACAATATGTTATTTGCTAGTCGATTCAATGAGTTTAAGAAAATTAAATCCGTAGGTTCACATCCTGCACCTAAAGATTTAATTTCTGAAATACATCATTTAAATCCTAGCATAGAGTCTATTTTATTTAATTCAAATAGTGAGTCCGCATTACAGTGTGCAAAAGGCACAGTTGATGCCTGCATTACAACGCTTAAAGCTGCCGAAAGTAATCACTTAACTATCTTGCATGATTTTGGTCCCGTGCCTATGGGATTCTCCATTCATACAAAAATCAACTAATCATATCTTTCATCCCAAAATAAGGGTGCATCATGAGTCTATTTTTATCGAATGAAATGACCTCCTACGATATGGATCTGAACCGTAGCGAAGGTGAAGAAAGTAAAATACAAGCAAAATTTATCCATGGAACCGGCTTTACCATGGCATTTTGGACGTTTAAACCACACGCAATCATTCCTGAGCATGTACATGAACATGAGACTGCAACAACTATCTTAAAAGGGTCATTGCGTTTAACGGTTGATGGAAGAACGGTGTATTTACATGCCGGTGACTCTTTTATCATTCCCTCTTGGGCTACCCATGATGCTGAAGCACTAGAGCCATCAGAAGTTATCGATGTGTATACGCCAATTAGAGAAGACTATTTGGCAAGACAAAATGGATCGATTGAAACTTACCTTAATACTTCCCAGAAGAAAGCTGACTGTTCCTAGGAGATATTAATACCTTAAGATTAGTTTTCACCAGAATTTAAAGCAGCATTATTGCCCATATTGGGCGACTACTTGCCTTAAATATATTGAGATAATTAAACCATTAAAGATGCATTTAGCATTTTTATAGGCCGTTATTGTCTTTTTTGACCTAATGCTCTATTTCAAATAGTAACTATGAAACACCAGTAATACCCAGATGTGCCTAGTTTCATAGTTAAGGAGTGGATATGTTACATTCTTTCGATTATGACGTCATTACGGGAAAACATGACGATATTTCTAACGCTGAAGGCTATCCTTTCTTTAAGAAAAACTCGCTAAATTCATGGTCTCCATCTTCATGGAAAGATTTTCCCATTGAGCAGAACCCAGAATATCCTGATCAGTGTGCTTTGCAATATTATCAAACTCGTCTAAAAAGCTACCCGCCACTCGTACTTGCTTCAGAAATTAGACATTTTAAAAAAACACTTTCCCTCGCTACAGAAGGTAAGGCTTTTATATTACAAGGAGGTGATTGCGCAGAATCCTTTGATAGTTGTAAATCAACAGTAATTAAAGATCTGATTTATACTTTTGGTCAGATGGCAGGATTAATACATCAATCAATTAAACTACCCATTATCAATATAGGCAGAATCGCAGGACAATATGCGAAACCCCGTAGTAACCCATTTGAAACGCAGGATGGGATAGAACTGCCTAGCTACCGAGGTGAAATTATTAATGGGCTAGACTTTACTGATGCCAGCCGGACACCTGACCCCCATAGAATGTTGAACGCATATTATCATTCATCTGCAACGTTGAATTTAATTAGAGCGGTGAATTCATCTGAATCTCCCGAGTACTCTTATCGCTGCAACATAAAAATTTATCCTGGGTCAACCGAACAGTCTCACTATATACATTTTTTAGAAGAGCTTTATCGGACCTCTAGCTATCTTTCTAACAAAGATAACACCTCAAAGTCTATGTATGTCAGCCATGAAGCATTGCTACTTCCGTATGAAGAATCGATGACACGACAGGATTCAAGTGATCAAAAATGGTATAACTGCTCAGCTCATATGGTCTGGGTGGGTGAAAGAACGAGAGATATCGATCAAGCACACGTTGAATACTTAAGAGGCATAGAGAATCCTATTGGTATTAAATGTGGCCCAAAAATAAGTTCAGAAACCCTTATAGAACTGATTGATAAATTAAACCCTAACAATGAGTTAGGAAAAATAATATTGATTATCAGAATGGGGGTTAATAATATTCTTGATTCATTACCTAACCTAATCGCCGCCGTAAAAAACCACGGTGCTCCTGTAATTTGGATGATTGATCCAATGCATGGGAATACAAAGGGTACAAACAGCGGATATAAAACAAGGCATTTTTCAGATATGAAAAATGAGGTTTTGCAATTTATCAGTGTATTAAAAAATGCAGGAATACACCCTGGTGGATTACACTTAGAAATGACAGGAAAAGATGTCACTGAATGTACGGGTGGACTTCAAGAAATCAATACCAACGATATATCTTATAAGTATCAGACCCTGTGTGACCCTAGACTAAATAGGATGCAGTCACTTGAATTAGCTTATTTTCTTGGTCAAAACTGGTAATAACATTGACTAAAACGACAATTTGCATGCTTTAGGCATATCAACAAACAATTCATACAAAAATCTCCCTGTAGGTATAGGGAGATTTTTATCATAAAAATAAGTTAACACTTCATTTGACCGTAACTGCCAACATCTTTTCGGTTTGTAGCCAGTCATCAACGAGTTTATAAAGTAAGCTTGGTTCACGCTGGCTTTCAAGCTGTAATTTTTCAAATTCATTTTTATCATTCGGACTATATTGAGATAGAAGTCTCTCTAACATAGGGCGTTTTTCAATAAAACGAGTATTAATTTTCAAAGACTTATATAAAACGATAGCAATCAATAAACTTAGTGCAACAACCCCAATAGTAGCGATAAGACTATTATCCATTCCTACATAATTTTTCATCATAACAAACAAAGAGAGCGGAATTAAAAATATCATTAATAAAGAAAGAATTAGAGCACCATCCTGACCATTATTAAATTCATTTTCTTGCTGTTTATTAACAGAAATAATCTGTTCAAAAATTTCACTATTCTTGCTTTTCATTTTATCCACCTATTGGATGAACATAAATCCATCCTTTTAGCTACGCAATAACTTGATTAGATAAAAATAACCATTTTTAATAGTATATTACCAACATAATTAAACATCAATTTAACAATGTTAATCTATAGCATTTACATTTAATGGCGTTTTTATCTACAAACGTGATAATAATAAGGTGAGGGATAGAACTAAAAGCAATATCTGGTAAATAATGATTAGAATTATTTCAGTGATCTTTAAACGCAAAAAAGCCACCCATTGGGTGGCTTCTCGGCTAATTTAATGTCTGGCAGTTCCCTACTCTCACATGGGGAGACCCCACACTACCATCGGCGCTACGGCGTTTCACTTCTGAGTTCGGCATGGGGTCAGGTGGGACCACCGCGCTATTGCCGCCAGACAAATTCTGTTT
>NZ_GG703818.1:384323-384677 GCF_000156395.1 Providencia rustigianii DSM 4541
GGTCGCTACGGCGTTTCACTTCTGAGTTCGGCATGGGGTCAGGTGGGACCACCGCGCTATTGCCGCCAGACAAATTCTGTTTATTCCCGTTTAAGTCTTTTATCCTTAAACCAGAACATCAATCCTGAACAAGCTGCTGTGTCCTTCACCTTTCGGCTTCTCACTTTATTGAATTCAACTTCATCTCTCTAAAACACCTTCGGTGTTGTCAGGTTAAGCCTCACGGTTCATTAGTATTGGTTAGCTCAACGTATCGCTACGCTTACACACCCAACCTATCAACGTCTTAGTCTTAAACGTTCCTTTAGGACCCTTAAAGAGTCAGGGAAGACTCATCTCAAGGCAAGTTTCCCG
>NZ_GG703818.1:384777-385321 GCF_000156395.1 Providencia rustigianii DSM 4541
ACTTATGTACGCTGCGCTTGCTGCACGCTGTCCGCCTTGAATTTCACACTGCTCGCTCATGCCACTCGCTTGTGTGTTTGAAAAACACGTTCAAGTTGAGATTTTTTGAGAGACTCTCACATTGTTTAAGCAAAACAATGTGCGTTGTTTTCAATTTTCAGCTTGTTCCAGATTGTTAAAGAGCATAATTATTCGCAATAGACTATTTTACTAATCTATTCTGAATAATCAGAAAAATTTATGGTGGAGCTAAGCGGGATCGAACCGCTGACCTCCTGCGTGCAAGGCAGGCGCTCTCCCAGCTGAGCTATAGCCCCATAAAGGTAATTCCAGTATCGATTTTTCTTTTCGCAAGAAATTCAGAGTTAATCGAATCAAGACCAGGCATAGATTGACGACGTTTACATGAGTAAACGAGTTAATCTATAACGCAGTATTTATTCGATTTGGTAGGCCTGAGTGGACTTGAACCACCGACCTCACCCTTATCAGGGGTGCGCTCTAACCACCTGAGCTACAAGCCTATCGATACCGTTACTCTATT
>NZ_GG703818.1:385421-385566 GCF_000156395.1 Providencia rustigianii DSM 4541
TTTCCAGTAGTTATCCCCCTCTATCGGGCAGATCCCCATACATTACTCACCCGTCCGCCGCTCGTCAGCGAGAAGCAAGCTTCCCCTGTTACCGCTCGACTTGCATGTGTTAGGCCTGCCGCCAGCGTTCAATCTGAGCCATGAT
>NZ_GG703818.1:385666-549843 GCF_000156395.1 Providencia rustigianii DSM 4541
TTAAAGAGCGGTGCGACATTTCTTTTGGAAATCGACTCAGTTTTTATCAACTTAGGTCGTTGTCGCGAGGTGGCGTATATTACGCTTTCCTCAGTGAGAGTCAAGCATTTTTTTGCTTAATCTTTTCAGATTCTCTCGCTGCCGGTTCAGTGTCCATCGCGCTTTGCGTTGGCTTGTTCCCGGTCAGTGGATGCGCATTATAGGGAGTCAGAAAAATCTGGCAACCCTTTTTTTGATATTTTTTATCAACCGCCGATTTATCATCCAAAACGGCTATTTTTTGAATCTTTTTAGGGTTTCTGGCAGTTCTGCGATGCTATTTATAACGATATCAGCACTTGCCATTGCTTCTTCCGTGACTGCTTCACCACTTTTAACCAAGATGTTAGTACCCACTTGAGCCGCTTTACCCGCCAGCATGTCTGCAAGTTTATCGCCAACCATAATAGAAGAAGCCATATCGATGTCTAAATGCTCTTGTGCATCTAATAGCATGCCAGGTTTCGGTTTACGACAATTGCATTCTTGCTTGTATTCTTCAATCGTAGCCTCTGGGTGATGCGGACAAAAATAGATGCCATCTAAATCAATACCACGATCTGCCAGTGACCAATCCATCCATTCAGTGAGATGCTCAAACTGCTCTTCCGTATAAATACCGCGTCCAATTCCTGACTGGTTAGTAACAACAACTAACGCGTACCCCATTTTTTTTAATTCAATCATGGCTTCAATAGCGCCATCAATAAATTGAAAATCATCGATTTGATGTACATAACCATGATCGATATTAATTGTGCCATCTCTATCAAGAAAGATTGCTGGAATGCCTTTACTCACCGCTTTGCTCCTCAAACTAAAATGGTTTTTAGTATCTCACGAAAAGAAATGAAATGAGAATAGAATAAATAGAACAAACTTTATTGACTTAGACGTCTAGACGCCTTAACATCCAAGTATATTAGATACAGTATCTAGAAAATAATTCGTCAGAGAATAGAAGATAGAATGATAAAGCTCTCAAATATAAATAAAGTCTTCCAGCAAGGAAATCGTCAGATACAGGCATTGACTGATATCAGTCTGCATGTTCCTTCTGGTCAAATATATGGTGTTATTGGTGCATCTGGCGCAGGTAAAAGCACGCTAATTCGTTGCGTTAACATGCTAGAGCGACCAACATCAGGGCAAGTCATTGTTGATGGTCAAGATTTAACTTCTCTACCAGAAAAAGCTTTGACGAAAGCTCGTCGTGGTATTGGCATGATTTTCCAGCACTTTAACTTATTATCGTCACGCACCGTCTTTGACAATGTCGCGCTACCTCTTGAGTTAGATAGTACGCCAAGAGAAACAATCAAGCAGCGTGTTAACGAATTACTCGAATTGGTAGGTTTGACTGATAAGAAAGATGCTTATCCTGCAAATCTATCTGGTGGGCAAAAACAGCGCGTCGCCATTGCTCGTGCGCTAGCTAACTCTCCAAAAGTATTATTGTGTGATGAAGCAACCAGTGCGTTAGACCCAGCAACAACACGCTCTATCCTAGAATTGCTGAAAGATATTAATCGCCGTTTAGGTTTGACCATTTTATTGATCACTCACGAAATGGATGTCGTTAAGCGTATTTGCGACCAAGTGGCAGTCATCAGTGGTGGGCAGTTAATTGAGCAGGATAAAGTGAGTGAAGTTTTCTCTCATCCTAAAACGCCAGTCGCTCAAGAATTTATTAAATCCACGTTGATTATTGATATTCCCGATGATTACAGTGAACGTTTGCAAAGTGAACCAGGTAAAGATTTATCACCTTTATTAAAGCTGGAGTTCACAGGGCAGTCAGTGGATGCACCATTAATTTCCATGGCTGTTCGTAAATTTGATATCGACATTAATATTTTAAGTTCGCAAATTGATTATGCCGGTGGTGTTAAGTTTGGTGTGATGCTAGCAGAATTACACGGTATCGATGGTGGTGTTGAATCCACAATTACCTTTTTAAAAGAACACCATGTCAAAGTAGAGGTTTTGGGTTATGTCTGAGGGAATGATTTCACTACTTATTTCAGGAACGATTGATACCATTATCATGACATTCGTTTCTGCAATTTTAGGTTTTATTTTAGGTATCCCTACAGGCGTTCTACTTTATGTAACTCGCCGTGGACAAGTTATGGAAAATACCGCTCTGTATAGCGTTATTTCCGCGGTTGTAAACGTATTCCGTTCAATACCGTTTATTATTTTGTTAGTGTGGATCAGCCCGTTTACCAAATTTATCGTCGGCTCGGCGATCGGTATTGAAGGTGCCATCGTTCCATTAACTGTCGGTGCAATTCCATTTATTGCTCGTATGGTTGAAAACGCACTATTAGAAGTACCGAGTGGCTTAATTGAAGCATCCCGAGCTATGGGTGCAACGCCACTACAGATTATTAGCAAAGTATTACTACCAGAGTCTCTTCCTGGACTCATTAATGCGGCAACCATTACATTAATTATGTTAGTCGGTTATTCCGCAATGGGTGGTGCTGTCGGTTCCGGTGGGTTAGGCCAAATTGCAATGCAATACGGTTACTATACTTATAACCCAGTAGTCATGAATACCGTACTTGTCCTATTAATTGTTTTAGTATTCATCATTCAGTTTACTGGTGAATATTTAATGAAGAAAGTGTCACATAAATAGTCCGAAATAGAGATAGTCAGTAACAATAGCAGCGCCAAAGAAACTCTACCAAGTAGTTAAGGTGCTATAAAAAAGTGTCTAAAGGGGTAAATTATGTCTATTAAGTTAAAATCATTTGCAGTAGTTGGCGCGCTGTTAGGAACGTTATTCCTCGCTGGCTGTGGTGAGAAGCAAAAAGATCCAAATAGTATTAAAGTCGGTGTGATTATGGGCAAAGAGTTTGAAGTTGCTGAAGTTGCACAAAAAGTTGCTAAAGAAAAATATGGTCTGAATGTTGAGCTAGTCTCCTTTAATGATTTCGTTTTACCAAACGAAGCATTAAGCAAAGGTGATATTGATGCTAACGCATTCCAACATAAGCCTTATTTAGATCAGCAAATCAAAGATCGTAACTATAAATTAGTCCCAGTTGGTAATACATTTATTTACCCGATTGCAGGCTACTCAAAGCAAATTAAATCTATTGATGAACTTGCTGATGGCTCACAGGTTGCTCTGCCTAATGACCCAACGAACTTAGGTCGTTCATTACTGTTACTGCAACAACAAGGTTTGATTAAGTTAAAAGATGGCACAGGTTTAATGCCAACTGTTTTGGATGTTATTGAAAATCCTAAAGGCTTAAAATTTGTTGAGCTAGAAGCACCGCAATTACCACGAGCTCTTGATGACCAAAAAATTGCTTTAGCGATCATCAATACCACTTGGGCTAGCAGTGCAACACCAAAACTGACTCCAGCAAAAGATGGTCTGTTTGTTGAAGATAAAGATTCTCCATACGTGAATATTATTGTCACCCGTGAAGACAATAAAGATAGCGAGAATGTGAAGAAGTTTATCCAAGCATATCAATCTAATGAAGTTGCAGAAAAAGCTAACGAAGTTTTCGATGGTGGTGCAGTTAAAGGCTGGTAATCTTTCCTCTTAAAAAGAAAGCGTATAAAATACTAGGCGGCTTAATGCTGCCTAGTATTTTTGTATTATGAATACCGATAAAATAAATAATGAATGCGCTACCACAGATAATAAAAAGGTCGAATTTATGAGATTGTTTTTACTCACCCTAGCGGCATTTATGCTAGCTGGGTGTGGAATTAACCAATACACCAGTCCAAGTATGAATAAGGGGTTTTCGAGTATGAAGATATCGAAACCCGTACCAAAAGCGACTAAAGAAGAAGATGTCAGCGCAGAAAAAATTAAATTAATGAATAGCCCTGAGGAATTACTGGGTATGCCATTCAAAGATTTAGGCGTTGTCTCCGGTGAAGACTGTAGAAAAAACGCTAAGAGTCCCCCAGCTAATCTTGATTCTGCAAAGAATAGCATGTTAACCCAAGCCGCTTATATTGCTGCCGATGCAGTACTATTACATCAATGCCAAACGTCGACTGCTCCAGGCTGCTACCAAGCAACCGTATGTGAAGGCAGCGCGCTTAAAATTGTCGAATAATATATTTATGCAATCTTTTCAATTTAATATTATCGGGCATATCGAATCCCCCTATAAAGAAAAGTTTGCCATCCCTCGCCAACCTGGATTAGTCCAGGGCGGCTTTGGACGTTTACATTTACATTCGCCATTTAATGACCCTAATGGGGTTCGTGGACTAACTCAGTTTAGCCATATTTGGGTTTTATTCGTTTTCCATCAAACAATGAGTGGAGGATGGAAACCGTTGGTTCGCCCACCACGCTTAGGTGGAAATGATAAAATGGGCGTATTTGCAACACGTTCAACTTTCCGACCTAATCCTATCGGAATGTCATTAGTTGAGCTGAAAGGTGTTTCAACTGAAAATAACCAAGTCATACTTGAACTTGGTAGCCTTGACTTAGTCGACGGTACGCCCGTGATCGATATCAAGCCCTACCTTCCTTTTGCCGAAGCCATTACCACAGCAAAAGCGGGATATGCTCAAGATGCACCATCCGATAATATGCAGGTTATTTTCAGCCCTTTAGTGCAAGAAGAATTAATTAAATATCAGGCTAACTATCCTGGGCTTGCAATATTTATTGAACAAGTACTGATGCAAGATCCCCGCCCTGCCTATAAAAAACAATCAAATGAAGCCCGTGATTATGCAGTTCATTTATTAGATTTTAATGTTCGTTGGCGAGTCATTGATAATGTCACTGAAGTATTCGCGATCGAACGTAACGAAAAAACGCTTTAACCTCTTTTGACAAATCCTTGTCACTGGTAGACTAGCTCTTTATTCCGCTGCTTAGCAGCTTTAAATTATTGGGTGAGCACTGACTTACCATAATTTGTTGTTCTAATGGAACCTATACAATGCGTACTAGCAAATATCTGCTCTCAACTCTAAAAGAGACCCCTGCGGATGCAGAAGTTATCAGCCATCAGCTGATGCTGCGTGCAGGAATGATCCGTAAACTTGCTTCTGGTCTGTATGACTGGCTACCCACTGGCGTACGTGTACTACGTAAAGTAGAAAACATTGTTCGCGAAGAAATGGAAAATGCAGGTGCTATCGAGGTATCTTTACCCGTAGTTCAGCCCGCTGATTTATGGCAAGAAAGTGGGCGTTGGGAACAATACGGTCCTGAGTTGCTACGCTTTGTTGATCGTGGAGAGCGTCCATTTGTTCTGGGTCCAACCCATGAAGAAGTTATCACTGATTTAGTGCGTAACGAAATCACTTCATATAAACAATTACCTTTGAATTTATTCCAAATTCAAACAAAATTCCGTGATGAAGTACGCCCACGTTTTGGTGTGATGCGTTCACGCGAATTTATCATGAAAGATGCCTACTCTTTCCATACCAGCCAAGAGTCATTGCAAGAAACTTATGATGCAATGTATGAAGCCTACAGCAAAATTTTCACACGTATCGGCTTTGATTTCCGTGCAGTACTCGCTGATACGGGCTCAATAGGTGGAAATGCATCCCATGAATTCCAAGTCTTAGCGCAAAGCGGTGAAGATGATGTCGTTTTCTCTACCGAATCTGATTTCGCCGCAAATATCGAGTTTGCTGAAGCTGTTGCACCGAACGTCCAGCGTGCTGCTCCTAGCGAAGAGATGCACTTGGTTGATACACCAAATGCAAAAACCATTGCTGAATTGGTCGAACAATTTAATTTACCGATCGAAAAAACCGTCAAAACGCTGATTGTTCACGCGAAGAAAGATTCTGGTCATACTTTAGTTGCCCTATTAATTCGTGGCGACCATGAACTGAACGAGATCAAAGCTGAAAAACATCCGTTAGTCGCTAGCCCATTACAGTTCGCAACTGAAGAAGAAATTCGCCAAGCTATCAATGCCGGCCCGGGTTCTTTAGGTCCAGTCAATATGCCACTGCCAATTGTTATCGACCGCAGTGTCGCGGTAATGAGTGACTTTGGTGCCGGTGCAAATATTGATGGTAAACATTACTTTGGTATTAACTGGGAACGAGACTTACCATTACCAGAAACTTACGACCTGCGTAATGTTGTGGTTGGCGATCCAAGTCCGGATGGCAAAGGCACACTATTAATTAAGCGTGGTATTGAAGTCGGTCATATCTTCCAGTTAGGTACTAAGTACTCAGAAGCGATGAAAGCTTCAGTGCAAAACGAGGAAGGTCATAACCAAATCGTCACGATGGGTTGCTATGGTATCGGTGTTACTCGTATCGTTGCAGCAGCTATCGAGCAAAGCCATGATGACCGCGGTATCATATGGTCAGATGCTATCGCACCTTTCCAAGTTGCGATTCTACCAATGAATATGCACAAATCTTATCGCGTGAAAGAAGTTGCAGAAAAACTCTATGCCGACCTGAAAGCTCAAGGTATTGACGTGATTTTTGATGACCGTAAAGAGCGTCCGGGTGTGATGTTTGCAGATATGGAATTAATTGGCGTTCCATACACTATTGTTATTGGCGACCGTAACTTAGATACCAACCAAGTAGAATATAAATCACGTCGTAGTGATGATAAAGCACTGGTTGGTTTAGATAATGTCGTTAGCTTCTTAAAAGAAAAATTAGCGACAAATTTGCGTAAATAATTACCAAAATTGTCTCTATAACAAAAGGCTCAGAATTCAGTATTCACTGGTTCTGAGCCTTTTTTATTCATCAATATATTAATGAATTAAGATTGTTTGCAAGACGCCGAAGGGTCAAACTTGATTTTACCTGTAGGGACAAGCGCAGAATCAAACTGTCCATCTTCTATTGATGGGCGAATTGTATAATAACCATCAACTTCGACATAAACTGGGGTACCGCCGTCAACCCCCGTTTCACCATATGCTCTCTCTAGCTCAATACCTGAAGTCGCATATTTGCGCCCAGTTTCACACTCAGTAAAAATAGCTGCATCCGCCATATAACGGTATTCACCAATTTTTTTGCTCGGTGTCACTTTCCCTAACGTATAATTCATGGCGCTTTCAATTCGCTCACCATTAATATCAAGTAGAGTTACCGAGTTATTATCAGCCGCTTTAGCAAAATAAGAACGCTCAGCCTGAGCATTAGTCAACGTCAGCATATTTCCATTTGCCGACCAATTTCCTGTTTCATGAAATATTTGATTGCCATTTTTGGTTTCTAAATAGAGCAACTGTTCAACATAGCTACCATCTGGATTAACTAATAGAGTTGCTTCAATACCCGAACAATCGGCACAAGGGATCAAACCACTATAAACATTATCGACTGAGGCTGACTCAACTTCACTGACACCACTTTGGCAGCCGGATAAAGCAATTGAACCCGCGGCAATAAACGCTAATAAAAAAACTTTTTTCATTGTAATTCCCTTAAGATCATTCATGTATGACTGTTCAAACCCAAAATACATCATATCATCTCAAATAATAAAAAATGGGGTGCCTAAAAAATTTAAATTGCTCAAATAAGATACCAAGCACATTAGATTGGTGAATAAGAATTTTCTTTTTCCTGCACCTCTGATTATAGTTATTAAATTACTATGCTATTATCGAGTTAAGCACTTTTTTACTCAGTTCTTTTTGCTTAGTATATTGAGGCTTAGTACATTGATGCTTAGTACAACATGTTCAAGGCGGCAATAACCGCCACTAACTCAGTGGTGAGGGAATATGTCTACAGATAATGAATATCAACCAATCAATTGTGATGATTACGAATATCTAGAAATCGCATGCCAACGTCAATTAAAACTGCAAGTTCAGTTAAATGACGGCGAGAATATTGAAGGGCAAGCCAGTGATTTGCTCCTACGAAAAAAAATTGAGTACCTTGTCCTGATCACTCAGGAAGGAACCAAGGAGCTTAGGCTGGATTATATTAACTCCTTCAGTCATCCTGAAATCGGCACAATCGTTGTCGACCAATCTCATTAATACTCGTACTGAGTTTCTTCTATGCCCCTTATGATAGTCACAGTCATAAGGGGTTTCTCATTTAATAATCAAATAAACTAAATGTACTCATCCCTATTTGACCAAAATTCAGAATGTTGCCAATCAATTGCAATGCCCTCATCTTGATCATTAATCAAACCATCTGAAGTAATAAAACAGCCTACAGCGCTAATTAGCACATCGTTATAGTAGATTAATGGTGTACGCTCACGCATCCATGGGGCAACACCAAGTTCTTGCCAAAGTTTTTTACTACTTCGAGAATGGGTTCTGCCAACAATGTTATGTGAACCTTGCAAACCAAAACGTACGGTGACTTTCTCATCACGTCGAGGTGGCCTAATTTGTCCTTGTCCATTCATTACAATGAGATAGCCAAGGGATTCAGGCAATGCCAATGGTGCTGGATACTCCCAGTCATAGGTCATGCCCATGACACTATTTATACGTCGAACCACCCAGAGCGCACCTTGATAACGGCGAATTTCTCTATCACCCAAACGACAAATAGGTTCTGCATCTTGCCGAGCTAGAGCCACTTCCTGCCATATACGCTCTAATTGATTAAACGGGGGCATCGGTAACTGATGCAGTTTAATCCATCGGCGTAGCAAGGCATTACGTTTAGCGATGGAACATTCAACCAGCCCATCGATAAAAAGCCCGCCACGATAATCCACTATCTCATCCAGTGAATCTTGAAGCAGTTCGTCCAGCAGTGATTCCTGCTCAGCACACAATGAAGCGCTACGAGAAACGGCATTAGCAAAATGCGGCCAACGTTCAGATAATCTTGGCATAATATGTAACCGTAAAAAATTACGGTCATAGCGATCATCTTGATTACTGTCATCCTCAACCCAAGGTAGCGCATATTCTTGCATATAACGTTCTAACTCTTGGCGAGAAATGTCTAATAGTGGTCGCAATAAATAAGTATTCCCGCGAGTCGCATCAAATGGTTGTGACTCCCGCATGGCAGATAATCCGGCAGGACCACTTCCCCGCTTCAATGCTAATAAAAATGTTTCAGCTTGATCATCTAGATGCTGAGCAGTAACAATAATTTCATTTTGAAGCAATTCGTCACGATAAGCTTGATAGCGTGCATCTCTTGCCGCAGCCTCAACTCCGTTGTTAGACGCATCAACCGTAACATGGTGACAAACAAAAGGGATATTCCATTGTTCACAAAGTTCTGCACAATGCATTTCCCATTTATCTGCGCGCATATTCAAGCCATGGTGAACATGTATAGCGCGAACTTGTAATGAAGGAAAGTGGCTTTGTTTTAGCTGATAAAGGGCATGTAACAACACGGTTGAATCAATACCGCCACTAAATCCAACTAAAATTTTTCGATGATCCCCTATCTTGCTTAAAATCTGCTCTAGGATGATCTGTGAAGATTTAGCCATGACTTACCCTTATACAAATGAATTACTATTAATTTTACTTCCTACTAGCAAGTAGGTCGAAAAAATATAATAAAAAACGGGAGTTGGTAAACCAAACTCCCGTTTTAAATTCAATAGATTACTAATCAGCAGTAACCGTAACCCATCAAACGTTGATAGCGACGATTTTTCAATGCTTCAGTATCTAAAGTATCTAATTCTTCAAGATCTTGAACAATTTGTGCCTTTAGAGACTCTGCAATTGCATCGTAATTACGGTGAGCACCACCAAGAGGTTCTGGAATAACGTTATCAATTAATTTTAACTCTTTCAAACGACCCGCAGTGATCCCCATAGCATCAGCGGCTAATGGCGCTTTATCTGCACTTTTCCACAGAATGGATGCACAACCTTCTGGAGAAATAACAGAGTACGTACTGTATTGCAGCATATTCACTTTATCACCAACACCGATAGCTAATGCACCACCGGAGCCGCCTTCACCAATGACCGTACAAATAACAGGTACTGATAAACGTGACATTTCACGCAGGTTGCGTGCAATAGCTTCCGATTGTCCACGTTCTTCCGCACCGACACCAGGGTAAGCCCCTGGAGTATCAATAAAGGTGATAATCGGTAAGTTAAAACGCTCAGCTAATTCCATCAGGCGCAATGCCTTACGGTAACCTTCAGGTGCTGGCATACCAAAATTACGACGAATTTTCTCTTTAGTTTCGCGACCTTTTTGGTGACCAATAACCATAACTGGACGACCATCTAAACGCGCGATCCCACCAATAATTGCTTTATCATCCGCGTAGGCGCGATCACCGGCTAACTCTTGGAAATCCGTGAATATACGAGGGATATAATCCAAAGAGTATGGGCGACGTGGGTGACGAGCGAGCTTAGCGATTTGCCAAGCGCCCAGATCAGAGAAAATTTTACGTGTCAGTTCGACACTTTTTTCACGTAAACGAGCAACCTCTTCATCTAGGTTGACTTCGATATTATTCTCTTGACGGCTGAGTGCAGTTAGGGAATCGATTTTCGCCTCTAATTCAGCAATCGGCTGTTCAAAATCAAGAAAGTCCAGACTCATAATATTCCTATTTTAGTCAAATTCTAATTCTACCTGCTCATGACCCAGCAGAGTTCGAAGGTCGTTCAGAAGGGGATCCACGGGTGTCACACGCCAAACAACGCCAAACTTAAGTTTAGCTCTGGCATCATCCTTCTGATAATACAAATGAACCGGGATCGTCCCTGAACGGTGAGGTTCAAGGGCGCTACGAAGCCGATTCAATAATTGATCGTTAATTTGTTTATCTGACAGTGATATCGCAAGAGCTCGAGCATACTTTTCCCTTGCTTCTCCAATATCCATTAATTCGCGCACTGTCATTTTATTACCACCGTTGAAATCATCAAAGCTGACCTGACCGGTGGCAATTAATATATTATCTTTTTCCAACATATGTTGGTATTTATCCAGTGCATCTGAAAATAACATAATATCCAGACGACCGGAACGATCATCAAGGGTGCAAATCCCAATTCTGTTTCCACGTTTCGTGGTAATAACTTTCGCTGAGAGCACTAAACCTACCACAGTTGTCACTTGACCACGAGGGGTTGGGTTCACATCTTTCAATCTCAAGCCATTAGTATAACGCTCAATCTCGCTTAAGTAGCGCGTTATTGGGTGCCCTGTCAAATATAAGCCCAGAGTTTCACGTTCCCCCTCAAGCACGACTTGCTCTGGCCATTTAGGTACGCTGGCATACGAGCTTTCAACTTGTTCAGGGGCTTCCGCTAATACGCCGAACATATCTCCTTGCCCGATAGCTTCTGCTTTCGCATGCTGGTCTGCGGCTTTTAATGCATCTTCAAGAGAAGACATTAGAGCCGCACGATGTGGACCTAAATGATCAAAAGCCCCCGCCATGATCAGTTTTTCCATCACACGGCGGTTGATCTTCTTGATGTCCACTCGAGCACAAAGATCAAAGATTTCCTTGAAGATCCCACCTTGCTGACGAGCTTCAATGATCGCTTCAATTGGGCCTTCACCGACCCCTTTGATAGCACCGATACCGTAAACTATCTCACCTTCATCATTCACATGGAAGTGATATAAGCCACTATTGATATCTGGTGGTAATACTTTTAAGCCCATCCGCCAGCATTCATCGACTAGCCCAACCACTTTTTCGGTATTATCCATATCCGCAGTCATTACTGCCGCCATAAACTCAGCGGGATAATGGGCTTTTAACCATAATGTCTGGTAAGAAACTAATGCATAAGCAGCTGAGTGAGATTTGTTAAATCCATAACCGGCAAATTTCTCTACCAAGTCAAAGATTTTCATCGAAAGCTCGCCATCTATGCCATTTTTAATAGCACCATCTTTGAAAACAGAGCGCTGCTTCGCCATTTCCTCAGGTTTCTTTTTACCCATAGCACGACGCAGCATATCCGCCCCGCCGAGGGTATAACCCGCTAATACCTGAGCAATCTGCATAACCTGTTCTTGGTACAAGATAATACCATAAGTTGGCTCTAGAACAGGTTTTAATGATTCATGCTGCCACTTCACATCAGGATACGATATTTCTTCACGACCATGTTTACGGTCAATAAAGTTATCCACCATCCCTGATTGCAGTGGACCTGGGCGGAATAATGCCACAAGGGCAATCATGTCTTCAAAGGAGTCTGGCTGTAGTCGCTTAATCAGATCTTTCATGCCGCGGGATTCTAATTGGAATACCGCCGTCGTTTCTGATCGCTGTAGCATATCGAAGCTTTTTTTATCTTCCAATGGAATAGCTGCGATATCAATCGGTTCTAAGTTTTTCTTCGCGCGTCGAGCATTGATCATTTCCAATGCCCAGTTAATGATGGTTAAAGTACGTAACCCTAGGAAGTCAAACTTAACCAAGCCCGCATATTCGACATCGTTTTTATCAAATTGCGTAACGGGGTTGTTTCCTTCTGCATCACAATATAGCGGTGCAAAATCAGTAATTTTAGTAGGGGCAATGACTACCCCACCCGCATGTTTACCCGCATTTCGAGTCACACCTTCAAGCTTTCGCGCCATATCAATCAGCGCTTTAACTTCTTCATCCGCTTCATAAATTTCAGGGAGTTGAGGTTCAACCTCAAACGCTTTTTCCAGCGTCATCCCTGGATCCGGTGGGATTAATTTAGAGATTCTGTCGACAAAACCGTACGGATGCCCTAGTACACGTCCCACATCCCGGATAACCGCTTTCGCAGCCATGGTACCAAAAGTAATAATCTGGGATACGGCATCACGCCCATACATTTGAGCTACGTGATCAATCACTTGGTCACGTTTTTCCATGCAAAAGTCCACATCGAAGTCAGGCATAGAAACCCGCTCAGGGTTTAGAAAACGTTCAAACAGTAAATCTAATTCTAATGGGTCTAAGTCTGTAATTTTCAGTGCATAAGCGACTAAAGATCCCGCACCGGAACCTCGTCCTGGCCCTACAGGTACGCCATTATCTTTTGACCATTGGATAAATTCCATCACGATCAGGAAGTAGCCGGGGAATCCCATTTGGTTGATAACATTCAGCTCAATATCCAAACGTTCATCATATTCAATCCGTTTTACCGCCCGCTCTTTTTCATCTGGGAATAAAAATTCTAACCGCTCTTCGAGCCCTTTTTTCGAGCACATGACCAGATAGTCTTCGGTTTCCATATCCCCTGTGGGGAATTTAGGGAGAAAATACTCGCCAAGACGGATAGTGACGTTACAGCGCTTAGCAATCTCTACACTATTTTCTAACGCTTCTGGGATGTCAGCAAATAGCTCACACATCTCTTCTTCAGAACGTAAGTATTGCTGAGGACTATAATTTTTCGGACGTTTAGGATCAACAAGAGTAAAGCCATCATGAATTGCCACACGAATTTCGTGAGCATCAAAATCACGGCTCTCGATAAAACAGACTTCATTCGTGGCTACAACAGGCAACCCGCGCAGCGTCGCTAATTCTATAGCTGCATGTAAATAACTCTCTTCGTCAGGTCGACCCGTTCTAATTAATTCGAGGTAGTATGAACCGGGAAAGTGTGTTTCGTAGAACTCGATGCATTCATCGACTAGCGCTTGGTTTCCTCGCAGTAAGAACTGCCCCACATCCCCTTTACGGCCACCAGAAAGGAGAATTAGCCCTTCTTTATGCTTCACAAGCCAATCACGATGGATTGTCGGACCAATGGCGCCATAGCCTTTTTGATACGCTTCTGAAATCAATAATGTAAGATTTTGGTAACCTTCATTATTGCGAGCCAGTACAGTTAAATGGGCAACATCGTCACCAAGCTGCTCACTTTCCATGTAGAAGTCAGCACCAATAATTGGCTTAACACCCGCACTATGCGCCGCACCATAAAATTTCACTAACCCACATAGGTTAGTAAAATCGGTGATGGCAAGCGCAGGCATGCCCATTTCAGCCACTTTTTTGACCAAAGGACCGGTTTTAGCCAGTCCATCGATCATGGAATAGTCGCTATGAACGCGTAGATGAATAAAACGAGGAGAAGCCATTAACCTGATACCTATTTTTTAACTGACTATTTAATGTCTAACGCTCGTCGTACTGGCGCGAAGCTTTTGCGGTGAAACTCAGTCGCTCCAAATTGAGCTAGCTTTTCTAAGTGATAAGCGGTTGGATAACCTTTATGTTTAGCAAATCCATATTCAGGGAATACTTTATCTAATTCCACCATTTCCCTGTCTCTCACTACTTTAGCAAGAATGGATGCTGCGCTAATTTCCTGCACTAAACTATCTCCCTTCACGACTGCTTGGGATGGCATTGATAATTTGGGACAACGATTTCCATCAACTAAAACAAACTCCGGCGTGATAGATAGCCCAGCAACGGCTCTTTGCATGGCTAGCATAGTTGCATGCAGAATATTTAACTCATCAATTTCATTTGGTTCCGCTCGTCCAATGCACCAGCAGAGCGCTTTTTCTTTGATTTCATCAAACAGTTTCTCACGTTTTTTTTCTGTGAGTTTTTTTGAGTCTGCTAAGCCTTCAATGGGGTTGTTCGGATCAAGAATAACAGCGGCAGTCACAACCGCACCGACTAACGGTCCGCGACCCACTTCATCAACACCAGCAATTAAGTTGGCTTTTGGGTATATAAATTCCATTAATTTCTAACCAAATCTAGTACTGCATCAGCCGCTTGCTTATCCGCATCACAGCGGATCAACTGATGTAATTGTAAGAAAGTCTGCTTCAATGCGTCCACTTGCTCTCCCCCTTCTAATAAGGGAAGTAATTGAGCAGCAAGCTGTTCTGGTTGGCACTCATCTTGAAGCAATTCTTTAACGATTTCCTTTCCTGCCAATAAATTAGGCAAAGAAACATAGGGGGTTTTAACTAAACGCTTAGCTAACCAAAACGTGAATGGCTTCATTCGATACCCAACAACCATCGGACATTTAGTCAACATGCATTCTAATGCAGCAGTACCCGATGCTAACAAGGTAGCATCAGCAGCCATCATCGCATCTCGCGCTTGCCCATCTAAAATATGAACGTTAAGTTCTGGGGCAACCTGCTGTTTTATCTCATCGAATTGCTGACGCCTTTTTTGATTAACCAACGGAACCACTATCTGTAAATCAGTAAAGTGGTTACTTAAAAGTGTAGCGGTTTTTAAAAAATCAGCACTGAGCATTTCCACTTCAGAATGGCGGCTTCCCGGTAATAAGGCTAAGCACTTGCTGGTAGCAGGAATATTTAAACGTTCTCGTGCCGCTTGTTTATCCGGATTGAGTGCAATTGCATCCGCCATTGTATGTCCGATAAAACGGCAAGGGACATCAAAACGATCGTAGAAAGCTTTTTCAAAAGGTAAAAAAGCCAGGACTAAATTTGTCGAACGACCAATTTTAAATACTCGCTTTTGACGCCATGCCCATACGGATGGGCTGACATAATGAATAGTTTTAATGCCTGTCGATTTCAATTTACCTTCAAGGGTAATATTAAAATCCGGTGCGTCGATTCCAACAAAGACATCAGGCTGTAATTCAGTAAAACGCTGAGTTAAATCTTTACGAATAGACAATAGGCGAGGTAAACGACCGAGGACTTCAACAATCCCCATGACCGCCAGTTCTTCCATTTCATACCAAGCTTCACAACCTTCAGCTTGCATGAGAGGACCGGCAACACCAACAAAGCGGGCATTGGGTACTTGCTGTTTTAATGCACGAATCAATCCGGCACCTAAGATGTCGCCAGACGTTTCTCCGGCAACAAGGCCAATAGTAAGTGGGCGGTTGCTATTCACCAAAATTCGCTCCTTATTAAAGGCCTAATCTCATTTTTCATCTGTAACAACAAAAATTAACGAATAATTCCGCGTTTAGACTGTGCTGATTCTTCAAGGAAATCACTAAACACTTTGACGTGTTCATCGGTTTTTGCCATTTCTGCAATTTCTTCTCGCGCTTCTTCTAAAGATTTCCCTGAACGATATAACGTTTTGTACGCATTACGAATTGCATGCAGGGATTCTTTTTCAAAACCACGACGCTTAAGACCTTCTAGGTTTAAGCCGAATGGTGTTGCATGGTTACCTTGTGCGATAACATACGGAGGTACGTCTTGAGCAACCCCAGAACATCCACCCACCATAACGTGAGCGCCAATTTGGCAAAATTGATGCACTGCGGTCATGCCACCAATAATGGCGAAATCACCTAATGTGACGTGACCACCTAAAGTTCCGTTATTAGCAATAATACAGCGGTTGCCAATAATGCAATCATGAGCAATATGGACGTTAACCATCAATAAGTTGTCATTACCAATCTTAGTGAGATCACCACCTTGGGTGGTTCCTCGATGGATAGTCACACTTTCACGAATACGGTTTCTGTCACCAATCTCTACGCGTGTTGGCTCGCCTTGGTATTTCAGGTCTTGGTTAATTTCACCAATAGAAGCAAATTGAAATATCACATTGTCACGGCCAATTTTGGTGTGCCCATTAACGACAACATGCGATTTCAGCTCGGTACCATCACCAATTTCAACATTAGCGCCGATATAGCAAAAAGGGCCAATATGAACATTGGCTCCAATAACAGCTCCATCTTCTACAATAGATGAGGGATGAACATAGGCAGTTTTGTCAATCATATCAGACCTCACGGCGACGGGCGCACATCATTTCTGCTTCGCAGGCCACTTCTCCATCAACTTTTGCAACACCTTTAAAACGAGCAACACCGCGACGTTCTTTGATAAATTCAACTTCCAGGATCATTTGATCTCCTGGCAGAACGGGACGTTTAAAGCGTGCATTATCTATTGCTGCGAAATAATACAATTCACCAGGCTCCAATTTTCCTACTCTTTTAAATGCAAGGATACCTGTTGCCTGAGCCATTGCTTCTAAAATTAAAACACCCGGAAAGATTGGTTTGCTAGGAAAGTGTCCCTGAAAAAATGGCTCATTAAAGGAGACATTTTTTACCGCGCGCAAAGATTTACCTTCTTCGAAATCCAAAACACGGTCAACCAAAAGGAATGGGTAACGGTGCGGAAGTAGTTCTAAAATTTCTTCAATATTCAGAGTATGATTATCACTCATCGAAATACTCTTCCTGTCTATTAATACAATCTAATTAATGAATCGGCCTGCTTTGACCCTATAAAGGACCAACAGGCAGGCCGGAAAAAACGTAACTCTAAAGCTATTTTAGCCCGAATTACCAAATGATTACTGTTTTTTTTGATTTTGGCTATCTAATTCACGTTCCAGTGTTTTTAGACGCTTATTCATCTCATTGATATTTAAAACTAAAGCAGCAGTTTTTCGCCAAGTTTTATTAGGTTGTAAAGGAATACCTGAAGAGTAAACTCCCGGTTCAGTGATTGGTCGCATAACCATTCCCATTCCTGTTACGGTAACCTTGTCACAAATTTCCATGTGACCATTGATAACACTGGCTCCGCCAATCATACAATAGCGACCAATTTTCAAACTACCGGCCATGATAACACCACCAGCAACTGCGGTATTATCGCCTATTGTTACATTATGCGCAATTTGGCACTGGTTATCGATAATAACCCCATTGCCAATGACTGTGTTATCTAATGCGCCACGGTCAATCGTTGTACAAGCACCAATTTCGACGCGGGATCCAATGATCACAGTGCCTAATTGTGGAATTTTGATCCAGTTGCCACGATCATTTGCGTACCCAAAACCATCAGAGCCGATTACTGTACCTGATTGGATCAAACAGTGATCACCAATCTCAACATCATGATACACACTGACATTGGCCCATAAACGAGTACCTGCGCCAATTCGTGTATTTTTACCAATAAAGCAACCCGCGCCAATAATCACGTTATCACCCAGTGTGACACCACTTTCGATAACGGCATTTGCGCCAATTGCAACATTCTGACCCAATTGGGCATCATCAGCGATCACCGCTGATGCATGGATATTTTCAGCAGGCGCTGGCGTTGTATCCATAATTTGCGCCATACGCGCATAAGCAAGATAAGGGTTATCTACAACCAGTGCAGCAACCTTACAAGCGCTCAGATCTTTTTCAGTCAATACAACAGCCGCAGCCTGACAATCTACTAACTTGTCACTGTAACGACTATCAGATAAAAAAGTAATCTGTTGACTGTTAGCTGAATACATCGGTGCGATACCGGTGATGACGATATCGCCATCACCGTGTAACTGTGCATTCAACTGCTGAGCTAAATCAGCTAATCGAATTGAAGACATCTATTATTTAACCTGCTTTTGAACCTGACTAGTGATATCGATACCATCTTTTGCATACGCAACTGCGTTTGCATCGATAACAACATCATAGCCTTCTTTCGCAGCAACAGATTTAATAGAATCTTGGATACGGCTCAGAATTTTATTGCGCTCTTCAGATTGACGACGACGGTTGTCTTCTTCAAACTTCTGTGCTTTTTCAGCGAATTGGTCACGTTTAGTGATTAGCTCTTTTTCCAGCTTTTCGCGCTCGCTTGTGCTCATTGTCGCACCATCACGACGTAGTTTTTCTACGCGTGATTGCAGATCTTTTTCCAGATTTTGCAATTCAGTTGCACGACTTTTGAATTCACTTTCAAGCTGTTTAGCAACGGATTCACGTGCTGGCATCTTCTGGAAAATTTCACCAACGTTTACGATAGCGATTTTTTCAGCATAAGCACCCGCAGACATTGCTAAAGCAATACTCACACCCGCTGCACACAACAATTTTTTCACACTAAACTCCTTAACCCATTCTTATGGCTGGAAATTTTGGTTGCCCTCATTCAATATGAGGGCTTAGTTCGATAGAGACTGGGGACTTACCAAGTTCTACCAATATTAAATTGGAACTGTTCTGATTTATCGCCTTCGTAATCCTTAATAGGTTGCGCATAGGAGAAGACCAGAGGTCCAAGCGGCGAAATCCACTGTAAAGCAAGACCCGTAGATACACGGACATTGGTTGCATTACCGTAGTCAGGCATGCCTTTACGCCACTCTGGATTAATACTATTCCAATTGGTATCCCAAACCGTACCCGCATCCACAAACAGTGAGGTACGGATCGTATTCGCATATTTTTCGTCAATAAATGGTGTTGGTGTAATCAGCTCAAATGATGCTGTATACATTGCATTACCACCAACCGCATCGCTCGATGGGCTGCCTGGCTCTGGAACTGCCACACCATTGACCGATTTCAAGTAAACGGCTTTAGGACCAATGTTATTCGAACGGAAACCACGAATAGAGCTGGAGCCACCCGCATAGAAGTTCTCATAGAATGGCATTTGCTTACTGCCGATACCATCACCATAACCCGCTTGTGCTCGACCTAACACAACCCAAGTTTCATCATCATTTATTGGGTAATAATGTGCGGTATCAAAACGCAGTTTATAGTATTCGTTATCAGAACCAGGGACTGTAACCTTACCTGAAACGCTGGTTTTATTACCCGATGTTGGGAAGAAACCACGGTTTAAGGAGTTATATGTCCAACCAACGTTCAATGTAAAGTCATCGGCTCTAAAGCTTTCTTTATTACGACCATCTGCTGTGACAGGCGGATTTTGCCCCATTGAATCGAGGTAATCCCACATTGCGGCTTGAGCTCGCATGTCAGATAAATCGTTATGAACATAACCCGCACCAACACGGAATGAGTTATTTTCATTGAATGGGAAACTTAAGAAGCTATCAAGACCATAGGTTTTGTTGTTATAGCCTGATAAATCCGCATCTTTAGCGCTAAAGTCGTTATAGAAAATACGCCCACCCAAACTCACCCCGTTAACGGTGAAGTAAGGGTCAGTCATTGAAAATTCTACGTTGGTTGAGTAGTCGTTTCGGCTCGCGTTAATACCAACCGCATTACCTGTACCTAACCAGTTATCCTGAGTCACACCGACTTGGAAACTCACGCCACTTTCAGTACCAAAACCAACACCAAAGTTCATAGAACCCGTGTTACGCTCTTTAACTTTATAAATGACATCAACTTGGTCAGCACTGCCAGGAATACGTTGAGTTTCAACATCTACCGTTTCAAAGAAACCTGTACGATTCAGACGTTCTTTACCTAATTCGACAAGATCATTACCTAACCAAGCACCTTCCATCTGACGCATTTCACGGCGTAAAACAGAATCCTTACTGGTATCGTTACCTTGGAAACGAATTTGGCGAACATAGAAACGGTTACCAGCATCCACATTGACATGCAACTTAACCGTTTTATCTGCATCATTAATTTCAGGCTGAGTCATTACACGCGGATATGCGTAGCCATAGCGACCAAACAGATCTTTAATCTTGTTTTCCATCTGAGTCACTTGAGCACCGTTGTATAATTCACCCGGTGTAATCGTGATTAACTCTTTGATGTCCGCTAAATGCTCTGCCGTATTACCATTAACTTCAACTCCGGAGATTTTGTATTGATCCCCTTCAGTAATATTAATTGTAATATAAATATCTTTTTTGTCTGGCGTCAGGCTCACTTGAGTGGAATCGATATTAAAACGGGCATAACCACGATCAAGATAAAAACTGCGTAAAGTTTCTAAGTCACCCGCCAGTTTTTGCTTCTGATACTTTTGGTCAGCCGCTAAGTTCCACCAAGGCACATCGTCACGTAATTGGAGTTTATTCACCAATTCTGCGGTTGGATAATTTTTATTACCCACAATGTTGATCTGCTGAATTTTTGCAGATACGCCTTCAGAGAACACAAATTTTAAATCGACACGGTTACGTGGCAATGGAGTTACCACCGCTTTTACTGTCGCATTATATTTACCAACGCTGTAGTAAAAGTCTTCTAAACCTTTCTCTATATTCGCAATTTTAGTGCGGTCTAATGCTTCACCCACACGGACATTTGATGCTTCCAAGTTCTGCTTCAGCATGTCATCTTTTACAGATTTATTGCCTGTAAAAGTGATACTTGCGATGGTTGGTCGTTCTTTAACTTGAACGATCAGCGTGTTTCCATCACGCAGGACCCTAACATCTTCGAAGTTACCAGTAGAGAATAATGAACGGATTGAACGACTAATATCGTCGTTATCAACTGAATCACCGACCCTAACAGGCATGTTCAATAATGCTGCACCAACGGCGACGCGTTGTAGACCTTCGAAACGAATGTCTTTAACTACGAATCCGTCTGAACCGTATGCAGTGGCGCTACCTAAAAGCAGCGACGCTATGAGCAACTTTTTCATCGCCATCGTTGTTATGCGTATTCCTTACTGGTCCCAAGCTTTCAAAAATTAGAAGCGAGAGAAATCATTAAAAAGTGCAAGTCCCATTAACAGAATCAATGCCATTGCACCTATCCGAAAACTAAAGTCTTGAACTCGCTCAGACACTGGGCTTCCCTTAATTTTTTCAATTAATAAGAAGAGTAAGTGCCCCCCATCTAACACAGGCAATGGAAATAAATTGATGATGCCTAGGTTTACGCTAATCAGCGCAATAAACATCAAATAATATACCAAGCCTGATTCAGCCGAAACCCCCGCGCCTTTCGCGATAGATACCGGACCACTCAAGTTATTGAGTTTGACATCCCCAACAACTAATTTACCCATCATATTGACTGTCAGTTTCATTAACTGCCAAGTCTTATCGCTAGCTTGAAATAGCGCAGATAACGGATCATACTCCTGCACCATTTTATACTCATCAGCTAACGGTAGCACTGATAATTCAACGCCAGCAAGCCCAACTTTTTCTCCTCGTTTTCCATCTTGGCTATCCGGAGTCAATGTTAAAGGCACTTGTTGCTGATTTCTTTCTACGATTAATTTCAGTGGTGTCCCCGGATTAGCCCGAATAATTTTCGTTACTGGATTCCAAATATCCAGAGCTTCTCCGTTAACACTAATAATTCTATCTCCGGGTTTTAAACCGGCACGAGCACCTGCTAAGCCTTCAGTCACTTTGAGGATGACTGGGTCTACCTTGGCAGATACTGGCATAATGCCAATCGACAAAATTGGATCTTGTTTTTCAGGATCAAATTGCCAAGAGGTCAAGTCTGCTGTTTTTGAAACTGGCTCATTATATCCTTGAGGCAAAACTTGTGCAGTAAATTCCCGATCACCAATTTTACCCACTAAGGCTAAACGAACAGAATTCCAATCAGGTGTTTCGATACCATCGATCGATTTTAGTTCCATTTTAGGCTCAAAATTTGCTTGAGCTGCAATAGAACCCGGCTTGATATCCTCGATGACGGGGCGCACGGATGGAATCCCAATCATAAACACAATCCAGTAGACAACAATAGCTAGTAAAAAGTTCGCTAGCGGACCTGCACTAATAATGGCAGCTCGTTGCCCAACTGTTTTATTGTTAAACGCAAGATGCCTACGTTCTGGTGCAACTTCACCAACACGCTCATCAAGCATTTTGACATAACCCCCTAGAGGGATCAGCGCCAATACAAACTCGGTACCGTGTTTATCGACTTTACGCCAAAGCGTTTTACCAAACCCAATAGAAAATCGCTCAACATAAACACCACAACGGCGAGCGACCCAATAATGACCAAATTCGTGTACTGTAATCAGTACACCTATTGCAATAATAAATGCCGCTAAGCTCCAAATGAATCCCATTGATATTCCTAAAGACCAAAACCGTTAAAAACTAACAAATTCAGCCCTGCAAATACCGGAATTGCGGCTGTCAGGCTGTCAATTCTATCAAGAATTCCACCATGCCCCGGAATCAAATGGCTACTATCTTTGATACCAGATTGACGCTTAAACATACTTTCGGTTAAGTCGCCAAATACAGATACTACAACAACAATAATTGATGTCACTAGTAAATAATCTGGCATGACAGGGATTGGGGCATATAAACTAAATAACCATGAGATGATGCCCGCAGTGATTAAACCACCAATCAATCCTTCCCATGTTTTACCTGGCGATACTTTTGGCGCCATTTTATTACGTCCGATGGTGCGCCCAAATGCATAAGCACCAGAATCTGCGCCCCAAACTAACAACATGACATATAAAAGCCACCACGCACCAAATGAGCTATCACTTTGATAACCAATAGTTCTTAACACCATCATTCCACAATAGAATGGAACAATCGTTAACACGCCAAATAATAAACGAAGAATGATAGACTTGCCCCATGAGGCAGAAGCTGGATAAGTCACGACAAGTAAAATCGCAGCGACCCACCAGATCAGTCCGGCCCATAAGCCATACAGAATAAGTGGCTCATGGGTTAGCATGGTCATGTCAGGTAAAGAAAATTGAATCGCCAACAACACCACTGCGAATACGGCCGCTAAACCAATACGTTTAGCTTGTGAATGCCACCCTGCGAACTGAGCCCATTCCCATGCCCCCAATGCACAGACTGCAATGACAACAAACCCGAAATTAGCCGGAGAAAGTAAAAATAAAGCTGCGATAACAATAGGTATTAAAATTACCGCAGTGAGTAAACGATACTTCAGCACATCCATCCCCTTTTATTTGACGAGTTCGTCATCTGATTCAGCCCCACCATAGCGACGCTCACGTTGACTAAAAGCATCCACTGCACTCTGAAATACTGTCTCATCAAAATCTGGCCATAACACGTTAGTGAAATAAAACTCTGCGTAAGCGACTTGCCATAATAAAAAATTACTAATGCGGTGTTCTCCACCTGTACGAATAACCAAATCTACATTTTCTTGGTCATGCATACAAATATGCTGACTAATTGCACATTCATCCACATCATCGATAGAAAGCTCACCACGACTGACTTTGCCATAAACTTGTTTGACGCTGTTAACAATATCCCATCTACCACCATAATTTGCTGCGATGTTTAGCTGTAAACCCGTATTGTCTGCAGTTAACGCTTCCGCTTTATCAATTCTTTTTCTTAACGTTTCACTAAAACGGCTAACATCACCAATAATTTTGAGTTTTACATTATTTTTATGGAGATTTTTAACTTCGTTATCTAATGCAAAAACAAACAGATCCATCAACGAACTCACTTCTTTTTCTGGTCGTTTCCAGTTTTCGCTGCTGAATGCGTAAAGAGTGAGTGAACTAATTTTATTCTTTACCGCAAAACGCACAGAACTACGTACAGATTCAACACCTGCTCGATGACCAGTAATTCTGAATTTTCCTCTCTGTTTAGCCCATCGTCCATTACCATCCATTATGATAGCAACATGCTTCGGCATCATAGATTCAGAGAGATTTTCACCACTAGAGTTCATTAAATGTTAATCCTTGTCTGTACTACTTGGAAATCCGGCTCAATCATAACGCTTATGATTACATTTGCTGATAAGACACATCCTTTAATTTGAAGACTGCTGATATTGTCTCTATTTTTCAACATAGCCACACATATTAAAGATATATTATAGTTATCAGCAACTAAATAAATCACATATCAAGATTAAAATTCTTGAGAAATGAGTTGAGTTGTTTCACGACGAGCACAAGCATCGATTTCTAAGACCTCATCAATGGATGCTGGTTCCGAAAAATGAAGTTTATCCATAATCTTACGATTAATTTTTGCGATATCCGTAAAACGGATTTTTTCTTCTAAGAAAGCTGCAACCGTAATTTCATTCGCACCATTCAGTGCCGTTGTTGCCGCTTGGCCTTGGTGACAGGCATCAATAGCTAATTTTAGGCAAGGATAGCGTTGATAGTCAGGTTCAACAAATGTTAATGAAGATAACGTTGTAAAATCTAATGCTTTTGCACCTGAGATAATACGTTGAGGATAGGCCATGCTGTAAGAAATAGGTGTACGCATATCTGGCGTTCCTAGCTGGGCGATAACACTACCATCCCGATAACGCACCATTGAGTGAATCACAGACTGAGGATGAATAATGACTTCCATCTGTGTTTCATTAGCATTGAAGAAATAGCAAGCTTCAATATATTCCAAGCCTTTATTCATCATTGTCGCTGAATCGACCGAAATTTTACGCCCCATAGACCAATTAGGATGATTACACGCTTCATCAGGCGTCACATTATCTAGGTAAGATAATGCTGTATCTCTAAATGGGCCACCAGATCCGGTCAATACGATGCTGGAAATACCCGACTTGGTCAGATCTGCAAAGCCTAAATTTAATTGAATCTCGGTAGGTAAGCTTTGGAAAATTGCATTATGCTCACTATCAATAGGAAAGACCGTTGCATTATGTTCACGAATCGCATTAAAGAATAAACGTCCACTAGTGATCAGTGACTCTTTATTCGCTAATAATATTCTTTTTCCTTTACGGATCGCCGCCAAAGTAGGTAATAAACCTGCAACACCCGTGATAGCCGACATAACTTGATCAGCTTCATCTAACCCAGCTAGCTCAATCGCAGATTCTCGACCCGATAACACTTCAGTTTTACAATTATTTTCGGTCAGAATAATGCGTAATTCCTTTGCTGCGTGTTCATCTGCCATCGAAACATATTTTGGATTGAATTCTAGGCACTGGCTAGCCATTTCAGCCACATTTTTACCTGCAACTAAAGCAACAATTTGAAATTTTTCAGGATTTTGGCGAACAACAGAAAGTGTACTTGTACCGATTGAACCTGTAGAACCCAGGATAGTAAGACGTTTCATAGTGATCAGATACTCTGTATTAATTCAATACTGAGATTATATCAGCTTAGAGATAAGAAAGGATTGTTTAATAGAAATGATAAATAATAAAGCCATGCTAAAGCACACTTTTAAAAAATGTGTTCAGATGGCTTTATTATCAAGATGGATTAAAACTCCATCAACTCCGCTTCTTTTTGCGCTAATGCCTCATCAACTTTCTTGATAAAACTATCAGTCAGCTTTTGGATATCATCCTGAGAACGGCGTTCATCATCTTCACTGATTTCTTTATCTTTCAGTAAAGCTTTAACTTTATCGTTAGCATCACGACGGACGTTACGAATAGCAATACGACCTTGCTCTGCCTCACCACGAACGACTTTGATTAAGTCTTTACGACGTTCTTCAGTCAACGCTGGGAGTGGAACACGGATTACTGTACCTGCTGATGATGGATTCAGACCTAAGTCAGACGCCATAATTGCTTTCTCAATCGCTGGAGACATAGAGCGATCGAATACAGAAATTGCTAATGTACGAGAGTCTTCAACTGTCACGTTCGCTAGTTGGCGTAAAGGTGTTGCAGAACCATAATATTCAACTACGATGCCATCTAACAGGCTTGGGGACGCACGACCAGTACGAATTTTACTGATTTGACTTTTTAGTGCTTCAAGGCTCTTTTCCATACGGTCTTGAGCATCTTTTTGGATTTCGTTAATCACGTTATCAACCCTTAAGAACTTGTTATTAACGGCCGCAAAGCAGCCTCGCTTAAATTGTCTGAATTTACTTTAGATAATACATTTAAACTCAGACCATGTCTCTGAGTATTAATTGTGAGAAATCAGAGTTCCTTCATTCTCGCCCATCACAACACGACGTAACGCACCTGGCTTATTCATGTTAAAAACACGAATTGGTAGGTTGTGATCGCGAGCCAGAGTGAATGCAGCTAAATCCATAACTTTCAATTCACGCTCAAGGACTTCTTGATAATTCAAATTTTCATACAGAACGGCATCAGGGTCTTTAGCAGGATCTGAAGAGTATACGCCATCAACTTTTGTGGCTTTCAATACAACATCAGCTTCAATTTCAATGCCGCGTAAGCATGCTGCTGAGTCCGTTGTGAAGAATGGATTTCCTGTTCCCGCAGAAAAAATAACCACACGGCCATGACGTAGCAGGCTAATAGCTTCAGCCCAGCTATAGTTATCACACACGCCATTCAGTGGAATTGCAGACATTAATCTTGCATTCACATATGCTCGGTGCAGCGCATCTCGCATTGCAAGACCATTCATCACTGTTGCCAGCATCCCCATATGGTCGCCAACAACGCGGTTCATGCCAGCTTGTGCTAAACCCGCACCACGGAACAAGTTACCACCACCAATAACCACACCGACCTGTATACCCAGTTCTATAAGTTCTTTGATTTCCTGAGCCATACGATCTAAAACGCTAGCATCGATACCAAAACCTTCTGCGCCTTGTAGAGCTTCGCCACTTAGCTTAAGCAGAATTCGCTGATAAACGGGTTTTGCATTGGTTGCCATGAGTTGTGTCCTAACAGGTAATTATTGGAGTTACATATATAGAGTTATCAATAACCCTATATGACGAAAATTCATTTTATATCAATATTACACAAAATAGTTCAAGTTAAACGAAGCTAGCGCACATGTAGCTTGAAATATAAAGTGTATTAAAGAAAGGCCGCCAATTGGCGGCCCTTTTAGTTGATTACTTGCTCATTGCAGCAACTTCTGCTGCAAAGTCAGTTTCAACTTTCTCGATACCTTCACCTACTTCATAACGGATGAAGTTAGTGACTTTAGCACCTTTTTCTTTCAGTAAGTCACCAACAGATTTGCTTGGATCCATTACGAAAGGCTGGCCAGTCAGAGAAATTTCGCCAGTAAATTTGTTCATGCGACCGATAACCATTTTTTCAGCGATTTCGCGTGGTTTACCAGATTGCATTGCGATGTCTAACTGAATTTGGTGCTCATGAGCAACAACATCAGCTGGAACGTTGTCTGGGGTTACATATTCTGGCTTGCTTGCAGCAATGTGCATAGCGATATGCTTCAGCAGTTCTTCATCTGCGCCTTCAGCGGCAACTAGAACACCGATACGTGCGCCGTGCAGGTAGCTACCTACTTGTGCGCCTTCCAGAATTGCAACGCGACGAATATTGATGTTTTCACCAATTTTCGCAACTAAAGCAGTACGAGCTTCTTCGAATTTTGCTTTCAGAGCATCGATGTCAGCGTTTTTATCAGCAACAACTGATGCTAATACTTCTTTACCGAATGCTAGGAAACCAGCATCTTTAGCAACGAAGTCAGTTTCGCAGTTCAGTTCGATCAACGCGCCAGTTTTACCATCATTGAAAACTTCAGTCAGGATAACGCCTTCAGCAGCAACACGGCCTGCTTTTTTAGCTGCTTTCGCTTGACCTGATTTACGCATGTTGTCGATTGCTAATTCGATATCGCCATTAGCTTCAACTAGTGCTTTTTTACATTCCATCATACCTGCGCCAGTACGTTCGCGCAGTTCTTTTACCAATGCAGCGGTAATTCCAGACATGTGATTTATTCCTCGATATGCCTCGCGAGATTTTCCTCGCAAGGATAGTTCTGATTCACAGAAACAAAAGGGGCCTAGTAGGCCCCTTCTAACCAATATATAGCAATACCTGGTTAATAAGGGCTTTTGCCTTATTATTCAGCTTCTACTAAGCTTTCTTCTGCTTGAACAGCCAGATCTTGTGAACGACCTTCACGAACGGTGTTTGCAACAGCACCCAGATACAGTTTGATTGCACGGATTGCATCGTCGTTACCAGGGATAACGAAGTCGATACCGTCTGGATCAGAGTTAGTATCAACGATAGCGAAAACTGGGATACCCAAGTTGTTAGCTTCTTTGATAGCAATGTGTTCGTGGTCTGCATCGATAACGAACAGAGCGTCAGGTAAACCGCCCATATCTTTGATACCGCCTAAGCTGTTTTCTAACTTAACCAGTTCACGAGTACGCATCAGCGCTTCTTTCTTGGTCAGTTTGTCGAAAGTACCGTCTTGTGACTGAATTTCCAGATCTTTCAGGCGTTTGATTGACTGACGAACAGTTTTCCAGTTAGTCAGCATACCGCCTAACCAGCGATGGTTTACGAAATACTGGTCACAGCTGTTAGCAGCTTCTTGAACGGCTTCGCTTGCAGCACGTTTAGTACCAACAAACAGAATTTTGCCTTTACGAGAAGCAATTTTAGTCAACTCAGCCAGAGCTTCGTTGAACATTGGAACAGTCTTTTCCAAGTTGATGATATGAACTTTGTTACGAGCGCCGAAAATGAAAGGTTTCATTTTTGGGTTCCAGTAACGAGTCTGGTGACCAAAGTGAACGCCCGCTTGTAACATATCGCGCATGGAAACAGTTGCCATTTTATACCTCTGAATATAAGTAATTGGGGTTATGCCTCCACGAATCCCATGCTACCGACTCTAAAGCTGCGTCTAAACGCATAAGAGCACCCCGGTGCACGTGCCGATCCGTGTGTGTTATTACACAATTGAGTTTGAGTTTACGCTAATCCACTTGAACCTGAGATCTGCACCTAGCGCTCAAAAATGAACACCCAAATGAGATAAGAAGAAAAATATGGATTGCCGGCGCGCTTTATACCATAAAACAGAGTTGCAATCCAATATTTGTTGCTTTTTTCGCTGATAAAAATCGAATATGGTGTCGTGATATCACCGGAGTGATGGTCTAATTTAGTGGTACAACAAAACAATACCTAAACTATAATCTAAAAAATGGGTTTATTCGAATTGAGAAACTCATTTTTTGCAATTTGTGCTACAAAAGGCTCAATTTGAACAAACTGAGATAGCCATGTGGCTTACCCTTTAGGCCTTGGTTGGCAACTCAACATATCTCCTACTATTTGGTAGATAGTTGGCAGAAAATGCGGTGACTGTTACCATACCGCTATCAATGGTAAAAATGTCGCAACAATTGCCCATTTCAACCGCCTTTATTTAACATGTCGCAAATTCTTGCGGACATATATGGACTGAACTCATGGCTATTATTATTAAGACTGAAGAAGATATTCAGAAAATGCGTGTTGCTGGTCGACTAGCAGCTGAAGTGTTAGAGATGATCGCTCCGCATGTAGTGCCGGGAGTCAGTACAGGTGAACTTGATCGTCTGTGCCACAAACACATTGTTGAGCAACAACAAGCGATCCCAGCCTGCCTTGACTACCATGGCTTCCCAAAATCCGTTTGTATCTCTGTCAACGATGTTATCTGTCACGGTATTCCAAGTGACGATAAAATTCTGAAAGATGGAGACGTAGTAAACATTGATGTGACCGTTATTAAAGATGAATTCCACGGCGATACCTCAAAAATGTTTATCGTAGGTAAACCTACCATTCAAGGCGAGCGCCTGTGTCAAGTGACACAAGAAAGCCTCTACCTCGCTATTCGCATGGTAAAACCGGGGATCCGTTTACGTACCATTGGTAAAGCCATCCAAGAATTCGTTGAAAAACAAGACCTATCTGTCGTTCGCGAATACTGCGGCCATGGTATTGGTAAAGGTTTCCATGAAGAGCCGCAAGTTCTGCACTATGACGCAGATGACAGCGGTGTAATTCTGCAAAAAGGGATGACATTCACTATTGAGCCTATGGTTAATACTGGGGATTACCGTATTCGTACTATGAAAGATGGCTGGACGGTAAAAACCAAAGATAGAGGCTTATCCGCACAGTATGAACATACTTTAGTGGTTACTGATAATGGCTGTGAAATTCTGACACTACGTAAAGAAGAAGAGCCATTTATCTCAGCGGTTCTTATCAACGAATAATCATCTTCTTAGCTCCTCTTATTGGGGAGCTTGTTTCTCTGTTCATCCTTCCAGAAAAAACGTAAGCTGGTCATAATTTCTGTATGGCTATCAACACGGACAGAGAATGATGACGGCACCTTCAAACAGCTACCTATCACCAACCCTATTTCACCCTTCCGATCTCGAGTTATCAACATTACGGCAACACGTTGACCAATTTGATGCGTGCCAAGAAACCGCCTTTCACCAAGGCCAAAATGTTGCGGATTTAATACATGCTCGTAGCGACTATCTTGATGCCTTATTAACCAAGCTATGGCAAGCCTACCAGTTTGATCAATACGCCGATATGTCACTCATCGCCGTCGGAGGATATGGTCGCCACGAACTTCATCCATTATCTGACATTGATATTTTGGTACTCAGTCAACAACCTTTACCTGATGAGATTGCCACCAAAGTGGGTCAATTCATCACATTCCTCTGGGATCTACGATTTGATATTGGGCATAGTGTCCGCTCACTCGAAGAATGTATCGAAGCAGGTAAAGCAGATTTAACCGTCGCGACGAACCTGATTGAGTCACGCCTAATTTGTGGCGATATCACCCTATTTTTGACATTACAAAAAACTATTTTTAGTGATGAATTTTGGCCTTCAGCCACCTTTTTTGCTGCCAAAATTGAAGAACAACAAGAACGCCATCAGCGTTATCACAGTACCAGTTATAATCTAGAACCCGATATTAAAAGTAGTCCCGGAGGCTTGCGAGATGTGCATACCTTGCTCTGGGTTGGTCGCCGTCATTTTGGTGCTACCACCGTTGATGAAATGGTTGGCTTTGGTTTCCTAACCGAGGAAGAACGCCAAGAGTTAAAAGAGTGCCTCACTTTTTTATGGAAAGTCCGTTTTGCCTTGCATCTAGAAGTCAAACGCTACGATAACCGCCTATTATTTGATCGCCAATTTAGTGTTGCGCGCGCCTTAGGCTACGATGGGGATAAAAATCAACCCGTCGAGCGTATGATGAAAGATTTCTATCGCGTTACTCGCCGAGTACGAGAATTGAATCAGATGCTCTTGCAGCTATTCGATGAAGCCATTCTTGCCTTAAATCCGGATGAAAAACCGCGCCCTATTGATGAAAATTTCCAGCTACGCGGCACTTTGATCGACGTGATTGATGAAATGCTATTTATCAAGCAGCCAGAAAGCATCTTGAAAATGTTCTATCAAATGGCTCGCTACCCAAATATCACGGGAATTTATTCCACCACGTTACGTCAGCTTCGTTTTGCCAGACGAAACCTTGAGATTCCACTATGCGAACTTCCCGAGGCTCGACGCTTATTTCTTAAAATATTACGTCATCCGAGAGCCATTAAAGGTGCATTTGTCCCTATGCACCTGCACAGTGTTCTAAGTGCCTACACACCGTATTGGAGCAATATTGTAGGTCAAATGCAGTTTGACCTATTTCATGCCTATACCGTGGATGAGCATACTATTCGGGTACTGCAAAAAATAGACAGCTTTACCCAAGAAGAGAATCGCCGAGAACATCCTCTTTGTGTGAGTGTGTACCCCAAAATTCTACAACCTGAATTACTACGCTTAGCGGCCATGTTTCATGATATCGCTAAAGGGCGTTCGGGTGATCACTCAGATCTTGGAGCTGAATTTGTATATGATTTTGCGATACAGCATGACTGTACAACCAAAGAAGCGGAACTTGCGGCTTGGCTGGTAAAAAAACATCTATTGATGTCAGTAACTGCTCAACGCAGAGATATCCAAGATCCCGATGTGATCAAACAATTTGCGGGAGATGTCAAATCGACCTCTCGCCTTAACTATTTGATGTGCTTAACTGTTGCTGATATTTGTGCCACGAATAGCACGCTTTGGAATAGTTGGAAACAGAGCCTGATCCGTGAACTCTATTTATCTACGGAGCACCAGCTAAACCAAGGCATGCAGAGTACACCCGATCTACGTGAGCGCATACGTCACCATCGCTACCAAGCGTTATCATTGTTACGGCTCTCCCCCTCTGATGAAGAGAAACTCAACGGATTATGGTCTCGTTGTCATGCGGATTATTTTCTACGTCATACCCCAACACAGCTAGCTTGGCACGCTAATCATCTTTTACAGCACGACCTTGCTAAACCGCTAGTATTAATCAGTACTCAATCAAAACATGGTGGCACCGAAATTTTCATCTGGTGCCATGATAAATCGCATCTATTTGCTGCAGTCGCGAGTGAATTAGATAGACGCAATTTAAGTATTCATAGCGCACAAATTTTCACCAACAAAGACAATATGGCAATGGATACCTTTGTGGTCTTAGAACCGAATGGTGCGCCTCTCGCTAAAGATAGATATGATCCTATCCGCAAAGCGTTGTTGTTGGCCATTCAACAACCCGAAGTCCAGCAACCAAAATCCCGCTCTATCCCCGCTAAATTGCGTCATTTTAGTGTGCCAACTAAAGTGAATTTTCTGCATTCCAATAATGAACGGCGTACCTATATGGAATTATTTGCCCTCGATCAACCGGGATTGTTAGCCAAAATAGGTCACATTTTTGCCCAAATGGAAATTTCACTATACGGTGCACGGATCACGACTATTGGCGAAAAAGCCGAAGACTTTTTTGTTCTTGCAGATAAAGACCACAAAGCTTTATGTAAAAATATGCAACAAGAGTTGTCAGAAAGGTTGACAGAAGCTATTAAATCGAAGGATAAATTATAGTGCCAACCTATTGAAGGCACTTTTTACCTGAAAGCATTCGAACTAAAGGAGAAATACAATTAATGCAGCAATTACAAGCGATTATTGAACAAGCATTTGAAGATCGAGCCTCTATTACGCCGAATACAGTTTCCCCTGCGGTGAAACAAGCAGTGATGGACACTATTGCTCTATTAGATAGCGGAAAACTGCGTGTAGCAGAAAAAATTGCAGGCGTCTGGGTGACCCATCAGTGGCTAAAAAAAGCCGTTCTGCTCTCTTTCCGTATTCATGATAATCAAGTGATTGAAGGTGCTGAAAGTCGTTATTTCGATAAAGTACCAATGAAATTTGCAGATTACGATAAAGCACGTTTTGAACGTGAAGGCTTTCGTGTCGTACCACCGGCAGCCGTGCGTCAAGGGGCTTATATCGCTAAAAACAGCGTATTAATGCCATCTTATGTCAATATTGGGGCTTATGTTGACGAAGGAACAATGGTTGATACATGGGCAACTGTTGGTTCATGTGCTCAAATCGGTAAAAATGTTCACTTATCAGGTGGCGTTGGTATTGGTGGTGTTCTGGAGCCATTACAAGCCAACCCAACTATTATCGAAGATAACTGCTTCATCGGCGCTCGTTCCGAAGTCGTTGAAGGCGTGATTGTTGAGGAAGGCTCCGTCATTTCAATGGGCGTTTATCTGGGGCAAAGTACCAAAATTTATGACCGTGAAACCGGCGAAATATTCTACGGTCGCGTTCCAGCGGGCTCCGTCGTCGTTTCTGGCAACCTCCCATCTAAAGATGGAAGCTACAGCCTATACTGCGCCGTGATCGTGAAAAAAGTGGATGAAAAAACTCGCGGTAAAGTTGGTATCAATGAATTATTAAGAAGCATTGACGAGTAATCTATTCTATTGTTCTCGTCTCACTCACCTCCCCTTACATTTTTAATGTGATAAGGTGATAACGCGAAGCTACCCCGAAGCGCATACCCGTATGCAAATCGGGTAGCCAAGTGCTACATGGTTTCATAATAAAAAAATCCTCCCTTTAAGCATAAACACCTACGCCAACCAGCCAGAGCCTTCCTGTTATATATCAATAACACCAGTAATATAGCGTTTTTTATTACAAACAGAGGTTGGTCAAATGAGAGAAATCGCGCATAATATGACCGAGAGTTTACTAACCGTTATCAATAAACTGCTATGATTAGATAGTTATTTTGTAACTAATCGCTTTATAAGCAAATATGGTTTAGTAAAAACGTGATCAAGAGACCGCCTTGTTTATCGACTCAGTCCCTTACAATTAAGCGAGCTAACATGTACGACAATTTGAAGAGTTTAGGTATCAGTAACCCACAAGATATCGACCGCTATTCCCTGCGCCAAGAAGCTAACAACGATATTTTAAAAATTTATTTTCGCAAAGATAAAGGTGAATTTTTCGCTAAAAGCGTAAAATTTAAATATCCACGCCAGCGTAAAACTGTTGCTGCAACCGATGGAAGCAATAACTTCAAAGAAATTAACGAGATCAATACAAATCTACGTTATGCAATTGAAGAACTTGATCAAATTTGTCAAAACGATCAACCAGATATCGATTTAAAACACAAAATTCTCGATGATTTACGTCATTTAGAACATGTTGTTTCAAATAAGATTGCTGAGATTGAAGCGGATTTGGAAAAACTGACTCGCAAGTAATAACCAATCCACTGCACCGTAAATAGCCATAAATCGGATCGTTTTTATCTGATAGAAAGATCGCCATTTACGGTGCAAAAATTTAGAGTAAATCACCCCAGGCTTGTACCCACGGCTTAGCAAACTCTTCCGGTGCATCAACTTCTGTTGCATCAATATACAAAATATCACCGAGACGACTGGCAGATTGTTCTGCTAGCAACTCATCAAATTGCTTTCCTGCCCCACAAAAATTATCGTAGCTACTATCACCCAACGCCACTAAACCATATTTCAGCTCAGGCTGATAACCTAATACATCTTTAATTTCATAAAATAGAGGCGCAATTGTGTCTGGTAAGTCCCCTTGTCCAGTGGTGGATGTCACCACTAATGCAACGCCATCCCCTGCATTATAACTTTGCCAGTCCGTTAATGTTGGCTCATCAAAAACCACCACTTCGTGGCCTTGTTGCGCTAAAATTTCTTCAGCAACTTCAGCTACCGCCAGCGAATTTCCATACACAGTTCCGACAAAAATACCCACCTTTGACATAATACCTCCCCTCTATTAAAACTTATCAAATTGCATGATTGATAACGTTAATATCTAAACTTTTGACCGTATCTAGCCACCCAAATTGTTCAATGAGCGATAACCATTGTGCATCCCAAGATGCAACCAACGATATTTGTTCTTCTGTTATGGGATGAATAAATACAAGTTGGCTAGCGTGCAACATTAAGCGTGATACACCGAAATGCTCAACAACCCCACGATTTTGGCGTAGATCTCCATGCTTACTGTCACCCAGGATTGGATGGCGCAAATGGGACATATGGCGTCTAAGTTGGTGCTTACGCCCAGTTTCTGGCTTAAGCTCTACTAAGCTAAAACGAGAGGTTTCATAGCGCCCAATAGCAACAGGGCATTCAGCGGTTACCAGTGGACGATAATGCGTCACACAATCCTGCAATTTCGGCTCTTTAGAAGCATGTTTATCTGCTATTTTATCCAGCTCTTCTAATAGTGGATAATCCAATCGTTGGGCATCTGTCACATATCCGCGTACAACAGCATGATACGTTTTTTCCATCTTATGTTGTTCAAATTGCTCCGCTAATAATCTTGCGACCTCACTCGATAAGGCGAACAATAGAACCCCAGATGTGGGTCTATCAAGACGATGAATGGGATAAACATGCTGACCAATTTGATCCCGCAAGGTCTGCATAACAAAAACGGTTTCTTTGCTATCAAGCCAACTACGGTGAACTAACATACCTGCGGGTTTATTGACGGCAACGACGAACTCATCTTGATAGATAATCTCTAACATGAATTATCCGCCTGTTACAGTAAACTGAAAATAGCTATCGAGCTCACGTAAATGGTCAAGAAACGCAATAAACTTGCCATCTTCATCATCTTTGTAAACTTCTTCAAAATAAGGGGCAATCGCAAAATTGCTCGGCAATGTTGCTCCCTGCTCAATCATTTCATTCAAACGAGGGATTAGGATCCATTGTAACCACTGTGCGGCCTCCATTGTATCTATCGCAAAAGGTTCCACACTTTCAAATGCTTCAGGGCTTGGCGGAACTTCATCCCATAAAGATTGGGCTTTCATCTCAGCTTCTAGATGCTCTAATTTCTCTAAGATGCGTTGTTCGATATTCATACTAAAACCTATTTAACTGTAATAATTCAAAATATACTGGATTTTATTGCACAATTCTGTCGAAAAGATGGGGCGATACACAATAAATGGGGCTGACCATAATAAAAAACAATATTCCAGATAAAGATGGATATTTTTATACCCTTTACTCTCTTTTATTAAAACAATTTATATTTGTTTATCTTTCATTGTACATTCAGCATTTATTATCAAATGTTTTTCTAAATGATTGGATTTTTTCATTCTTAACATAAAAATGGTTTATCTATGGGACTCTTAAAGCAGTGGCGTCAGCAAAATAAGACGTGGAAATCTTTCACTAATAAATATGTAGAATTAAAAAGAAAGATCCGAATTGCCAAGCTGCCTTCGCAAGAATATCAGCAGTATCAATCGATGTGTGAAAATTACCAAAGTTCTCGACTAGCGGCAGTGATTGATGGTGTTCCTCACTTTATTGAGCGCCCAATTAATAAATACCTGCATAAAGCTTGGAGTGGAAAACAGAAATTACTCACAGCAAGTTACACTCTCGATTTAATTGAGAAAACATTCAAACCAGAAGCTATTGAAGCGATGTTTTCAAATAATCGCTCAGGATTAACCATCGCTAATATCGAACTTAAATCCGGCGATTTTGCTCAATTAAAACTGATTTATTCCCAGTATCCACGAGAGGGTGACCTTTCTGTTCATCTACTTAATGAACTGGGTGACGAAATTTATCTAATGAGTTTTTCATTTGGTGAGAAAGGTCAGCTGTATGTGTGCTCTTTGCAAGGGCCTTCCACGGAACAGAGTGTGGAACAAGTAAAATCTATCACGAAACAAATGCATGCGATGAGACCTAAAAACCTTCTCATGTCGGCAATCTATGCTGTTGCTGCCTTTTTCCAAGTCAAATCAATCCAAGGGATTTCGAATGATAGCCATATTAAAAGCCAACATTTAAAATCAAGCTATAACACTTTCTGGGAAGAGTGTGGGGCAAGCTTAACTTCTGATGGTTGGTACCAACTTCCATTGCAAGAACCTACTCGCGATATTGAATCAGTCAAAAGCCAACGCCGTTCTGAATTTCGTAAACGTGAAGCCCTACGGGAAGCGATGTCCCAGAGTATTATCGAATCGTTGAACCAAAACTCTCGTTCAATAGACCATCAATGATAAAAAAAGTAGCCAGTTAAAACCTAACTGGCTACTTATCTATTTACCAACTTGCATCCTGCAAAACGACATCCTGCCGTCTAACATCCTGTCAAAACAATTTAGCGGATCAATTTAATCTGCTAGGTTATCCATTACCTTGTTTTTATGTATAAAAAGCCAAACAAACTTACCCTGTCCAGCCCGCTAAGAATGTATTAAATCCATTAATGAAACAACCTAGCTCTTCAAACTAAACTATCTAATAAATAACGGCGAAATCTTAAATTGATAGTAACGCCATGAAATTAAAAGTGAAATAATTATCATTTCACTGAAATTAAAAATAATTAAGCGATAGCTTAGCTAAATTGTAGGCTTAGGCTTACAGACTTTCGTCCTTTATCTCTTACCCCTGAGATGATAGTGCAGGCTTCAGTTGTTGAATAAAGCTCGCAAGATTTGTTGCAAGTACTCGCCGTTCCTTACTACCAAATTTTTCCAAAATAATTTCTCCGGTCAAATTACACATAGAAATCATGTCTAGCTCAGAATCTAATGTCCCGATAAATAACGTTGGAGATAGCTTAAGTCGTTTTTGGGTAACTAAATGACCAATAAGATTTTCTTGCAGGCGAATAAAATCATCTTCATTCCAAACTTGCAGTAAATTGAGATGAATATCTTCAAATGTCGCACTGATATCCCCGGCAAATTGAGAGGTATAAAATGCATGGATATCATCTTGCAATTGGATATCCAACGCGGCTGCAACTCGGCTTAAATTTTTTTCCTCTAAAGGAAATGGCTGAGGCTCCCAATAAACCACATCCTCCCCGGTTCGAACAATACAAGGAGAAGGGACACCATATAGGTCACTCGACTCTGGAGGAAATCCGGTTACTTCTTGCCATTTTGAAACATACTGCAAGGTAAAATCTTTAATTAAATCAGAAATTATTGTATTCATTATTTAGCAACTATGAGAAATAACGTTATTTAAACCAATTTAAATTGGCAGACGTCAATATTATCGATAAGTGGTATTATGACAGAAGTTTCAAGGCGAATAAAATGCGCACAATTTTTTAGTTTTCAGAAAAAATATCGTCTGAAAGATAAGGACCTTTATGCCACACTACCAAAACAATCCGGCTCTCGATAATTTAACCCTTGGGAAAAAAACAGCTTACCACGATCAATATGATGCAAGCCTATTACAAGCCGTTCCTCGTAGCTTGAATCGTGATCCCTTGGATATTCATGCAAATGCACTCCCATTCCATGGCGCCGATATTTGGACTTTATATGAGTTGTCATGGCTAAATCATCGTGGAGTTCCACAGGTTGCGATTGGTTCGGTGAGTATTGATGCAACAAGTGAAAACTTAGTGGAATCGAAAAGTTTTAAGCTGTACCTCAACAGTTTCAATCAGACTCGTTTTGAAACGTGGGAAAATGTGCGAAGCGTTTTGCAAAATGACTTAAGCTACTGTGCTAATGGTGGTGTTAAGGTTACACTTTATAAGCTCGATGATTTCACTCAGCAAAGCATTCATCAATTCCATGGAGAATGTATTGATGATCAAGATATTGATATCGATAACTATGAATTTAACCGCCAATATTTAGTCGATAGCACACAACCCTTATTGGTCGAAGAAACACTCGTCAGCCATTTATTGAAATCAAATTGCTTGATAACCAACCAGCCAGACTGGGGTTCTGTACAGATTCACTATCGCGGTTCAAAAATTAATCGTGAAGCTCTATTACGTTATCTTGTCTCATTTCGTCATCATAATGAATTTCATGAGCAATGTGTTGAGCGAATATTCAATGATATAACTGCGCTGTGTAATCCAGAAAAACTCAGTGTTTATGCACGCTATACACGACGAGGCGGCTTAGATATTAATCCATGGCGCAGTAATGAACAATTTACCCCTGATATGGGGCGTTTAGCACGGCAATAAGTACCTACTTAATTGAAAATTAGTGTAATTGAAGAAAATGCTTTTCAAACCATTTTTCATGTAATTCACACGTCAAGGCCCAATAGGGCAAAGGAGTGTTACTTGATTACTCATATTAGTCCATTAGGATCTATGGATCTCTTATCTCAGCTTGAAGTGGATATGCTGAAGCGGACCGCTAGCAGCCACTTATATCAGCTATATAGAAACTGCTCCTTAGCGGTTCTACATTCTGGTAGCTTAACGGATAGCAGCAAAGAGTTATTAGAGAAAAGCGCTGGCTTTGATATCAATATATTACGCAGAGAGCGTGGTATTAAGCTCGAGTTAATCAACCCACCGGAAAAAGCGTTTGTTGACGGAAAAATCATTCGTTCATTGCAAGCGAACTTATTCGCCGTTTTACGCGATATTTTATTTGTCCACGGGCAAATCAATACGGCTCAAAAACAGTTCCATCTTGACCTAGAAAACGGTATCCATCTCACCAATATGATCTTCTCCATACTGCGTAATGCCCGCGCACTGCACATTGATGAAGATCCAAATATGATCGTTTGCTGGGGTGGACACTCCATCAATGAAACCGAATATTTGTACGGTCGCAAAGTGGGTAATGAGCTAGGGTTACGAGAACTCAATATCTGTACAGGCTGTGGCCCCGGAGCGATGGAAGCCCCAATGAAAGGCGCCGCAGTAGGCCACGCTCAACAACGTTATAAAGACAGCCGTTTTATTGGTTTAACTGAGCCATCTATTATCGCTGCTGAGCCACCTAACCCATTGGTTAATGAACTCATTATCATGCCTGACATTGAAAAACGTCTTGAAGCGTTTGTCAGGTTAGCTCACGGAATTATTATTTTTCCGGGTGGTGTGGGGACTGCGGAAGAATTACTGTATCTATTAGGCATTATGATGGATCCAGAAAACAGCGAGCAAGTATTACCGCTGGTTCTCACGGGACCAAAAGAGAGTGCGGAATACTTCACTGTTCTGGATGATTTTATTCGCCATACTTTAGGCGATGAAGCTTGCCAACATTACCAAATCATTATCGATGACCCGCAAGAAGTTGCTCGAGTCATGAAAAAAGGCATGTCTGCGGTAAAAGAAAACCGTCGAAATACCGGTGATGCCTATAGCTTCAACTGGTCGATTAAAATTGCCCATGACTTACAGCATCCATTTGAACCTACCCATGAAAATATGGCATCCTTGAGCCTACATCCAGGCCAAGCACCAGAGAAACTGGCATCTGATTTACGTCGTGCATTCTCTGGAATTGTTGCTGGTAACGTGAAAGAAGTCGGTATGAAAGCGATAGAAAAACAGGGTCCGTTCAAAATTCATGGCGATAGCGATATTATGAAGCGTATGGATATTCTCCTTCAAGGCTTTGTAAAACAGCATCGAATGAAGCTGCCGGGCGGAACTGCATACGAACCTTGCTATGAAATCGTGAAATAATGACTCTCTCGCGCCAAGGATGGCGCGTCAGAAGGCCTAACGGTATTTATGATCCACTTATTAATTATTGACGCATTGAATCTAATTCGACGTATCCACGCGGTTCAAGGTAGCCCCTGTGGAGAAACGTGTTTATCCGCAATTTCTCAGCTAATCACTCATACAGATGCCACCCATATTGTGGCCGTTTTCGATGAGGATGGCAGGCATCATAGTTGGCGTCATGAAAAATTGCCTGACTACAAAGCGGGTCGCCAACCCATGCCAGAAGAATTACAAACTGAGCTTCCCTCGTTAGTCTCCCAATTTGAAGAAAATGGTATTCACTGCTGGCAATCAGAAGGTGATGAAGCAGACGATTTGGCCGCTACGCTAGCAAAACGGATAGCCAGTGCGGGTCATACGGTAACCATCGTTTCCACCGATAAAGGTTATTGCCAGCTACTTTCACCCAACCTACGTATTCGTGATTATTTTCAAAAACGTTGGCTTGATGTGCCGTTTATTGAAAATGAATTTGGTGTAAAGCCGGAACAACTACCAGATTATTGGGGACTTGCAGGGATCAGTAGCAGTAAAGTTCCTGGTGTTGCAGGAATTGGTGCGAAAAGTGCCACAACGCTACTTCAGCGATTTCAGAATATTGAGAATCTGTATGCTAACTTTGATTCACTTGAAGAAAAATGGCAGAAAAAACTCGCTAACAATCAGGAAATCGCGATGATTTGCCGGGATATTGCAACATTGAAAACCGATATTATTCTTAAAGGTAACCTAAACCAGCTACGCTACCAAGAAGCTAAACCCTCGAAATAAAAAAGTCACTTCATCGTGAAGTGACTTTTTATCTTTGTTTGATTAATTAGTAAAACTCACGAGCCATCGGGTTAGCAGACCATACCCGCTGCACATGTACGGTGATTTCTTCACGGTCATGATACAGCTGCTTAGCTTGAATCAATACGTTAATACCATTTTCTTTCAACTGGGTCCTCATTTTTTCGAAAATATGAGTGACCTCTTCATAGCGCTTTTTCATCGGTAATTTCAGATTGAAAATAGTTTCACGACACCAGCCTTCCTGTAGCCATTGCGTCATTAATGCTGCAACCTTAGCTGGTTTTTCAACCATATCGCAGACTAACCACGTAATATTTTGCGATGTTGGTTGATACTTAAAACCATCAACACGATGATGTTTTACTTGCCCTGTATCCATCAAGCTTTCTGCCATCGGGCCATTATCCACAGCGTCGACCATCATGCTACGTTTGACTAATTGGTAAGTCCATCCCCCCGGACAGGCGCCTAAATCTACCGCTTTCATTCCACTAGCTAAACGCTCATCCCATTCTTCATAAGGGATAAATACATGGAAAGCTTCTTCTAATTTCAATGTTGAACGGCTTGGTGCATCCGATGGGAATTTCAGTCGCGGGATCCCCATATAAAACATAGAACTATTGTTTGAATAAGAATAACCGGTGTAGCAACAACCCGGTGCAATAAAAAACACATGCACAATTGGGCGTTTAAAATTCTCTTTTGCCAATAACACTTTTTCTTTACGTAATGCATTACGCAGAGGAACTGTAAATTTACGGCAGAATTTCATTAACTCTTTGGATTCATTCGTATCCGCAACTTCTACGCGAAGATCACCCGCTCTCTCAACTTGTTGTTTGAGAATATTCACTATTGGAGTAATACGATCTTCAGGTGGCAGATCCTTGAGTAAGTCTCCCACAACAAACATTTGGCGAGCAAAAATCAGTTCACGAAACGGCAGAGTACGAGCTAGTCGATCGGCATCTTCGGCTTGATAGCATTCGAAAATCACATACCCACTGTTCTCTTTTACACGGGCAAAACCAAAAATTTCCCTCTGCCCTGCTTTATCTGTAATTTCTGCTGCACACTCTTTTTCAAAGCCCGGGCGGCAATACAGTGCAATTTTATTACTCATTGCGTGACGCCAATTTCCTTAGACGCATAGCGCCAATAACCACTAAAAGCCAGCCAATCAGGAAACACACGCCTCCTATTGGCGTAAAATATGAAAAGTATTTTACCTGCAATAAGGCCATACAATAAAGGCTTCCACTAAAAAGAAGTATCCCTACGGAGAAAAAGACTCCCGACCAATAGAACCACAGAATAACTTTACGTAATAAAACTGCGCTCAATACCATCAAAACGACAGTATGAAACATTTGATATCGTAGACCTGTTTCAATCCACGCCATTTGGTGCTCACTCATAATTGGCGCAAGCGCATGAGAGCCAATAGCACCAAAAGCAACGGCAAAAAAACCGCTAATCCCTGCAAAAATTAACATCAAACGACTATTCACGATAGCACCTTAGTTTTGATTGTTTAACTATTCGATAAGCGGTAAATCTTGATCATTGGTAATAAAACCTAACTTTTCTTGTTCACTCGCTGCTTGCGCTAGGATCCATTGACGAAATGCCGCTATCTTCCCTATCTCTGCCTGATTCTCTTGGCAGACTAAATAAAATGCATTTTTACTAACTAATACTTCACTAAATGGGCAAACTAAACGACCAGCATCAATCTCATTTTTTGCCATTACATTATTGGCCAACGCAACACCTTGCCCATGGACAGCCGCTTGGATCACCATCGCACTGTGACTAAAAATAGGACCTTGCTGCACATTCACCACATTTTGAATATCTAATTGCTTAACATAGGCTTGCCAATCTCGACGGGATGAATCATGGAGCAACGTATGTTTCGCTAAATCTTCTGGGATCTTGAGCTGTTTTTCTCCAGTTAACAATGTTGGTGAACAAACTGGCATTAAATACTCGGCATATAGCCGGTCAGTTCGTAGACCTGACCAATTACCTTTTCCATAAAAAATAGCGACATCAACATCATCAGCTAACTTATCTTCTTCACGATCCACCGCTTGGATTCGCACATCTATGCCGGGAAAAGCTTGATTAAAGCCCGAAAGGCGAGGCACCAACCATTGTATAGCGAAACTGGGAGATAAGCTCACAGTGAGTGCGCCTTTAGCACTACGTGCTTGAAGCTTTCTCGTCGCCTCATTTAAAGAAGAAAAAATTTCTTTAATATCGAGGTAATAACTCTGCCCTTCTTCGGTCAGTAATAATGAACGATTACGCCGACGAAATAATTTCAACCCGAGGAAATCTTCCAAACTTTTTATTTGGTGACTGACAGCCGCTTGCGTAACAAACAGTTCATCTGCCGCTTTAGTAAAACTTAGATGACGAGCGGCGGCATCAAATACTCTCAGAGCATTTAAGGGCGGTAATCTTTTAGACATAATCAGTTCTACTTGGCTTCGCTATATGCATTAGTTTTTTTCATCCGAAGCATTATAAATTGTCCATTGAGGATACGCTAGTAAATACCTATAGTATGCGCACTTCCTAAGCCGGAACGAAAAGTTGCAGAGTTTAGTTACTTTGAAACTTTTGGCTTTGTGGTTGTGATGTTGTGTTTGCAAGTTGTCTGGATAAACCAGGCTTTGTAGCGATTGCTACTGTTTTTTTCACTTCCTGTACATTTACCCTGTCTGTCCATAGTGATTTTATAGTGCACCGCCTAAGCGCGGTGCTTTTTTTATTGTTCTTCTATAAAACCCACAAAATCAAAGATAAATAATATTTATTTCATCGTAATAAGAATAACTTCATATTTAAACGCCATCTTAAATTAAATTTATTCATTAGTCTAAAAAACAACGTTCAATACTAAAGCAGTAATCGATGACACACCGTTTGCAATTATTCTAAAACTTACGTCACACATTAAAAATCAAGTGTAACAAAATATTTCAAAAAATGGATAAAAGAATGACGTTTTTTATCGCATTCTACTTATTCCGCATTTTCCGTTATGATTAAGCCTTAAATAAGCCCATTTTTACCTCGTTGAATAGGTAACAACATAGAATTAACACCATGGATAATTTTAGCGCTCCACAATTTCGCCAACAATTTCCTGCGATAAATTCAGAAACGATATTCCTTGATAGCGCAGCAACCGCACTCAAGCCGTTGGAGATGATAAATGCCACCAATGATTACTATCGACTGTCGGGCAGCTCCGTTTATCGAGGGCAATCCCCCGAGTCACTGAAAATCACCCGCAACTATGAACAAGGGCGCTTATCTGTCGCGAAACTGATCCATGCAATGGATGAAAAGAACATCATTTGGACGCGAGGGGCTACCGAATCGATCAATCTGATTGCGCAGAGTTATTTCCGTAACAAGCTTCAGCCCGGTGATGAAATTATTGTCAGTGAAATAGAGCACCATTCAAATCTATTGCCTTGGATGATCTTGGCTCAGCAAACGGGAGCGAAGCTCGTAAAATGGGCTGTAAATACTGATTTAACTCTCGATCTTGCTACACTTAAATCTTGCTTAAATGCGAATAGCAAAATTATTGCTATTACCCAAATGTCCAATGTCACTGGATATCAACCTGATATTAAAGCCATAACTCAGTTGGCTCATAATGTCGGGGCTAAAGTCGTTGTCGATGGAGCTCAAGGTGTTGTCCATCACCCGCTTAATGTCACAGCGACTGATATTGATTTCTATGTATTTTCTGCTCATAAACTCTATGGTCCAACAGGACTAGGAGTCTGCTATGGAAAAGCTGAACATCTTGAACAAATGACGCCATGGCACGGCGGCGGAAAAATGTTAAACAAAGTCAATTTCGACGGTTTCACACCTGCGCCGATTCCACAACGTTTTGAGGCCGGAACACCCAATATCGCAGGAGTCATAGCCTTCTCTGCAGTTTTAGATTGGTTAAAAACTCAAGACCTAGCCCAAGCAGAAACTTATACTTGCTCGCTAATTAGTTATGCGCGTGAGCAACTAGCCCTGTTCGATGGGTTGATTTGCTACAGTGCCCCACAATCGCCGCTATTATCTTTTAATTTTCAAGATATCCATCATAGTGATTTAGGTCTTTTCTTGACCGAACAAAAAATTGCTCTACGCTATGGGCAACACTGTGCACAACCATTAATGGATTCACTGAAAATAAGCGGTTGCTTACGGATCTCCGCGATGCCTTACAATAATAAACAAGATATTGATAAGTTTATTAATTCAGTAAAATTTGCACTGTCGATTTTAAATGATTAAAAGGAAATCTAATGACTTTGTCTAGACATGAACTGGCTTCTCATCCCTTTGGCACAGAGATTGTCACACATGAAATTGTTGAACAGTTTTCCAAACAAAAAGCTTGGGAAGAAAAATATCGTCTATTAATCCAGTTAGCGAAACAGTTGCCAACATTAACGGATGAAGAAAAACAACAGACCCAAGAAGTTCAAGGTTGTGAAAACCGAGTATGGATTGGCGCACTTCTCAATGATGATGATACTTTTCACTTTTATGGTGACAGTGAAGGACGTGTAGTAAAAGGCTTATTTGCTATCTTGTTAACCGCGATCGAACATAAGAATGCCGAGCAAATATTAACAACTGATTTTGATGATATTTTTAACCAGACTGGTTTATCAGGACAGCTTAGCGAGTCACGCCAGAATGGTATTCAAGCGTTGATCGCCGCGATAAAAAATATCGCGAGTGAAATGACCCCTGCCTAATGATATTTGAGGCTACCTCGTAGCCTCAATAACCTATTTTTGAGCCTCACGCTGAGCTTTAGCAATCATTTTTTTCAATGCATGAGATACAGCAATAAAACCAAAGCTAGCAGTAACCATCGTCACCGCCCCAAACCCTGAAGCACAATCCATACGTTTAGAGCCATCTGCGGTACTTTTTGCCGCACAAACTGTGCCATCACTCTGCGGGTAAACCAATTGCTCAGTCGAGAATACACAATCAATTCCTAGCTTACCCTTGCCATTTTTAACGACATTAAAATCTGACTTTAATCTTTCGCGCAATTTTGCGGCTAAAGGATCTTGAACAGTCTTAGCCAAATCTACAACTTGGATCTGTGTTGGGTCAATTTGCCCACCAGCACCACCGGTTGTCACAACAGGAATTTTAAAACGTCGACAATAAGCCAGTAGAGCCGCTTTCGGTCTAACACTGTCGATAGCATCAATGACGTAATTAAACCCTTTGGAGAGGTATTCAGAAACATTATCGACGGTAATAAAATCATCGATAACATTCACCTGACATTCGGGGTTAATATCCAAAATACGATTCTTCATCACATCAACTTTAGGCTGCCCTACGGTTGATTTCAGAGCGTGAAGTTGTCGATTAGTATTAGTGACACAAATGTCATCCATATCTATCAGAGTGATAGAGCCAATACCTGAACGAGCTAACGCTTCCGCAGCCCAGACGCCTACACCACCAACACCAATGACACAAACGTGAGAACGAGCAAATAACTGGAGAGCTTGTTGCCCATATAAACGCCCAATACCAGCAAATCGCTGCATCCACGCGTCAGAAAGTTGAGTTTGCATAATGACAAACGACCTTAGTTAAAACAGTAACTACAACGAACTAAAAACAGGTTGGCTCTTTTTCAACACCCACACGCGTCCATAGTGGTTATAAAAACCCGCCATTTTTCCCGCTTCATGCCCTGTTCCGTGATAAATATCGAAATGATGCCCTTTAATTGCACCACCAACATCAAGTGCCACCATCATACGCATTTCATATTGGCCCGTAAATTTTCCGTTATTATCCAATACTGGGATTTCAGCTAATAATGCAGTGCCTGGTGGGATCAATGTTTTATCCGATGCGACTGAGGCTTTAGCAATTAATGGTACTGCACTCGCGCCACGTACCGGTACAAAAGATTGCGGATTAAAGAAAACGAATGAAGGATTGGATTCTAATAACTCACGAACTTCTTGTTCACTGTGGGAATTTGTCCAATCATGGATCGCTTGTAGAGACATTTTCTCTAACGGGACTTCGCCACGATCAACTAACACTTTACCTATGCTTTTATAAGCATGACCATTTTTTCCGGCATAACCAAAAAAGTTTAGCGGGCTACCATCACCAAAATCTACATAGCCACTGCCCTGAACTTCCATCATGAAGTTATCAACTGCAGAATTACTATAAGCTAGTATGTGTTTTTTACTTAACGCACCATTATAGATTTGCGCTCGACTCGGTAAACGTTTTTTACCTTTCGGTGGCATCCCGTAAAGTGGATGGCGGAACTCCCCTTGTGGTGAACGGCGAGCTTCGATAACTGGCGTGTAATATCCCGTAAATTGAACGTTACCGTAGTTATCCATTCCTTCCATTTGGAAAGCCGATAAATTAAAGCGTGATAACTGAGCCGGATCGCCCCCCGCCATCAACCAATTTTCTATCGCATGATAAGTGTCATTATTACTATTGAATAAACGTGGTGATGAATTTTTAATTTCCGTCACTTGGCGATTAAAGTCAGGAGTATTAATAGGCCTCCCTTGTACATTAACTTGACTCACTGGCTGTAAGTCACTAACCAATTTACCATCTTTATACTGCTGCCCTTTATCTGTTGGATGAGATTGACAACCAACTAAAAAACTCAAAAAGACGCCTGCAATTAACCCTTTCTGCCATGAATTCATCTTTACCACCTAACTCATATCCGATATGAAGCGCACAATAGCAAACCCAAATTGAGAATGAAACGTGTAAAAATATTTAGTGGGGCTATTTTTACTTTTCACCCTCACCGAGAATAAAAAATCAACATTTTGTCTATTTTTCATCCTCCAAGTAATGAAAAATGAAAAAAAAACACGAAAAAACTTGCATCAGATCTCATCCCGAGTATAGTGCCCGCTATCGGACGCGGGGTGGAGCAGCTTGGTAGCTCGTCGGGCTCATAACCCGAAGGTCGTTGGTTCAAATCCAGCCCCCGCAACCAATTTTTGATTTAGTCATTTCTTGATTTAGTCAATGTAGTTTCGGTAGTAAAATCAAAATGTAGTTTATTAAAGTAGTAAAAAATATTTCAGGCGCGGGATGGAGCAGCTTGGTAGCTCGTCGGGCTCATAACCCGAAGGTCGTTGGTTCAAATCCAGCTCCCGCAACCAATTTCCTGTTATATTTTAACCTTTCAGTCGCGGGGTGGAGCAGCTTGGTAGCTCGTCGGGCTCATAACCCGAAGGTCGTTGGTTCAAATCCAGCCCCCGCAACCAATTCTTAGTTGTATTCTTTCTTACCTATTCCTTTAAAGCTTCAATTCGTTTTCTACTCTTTCAATTTCCAACAAATTACTTTTTATCAATACGTTACTTTTTTGCTAATAAAAAAGGCGGCGCACATTGCTGCTCACCACCTTCTTTAATTTATTAATTATTTATTACGGATTGCTAACTCGCCACCATTGCGGAAATAGGCTTTAATTCCTTGGAAAATTGACTCTGCCATTTGCTGTTGGAATTTAGCAGTCTTTAACTTACGCTCTTCTTCCAAGTTACTAATAAAGGCAGTCTCCACCAAAATAGACGGAATTTCAGGGGCTTTTAATACTGCGAACCCAGCCTGATCAACCCGATTCTTATGCAGTCTATTTACTTTTCCCATACGTTTAAGGACTTCATCCCCAAACTTCAAACTGTCATTGATTGTCGCTGTTTGCACCAGATCTAACATGGTATGGTCGAGATAAACATCGCCGCTTTTACTCACCCCACCGATTAAGTCAGCTTCGTTCTGGGTTTGTGCAAGATAACGTGCCGTATTACTGGTGGCACCTTTTGTCGACAACGCAAACACCGATGAACCATTTGCTGAGCGGTTAGTAAAAGCATCCGCATGAATCGATACAAAAAGGTCTGCCTGCATTTTTCTGGCTTTTGCTACCCGCACTTTCAATGGAATAAATACATCCTCATTACGTGTCATATAAGCACGCATTTTTGGATCTTTATCAATCAATGCTTTCAATCGACGGGCAATTTGTAAGACTACGTCTTTTTCGCGTGTCTTATATTTACCAATTGCACCGGGATCTTCACCGCCATGACCAGGGTCAATCATGATAATGATCGGTCGGTCAGTCCCTGCTTTACCCGGTTTTTTCGCCTGAGCAGGCATACTCTCTTCTAAATCCCCTTTATTGTAATCCTCAAGCAATGCCAATAAAGGATCATCGTTGGTTTCTACCCCTTTACCCGGATAAAAATCAATGACCAAACGATGTTTAAATTCTGAGACGGGAGCAATAGTAAAGAATCGAGGGCTAACCTTATTCTTTACTTCAAAAACTAAACGTACTGTTTTCGGATCAAATTGCCCAACCCGAACTAATTTTAAGTAAGGGTCACGAGACTGAATCTGGCTTCCCATATTTTTTAGTACGTTATTTAACTGTACGCCTTCCAAGTCAACGACAATGCGCTCAGGATTATTCAGCACGAATTGGCGATACTTTAAAGGGACGCTCGATTCGAGTGTAATACGGGTATAACTCGAGGCTGGCCAAATGCGCACGGCAATAATGCTGCTACTCGCAGCAAAACCGAATGGGCTGACACTCAGCAGCATAACCGCAGCCGCACCTTGTAATAGGCGGCGTTTTGATGGGCTGTGATCTTGATGACTCATCAATAATTCCGAATCTAAACCTGAAAAGTTAAATATAAATTAAGACAAGAGATAATATCTTAGCGATTAATTCGCACTCTATCTAGTTCTTCATGCTTTGTCATTACCAAACTATTATTTATATGTCGGAATGCTGATCTTATTTCAGCAATATAAATGACGTCATACTGCAATCCAAATAGACTAATTATGCTCACTAATTGAATAGCATTGATTGGCAACCATCTGATATACAGATTGAATTGTTTTTATTATAGACATTTATATATAGAGATATGTAAATATTAAAAATAAATTTGTTACTTTTCTTGTCTCATCTTTTACTTGATATTTACCGCCAAAAAGAATAAAAATACAGTAATAGCGAATAAAAATTCAATTAAGAGGGTAATTATGAAAGAGCGCAGCACCGAGTTGGTTGATGAATTTCGCCATTCGGTACCCTATATAAACGCCCACCGCGGTAAAACATTTATTATTATGTTGGGTGGTGAAGCAATCGAACATGAGAATTTTCCAAGTATTGTCAATGATATAGGCTTATTACATAGCTTAGGAATTCGTATTGTCGTTGTTTATGGTGCTCGACCTCAAATAGAAGGTATTCTCGCAGAACATAATTATGAAGCTATTTATCATAAACATACGCGCGTTACCGATGCGAATACCCTTGAATATGTGAAACAAGCCTCTGGCGCCTTACAACTGGACATCACCGCTCGTTTATCGATGAGTTTAGGAAATACACCGCTGCAAGGTGCCCATATTAATGTGGTCAGTGGTAACTTTGTAATTGCCCAGCCTCTAGGTGTCGATGATGGAATTGATTATTGCCATAGTGGCCGTATCCGCCGCATTAATGAAGATGCGATTAACGCGCAATTGGATAATGGCTCAATCGTCCTAATTGGTCCTGTTGCAGTATCAGTGACTGGTGAGAGTTTCAATCTGACATCCGAAGAAATTGCCACACAGCTAGCCGTAAAAATCAAAGCTGAAAAACTTATCGGGTTTTGTTCTTCTCAGGGAGTCGCTGATAAAAACGGCAATATTTTATCTGAATTATTCCCAAATGAAGCCGAAGCTCGTATCCAAGAGTTAGAGTCTGAAGGGGATTATTATTCTGGTACTGTACGTTTTTTACGTGGCGCAGCAACAGCCTGCCGCCGTGGTGTACGCCGCAGCCATCTATTGAGTTATCAAGAAAATGGCTCATTAATCCAAGAACTGTTTTCTCGTGATGGTATCGGAACACAAATCGTCATGGAAAGTTCAGAGAAAACCCGTCGTGCCAATATTAATGATATTGGGGGGATTTTGGAGCTTATCAGGCCATTAGAACAGCAAGGTATTTTAGTCCGCCGCTCTCGCGAACAACTCGAAATGGAGATTGATAAATTTACCATTATTGAGCGAGATAACTTAGTGATAGCCTGCGCAGCACTTTACCCTTATCCTGACGAAAAATTAGGAGAGATGGCATGTGTAGCCGTGCACCCAGACTACCGAAGCTCTTCCCGTGGTGAGGAACTACTTAACCGAGTAGCGGCACAAGCCAAACAATTAGATCTGGATAAATTATTTGTCCTAACGACTCGCAGTATTCATTGGTTCCAAGAGCGTGGTTTTATGCCTGCCGAAATTGAAATGCTACCAATGAAAAAACAGGCTCTGTATAACTATCAACGTAAGTCTAAGATTTTGATGTTAAATATTAAAACTCACGTCGCTTAAGCTACAGATAAAAACCCATGAATGAGATTAAAAACCTTACCGATAATTTCATATCTGGGTTTTATCGTTGTTCAGCAAATTATGCGATTTGTACAACTCGGCATTTTTGACTCAGTGGATTAGCCTCTAATAGTGGTCTTAGAATTTCTTCCATTTCACTAAAAGAGGTTCCGTAGAAATAAAATGCCGTTTCTGTTGGGCCATCCCAAACCCCATGAATACTGCCAATATCTTCTACTGCTTCATCCAATTGGTCGAAAAGATCATTGATATCATTGTTTTCGTACACCTCTGCCGGTAATTCAGTCCCATTAAAGTAAACTGCTAAACCTTCATCAGTACCAAAATCAATTCGTACATCTTCCCCATGAATGGTTAAACGAGACCCTTTTGGCGCTAACATGCCAGAAAACATCTGAATAATTAAGCTGATATTTTCATCACTTGCCTCAGTAACCGATAATTCGATGTCGCACTCGGAAACTTCGCCAGTGTCACCTAATAGAGTACCACCACCACTAATTTGGATTTCTTTCTCTTTACCAAGTTTTTCCATCGCTTCATCAAAAGCATCTTCTAGATCAGCACGCCTTGCTGGCTCAAGCTTGGCGTTCAATGTCACAGTGATAGCGGTCATAGGCTGTTGGTTTTCCATAATATTACCTTAAATCAGTAGGGTTAATTCAATTGCATCAGTTGTAGGGTTAGGCCGCTACGACGCTTTGTTGGGGTCTCAATTGCACGGCGTAATACTTTTTTACTACCATACAGTGATAATTCTTTTTTAGCTCTAGTGATCGCGGTATAAACCAGCTCCCGCGTGATCACGGGGGAATATATATAAGGCAGTACTAAAGCGGTATGAGTAAATTCCGAACCTTGTGATTTATGTACCGTCATCACATATGCAGTTTCATGCAGTGGCAGGCGGTTGGGTTGAACGCCTCTAATCTCCCCATCTGGAAACTGAAAATAAGCTCTAAATTGGCCATCCTCATCCGGTAAGATTATCCCAATATCCCCATTAAATAATCCTAATGGACTATCATTGCGGCTGATCATAATAGGTCTGCCCGCATAATGTTTATGCTGCTGATTGTAAGGCTTATAAATTAAGCCCTGTCGATGAAGTAGTTTTTCAAGTTTGTCATTTAACCCAGAAACGCCATAAGGGCCGTCACGTAATGCAGTTAATAAACGGTACTGATTGAAAATATGCAGAATTTTTTCAGGTTTCTCTTTCGCTTTAACCGCCAATAGATACTCTTGATAAAAGCCTGCAGCATCCAACAGCATATTCACGTAGCTTTCCCCGCTTTCAACTTCAGAGCTATTATCATCAAAAATATAACTGTGAATATCGGTAAGTTGCTCATTTAAAATGATATCAGCACGCTTCGCATTACCTGTATTTACAGCAAAAGCTAACTTCCCAATCCCTGAGTCTGCGGAAAAACGGTAACTTTTTCTCAATAGACAAAGGCTATCGCGGATCACTGGGCCTTCGTTATTTGTAAAGTCGCTCAATACATAGCCGGTGAGTTGTTCCAATTGAGCAGCCCGATTTACACTGTAGCCCACATCCGCAAAACGGCAGATATCACCAAGTACAGCTCCCGCCTCCACAGAAGCTAGCTGGTCTTTATCTCCTAAGAAAATCAATTTAGCCTGTTCCGGAAGTGCTTCAATTAATTTAGCCATCATGGGTAAATCCACCATTGACGCTTCATCAACAATTAAAATATCTAACGCAAGGGGATTGTCACGATGATAACGGAACTGCTGACTCTCAGGTTGAGCACCGAGTAAGCGATGCAATGTTTTAGCTTGGCTTGGTAGTAATTTTTCTTCATTCGAGCTAAGAGACAGTTTTTTGATTGCTTCACCTAATGATTCGGTTAAACGTGCAGCTGCTTTTCCTGTCGGTGCCGCAAGCTCAATTCTTAAGCGATGAGATTGCCGATGCCCAAGTTTTATTAATGCCGCTAAAATACGGGCTACTGTTGTCGTTTTTCCCGTTCCCGGCCCACCTGAAATCACCGATACCCGGCTAGTTACAGCAACTGCTGCAGCAATTTTTTGCCAATTAATATCAGCTGGCTCAGGGAATAGTTGGTCTAAAATCGGTTGAATACTATGCTCATCATGGCTATCCAACTGCGTTTTCGAGAAAAAACTCGCAACACACTGCTCATACTGCCACATTCGCTGGAAATAGAGATAATCACCCGATAGGATTAATGGTGCAATGCGCTCATCACCCGCCAAACAAACTGACTCTGAGGCTAACAAAGCAGCTTTGATTAATTCTGGACTTGGTGCGCCGATCGCTTCCCATAATTGAGCAGAAAACTCAGGATGTCGTCCTGCAAATAACGTTTCAAAACTAATATCATTCAGTGCTAAGCAAACATGTCCTGACATCGTTTCTGCACTCAATAGCGCTGCAGTCATCAGCATAATAGGATTATTTTCATCCGCAATACTGTATGCAAACTGCACATCAAGGGGACTTAATAAACGCGCTTCAATACCTTGATTTAACAGTTGTTTCATTATGACTAACCCTCAAATTGTGCATTAAGAAACAGCTGATTAAATTCGGTAATAAACGCCAATGTTGGGCGATAGAAGAAAATACCATTCTTTGAATTTGCACTATCTATCCCTCTTAAGAAGAGGTAATACACCCCACCAAAATGTGTTTCATAATCATAGTTAGGCATTCGGTGTTGAAGAAAACGGTGTAAAGCTAGTGAATACAGCTGATATTGCAAGTCATAACGATGGTCAATCATCGCTTCAGCCATTGCCTCTTGAGTATAAAATGAAGCATCCTCTCCCAGATAATTCGATTTATAATCCAATAGGTAAAACTTACCTTTCCAACAAAAAGTTAAATCAATGAAGCCTTTTAAAATCCCTTGCACTTGCTCAAAATTGAGCGGTGGGCAACGCTTAGAGAGCGGGTCATGCTGATGAGTGACCGCATCCACATCTTTAGCACTTAATAGACTATCAATAGGCAAATAAAATTGCATTTCATCCAATCTATCTTGTGGCAATAATGCCGATAGGCATAACTCGTCATCCGCTAATGGCACCGTTAAAATCGCATTTAGCCACGCTTGAAGCATTTCAACCCACTGGATATCAAACCCTGCGGCTTGGAGCTGTTCTTCTAACCACTCTGACGAGATATCACCCGAGAAATCAACTTCTTCCATTAAGCCGTGCAAAAAGGTTCCTGGCGCAGCGCCTTTAGGGAATCGATGTGGCGTGAATAAATTATCCTCTGATTCAATAAGCGCCAAATCTGAACTGGCTTCAATATCCATTTTGGGCGCTAATGAATTAGCAAACTGCAATGCTGATAATGTCTGCTCTTCCTCACTATAGGAGCCGTGATAACTCAGCCCCGAATAGCTCGTCACTCGCCAATGGTCATCAAAGTGGCGTGAGATCTCTTTAGCAGATAAATCATCAGTGCTTGTTATTGTTAAATTTAGTCGTTCAGCATCAAAGGATTCAATACGTTGAACATCGATAGTCTCATTACTGAGTTCTGTGAGCATATTGGTTAACAATACAGAATCACCCTCTTGCCCTTTTTGCAGCAAATAACCTAATGCAGATAAATGTAAATCACTATTCCCAGCTTTTTTACGATTACCTTTAATTAATGGTGCAATTCCCACACTGCAATGATAGATTCCACGGGTTAATGCCACATACAGTAAGCGAAGATCTTCAGCCAAACGCTCTTCATCAGCTAAATCGACATACTCTTTCGCATCATCTAAATCTAATTTAGTGATGAAATCCTCGCGATCGTGGAATAGCCCTTGAGACTGTGGTAAGAAATTACTCGCAAAGGGTAACCAGACAATTTTATATTCCAACCCTTTGGATTTGTGGATAGTACTGATCTGCACTAAATGTCGGTCACTCTCTAAACGCATTTGTTGAGCATCAGATTGATGGTCCGGATGTGCAATCTGTTGAGCCAACCAACGAGTTAGTGTGTGCTCACCTTCAAGTTGAAGGGACATCGCTTGTAATAACTCACCGATGTGCATGATATCCATCAAACGGCGTTCACCATCCACGCCAGAGAGTAGCGTTTCGGCAATATGTCGCTGGGACATCACAACTCGTAACATAGGCAAAACACCACGTTTATGCCAAATTACTGCATAACGAGCGAACTCATCAACAACGTTTTCCCACACTTTCTCATCGTAATTTAAATTATCAATATCTTGAGCGGTTAAGCCAAATAATCCTGTGGCTAAGGCGCTACGTAACACCCTTTCTTTTTCCGGAGTCAGCACTGCTTGTAATAACCAAAGCAACTCTTTAGCTTCTTGGGTTGCGAATACACTCTCACGATTCGATTGGAAAACTGAAGGTATATTAAGTTGGTTTAGTGCATCACGGATCAAAATTGCTTCACGACGACTACGAACTAAAACTGTAATATCGGATGCTTCTACCGGAGTCTGTTTTTGTTGATTAACAAAGTAGGTAGTTCCTTGTAATCCACCAGAAAGATACTGAGCTATTTGCGCCGCGCACTGCTGAGAGATAGCTTGCTCATACTCAGCGACCGAAACGGCTTCCGAGTTTTGCAGCCAAAAGGTTAACGCTTTTACTTCTGAACCCTGATGGAACAGTGTCTTATTGATATTATGTGGCGCATAATTAACTTTCTGAAATGGTATCTGCTCAAAGATAAATGGATTATTGCAATGACTAAAAATACGGTTTACTGCTTCAACCATATTCTGTGATGAACGGTAGTTTGTTTCCAATGTATAGTGAGCACTAACTTGTTTTTTAGCGGCTATATAGGTGAAAATATCCGCACCACGAAATGCATAAATCGCTTGCTTAGGATCCCCGATAAACAGTAATGCGCTATCTCCAGTATTTTGATAGATTCTCTGAAAAATGCGGTATTGCTGAGGGTCTGTATCCTGAAATTCATCGATCATGGCAACAGGAAAACGCTTAGCAATAGCTTCTGCTAATAATGTGCCACCATCTTGTTGCAAAGCTTTATCTAATCGAGTTAATAAATCATCAAAGCCAAGCTCTCCACGACTCTGCTTCTCACGAGCAATAGTTTGCCTAACTTCGCTAATAGCTTGTGGAATGATTAAGTCACGGAGAGTTAATGTCTGAGCCAGTAATTCATCAATTTGACGAAATACTTCATGAGCTGGCCCTGAACCACTTTTTGATTTTTCATCTAACCGAGATTGAGTAAAACGCTCAAGTATCTCTTGTGGTAGTTGGTAATCTTCAGTTTCTTGGTGTGCCCAGTCCGTAATTTTTGCCAGCCAGCTTGGTAAAAAACGCGAACTGTAGCTGCGCTTATCAACATCTGAATCAGTAATTAACTTTTCGAAATCCCCATGATGAGCTTTCCACGCCTCTTTTACATTTTGAATTAACTCAATCAAGCGTTGATGGCGTTCTTCAAGTGTTTCAAGCTGTTCTGGCTGATTGATAATTAATGGAATATCACCTTGTAAAAAAGGTTTAATCTCCGTCAAGAGAGCTTCTGGCCCACTCCATTGTGACTGCACTACTTTAGTCATGGAATAATCTAAAGGGTAAAAATGGCGCCGCCAAAAATCGGCACAAGCCTGTTTCTGGATGGGGAATTCATCTTGGATCATGGTTTGTTCAAACAAAATCCCAGACTCAAACGCATTATGAGCCAACATTCTTTGGCAAAAACCATGAATGGTATAAATGGCAGCTTCATCCATTTGACGCTCAGCTGCCAATAACCAGTTTGCCGCAAACTCACGCTGTTCTTGGTGGGGTAGCTCGTCTAATAATGTCAGATACTCAGGCTCAGAGTCGAACCCTAAACCATTTCTCAAACAAGCTAAGCGCATTTTATGAATCCGCTCACGAATACGCCCACGTAATTCATTGGTTGCAGCCTCAGTAAAGGTTACAACCAAAATCTCTTCAACACTGAGTGGTCTAGGGAACGCATTTTCGCCCCCTAGCCCCAGCAATAGACGCAGATAGAGGATCCCTATCGTATAGGTTTTACCTGTACCCGCCGATGCTTCAATTAACCGTTGTCCTTGCAACGGTAATTTATAAGCATCTAACAATTGGGAACTCATCTGCATCTTATTCACTCAGCATTTTCCTTGATAGGTAATCTTTTTTGTAGCTCAGAAGCGGTTTGGTATAACACCCAATTTTTAAGTTGAGCATAACCCGATTTCTCAGCTACATCTTGACCTATCACTTGGGAAGCTAAGGCTAAACCGCGCTGCTTTAAAACCGCGTTCTCGTAGTATGAAATAACTTCAGCTTGAGTTGCTGTTCCCAATCTAGCTAAAACTTTATCTCGCGTATCGAAACTAAAAATATTACGAGAAAAATCAGATGAGTAACGCCCTACTTCCTCATAGAAAGTTTGTGGCGGTTGATTCATCTCCGTTATCATGGATTGTTTGTATTGTTCGAACTCGGTAGCCGGTAATTTCTTCAGCTTATCTAATGCTATACGGTAAAAATCCTGATAACGAGTATTGAGATAATCTGGTGTTTTTGCATTACTTTGCAGTAAGAAACCGATACCCCATTGGTCACCTAAACCCACCTTGAAGGCAAATACGGCATACCCTAGCTGCTCATTCGTTCTCAATTGATCATAGAACCAAGGCTGAACAATTTTAGCTAGGATCCCAGAAAGTACAGCCCCGTCAATACGCTCATAGCCAGCAGGAATAAAGATTTCTGCTAACGCATTATCGCTACTGTTACCTTTCTTATGGAAATCGGCTAAATACGGTTTATCAACAACGACAATGTCACCACGCCACCACTCTTTACCCTGACTTTTCAATAATGCACTCGCATCTTTGATAGTCTGAATACTTTGCTGCTGGGTGATGTTACCAAAGACTAAGGCTTGTAGTGCGGCACTTTCCACTAATGTACGACGATAATCCGTAATATCCTTAAGAGAAATTGTCTCCAATGCAGAAAGTCTCTGCTCTTGTTCGAAATAAGGAACATTATTTAGTCGTTGTAATGGCTGCATCGCTAATTCATAAGCTTTAGCGTTGTTTGATACATCAATTTGCTCTTTGTACCACGATTTTGCTTGAGCCAATTCTCTTTCTGTCGGCTCAAAACTTAAATATAGCTTGGTCATTGATAAAAATAGTTCAGATAAATGCTGAGTGTAGCCACTGGCATTTAACTGTAAACCAATCCCTGGGGAGACAGAAACTGACATTCCTGCCACAGAGGCTTGGTACTGCAACTCATCCATTTTTAATGAAGAAATATATTGCAGTAATGACCCAGTGACTTGAGATTTTGCATCTTTACTATCTTGGTTTGAACGTAAATCTAGCGTAATACTCGCTTTTGGCTCATCAGCAAAATATTGACTTGGCATATACAGCACCCGAGTATTGCCTTGCTGATAAATAAACTCAGGATGTTTATATGGTTTCTCTGTTTTAATCAGCGATAAGTTATCAGGAATATATGGATTCAATTTTGGCAGCTTAAATACCATTTTTGATTCCAATTTAGCCCAATGAGTAAATTGCTTATCCGTGATTTTGTCGACTTGATAAGGTGCATCGACAAAGTACGCTTTCTTATTGCTAGGTTCATTCGGGCTAATAAACCAAATACGCGAATTTTGAGCAGTTAGCTCAGATAAACGTTGCTTGATTGCCGAAGGATTATATTTATCCGCAACATAGTCAGAATCCAGAACATGACTAATCGGCATATCTATCATTTGGTCTGATAACCATTCGATATAATTCATATCCCTGACAATTGAGCCATAACGGAATGAAAGGTTCAGAACCTTGGCAATTTCATCGAAATAATCTTGGTTTATCCCTTGGTTTTTAATCAGGTCAATATAGGCAAAAATAGCAGCAATAATCTGGTCACGCTCAGCTAAGCCTTTATCTGTTAGCGTCACATAAATAGAGAATGAACCATAATTACGGTCTAGGTTTGGTGAGGCTGATGCGCTAATACCTTCCGCTAAACCTTGAGAAATCAGCCAATCAGCTAATGTTCCTGGGCTACGATTACCAATTAAATAGCCGATGTACTCGTCACTTTTGCTGCGAAAATCCGCCATATTGTTCTTGATACTGAACTCGATTTGAATCGCTTTTTGTGGCTGTGCAGGCACATAATGAATCAAAACGCCTTTTTCTTTGTCTGTCATCGCCTCTACTTTAATTTCAGGGACAGTGGCATTAAAGTTAGGGATACGACCAAAAGTTTCATTGGCTATTTTAGCTAATTGTTCGATAGATTGGTCACCATACAGCACCCCATTCATCAGGTTTGCTGAATAATAACGCTTATAGAAGCTCACTAGCTCATCTTGTAATTTACTATTTGGTTTATCTTTTAAAGTTTCTAAGTTTCCACCAGCAAACCGAGCATTCGGATGAGCAGGATTTAACGTTTCAGAACGGATCTGCCAAATACGCATACCATCACGAGCTCGCGCCATAGTTAACTCGGCATTAACCGCATTTCGCTCTTTATCCGCATTGATAGGATTTAACAATGGTTCAGCTAATGCATCAGCAAGTCTATCCGTCGCTTCTGCTAATGCCCCATTTTCGACTTCAAAATAATAAGCAGTACGGTGAGAGGCCGTACTCGCATTGTGGCTCCCTCCGTGCTTTTGTAGAAACTCAGAGAAACTACTTGGTTCAGGGTATTTTTTTGATCCCATTAACACCATGTGCTCTAGGTAGTGAGCAAGCCCTAACTGACTATCTGGGTTCTCAATACTCCCAACGGGTAGAGAAACTGCCGCTAATGATTTAGTGGCTTTTGGATCAGAAACCAGTAAAACCGTCATGTCGTTGTTCAGCTTTATAGCTTTATATTCCCGAGTGTCACTCACGCTTTTGTTGATTGAATCTGGCAATACCTGCCAAAGCGGTTGTGCAGCCATCGCACTACCAACAAATAGTAGTGACCATAGCAAGAATAAATGAGCGATCTGTTTGGATAAACGTAGCATCCTTTAAGGCTCCCCTTATTTTAAGTATTCTGCCATCGGCAGTAAGAAGCGCCGAGTATTCCTCAGCAGCGAGTCGATCATTGTACTATTGATATTTCTACAAGCCCTCAATACATAGTCATCTTCCATTTCACCTTTCTTCATTTGGCTTCCTTGCAGGCTTTGTAGTAACGCCGATAATGCCTTTTGCTGTACATCCTCTGACGTAAAATCATATTCCTTGGTTTTCTTATCGAAACAGGCATTCAGCCAATTCCAACCACTTTGATTTAACAGAATTAATGGTGTGTTTTGCCCCTCACAAAAACCTTCAACTAAATTTTGTAAGTGCTTCATTGCAACTTGCTGAGAAACCGAAGAAAAATGCCAAACACTATTTTCTCGCCCTAAAGCTATACTTTCACCCTCGCGAACAAAAGCATTATAAAATAAGTGTTCGACCCACAATTGTACGCCGTCATTTGCCGTGAGATACGCCGGACGATAACGTAGTATCCCTGATTCATGAGCATTTCTTAGCGACCCTGTTATTTTGATCCCATTAATTTCACATTCAATAGGATAATCAAAACGTTGCTCACCGTACTCTTTCACTTTTTCCGCTAAGGGTGCGATATCATTCAGCTGTTGTTCCCAAAATAGCTGACCAAATTGCTTAGCAGGTAATTGGCCTGACGCTTTTAACGCTTGATAAAATGGCATGGGATTTTCATCTTTTACCAGTAAATCTAAAACCTGATCATTAATTTTATAGCGCTGTAAACGACCTAAAATAAAAGGCTCTTCTTCCGGTAATTCGGTTTCTTCAATAGAGAAGTGGACTTTCAAGCGTTGCTGGAAAAAGCCCCGTATTGGGTGGCGATAAAAACGCAATAATTGCTCAATAGATAATTCAGAGATTAGCTCACGGCTTTCTAGTAAGGAGCAAAATGGCTTTTCTTGTTGGTCAGTTGTCTTCGCGGCAGGCAGCCACTCTTTCGCAAAACTTTGATATGCAGAGCTAGGGATAAAATTCTCTTTGGCAAATGGCACACGGTTATGCTGAATAACCAAATGCTGTTTAAGCCGTTGAGCGCTCTGATCAATATTTAATTGATTATCACCCTGTAAGCAAAAACTCTGGCAAATATAGTCAAGTAATTCCGTGACTAATACCGAAGGGTTGCAAGGTTGGTTATCACGAATTGAAAGACCAATATAGCTGATATACAGCTGCTGAGCTGCAGAGTTTAAAGCCTCTAGAAATAAGTAGCGGTCATCATCACGGCGTTTTCTATCCCCTCGCTGTGTTTTTTCAGCCATTAAATCAAACCCTAAAGGGGGAATACTGCGCGGATATGCGCCATCATTCATTCCTAGTAGGCAAACGACTTTAAAAGGCACCGAGCGCATTGGCATTAAGGTACAAAAATTTACAGCTCCAGCAAGGAAACGTTGGCTAATTTTTTCATCATCAAAACAGACTGAAAGCTCATCACGAATTAAACGTAACGGAATCGTTTCTTGGTATTCGGAGGTCAGCGCATTTTCAATAATTTTATGCCATTGCTCGGTTAGTAGTGCTAAAACAAGTTCGGTTTCACTATCCACTTTAAAGCAACTGTCTATCAGCTGCTGGCAGATATCTTTCCACTCTTCTAACGTCCTTTCTTGCTCCAGTAAAGTACGCCACTGCCTCAGAGTATCCACCAATAATGCTAATTTCCCAGCTAACTGAGCTGCTAACCCGCTACATTCATCATAAGGTAAAATCCCATTCCATGGCCCATTACGGCTATCCATCGCGTATCCCAGCAACATGCGGCTTAAACCAAATTGCCACGTATTTTGCCCAATCACTGGCAGTGATAACGCTCGAACATTATCGTCATCCAATCCCCAACGAATACCTGATTCATTGACCCAGCGTCTTAGTAAACTCAGCTCACTTTCATCGATATCAAAGCGAGCAGCAAATGCGGAAACTTCGAGTAAAGTGAGAACTTGCTCAGTAGAAAAACGACTCTGAGGAAGATCCAACAACATAATAAATGCCTGTAGGATAGGATGCGCCTGTAACGCTTTTCTGTCAGAAATAGAAAATGGAATATAGTGTGTTGACGAGGTATTACCAAAAACTGCCTGTATATACGGTGCGTAGCTATCAATATCCGCTACCATTACGATGACATCTCGTGGCGTTAATGTAGGGTCTTGTTCAAATAGTGCCAGTAATCTGTCTTGTAACACTTCAACTTCCCGTTGAGCGCTATGGCATGAATGAAACGTCACAGAGGAATCTAGTTCACTAATTGGACGCTTATTTTGGCTTGTTTCGTAGTTTTCTAGCGTAATTCCCAACTGAGCATGGTTTTCAAGATCTAAAATATCTTGCTGTAAATTTTCGAGTAAATTCGCTCGGCGAGTATCTACAAATGCAGATATTTCATTGGCAGCTTCAATTTGCGAAATAAAGTACAAATTGTCTCGCCCTAATTTTCCCCATGAGGCTAATAGTGGGTTAGCAATATTTTGCTCTCCGAGATCATTAAATAAGCCCCCGGCATGGTCTTCGATTTTAAAACGAGAAATTTCATGTTTATCAATATAATGCCGCAATTTTCTTTGCTGTAGGCGCGCTAAAAATGCGCTGCTTTGGATATCCCCCCAATAATACCGGCATGGGTTGGTAAACATCAGATGGATATCGGTATGTTCTGCAATGGCATTTAATGCCTGTAAATACACAGGAGGTAGTGACGAAATTCCACAGATAAAAATTCGCTTAGGTAAATTCTGCCCTAAAGATGGATTACTGGTTAATTGTTCAATAAAGCTTTGGTATAAATTCGCCCGATGCCATGGTGATTGTTGTAATTTATCAGTGTGTTCCACTAAGCAGAGCCATAATCTTCTTTGCCATAGTTGATTCGAGCTTAATCCATCAACAAATTCATTTCGCTGCCATTTTTCAATCCATTCAGGACGATAAACCAAATACTGATCAAATAGATCCGCAATTCGTCCAGCTAATTGGTGAAGTTTTCGTTTATCCGAGTCTTCTTGGAGATAATGGCGTAAAGGCTCAAATTCAGGCTCATTAATGACGTCAGGTAAAATAGTCATTAATTTCCATGTCATCGCAGATTTGGTATAGGCACTCTCTTTGGGAATGTCGGGTAATACTCGACGAAACATATCCCAAATAAATGTAGCGGGTAAGGGATAGTTAATATTCGCAGCAATACCAAAGCGTTTCGCCAACTCAATTTGCAACCATTGAGACATTCCGGGACTTTGCACTAAAACAATTTCTTGTTCAAATGGATGAGAGAGAGGCTCATTCTCCATTAAATGGGCAATTAGCTCCTTAAGAAGGTCTAATTGGTTAGAATGATATACCTGAAACATGGCTCTCTCCTTTGGCACAATACCAGCGACTGATTGAATACTGTTTCTGACCCACTGATAAGGACACCACGGATTCGGTACAGTTCCCTGTTCGTGGAAAATGGGCGATTGTTGTCTGTGGAACGAAAGGCTGTTGGTTTATATTTATGCTTCCCAAATCTATTGAGGCATTTTTTGTTTCTAATGCTCCCTGCATTGCCCTAAGACCCATTGAACCTTGATATATTTGATTAAAATTCAAAGTGATATATTGACTATAGTTTAACAGAGCTATCAGTAAGATAGCAAAAACAACTACTGCCACCATTGACTCTACCAGTGCAAATCCTTGCTGTGAATGGTTCATTCGCAAAATCCTTTAAAGGTCACAGGGCAATAATCTATCCAACCATTTTTTCGCGCCTTGATGTTCTTTTCATTCCCAAGAGGCTCGACCCATCGATAAATTTTCATTGATTGGGATGGCTTAAATTCACTCTTGCCTAATAAGACAAACTGATTATTTTTATAATGTTTTAAGCAACTTTCCCATTTTTGCATTGCTGCTTTCTTACATTCCCATTCTGAATTCTTCGATGTCGTTAAATTCCACGGCTGAGTCAACCCCCATGCCAATGCAGACTCTGCTAAGTTAAAAGCCGAAAAATATTTGGTTTCATTATTCAATTCATAACTAGCGCGGACTTGGTAATAACTTAAGGCTTTCAGTAAGAGTAGCCCAATTGTCATCAGAATCATGACCATCAATAACGCAACATTTCCTTGCTGGTTAAGCTTAGACTTCATAGTGAATTTCTCACATTAACCCATATTTGGTACTGAAATTTTTTATCTGGAAGGCGCTGACTTTCTATATTCATATGCACTTCCAGCAACTGTTTCGCGCTAGACCAATTAAATGTCAATTGATTAACTTTCACTAGCGTTGCATCAAACAAGGATTGCCAGCGAGTTCCGTCGCAATCCACCACATTTCGGTTGGATTCTAATTTATGACCATTTAGCCGATAACCAAAAAAATCTGATTCCAACTTTTTTCCTTGGCCATTAACCCAACTTCCTGATAAATCTTGGTCATAGGCAAAAATAATGCAGGAATTCATTTTACGGCTTAAGAATTTTTCAGAAACTAACAGCGCACGCCCTTCACAATGAACCTGACTGCAATAACCAATACGTCTAAAATCCTTTTCCATATTAATTAAGACCTGTCGCACTTCCCTGTCCAGTTGGTATTGAAAATAAGCTTGATAAAGCTGCTTAAATAAAGCTGGGATCGTGTTCATCACTGCAATACAGACCAAACAGCTAATGACCATCGCTATCAACGTTTCTAGTAGTGAAAAACCCAATTCGTCTCGACGATATCGCACTGGCTTCAGCACGGAGGAACCCCTGCAATCTTTTGATAACTACAGCTACGAACTCGCCCCGCAGCAGACATAAATACCGTTATGTGTTCAGTTTGATTGCCTAATTCAATCCTAAACGCTCGGCTGGTTCCTTGCCTGCCATATAAGTTGACCGACTGCCGTGAAGATCTTTTTAGTTTAATATCGGGGAATCTATCCCCACTAAATTGGCTAATATTCTGTTCTGTCTCAGCATTTTTAATCTGTAAGCGCCAATGTTTAGTCTCAGAATTAATCACTAAAATACGTTGCTGATTGAGGTAGATTCCTTCCATCAAACTACTATAAATAAATTCGACTGTTTGCCTTGCTGCATCAATTAAACGCAAGCGCTGCAATTGTTGTTGCCAGTGAGATAATGCAGGCAACACAACCAGCGAACAAATGAATAGAACCACTAATATTTCAACTAAGGTGAACCCTTGTTCATGAGAAATATGTCGATATTTATTACCCGTAATTATCGCCATCATTACCCTTCCGTTCTTTTTATTATCCTTAGAAAGATATTGGCAAAAATAGCGCCTAACTCCAGAAGTAACGATTCATTTCTCGTCACGCTTCCCAGCACAATGTAACCATTACATCCAAAGTTAAATGTGTTTGGGAACGGCTTCGCAAAACAGATTAAGAAAGAAAACTCTTGGTTCGTACAAACCTAAATTATGAATAAGAATAGTCAGCAGTCAGTGAGGGTATGGGAAAAGAATCACAGTGGATAAGAGACCAAAAATATTGAAGGTAAAAATAATGCACCTAGCAAAAATAAAGGCGCAGATGATCGTCTACGCCAGTATATTTATGGCATGGTTAATTAAACTGTAAATGGGTATTTAATCGCTTCATGGCATTGATAGCCATCTAGCATAAAGTCATCTGTAGTTACCCAAGTTTCAAGATCTTCCAGTGTTTTAATCTCTGGGTTAATTGTCAGACGAGGAGATGGGTAAGGTTCGCGTTTTAATTGAACATCGCGCATTAACGGTAGTTGGTTTTCATAAATATGTGCGTTCACAATTTTATGATACGCCTTACCCGCTTTGTGACCCGTAATTCGGGCTATCAATGCCAATAAAACAAAACACTGGACCTGATTGAAATTAAGCCCTAAAGGAACATCGCAGCTACGTTGGTATGAAGTCAGGTGCAGAGTATCCCCTAATAAGGAGAAAGTATGGGTGTGCATACAAGGACGTAAGCAACCCATTTCGAACTCGCCGGGATTATAAAAAGTGATAATTTCAGCACGATCGTCAATACCGTTTTTTAGGTTATTAACCACTTTTTTAAGCTGGTCAAGATGGGTACCATCTGGACGTTGCCATGTTCGACCTTGAACACCGTATACGCGTCCCATATCATCTTCACCTTTACGATGAGGGTTAGCTAACCATGCTGGGTTTTCATTCGCATTAGCGTTCCATGTATTACAGCCGATTTCACGAAACTGAGCTGCATTATCATAGCCACGTAAATAACCTAGCAATTCTGCAATTGCCGCTTTATAAAAACTTTTACGTGTCGTGATCAGAGGGAATTGGTTATTACCTACATCATATTCAAGATCGGCATTGATAACAGTTAAGCAACGAACTCCGGTACGTTTATTTTCAACCCATTGCCCTTCATCAATAATACGTTGGCATAGTTCAAGATACGGCTTCATAGTGGCTCTCTTACTCTGAAAATCTAAGGGCCGATATTACCTAAAAATAGTAATACCAGCCTAATAACAAACTCATTTATTTACTGTCTATGGGCTTATTATCGGTTTTATGGGCAGGTATATTTTTCCCATATTTATAAGCCCAAATAATCATCAATACACCGATAATAATCATTGGGATTGATAAAATTTGCCCCATACTGATGCCACCGAATAATCCAAGCTGTGAATCCGGTTGTCTAAAGAATTCAACAATAATACGGAAAGCACCATAACCAATTAGGAATAAGCCCGAAACACTCCCCATTGGGCGTGGTTTACGTACAAATAAATTCAGGATCAGGAATAAAACTATCCCTTCTAAAAACATCTCATACAGTTGGGATGGATGTCTCGGTAACACACCATACTGCTCAAGAATAGGCATCAATGATGGGTCTTGAATTGCTAATTGAATATCTTCGCTTCTGGAGTGTGGGAATAAGAATGCCCATGGAGTATCGAGAGTCACGCGCCCCCATAGCTCACCATTAATAAAGTTACCGATACGCCCCATACCTAAACCAAAAGGAATTAACGGCGCAACAAAATCAGAAACTTGTAAAAAACGGCGTTTAGTACGATGGGCAAACCACATCATCGCACAGATAACCCCAATCAAACCGCCGTGGAATGACATCCCGCCATCCCATACCTTAAATAGATATAGAGGATCATCAAGGAATACAGGCAGATTATAGAAGAATACATAGCCAAGTCGCCCACCGACAAACACACCGACAAACCCAATATACAGAAGGTTTTCTACCTCGTTTTTTGTCCAACCACTGTTAGGTTTGGCAGCACGACGTCCCGCTAACCAGAGCGCAAAAACAAAGCCTACAAGGTACATAAAACCGTACCAATGCAGCGCTACCGGTCCAATTGAGAACATTACGGGATCAATTTCCGGAAATGCTAAGTAGCTGTTACTCATCGTTCCCCACTTTAGAATTGTTTAGTCAAAATTATGCCGCATAATAACACGAGGTTATTGTCTGCATAGAGTTACCTATTAATAACATAGAAGATCAAACTAGATCCCGCCACGAACAAAGCCACCGAGCCCGTTTATTTCCATAAACTCGCTAATTTTATTTCTGACACTTTCGCTGGTTTCTGCCGTAAGTAATTCGGGCACTAATTCAGACATCAGCTTAGGATCCAGTTGGCGGATTAGATATTTCATTCGAGGAACACTGCGCCCACTCATACTTAAGCTACGATAGCCAAGGGCGATTAAAACCATTGCACTCAACGGTTGTCCCGCCATTTCCCCGCAGACACTAATGGGTAAATCTATGCGCTGACATTCTTCATATGCCATAGCTAAAAAGCGTACAACCGCTGGATGCAGGTTATCATATAGCGCAGCAACATGGGTGTTGTTACGGTCAACAGCGAGTAAATATTGTGTAAAGTCATTGGTACCAATCGAGATAAAATCGACGCGTCTTTTTAGCTCCGGTAATAAAAAAAGTAATGATGGAACTTCCAGCATGACGCCAATAGGGGGTAAATCTATAGATTTACCCAACTGCTGGCCAACTTCACTTCTTGCTCGAGCTATCAGCCCAATGGCCTCATCGACCTCATTAATACTGGTTACCATCGGTAATAAGATCCGCAAATTACCCGATTCTTCATTTGCTCGCAGCATCGCACGCAGTTGGATGAGGAAAATTTCGGGCTGATCCAGCATAATGCGGATCCCCCGCCAACCTAAACACGGATTTTCCTCACTGATCGGCATATAAGGAAGCTGCTTATCAGCGCCAATATCTAGCGTTCTCAGCACGACGGGTTTCGAGGCAAAGAGCTGTAAAACTTCGCGATAAAGCTGCTTTTGTTCATCTTCGGAAGGAAAACCATTGTGCAGCATAAATGGCAACTCAGTACGATAAAGACCTACACCGTCGACACCATCTTGAATTTGCTGTTCATAACGAGGGCTTAATCCAGCATTCAGGCAAATATTCATTGATTCGCCATTTTTGAATACTGCGTCTTGCTTTAATGTCCCCTCTGCTAATCGGCTAAGGACATTTTCCTCTTCAATAATCTGTTGATATTCCTGCGTAATTAATTTTTCAGGCTCAATAAATACTTCACCACGGTAGCCATCCAGAATTAAATGGCGATTGTGCAATAGCGATGGTTCAATATCGGCCCCCATGATTGCAGGGATCCCCATAGCTCGGATCAAAATGGCTGAGTGAGAATGGGTTGCTCCATCTCGCACAATCACGCCAGCCAATTGCTCAATAGGCAGTTCAGCAAGTACGCTCGCACTCAACTCATCGGCAACCAAAATAAAACGTTCAGGCCACTGGTTGGTTGGTGTTAAGGAATCATCCAGATGAAAAAGTAAACGCTGCCCCAAGGCACGCAGGTCAGAACCACGTTCCCTTAAATACAAATCACGTAGACGAGAAAATTGCTGAGCATAATCCTCTATAACCGTTTTTACTGCCCATTCAGCAACCGCTCCCTGCTTTATGGCAACAAATAGCCGTTTTTTTAATTGAGGATCATTAAGTAAATGATTATACAGATCGAAAATTGCCGCACTTTCTTTGGAGGAACTCGCCGTAAAACGTTTACTGATCCGCCGAAATTCCGCGGTTGCACTCTCTAGCGCCAACACTAAACGCTGCTGTTCGCCTTCAACATTTAACGTGGTCGCTTGGCAGACACTGTCGAGAGATGGCTGAGAGGTATCCTGCCAACCATAAGCCATTGATACCCCTTGAGATACAGGGATAGCTTTTATCCTATTTTGCCGATATTGCCCGAAGATACCTTTAGTCTGTGCTTGAGAAAGGATCACAGCCAATTGCATTGACAGAGTCACCATAAAGGACTCTTCAGTTTCGTTAAATAGCCGTTTTTCTTTGTGTTGCACCACCAGCACGCCTAATAATTGGCGGCGATAGACAATGGGAACACCAAGGAATGCCTTGAGTTGCTCTTCTTTTAACTGAGGGAGATATTTAAATTGAGGATGTTCGCGGATATCAGCGAGATTGAGCATTTCAGATTGTCGACCGACGACGCCAACAACCCCTTCGTCAAACCCAAGACGAATAGCAATCCCGCTAGGCTTTTTCAGCCCGCGAGTTGCCATTAAGTAATAACATTGCCTAGGGTGATCTGCTAAATAGATGGAGCACACATCAGTGCGCATCGCTTTGCAGGTTTCATTCACCAAGACTTCTAATGCTTGAGTTAAGCTGGTCGCCATCGCGACCTTCTCGACAATGTCACGTAAACGCGTCAACATAGGCTTACTTTGCTCCGCGCCTACGATTATTAAATACGGGTCGTTGTGGTAATTTTTGTTCCTGCAAAGGCATAACAACCGGAGCGAATTCTTTCATAACACGGCGATAAACTTCCCGTTTAAAAGAAACCACTTGCCTAACAGGATACCAATAACTCACCCATCGCCAGCCATCAAATTCTGGCGAGTTACTGCGCTGCACGTTTATATCAGCTTCATTACATTGGAGTTGAAGTAAAAACCAACGCTGTTTCTGCCCAATACAAACAGGTTTTGTATCCCAACGCACCAAACGCTTAGGTAATTTGTAACGTAACCAATTACGGGTAGATGCCAGTAACCTGACGTCTTTACGCTGTAGCCCGACTTCTTCGTATAATTCACGATACATCGCTTGTTCTGGTGATTCCCCTGGGTTGATGCCCCCTTGAGGAAACTGCCAAGAATGCTGACCATAACGGCGTGCCCATAAAACCTGCCCTTGCCGATTACAAATTACAATTCCTACATTCGGGCGGTAGCCATCATCATCGATCACTAGACTACCTCAATAACCAAATTTGAAAGATGCCTAATTGTTTCACACATACCCAAACTGGTAAACCTATATCAATACAGTTTGCAGATATGGATGAAGTAATTACAATAGTCTACGTCTCAACGGGGTGCCAGATTTTGGGCTGAGAAATAACCCGTAGAACCTGATCCGGCTAATACCGGCGTAGGGATTTGAGCTACCGCCAGTAAATGACTGTTTCGGTGCCCTCTCAAATCCTGTGTGTTTTTATGATTTACGCAGGAAAAACAATGGCTAAAAATATATTTTTCACGTCCCTAATTACCCTTAGCGCTTTGAGCTTCGCCGCTTTTTCGTGGGCAGAAAAACCAACGCTAACGGTCTATACCTATGATTCATTTGCTGCCGAGTGGGGTCCCGGCCCTCAAATTAAAAAGAATTTTGAAGCCCAATGTGACTGTGAGTTGAAGTTAGTCTCCCTTGGGGATGGCGTGGCGCTACTGAACCGACTTCGAATGGAAGGCAATAAAAGTAAAGCCGATGTGATTTTAGGTTTAGATAACAACCTGATGGATTCAGCAGAAAAAACTGGTTTATTTGCACCTGCTGATATCAAAACTGACGCACTCAAACTCCCTATCGAGTGGAATAGCGAAACATTTATTCCTTATGATTATGGCTATTTCGCTTTCATCTACGATACCAATAAAATTAAGCAGCCACCAAAGAGTATGAATGAGCTGCTGGATGAAAAAAATAATTGGAAAATCATATATCAAGATCCTCGAACTAGCACTCCGGGCTTAGGCTTAATGCTGTGGATTGAAAAACTGTATGGAGATAAATCTGCTGATGCATGGAAAAAAATGGCAGGTAAAACTCTGACGGTCACAAAAGGATGGAGCGAAGCTTACGGGCTATTCCTAAAAGGTGAAGGTGACTTTGTTCTTAGTTATACCGCATCACCGGGCTATCAAATTCTTAATGATAAAAAAGATAATTATGCGGCAGCATTGTTCGCTGAAGGGCATTATATGCAAGTGGAAGTAGCGGCAAGATTAAAAAATGCCCCGCAACCTGAATTAGCGAAACAGTTCTTACAGTTTATGCTAACCCCTGAATTTCAAGGTACATTACCGACAACTAACTGGATGTACCCGGTTATCGATATGCCGCTCCCTGAAGTGTATAACGTGCTACCACTGCCGACTAAATCTCTACAATTTAGTGCACAAGAAGTTGCCAAAGACCGCCAAGCTTGGACTCGTTTATGGCAAACCGCCGTCAGTCGTTAATTAATATCACCTTATTGCCGGGGGCATTCGCCTCCGCTTTATTGATCACTGTTGCGCTACTGGCTTTTGGCGCACTGTGGTTTTTTGCGCCTGAAATTTCGCTCAGTGAAATCATCCACGATGAATATCTCTGGCACGTTATCGGTTTCACTTTTTGGCAAGCTTTACTGTCAGCGGTATTTTCCGTTCTTCCCGCAATTTTGTTAGCGAGAGCCTTGTACCGCCGACGATTTTTAGGTCGCACACTGTTACTTCGGCTGTGTGCTATGACCTTAGTGCTTCCCGTATTAGTGGCTGTATTTGGCATTTTATCGGTCTATGGGCAAACCGGTTGGTTAGCAAAACTATGCCTATGGATTGGCTTGGAATATGACTTCTCGCCTTATGGTTTACGTGGAATTTTATTGGCACATATTTTTTTCAATATGCCACTCGCAACACGTATGCTTTTGCAATCATTAGAAAATATTGCAATTGAACAACGTCAAAGTGCTGCTCAGTTAGGCTTTAATGAGTGGCAGCAATTTACTATTTTGGAATGGCCTTATTTACGTCGACAAATGCTACCCACTGGTGCGCTCATTTTTATGTTGTGCTTTGCCAGCTTTGCTACCGTGCTAGCGCTCGGAGGCGGTCCCGCAGCAACCACTATTGAGTTAGCGATTTATCAAGCCTTGAGTTATGACTTTGATTTGGGTCGAGCTACTCTCCTTGCCTTAATTCAGCTCATATTGTGTGTCGGCTTAATGTTAATTTGTCAAAAAATAAACCACTCTTTTTCTGTTGGCTTTAGCCATCAAACTCAATGGGTTGACCCCGCTGATACTCTTTTTCGACGTATTCGCGATACCTTACTGATCATTTGTGCCATTTTATTGCTGATCCCACCGCTACTGGCGGTTGTCGTTGATGGGTTAAACAGTCAATTATTGAATGTGCTACAGCAGCCTGCATTATGGCAAGCAACCTTAACATCCGTATTTATTGCTATATGTGCTGGCGTATTGTGCGTCACATTAACGTTAATGTTACTGTGGAGCAGCCGTGAATTACGTCTGAGAAATGCCCTACGCTTAGGGCAAGCGATTGAGCTCAGTGGACTAATTATTTTAGCCATGCCGGGTATTGTTTTGGCAACCGGATTTTTTATCTTTTTTAATGAAACCGTGGGAATTCCTGAAACTCCCTATCCTTTAGTGATTATGGCCAATGCGTTGCTCGCTATTCCTTATGCCTTAAAAGTATTAGATAACCCAATGAAAGATCTGGCTCAGCGCTATAATCCCTTATGCCAATCATTGGAAATCAGCGGATTTAACCGATTTAGGATCATTGAATTTAAAGCACTACGCAAACCTATTGCCCAAGCTTTAGCCTTTGCTTGCGTCATTTCTATTGGGGATTTTGGGGTTGTGGCGCTATTTGGTAATGAGGATTTCCGTACGCTACCTTATTATCTCTACCAACAAATCGGGGCTTATCGCACCAATGATGGTGCAGTCACCGCAATGTTATTATTGCTACTGTGTTTCTGCCTATTTAGCCTACTTGAACGCATATCGGGGAAAACCAATGATTGAGTTAACAAATTTGGATTATCAATATGATGACCTGAATATGCGCTTTAATTTTGCTATTGAAGCGGGAGAACGTGTCGCCGTCATGGGTCCCAGTGGCGCAGGAAAAAGTACCCTACTCAGCTTAATCAGTGGTTTCCAGTTTTCTCGTAGCGGCAACATAATATTAAATGGGGTAGATCATACTTTTACGCCTCCCGCTAAGCGCCCTGTCTCAATGTTATTTCAAGAAAATAATCTGTTTGCGCATTTAACAGTGAGACAGAATATTGGTCTTGGGTTACAACCCAGTTTGCGTCTCAATCAATCGCAAATGATGGAAGTCGAGAAAATGGCGCAGCAAGTTAGCCTTAGTGAATGTCTTGACCGTACCCCAGCGCAGCTTTCTGGTGGTCAAAGACAACGTGCCGCTCTTGCCCGCTGCCTAATACGTAATCAACCTATTTTATTGTTAGACGAGCCTTTTTCAGCCCTCGATCCTGCATTACGCAACGAAATGCTGCAATTACTCAATGATGTTTGTTCAAGCAAAGCTATCACATTGCTGATGGTATCCCACAATATTGAGGATGCATTACAGATAGCACCACGGTGCATCGTGGTTGCCAACGGTGAGATTGTCTATGACGGAGGGACACTGTCATTGATTCAAGAAAAAAGCGTTGCTGCCGAATTGTTAGGGATTTTCAATTAACCCAATAAATAATACTGTATAAATTCACACTATCCGCGTATATTAATCGTAGATTATTTACGCGAGTTTCCTTATGTCCTTATCCAACTTTCCTACTGAAAAAGGTTTTATCCTCAGTCGACATTGGAGAGACACCCGTTATGGTGTCGAGGTTACCTATTGGTTACTCACCGATACTCAGCCGCAGAAAGTGACCGTCCCTTATCAACAGGCCATCGGTTTTTTGCCTGAACCAAAGCTTCCTCTTGTTCGCCACCTTATTGAAGGGCAAGCAGACATCAGCTATCGCGCCGTTGAACTTAACGATTTTAATCGTGAAAAAGTCTACGCTATTTATTGCCAGCAATATCGCCAATTGCAGAATCTAGATAGAAACTGTAAAGAGCTGGGCGTGGAATTACTTGAAACCGATATTCGCCCTTGTGAACGCTACCTTATGGAGCGTTTTATTACGGCCCCAGTCTGGTTTTCCCGTAATCAACAAGGAAAGTACCAATTAAAACCCTGCGAAGAGTATCGCCCAACCATCCAAGCAGTTTCTCTGGATATCGAAACTAGCCAACATGGGGAGCTTTACTCCATCGGGTTATCGGGTTGCAATGATAATGTGGTGTTTATGCTGGGCCCTGACCAAGGTCCTGCGTTAAATACAGACCATCGATTGGTGTATGTCACCAGCCGTCCTCAGCTCCTCGAAAAATTGAATGAATGGATACAACACTATGACCCCGATGCCATTATTGGCTGGAATTTAATTCAGTTCGATTTGCAGGTGTTGCAAAAACACGCGGAGCGCTACGGCATTCCGCTACTACTTGGTCGCCAAGGGCGAAAACTTGAATGGCGAGAGCATGGCTTTAAACCGGGGGTCTTTTTTGCCGCTGCGGAAGGTCGGTTAATTATCGATGGCATCGATGCGCTAAAATCCGCCACATGGAGCTTTAGCTCGTTCAGTCTGGAATCTGTTGCTCAACAGCTACTGGGAGAAGGTAAAGCCATCGATACCCCTTATGATCGAATGGATGAAATTAACCGCCGATTTGCTCATGATAAACCCGCGTTGGCTCACTACAATATTCAAGACTGTATCTTAGTTCACCGTATCTTTGAGAAAACAGACTTAATGGCGTTCTTACAAGAACGCTCGAGTGTCACCGGGTTAGCCGCAGATCGCATGGGGGGGTCGGTGGCCGCTTTTTCTCATCTCTATATCCCTCGATTACACCGTTTGGGTTTTGTTGCGCCCAACCTGACTGAGCAAAAATTTCAACTCAATCCCGGTGGATTTGTGATGGACTCCCAGCCAGGTTTGTACGATTCGGTACTGGTTTTAGACTACAAAAGTCTGTATCCCTCGATTATTCGTACCTTTTTAATCGATCCCGCAGGGATGATTGAAGGGCTGGCACACCCTGAACCAGAACACTCCGTCCAAGGGTTTCGTGGTGCTTGGTTTTCTCGCACGACGCACTGTTTACCGGATATTGTTAGCCGTATTTGGCAAGAACGTGATAAAGCCAAGCAACAAAAAAATGCCCCACTATCTCAAGCATTGAAAATTATTATGAACGCCTTTGCTGGTGTTTTAGGCGCTGAGGGCTGCCGGTTTTTTGATCCTCGCCTAACCGCATCGATCACCATGCGTGGTCATGAAATTATGCGGGTCACTAAACAGCTTATTGAAGCGCAAGGTTATCAGGTAATTTATGGGGATACAGATTCTACATTTGTTTGGCTACGAGAAGCTCATACGGATGAACAAGCTCTGAAAATTGGTTATATGCTGCGTGATCATGTCAACCAATGGTGGAAACAACATTTAAAACAAGAATGGCAACTTGATGGGGTTCTCGAACTGGAATATGAGACCCACTATCGCCGCTTTTTAATGCCAACCATTCGTGGAACTGACCAAGGAAGTAAAAAGCGCTATGCAGGCCTAAGCCAAGATACGATGGTATTTAAAGGATTGGAAACCATTCGCTCCGATTGGACACCTCTTGCTCAATATTTTCAAAAAGAGCTATATAGCCGTATTTTTCATCGGCAGCCCTATAAAGAATTTATTCGTAGCTACATTCAATCAATTCGTTCTGGCGAATATGACGATCGATTGATTTACCGCAAACGCCTGCGCCGTAAATTGTCAGATTATCAACGCAATGTACCACCCCATGTCAGAGCCGCACGCCAAGCTGACGAATATAATTTGAAATTACAGCGTCCTTTACAGTATCAAAATGGTGGCTGGATCAGCTATCTAATGACTCAAGCAGGACCAGAGCCGCTGGAAATTTTAACGGCTCCCCCAGACTATGAGCACTATATTCTCAAACAAATCAAACCCATCGCCGATGGTATTTTACCGTTCCTGCATGATGACTTTGATACTATTTTAACTGGGCAAATCAACCTACTGTTTTAAAATGCATATAAAAGAGCAAATTGTATAATTCTTATTATAGGTGGCGCATTTTTAACAGGTGACGATAAGCGAATGTTGAATTAATATAACGCCCCTTTGATATATCGACCTTCAATGTACGCAGTTTGGTGGGATAATCGGTTATACTCATCATAAATTGAGTGGCCCAACGCGTATTATTAAAGGGCTATAACTGCCTTAGCAGCAAAAATAATAAAAATTCGTATCACCCTTGTTTATATCAACACTGGGCAAAGACACTAATTAGCTGTCTTAAAAATCTAAAAACAAACAATCAAAATTATGGAATTAAATTAAACCTATGCCATTTACTCTTGGTCAACGCTGGATCAGCGACACAGAAAGCGAACTTGGATTAGGCGCCGTTGTGGCAGTTGATGCCCGCATGGTGACGTTACTTTTCCCTGCAACAGGTGAAAACAGACTTTACTCACGCAATGATGCCCCAATTACCCGAGTTATGTTTAACGAAGGTGACACCATTACCAGCCATGAAGGCTGGCAACTTCAAGTTGAACATGTTCAAGAAGATGAAGGGTTACTAACTTATATCGGTACTCGCTTAGATACCCAAGAAGCGGATGTCAGCCTAAGAGAAGTTTTTCTTGATAGCAAACTGACCTTTAATAAACCGCAAGACCGACTATTTGCTGGTCAAATTGATCGCATGGATCGCTTTGCGTTACGTTTCCGTGCACGTAAGTTCCAAAGTGAGCAAGTCAAACACCAAGCCACAGGGCTACGTGGTATTCGTGCTAGCCTTATTCCACACCAGCTCCATATTGCCAATGAAGTGGGTAAACGCCACCATCCTCGCGTTCTCCTTGCGGATGAAGTTGGTTTAGGTAAAACCATCGAAGCGGGTATGATTATCCATCAACAACTGATGGCCGGTCGTGCTGAGCGCGTGTTAGTTATCGTTCCTGATAGCTTGCAACACCAATGGCTGGTGGAAATGCTACGCCGCTTTAATCTCCGTTTTTCTCTGTTTGATGATAGCCGTTATAGTGAAGCGCAACACGACAGCGATAACCCATTTGAGACCGAGCAATTAGTTCTATGTTCACTGGATTTTGTGCGCCGCAATAAACAACGTTTCGACCAATTAGTCGAAGCTGGCTGGGATATGATGGTCGTTGATGAAGCCCACCATTTACAGTGGAGTGAAAATGCGCCAAGCCGTGAATATCAAGTCATTGAAACTCTTGCGGAACATATTCCATCAGTATTGCTATTAACCGCGACCCCTGAGCAACTGGGCCAAGAGAGCCACTTTGCTCGCTTACGTCTGCTCGACCCAAGTCGTTTTCACGATTATCAAGAATTCATCGCTGAACAAGAAAATTATCGCCCTGTTGCTGATGCTGTTTCACTTCTATTATCTGGCGATAAATTAACAAATGATCAGCAAAATCTGCTGAGTGAATTGATCAAAGAGCAAGATATTGAACCTCTTTTAAAAGCTGCGAATCTCGATGGCGACGATAGCCAAGTTGCACGCCAAGAGCTGATTCACATGCTGATGGATAGACATGGAACGAGCCGTCTATTATTCAGAAACACCCGTAATGGTGTGAAAGGCTTTCCACGCCGTGAACTTCACTCTTTAAAAATGCCACTGCCAACCCAGTACCAAACAGCGATTAAAGTTGCAGGTATTATGGGTTCGAAAAAGGATTTGGAAACTCGCGCTAAAGAGATGCTATATCCAGAGCAGATTTACCAAGAGTTTGAAGGTGAAAATGCGACTTGGTGGAACTTTGATCCACGCGTTGAATGGCTAATGGGGTTTTTAACTGCAAATCGTCAAGAAAAAGTTCTGGTAATTTGTGCTAAAGCTGCCACTGCATTGCAACTTGAACAAGTCCTTCGCGAACGTGAAGGTATCCGCGCAGCCGTATTCCATGAAGGTTTATCCTTACTGGAACGTGACCGTGCAGCAGCTTATTTCGCTTCTCAAGAAGAAGGCGCGCAAGTTTTATTGTGTTCTGAAATTGGATCTGAAGGTCGTAACTTCCAGTTTGCTAACCAGTTAGTGATGTTTGATTTACCATTCAACCCAGACTTACTGGAACAGCGTATTGGGCGCTTGGATCGTATTGGTCAAACTCGAGACATCGTTATCAACGTCCCTTATTTAGAACATACAGCGCAATCTGTATTGCTCCGTTGGTATCACGAAGGTCTCGATGCCTTTGAGCACACTTGCCCAACGGGTCGCGCCATCTATGATAAATATTATCAACAACTGTTGCAGTTTATGGCAGAGCCAACCATGACTGAAGGGTTTGATGAGTTTATTAAAGCTTGCCGTGAAGAGCACGATGCATTGAAATCGCAATTGGAGCAAGGCCGTGACCGTCTGCTCGAAATGCACTCCAATGGCGGAGATGCAGGTAATAAATTAGCCGAAGAAATTGGCGAAGGTGATAACGAAACCGAGCTGGTAAACTTTGCACTTAACCTGTTTGATATCGTTGGGATCAACCAAGAAGATAAGAGTGATAATTTAATTATCCTGACCCCATCGGATCATATGCTAGTTCCTGATTTCCCGGGGCTACCACAAGATGGTTGCACCATCACGTTTGACCGTGAACAAGCATTGTCGCGTGAAGATACTCAATTTATCAGTTGGGAGCATCCGATCATCCGTAATGGTTTAGATTTGGTCTTATCAAGTGATACCGGAAGCTGCGCCGTTTCTTTATTGAAAAATAAAGCGCTGCCAGTCGGAACATTACTGACTGAGCTCATCTACGTTGTTGAAGCTCAAGCACCAAAACAACTGCAAATTAGTCGCTTCTTACCAGCAACACCGGTACGTTTGCTAGTTGACTTAAAAGGCAATAACTTGTCATCTCAAGTCGAGTTTGAAAGCTTTAACCGTCAGCTAAATGCCATTAACCGCCATATGGCGAGTAAACTGGTTAATGCGGTACAAAGCGAAGTCCATTCAGTGCTACGCCTGTCCGAACCGATGGTGGAAAAAGAAGCTAAAGTCATTATTGAGAATGCTAAGGAAGCGGCTGATAAAGCGTTAACGCTGGAGCTTTCTCGCTTAGAAGCACTAAAAGCGGTTAACCCAAATATTCGAGATGAAGAACTCGATATTATCGAAGAAGAGCGCCAGCAGCTGATGACGAATATCGACCAAGCCACATGGCGCCTCGACGCTATCCGCTTAGTTGTCGTTACCCATCAGTAACTAGCTGACAATACTGGGTATTTTTTACTAATACCCAGTATCCCCTAAAGGATAATTATCATGCTGCCCTACAATCCACCCACGGATCCTTGGCTACACATACTCTACCAAGATGAACACATCATCGTAGTCAACAAACCCAGTGAATTGCTGTCCGTTCCGGGAAAAGCTCCCGAGCACCATGACAGTATTATCAGCCGAATTCAGCGAGATCATCCAGCGGCGGAATCTGTCCATCGCTTAGACATGGCAACCAGTGGTGTCATGGTTGTGGCTTTAAATAAAGCAGCTGAACGGGAGCTAAAACGTCAGTTTAGAGAGCGTGAGCCTAAAAAACATTATGTTGCACGGGTTTGGGGGCATTTGGAAAATAAAGAGGGTTTAATCGATTTACCGCTGATTTGTGACTGGCCAAATCGACCAAAGCAAAAAGTGTGTTTTGAAACCGGAAAATCGGCACAAACCGAATACCAAGTTTTAGAATATGAAGAGCAAGCCACTCGGGTAAAGCTGTCCCCCATTACAGGTCGCTCCCATCAATTACGTGTGCACATGTTAGCGTTAGGACACCCTATTTTAGGGGATAGATTTTATGCCCATGAAGAAGCATTAGCACTGGCACCACGTTTGCAATTACATGCTCAGGAGCTCTATATCACACACCCGGCCTATGGCACACCGATGCATTTTACCTGCCAGCCTGATTTCTAATGCAATTTAAGTCGCTTAGCTTTTAACTGCCGTACCGATATTTTCAGACTACTGCAAGGCATCAATTAAGCGAATCCCTAGGGGGTAGATAGTGACGAAACTAGGGTTCATGAATAACGATAACAACGCAGTAGTGCAAAATATGCTGGAAAACTATTTAAAGCCAAGCTCTTTTTTGACTAGGTCATAAGCCGCTTGAATTGACTGCGCCTTTTGTTTAGCAATTTCCATCATCTCTGGTGGCAACCCTTTTGCCACCAGTTTATCTGGATGGTGCTCACTCATTAATTTACGGTAGGCACGCTTAATTTTGGTCGGTTCATCATCCGCAGAGACACCAAGCACCTTGCAGGCATCTTCAAGGGTCGGTCCACTAGACTGCTGATAATACCCACCGGATTGCTGTTGAGAATACCCCTGACCAAATTGTCGACCACTTTGGATCATATCCAAATATTGTTCGAACTGAACTTTCGATATCCCCAATTCTTCCGCAATAATAAACAGCACTTTTCTTTCATTCGGATGCAATGTTCCATCCGCAAAAGCCGCCTGTAATTGAATTTCCAGAAACATCTGAATCAGGTCGAAACGACCATAGCAAGCCATACGCAATTGCTTTAGCACATTGCGCAGTGGAAAGTCTGGCGATTTGCCTTCCCTAAAAGCTTGCTGAGCCGCTTTACGTGTTTCACCAAGGAGCTGCATTCTATCCATCAAATTTGACGCTAACTGAATATCAGTCTCTGTTACACGCCCTTTTGACTTGGTTAAATGCCCTAAAATTTGGAAGGTGCTCGCAAAGAAAATAATTTGGCGGTCTCGTTTATTTATTGCGCCAGCAAACTTACGCTGTGCCGATGCTTTATCAAAACCGTGACCAATAAGTAAACCAGCTAACGCTCCCCAGAACCCTAACCCAGAGACGATCGCGAGTATCACCCCAATAATTTTACCCCAATAGTGCATATATCCCTCAATTCTTCAATGCTCAGAATTCAATTTTGCATTATCATACTATTCATTCTGCTCTTGTGCATAACGACTCTGTTCATAAATATCGATAACTCATTAAGTATGAGCTCAGTATTTTATGTGCATAACGATAAGGTACCTAACTACGAGCGCAATAGTTTTTATATTATACTGGCGCAAACGGGTTGGCTAAGTTAGTCTTTGAGCGTTTGCCGACTGTGCCAATTTGACGGACTACATATTTAATGATGAAAAAAAGCTATCCAACAATAATCGCCACCATGGTATGGGCGGCTATTTATAGTCAGCAGGCGCATGCTGACCTCGCAGAACAATGTATGCTTGGTGTTCCTGTTTATGACAAACCTATTGTCACTGGCGATCCAAATAGCTTACCTATTGAGATCCACGCTAATGATATGTTCGGTGAGTATCCAAGCTTCGTGGAATATACTGGCAACGTCGACATTCAGCAGGGCAACCAAACCCTGACTGCGGATAACGTCAAATTAACGCAAACTCAAAAAGCAGGCGAACTCCCTGTTCGTGAAGTTACTGCCACCGGAAATGTCCATTATGACGATCCGCAAATTATCCTAAAAGGTCCTTCCGCTTGGTCTAACTTAGATAATAAAAATACCGATGTGGATGACGGCAACTATATGATGGTTGGTCGTCAAGGTCGCGGTGAAGCGAAAAAAATGAAAATGCGTGGTGAAAATCGCTATTCCATTATGGAAAACGGAACTTTCACCAGCTGCTTACCGGGTAATAGCAGTTGGAGCGTCGCGGGCTCAGAAGTGATTATTGATCGCGAAGAGGAAGTCGCTGAGATTTGGCATGCACGCTTTAAGATAGCGGATATCCCGGTATTTTATAGCCCATATATGCAGTTACCAATTGGTAGCAAGCGCCGCTCTGGTTTCTTGATTCCAATGGGTAGTTATTCCAGCAATGACGGTTTAGAGTTTACTCTCCCTTATTATTGGAACATCGCCCCGAATTATGATGCAACCATCACACCACGGTTTATGACCCACCGAGGCGTTAAGTTAAATAATGAATTCCGTTACTTAATTACGCCGGGTACGGGTACTGTCGCATTTGATTTTTTAAATCATGACCGCGCCTATATTAAAGATAAAGAGAGTGGTAAACGTGACGCTCGTGAGAGCGATGACCGTTGGTTATTATACTGGCGTCATTCTGGTACCTATGCCCAACATTGGAATTTCGGCGCTGACTTTACCAAGGTCAGTGATCCTCAATACTTTACTGACTTTAGCTCTCAGTATGGTAGTACTACGGATGGTTACGCCACACAGAAATTTAATGTCGGCTATTCCGATACCAACTGGAATATGAACGTTACCCACAAACAATTCCAAGTGTTTGTTGATGATCCTAATCGACGCGCCTATAAAGCCGAGCCGCAAGTTGACTTCAACTATTATAAAAATGATATTGGAATGGTTGACTTCCACACTTATGCTCAAGCGGCACGCTTTACCAGCGTCGGCGAAAATAACCCAGATGCAACCCGTTTACATATTGAACCTGAAGTTAGCATGCCGCTATCCAATGGTTGGGCGCAGATGAACAACAGTTTTAAACTGATGGCGACCCATTATGATCAGGATATTCCAAACTCAAACAAAGATTCCAATCTAGAAAAAAATGTCACTCGTGTACTCCCAATGTTTAAGAGTGATGCAAAAGTGGTATTTGAGCGTGACCTATTCCAAGGTAGTGATTTTGTTCAAACTTTAGAGCCTCGAGTTCAATATCTATATATTCCTTATAAAGATCAGGACAATATCAATAACTACGATTCCTCCCTATTGCAATCGGATTATTCAGGGCTATTTCGTGATCGCATCTACAGTGGGCTTGACCGTATAGCTTCAGCAAACCAGTTTACCACCGGTGTAACCACTCGAATTTATGATGAATCCCTTGCGGAACGTTTTAACTTCTCCGTGGGTCAAATTTATTATTTAGAGCGTCCTCGGGCAGGTAATTCTACGCTGAAAATCGATGATAAGAGTGATACCGGCTCATTAATGTGGGCAACCGATGCGATGTGGCACATTGATGAGAACTGGGGGATTCGTGGCGGATTACAATATGACCGTCGCCTCGGCAGTGTCACGATGGGTAATGCAGTCACAGAATACCGCTTCGATGCAGATAGATTAATTCAATTAAATTACCGTTTTGTTGATCGCGACTACATTCAAGCGACCTTCCGTCGTGAGGATACTCAAGGTGGTTATACCTATACTTTACCTGAATACCAGCAAGGTATTTCCCAAATCGGTACTGTTTTAAGTTGGCCATTAAGCGAGCGTTGGGGCTTTGTGGGCTCATACTACTATGATACCAAGCAGCAACAACCAGCCAGCCAATTGGTGGGATTACAGTACAATACTTGCTGTTGGGCGGTGAATTTAGGCTACGAACGTAAGATTGTTGGCTGGCAAAAAGAGAAATTCAGCAGTGAATATGATAATAAATGGTCAATTAATGTGGAACTTAGAGGCCTAAATAACAATCATAGTTTAGGTAGTCAGGAGATGTTGAAACAAGGTATTATGCCTTATCAACGTGCTTTCTGATAACCCGCAACATAAAGATCACGATTAGCCCGCAACATGCGGAATCAAAGTTAATTTTATAGGACCATTATGAAGAATTGGAGAACGCTTATTCTGGGACTGGTGTTCGCAAGCTCTGCTAGCTTAGCTGCGCCACAGCAAATGGATAAAGTGGCTGCGGTTGTCAATAACGGAGTTGTGCTGGAAAGTGACGTCCAGAATATGATCAATACCGTTAAGTTAAATGCGCGTAACTCAGGTCAGCAAGTTCCTGACGACCAAACTCTGCGTAGCCAGATCATCGAGCGTTTGGTGATGGATAACATCATGCTACAGATGGCTAACCAAATGCAGCTGAATATTCCTGAAGAAGCAGTTAATGCTACGATTGAAGATATCGCCCGTCAAAATGGCTTGACCCTCGCACAGATGGAAAAACGTCTAGTTGCTGACGGTATCAACATGGCTAAATATCGCAGCGAAATTCGCAAAGAAATGTTATTGGCCGAGGTTCGCAATAACGAAGTTCGCCGTCGTATTACCATTCTTCCTCAAGAAGTGGATGCGTTATCTAATCAGATGGATTCTCAAGCAAATGCTGAAATGGGCGTTAATTTAAGCCATATATTAATCCCTCTGCCAGAAAACCCAACGCCAGAGCAACTTGCAACAGCCGAAGCATTAGTTAGCAAAGTGTTGTCTGAACTGAAAAAAGGTTCTGACTTTGGTAAGTTAGCAATTGCATACTCTGCGGATCCTCAAGCCTTAAAAGGCGGGAATATGGGTTGGTCACGTCTGCAAGAACTGCCGGTTGTTTTCTCTGATCAGCTAAAAAGCTCGAAGAAAGGCGATATCGTTGGTCCAATTCGTTCAGGTGTCGGTTTCCACATTCTACGTGTTAATGAAATCAGTGGTGGTAGCCAACAGCCAATCTCAGTTACCGAAGTTAAAGCTCGTCATATCTTGCTGAAATCATCCCCAATCATGGATGATACAATGGCAAGACAGAAATTGACTCAGCTTTCTCAAGAAATCCGTAACGGTAAAATTTCTTTCGAAGAAGCGGCTAAAGAAAACTCAGAAGATCCAGGAAGTGCATTAAAAGGCGGTGAATTAGGTTGGAATATGCCTGATGTTTACGACCCTGCATTCCGTGATGCACTGATGAAACTGAAAAAAGGTGAAATTAGCCAACCTGTTCCTTCAAGTTTTGGCTGGCATTTAATTCAGTTAGAAGACACTCGCAATGTTGATAAAACCGACGCAGCGAAGAAAGATCAAGCATACCGTTTGCTGTTTAACCGCAAGTTTAATGAAGAAGCACAAACTTGGATGCAAGAACAACGAGCTGCAGCTTATGTGAATATCGTCGATGGTCGTCAAAACCAATCAAATGATGAAAACGCAAAATAAGCCTATTGTAATAACCCCCGGCGAGCCTGCCGGGGTTGGTCCGGATTTGCTCATTCAGTTGGCTCAACAAGCATGGCCTGTTGAGCTGGTTGCTTGTGCAGATCCGGAGTTGCTTGTACAACGAGCAAAAATACTGAACCTGCCATTAACGCTACAAGAATACTCACCAAATCAACCGCAATCAGCCTCTGTTTCTGGTCATCTCACTATTCTTCCCGTTACCCTTGATGCGCCAGTGAAAGCTGGAGTTCTCAATGTTAAAAACGGTGAATATGTTACCCAAACATTAGCTAAAGCTTGCGATGGATGCTTATCCGGGGAGTTTTCGGCACTTGTAACAGGTCCTGTACATAAAGGGATTATTAACGACGCAGGGATCCCGTTTAGTGGGCATACCGAATTTTTTGCAGACAGAAGCCACTGTGAAAGAGTCGTGATGATGCTGGCTACTGAAGAGCTTCGTGTGGCACTCGCCACTACACATCTTCCGCTAAAAGATGTTTCTGCCGCCATTACCCAGCAAAGTTTGCATGAAGTCATCACCATTTTGCACCACGATTTGCAAACCAAGTTTGGCATTGAAGATCCACACATTTATGTTTGTGGGCTAAATCCTCATGCCGGTGAAAGCGGACATATGGGAATGGAAGAGATCGATACCATCATTCCAGCCCTTGAAACACTGCGTCAGCAGGGGATCACATTAGTGGGTCCATTACCTGCAGACACTCTTTTTCAACCTAAGTATTTAAATGATGCAGATGCAGTACTTGCTATGTATCACGATCAGGGACTTCCTGTGCTAAAATACCAAGGTTTCGGCAGAGCGGTAAATATTACCCTCGGTCTGCCATTCATCCGTACCTCTGTCGATCACGGCACAGCGCTAGAATTAGCCGGTACGGGTCAAGCCGATGCTGGTAGCTTTATTACCGCATTAAAGTTAGCTATCCAAATGACACAAAAGAATTCATGAATAATAGAGTCCATCAGGGGCACTTCGCCCGCAAACGTTTCGGGCAGAACTTTTTAACTGACCAATTTGTTATCGACAGTATCGTCGATGCCATGCATCCACAACCAGGGCAAGCCATTGTTGAAATTGGCCCCGGTCTCGGCGCATTAACCGAACCTGTCGGTAGCCGAATGGATAAAATGACGGTAGTAGAATTGGACCGCGATCTGGCGGCACGTCTGCACGTCCATCCACAACTCAAAGATAAACTGACGATTATCCAGCAAGATGCCATGACCGTTGATTTCGGCGAGCTCGCAAAACAAGCTGGGCAACCTATTCGCGTATTTGGTAACTTGCCATATAACATTTCAACGCCATTAATGTTCCATCTGTTTACATTTACCAATTCAATTTCAGACATGAATTTCATGCTACAAAAAGAAGTGGTAAACCGTTTAGTAGCTGGGCCTGGTAGTAAAGCGTTTGGACGTTTAAGCGTCATGGCTCAATATTACTGTAATGTTGTTCCTGTACTTGAAGTTCCACCGACATCATTCACGCCAGCACCGAAAGTGGATTCTGCGGTGGTAAGATTGATCCCTCATCGCGAAAATCCATATCCGGTGAAGGACATTAAAATGTTGAGCCGTATTACGACTCAAGCATTTAACCAACGTCGTAAAACTATCCGCAATAGTCTTGGGGATTTGCTGAGTGTTGAGCAGCTAATTGAGCTGGGTATCGATCCCGGTACTCGTGCTGAAAATATCTCTGTAGCGCACTATTGTAAGATGGCAAACTATCTGTCTAACTTGTCGGAATAGAAAATCTGAGGAGGCACAATGCTGAATGATCCCAATGTGAGCATCCAAGTTCAAAGTGTCTACATAGAAAGCCAGTCACAACCTGAAATCGCCCGCTATGTATTTGCTTATACCATTTGCATCCGTAATTTAGGGCGAATTCCCATACAATTAATGAGCCGTTATTGGCTCATTACCAACAGTGATGGTCATAAAACTGAAGTTCAAGGTGAAGGTGTTGTAGGTGAAAAACCTGTCATTTTACCGGGAACTGAATATCGATATACCAGTGGGGCAATTTTAGAAACGCCAATGGGTACGATGGAAGGCTATTACGTTATGCTTAGCGATCAAGGGGTCAACTTTCATGTTGATATCCCCGCTTTTCGACTCGCTATACCAACGCTGATTAATTAATTATGTCCACATATATTGTAGGTGATATACACGGTTGTTACCGTGAGCTACGTGAACTTCTAGAGAGCGTTAATTTCGATCCTCAGCAGGATACCTTATGGCTAACTGGCGATTTGGTCGCTCGGGGACCTGACTCTCTACATGTTTTACGCTACGTAAAAAGCCTCGGTTCTGCCGCTCGTCTGGTTCTTGGCAACCATGATCTGCACTTGATTGGCATCTACTGTAAAATCAGTCGTAACAAGCCAAAAGATAATTTAGATGAATTACTCAACGCTCCGGATATTGATGAGTTAATCAATTGGTTACGCCGCCAGCCATTACTTCAAATTGATGAAGATAAAAAAATCGTGATGACCCATGCCGGTATCACACCTCAGTGGGATATTGAAACCGCGAAAATGTGCGCGCGTGAAGTTGAAGCCGTTCTTTCTAGCGATGCCTACCCACTCTTCATCGATTCCATGTATGGTGATATGCCAAACAATTGGTCTGATAGCTTGATGGGACTGGGTCGATTACGCTTTAGTACCAATGCACTCACTCGCCTACGTTATTGCTTCCCTAATGGGCAGTTAGATATGATCTGCAAAGAAAGTCCAGCTAAAGCACCTCCACCATTAAAACCGTGGTTTGCGTTGCCGAGTAAATTCCCGAAAGATTACGCCATTTTCTTCGGTCACTGGGCTTCTTTAGAAGGTAAATTTACGCCTGAAGGGGTTTATGCAATAGATACGGGTTGCTGCTGGGGAGGTGATTTAACACTTTTCCATTGGGAAACAAAAACGTTTCATCGGCAAAAATCCCACCAAAAGCGCCGTAAAGAGTAATTCCATACCCGCTAAATAGCAAAATGGCACCCACGCGGTGCCATTCTTAACTTTATAAAAAACTAAAGTCAGGCTTAAGCTCTTCTCGTCAACACTTCAAAACAAAAACCATGGGAGTTATTTTCATCAGCTTCATGGTATTCAGTGAAAATAGAATCCCACTCATCGGGTTCATACGCAGGGAAATGGGTATCCCCGATCACTTCTGCATCCACATGTGTTAAATACAGCTTGTTCGCCATTGGTAAAAATTGTTGATAGACTTTACCACCGCCGATCACCATGATTTCATCACATCCTTCAACGGCTTTCGCTGCTTCTAATGCTTCTTCTACGGATTTCACCCAGATCACACCTGCATCGGTGCCTGCTTGGCTACTTAAAACAATATTTACTCTTTGTGGCAATGGACGACCAAGCGCTTCATAGGTTACACGCCCCATAATAACGGGTTTATTCAATGTTTGGCGCTTAAACCATGCCAAATCTCCCGGTAAATTCCAAGGCATCGCATTTTCCATGCCGATAACCTGATCGAACGCCATTGCTGCGATTAAGCTAATATTCATCTAACCACCTTAGAAACTAAATATAAAAAATTGAGCACACTATACGGAAAGAGGCATACTTCGTCGACTAAATTTAATCTTCCTTAAATAGGATGCAATCCCTTATACTCAAACAGCTAACTTCAATACATAAAACAACATTTATACCGCTTTTAGTCCCTTATTACTCAGTTTAGTTCAACGCAAAATAAAGAGATTATATTATGTATCAGACCAGTATCATGGTCGCGACCATTGCAGCCCTAGGCATGCTATCTCCCGGTCCTGATTTTTTCCTTATCATAAAAAATTCCGCACGCTACCAACGATCCGCTGCCATGATGACAGCATTAGGCATTATCGTCGCGATAGCATTACATATGTCTTATTGTGTTGCTGGGTTAGCGGTGTTAATTACCACCACGCCTTGGCTATTTAATGTATTAAAATATGCCGGAGCGGCTTATTTAATTTGGATAGGTATTAAAAGTTTGATGCCTCAGTCGGCACAACAAGTGGACTTGAATTTAACGCAACATGAGCGTGTTTCATTCAAGAAAGCCTTTATGCAAGGTTTTCTATGTAATGTATTGAACCCTAAAGCGACACTATTCTTCTTGGCTATTTTTACCCAAGTTTTAAGTGTGGACTCAACATTTTCTGAAAAACTGTGGTTTGCATTTATTATCTGGGGATTAGCCGTAATTTACTGGCCAATTTTAGTCTTACTGATTCAAAGTGCACCCGTCAGGAAATGGCTATCAAAAGTGCAGAAATATGTCGATAAGGTACTTGGTGTGGTGCTTGTCGCATTTGGTATCCGTGTGGCACTTAGCTAGTCCAATCACACTAAAAAATAAAAGCCCCAATATTATTTGGGGCTATAAATATCAGTTAATTCACTTCATCTTGTGGCGTGATAACCAGCTGCCCAGCAGAGCCTAAATCAGCCTTTTCTAAATTTTGGCTATAAAATAAGAATGGAAAATGGTTATAAGAAGGTTGCAGCATTTGTACCAATAACTCACAGCGCCCATCAATCCATACCGTATCTTTCCAACCAAAGTTTTCTGGTTGAGCAGGTTGCCCATTACAGCTAATCAGTTTAAAGCGCACCCCCTCGATATGGAAAGATTGAGGCTGTTGGCTCGTGACGCTCCAGCGTTCCCAATTACCTTGGCGGCTCGTAATATCCACGCGGTTAGTATCAAGTGTCGCACCATTAATACCAACCGGATCATTGAGCTGTATATCGCGATTGGTGATCGTCGAGGTAATCTGGGTTTTATCTTCCACTAACTGAGCAGGGACATCATCAGTAACTAACGACATTAATCCGGTTGCTTTGATGGTCAGCACATTCGTTGAAATCAGGTTATTTGATGGCTCAAATAGTCCTTTAACACGATCCATAAAGGATGCTGACTCACCTGCTGTGATAGTTAACTCTTGGGTTTTTGCCATATCAATTAAGACTTCTCGGCGCTCCCCCGGAGCCATAGATAACTCTTGTGCACTTACAGGTACAGTCAATATTCCCTGATCTGATGCAATCATCACAAATGGTCGACCATCACTGATTTTCATGACATAACGTCTTGAATTTGAAGCATTCAATAATCTTAGGCGTACCCAACCACGAGAGACTTCAATATAAGGGTCTTGCACACCATTCACGAGCAGAGTATCCCCAAGGAACCCCTCGTCATTCGCGTGATAATCTGGAGCACCAAAATTATCTAAACGCTTATCTTGGATAATAATAGGAAAATCATCAACACCATAGTGCTTTGGAAGCCGTAAGTTTTTCGTAAATTCATCATCAATGATCCACATACCAAACAGACCATCATGAATCTGTTGCCCCATTTTTCCTTGGGTGTTGGCATGGTACCAAAGTGTCGCCGCATTTTGGCGAATAGGCATAACCGGTGACCAATCCGCATTTGGCGAAATTAGCCTAGCCGCACCACCAATTTGAGTGCCTGGTATTTGCAACCCACTGATTGTCATCGAAACTGCTTCAGGTAACCTATTGCTATAAATCAGTTTTAAATCATCGCCATTTTTTACTCGTACCGTCGGACCGGGTGATGAACCATTAATCCCCAAGATCTCGGCGGAATATTTTCCATCAAAAGACCAATGAATCTTTTGTAATGTGAGAAAAAGTGGCTGCCCCGAACGAGATTCTAATAATGGAGGAACTGGGAGTGCTGTAGTCCCCTCCGCGCTCACATTACCTGAAATATGGAATAGGCATACAGCCAATCCACTCACCAGCAAGGATCGGCAACGACTGAATGACATAAATTCTCCGCTAAATAAAATACCAGCAAATTATTTTAATAAATCATAAAAATAGAGTTATTTATATGAGTAGTTTTAGGTTGGCGCTGGTAATCCTACTACTTAGATACAATAATTTTATCCTGAGATAATTTTGCGAGCCATGATATCGCGAAAGAGAATTAAATTCTAAAAATATATCTATTAATAATTAAAATTTAACTAATTTGAAATGAAATAATTTAACTGAAAAGTAGGCGACAGAGTGCTAGAAATAAATGCTCTATCGCCTGATATAGCCTAGATATTAACGCTTATTCAACGCTTCAACTTCTTTATCTAACTCTTTGATTTTAGCTTCCATCAGGTGATGGCAATATTCAGATAATTCTCTGACCTGCTCTTTGGTATAACCGGATGTATCGATAGGCTCCAACATTTCGATAATCACATGACCATTATTCCAACGATTGAGCTTTATTTTTCCTTGAGTGGTCGAAACACACACGGGAACAATCGGAACCCCAGCGGCAATCGCGGCATGAAATGCCCCCGTCTTAAATGGCAGCAACCCACGCCCACGGCTACGAGTACCTTCAGGGAACATCCATACCGAAATTTTGCGAGATTTGATTTGGTCTGCAACTTGAGAAATTGTGTTATGGGCTTTTGAACGGTTACCACGGTCAATTAAAATATTTCCCGTAATCCAATATAAGAACCCAAAGAAAGGGATCAGAACGAGGCTTTTTTTACCCACTGTCACGGTTCTTGGTTGAACACCATTCGACATCGTCACCATATCGTAGTTATTTTGGTGATTTCCAATATAGATACTTGGACCATAGTTCTTAGCTTTAGCTGGAACACGGTCAATCATTTTGATACCTAATACCGATGATAAACGACCAAATGCATGTCCGAACGTCATCACGTGTTTTGGGTTACGCGGGCTAAATAAGCAATAAATACTGCCGCCAACACACACCAAAATGGTAAATATAATAACAATGATAGCTCTAATTAGCGCTAGCATAAGATTCCTTAACTTATTCAAAGGGCTTGAAACAAGCCCATACATTCTTGTTATTTTTACTCTGCATTCACTGTATCAACATCGATACGTTCAATATTATGCAAACCACGAGGTAGGGTTGTCCCCTTACGACCACGCTCAGCACGATATTTTTGCAAGTCTTCAGATTTAAATTTCAGTTTACGCTTACCAAAATAGAGGGTAATCGCCGATTGAGGTGGTACCACCATCAGCCAAACTAGCAGGTCTTCACCACTGGCGGCTTGCGCACCGGTGATATTAATGATTTTATTCCCTTTCCCTTTCGATAACTGAGGGAGATTTGATACTGGGAATAACAACATTCTTCCCGCCTTAGTAATTGCTAATAACAAATCTTCTTTTTCGTTATTCAGCTCAATTGGCGATAGAACTTTGGCATTTTCAGGCAATGAAATTAGAGCCTTACCGGTTTTATTCTTGGTAACCAAATCATTAAAGGTACAAATGAAACCGTAACCTGCATCAGACGCCATCAAGTATTTTTGCTCTTCTGGCGCCATTAACACATGCTCAATCGTCGCACCTGGCGGTAACGTTAATTTACCCGTAAGTGGCTCGCCTTGGCTACGAGCAGAAGGCAATTCCAGAGGATCTACGGAATAGCTGCGTCCGGTTGAATCAAGGAAGACCGCAGCTTGATTAGATTTACCTCTGGCGGCTTCTTTAAAGCTATCCCCCGCTTTATAGCTCAGGTTACTTGGCTCAATATCATGCCCTTTCGCACTGCGCACCCATCCCATATCAGATAACACAACGGTGATCGGCTCTGACGGTAAAATTTCGTGTTCACTCAGTGCTTTTGCTTCTTCACGCTCTTGCAATGGTGAACGACGATCATCCCCATACGCTTTTGCATCAGCCTGAATTTCTTTTTTAATCAAGGTATTCAAGCGAGCTTCAGAGCCTAAAATAGCCTGTAATTCATCACGCTCTTTGGCTAATTCATCTTGCTCACCGCGAATTTTCATCTCTTCGAGTTTCGCTAAGTGACGTAATTTTAACTCTAAAATAGCTTCAGCTTGTGTCTCGCTAATATTAAAACGGGACATTAACACAGGCTTAGGTTCTTCTTCTGCGCGGATGATCTCAATCACTTCATCAATATTTAAATATGCGATTAATAAACCATCTAAAATATGCAGGCGTCTTAATACTTTTTCTAAACGATGATTTAAGCGATTACGCACCGTTTGACGACGGTATGTAATCCACTCATTCAGAATTTCAACCAGACCTTTGACTGATGGGCGGTTGTCTAATCCAATCATGTTTAAGTTAACACGATAGCTTCGCTCTAAGTCTGTGGTTGCAAACAAGTGGGTCATGACTTGTTCAAGATCTACACGGTTACTGCGAGGAACAATCACTAATCGCGTTGGATTCTCATGGTCAGATTCATCACGTAAATCTTCCACCATTGGGAGCTTCTTCGCACGCATTTGGTTAGCAATTTGCTCAAGCACTTTCGCACCAGAAACTTGGTGAGGAAGTGCAGTGATCACCGCATTGCCATCTTCTTTTTCCCATACAGCACGCATGCGAACTGAACCACGACCATTTTGATAAATCTTACGAATATCTTCCGGCGACGAAATAATTTCCGCCTCAGTCGGGTAATCAGGCCCCGGAATATATTGCATAATGTCGTCGAGATTTAGCTTTGGTTTCTCAAGTAATGCCACTAATGCACTTGCCACTTCACGGGCATTATGAGGCGGGATATCTGTTGCCATCCCGACTGCGATCCCCGTCGTCCCATTCAATAAAATATTGGGTAGACGAGCGGGTAACATTTTCGGTTCGTTTAAGGTACCGTCAAAGTTAGGAACCCAATCAACCGTGCCATGGGCTAATTCGCTAAGTAATACTTCAGCATATTTAGATAAACGAGATTCTGTATAACGCATCGCGGCGAATGATTTAGGATCATCCGGTGCCCCCCAGTTCCCCTGCCCATCCACCAATGGATAGCGATATGAGAATGGCTGCGCCATTAACACCATGGCTTCATAACAGGCACTATCTCCATGAGGATGATATTTACCTAATACATCACCGACGGTTCTAGCGGATTTTTTATACTTCGCTGCGTTGCTCAGTCCCAATTCAGACATGGCATACACAATGCGGCGCTGGACTGGCTTGAGCCCATCACCGATAAACGGCAACGCTCTATCCATGATGACGTACATGGAGTAGTTCAGATAGGCGTTTTCAGTAAAGGTTTGAAGCGGAATACGCTCCACACCATCATGAGTAATTTCACTCATTCAATACGTTCCTTACTCTAATTTATCTGCTTGAGATCAGACTTCAATTTCTGCCGTATCACCCTTTTCTTGCAGCCAATTACGGCGGTCTTCAGAGCGTTTTTTTGCAAGAAGCATATCCATCATCGACATGGTTTCAGTGTAATTATCATCATCGATAGTTAACTGAACAAGGCGGCGAGTATTCGGATCTAACGTTGTTTCACGCAGTTGTGGTGGGTTCATTTCACCCAAACCTTTAAAGCGTTGAACGTTGGGTTTACCTTTCTTACGGCTTAATCTGTCTAGCACCGCATTTTTTTCGCTTTCATCTAAGGCGTAGTGTGTCTCTTTCCCTAAGTCGATACGGTACAAAGGCGGCATCGCCATATACACATGCCCTTCTCTCACTAGTTTAGGGAAATGGCGAACAAACAGGGCGCACAATAATGTCGCGATATGCAATCCATCGGAGTCCGCATCCGCGAGAATGCACACTTTACCGTAACGGAGCTGGGACATATCTTCACTATCGGGGTCCATACCAATCGCGACAGAAATATCATGGACTTCTTGAGAGGCTAAAACCTCATCAGAAGAAACTTCCCATGTATTCAAAATCTTACCGCGCAAAGGCATAATCGCTTGGAATTCACGGTCACGGGCTTGTTTTGCCGAGCCCCCTGCGGAATCCCCTTCAACCAAGAATAATTCGGTCATTGAAAGATCTTGAGAGCTACAATCCGCCAATTTTCCGGGTAAAGCAGGGCCACTAGTGAGTTTCTTACGCACCACTTTTTTGGAAGCGCGTAAGCGACGTTGAGCACTAGAAATCGCCATTTCGGCCAGCTGCTCTGCAACTTGAACGTTTTGGTTTAGCCACAAGCTGAAAGCATCTTTAACAACACCAGAAACAAACGCTGCACATTGACGAGAGGATAGACGTTCTTTCGTTTGCCCTGCAAATTGCGGATCTTGCATCTTAACGGATAAGACATACGCACAGCGATCCCAGATATCTTCCGCGGATAATTTCACGCCACGAGGCAAGATATTACGGAATTCACAGAATTCACGCATGGCATCTAATAAACCTTGGCGCAAACCATTAACGTGGGTTCCACCCTGTGCTGTTGGGATCAGGTTAACGTAGCTTTCAGTGAGAAGTTCACCACCTTCTGGTAACCAAAGTAATGCCCATTGAGCCGCTTCTACTTCACCAGATAATTCGCCTGTGAATGGTTTGACGGGTAATGTTTCATACCCGTCCACCGACTCCATTAAATAGTCTGTTAAACCATCGCTATAGCACCAGCTTTGCTCAGTTTCATTGAGCAGATCCTTAAACGTAATTTGTACGCCAGGGCATAAAACTGCTTTTGCTTTTAGGTTATGCGTTAAACGAGAAACTGAAAATCTTGGGCTATCAAAGTAGCTAACATCAGGCCAGAAATGGACACTGGTTCCTGTGTTTCGTTTGCCACAAGTGCCGATGACATGTAAGTCTTCAACTTTATCGCCATTTTCAAACGCGATTTGGTAGACCTGACCATCACGGCGCACTGTGACTTCAATACGTTTTGATAACGCATTTACTACGGAAATCCCAACACCATGTAGACCACCAGAGAATTGGTAGTTCTTGTTGGAGAATTTTCCACCCGCATGGAGTTGCCCTAAGATCAATTCCACCGCGGACACTTTCATTTCAGGGTGGATATCAACAGGCATACCACGCCCGTTATCAATCACTTCTAAGGATTGATCGGGATATAAAATCACTTCAATGTGCCCAGCGTGACCTGCTAAGGCTTCATCGACACTGTTATCAATTACTTCTTGTGCCAGATGGTTCGGTCGACTGGTGTCAGTGTACATGCCAGGACGACGGCGAACAGGCTCCAAACCACTGAGGACTTCAATGTCCTCTGCGTTATAACTAGATTGAGTCATGTTGTCATTCTGCGGTAATAGGTGATTAATCGAACTATATCCTAAATAATTCAAATATATCGGGTATATTCAATCAGAGAGTTACTGTTGATAATAACAGTGTCTTCGTGTTTTCGCACTATTTCTATAAATTCTCTACTTCTGAGCGTCTTCTATCAGCCCCAGAAAGCGAATTATTTGAGGGAAATAACTGTCAAACCCAATAAAGGAATGATTTCCGTTTGGTTCCACCGTTTGTTTACACTCTGAAAGATAGGCAACGGCTTGGCGATAATCAAGTACCTCATCCCCCATTTGCTGTAATAACCAAAGTAGATTGGGTGACGTTATCTTTTCTAGATGAAGCGCCTTTAACTCATGTATATGTTGAGGCTCTAATACATAAGTTTCATGGGTATAGGGATTGGTATTTTCACCCAAATAATCGCTCAATAAATCAAAAGGGCGCACCGCTGGATTCACAAGTACCGCAGGAATTTGATAACGTTCAGAAAAGTAAATTGAAAAGTAACCACCTAATGAAGAACCCACCAAACCGATATTTTGATGCTGATGGTCAGCAATAATTTTGTCGAGCATCTCTGCGGCTTGCTGGGGATAATTAGGTAATTGAGGCACGATCATTTTGATGTGTGGATAGTTGATCGACAGCCATGTTTTCAGGCTGCTCGCCTTCTCGGATAATGGCGAGCTATTAAATCCGTGGATATATAATAAGGTCGCCATCAGTAACCATCAGACTCAAGGTCAGGGCTAAATTCCCGCGTATTTAAACGGTGGACATGGGTCGTGATTTCTCGATGACCATTTTCATCGATACACAGCTCCAAATAACGCCAACCTGGAGCCATACAATCCAAAGCAAAATTCGTGCAGTGAGGTTTAAACTGAACACAAGTTGATGGTGTCGCCAGTAACCGAATACCGTGCCAATCCTCATCCATTTCTTGATGAATGTGCCCACATAGCATGGCTTTTACATTGGGATAATTCTTGAGATAGTCAGCTAAAATATGTGAGTTTCTCAGGCTATGTTGATCCAGCCAAGTACAACCTGAAGGCAACGGATGATGATGCAACATGATTAGCGTTGTTCGCGTTGGCTCCGCATCCAAACACGCTTTCATCCATTCCAATTGTTGTTCAGATAATTCACCATGTGCCACATCTTGCAGTTGGCTATCAAGCATCAAAATTTGCCATTCATCACCGATAAATACCTGCTTTGCACTGGAAATACCGGCTATTTTTAAGGTACCGACCATCGCCGGTGGATAATCATGGTTCCCCGGTAGCCAAACACAAGGCGCAGGAATATGTTCAATTCCTGTAGCAAAATGCTGGTAAGCTTTTGGTGATTGATCTTGAACCAGATCCCCTGTCGCCACGATTAAGTCGATAGGTAAATTCTGTTCTGCAATAGCATCAAGTACCGCATGATAGCTTCGGTAAGTATTGATCCCTAAAAGGGTATTTTCCGTATCAGCAAAAAGATGCGTATCAGTAACTTGTAAAATTCTAACAACATTAGGGTTATTAGCAGTCACTTTAAGCTGGCTGTCCAAAAGTATTCCTTTTCCTCAAAAATAGACTTAAACCAATTTATCCAAGTAGTGGAGTCAATAACGGTATGATTCTAACCTGACTACTTACTCAATATCTGCTAATTAGCACACACTTCATTAGATTAATGGTTAATTAAATCTGTTTCACCCATTTTTCATGCAATTTTTGATAATTTAGTTGCAGCCATTGAATGGCGATTACCGTCGCCGCATTATCAACTTTACCACTTTCAACCCATTGATATGCTTGGTCACGGCTCACCACATGCACCCGAATATCTTCATTTTCGGTCGCTAACCCATGGATACCTTTCGCTTGAGCACTATCGACTTCACCGACAAAAACATGAATGCGTTCCGAGGTCCCTCCTGGACTAGAAAGATAGCTAATCACTTTTTCAGTTCGCCCAAGCGTTAATCCAGCCTCTTCGACGGATTCACGTCGGACCACTTCTTCAGGAGATTCATTTTGTTCAATCATTCCAGCCACAATTTCTAACAACCACGGCGTTTCGCTAGACTCAATGGCAGGAAAGCGAATTTGCTCAATCAGTACCACCTTATCCTCTTGAGGATCATAGGGTAATACTGCTCCTGCATGTCCCCTTTCAAAGACTTCTCGGACAATTTCTTTACTCCAGCCACCCGCAAATAATCGGTGCTTAAATCGATATTCAATAATTTGAAAAAAACCGTTAAATAATTTACGCTTAGATATAATTTCAATATCATTTTTACTGAATTTAACTGGCGGTTCGATGTTGTTGGTCATGACTATCTCCTAATCTATGGGTTTTTATACTAATAAAAAACGGGTAATTAAAACTGTTTTTAAGGTTTTTTAGCCTTAGATGAGGTAATGTTTAGGTTAATTGAGACTAAATGGCACAAAAGGCTACCGTTATCGGTGGCTATCCTCTGCTACAATATGCGCCATTATTCAAATTTATGAGCAACAATAGGGTCTGTTTTGAGAGCGGTATTGACTCTTCATAGTGCAGGCACATGATACATTGTAGATAACAGGCTCAACATAATTTGCTGTTTAATCAAGGAATCCAAATGAAGAAACTGCTTCCCCTTTTTATTGCTATGAGTTTTGTGGGTCTCAGTGCTAACAGTTACGCAGAAGATTTACTTCAGGTTTATCAAAAATCGAAAGACAGTAACCCTGAACTCAGAAAATCGTTCGCAGAACGTAATCAAGCTTTTGAGAAAATCAATGAAGCGCGTAGCCCACTGTTACCTCAATTAGGTTTAGGGGCTGGTGCAACTTATGGCAGTGGTTACCGTGATGCAAGGGACACAGAAAGTACAGGTCTTAATGCTTCTCTGAAATTAACCCAAACTGTGTTTGATATGTCCAAATGGCGTCTACTGGATCTGCAAGAAAAAACAGCAGGAATTTCAGACGTTACCTATCAAACAAGCCAACAACAACTGATTTTAGATACCTCAACCGCCTACTTCAACGTATTAAAAGCTATTGATGCGTTATCTTATATTCAAGCGAATAAAGAAGCGGTTTATCGCCAATTAGACCAAACTACTCAGCGTTTTAATGTTGGCTTAGTAGCGATCACTGACGTACAAAACGCCCGTGCCAACTACGATAGCGTTATTGCACAAGAAGTTGCAGGCCGAAATGCGTTAGAAAATGCGGTTGAAAAACTGCGTCAAGTAAGTGGCGTCTATTACGGTCAATTAGCATCGTTAAATATCGACCGCTTCAAAACAGCCAATCCAGATGATGTTGATACCATCCTGAAAGAAGCTGAACAACGTAACCTCAGCCTGTTAAGTGCGCGTTTAGCCCAAGATGTTTCTCGTGAAAACATTCGTTTAGCAGAAACTGGCCATATGCCAACAGTAGGTTTAGATGCCTCCACGAGTGTAGCAAACACCTATAATCATGGTAGCGGCTACGACAGAACGACGGGTGGCGCATCCAACAGCTACAATGGTCAAAATAGTATTGGTTTAACGCTAAGTGTGCCACTTTATACTGGCGGAGCAACTAGCTCTCAAGTTGAACAAGCACAATATGGTTTCCAAAGTGCCAGTGAGCAACTCGAAAGCGTTTACCGTAATGTGATTCAATTAGTGCGTTCTTCTTATAACAACGTGACGTCTTCAATCAGCAGCATCAACGCTTACAAACAAGTGGTTGTTTCTGCACAGAGCTCATTAGATGCGATGGAAGCCGGTTACCAAGTTGGGACACGTACAATTGTTGATGTGTTAACGGCAACGACAGCGCTATACCAAGCCAAACAAAACCTGTCGAATGCACGTTATGACTATATGATTAACCAGTTGAACATCGAATTTGCTCGCGGCACATTAAACGAAGACGATATTGCACGTTTAAATGCTAGCTTAGGCAAAGAAATCTCAACTGCACCTGATAGCATCATTCGTAATTCTACCGCACCAACAATTAAATAATCATTTGATTGTTAGGTAAAAATAGCTCGCAAATATCGCGAGCTATTTTTTTATCTGCTATTCCTTCATACCGAATTTAGTGGCTTTTGAGCAATAAGTCTCAGAAATCTAATCAATATCCTAAAATTACTAATTTCATTCAATTTGTTCAGCATTTGTACTTTAACTTTATGCGCATATCCCCTATTCTAAGGGCAACAAAAAAACATCTTACTTATTATTAATTCAAGGTAATTACCATGACCATGAAGCGTACCAAAGATATAAATCAAAGCGCCTTCCGTAAATCTTGGCGTTCATACCGTTTGGCACCTGTGGCAGTGGCAGTTAGTGCAGTATTTATGCTGTCTGCTTGCGAAGAAAGCGATGAAACCGTTTCTCTGTACACCAATGCGCAAGATTGTAGCCAAGCTAATCCATCCCAAGCTGAGCAGTGTACTATTGCCTATAATAACGCACTGAATGAAGCCGCTAAAACAGCACCAAAGTATGCAACCCAAGAAGACTGTATTGCTGAATTTGGTGAGTCAATGTGTACTCAAGCTCCAGCTCAAGCAGGAATTGCAGGAACCAGCAGCACTCCAGCGGCAGGTGAACAAACGGCACAAGCACAAAGTGGCGGCGGCAGCATGTGGATGCCATTAATGATGGGCTATATGATGGGGAGAATGATGGGCGGTAGCGCAGCCTCTCAACCGCTGTTCAGCTCAAAAAATCCGGCTAGCCCAGCGAATGGTAAATTTGTCGATGCAACGGGCAAAAACTATGGCCCAGCAGTAGCTGGCGGTCGTTCTATGAGCGTACCAAAAACAGCCATGGCACCTAAACCAGCAACAACATCAACCGTCACCCGTGGTGGGTTCGGTGATACCGTTAATAAACAAGCTATGGCGCAAAAATCTTCTTCGTCAGCTAAATCAAGTTCATCTTCCCGCTCTATGGGTGGTTGATAAGTAATGAAACGTGTTCCTATTGTAGAGCGCCCTAACTGGCGTGAAAAAGCGGCGGAATTTGGTTTTGAATTTCACACCATGTATGGCGAGCCATACTGGTCTGAAGATGCCTACTACCAATTTACGCTGGCTCAAATTGAAGAAATCGAAGAAGCTACGGCTGAAATTCATCAAATGTGCCTGAAAGTCGTCGACAAAGTGGTACAAAGTGATGAGCTTCTCGCTCGTTTCCAAATTCCTAAACATTGTTGGGAATTTGTTCGTAGCTCATGGAAAAGTGAACAGCCGTCATTATATTCCAGACTTGATTTGGCATACGATGGGGTTAATCCACCAAAGTTACTGGAAAATAACGCAGATACCCCTACATCGTTGTATGAGTCTGCCTTCTTCCAATGGATTTGGTTGGAAGATCAAATTGCTGCGGGTAACTTGCCAGAAAATGCCGATCAATTTAATAGCATTCAAGAGCAACTGATCGAACGTTTTGGTCAATTAAAAGATCAATATGGTTTCCGTCTGCTGCACATGACTTGCTGTCGTGATACTGAAGAAGATCGCGGTACAGTCCAATATCTACAAGATTGTGCGAATGAAGCCGGAGTTGCGACTGAATTCCTGTATATCGATGATATCGGTCTCGGTGAAAAAGGCGAATTTACTGATACGCAAGATCAGGTGATTAGTAATCTGTTCAAGCTATATCCGTGGGAGTTTATGCTGAGAGAAATTTTCTCCACTAAACTGCAAGATGCCGGTGTACGTTGGTTAGAGCCAGCTTGGAAGAGTATTATTTCCAATAAAGCGTTACTACCAATGTTATGGGAAATGTTCCCTGACCATCCAAACTTATTGCCAGCATATTTTGCTGATGGTAATAAACCAGAACTTGATAGCTACGTGATCAAGCCACTGTTTTCTCGTGAGGGTGCAAACATCCGCGTGATTAAAAATGGCAAAGAGATTGCTTCTGCTGATGGTCCTTATGGTGAAGAAGGTATGATCATCCAGCAATTCCATCCACTTCCACAATTTGAAGGTAGCTATACCTTAGTGGGTAGCTGGTTAGTGAATGATCAACCTGCTGGGATCTGTATTCGTGAAGATAAAGAATTAATTACTCAAGATTTATCACGTTTCTATCCGCATACGATCATCGACTAAAAAATATTAGCAAACGTATCCAGCCCAAAGCATTTTATGCTTTGGGCTTTTTTATTCATTAAAAAGAAAAAGTTAACCCACTATCACCGACATCATACTCAATGATGCAGAAACAATTCCCTCAATTGGAACCGAAATATCTTCTTCACCATCCCAAGTTCCAAGAATGGGTAAAATGGGTAAAAAATGTTCCGCTGATGGATTCGATTGTTTACCATCTTCACGCTCTAATGCCTTGGTTAACGGGTGAGGTGATTCGTGGCTATGCAAATTATCAGATACAAACTGTTCAAATGAAGTTGCCCAAGGATAAGGCTCAGCTTGTGCATTTTGCCAATTCATCGCCCGCAAATTATGCACCACATTACCGCTACCCATAATCAGAACCCCCTCATCACGCAGTGACGATAACTTTTTACCGAGCTCGTGATGCCAAGATGCTGGTTTTGTGCCGTCAATACTAAGTTGGATCACTGGAATATCTGCTTGTGGATACATACGAACTAAAATTTCCCATGTTCCGTGATCAAGCCCCCACTCCTCTTTATCCTGATAAATAGGCTCTGGAGCCAACAGCTTGGTAACTCGATGAGCTAATTCAGGAGACCCCGGCGCTGGATATTGGATTTGATACAGTTCATCAGGAAAGCCACCAAAATCATGAATTGTTTTCGGCTTAAGCATGGCTGTAATCGCAGTACCACGGGTATACCAGTGTGCAGAGATCACCAAAATGGCTTTTGGACGAGGCAATGTCTGACCTAAAATTTCCCACGCTTGGGTATATGGGTTGTCATTAATGGCATTCATCGGACTACCATGACCAATAAAAATGGCAGGCATCCGGCTGGCTGTATTTTGGCTATTTGTCGACATGATGATCTAAGCTCCACTAAAAAGTTACTGTCACCAGCATACCCTTTTTTAAATAAAACACAGTGGGGGAATTATGAGAATGATCATCAAAAAATTTGACTATGGGATAATTTGAGGGTGATAAAATAAAGGCCACAAAGGTGTGCAACTTTGTGGCCGACTCAATATGCAAACAAACTAATTGATTAACGAATTAGCTGGCTTTTTTTTCCATCTGAAGACGGTAGTTGGCTAAATCATCAATGGTAACAACCGTTAAGCCGTGCTCACGGGCAAAGACTACCACATCTGGTGCGCGCGCCATCGTACCATCGTCATTGGTTAATTCACACAGTACACCCGCTGGCTTAAAGCCCGCCAACACCGCTAAATCTATTGAAGCTTCAGTGTGACCACGACGCGCTAAAACACCACCTTCACGACCGCGTAATGGGAATACGTGACCAGGGCGGTTAATGTCTGCTGGAACCGCATTATCTGCAATCGCTGTTTTGATGGTAGTGATACGGTCAGCGGCAGAAACCCCTGTCGTTACCCCTTTAGCGGCTTCGATAGTCACGGTAAAACCGGTTTGGTTTTGGCTGGTATTTCGCTCAACCATCATAGGAATATCGAGCTGTTTACGGCGTTCTTCCGTGATACACAAGCAAACGATGCCGCTGCTATAACGGATAGTAAAAGCCATTTGCTCGGTTGTCATAGTTTCTGCTGCAAAGACTAAATCCCCTTCATTCTCACGATCTTCATCATCAAGAACGAGGATACCTTTGCCTTGGCGCAGTGCTTCGATTGCATTTTCGACACGTTCGGTTGGATTACCGAATTCGGAAAGTAGCGTCTGATTCATGGTAAAAACCTTCTAAAGTTACAATATTTAAGTTACCAGAACCAGGGCAGTCTTAGGAATACGAGAAATGAATAGATACAACAACTTACAGCTGTTTAGCCATTCAATATGTAGAACAACGTTGCACCCAAAGGTACAAGTATGCAGATACAGTGATTCTCTCCCATCCGGACTATGACCGTCGGCTCCAGATTCACACTGGATCTGCTGACCTTTATTATCTACGCGAATAAATAATAAAGCGCTCGCGGGCTTCATGCGCGATGCATGTTACCGCCGGTGGGGACTTTCACCCCGCCCTGAGATTACGTAATTAATATAACTCCAATAATTCAATGGTGCAACGAACAAACGATAAACTGGTGGGTTACTCACACTTTTCATCAATAAAAACAAAGCGAAAAGTGTACTTTTCATAATAATGTCATAAGGAGGTTTATTCATAGCGCTGCAGGTATTACACTATCAACAATTATCTATTCTGAATTGAAGGACCCGCGAATGCTCGATCCGAAAAAAATTGAACAAGTTGCACGCCAAATCCAAGGTGCATTACCAAAAGGCGTCCGTGACTTAGGTGAAGACGTCGATAAAAAAATCCGTTCACTATTACAGTCGCAACTTGGCAAGTTAGATTTAGTCAGCCGTGAAGAGTTTGATATTCAAACCCAAGTTTTATTACGCACTCGTGAAAAACTGATGAAAATGGAGCAGCGTGTTAGCGCCCTTGAAGCTCGTTTTTCTGATGAAAAAGTGATTGAAGAGAAACAATCTGATTGAGGTGAACGAGCTCACTCATTCAAAAACTAAAGTGCCCTGTAAAAATCGTAAGGGCACTTTTATCGATGTTTATTTTAATGCTTACCGTGGAATTAGCTCACGCTCAAGCAATTGAACTATATATTGATTTTTAGATAAATTATTAGCTGTTGCCACTGCATCTAAACGAGATTCTAAGCGACTAGGGTAACGTAGCGTAAACGATTTTATGACTTCATCATCTTTGAACGGTTTAATACCCTCTTCTTTACAACTCTCAATATACTCAGCCAGTGAAATTTTCGCCTCTTTTTTCAGCCCTTCAATGCTATCCGATACAAAATCGCAATAACCACTGACATCCAAAAATTTACCTCTAAATGCTTTGATTTCAGCTTCATAGGCTACTGATGCAGGATGCCCATCGATTGTCATGACATTGCTGCCTTTAATCATATTTCACCCCTATTACATTTTCGAACCATTCACGTAAACCGCTGACAGCGCCTTTATCCATAACATTACCAGGATGTGGCTGGTGAGTTTGAAACAAAGAACCTAATAAAATAAATTTTCGTCTCGAACCATTACCACTTTTAACGATTCCTCCTAGATTATGGATTAAGCTAATGACATCATCCCACTTAATACTTGATTTAGGTGGAATAGTCAGCACATCAATCATTGTTTTACGGTGTCTGGACGTTAATTCCATAATTTTTATCATCGTTAATCTCATGACATCAAGTCTTGATGCCAGTTTAATTCGATGTAAAAAATGACGTCAATACATGACGTCATACAAACATTAGCATTTAAGACAAACTATCACAAATAAAAAAGCCCAACCCCAGTACTTATCTCATACCAGAATTAGGCTTTTTTAAAATACCAAATTATTTTCTAATTATTTGGTTTTCATAATATTTTTAATGATATTTGTGGTTGAAATACCATCTTCAAAATTCAACACCATCACTTCACCACCAGCAGCCCAAACTTCTTTGCTGCCTGCGATTTCATCTGGCTGATAATCGCCGCCTTTTACTAAAATATCAGGCAGAATTTCGGAAATTAAACGCTGTGGTGTATCTTCTTCAAAAGGTACGACCCAATCCACTGCTCCCAATGCACCAAGGACAATCATACGCTGGTCTAATGGGTTTACTGGGCGAGTTTCACCTTTCAAACGACGAGTCGATGCATCGCTATTCACCGCCACAATTAGACGGTCACCTAATTTACGGGCGTTTGCGAGATAAGAAACATGCCCCGCATGCAGGATATCAAAACAGCCGTTGGTCATCACAACGCGCTCACCACGTTTCCTAGCATCAGCAACCGCTTGTTTGAGCTGACTTTCCGTCATCACGCCAAAACCATTTTCAGCACGACCACGAATGGCATTTTCTAATTCGATAGGGGAAACAGTGGACGTTCCCAGTTTACCCACGACAACCCCCGCCGCGGCATTCGCTAATGCGCAAGCTTCATGTAATGGGCGACCGGAAGCAATAGAAGCGGCCAACACACCAATCACCGTATCGCCAGCCCCCGTGACATCAAATACTTCTTGGGCTTCAGTCGGTAAATGTAACGGTGGCTCATTACGGCGAATCAAGCTCATTCCCTGTTCAGAACGGGTAATCAACAATGCAGATAACTCTAAAGACTCAAGGAGTTTCATCCCTTTTTCTTCAACATCTTGATTGTCTTTGCAGCGCCCAACAATGGCTTCAAATTCAGACATATTTGGCGTTAACAACGTCGCACCACGGTAACGTTCGAAATTGCTGCCTTTCGGGTCAATCAGTACTGGAACACCCGCTTTATTGGCTAACGCAATCATTTTCTCGACTTCGTTTAGTGCGCCTTTGGCATAATCAGAAAGTACCAACGCTCCAATATGAGGTAATGCTTGTTCGATACGCTCCAACATCGGCTGTGCATCAACATTTTCGAAACCTTCTTCAAAATCAAGGCGAATTAATTGCTGGTTACGGGATAAAACACGTAATTTCGTGATAGTTGGATGGGTGGGAATAGCGACGAAATCACAACGGACATTAACGCCATTTAGATTTTCAGTTAAGGCTTTCGCGGCATCATCGATACCCGTTAACCCAACCAGACGGGAATTAGCACCTAAAGATGCAATATTCATAGCAACGTTCGCTGCCCCGCCAGGGCGCTCTTCCACCATGGTAACTTTAACAACCGGAACCGGTGCTTCTGGTGAAATCCGATTAGTCGGACCATGCCAATAACGGTCTAACATGACATCACCAACAACGAGTACACCTGCTTGTTTATAATCAGGAAGTGTTACTTTCATCCCGTACTCCAGTCTTTTAAATGGGAAATCCGATAATTATTGGCGCCAATACTACCATATTGCGCTATAGACAAAAATAATTTGCAGCTCTATCAATTACTCAAGCCATTTTTTCCAACTTGCTAATACTAACTCACGCTGTGCTGAAAATTGTTCGCTACTGACGCGACTGGGCAACGATTGCAGTGCAAGATGGTGCAGCTCATTTCGCATAGTGACATAAGCCAGTGTTAATCCGTGCGCTTCGTCTTCCGACATAAAATCATACTGAGCCATCAGCTCAAAAATTCGCACATTATCAGACCACCGTGTCAACGCTGGATTTTCGGCAGCAAAGCGCAACACTAAATATTGCGCAATAAATTCAATATCAGTAATCCCACCGGGATCGGCCTTCAAATCAAATTCGTTGGTTTGGTGGCTACCTAAATGCTGGTGCATTTTCACCCGCATATCTCGGACCTGCTGGCGCAATACGTCAGGTTCACGCGGTAAGCATAATGTTTCATGACGAATTTGAGTGAATTTCTGTTGTAACTGGCTATCACCGAATACCATTCTTGCGCGGATCAAGGCTTGGTGTTCCCATGTCCATGCATCATTTTTTTGGTAATCATCAAACGACTGGATTGTACTAACTAGCATGCCTGACTCCCCTGAAGGCCTAAGTCTAGCATCTACTTCATACAAAACTCCCGACGTCGTTCGGGTACTAAATAGGTGAATGATCCGCTGGGCGACGCGCAGATAAAATTGTCTCGCATCAATGGATCGCTCTCCATTTGTCACCACATTTATCGGGCAATCAAACAGGAAAACTAAATCTAAATCAGAGCTATACCCCAACTCCCAGCCGCCCAGCTTGCCATAGCCTAATACAGCGAAACCATACTTTTTTTCATCCTGTTGAGCGAGATGAGCGGGTTCACCGTAGCGTTTGACCATCATTTGCCATGCTTGATGTACGACAGCATCAATAATCGCTTCTGCGAGATACGTCAAATGGTCACTGACCTTCATAACAGGGAGAACCCCAGAAATATCCTCTGCGGCAATACGTAATAACTGAGCCTGCTTAAATTGGCGTAAGGCTTCGAGTTGCTGCTCTTCATCGTCCTCAGGCACCCGCATTAAATATTGGCGTAATTCGTCTCGATAAGCCGTAAGAGGTAGCGGTTGATATAGAGATTGCGGGTCGAGTAATTCATCAAGTAGTAGAGGATGACGCGCTAATTGCTCTGCAATCATTGGAGAAGCCGCACACAAGCGAATAACGTGCGTGAGAACTTCATCGAATTCGAGCATTAATTCTAAATAGGTGGTTCGGCTAACAATACTGAGCAACAACGGCGTAATGCGTTCGATAACGCGACCTGCATCTTCGCACTCCCCCACTTTGGCTAGCAATTTTGGCATCAGCTCGTCAAGAACATCACGCCCACGAGGACCAATTGTGCGCTTATTAAGATCATGGCGGAACATATTAATGCCATGGATCACTTTTTCCGCTACCTGCTCATCTTTTGAAGGTAAATAGCTCGCAAGTTCCTCTTTCGATAATTCGCTTTGCCACAGTGTAATATAAATTTCATCACACTCTTCAGCAGTTTCTTCTTCATCATCACTGCCAATTTGCTCGGCAAAAATGTGGTGAACCGTGGCCATTTTATCGCTAAGTTGACGATAAAAATCATTCCAACTTGAGCAGCCCATACCCCACATTAATCGAGTCTGATTTAACGCATCATCCGGTAGCGTTTGGGTTTGTTGGTCATCAATACTTTGCAGCAAGTTTTCGACACGGCGCAGAAAAATGTAGCACTCCAGCAATTGTTCAACTTGCTCACTCGGTAATAACGCTAATTCTTGAATACCTTGTAAGGCCGTAAATAATGATTGGGATTGTAAAACAGGCTCGCGTCCACCACGAATAAGCTGAAAAACTTGGGAAATAAACTCAATTTCACGAATTCCTCCAGCACCCAATTTAATGTTATTCACTAAACCTCGGCGACGAACTTCCCGTTCAATCATATTTTTCATGTTTCTCAGCGATTGGATCACACTGAAATCAATGTAACGGCGATAAACAAATGGACGTAAAAGCTTACGTAGCGTGTCGGCATAATGAACGCTGTCAGGCCCCATGATACGGGCTTTGACCATGGCGTAGCGTTCCCAATCACGGCCTTGCTCTTGGTAATAATCTTCTAATGCTGAAAAACTAAACACTAACGGGCCGCTATCGCCAAATGGACGTAACCGCATATCAACCCGATAAACAAACCCATGCACAGTGACTTGGTCAAGTACTCGGATTAACTTCTGCCCCAAACGGGTAAAAAATTGCGCGTTATCCAGCTCTTTGCGACCGCCACGGGTCACCCCATTTTCTGGATAAGCAAAAATCAAATCGATATCGGATGAAAAATTAAGCTCTCTCCCCCCTAATTTTCCCATCCCTAAAACGAGTAACGGCTGAGGATTTCCATCTCTATCACAAGGTGTTCCCCAAGATTGGCAATATTCTTTATAAAGCCAATCTCGAGCTGCAACGATTAAGCATTCTGCTAATTCACTCAGTTGTAAAATGGTTTCTCGTTGAGAACATAACTCAGTGGTTTGCATCCAAGCAATCCGCACCATCATGTGGTTTCTGAAGGTGCGTAATACCTGCATTAAATGATCTTCATGGGTAACTAATGCAAGCTCCTCCTCCAACCATTTTCCGTATTGCTGCCATTCATCTCCCTGCGGAAATTGAGTGCGTAGATGCTGCAAAAAACGGGAATGAGCCAAAATATGTTTCAGCGCAAAATCACTGAATGCCAAAAAATTTAATTCAGTATCACTCAGGGGCAGCAATTCACTAGCGTGCTCTGTTAACTGATTGATAATTTTTAGATGTTGGCGTTGTAGAAGTTCAGGAGAAAGATGCATATCATCAATACCTATTCGACATTAGGGTACGTTAACGCGGTCAACCATTGAATAAAGGCCAATTTACATTTTAACCATGGGCTGCTGTAGCAAAAATCTTCCGCACTGATATTTTCATCCGCAGCATTCAAACGTAATTGTTCAAGAGGGAGATCATGCACAAACTGAGGCGCTGAATTTTGATAATGTATTAAAAATGCCTGAACAAAACGTAAAAACTCACCAAATCCCTGTTTCGCATGTTCACCATCTGCCAACCAATATAATTCGTGCTGCTGGCAAAGTTGCTGCATGTGCAACAAAGACGCTTCAATCGGTTGCTCTTCATAATCAAACAGAGAAGCAGGACGTTGTAACGGAGCGGGTATTGAAGATAATAATGAATAACCGCGAGCGGCTTTACTCAAGGAAGAGAGATGCAGCCCATCAATATCCGCAAATTTTTTCGCCAGATTCAGGACATCCGCCACAAACCCTTTTTTTAATTCCAACTCAAATTCTTGAATGGGTAAATCTTTTGCCCCAGCAGAAATAATGCCTTGGTCGAATACAATCTCAATTTCGCTGTCTTCAAATTTTACTAACCATTTTTCACGAGTGAAATTGGTGCTAAATAACACCTGTAATTCGGATTGTAATTCTTGAAGATCTATCCCTTCAGGCCAAATTTCTTCTGGAAATGCTGCAAGATTAATTTCAGGGGATTCGATATCTACATTGTACTCAGGGCGTTGATGTAACCCACCGATGACTTGTCCCGCCGTTTTGATGGTCATTTCATAACGCCCGTCACAACCACGAATACGTAACCCCATATCCCATTGACGTAACTGTCTTTCTGCCGTATCAAAATAGATATTTGTCAGCTTGCAAGGCTCGGAATGTTGTGGTGAGAGGGTTGAAATACTCTGGCGAACAGCGTCTATAGCAGAACTCTGAGCCGATAATTTGAGTTCAACTTCTATATGGTTCATAGACTTCCTTATTTAATAATTTCACTGTGCCCATATTACCCCAATCAATCAACGCAGAGAAAAGAAACCGCACAGAAACCAAAAATTCCAGATATTGATTCTCTTATAGAGAGTTATTTCAATGAACCCCATAATAATTGTATTATTTAGTGAGTTAGGATAGTTCTCATTATCGTTCAACATTTACATAACTCTAAGTTTAAACGTTTGCACCCGTAGACTTTACTTATTAGTATTTAATTAATACGACATTCATTCACAGTAAAAAGATAAAAACACTATGCGAAAAATTCCACTCTTATTGATTTCCGCTATGGGGTTAGGCCTGTCCTTCACAGCAAATGCAGAAACACGTTATGTTTCCGAAGATTTATCGACCTATGTGCGTAGTGGTCCTGGAACAAATTATCGGATTGTTGGCTCCTTAAATGCTGGCGAATCCGTTGAACTCATCTCTATTGATAACAAGTTTGCTCAAATTAAAGATGGCAAAGGTCGCACCGTTTGGATCCCAACGGATCAACTCAGTGACATTCCAAGCATGAAAAGCCGTATTCCGCAACTCGAAGCGGAAAACCAAAAACTACGCCAGCAATTAGATAATATTGATAATACGTGGAATGCTCGCACCGCGGAAATGCAGCAAAAAGTTGCAGATAACGACAATATTGTGCGCCAGTTAAAAGCGGAAAATGAAAAACTGAATAATGAATTAATCAAAGCAGGCAAAAAATTAGATATTGCTGAGGTGAATTTAGATGATCGTCGCCGTGAACTGATTCTACAGTGGTTTATGTATGGCGGTGGTGTTGCCGGTGTAGGGCTAATTTTAGGGCTTCTGTTACCTCACATTATTCCACGTCGTAAAAAACGTAATGATGGTTGGATGTAAAACATACATGAAAATCTATCTTGTTGGCGGCGCTGTACGCGATAAATTACTGGGATTACCTATTTCTGATAGGGATTATGTGGTTGTCGGTACGACGCCAGAAGCCATGCTCGCTAAAGGCTTCCAACAAGTAGGTAAGGATTTTCCCGTTTTTTTGCACCCGAAGACCCACGAAGAATATGCCTTAGCCAGAACAGAACGTAAGATTGGTGCAGGCTATACCGGCTTTAGCTGCTACAGTGCGCCTGATGTTACGATTGAAGATGACTTGTTACGCCGAGATTTGACAATCAACGCAATTGCACAAAGTGATACCGGTGAATTAATCGATCCCTATCACGGTGTAAAAGATCTTAAAAATCGTGTTCTGCGCCACGTCTCTGATGCCTTTTTGGAAGACCCTTTGCGTGTTTTGCGTGTTGCTCGTTTTGCAGCACGCTATTACCAACAGGGGTTCCGAGTTGCGCCAGAAACGATGACTCTAATGCAATCCATGGTAGAGACAGGCGAACTTTCTCATCTCACCCCCGAACGAGTTTGGGTGGAGACCCATAAAGCAATAATGTCTCACTCTCCTCAAGTCTATTTTGAGGTATTACGTGATTGCGGTGCCCTCGCCGTGCTATTCCCTGAAATCGACCATTTATTCGGGGTTCCCGCACCAGAAAAATGGCATCCAGAGATTGATACTGGTATTCATATTCTCATGGTCATGGGTGTGATAGCGACACTGTCGAATGATATCGATGTCCGTTTTGCGGCTTTATGCCATGACCTTGGCAAAGCACTCACACCAAAAGAACTTTGGCCCAGTCACCCAAATCATGGTGAAGCGGGTATTCCATTAATTGAAGCGCTGTGTGAGCGATTGAAAATCCCAACAAGTGCACGAGATCTAGCCAGACTTGCTGCCAGATATCACGATAAGATCCATGTCATTGGAAAGCTTAATGCCCAAGAGATCGTGCAGATATTTGATGGATTAGACAGTTGGCGTAAACCAGAGCGGATTGCTCAACTGAGCTTAGTCAGTGAAGCAGATGCCCGTGGACGAGGGGGATTAGAGTGCCAGAATTATCGTCAAGGGGAATACTTACGCCAAGCTTATGCCATTGCTCAGCAAGTCAGCGTAAAACCGATTATTGAACAAGGATTTCAAGGCCCTCAAATTCGTGAAGAGTTAACTCATCAACGTATTCAAGCTGTAGAGAGTTGGCAAAAAACGCAGAAAATAATGGATTAAGAATACACTGGCGATAATAACCGCCAGCGATTGATTAAGCGCTTTTAGTCCCACGCTCAATAAGCACACCAATATTTTTGGCACGCACAACGGCTCCAGGTTTAGACACTTTCACTCTGACCCAAGGCGATTTGAATTCATTAAGCAATAATTGAGCAACTTCTTCGGCAACGCGCTCAACCAAGGCAAATTTATTATTTTCCAGATGATCAATAATCCGCTGACTTACAAGGGCATAATTTAAGCAATCATCAACATTATCGCTCATTGCCGCGGGTTTATTGTTCCATCCCATTTCGATATCGAGCACTAATTTTTGCTCGATCTTTTGTTCCCAGTCATATACACCAATGGTGGTAATGACTGATAATTGTTCAATAAATACGATATCCATCACGTCATTTTCTCGTTTATGTGCTGAATTGATACCACTTCAGGAAAAATATGCGTATTATCCATGTTGAAGTGAATTACATATAAAATAGCTTAAACCGTTTTGGAGTTAGTTATGAGTGCAATCGCGCTTGGCATGATAATCTTCGCCTACCTTTGCGGATCAATTTCCAGCGCTATATTGATCTGCCGTTTGGCGAGACTCCCCGATCCTCGTCAGCATGGCTCTGGTAACCCGGGTGCAACTAACGTCCTGCGTGTCGGTGGTAAAGCCGCTGCCGCAGCGGTACTGCTCTGCGACGTCCTCAAAGGGATGATCCCAGTTTGGATTGCTTATTATTTAAATGTACAACCATTCTATCTTGGCTTGGTCGCGATTGCAGCCTGTCTTGGGCATATTTATCCAGTTTTCTTCCATTTTAAAGGCGGAAAAGGCGTTGCCACCGCATTTGGCTCCATCGCAGCCATTGGTTGGGATCTTTCTGGACTTGTCGCAGGAACATGGCTATTAACGGTATTACTCAGCGGCTATTCATCCTTGGGGGCTATTGTAAGTGCATTATTAGCCCCTTTTTATGTCTGGTGGTTTAAGCCTGAATTCACATTCCCTGTCGCCATGTTGTCCTGCTTAGTACTCATACGCCATCACGGAAATATCCAACGGCTATGGCGAGGGCAAGAAAGTCGAATTTGGCAAAAACTAAAAAATAAGAAACAAAAAACCGCTAAAGAAGTCGCTCAAGAACAACGCAAAGAAGATGACTAATCATAAGGGCTGAATTTCAGCCCTTTTTTATGCTCATCATTCGCCACTCCACCTCATTTTCCTCACAAAATCATCACGTCTGTACTAGGTATTTTCACTTATTCGTTTTCCAGCGCACACTTTTAATAAAAAGTTAATAATTTGAAAAATTATTACTAATGAATAATTAAAAACTGTCGACTATATAAAGGAAAACTTAACTATAAAAGTGACTATAAAATGAGCAGAACTCCCTATATTACTCAGAATGAACATATCTTAGATGAAGATATAACCCTCATGACAACCAGCGACCTACACGGGAACATTATCCACGCTAATGATTTCTTTGTGCAGGTTAGTGGATATCAACTTGATGAACTGATGGGTCAACCGCACCGAATTATTCGTCATCCTGATATGCCGAAGGAAGCCTTTGCAGATATGTGGCGAACCTTAAAAATGGGGGAACCTTGGACTGGGATAGTTAAAAATCGGCGTAAAAATGGCGACCATTATTGGGTTCGTGCCAATATCATTCCAATGCAGAGGAATGGTGTGATCACAGGTTATATGTCGATTCGTATACGAGCCACTCGAGAAGAGATCGCCACGGTCGAACCGTTATATCAATCGATGGTAGAAAATCGAAGTAACCGCAAGATCTACAAAGGGATCGTTCTTCCTAAACGCCGCCAGTTTACCCTTTCCACTCTCAGCGTACGCTGGCGTATTCGCTTAATTTCCATCAGCTTATTTGTGATATGGCTGTTAATGGCAGTTGTATCCGGTTTATCTTCCAGCGCATTAATTATCCCCAGTTTATGTACCTTCGCTACCCTATTACTGGGTAACTTTATGCTCGAACGCAGTTTTGCAAAACCTATCGAAAATATCATGTCCCAAGCCTTAAATGTGGCAAGAGGAAATCGTAATAGCATTGACCATATGAGCCGTGTTGATGAAATTGGGCAAATTCTTCGCTCCATTGGTCAGCTTGGTTTAGTCTGTCGCTGGCTAATTAATGATGTGTCAGAACAAGTAGACAATGTCCGAAAAGATAGCGAATCTCTGGTCAATGATTGTGGTGAGTTAGACAGCCATACACAACGAACTGTCGGCTATATGCAGCAAACGGTCGCCACCATGAACCAAATGTCGGTTTCCGTCAAAATGAATGCGGACAACACCCTCAAGGTCGATATGCTATCTAATGAAACCAGCGAAACGGCGGTGAACGGTGGTGCCATTATGGATGCAGTTGTCACGACCATGGATGAAATTGTACGCAGTACCAGTAAGATAAACTCCATTACCGACGTCATTAAAACCATCGCTTTTCAAACCAATATTTTAGCGCTTAATGCCGCGGTTGAAGCCGCAAGAGCTGGAGAGCAAGGTAAAGGATTTGCCGTTGTCGCTAATGAGGTTCGTAGCCTTGCCAGCCGTAGTGCTAGCGCTGTTAACGACATTCGAGAGCTTATCAATGACTGCGAAAAGAAAGTGAGTTCCGGTAAGGATCAAGTTTATAACGCGGGGAACACCATGAAAGATATTGTTGATCAAGTGCAAAATGTCACGCAATTGATTACACATATTAGTCATGCGACCACGGAACAAGCGGCGGGAATTTCTGATATTACTCAAGCTGTTAGTGAACTGGAATCCATCACTCAGCAAAGCAGTTTATTAGTAGAGCAAAGTACAGAGACATCAAATCAAGTGAGAAGTCGCTCGATTCGCCTTGAAGATGCAGTGACAATTTTACATTAAAATGGATGGGTGGCATCGTGAGCCACCCATATCTCAATCCACGTTTGACCTAGGTTTACTTATCCAACGGCGGTAATTCCGCTAATGGCCAACGAGGACGCACAGTCACACCCAACCCTGCGTTTGCACCACCTTTTAGGCGAATGAGACCTGCCAAGGCGATCATCGCCCCGTTATCAGTACAAAATTCAGGCCGAGCATAAAAGACTTCACCGCCACGCTGCTTGAGAACCTCTTCCATTTTTGCTCGCAAAGCACGGTTAGCACTCACGCCACCGGCCATCACCAAACGTTTAAAACCCGTTTGCTCAAGGGCGCGTTTACATTTGATTGCGAGTGTATCAACCACTGCATCCTCAAATGCTCTAGCGATATCAGCGCGAGTCTGGTCGTCACTGTCATTATCACGAATAGTATTTGCAGCGAAAGTTTTTAAGCCTGAGAAACTAAAATCCAGTCCCGGCCTGTCAGTCATTGGACGAGGAAAAACAAAGCGCCCAGCGACGCCTTGTTGCGCCATTTTAGATAATACCGGACCGCCGGGATAATCGAGACCGAGCAGCTTTGCGGTTTTATCGAAAGCTTCCCCTGCGGCATCATCGATAGATTCGCCTAGCAGTTCATATTCACCAATGCCAGTCACACTAATCAATTGGGTATGTCCACCCGATACTAACAGCGCTACAAATGGGAATTCAGGGCTTTTCTCTTCCAACATCGGCGCTAATAAATGCCCTTCCATGTGGTGTACGGCCACCGCGGGAACATTCCACGCAAAAGCTAATGCCCGACCAACGGTTGCACCGACCATCAAGGCACCGACTAAACCAGGGCCCGCAGTATACGCCACCGCATCAATATCAGAGCGGGTTAAGTTAGCTTCTTTGAGCGCGGCTTGAATCAGAGGAACGGTTTTACGGATATGATCACGGGATGCTAATTCGGGAACAACGCCACCGTAATCCGCATGAACTTTGATTTGACTGTATAATTGATTGGCTAATAGGCCAAGCTTATCATCATAGATTGCGATTCCGGTTTCATCGCAAGAGGTTTCGATACCTAAAACACGCATTGCACTACCCTTGTTTATTGCATGCGCGCAAGTTTACCACTAAATTCGCATTATCGCGCAATATAATAAATAAATGACACTAAAACTGACAATTAATGACAGCAAAAGGCTGACTTTCTCGGTTGTATAGTCTATAATCAGAGTCCTGTAATAAAAATTTCGTGTGGCTAATTCTCATTATTATCTGGTTTTGCTGGCTTTATTTATGAAGTTAGTAACAAAACAGATAATCTTGCGTGATTCAATTTTATACGGCACTTTACAAACCCGTACTCATTGAAGTAAAATTCCGCACCATTTTAAATGATGGCTGGTGAACCAAAACCAGCGACAAACCGATTTCTATTGAGGTGAGAGGCACATGCCGGTAATTAAAGTACGTGAAAACGAGCCATTCGACGTTGCACTGCGTCGTTTCAAACGTTCCTGTGAAAAAGCAGGAGTTTTAGCTGAAGTTCGTCGTCGTGAATTCTATGAAAAACCAACGACTGAACGTAAACGCGCTAAAGCATCTGCTGTAAAACGTCACGCTAAAAAACTTGCTCGTGAAAACGCACGCCGTACTCGTCTGTATTAATTGATTGCGATCCTAATCGCAACCAACACAGACAGTACTAGTAAGCAGTTAAAGGCCGTGCTTTCCTAAAGGAAGCGCGGCTTATTATCGTTCATCAACAGGCGAAAAAAGAGGCTTATGGCTGGACGAATTCCGCGTTCATTTATCAATGATTTATTAGCAAGAACCGACATCATTGATTTAGTCGATGCAAAAGTCCCGTTAAAAAAACAGGGTAAAAACCATCACGCTTGCTGTCCTTTTCATAACGAAAAAACACCTTCATTTACGGTGAATGGTGACCGACAGTTTTATTATTGTTTTGGTTGTGGTGCCCATGGTAATGCCATCGATTTTTTGATGAATTACGACAAACTCGATTTTGTTGAAGCAATAGAAGAGCTGTCTGCACTACACGGTCTTGATGTTCCTTACGAAAAAGGAACTGGAACAAGCCAAATTGAACTCCATCAACGTCAAAATCTCTACCAATTGATGGAAAAGATTAATCAGTTTTACTGCGCTGCCTTAAATCATTCATCGGCAAATAAAGCCAAGGATTATTTAAGCCAACGTGGTTTGAGCCCGGAAATTATTGCTCATTTTTCTATTGGTTTCGCCCCAGCAGGTTGGGATAACCTCTTAAAGAAATTTGCGGTAAACCCAGAAAGCCGTCAGCAACTTGATGAAGCGGGCATGCTGGTGACCAACGATAATGGGCGCGTTTATGATCGCTTTAGAGATCGCGTCATGTTCCCTATCCGGGATCGCCGAGGTCGCGTTATTGCATTTGGTGGACGAGTATTAGGCGATGGTGTCCCTAAATACTTAAACTCCCCAGAAACCGATATATTTCATAAGGGTCGCCAACTTTTTGGTCTTTATGAAGCGACACAAAATAGTAGTGAGCTGGCAAAATTACTTGTTGTTGAAGGCTATATGGACGTTGTAGCACTCGCACAGTATGACATCCGCTATGCGGTTGCATCACTTGGCACCTCTACAACTGCAGAGCATATTCAGTTGCTCTATCGTTCAACAGATACGGTGATTTGCTGTTATGACGGAGATAGAGCAGGAAGAGAAGCCGCATGGCGTGCTCTCGAAAATGCCCTTCCCTATCTCACCGATGGCCGCCAAATTCGTTTTATGTTTTTGCCTGATGGCGAAGATCCAGATTCATTGGTACGCAAAGAAGGAAAAGACGCTTTTGAGCAACGCATGGAAAATGCGCTAAGTCTTTCCACATTTTTATTTGACTCTTTAGTCCCACAGGTGGACTTAAAAACCCAAGAGGGTCGAGCAAAAATTAGTAAACTTGCTATCCCATTGATAAAGCAGATACCGGGTGAAACTCTGCGCCTGTATATGGCCCAAGAATTAGGAAATTTTATTGGTATACCGGATATTTCTCAGGTTCTTGCTATGATTGATAGAGAGAACACCGAGCAAATTAATTATCAGGCACCAAAGCTAAAACCGACAACAATGCGTATCCTTATCGCCTTGTTGGTACAGAATCCGAATTTTTCGGAGTTCGTTCCCTCGTTAGAGGGAATTGCCCACATCCAGATGCCGGGGCTTTCTCTATTTCAGGAATTGGTTGAAGTTTGCCGTTCCACCCCCGGAATGACCACAGGGCAGCTGCTAGAGCGTTATCGCGATAATAAATTTGCGAAACAGCTTGAAAAACTAGCAACGTGGAACGATATAGAAATAGAGGAAATAGCGGAAAATACCTTTATAGATGCTCTAAATCATCTATTTAATAGCGCCCTCGATGAGCGTTTCGACTATCTAATAGCGAAAGAACGAACACAAAGGCTGACACCTGAAGAGCGCGAGGAAGTCCGTCTAATCACTCTTTCACGAGTGAAAACATAAAGCATCCAAAATAGTACATAAAACGGCTTAAGTGCCGCAAATAACAAGGCAATTGCCTGTAAAATGCTACGAAACATAAAGGGCGTAGCACAGAGAAAAATGTCCCTTTGAATGTTCTTGTTGGCCGTTAGTTTCGCCGACCGACACCAATTTAAATACTCAGAAGTGTGGATACCGTCTTATGGAGCAAAACCCGCAGTCACAGCTTAAGCTACTCGTCACCAAGGGTAAAGAGCAAGGTTATTTAACCTATGCTGAGGTAAACGACCATCTGCCGGAAGATATCGTCGATTCAGATCAGATCGAAGATATCATCCAGATGATTAATGACATGGGCATCCAGGTCATGGAAGAAGCACCTGATGCCGATGATTTAATTTTGGCTGAAAATACTTCCGACACCGATGAAGATGCGGCAGAAGCTGCTGCACAAGTACTGTCCAGTGTTGAAAGTGAAATCGGCCGTACTACCGACCCTGTGCGCATGTATATGCGTGAAATGGGGACTGTCGAGCTTCTCACCCGTGAAGGTGAAATCGACATTGCTAAACGTATCGAAGATGGTATTAATCAGGTTCAGTGCTCTGTTGCTGAATACCCTGAGGCTATCACCTACCTGTTAGAGCAGTATGACCGCGTTGAAGCGGGCGAAAGCCGTTTATCTGACTTAATTACCGGATTCGTTGACCCGAATGCGGAAGAAGATTTAGCCCCAACAGCAACCCACGTTGGCTCTGAACTTCCACAAGAAGAGTTAAATAACGACGAAGAAGAAGAGGAAGATGAAGACAGCGAAGACAGCGATACCGATGACGATAACAGCATCGATCCTGAATTAGCTCGTCAAAAATTCTCCGATCTTCGTGAACAGTATGAAAAAACACGTTCACATATCAAACAATATGGACGTAGCGATGCGAAAACTGTTGCAGCAATTAATCAATTGTCTGACGTTTTCAAAGAGTTCCGTTTAGTACCAAAACAGTTTGACTATCTGGTCAACAACATGCGTGAAATGATGGAGCGCGTTCGTCAACAAGAACGTACCATTATGAAGCTGTGTGTTGAGCAGTGCAAAATGCCTAAGAAAAACTTCATCACCTTATTCGGTGGTAATGAAACCAGCGAGACTTGGTTAACCGCAGCAAAAGCGATGAACAAGCCATGGTCTGAAAAACTGCTGGATGTTGAAGAAGACGTTTTACGTTGCCTGCAAAGACTGCGTCAAATTGAAGAAGAAACTGGCCTGACAATTGAACAGGTTAAAGATATCAACCGTCGTATGTCTATCGGTGAAGCGAAAGCTCGTCGTGCTAAGAAAGAGATGGTTGAAGCAAACTTACGTCTGGTTATCTCTATCGCGAAGAAATATACCAACCGTGGTTTACAGTTCCTCGACTTGATTCAAGAAGGTAACATCGGCTTGATGAAAGCGGTTGATAAGTTTGAATACCGCCGTGGTTATAAGTTCTCAACTTATGCAACTTGGTGGATCCGTCAGGCTATTACCCGTTCTATCGCCGACCAAGCACGTACAATTCGTATTCCGGTTCACATGATCGAAACGATCAACAAACTGAACCGTATCTCTCGTCAAATGCTGCAAGAGATGGGTCGTGAACCATCGCCAGAAGAACTGGCAGAACGCATGCTGATGCCGGAAGATAAAATTCGTAAAGTACTGAAGATTGCCAAAGAGCCAATCTCAATGGAAACGCCAATTGGTGACGATGAAGATTCACATTTAGGTGACTTTATTGAAGATACCACATTAGAGCTGCCATTAGATTCTGCAACTTCAGAGAGCTTACGTTCGGCAACTCATGAAGTGCTGGCTGGCTTAACCGCTCGTGAAGCGAAAGTTCTGCGTATGCGTTTCGGTATCGACATGAACACTGACCACACCTTAGAGGAAGTGGGTAAACAGTTTGATGTAACCCGTGAACGTATCCGTCAGATTGAAGCGAAAGCGCTGCGTAAATTACGCCACCCAAGTCGCTCAGAAGTTCTGCGTAGCTTCCTTGACGAATAATGCATTAAAATAAATAAAACACCTGCAAATGCAGGTGTTTTTTTATCCGCTACTTTCCCCTGACAATCTGGCTTGTTTTCATCATCAACGCGAGACAAAGCATAATTGATATCGCTCCCCCCAGCATCGCCAAATTAAAACCAGAAACAAATGCGGATTGTGTCGCTTGCTCGATAAAATGAGATGATGCCGCCACAGATCCTTTAATCAACCCGTCAACTTCTCCCACTGATAACAGCCTACTGATTTGCGGGTCTTCCATTAATTGGTCAATAGCCCGATGGGTCATTAATGTTCCTAGCAAAGCGATCCCCAGAGTCATTCCCGTTTGCCTCAAAGCATTCATCACCGCGGAAGCTATCCCTGAATACGCTTTTTCAACACTCGCCATCACCAATGCACCAATTGCTGGTGTTGCCATACCCATTCCAGCACCAAGAATAAATAAGATAGCGGCAATTGGTAAATATTCGGTATCTGAATTAACGCGCGTCAGTAGCATCGATGCCGTCGCGATCAATAAGAATCCGATGACCATAATATTGCGCACACTTAACGTACGTGAAAGCCGTCCAAAGCTAAAGGAAAACAGCGCCATGGCAATAAATTCGGGTGCCATGCGTAACCCTGCCTCAAAGGCTCCCCACCCTTGTCCTTTTTGCAAAAATAGCGCAATAAAAAACACGTTGCTATACGTGGCAAATCCCAAGGCAAAAGAAGCTAAATTGTATTGCAAGAAATAGGGATTTTGCTTGAAGAGAAAAATAGGCAACAAAGGGCGTGGGACGTTTAATTCCACAATCACAAAACCGAGTGCGGCAATACCGCCAATCATCAATCCAGCTATTGTGGGTAAACTCGCCCAGCCCATATCCCCCGCTTCTATCAATCCATAAGTGAGCCCTGCCAGCGCAACGACGCTAAGTAGCTGACCAAGAGGATCTAACGCCGCCTTATCCGGATCAGCACTTTCTTTGATTCCTAACCCCCCAAGTAATAACGTTAATAGCCCAATGGGAAGATTGATCATAAAAATAAAGCTCCACTCGAAGGTATCGACTAAGAACCCCCCTAAAATAGGGCCGATAATCAAAGAGAGAGCGCTGACTGCCGACCAAATGCCGATCACTTTAATCCTTTCGATATCATTACTAAAAGCTTGTGTAATGATGGATAGCGCCCCAGGAATCAATGCTGCAGCGGCAATACCTTGGATCACCCTGCCAAATAACAGCATTTGTGCACTCAGCGAAAAAGCGCAAATCAACGATCCCACCGTGAAGATCACGATTCCCGTTAACCAAACTTTCTTGCGTCCATAGCGATCACTGATTGGGCCAACCGATAGGATCAATGCTGATAAACAGAGTGCGTAAGAATCAATGATCCACTGCAACATCGACAGATTAGCATTCAGCTCCTGACCTATCACCGGTAGTGCAACATTAACAATGCTGATGTCGAGCGTTGCCATAAAAGTGCCGAGGCACACCGCTACGATCAAAAAAATTCGCTTCATTCTCTTTAACCTTATTGTCGATCTTTACTGCATGTTAAATCACGACCGACCGACGGTCAATAAAAATGAGAATAGAAATCATTTATAATTATTCTTATTGATATTGTTATAGAGCCAAATATAAAAAACGGTCTATTGACCGTTTGTATGTTTCACTAAGTAACTATTTAACTGGAGTTTCATGAAGATATTGCCAATAACATTTTCCAGCTTCAATTTTTAGACCTACGGTTGAAGTGCGTAAGGTTCTCAGCCCCTCGACCGTTTGGTATTCTTGGTAGCGTAGCCAATATTGGTTATCTGAAGACTCAAATAACGGCTCAATATTTTGAACCGTAATATCCAGTGAAGGCTTAGCACCGACATTATGACTAAATAATTCAGTCACTTGCTCCAAGCCAATGCAAGCGCCTTGAATAGTCACCATTTTAAAATCTTTATCAAAGCTGGCTAATAGTGGCTGAAGGCTCTTCCCCTGATGACGCCCCGTAAATACATCCTCAATAAGCACATGAACATCAATGATGCTCTGTACGGCCAAAGCCATTTGCTGGTCCATCTTATTTTCCTTTAATCACTGAAATTAACGATAACAGCCCCAGAAGTGCTGCAATAAAAAAAGTATATTGATAACGAACTAGATCGCTTGAAGAGGTCATCAAGTTAAAAATTGAAATTAATACCACGGTCCCCACACTGAATGCCACCTGCCGATTAATATTCCACAGCACGCTACCTTGTAATAAATCGCGATCTTTAAAATCAATCAGTGCACTAATTTGCGCCGTATTTGCGCTCATTCCACCGCCCATTCCCATTAATAAATAGGCAATAACCAGTAATCCTAGTTGGCTTTGGTTATCAATCCAGAATAGAGAAAATATCCCTAAACTGTGCAGCGTAATTCCTGCAATAAATAAACTACGCTTACCAAGACGATGATAAAAATAGCCACCGGATATCATGGAAAATAACGCACCCGCAGCGTACAACAACATAAATAACCCGGTCTGTTGAGCATTAAAGCCAATATTGGTTTGTAGGTTAAAAATATTAAGTAAGTTAACCCCCGTAAAAATTCCCGGCACCGCGTAATAGACAATAAATCCATTCCGTAAATTGTAATTTTTAAGTAGCTGTAAATTTAAAATAGGCGCTCGGCATTTTTGGGCATACCGTAAATATACCGCCAATAGCAATGCTGAGGCCCCAAAACTCAATAGTGCCAATATAAGATTTTGATAATCGTTATACAGGGAAAAAGACATTAATAAGCCCAGTAAACTAAGGCTGACTAATAGTAGGCCGAAAATATCCGGTTTTTCACGAGCCTGTTTTTCACCATTTTTTACCCATCCCCAGGCTAATAATGCCGCTAAGAGAGAAAATGGAATATTGGCAAAAAATACCCAACGCCATGAGAAAGAATCAATGATCATGCCGCCAATCGCTGGGGAAAATGCAGGGGCAATCAACGCTACCGTCATAATCATGGTCGATATTTTTTGGCGTTCTTGATTAGGAAATAAGCTAAAAACTAACGCTTGCCCAACTGGGATTAATAGCCCACCAGAAACCCCTTGAATAAAGCGCCAAAAAATTAAGCTATAAATAGAATCACTGATACCACACATTCCCACTGCAAGAGTAAATAGCAGCATGGAATAAGCGAGTAGCTTGCGCTCGCCGAGCCGCCCTGAAAGCCATAAGCTGATTGGCATAATCAGCACCAACCCTAAAATATAGGCATTCGCGACCCAAGCCACCATCGATTGGCTGGTTGAAAAATGCGTTGCGATATTGGGTAACGCAATGGCGGACATAAAAATATTAATACAATCAATGAAGAAACCGAGAAGAAATACTGTAGCAATTTGATAACGATAGGACATAACTACCTCCGGTCGCAAAGAGTAAGGCTGAGGGCTTTCTTTGTCGATGCAAGGGAAGTAAAATCATTGTTTAATACAATCAAACAATCGAGCTAATTATGCAAAAAAATCTCAAGCAAATTACCAGTTTTCTTCAGGTGGTCGATTCCGGATCTTTCACGAAAGCTGCTGAAATTTTGGGATTAAGCCGCTCGATGGTGAGTATTGATATTAAGCAATTGGAACAGCGCCTGAACGTCAGTTTATTAACGCGAAATACCCGCAATATTGCCCTGACAGAAGTGGGAAAACATTTCTACGATGACTTTAAACGCATTCAGTTGCAAATTGAGGAGGCGTTTGAAAAGAGCCAAAATCTCGGATTGAATATCACAGGAACATTGCGTTTTTCTTCAACCAATGAATTTGGTCAGCGCTATATTTTGCCTTTATTACCTGAATTTTGTCGCCTATACCCCAAGCTACATCTGCAATATACCTTCAATTCTTCTCTCGATGATTTGATCTCAGAAAAATTAGATATTGCCATTCGCTTAGGTAATTTGAAGAGTTCGTCATTAAAAGTACGTAAGCTGGGAGAATATGCTATTCATTTGGTAGCAACACCGCAATTTGCTCGCCAATACCCTATTGTACAAATCAGCGATTTGGCCGAGATTCCGTGGATCACTCATTCATTATTAAATTGGCAGGATACCGAATATTTTTTGCAAAATAATTCCGGTGAAAAATTCGAATTACCGCTGATCAATAGCCAATATTCATCCAATTCAGCGGAGGTTATCCATCAAATGGCTTTAGCTTCTTTAGGCGTTGCGATTTGCCCAGATTGGTTGGTAGAAGAGGATATTAAACATAACCGATTAATTCGTTTATTGCCTGAGTTCAGTCTTCCAAAAAGAAACATTCAATTGCTTTACCCCAATACCAGTAACCTCCCCGCTAAAACACGGGCATTTATTGAGTTTTTGGTGGGTAAATTAAAAGAATAATTAATACCTACGGTGAGACTTAGAAATAACACCTATAATTTCATTTATTTTTTTCACTATAATAAATTCAATTTTTGATTTTTTGAATATTAAATTTGCTTTATTTAAACTTTCTTCATAGCCACACTCATGATAGTTAACCTTCAATTCTAGTTTTTCACATACATTTTTAAAAGTATACTGAGAAAGATCTATCACTATACTTTTTCCATCATTATCAATTAACCTCATTATAAAAATAAAAATATCTTTATACTCTATTATGGATTCAATTAAGCCAAAATCATTCTGTACTAAAATAAATCTTTTTTTTGGTATCTCGGATAATAATGAATTTTCATGTATCAAGATAAAATCATTATCACATCTTTCACCAAAGTGAGGTCGAACTCCCCCCTCTATACTAGGTGATGTACGTAATATTTCATTGACTGTAGAGTGATGTTTAACCCAATGCCCCGTTTCTTGTGATATCCAACCTATCACTTCTATTAATTGAGAATGCAACTCTGAAATATTCAAATAATAAATAGGCTCATGATGAGCAATTCTATTTCTAAATTTATTAATTTCTTTAATGATTTTTTGAAATACCTTCCTTGTAACTAGATGATTAGAAATCAAGAATTTCATATTTTTCTGCCAAAAATATCTATCATATTCAGGCCTGAATAGGTTAGACCAAAAATCAAATGATAATTCAGAGATTACATTTTCTGTTTTATTTTGGCTGGCTCGGCATAAGGCTACCTCAAGATTACTTAAGCTTTCAAATGTTAAAATAGATTGAAAATTGGAATGATTAGCCCAATCCTCACCATAATTAATCTTAAAAATTTCATTAATTCGATTTCTTAATGAAACCTCTAATATATGCAATGGAAATAAGAATGCTTTAGATATTCGAGCATTGTATAAATATAAATTAAATGCATAAGTTTCATTGAAACCCGCTTTCTTTAAATAAGCTAAAAATCGCTTATCTGAAAGACTATCTTTTATTGCACTTATATTATTACCATATATATAAGCTACTTGACTTTCAGCCATATCCCTCTAGAATCCCTATCAGAGCAGTTGATGTGGTCCCTCTGTATAACATGCACCCTCAACAATCTATTTAGAGCCCCGAGATAGACATACTGTTCCTCTCGGGGTTTCGTGTTTCTGGGGTATCATAACCTCTTCCAGAGAAACCAATCAATATCGAGACCACTAATACCGCTATTGTGACGCCACGGTCCACTCTTTCGTGCACACTTTTTCCAGCAGTGCTTTGTTATGGCTAAAAATAATCATAGCGAGGGGACGTTGTTGAGAGAGGCGGATCAAATGTTGCCAAACCTCTTTTTGCAAATGAGCATCGAGCTGGGCGGTGATTTCATCCGCGATCAGCACTTTTGTTCGAGGATCTAAGGCTCTTAATAACGCAATGCGGGCAAGCTCTCCACCGGAAAGCTCGCTAGGGCGGCGAGTTAACCATTCAGATTTAATAGAGAGCATCTCCAAATATTCGGCATCAGGCTCCCACGCATCACGGACACTGGCACCCACCGTACGATAAGGATTAAAACTCTTTTCAGGGTGTTGAGGAACTAACTGAATGGGGCAATATCCATGACGCGGGAGTGGTTTACCATTAAACAAAATTTGCCCTTCGGTGGGCAATTGCCATTGACCGAGCACACGTCCAAGCGTGGTTTTCCCAAATCCACTGGGCGCAGAAATACCTAAACGTTCATTATCAGCGAGTGATAAGCAAAGGTCGTCCCACAATACGCGCCCCGCTTGCTCGATACGCAAATTTTGAACCTCTAGCATCCCATTATCTCCACTCATCCATCATCATAAACTGGTGCTCAGGCAACGCATTCCAGAGGGATTGGATCCACTTTCCCCCGCCACCTTGTTTAAGCTTTTGGCTACTAAGTACTTCTTCCAAAGTCCCATTACGCAACAGTGCAACTCGGTCAGCAAACCGTACCGCCATGGACAAATCGTGAGTCACCCACAGTACGCCCCGCCCATCACGGCATAAGGATTTGATATTTTCGAGTAACTGCAAAGCATGCTCATCATCCAACCACGAGGAAATTTCATCTGCTAAAATATATTCCGCACGGGATAGCGTGGCGCTGCTTGCCAGTACCCTTTTTGCCATGCCCCCAGAAAGTTGGCTGGGGTAGCTATTCACCAAACTGGACTGTAAGTTGTATTCCTGTAAATGCCGAGCCACATCATGCATTTTAAGATGCTGGCCACTCAATACTGCGGCACGTTCTAGCTGAGGACCAATCTGGATAAGTGGGTTTAATGCGCTCACCCCTTGAGGCACATAGCACAAAGAATTGCCTCGATGCTGTGGCTTAGTTTTCTCCGTCAGCGCTTGGCCATTTAGCTCAATACTTCCTTGGCAGCGCATATTCTCCGGCAGCAATCCGAGAGCGCTTTGTAGCAATAAACTTTTGCCTTCACCGCTGCCACCAATCAGTGCAACCATTTCCCCCGGTTGCACATCCAGAGAAATATCTTGCAGTAGCGGAGACCAACTTTTCTTACCGAGCCAACGATATTGCGCGACGTCGATCGTCAAATTATCAAACCTCAGCATGTTGCTCCCCTTAGCCACAATTGTTGGGTGGATTTTGCAAACTGATCAAATAACAGAACCAGCCCCATCAGAGCAAGCCCCGGAAACACCACCATCCACCATGCACCGGTGCTTAAATAGCGTAAGGCCTCAGAGAGCAAGATACCTAACGAAGGCTCGTGTGGCGCTAATCCAAATCCCAAAAAACTGAGTGCGGCACTGTGTAAAACAGAGTGAGGGAACATTAATAGCGTTCCGACCATCCATTGTGGCAACAGCATCGGTAAATAGTGATAGCGTAGGCGCTGGAAGGCACTGTTACCAATACGGCGAGATAACATAATATAATCGGCTTGCTGAACTCTCAGTAATTCAGAGCGTAGGATTAATGTAAGCTTAGGCCAGTGCGTTAACGCAACCGCCCAAATTACGCCCATCTTCCCCCCCCCTAGCGTGAAACAAATCAAAACCAATAGCAGTAAATGCGGCAATGCGAGCAGCGAATCAATCACCCCACGCACCATATAATCCATACTTTTACTAAGAGAAGATAATCCAGCCATAATCAAGGCAATCGCCCCGCTAGTCACGGCGGCGGTTAAACCAATTTGTAGACTGGTTGCCAATCCTTGAAACGTGCGGTCAAACAAATCACGACCCAGATTATCAGTACCAAATAGGTGCGCTAGCGAAGGCGCTTGTCGCCTATCCATCAAGTTCATTTCAACATCGGCGGATAGCAACCAAAAAGCATACACACCGAGCAGCGTTAAGCAGGTCAGTGAGATAATTAATTTTATTAAGGCCCGGTTCGGATTATAGGTCATGCTCCTCTCATTACTCCCTTATTTACCTTTCTGAGCAGCAGATCCGCAATGGTGTTACTGAAGAAAATCAGTACCGCACACAACATCACAATCCCCATAAGTAACGGAACATCCCCGCGTAGCCCAGCATCAATAGTCGCCTGCCCTAACCCTGGATAAGCGAACACTTTTTCTGCCAATAATGCCCCACTCAATAACTCCCCAACGGAAGCAAACTGCAAGCAGATGGCTGGAGTAATAGCATGCTTTAGAACGTGAAACCGCATCATTGACCAGCCTTGATCCCCCTGCGCTTTCGCATAATGGATAAATTCGCTGTTCATCACTTCCACGACTTTAGAACGCGTGTGCAGTGCAATAGTGCCGACACCCAGCATTCCCAGCGCAATAACCGGAAGAACTAAATGATGGAGTTTTTGTGAGAAAGTGGCGGTTTGCTCATCTAGGCCAATCGGCCATGCACAGCAGATAGGCGCCCATTTTAAAGACACCGCAAATAGGGATAGCAACAATAGTCCAATCCAGAACACCGGAATGGAGGCTAGAATATAGCAAAAAGCAGAGATAATTTTGTCAGGCCAGCGATTAAGGTAGCGCCCAGCAACTAACCCAAGTCCAAAACCCATGACCCCAGAAAAGATCCACGCGCTGCCCAGTAATGCCAGCGAGGGAACTAAACGGTCGGAAATCACTTGCAGAACTGGGGTATTGTATAGCATCGAATACCCCAAATCCCCCTGAATCATTTGCGAGAACCAGCGCCAAAACTGCATCCATAGCGGCTGGTCAAGCCCCCAACGCGCCGCAATCAGCGGATACTGCTCTGGGGGAACATGCATCAGGTCATTACCAATATAGGCTTTAATCGGATCAATTGGCGAGTAACTCAGTAGGATAAAAATCCCCACTGCCGTTACGGTTAGCAGACAAATAAATCGCAATAAAAGCCCAAGAGTGCTACGCATTACTTACACGTCCACTTCCATTCGTCGACATTATTAAGCACTGACCAAGAACCGTGAATTTCTGGCGCGCTCTTACCTAAATCAACACACTGGTTAGAGAGATAGACATGCTGAACATTCATTAGCCAAGCCCATGCCGCATCACCTTTGATGCCAACACCCACTTTGCCGTTCCAATCCACTTGTTGCCATAATGGAATTGCCGCATCTTGGTCTGGCTGACGTAACGCTTCTTCGATAATTTCATCAACAGCGGGGTTTTTATAGTAACCCGCATTATAAAAACCGACACCCGCCGCTTTACTGCTGTAGTTGTGGACTAATTCCATTGGGTCAAGGCTTCCCCAACCAAATAGGGTTGGATTCGCATGCATATGTAACTCAACGGTTTCCCAGCTACCTGATTTTAAATCCATTTCAATACCAAGAGGTTTCAGGCTTGAACGAATCGCTTGCGCTAAGTCACGGCGAGTCGTGTCACCGCTGGCGTACCATAACGTCAACTTAGCCACTTTACCCTCTTTCTCTCTTAAACCGTCTTTATTCAATTTCCAGCCAGCTTCTTCCAGAATGGTTTTAGCTTTCTCTAGGTCACCATCTTTAAATGCTGACTCAGGATTATTCCACGGAAGCCCAGCAACCCCGGTGTAAGCCGGAACCGCAAAACCTTCTAATACAGACTCTGCCAGTAATTTACGGTCTAACGCGTAGTTAATCGCTTTGCGGATAGCCACATCGGAGGTGATATCGTTACCGATCGGATTACCTTGCGCATCTTTTTCACCCGCTGGTGGAATCGGGAATGATATCCCACGGTTTTCCACGCTGTAGCGCTCAATCAGCTTCATGTTTTTCACATCCCCTGCATGGCTTGCCACTGCAGGTGGAATTCGAACGACTTCAAGTTGAGCACTTTGCGCTGCGGCAAAAGCGGCATCTTCATCAAGGAACACAAACACCATTTTGCCATAGTCATTTTTTGGACCGGCGTAGTAAGGGTTTTGTTCTACAATCAGTTGTTGGCCCGGTTGGAATGCCACCAAACGGTATGGTCCTGCACCAATCGGATTATGGGCATAGGTTTTCGCGTCATATTTATCGGCAGAAACAATTCCTAAAGAGCCCAGCACATTGATAAAGGTACTTTGTGGGGAAGATAAGGTAATTTTAACGGTTTGCGGGTTAATTTCTTCGGCTTTGGCAAAGTTACCCATATCCACTTTACCGCCACTGGCTGCGGCATTGTTGTAGCTAAATACCACATCTTTTGCCGTTAATGGGGAGCCATCCGAAAATTTCAGCCCTTTTTTCAGGGTTAGCGTCCACTCTTTACCATCATCATTATGTTTATAGCTTTCCAGCATATAACTGTGCCAAGAGAGGTCGGCTTTTTGCTTCAACAATGGGCTGTGCAGGAGTAAATAACTTCCGTGACTCCAACCCAACATTGGGTCAAAACCTTCCGTGGGTTCTGCACCAATGGCAAGTCGTAGTGTATGTGAAGATGAAGCCGGTTCCGCCGCTTGTGCTTGGAGCGTTAAGCCCATTAAGCACATAGCAACTGCTAATTTTTTAATCATATCACCCTCTAATCCGTGGTTTTTATTTTCAAAAATTGCCAATCACTAACAAATTCTTGGTAGTGGCTCGCTGTGAGGTAAGTCTAATAATCTTGATGCGCCAAAAATACCCACCAATTTGACTTGTTTATGTTCAGTCACCGTACCGATGGTTGCTGCATTTTCACCTAATGGATGTTGACGTAATGCCGCCAAAACTTGTTGCTCAACATCAGGTTTCACCACAATCACCAATTTGCCTTCATTAGCGAAATTCAGTGGCTCTAAACCTAGTAATTCACACACTCCACGTACGGCAGAAGAAACGGGTAAATCCCCTTCATTGATCGAAATCCCGCAGCCGCTTGCTTGTGCAAACTCATGCAAAATGGCATTAACCCCACCGCGAGTGGCATCACGCAATGCACGCACGCCGTCAATGTTACGCAGAGGTTCAATCAGTGGCGTTAAGACCGCACAATCGCTGCTAAGCTGGCCTTCCAGCCCCATCTGCTCACGCAGATTTAAGATTGTCGCGCCATGATCACCCAATGTTCCGCTGACGATCACTTTATCGCCCGCTTGAATTTGTTGAGCGCCCCAATGAATATCTGTTGGGATCACACCGATCCCCGCCGTATTGATAAAGATTTTATCTGCGGCGCCGCGCTGCACGACTTTGGTATCCCCAGTGACAATTTGTACCCCTGCCGCTTTGGCCGTGGCCGCCATCGATTCGACAATCGTGGTTAATTCAGCAAGGGAAAATCCCTCTTCAAGGATAAACCCACAAGACAAATATTTAGGCACAGCACCGCTGACGGCAACATCATTCACCGTGCCACAGACTGCTAATTTACCGATATTACCGCCGGGAAAGAAAATCGGATCAATCACATAGCTATCGGTACTGAAAGCTAGACGATCCCCTAACGCGGTGAGTTCCGCTAACGATAAGCGGGCTTGGTCTTCACGTTCATCCAGCGCTTGGTTAGCAAAAGCCTGCAAAAACAGCTGTTCAATTAGCTGCTGCATCGCCTGCCCGCCACTACCATGAGCCATGGTGACGACATCGTTATGATTCATGCTCATTTTACGCCTCCCGACGATACTGATAATACGCGGCGCAAGCTCCTTCGGAGGAGACCATCAATGCACCAAATGCCGTTTGTGGCGTACAACGTTGACCAAATAATGGGCACTCATTCGGCTTACAACGACCGGTTAATACATCCCCACAACGGGCTTGAGGATCATCAGAAACCTGATGCGGCTGAATGTGGAAACGCAGTTCGGCATCAAACGATTGGTAATCCAATGTCAGTTGAACACCGGAACCCGCTATTTCACCTAATCCACGCCATTCGCTCGTGGCTTTCAATTCAAACACATCGTCCAGCGCTTTCAGAGCCAGCAAGTTACCTTTGTCCGCCACAATACGTTTATATTGGTTTTCCACTTCACAGCGTCCATCTGCAATTTGATCCACCAGCATGGCGAGCGCTTGCAAAATATCCAGTGGCTCAAACCCTGTCACCACCAATGGTTTATGGAATTCTTGTGTAATAAATTGGTAGGGATGAGCACCAATCACCATACTGACGTGACCCGGCGCAAGGAAACCATCAATGCGCACATCAGGCTGCTCCAGTAGGCTACGCAGTGTAGGAATGATGGTGATATGTTGGCAAAATATACTGAAGTTTTTCACCTGACGCAGACGGGCTTGTTGCAAGGTAAGCGCCGTGCTCGGCATGGTGGTTTCGAAACCCAAGGCAAAAAATACCACTTCGCGGTCGGGATTTTGCTGAGCAAGGTTTAACGCATCCAGTGGCGAATAGACGATCCGCACATCCGCACCACGGCGTTTGGCATCTAATAAAGAACCATTTTTACCCGGCACTCGCATGGCATCCCCATAAGTGCAGAAGATCACTTCAGGGCGTTCAGCAATTTCAATACAGCCGTCAATTCGCCCCATTGGCAAGACACAGACCGGGCAACCCGGTCCATGGACAAACTCAATTTCAGGGGGAAGCAGCTGGTCAATGCCAAACTTAAAAATCGCGTGGGTATGTCCCCCACACACTTCCATTAATTGCAATGGGCGCTGCTTCGCTTGAGGAATTTGGGCTACCCGTTTACGGATATGCTCCAACAAAACTTTCGCTAAAGCAGGGTCGCGAAACTCATCGACGTACTGCATCTGTTGCTCCCGAATTCAACCCACTAAAATCCCCCACTTCATGGTCTAATTGGCTCATAGCCATTAGCGCATCAAGGGTGGCTTGAGCCTCTTCTTCGTTAATGATACTCATCGCGAAGCCAACGTGTACCAAGACCCATTGACCTAATAGTTCCGCGGTGTCACCCTCGCAAATCAGCCCAATATTGACGTCGCGTTTTACACCACAAACGTCGACTTGAGCCAGTTGGTGAATATCTTCACCGACCGCGACAATTTTCCCGGGAATTCCTAAGCACATAACTGGGTCTCCAGCCACGCTAACCAAGCATCCATCCCCTCGCCACTTGTCGCGGAGACTTTGATCACTTGAATATTTGGATTAACGCGTTTGGCATTGGCAATACACGCTTCAACATCGAAATGTAGATAAGGCAGTAAGTCAATTTTGTTGAGGATCATAATATCTGACGCCGCAAACATGTGCGGGTATTTCAAGGGTTTGTCTTCACCTTCAGTCACAGACAATACCGCAACTTTATGACGTTCGCCGAGGTCAAAGCTTGCTGGACAAACGAGGTTACCCACGTTTTCAATAAACAGTAAGCTGTTGTCGTCCAAACCTAAACGGTCTACAGCATCATGCACCATTTGTGCATCTAAATGGCAGCCTTTACCGGTATTCACTTGAATCGCAGGTACACCCGTTTCACGAATACGCTGAGCGTCGTTGGTGGTTTGCTGATCCCCTTCGATCACGGCGCAGTTCAGTTTGTCGCGCAGACGTAACAAGGTTTCAGTCAATAAGGTGGTTTTGCCTGAGCCGGGGCTAGAAACTAGGTTCAATGCCAGAATATTTTTTGCCGCAAAATCTTCACGGTTATGTTCGGCTAGATGGTTGTTTTTATCGAGAACATCCATCTCAATTTGTAGCATGCGTTTTTGGCTAATGCCCGGGGCATGGGTGCCCGCTTCACCGTGTCCATAATCAAGGTCGTGGTGCTCACCCGCAGGTTCAAAAGTCGTTTCAACCTCACCATGAAGATGCTGATGTTCGTGTTTATGTTTATGCTTATGTTTTTCTACTTTAACGCCGCTCGTTGCAGCTTCAGCTTGGTAGTAATGGTTAACATCACCTTGGTGATAATAGTGATGATGAATAATCACTGTTTTACCACTTTGTTGAGGAGCATGGTCATGGTCGTGATGGTGGTCATGATCGTGATGATGGTCGTGATCATGGCTATGACCATGATGATCATGATCGTGATGATGGTCATGAGAATGAGGATGCTGATGGTCATGAGAATGAGGATGCTGATGGTCATGTCCATGGTGATGCTCATGATTATGGTCATCACCTTCAATTCTGCGCTCTCCCGATGCACAGCCACAAGTACTACACATGGTATTACTCCTTAGTCGAGTGTTATCACGTCAGCTTAGTTCAAGCCCCAAAAAAAAGGTTGATTCACCGCAAGGTCAATCAACAAATTTCACGCTAAATCACACAAAAGGTTACTAGATCAAAATTCTACTCAATTTCAAGTTCTTTGATTCGAAGGCTATCCCCGTTTTCAACTTTCAGGTTGAAACCGTGACATTTTGGGCAAGGAGTCTCGTGGGTATGGATTTCAACACTTTCACTACAATCCCAACACCAAGCTTGAGCAGGACGATACACAATATGTAATTGGCTACCGTGTGCCACGGTGTCGCGGCACGCGATATCAAAACAAAAACGTAGCGCACTCTCTTCTACGCAAGAGAGCGCACCAATTTCTAACCAAACTCCCGTCACTTTATTCACGTTATGCTGCCGCGCCTGCTGCTCAATAATGTCAACGGCACTTTGGCACAAAGAGACTTCATGCATTATTTATCTCCCAAGTAACGGGCAAACACGGCTCTACGCTCTGGTGATTTCGGTACATTTGGATCTGTCACTGGCAAGGATAGCAACATCCGAGCACAGTCATCCGCCAGATGCACACCTTGTTCCGCCGTCAGTTTTCTGTCTAACGGCGACATCAATGAGCATGCTAAATACTGAGTTAACCCTTCAAGTTCCCCTACCGTGTAGGTCATTTCGCCATACGGTAGGATCAACCCAAGTTTTTCGCCAACCGTACGATGTTCCCAATACTGATCGGGTCCCGGCAGAATAATGGCACTCAGCATCCATGGGGTGATAACCACCCCAACCCACTGATTTTCAAACACGCTAAACGGACTGGCATAAATGCCCATCGTTGGGTGCAAGAAAGATAAATCATGCATCGACTGTTCAGAAACCCGTTCAAACGCAGCCTGAACTAACGGCTGCGGATTGTTTGAGTAACCTTGAATATCACTAGGCATAGTTTCATCAGGCATGGAGACTCTCTTCTTTTTCGATAATCTCTAACCCCTCACTGCGTAATACTTCAATGACTTTTTGCAGTGCGGGTTCTAATGCGGCTTTACCTGTTTCTGTTAAACCAATACGTGGCTCCAAAGATTCAGGCACAATACCGACCAACGTTAAGCGCTTAGGGAATTCATCGGTAAGATGCAATGCGGACAACACGTCAGATAGCCCTAACTGATGAGGCGAGATTTTACGCGTAAACAGCGCAGGAACTTCCTCATCTCGTAACACCAAAATGTTACCAGGTTGCTGGCTCGACAAGACCACATCCGCAATAATCAAATGATCGCGATCCGCCATGGCGCCAATCAGCTCCATGCCTGCGGTTCCCCCATCCAATACTTCGACACATTCTGGCAAGTGATAACGTTGTTCGAGTGCCTCGACAATACGGACACCGATCCCTTCATCACTGAGCAAAATGTTGCCTACACCTAAGACTAAAATTCGCATTAAAGCACCTTCACCTTAGTCACTTCGGAGCCTTCCGTATCAACGATATGCACCGCACAGGACATACATGGGTCAAATGAGTGGATAGTACGCACCACTTCCAATGGCTTAGATGGATCAGCCACTGGCGTTCCCACCAATGCTTGTTCGTAAGGACCCGGTTCGTCATTGAAGTTACGTGGACCCGAGTTCCATGTTGATGGCACTACCGCTTGATAGTTTTCAATTTTGCCATCTTTAACCACGACCCAGTGGGATAACAGACCGCGAGGAACTTCACCAAAACCGACCCCTTTGATTGCCACATCTTGCGGGAAGTTTGGTTTGATAAAGGTGGTGTGGTCACCTTTCGCAATGTTATCCACCAGCGCTTGCCATTGGATGGATAAGGTTTCATTCAACACGCAGCAACGTACTGAACGACCAATAATACGGCCAAAGGTAGACTCTAATTGGTTTTTGGTAATTGTGTTGCCGGTTAGGGCTTGGTACAGACCCACAATTTGGTTGAAGTGTTTTTCTGTCGGCTCATGTTTTGCCGCCAGTTTACACAGCAAATCAGCTAATGGACCCACTTCCACAGTTTTGTCGTAGAAGGTTGGCGCTTTAACCCACGAATATTTACCGTCATCATCCCAGCCAGTGTAGTCAGGAATTGTGGTTCCTTCCCATGGGGCTTGTGGCTCATTATCTTTGTACCACGCGTGTTTACTGCTCTCTTTGATACCATTGATCAGGTATTCGTCAGTGTGGCTAGTAATTGGACGATAAGTACTGAAATCTGCATTTTCCAGATAACCACCCGGCAGTAAGAAGCTGCCATTTTTGTTATCCATTGGCATTTCTGGAACGCACATATAATGTTGCGCACCTTTACCAACTTCTAGCCATTCTGGGTAACCTGCTGCAATCACTGCGGCATCAACTTTATAAACTTGCTCGATAAAGTCACCTAAGCGGTCAATGAAGGATTTCACATACATTAAGCGCTCAAGGTTCAACACGCCCAGACCGTCTAGATTGATTGGGTTTGCTACCCCACCCACCGCTAAGTTTTGAATATGCGGCGTTTTACCACCCAGCAGTGCCACGATACGGTTAGCATCACGTTGGCATTCTAGCGCTTGCAGGTAGTGAGCAACCGCAATCAGGTTCACTTCTGGCGATAATTTCATCGCTGGGTGACCCCAATAGCCGTTGGCAAAAATACCCAACTGCCCACTGGCAACTAAATCTTTAATTTTGTTCTGAACGCGAGTGAACTCTTCTGGGCTATTTAAAGACCATGTCGAAACGCCTTTTAGCATGTCTGCGGCTTTGGTTGGATCCGCTTGCAATGCCGAGGTGATATCAACCCAGTCCAACGCTGACAACTGATAAAAATGCACAATATGGTCTTGGATAGTATGCGCAGCCAAAATCATGTTACGGATGTATTGCGCATTGACCGGCACTTCAAGATTTAAAGCACTTTCAATGGTGCGCACGGAAATAATGCCGTGCACCGTGGTACATACCCCACAAATACGCTGCATGATCATCCATGCATCGCGAGCATCTTTTCCTTTTACAATCTCTTCCATACCGCGCCACATGGTGCCGGATGCCCAAGCTTTTGTGACTTTTCCATCTTCGATTTCACAATCAATGCGTAAGTGACCTTCGATACGAGTTACCGGGTCAATTGTTATACGTTGGCTCATGCTTTACCTCGGGCCTGAGAAGGACTCAAATTAGATTTTTTTAGTGCTGGAATAATTGGCAGTAAGCGGATCAGTAAGATGTAAGCACACACTTCGATCGCGACGAAACCAATTGAAATTAGTATCTCTTCAGTGGTTGGGAAATAGTCATACCCACCACCTGGATTGAATGCGATTAGCGAGTAGTTCATACGCCACAGCGCCGCACCAATCAGCATGCTTAGACCGCTGAAATATAACCATCTTGAATCCATACGTAATGATGGTTTACGGAAAATCACTAATGGGATGACCATTAACGCCGTTTCGATCCAGAACATGATGGCGTAGAAATCAAAGCCCATCACGTAATGCATCTTGCCGCGATAAATCAGCTCACCAAAGCGACAAACCAAGAACAGCACTAAGAAGACTTGGAGAATATTGGTTATCTTGATAAACAGGGGTCGCTCATCAGCCCCTTGCCCTTTTAACGCTGCTTGCAGTAATGAGCCTTCAAATATGACAATGGAGAAGCCCATAATAAATGCGGTCAATAGCGATAAGAGCGGCAACATTTCATAGCTTTGCCAAATCGGATGGACTTTATAACCTGCCGCAATCATTAATGAACCCATTGATGATTGGTGCATCATTGGCAGTAATGCTCCTAACGCAATGATAAAGAACATCACTTTATTCAAGCGTTTTAAGAAAACTTTCCAACCAAATTTTTCACAAATTGCAGGGGCAAATTCCAATGCCATCACACCGATGTAGATAGTCATACAGACGGCAGTTTCAAACAGTACGGAGTTGGTATTAAAGTAACCTGGAATATAGAAATATGGCAGGTTCCAGTAACGACCAACGTCGATAGTGATGGATAAACCACCGAGGGAATAACCAAATAAGCTGGCGAGTAACGCGGGGCGTACTAGCGGATGGTATTCACCACGATTAAATACATAAACCGCCCATGCCAATGCCCAACCACCACAGGCAAAACCTGTACCAATTAGCAAGTCAAAGGCAATCCAGATACCCCATGGATAGCCGCCGTTTAAGTCAGAAACTGACCCCAATCCAAACACTAAACGTTTAACAATCAGAATCAGGCACAGGAAGACGAATGGGCCAAAGACAATCACTGGCCAACTGACTAAACGCCCGCCTAGCGGCTGTTCTTTATCATGCGTCGCCATTAGAGTCGTCTCCTTTGTTGTCATGAGATTTACCATCATGAGGTTTGCCATCATGAGATTGGTCGTCATGGGAATCATGATGATCCTGTTTCTTGGTGTTGCGATACACTAAGAAACTTAACCCCGCCAATGCGGCTAAAGGCAGAACCATACCTTTGTACAGTGTGTGCTGAACGTTTTCAGAACGCGCACCTGTTGCTAACTCATCCAGTTCAGGTAAGCCAAGGTTTTGGTACGGTACACCAGAGAGCACCATGACCTGCGTTCCACCGGCTTCTAATTCACCATAAACATGTTGCTGATATTTTGGCGCTGGCATGACGTTCGGGTCGTTGTGGTGCAGCGTTTGGCGAGGAAAACCATACTCTTCACCCACTTTCAGTGATAAACGTTTTTTGGCTTCCGCCAGAAGCTCTTCGCGAGTACCAAAAATAACTGCCCCCGTAGGACAAACTTCAACACAACCCGGTAAACCGCCTTTATCCAGACGTTCAACACCTTTCTGGTTACACAGTTCACATTTATGGATCGCACCAAATTTGTCATCGTATGCATATTTAGGGATGTTAAATGGACAACCCACCATGCAGTAACGGCAACCCGTACAGATATCGGGATCGTAATGCACAATCCCCGTTTTCGGGTCTTTAGTCAGCGCAGAAACTGGGCAAACAGAAACACAGTTCGGGTCAACGCAATGCATACACTGTTTTTTAATGTAGGCGTAACCGTCTTTTTCCTGATCTTTATGTAAGCCAGTACCGTCACTCCAGACTTGAATGATGTTATTGGTGTATGGCGTTAACTTATCGTTGTTTGACCATGTTTGTGGCCCCACAGGATTACGCTCAGGATGGTTGATATCCTGACATTTGGTTACGCACGCCTGACAACCTACACATAACGTTGAGTCGTAGAGCATCCCAAGTGAATTCGGAATTGGCGGTCTGTTTTCCGCTCCCGCCAAGCTAGGTGTTGAAGTGCTGGCTAACAGCGCTCCCCCAGCTGAGAGCTTAAGAAAATTTCGTCTATCCACGGTTATTCTCCCCGTGAGTCGTTATCATTTTGACGTTTTTGACGTCCCAACTCACGTACCGCCATCACACTGACACCTGCAACCAGACCAACCACACCACCGATTAGACCGACTGCTGTGGCAGAAACTTGACCACCTTCTTTGTTATTCAAATCCGGTTTTTCTGAGCGTGGCGTTTGGTTTTCAACGTTTGCAAGTTGGTGTATCGCTTTATGGAAGCCGACATTTTCTTCGTTACAGCCATAGCATGGGTGACCAATCGCTACAGGCCAAACTCCGCCCACATCACAGAATTGCAAGGTTGAACAGTTACCGTAAGTTTCAGGACCTTTGCATCCTAAATGGTATAAACACCAACCTTCACGGTGACCAGCATCGCCAAACTCTTTTGCGAAGCGTCCCGCATCAAAATGTGGTCGACGTTCACAATGTTCATGAATTAATCGACCGTACGCGAACATTGGACGGTTTTTGCTATCCAATGCTGGTGGGCGATTAAAAGTAATAATATGTGCGACTGTCGCTAAAAAATTGTGTGGGTTAGGTGGGCAGCCAGGAATATTAATAATGGTTTTATCTTTGATGACTTCACTCAGACCCACTGCACCTGTTGGGTTACTTCCCGCTGCGGCAACACCGCCCCAAGAAGCACAAGAACCGATAGCAATAATCGCCGCTGCATGCTCTGCCGCCATACGAATATGCTCAACAATAGGTTTACCCGCCACCATGCAATAGATCCCATCGTCTTTCAGTGGAATCGAGCCATCAACGACTAAAACATATCGACCTTTGTATCTTTCAATCGCATTGTGTTTATTTTCTTCAACTTGTTCACCAAATGCGGCTGACAGTACTTCGTGATATTCGAGAGAAATGGTATCGAGAATTAAGTTTTCGAGGGTCGGGTGAGTTGCACACAACAAAGATTCTGTACAACCCGTACACTCTTGCGCACCAATCCAAATGACCGGTGGGCGTTCTGGATCACTGACCGCATCTGCCATTTGAGCAGCGGCTTTTCCACTTAACCCCATTGTCGCAGCGAGTGCTGTACATAACTTCATAAAGTCACGGCGATTAATGCCATGGGGAGAAATAATAGAGTTATCTCCTGCCATTTCTATTTCCTATTATGAGTGGCTTAAAGCCTATTTATTAGGCTATTTTTCTTTACGATTTTGTATTCAAAAAATACATAAATCCCTCCGCACATTTAAAATATGCTTCAGTTTTGATGTATTATTTGTATTCAAAATTGCTTCAACAATTACATCTAATAAACAATATTCTTATTAGACGTTACCTGATGTGTAAATATGAATGAGATCCTAGTCCTACCACCTTTTAATCACTTGATCTTCATCAAGAGGCAATAAGAAATTTGGTCTTTTTTAAATTTATGATAGAAAAATCGATTCAGCCAAGGGTTAGCAGATGATTTGACTTTTTATTGAAAATTTTAATATTCCAAAAAATAAAGATTATAATCAATTGAAAATAAAGAAAAAAACCAAAACAGCATCATTCCGTTAATATATTTAACAGAACTGAAAAGATTAATTAAACGAATTCCGAGTAGCTTTTTTTGATGTTCATTCAATTCTATTTAAAAACAAATAAGAATTAATCTCAAAAAAGATAAATAAGAATAAATATCAAAAAGAATAAAGCTAAATTTAAATAAGTTTATATATTCGTTTATTTAAAATAAAGCCTGACTATTATTGTCAGTTATTCATCTTTAATTTGAGCAGTAGCTATCGCCGCCTGTCCTAACGCTAATCCTCCATCGCCCATCGGCAATTGGCGTGCATATAGCACATCCAAAGGCTGCAATTTTTCAACCAGTAGCTGACGCAATAATAGGTTATGCATCACCCCACCAGATAAAACTACCTTATTAATTTCATACCGGTGAGCAGCTTGATGCGCTAGATCTGCAAATCCCTGCGCTAAAGCGACATGAAAAGCATGAGCACGCTCAGCATCAGGTGCAGAATAACGCAACCATTGCTGCCAAAATGTTTTCAAATCCAATTGTTGCCCAATCACTGGCAAACTTACCGGATGCTGTTTTAGGACACTTTGCCGAGCTAGTGCTTCTAGTTGGCAAGCTCCCTCCCCCTCCCAGCTCATCTGCTGTTTACAGATCCCCAATGCTGCCGAAATCGCATCGAAAAGTCGCCCAGCGGATGACGCTGTAGGGCTATTAATTCCACGTAGCATCGCTTTTTGGAGTACTGGATAAGGGAAAGGCTGGAGCGTTGAAGCGATTGGCAATGTTTGCCAATTCGGAACAAATTGCTCCAAATGAGCCAATAAATTTCGCCATGGTTGGCGGGAGGCCAAATCTCCCCCCGGCATTGGAACGGGGGGTAATCCACCAATATGCTGGCTGGCACGGTAATCCACCAATAAACATTCTCCGCCCCATAAACGATTATCATCGCCAAAGCCTAAACCATCTAAGGCTAAACCGATCACTTTCTCATGGCCAAGGGGAATGCCATGCTCAACCATCACCGCCGCAATATGGGCATGATGATGCTGGACTTGGATAAATGGAATGTGTAATTGCTCGCTCAAGGATTTACCGTAGCGATGACTGACATAACTAGGGTGCATATCCCCGACTAATACTGTTGGTGTAAAGCGGTAAATTGATTCAAAAAGATGGATAGTTTTTTGATATTGTTGATAAATATCAATATCATCCAAATCGCCCAAATGTTGACTGAGCACCGCGTTTTTATCACGTAATAAGCAAAAAGTATTTTTTAAATCTGCGCCAAGCGCCAAAATAGATGGGGAGTTTTCGAAACCTGCGGGAAGTTCAATAGCATCAGGAACATAGCCCCTTGCTCGGCGCAGCATTTCCGCCTGTCCCCCATGGTAGCGCACCAAAGAGTCATCCGCTCGTTGGACAATCTCCCGATTATGTATCAACCAAATATCGGCAATATTGGCTAAATCCGTCAACGCCTCTTGGTCGGTTAACACCGGCGGTTTGCCAGAGGCATTTCCCGAAGTCATGACTAAAGGAGTATTCACCTCTGACATCAATAAATGCTGTAAGGGATTTGATGGCAGCATGACCCCAATTTCCTGTAAGTGGGGCGCAATATCAGGGCTAAGTAAACTATTGGCCCAAATCGGGATCAAAACAATCGGAGCGGCAGAACTTTGAAGTAAAGCTCTCAGTCCATCAGTAACCTCAACCCCTTGCTCTGCTAACCAATTGATTGATGGGATCATGACCGCTAAGGGCTTGCTTGGGCGATGTTTACGTTGTCGTAATTGATTGACCGCAGGGGAATTTGTGGCATCACAAGCTAGATGGAATCCCCCTACCCCTTTAATCGCTGCAATTTCCCCAGCCAATAATCGTTGAGCCGTTTGCTTTAACGCCTCATATTTTGTCGCTAATAAGTTTCCCGACCTATCACACAGCTGGATTTCTGGTCCACAAACAGCACAAGCATTTGGCTGAGCATGAAAGCGGCGATCGGCAGGATCCTCATATTCTTGCTGACATTCAGGGCACAGTGGAAATTCTGCCATTGAGGTATTTGGGCGGTCATAGGGCATTTGACGGATAATCGTAAAACGAGGCCCGCAATGGGTACAATTTGCGAACGGATAATGATAGCGGCGATTTGAGGGATCAAAAAGTTCGCTACTGCACGCTTCACACGTGGCTGCATCCGGAATAACTTGGGTATCCATTCTACCCGCACCGCTGTGACGGATAGAAAATTTTTCGGGTATTTCATCCCAATCAAAAGGCTGGGATTGCACCGATTCAATATGTGCTAGTGGCGGGCAATGCTGATACAGTAATTCAGTAAATACGCAGATATCCGCATCTGCAAGGAAACGGACTAGGACACCTTCCCCATCGTTACAGACATCACCTTTGAAAGCACATTGATGGGCTAACTGCCATACATAAGGTCGGAAACCAACCCCTTGCACTTTACCTTTGATCCGCAGCTGTATTCCGTTTTTCACCCAAATGCCCTCTTATGATGGAGAAGGTATTCTCGCGCTAATAAGTAAAAATAACCTAAGTTAAGATCAAAAAATGGCAGAGTAGTGGTCATCAAATTTCACCATCACTCTGCCATTTGCATATTATCAGGTTTGTTATTACGGAATTTCTACCGATAACAGGAAAATTCCAGAATATTCGTCCGGTGCAAGATCCTTGGTTTTCACTAATCGGCTAGAGACTCGAAACTGTTTTTTCACAAAAGACTCAACCGTTAATATTGTTGAAGGTGAACCGTCCACATTAATTTCTGACTCTAACCCATCCGCAATAAAGATAAAGTTATCATTATCTAAACCAGCCACTGCTGCAATTTTTACATCTGTAGTATCCGTGCAACTAACGGTGAAGTTTTCTGTCACAGTATGCCCATTTAGGGAACTATTGGATAAAGTGCCGTGGTCGATATAATCTGGACCTTCGATATTACAGTTTACCGTCCCCGGGTCTAATGGGGAGCAGAGTATAATCGGGTTATCCGCAGTTTGCTCCCTCTGCATTTTCTGCCGATAAAGAATTCCTAAATTGAAGCAATATCCAACACCCGGTCTTCTTGGATAAAATTGCCAACGACCCGGTATTTGTCTATTTAATACATTATCGTTTTCTAATGCTCGCGCAACTTCACTAAATGTAACGGGTTTTTCATCCCATGAACTTCTTTCTCTCAATCTGACAGAATGCGTGTCAAAGTTAACAATGTGTGAGTTGCCAGCACCATATCCACCATCAGCATAAGTTCCCCATGATCCTAATTCGATATCACAAGGGCAGCTTCCTGTTGTTTGTACAGCCATCGGACGATTATCATGTTGCAAATCGCCACGTAAAATATACCGTGTATCCATCCACGCACCATAGTCAGTGAGTAGCTCACCTTGCGCGGCGAATTCAGCTCGTGCAACTTGAAAAGGCGATATCAGTAATAAACAGATAAATATGAGTTTTTTCATAATAACCTTAACAACGTAGTTATTCGTAATAGATATTGAAGGTTGTTGTAGCGGTAAAATCACCTAATTTAATACTCTTATTCGCGATAGCATCATCTTCAGCAAGGATAGAGGCCTTAAAGGTAATAGCGGCCGGAAAGTCATTGTTTTTCATCCCACTAACTGGATATTGAGTATTAATATCTATATCGCTATTGTCGTGCGTGAGCTTGATGGCATACCCTAAATCCCCCGTATCACCATCAACCGCCAGAGAACCTTTAATTTTTGAATTTACGACGCCAGTGAATTCCATTGAATATGAAAAATCAGGTAGATACTCACAATCAGATAGCGTAATGTTAAAAACTTCGGCAATCTCTCTTTGTCTATACAGATCCTTATCATTAACCTCATGAAACGGTATCTCTAGATCAGCGCCATCATTGATATTACAAGGGATTGCGTTCCTCAATACTCCAGAAAAGCTCACTTCATCCGCGAAAGCATTCCCAGAGAAATAAAACAGTAGAGTAAAGAAGATTATTTTCATTGATAAGCAACCGTCAATGTTGCATTGGCGGTAAATGCACCAGCATAGACGACCGCGTTACTTGAGCCACTTTTGACTAAGCTTGCTTTTAAATCTGGTGTTTCACCATCTGAGCGATAAGTATAAGTAAAGTCAGAATTAACTGACAGTGATCTTGAGCCGTTATAGAGCTGTAATCCAATCTCATCTTGTTCATTGATTGCTAACAGATCTCTATCAAATTCTGATTCAGCGCCATCGAAACTAAAAACAACGTCAGTTCCTGATGAAATACCGTTACATTCCCATTCAAAATCAATATCTTCAATATAGGTTTTGCCGTCTTTTGTTGGGACTAATGCCACAACCAAGTCATCACCAAAATATACGTTAATTGGTCGATTATCATTGATAACACAAGGTGTGCTTTCAATTAATCGCCCACTAAAGTTAACGGGTACCGCTAGCGCCGTGTGTGTAAAAGCCAACAATAAGAGTCCTGAAAGACAAATCTTTTTCATAAGAAAATACCTTAATGATACCCAACAGTGAGTGTTGCGGTAGTAGAAAACTCGCCTCCAACAGGTCTTATCCCATCAGCTAATGCTAGTTCTGCGGTTAAAGATGGTGGATTAGAATAGTTATCAATTTCGTATCGAGTTCCTATATTCATAGGGCCATTATCGAAATATAACTTAATATTCAAACCCGGCGTGTTATCGACTTCAAGGCTATTCGCCGTTTCCCCTCTGGCACCTTCAAAAATCAAATACAATTCATCAAACGAGGAATCACAATACAATTTATACTTCACTGGCTGGGTGTATTTTCCGGAATCAATTTGCCCGATAACCACATCGTCACCGAAATCGACATAAATTTCTTCATTGTCGTTTAATACACATCCGCCCGATAAAATATTCACTCTAACAGTCACAAATTTCCCATCTGCAAACGACAATACAGACACAAAAAACAGTAAACTAAGGCACAATAACTTCTTAACTATTGGCATGGTCTCTATCCATCATTTGCAGTTTGGTTATTTGGTCTCTTTCGCACGACATTCTGTTGCAGAACAGCTAAATGGTAAATCCACTTGTCCACCGTAGTCATTGATATAATTAATGACCGGCGCTGAGCCTAATTGATCTGCCGTCAGCGATAGTTTTGTTTCAGCAAACGGCGCAATATCGGTAGCAGTAAAACCCGCTATTTTTTCTGAGGTTGCATTTTTCTTAACGCTATTCATGATGATGTAATACGGTGTTGGGTTTTTGGCATATATTTCGCCATTTTTCTTAACCAACACTAATTTATGCTGCCATGGTGAATTTTTCATTTCAGTTGAATCCATTACTAATGATTCAGGACGATAAAAAAACTTCACTCGAGTTTGCAGTGCAATTTGCAATACGTTACTTTTTTTACTTGTTGGTGGAATTTCTCTCAAATTAAAGAAAAACATCGTTTCTCTATCTTGAGGTAATTTCACCACATCCGGTAAAGCTTCAATTCGTAATTGGCTAGTTTGCCCCGCGTTAATTCGCTGAATTGGTGGCAGGATCGTAAAATATGAAGTCAGTTTTTCGCCATTAGGCACTTGCATCCAACCTTGAGCTAAATAAGGCAGTTGGTTATTTTTATTACTGACTGTTAATGAAATTGAATTGCTATCTCCATTATAAATAATTCGAGTACGATCCATCGAAATAGCAGAATAGGCATTCGCTGTGACAAAACAGCTAAGTAATATTACGGATAATTTCTTCATCATAAACATTAGCCTTCTTTTTAATATATTTTATTAATTGCAGGGTAAGAGCAATTTGTCGAAAACATCGTGCGATTCAATATCTTTAGGGAATGTAATAACACATTCAGAACCTTGCCAAGTAACATTCATAGTTTCACCCGGTCTAATTCCCCCAATATAGGCTTCGCCTTGGTCTCCAACAATTCCCGTCACCTTACCGTCATTATTTTTAATATCGGATGCGAAAGGAGGATAACTCCCATCTTTTAATCTCAATAGAACCATTAATTTCTTACCGTAAATAACATCAAAATTTCGGTACCCTATTGCGCCTTCTGTTAACGTTGATTGAGCAATGGAATCCGCCACTTCAACATTTTTAGGTAGTTTATTAATATCTATTGCTAAATTCGTTTTATAGTAGCTAGTTAAATCTGGAACGATGGCTTTACCAAAACTGTTCGAGCGCAATGTGGTTCCATTATATTTTACAGGTACATCTTTAACGCCGTTGGTATCAACAAAAATGCGGGTTCCACCAAGTGCGGTAATTGGATGAAATCCAGCCCCATAGCCTGTTAATGTCATTCCACCTTGCAGTGTCGATGACAGACTCATCGAGCTATTACTCATATAGTTGAAGCTAGAATTAAAGTCAGAATTGTTTCCTTTGTGGCTGTAATATCCACTGAGTAAGGCACTGTGCCTGTTATTACCAACGCTGAGTGATACATTATTTCTATCGTCAATTCGGGTATTGGCAGTGAGCTTGTTGGTATTATCATTCCTACCATTGTACGTCGAAGCGCTGATATTCGTTCCACTTGTCAATGGCACAGATACGCTGACATAAACGCCATTATCTCGGAAACTCTGCATCTTACTGCTAAATACGTTGATGGATAATCCAACGTTGTTAAACATTTTCGTATCGAAATACTTGGAAAATGTCATGTTATACCGATGGCTGTTGGGTCTATTCCAGTAAGTCTGATGGTTGTAGCTCAAATTCATGGATGAGCGCCAATCAGTAAAATTTTTGCTCACCGAGGCTGTGTATAGGTTTTTATTATGTCCGGCATACATCGATTCATGATTATTATAGGCGAGGAAATCACTCATCGTCATAAATTCACGATCCGTAAAACGATACGCCGATAACTGCAATTGACTACTGTGTGACTGAAAACTTTTATAATAATCAATCTTGTATGCTTTACCTTTGAGCGTAGGACCCTCTGAGAGTGACGCTACTGAATGATTTAAGGTAAAAGAAACTGCGCCAAACTGGAATAAATCACGCCCAACCCCCATCGCAAATGAATTGAATTTGCTACTGTTAAGCGCTCCACCAAAAATAGACCAGCCGTTGGTTATTCCCCATGACGCTTCACTTTGGGCAAAAATATCACCATTAACATGACGGTTTAAATCTGTTGGTCTACCCGCACTCATTTTATAACGAATAGAACCCGGTCGAGATAAAAAAGGAACATTTGTCGCTTCAACTTCAAATTCAGAGACTCGACCATCACTCTCTTCAACTCTAACCTGCAAAGTTCCTGTAATGCCGCTATTTAAATTTTGAATGCGAAAAGGACCAGCGGGCACTAAGCTTTCATAGATTAATCGACCATCTTGGCTGATTTTAACGATGGCATTTGTTTCGGCAAACCCCGTGACTTCTGGAGCGTAAGAACGCAAGCTAGGGGGCAACATATTGTCATCGGAGTACAAAGAAATTCCGGCAAATTTAAAATTATCAAATAAATTAGATTGCAGATAATCTTCGCCGACCGTTAATTTTGCCTTTAAGCTTCTAATCGCTCGATAGGCATAAATACTGGTCCACTGAAATTCTTTGGTGTCTCCCGCATTGCTATGCTGTACATGATTATAAGTGCCCTGCCAGTGTCCCCGTAAACGCCAACTACCTAAATTTGCGCCTAATACACCTAATCCTGAAAAATAAACCGTGTCACCCGCTTTATTATCACCTAAGCTGCGATTAAATTGAGAGGTTAAATTATAATCAAGAATAAGACCTTTAATTCCATCTTCCCAGCGTGATGCTGGCTCCCAGTCATCCGCAGAATATTCCTGATAATTTTTGGGAATATTTATATTCAACGTGCTATTTGATAATTCAGGTCTAACTTTCATTCCTGATAGACTAGATGTATCTAGACATTCTAATCCATCTATTGATTCCCATTTTAATGAATTTAATGCCTGTGGATTTAAGTTAAACTTCTCAACAATTTCATTGGTTATACAAGCCTCAGACTTTTCATCTCGACTAAAAATTTGTATTTTTTCTTCCGGTAAAAAAGCATTGTTAATATAAATTTTAAATGGATAAATACCGGGAACAATATATAAATCTCTAGAAAAAACAGCTAAGTTTATGTTTTCTCTATCTTCTGCATTCAAAATATTGACATTAAAATCAATATCATCATCTTCAGCAAAAGAAACTGATGACTGAAGTGAAATAAGTAATATTACGAGTAGTTTTTTCATGGGATCAAAAAATATTAACATTTAAAAACACAGATTTGATAATTTTATTTTTATTATTCATCATTGCTATGCCCTTAAATTTTAATAAAGTTCCTAAGCTGAAGTAATGAGTTTATTCATTACTTCAGCTTATCGCTATAGATATCTTTATAAATATTGTTCTAAAGCGAATTAATTATAAGTCAAAATAAAATCAGTTACTGCTTGGAATTCACCAGGAATAATTTCTACTGGATCAGAAGCGCCCTTTAATGTTCCTAAACCTTTAATGTAAGCAGCAAATTGCAGTGTATTAGTTACACCTTGCAGTTTATGAGTCGATTTAGTTTTTTCATTTAATACAATTGGAGCATTGTTGCTATCGACGATTTGGATACCAGCACCACCCGCAGTACCTGTAATCGCTAATAATGGATTACCGTTATTCTCAGCGGCTGCACCTGAAAATGTCACGTTCACGGTATCACCTGTTTCAACAGTACAGTCAATCAGTTTGATATCGAACATAACTGGGGATGATTGACCATCTGAAGTTTCACCATTTTTTAATACAACGTCAGCAATTTGACCTAAATCCACTGTTTGGTCTAAAGACGCAGGGTCAATAGAACAAGGTGCGCTGATGATGCTACCAGTAAAAGTGACTTTACCGTTACCGTGGTTCACTGGCGCAGAGAACGCGCTGAAGCTAATTAAACTTGTTGCTGCGATAGCCATAATAGTTTTATTGAATTTCATAAGATAATTCCTTAATTAAGTAATATTTAGAAATGAAAAATTAAGCAAAAATAAATCAATAAAATCGTCATTAATTAACGATTCAGATATAGAATTCGGAATGAAAGAACAATACATAGATAAGATTATTAATTGAATCTATTTGTTCTTTAGCTTCGGTTCGCATAAATATTATAATTACACTTAAAAGCTGTAAAGGCAGATACACCTATTGATAGTATTAAGTTTAATAGGCAGTTATTTCTTGATACATTTAATCACATTCCGATTATCAACAACCAATAAAAATCAATGAGTTATACATAATGTTTCATTAATTCACAAAAACATTAATATAATGACAAAACATTAAAAATCACTTCTTTTCAGTTTGTTACATTTTAATATTTCAATTCATACAATAATTTTCAATTACTACTAAATAGCGTAATGATTTATTTTAAAATTATAGTCAAATTCCTATTTTTATTTCCTGATAGTAAAAATTAATTTATTTAAATTGTTTGAATCATTATCATTAACTAAGAAGAAAGATTAAATTATTATTACTTTTATCTAATGAGAATTATTTAATGACTTAAAAATATATTTCTCTATCACACAGGATACTGACAATCAAAAATGAGGCTCATTTACGTTAATTTTATGGTTAGATTAATCTAAAGAGGAGTGTCTGAATTGATGGGAAATGGGCAGAGGGAAGCCATTTTGTCGCCATTGGCTTTTTAGACACAAAAAAGCCACTTTTTTCAAAGTGGCTTAATGCGCTGATTTAACAGCTAAAATTTGGTGGCCCCTGCTGGACTTGAACCAGCGACCAAGCGATTATGAGTCGCCTGCTCTAACCAACTGAGCTAAGGGGCCAAAGTGGTGCGATTATACGTGCTGTTTTAGTGAAGGTCTAGTATTTCAAAACTATATGGCGAATTTGTGTTCAAGGCGATGAGTTTCTCTATAATTCAACATTCTAGCATCATCAAAAATTATTATTCCCATCCCAATGTTCGGATTTTATTCTAGCTTTCCATTCTTTATTAGATAACAGTTTGTAGATAAGTCTGAGTTAATGACTAACCTATATCAAATAGTCGAACGTTACCCCCGACTAATCACTCTCTTTTTTATTTCGCATTCTTTGTTCAATTGATTGATATAAAACAATAATTTTATACTCTATATCTAACATGATGATTAAAAGATAAATAGCATAGGACGATAATGATGAAAAAAGTACGTGCAGTTCAATATGGTTGTGGAAAGATGGGTAAGTTTCTCATCCGTTACCTACAAGAACACGGTGCTGAAGTTGTGGCGGCTTTTGATATCAACGAAGCTGTTATAGGTAAAGATATTGGTGAGATTGCGGGTACTGCACCAACCGGAGTCAAAGTTCAGCCACTCCATGAAGCCGATAAGACCCTAGAAGCTTTAAAACCGGATGTCGGGATTATCGCTACCCTCAGTACCATGGCTGATTTAGAAGATGCATTCTCCCTATTTGCACGTCATGGCGTGAATGCTATTTCCACTGGCGAAGAAGCGCTCTACCCTTGGAACTCCTCCCCTGAAATTACCCAAAAACTCGATGAACTGGCCAAAGCCCATGACTGTACTTTAGCAGGTAGCGGCTATCCAGATATGTTTTGGGGTGTGCTTGTCGATACCCTCGCAGGTTCAATGCATAAATTGGTAAAAATTAAAGGTTCTAGCTGCTATAACGTCGAAGATTACGGGATTGCATTAGCCATCGGTCACGGTGCCGGACTGACTGTTGATGAGTTTAACCAGCAAATTGGCAACTATAATGACCTGCCTTATGAGGTGATTTCTCAAAAAATTGAGAGCGGCGAATATGCACCACCGTATATGTGGACTCAAAATGGTTGGCTGTGCAGCCGCTTAGGCTTAACTATCACTAGCCAAACTCAACGTTGCGTACCGCAAATTGCTAACGAAGATATTTACTCGGACACCTTAAAAATGACCGTGAAGAAAGGGGATGTTTTAGGTCTGTCAGCCGTGGTGATCACGGAAACAGCCGAAGGTGTCACCTTGGAAACCGAATGTATCGGTAAAATTTTAACGGCGGATGAGTGTGATAAAAATTGCTGGCAGTTAATCGGCGAGCCAGATACTGCTATTGAAGTGAATAACCCTGCAACGGTAGAGTTAACCTGTGCCAATTTGGTTAACCGCATCCCTGCACTGATTAATAGTCCTGCGGGCTATATCACTACAGAGAAAATGCCAAATAACGTCTATATGACTAAACCAATGCACGAATATCTATAAATAAATCATAAAGACAATAGCCCACTCTTTTGTGGGCTATTTTGTATCTCAACGTGGTTTTGTCATCAGCCATTCTATATGACGACGAACTGCCGGCCATTCATTGTTTAAGATGCTATATACGCAAGTATCACGCAACTCCCCTGTACGCGTCACCATATGATTGCGCAAGATCCCATCCAGCTTAGCGCCTAAACGTTCAATAGCTTTACGGCTTTGATGGTTTAAAAAATGCGTTCTCAGCTCAACAGCAACGCACTCAAGTTCTTCAAAAGCATACTTTAATAATAAGTACTTAGCTTCAGTATTCATGGGGGTACGCTGCGCCTCACCCCCATACCATGTGGCACCAATTTCAACTCGACGAACTCCGTGGTCAATGCGCATATAAGACGTCATTCCAACCGCCTTATTGGTACGTTGATCAATAATGGCGAATGGCAGCATTTCTTTGCTAGCAAAGCGAGCTAAACGCGTGTCCACGTCTTTGGCTAAATTCTCTGGCTCAGGTACGGAGGTATACCATAAATGGTGAAGCTTATCCCTAGCAATAATATCTGTAAAAACAGCGTCATGCTGGTGAGATAATAACTCTAATCGAACGTGCTTGCCTTCTAAGGTCACAACTTGGCAAATCTCTTTCATTGGCATGTTTCCTGAATTGAACAGATTATATGAATCCACTTACTATCGAATTACGACGACTTAATGACTTTCGATTGTTGTAACCCTTTTTTATGACAAAAAAATAAAATGGGATCTGCGTTCGTTGTTATTTAGCCGTTCTGTGTAAAACATATGATAAAAATCACAATTTCTTAACATCATTCCCAATTCACGCAGCCAGTACGCTACAGTTAACTCATCTGACCTGTTATCAACTGCCCCAAATGGGAGCCATTATGAGCAATTTTTCACATCTTTTTACCCCTCTTGATTTGGGGCATACCGTTCTGAAAAACCGTATTTTGATGGGTTCAATGCACACAGGCTTAGAAGAACACCCACAAGGTAGCCAGCGTTTGGCCCACTTTTATCGGTTACGCGCTGAAAATGGTGTCAGCCTAATTATTACTGGGGGGATCGCCCCTAATCCAGAAGGTGCATTAGCCCCTCATGGCGCAGTATTAAATAATGAAGAACAACTGCCTTTTCACCAGCAAATCACCCAAGCCGTTCACCAAGCTGACGGGAAAATCGCTTTACAAATATTACACGCAGGGCGATATAGTTTACATCCATTATTAGTGGCTCCGAGTGCTATTAAGTCTGAAATCACCCCATTTCCTCCTCGGGAATTATCAGGGGATGAAATCCATACAACCATCGATGATTTCGTCAAAACAGCCAAGCTTGCCCAGCAAGCGGGCTACGATGGGGTCGAAGTGATGGGCTCCGAAGGTTATTTAATTAATCAATTTATAACATTACGCACCAATCACAGAACCGATGAGTGGGGAGGCAGTTATCAAAATCGTATTCGCCTTCCCATTGAAATTGTTCGGCGAATCCGTGAAGCTGTGGGTAAAAATTTTATTATTATTTATCGCTTATCGATGCTGGATCTTGTCGAAGGCGGCTCCACATGGGATGAAATCGAATATCTTGCCAAAGAGATCGAGAAAGCTGGAGCAACCATGATTAATACGGGGATTGGCTGGCATGAAGCGCGGGTTCCGACTATCGCGACTCAAGTTCCTCGCAAAGCATTTAGCTGGGTAACAGAAAAATTGATGGGGAGAGTCAGCATTCCGTTGATTACCACCAACCGTATCAATGACCCGTTTGTTGCCGAACAAATTATTGCTAGCGGTCAGGCAGATATGGTGTCAATGGCACGCCCATTCCTCGCCGATGAAGCATTTGTCTTAAAAGCACAAGAAAATAGAGCCGATGAAATCAACACCTGTATTGGCTGTAATCAAGCTTGTCTTGACCAAATTTTTAATGGCAAATTAGCCAGTTGTTTAGTCAATCCCCAAGCGGTAAGGGAGATGGATTATCCGAATGAATTGGCGGCTCGTCAGAAAAATGTGGCTATCGTTGGCGCGGGTCCTGCAGGGCTATCTTGCGCCATTTATGCGGCTAAACGCGGGCATAAAGTGACACTGTTTGAGCGCGCTAATCAAATCGGTGGGCAGTTTAATCTGGCGAAGCAGATCCCCGGTAAAGAAGAATTCTACGAAACCATTCGCTATTTTGCGCGCCAGCTCGAGAAACTTAATGTGGATGTCCGCTTAGAGCAAGCCGCTGACGTTAATAGCCTTACAGGGTTTGATGACGTGATTATTGCCACGGGCGTGATCCCTCGATCCGTCAGTTTATCGGGGGCAAACCATGCAAAAGTTATCACCTATATTGAGGCACTGAATCACCCTAATGCTGTCGGTAAGAATGTCGCCATTATTGGTGCGGGAGGCATCGGATTTGATGTCGCCGAGCTATTAACTCAACAAGGTATCAGCAGCAGTTTGGATGATGATAAGTTTATTCAGGAATGGAATATCGACCCCTCGATTACCACCCATGGCGGTATTTATCCACCGAATAAACAGCTCGAACCTTCACCTCGTCATCTCTATTTATTGCAACGTAAAAATAGCAAAGTAGGTGCAGGCTTAGGAAAAACGACTGGTTGGGTTCATCGACTTTCGCTGATGAAGCGCGGGGTTAAAATGTTTAACGGTGTAGAATATATGCGTGTCGACGATCAAGGGCTACACATTCGTTATCAAGATGAAAATATCTGTTTACCCGTTGATAATGTGGTTCTGTGTGCAGGTCAGGAACCTTACCGCCCATTACAGAAACAACTAGAAGAACGAGGGATCCATCCCCATGTGATTGGTGGTGCGGATATTGCTGCGGAGCTGGATGCTCGCCGAGCCATCGAACAAGGTATGAAAATCGCCTACTCGCTCTAATCAAATACCAATAAAAAACCCCGCTTGCAGTATTGTCGGCGGGGTTTTCATTTGTCTGTTATTCGCTATTTAATGCTTAATCTTGAGTCTGAGATAACTCAGAATCCGCATTGGCTAAACGGTCATCTTCAGCAATACAAACCGCCGCAGTAAACAGCACATCCGTCGAAGAGTTCAGTGCAGTTTCCGCTGAATCTTGCAGTACCCCAATCATCACGCCGACAGCAACAACCTGCATCGCGATTTCATTAGAGATACCAAACATGTTACACGCCAGTGGGATCAGCAGTAATGAACCACCTGCCACACCGGAAGCACCGCATGCGCACACGGCTGCCACGACGCTTAATAACAGAGCCGTTGGGATATCAACCGGAATACCCAATGTGTGAACTGCCGCCAGCGTTAATACCGTGATCGTAACCGCAGCACCGCCCATGTTGATGGTGGCTCCCAGCGGGATTGATACCGAGTAAGTATCTTCGTGCAAATTCATCCGACGGCACATTCCCATATTCACCGGAATATTTGCCGCAGAACTACGCGTAAAGAAGGCAGTGACGCCGCTTTCACGCAGGCAAGCAAAAACCAGTGGATACGGGTTACGTTTCATTTTCCAGTAAACAATCAGTGGATTAACCACTAACGCCACGATCAGCATACAGCCGATTAATACAGCCAGTACGTGGAAATAGCCTGTTAAGGTTTCGAAACCGGTTGTCGCAATCGTTGAGGAAACTAAACCGAAAATACCTAATGGTGCTAAGCGGATCACGACACGAACTAACTGGGTCACACTCAATGAAAAATCTTGGATCATGGTTTTCGTCGAGTCGCTCGCATGGCGTAATGCAATACCCAGACCGATAGCCCATGCCAAAATCCCAATATAGTTACCTTTGATCAGGGCATCTACAGGGTTTGCAAAGATATTAATCAATAACCCTTTTAAGACTTCAGCAATGTTACCCGGAGGAGTCAGTTGAGTGTCACCCACCGCTAAAATCAGCTTAGAGGGGAACATAAATGAACCGATAACTGCAACAACAGCCGCAAAGAAAGTCCCTAAAATATACAGAACTAAAATTGGACGAATACTGGTTTTTTGCCCTTGGCGATGGTTTGCAATCGATGCCATAACCAGCACCCAAACCAACACTGGAGCCACTGCTTTTAACGCACTGACAAATAAGTCACCCAACAGACCGACGTTTTTCGCTGCGGATGGCCATAACCAAGCAAGTAAAATACCCGCAATTAAGCCAACAAGGATCTGTTTGACCAAACTGCCCTGACTAATCACTCGCCATAACCCTGTTTTATTTGTATCCATGATAGACCTTTATGATTATCTTTTTTAGGAATTAAATGTGTTTGCTGAGCAAGTATAAGGAATATTAATCGCCTGAAAAGGCTATTATTCAAAATATACACAATGATTGCGCATTGATAACATTTAGTTTACATATCTGTGATCGCAATAGAATTTTGTTTCTTATAGTGGAATGCGCTCATCCAAAATCAATGATATTTTTCAGAGGGTTAAAATAAAAAAACACTCTGCGAATGGCTAGAGTGTTTTTCTCAATGAGGCTCAATATTGCGAAGAGAAACTTAACGTTTTCGTCAATAGTCCCCAAAATATTCAGCGACTTTTTCCTCATTTACCTTCAAATTTCCTTTCCAACCCGCCCAAGGCATTTCCATATCAGAACGCCCTTTTGTATTGCTAAGTTGGTTTTCTACACTGGTAATATCGCCAAAATCAGTCCAGCTATCGAGGGATAATGGAATGAAAGCATTCGGAATAACGCCAATTAATGCCAGTGAATGCAATATGCCTCGTAGGGTATATTTATCCCCTTTGACCAATTTCGCTTGAGATAAGCGCTTCTCAAATTTTCCCGGCGTTTCATCTTCAGGCGCATTGCGTAATAAATCCAACAGTTGGTTAAAAATTTTTTTGTCTTCATCTGTGGGCACAACCGCTTCAACGGTCAGTAAATGTCGGAGATTCAAATAAGCGTAAGTGGCATTTCCAGTATAGGAATTTCCGTAATATAAACAGTATTGGAAATAGCTGTCATTGATATGAATACGCTTATTATAGTCACTACAAACCCAACAACAGGCATATTGGGGTTTTTCTATATAGGCATGGGCGGGTAACGTATGCAGTTTATGGTAAGCCCCTAATACAGAGCGCCCACGCAGATAACTACCACCCACTCCCGCAACAAAAGCATCCAAACAACGTTGACGTGTTAATGCCGTTTCCTGTTTTAAACTGTGCAGCTTATTAATAATATCTTGGTGATCAGCAAAAGATTCAATGATATTGGCTTGCCAGTGAACCTCGTCTAATACGTCGCGTTCTTTATCAGATAAAGAGTCCAACGGATAAACTGAAACCGCCCGCTCCCCATCATATTGGCTATTTTCGTATTTATACAATTTCCGCAATACCCGCATGACTGATTGCACAGAGCGTCCTTTTATTGAGTTAAGCGCAGTGAATCACTATGACATATAAAGAATAAAACAGAAATAACAGCGACTATAGTTGGTTAATCTTGGAAGGAGTTTTGATATTTAAGTTCTCAGGAACTCGCATTATGAAATAAAAAATCTGGGAATCTCCCTTCAATATATTTTTTATTAAAGAAAAGCATGCGACAGCTATCAATAAATGCTAACTTAACTAAAATTTATCAATTTAATGTTATTTGACTGTTTATATTTCAAGGAGAAGAAATTGTATGGCTCAGCCTGCTAAGCCCGAAGGATGTAGTTTTTGTCAACGTCGTGGGTTGCCTATCTTACCTGTTCGCCCGGCCATTATGTCACAACACGACGTATTGCCTATTATGCCTGATTCGATTCAAGTACCCATTCCTGCTCAAGGTGAAACGGCCTACACATTGCGGCTCATGCGTTCTGGGTATCTTAATATTTGGGATGAACACGCACATGGATGGATTAATTATTTTGTCACTGCTGGAGGCTTTTACTATCCCTTGCCAGAAAGTGGTGATGTACCTGATGACATTGCCACCGGGACAATCAAACCGTGCATTGACCAGCCCGAAGAATTAGCCAAAGCGTCGTTGATTACCTTGCCGGTGATGCCTCAAGGCATGAAAAATGGTCTTTTTTGGTTTGCTTGGTCGGAAGTGAAATGGACCGATAATATTCGTAAACAGTTTGAACAACAAAGTCACCGTGAACAGTACATGCAGCCGTTTGATATGGATACGTGGCTCAATAGTCAGTCGGCTGCACAGGCATTACCGTTATCACATTTGGAACAAACCGTTGCAGATTATTCTCAGCACGTCCGACAAAGCCAAATGTGGAAATGGTCACTGTTAATATCCCAGCTTGACCTCCTTGAAGGACTCAAAACCTTAGTTTACCCCATCACCTCGCAATTTAGACCTATCGCTACAGGTCAACAAGTGGAGGCGACAGCGAGTCAGGAGCTGCATCCCAATGGGGCTCTCCTTGTCTTACAAGACCCGACTGGGATCTTGAATGATTTACCTACATTAATTGAATATGAGCTAGATAAGCATGTTTATCAGCGCCCTGATATTAAGCGGCAAGTCATGCTACTTGGTGCGATTTCAGGTGTCAAAAACAGCATCAGAGACCAATTTCAAGAAAATTACATCACCTCCATATTAGATGAGGCAGCTCTGATTAAGAGTATCGAACGAGATCCCTATGGGTATGGGCGTCGTATCGTAGAGTTGGAGGAAGATGAATTAGACAGTGTATTTATTCAGAATCGCCGAAATATGATCATGGCGAAAACGCAGGCAAATTGGGCTGAATATGAGCAGTACTATAATACTGAGGTCTATGATGCATTCAATCTTCGTTTTCAGAGCATTTTAGAAGAATACAATACCCGTGTTGTCAGCCCACGAATACAATTGTATTTAGATTGGTTTCAGTCACCAACATTAATGCATTATTTTCAGCAACATTTTGATACGCGGGATTTGCTCAGTGGGATTGCCTATACCGCCACCGTTAGCTATTGCATTATCAAAATGTCGGACAAAAAAGGCAGTTTAGACTATTTCTCAAGCTCACTGTTAAAAAGCTTGTCTGACCCGACTAATATTTTAGGTCGGGCATTAGTCTTCAATCAAGCGTCATTAATTAAGAAGATGGAGGAGGCGACAAATTCATCATTAGAGATGATATCGCTCAATTGGGCTGGATTAGCGGATGCGTTTGCCAAATTAATTGAACCACACCAAATAACTTCTCAAGGTATCATGGCGGTTTACCTCGGTAACCTTGCCACTGCGATAATGCAAAGTGTTGACAAAGCCATGAGTTCAGAAAAAGTGTATGGCTTTGCTGTCGCCTTAGGGGCATTCAGTAATAAAGCCATTATCCCTGTGCGTAAAGAAGGCATCTATCGCCACTTTGTTAAAGATGTCGTGAATACATTGGTTCGTCTTAGTGATAATAACCATGAATTAAATGAGAATGAAATTAGAAAGCATGTATACAAGAAACTTGAACGATTGAAGGTCGCTGGATTACCGATGGAGCAGAATCGAATATTAAAATATTGGATTGACATTGATATCAGTGAATTAGATAGAATTAAACTTCTCGCTCCTAAAGATCAAGAAAAAGCCCTCAGTCAGTTGTTGCAGTTACACTCAGAAACGGAGTCTGCCAGCATTGCGCGGATGCGCGCCAGCATGACATCCGGAAAGGGAAAATCTGGGATGGTCATCGGTGCGGGGATAGTATCGGGTATTCTTCAAAGCATTGCCTTGTTCCATTCGGCAGATTTGGAGAATAAAAAGACATTGCCGGAAGAAGTTGTGGAAGCTCATAGCCGATTCTATGCTGGGGTTGCAGGGATCGTTAGTACATCGTTTGGGTTAGTTGAAGAAGGCATGAAGCGTTTTGCAACGTTTGAAAATCTTGCGGAAAAAGTGCTGTTTAGAAACTCCACGGCGTACAAAAATCTGTTTATCGGCATAGGCAAAGGAGCTGGTGTTGTTGCTGGAGTCATCTCTGTTGCATTTGATATTTATCATGCAGATGAAGAATGGGGTAAAAATAATAAAGGATTAGCAATTGCTTATGGTCTGTCTGCTGCATCTGGAACATGGTTGATTATAATTATTTTTTCTAAGTTTTTTGCTGCATTTGCGGTATTAACCTTGTTAGCTGTGCTCATCATGATTGGGGCGGCAATTTACATTGCCATCGAAGGACAAAATAAGATCCAAAAATGGTTAGAGCAATGCCTGTGGCGGAAAGTGCCCGCGCATATCCCACAAAGTGAATGGCCAGAGATTTACCCGACCATGTCAATGGAAATGGATGCCTTTGAACGCGCAATAGGATAACACTTTATGGATATTTACGGATTATTCCCCCATTTTAAACTCAATCGCCCATTGAATGAGCGTGAACGCGCCACACAATTAGACCAAAAAGTACGGCTGGATTTTGAGACTGACCAATTAATGCCTGACTTAAAAGTGATTGAAATAAACTCACACTATTTAGAAACGGTGGATAAATACTATTCGTCAAAAGGTTACTTAAGTTTTATTGCTTCGGTGATAGGATTTATGATGCTAGGTGC
>NZ_GG703818.1:549943-708325 GCF_000156395.1 Providencia rustigianii DSM 4541
AAATGGATGCCTTTCAACGCGCATTAGGATAACAATTATGGAGATTTACGGATTATTCCCCCCACTTTTAAACTCAATCGCCCATTGAATGAGCGTGAACGCGCCACACAATTAGACCAAAAAGTACGGCTGGATTTTGAGACTGACCAATTAATGCCTGACTTGAAAGTGATTGAAATGAACTCGCACTATTTAGAAACGGTGGATAAATACTATTCATCAAAAGGGTATCTGAGTTTTATTGCCTCGGCAGGGGCTTTTATGCCGATTATTACTTATTTTTCAATGATAGTAACAACCATTGTCTATCAGCAATATTCATTAGAGGAATGGTTAGCACTTTTATTTCTAGGGGCTATTTTTATCCCTACAGCATTCGGCATGTTGTTTTTATTAAAAAAAGAGTGGTTTGCTTGGACACATTACCCCATCCGCTTTGATCGTAAAAACCAACTCGTTCATGCCCATCGTCATGATGGCTCCGTATTTAGTGCGCGGTGGGATGATGTTTTTTTTACCACCGCAGCAATGTATGGCAGTGATTGCTACATTAGCGGCCATGTCCTTGCCGACGATGGCGTGACCATTGTGGATACCTTTTGTTTACCGGCATCCCATAACAGTATCCCCGCCTTAAAAGCCCATTGGGAATTTGTACGTCGGTATATGGAAGAAGGTCCGGAAGGCATGCAATCGCGTATCTCTTTTTGCTTGCCAATAGCTGAGAAAAAAGAAAGCTATGGGTTTAGCTTTTTTTATCTGATGACACTCTATAACGGCGCCCCCATTTTATTGTTGCCTTTTCTTGCCCCACTGGCATTTTTATTCAGTATTCCTCGTTATATTGGCATCCTTACCAGCCGGCGCCCCGTTTGGTCGGATAAGATTCAAGCACAATGCCGTGTGGAAGCCAATGACCCTTATCGGTTGGATGCCTCCATGAACCCTAAAAGTTTGTGGGGCACTTTTTTCGGAAAAGCAAAAAAATAATCACCCCCGCATGAACCAATACAATAACGTGTTGGTTTCTGATGTATAGAAGGCTGAGGTTATTATTCGTGCGGCAATTTACATTGCCATCGAAGGGCAAAATAAGATCCAAAAATGGTTAGAGCAATGCCTGTGGCGTCAAGTGCCCGCGCATATCCCTCAAAGTGAATGGCCAAACATTTACCCAACCATGGCCATGGAAATGGACGCCTTTGAACGCGCACTAGGATAAAAATATGGATATTTACGGATTATTCCCCCATTTTAAACTCAATCGCCCATTGAATGAGCGTGAACGCACCACACAATTAGACCAAAAAGTACGGCTGGATTTTGAGACTGACCAATTAATGCCTGACTTGAAAGTGATTGAGATAAACTCACATTATTTAGAAACGGTAGATAAATACTATTCGTCAAAAGGCTATTTGAGCTTTATTGCCTCGGCAGGGGCTTTTATGACGATTATTGGTTATTTTTCAATGATAGTAACAACTATTGTCTATCAGCAATATTCATTAGAGGAATGGCTAGCACTTTTATTTGTAGGGGCTATTTTTATCCCTACAGCATTCGGGATGTTGTTTTTATTAAAAAAAGAGTGGTTTGCTTGGACACATTACCCAATCCGATTTGATCGTAAAAACCAACTTGTCCATGCGCATCGTCATGATGGTTCCGTGTTTAGTGCGCGATGGGATGATTGTTTTTTTTACCACCGCCGCAATGCATGGCAGTGATTGCTACATTAGCGGCCATGTCCTTGCCGACGATGGCGTGACCATTGTGGATACCTTTTGTTTACCGGCATCCCATAACAGTATCCCCGCCTTAAAAGCCCATTGGGAATTTGTACGTCGGTATATGGAAGAAGGTCCGGAAGGCATGCAATCGCGTATCTCTTTTTGCTTGCCAATAGCTGAGAAAAAAGAAAGCTATGGGTTTAGCTTTTTTTATCTGATGACACTCTATAACGGCGCCCCCATTTTATTGTTGCCTTTTCTTGCCCCACTGGCATTTTTATTCAGCATTCCTCGTTATATTGGCATCCTTACCAGCCGGCGCCCCGTTTGGTCGGATAAGATTCAAGCACAATGCCGTGTGGAAGACAATGACCCTTATCGGTTGGATGCCTCCATGAACCCTAAAAGTTTGTGGGGCACTTTTTTCGGAAAAGCAAAAAAATAATCACGCCCGCATGAACCAATACAATAACGTGTTGGTTTTTGATGTATAGAAGGCTGAGGTTATTATTCGTGCGGCAATTTACATCGCCATCGAAGGACAAAATAAGATCCAAAAATGGTTAGAGCAATGCCTGTGGCGGAAAGTGCCCACACATATTCCTCAAAGTGAATGGCCAGAGATTTACCCGACCATGTCAATGGAAATGGATGCCTTTCAACGCGCATTAGGATAACAATTATGGATATTTACGGATTATTCCCCCATTTTAAACTCAATCGCCCATTGAATGAGCGTGAACGCGCCACACAATTAGACCAAAAAGTACGGCTGGATTTTGAGACTGACCAATTAATGCCTGACTTAAAAGTGATTGAAATAAACTCACACTATTTAGAAACGGTGGATAAATACTATTCGTCAAAAGGTTACTTAAGTTTTATTGCTTCGGTGATAGGATTTATGATGCTAGGTGCGTATCTAAAAATGATAACTTCAAGTATTTTAACTATTTCATCTAATGAAAATATATTAGAGGAAATATTAGGACTTTTAGTTTTAGGAATTATTTTTGTTCCCACAGGAATATGGATGTTATTTTTATTAAAAAAAGAGTGGTTTGCTTGGACACATTACCCCATCCGATTTGATCGTAAGAACCAACTTGTCCATGCTCATCGCCATGATGGCTCGGTTTTTAGTGCGCGATGGGATGAAATTTTTTTTACCACCGCAGCAATGTATGGCAGTGATTGCTACATTAGCGGCCATGTCCTCGCTGAAGATAGGGTGACGATTGTGGATACCTTTTGTTTACCGGCATCCCATAACAGTATCCCCGCCTTAAAAGCCCATTGGGAATTTGTACGTCGGTATATGGAAGAAGGTCCGGAAGGCATGCAATCGCGTATCTCTTTTTGCTTGCCAATAGCTGAGAAAAAAGAAAGCTATGGGTTTAGCTTTTTTTATCTGATGACACTCTATAACGGCGCCCCCATTTTATTGTTGCCTTTTCTTGCCCCACTGGCATTTTTATTCAGCATTCCTCGTTATATTGGCATCCTTACCAGCCGGCGCCCCGTTTGGTCGGATGAGATTCAAGCGCAATGCCGTACAGAAAAAGACGACCCTTATCGGTTGGATGCCTCCATGAACCCTAAAAGTTTGTGGGGCACTTTTTTCGGAAAAACACAAAAACCATGATGAAAAATAAAACACCCAATGAGTTTCATTGGGTGTTTTAAGGTTCAAGGTGGTTAATTCATATCAAAACTCACCACAAAAACATTATTCGTTTATCAGATTTTTTGCTTCGTTGCGCTTATTCACAATCGCATTAATCACTAATGTCAGAATCAGAATAGCAGCAACGGTGCTTAACGAAATTGCTGTTGGAATATGGTAAATATCGATTAGCAGCATCTTCACACCGATAAAGGTCAGAATAATGGCTAAACCATATTTCAGCATCGAGAACTTCTCAGCCACACCTGCTAATAAGAAGTACATTGCACGCAGACCTAAGATAGCAAATAAGTTCGACGTTAAGACAATGAACGGGTCAGTGGTGACAGCAAAAATTGCTGGGATACTGTCTACCGCAAAAATGACGTCACTAATTTCCACTAAAATTAACACTAAAATCAGTGGAGTCGCGAACAATACCCCATTGCGTTTAATGAAAAATTTCTCACCGTGCAGCTCATCCGTCATACGCAGATGCGAGCGAACCCATTTCACCAGTGGCTTATCATTGATCGGGGAATCATCTTCTTTGGCAAACGCCATTTTTATACCCGTGAATAATAAGAACGCACCGAAGACATACAGGATCCAACTAAATTGCGACACTAACCAGCTACCCGCGAAGATCATAATCGTACGCAGCACGATAGCCCCAAGTACACCGTAAACTAATACGCGGCGCTGTAAATTTGCTGGGATTGCAAAATAGCCAAACAACATTAACCAAACAAACACGTTATCGACCGCTAACGCTTTTTCTAACAGGTAGCCTGTTAAGAATGCCATAGTTTGCGTATCGGCAAATTCACGTCCAACCGTGTCATTGAAATACCACCACAAACCACCCGCAAAAATTAGCGATAACGTTACCCACAAGATGCTCCAGCCAGCCGCTTGTTTCATCGACATAGCCTGACCTTTATGTTTTCCTTGCCAAAACATATCGACCAGCAACATAACTAGGATCATGACAGCGAAGCTGCCCCACAAAATTGGATTACCCACAGAGTTCATTTTATACCCTTACCAAACAAAAAAATGACGCAAAAAAACGGCTGATATCCAGAAGACATCAGCCGCTTAAATGTTTTTCCCTCAAGTTATCACTTTTGGTTGTAAACGATGAGCAAACCTCGCCTTCTGGCAAGGTCTCACTTACAACACAGATAACCTAAGATTAGGAATTTGTGGTGCTCGGTTACCGGGTACAATGTGTGTACCGTAATGACGATAATCCGACAGAAGAAGTTACTCCCCTTTGCTATGCGCATACGATAAGGTAATTAGTCTTAAAATGCAATAATTAGCTAACAATGATTTAATACTATTTTTTATTAACTAAACGGAAATTAACTGACTAATTATGGGAATTTCTAACTATCTATAGTGGCATCCACGTATTTTGATTATCTTTAATGGTTTAACAAATGATGAGTAAATTGTAAGAATCCCCCTCAAATTAAATGGATCCTCAAAATAAGCTTAAAATTTGCTGTTTAGTTATTTTTTGTTTTGTTAAAGTGGTCGGGTTTTACACTAACAGTCTGAAGAAACAACTCGTTCATTCAGGCATTTACTTAATCCATTTATCCCTGCCCAACAACAAGTTTGTTGCTGTTATTGCCGTTTAGGAAACATTAATGGAATTAGTTAGAGAACTTTTTTTCGCCCTTTGGCACCAAGATTACGAAACCTTATCTAACCCCTCGTTGATATGGTCCATTTACTTCATGCTTTTTGCTATCCTGCTATTAGAAAACGGGGTCTTACCCGCAGCTTTTCTACCGGGAGATAGCCTACTGATTCTGGTTGGCGTATTAATCGCTAAAGGCACGTTAAGCTACCCCTTAACCATTGTTATTTTAACCGCTGGTGCAAGTATTGGCTGTTGGATTGGTTATATACAGGGGCGCTGGCTAAGTAATACCAAAATAGTTAAAGGATGGTTAGACCATCTTCCTGAGCACTACCATCAACGTGCCTATGGTCTGTTTCACCGCCATGGGCTTGCTGCGTTATTGATTGGTCGCTTCTTAGCGTTCGTTAGAACATTACTCCCAACCATCGCGGGTCTTGCTGGTTTAAAAAATGGTCGTTTTCAGCTATTCAACTGGTTAAGCGGTCTATTATGGGTACTGATTTTAACCGCTATTGGTTATGGGTTTGGTAAAAGTCCTATTTTCCAACAATATGAACACCGAATCATGAATGTCCTGATGCTAATTCCAGTCTGTTTATTAGTATTGGGTCTTGTCGGTAGTATCGCAGTTGTGGTTAAGAAAAAGTTTTCTCGTAAATAAATAACCTTCTCGGATTTTATGCAGGAATAATTTTGTTATTCCTGCCTCCTTCCTTTTCAACTCTCTCAATTACTGATTGCACTTAATTCAAAAAAAGCTATTGTAGGTATTATTACGGCAACTTTTTTCTATTGATAGGAGATTCGACTATGTCATCTAACCATTCATCCGAAGATCTACGTGCAGAACTTAAATCACTCGCAGATTCTCTAGAATCGATGCTTAACACTACCCAAGATAAATCAAAAGAAGAAATTGAAGGCTTAAAGGCCAAAGCGCGTGAAGCCCTTTCCTCTTCAAGAGCAAAATTAGGGCAAGCCAGCGAAAAAATCACCGCGCAAACAAAAGAAATTGCGGGTCAGGCTGATAACTACGTCCACGAAAACCCATGGAAGAGTGTCGGAATCGGTGCCGCTGTCGGTGTTGTTCTTGGCATGTTGCTCTCTAAACGTTAATTGGTCACTATGGAACAGCCATCACCACGTCAAGGACCCGGTAAAAGGGTCCTAGATTCACTGCAAAGAATATTGGGTCTTACCGTGAAAATGGTGGAGACACGTATCCAACTGATTGCGGTTGAACTCGAAGAAGAAAAACTTAACCTTGTTCATTTATTATTATTAGCAGGGCTGACACTTCTATTTACTGCATTTGGTCTGATGTGTCTTATTGGGTTGATTTTTTGGTCCGTGGATCCAATATACCGTTATCAAGCTTTAGCTATCACCACTGGCACCTTGGTGTTACTGGCGATTATCTTTGCTATTTGGACGCTAAAAAAAGCCAAACAATCGACACTGTTAGGGTCAACTCGCGAACAATTACGTAAAGATACTCAAGCGTTAACGGGAGTTGATGATGAGCAAAAGTAAACGCCAATTGCTCGCAGAAAAAAAACTCAGGCTGGTTGCTGATATTGAACAGCAACGAGCCGAGTTATCGGCCAATAAACAAGATTGGTTACAAGCCACTGCCCCTTATGATCGTGCATGGCAAACCTTGATGACATTCCGCCCAATATTTATCGCAGCGACAGGGCTTATTTCGATTATCTCTCTAAGACATCCCAATCGATTTATCTCATTAAGCAAAAAAGCGATTGCGACATGGGGTTTAATTCGCACACTAAAAAGCAGCTTAAATAGCATTAATCAGAAATAGCCTATCCCATCCAGACAAAAATAGTCACTATTTGTCAATTAGATAGAGTTAACTATCTCTATTTACTCTCTTTTTCACGCCTAACTAAACACATTCAATTTTTTTGTCTATCTTTGTTAATAAGCTTAGCTTTTTATTGAATGAGTTAAGCCATAAGATAAGCGCATCAAAGATTTCTAGCCCTTTCGTGCTGAAACTTAGCTTATAACGCGATAATTATCGCAATTAGTTAAAATTTAATGACCGTTTTATCTGGAGAGATTCAATGAAAAATTTAGAAAGTGGAGCTATTTTATTAGCACGTATTTTGATGCCAATTCTGTTTATTGTTGCTGGCTACGGCAAGTTAGGTGATGCCTACGCAGGAACTCAACAATATATGCAAGCGATGGGTGTCCCGGGCTTTTTACTGCCTCTGACCATTTTACTTGAGCTGGGTGGTGGAATTGCAATTTTACTGGGTCTATTAACCCGTACAACCGCAATTTTTACCGCATTATTCACTGCATTAACCGCGCTGCTGTTCCATACGAATTTCAGCGTTGATCCAAACAGTTTGATGTTTATGAAAAACCTGACCATCGCAGGCGGCTATATTCTGTTAGCGGTCACTGGCCCAGGTAAATTCAGTATTGACCATTTATTAAACAAGAAATGGTAATCTCGATTTTTTAGTCACTATCGAGCCAGTAGACATTAGCGTTACCCTCAATTAGACATCTTCATCCTATTTGTCCAATACCTTTGCACCTCCTCGGAGGTGCTTTTTTTGCTTCCGTTCTCACTTCTGTCTTTGCTTTTTGCTTCTGTCTTTGCTTTCTTTTTTATTTTTGCTTTTCCGAGTAGCTCCACGAGTGATCTCTAAATAATTCGAGTTGTAGCAAGGCGGCAAGTGAAGTTATCCCTAGGAGCATACACAAGTATGTGACTAGGGTAACTTTATGAAGCCAACACAGCTACGGCTTGAAGTATGACGAGATCAAGATCTAAATAATTTAGGGATTTCACGGAGACACCAAGACTTCGCCTCCCCCATACTATCGCGACGCCACGCCATAATCATATTCGATTCATGGCTAAATTCCGCCCCCACCACTTTCAGTCGACCTTCTTTAATATCCTGTTCCACCAGCGGGTATGGCATCGTTGCCACGCCTAGCCCGGCAATGAGTGCCTTACGCTTATCTTGAATACTCGATACCGTTAATCGCTGCTGTTTGTCTAACAGTTGCACGGTGATCACTGGGCGCTCACGGGCGGTATCCGCCACGGCAATCCCACGGTATTTCACCCGCGTTGTTTCGGATAGAGGTTCAGGTTCTTGATGGATAGGATGATTTGGGCTCGCCACATAAATATGATTAAGCGTATATAGAACCTTTGAGTTCACTTCCGATGATGAACGAAAATGCATATCAGGGGCGATAACAATATCCGCACGCCCATTTTCTAAACGTTCCCATGCGCCTGCTAGTACTTCAGTAATCAGTGACAACTGAGTTTCTGATTTTTCAGCCAGCTTATCGACAAGGGGAAATAACAATTCGGCAGGCACTAATGCTTCACACACGATAGTTAAGTGGGTTTCCCAACCTTTTGCTAAGGCTTCCGCATCTGAAGTCAGCTTATCCGCGGCTTCAAGGAGCACTCTGCCGCGCTCTAATAGCATGCGCCCTACATTGGTAAATTTAGTGCGATGTCCTGAACGGTCAAACAAAATAACATCAAGCTCTTCTTCTAGCTTCTGCATGGTGTAGCTTAGCGCGGAGGGAACTCGCCCTAATTCCTCAGCCGCTGCGGCAAAACTTCCACGACGATCGATTGCATCCATCACCCGTAATGACTCAAGTGTTAATGCTCTCTCTTTGCTCATGATGTATCTCTTTCAGGAAATTTGAATGAAGGAAACAGATTAACTGGCTAACAATTCAACGTCCAGATATTTATTATGACAATATATTATTACCACTATTTTTGAGTGAGGGTTAACCACTATGATGAAATTAAGATCAGCTAACCATTGTGGAAAAGCAGACTATGGTTGGCTACAAGCTCGCTATACCTTTTCATTTGGTCACTATTTTGATCCTGAGTTGATGGGATTCAAAACATTAAAAGTACTGAATCAAGAAATCATCGCACCGGATAATGCCTTCCAACCACGGGTTTACCCACATGTGGATATTCTGAATATTATTCTGCAAGGGCATGCTGAATACCGTGATAATTTAGGTAATGTCATCAGTGCCAAGCAAGGTGAGTGTGTCAGCTTCTCCCCAAGACCTGATTTGAGCTATAGCGAGCATAATATCTGCTCCAAAACGCCATTAACACGGTTACAACTGTGGTTAAATGCCTGTCCAGAGCAAGAATCATTGCCGCCACAAAAACTGTCATTGTCAGAGCAAGAAAACTGGTTAATCGCCTCTCCAGATGGTGAAGAACAAAGCTTACAACTTCGCCAAAAAATTTGGATCAGCCAAATTTATTTAGCACCTAATCAATCAAAAACTATCTCATTGAGAGGGAAACATGCTTATTTACAGTCTATTTATGGTGGTTTACACGTTATCGGGAAGGAACCAACACTATTAACCATGAATTGTAATGACGGCGTATTTGTTCAAGAAGAAAACCAATTAACCCTAAAATCTGAAAAAGCATTTCGTGGTTTATTGATTGATATAGGTGAGCAATTCTAGGTATCAATATTCCTCACAGGGTGACAGTTAACGGGAGATATACATCAAAATTTGCAAATAAAGCCGCAAATCTAATCATTTATACCTCCTATATACCGATCACCCTGTGTTAGAGTCCAGCCATGAGAGAGTTAAAAACCCCCATTTTTTAACTAAAACTTTTACTTTCTGATTTTAAAGGTGTTCTTGTGGCATTATTCATTCAACAGCGACACAACCAAATTTTTTCGAGAATTCTCAATGAGGTTGTGCCTCAAGATGAATTAGCCAAACTGTTTTCTGTTTCTACGCGAACAATCCGATCTGATATCAATGAAATCAACGAACTAATTGAAGCTCACAGCGCCCATATTGTGTATGAGCGAGGACGTGGCTATCGCTTAAAAATCGAGAATGCAGAGCAATTTTCCGCATTTACTCAGCAGAATGATAACAACAGCAATATTCCCCGTACCAGTAAAGAACGTATTGATGCACTATTGTTGAAACTCCTAATGTTGTCACTGCCAGTTAAACTGGATGATATTGCTGAAGAGTGGTTTGTCAGCCGTAGCACCATTCAACAAGATATGGGCGCGGTGAGGGAACATCTTCACAAATACCAAGTTCAATTAGAAAGTATTCCTCATCAAGGCATTCGTTTGAGTGGCAGTGAATGGGCGATCCGAGCTTGTATGACTGAAGCGCTATGGCGACAATTTATCGAACAAATTACGCCAGACTTAGCAACGTTCCATCCTGATTGCATTGATAATTTGGATTTAACTTATATAGATAAAGTTATTCATAATAGTATGAATCGCTTTGATATTCGTATTAGTAATGAAGGGCATCTGTACTTAGTCTTTAACTGTGCCGTAACCATTTTACGCATTACTCGCGGTCACGAACTTACAGTGAATACCAAAAATAATGCTGTTGAAGAGGTGATTAACAAAGCCTGCGATGAAATTTCTAAAGGGCTAATTTACTTCCTTGGAAATGATCTGTCCCATGCAGAACTCAACTTTTTGCATGACCAAATCATTGCCCAACGCATTAATAACCAGGATTCCACCACACAAAAAAGTGGCAGCCACAATGCACTCTCTGAACATATTTTAAATTACATCAATGATCGCTATAACTATGATTTACGCAGTGATGAAAAACTGAAAAAAGATTTAAATACCCACCTTTCCTCACTAATCACGCGGCTTCAGTATCATATTTCCACCCCAAATCCATTGCTATCAGATATAAAACAATATTATCCATTTGCCTACGATGTCACCTTAAGTGCATTAACCAGCGCCAGTAAGCATCTATTACCCTATCCCGTGAATGAAGATGAGTTGGGTTATTTAGCGGTACATATTGGCGTTAGCCTTGAGCGCAACTATGGGGCAGGCTCCATGCGTCAGACTGAGGTTTTGGTCGTGACCGATGCGGGTAACTCAACCTTTCGAGTGGTCGAATCCAAAATTATGCGTGAATTTCCACAGCTTAAATTCAGCCGTGGATTAACCCTGCAAGAATATGAGTCCTTAAGTGAAGTCAGCGAAGATTTTGTTATCACGACGGTACGTATTTCTGAAAAAAATAAACCTGTGATTAAAATCGCGCCATTCCCCACGCCTTACCAGTTGGAGCAAGTCGGCCGCTTAGCCATGGTAGACCAAACTCGCCCATACATTATTGAGCGTTTTTTTGATGAGCGATTTTTTATGGTCATCAACGAAAAAATTAGCCAAGAGGCACTTTTCCAAACGGTATGCAGTAAATTGCAACAAGAAGGTTATGTCACCGCTGAGTTTTATCCCTCATTACAAGAACGTGAATCCATTGTTTCGACGCTGCTTGGCGAAGGGATCGCCCTGCCACATTCATTGGGCTTGTTAGCCAATAAAACCGTCGTTGTCACGATCCTTGCCCCCAAAGGTATTGAGTGGAATAAAGAAACGAAAGAGAATGCGTATGTCATTTTTCTGCTGGCAATCAGTAAAACGGATTACGAGGAAGCCATGGCGATTTATGATTTATTTGTCACTTTTGTCAAAGAAAAAACCACTCGCCGCTTAGTCAACGTCAAAAATTTCAATGAATTTCAAGCTATTGCTAAAGATAGTCTCGCGCGAATTCTTTAGCATAGCGTAGCTTCCACTTTTCCACGGAAAAAAGGAAGTTACGCATCTTTACGTGATCCTAACCACAACTCCATCAATTAGTTTCCCGTCAAAATGCATCCGTTGATGCGTAAATTGACCAAGTGGAAATAGAAATCCAGCGGATATCCGATTTCCACTTTGCTCATTTCCACTTTTCCGTCCTTCCGTGGGTGTCACTTCCATAAATTAAAAATAAAATTAACATATTGAATTTTAAAAATTTTTAATTTATTTATTAGAAAATACTTTATTTACATCCTATCTAAATACGTTATTTTTCCACTTGCCTTCCTTTTAGACCAAAAATCACCCTATTTTCATCTCTCAATATTTCCAGCTTATTTCCACTTTGAAATGGAAATTCACTGTCTGCAAAAACACGTAGGAACCGATTAAGGTATTAGACATAAAGAAACCTCGTCATTTGATTTTTAATATTACTTTGGATTTTAAACAGTTATGAGTGAATCAGTTGTAGTTTTTAAGATGTTAGACGACGACCTTGATATCGATGAGGTCACTCAAAAACTGCTGGCAGTGATTACTGACTGGCTAAAACAGGAGGCGTGCTACACCACCGATGTACAACAACAAATGTTGGAGTCTCATCTAAAAGCCATGGTTGCCAGAGCAAAAACGGGTGAAGCATTACCTGAAGTGGATATCAGTTTATTTGACGAAATATCACCGCATTCTATCGCGTTGGCACAAAGAGTTGTCGACACACTGCCGGGCTTGGCACCTGAAGAGACTTACTTGCTCTCGGTTCACTTTGAAGTTGCCCGTTCTAATGATTAATTTTTAGCAAGATAAAGTTTGGAGAATTCATTATGAAACAAATCGTTATTGTTATCGGCGATCGTTTAGGTAAAGGTCAGAAAGTTGCAGTGGGCGTTGAAACTGCCGGTGGAAAAGCCATTGTAGTTCCCGGTGTTGCAGCAGATATGAAACTGGGCGATGTCATGCATCAAGAACAAGCTGACCTTGGAATTTCATTCTGTGGCAGCGGTGGCGCCGGTGCTATCACCGCTCAAACTAAATATGGCTACAAAGCTCGTTATGGGATGCGCTCTATTGAAGAGGGAGAAACCGCGATTGCAGATGGTTGCAATGTTTTAGGTTTCGGTTTTATGGACAAGGAAGAGTTAGGCGAGCGCTTAGTTAAAGCATTTAATAAAAAATACGGCAACGCTTAATGAAAAAATCTATCGAAACGGTGGTACGGGTGACAGGGCAAGGCGATACCAAGCAAAAAGCCATTGCTGACGCCTTAAATTCGATTCAAAAAACCGTACTTAAAGACAGCACAGACATCATTCTACGGATAGAGCCTCGGGATGTTGAGATTGTTAGTGCTCACTATCAGTCGCGGACAGAAAAATTTCTATTTCTCTTTTTGCCACGTAAACGTGAGCATTTTCGTGTCGTGCTCGACGTTTCACTAGATGTCACCTTACTTTCTGTTAACGAAATTCCATTTACAGAACAATAAAAGCAATCAGGTCTGGAGTTAATTCCATGAGTGAAACTGCATCTTTCTTAGAAATATTGGGCATGTCCCTGATTATCGGCGGTCTCTGCGGCTTTGGTTTAGGCGCAGGGGCGGCACGTATGTTCCATGCCCCCACCATTCAAGGTATGGGAGCATTCCGTACATTAGGTGAGTTAAATGCTTGTGAGGGCGATCCTGCATCCCACTTCTCATTCGGCTTAGGATTTTTCTTCAACGCATGGGCATCCTCCGTTGCGGCTGGGGCATTTACCCAAGACGTTGATCACCGCATCATTCCAAACTGGGGTGCGGCAGCGCTACTTACCAAGAACCGTAGTGTGGCAGACACATTACATAATCCGAAAAAAATGGCGATAGCCTGTGCGATTATCGGGGCCTTTGTAGTCGCTTTCTTAAATACCACGGCATCTGCGGTACCGGCTGCACTGCAAACGACAGCAATTAATGTGTTAGTTCCTGCGGCAAACTTACTGGTTAACACCGTGATGCCAGTTATTTTCTGGTTAGCTGCGATGGATGCCGGTCGCCGTTCAGGCTTCTGGGCAACCCTGTTCGGTGGTTGTGCACAGTTAATTATGGGTAACGCTATTCCAGGTTTGGTACTCGGTATCCTGATCGGGAAAGGCGTTGATGATAATGGCTGGAACCGTATTACGCGTACCATGATGATTACCGTTGTTCTGCTGTTTGTTCTGAGTGGCTTCTTCCGTGAGTTTGACCTGAAGATGATCACCTCCTTCAACCTAGATAAACCATTGTGGCTTGAATACGTCCACGGTCTGCTGAGCGGGAAATAATCATGACAACTGAAATCAACAAACAAGACTTTTGGTACGCAGAGTGGTCTTTCCCCATCTTTGTTGGGCTGCTCTCTTCGGGGATCTTTGCGGGTACCCATATGTACGTGGTTTATGGATTTGGGGCATTTAACGAAGTGGCTTTCGTCGCCATGTTACGTGCAGGTCTGGATACCGGCGTTTATGGCGCAGTTGCCGCATTCGGCGCAAGTTTCTTATTCGCCCGAATCATTGAGGGCTCCCTCGTGGGGATTCTGGATATCGGTGGCGCCCTACAAACGGGGATTGGCTTAGGTGTTCCAGCGCTATTTCTTGCCGCTGGCTGGGATATTTTAGTCACTAACTTTTGGATTTCGTTAATTACTGGATTATTCCTTGGGGTTTTAATCGGCTTAATCATTGTTTTTGCGCGTAAATTCACTATTGCACAAGCCAACTCTACATTTGGTGCCGATGTCATGATGGGTGCCGGTAATACTTCAGGTCGTTTTCTCGGTCCATTGATTATTCTGGCAGCCATGGCGGCCTCGATTCCGATTGGTATCGGCGCTCTGATTGGTGCTCTGATTTTCTATATATGGCAAAAACCCGTAGCGGGTGGCGCGATCCTAGGTGCAATGCTGTTCGGGTATTTCTTCCCGCTCGCAGCCTAATCGTCTGAGAACTAAGAGGGCAGTTATGTATTCTCTGATAATCAAAAATGGTAAACGTATCGATGGCGAGATAATCGATATTCTGATTAAAAACGGCAAAATCGAGGCGGCGGGTCCGGAGTTGGCTCACCACCAGCAAGCTGAGAAAGTGATTGATCTTGAAGGTAAGATTTATGTTAGTGCCGGATGGATTGATTCTCATGCTCACTGTTTTGTCGAATCCCCCATCTACTTCGATGAACCAGATCTTGCAGGCGCTGCGGGCGGAGTTACCTCACTGGTTGATGCTGGAAGTGTCGGTGCCGATGATATCGACAAGTTTTATCAGCTCACCACACAATCTAAAACCAACGTCTTCTCGCTACTGAATATTTCGCGTATTGGCATCATCGCGCAAAACGAACTGTCCGATATGAGCAATATTGACGATGTTTGCTTCCAACAAGCCATTGAGCGCCATCCCGGTTTTGTCGTGGGATTAAAAGCTCGCATGAGTAAAAGTGTGGTTGGCGAAAACGGAATTGCCCCGCTGCTCCGTGCCAAAGAGATGCAGAAAAAACACCGTTTACCATTAATGGTACATATTGGAAATAACCCACCAAACATTGATGAAGTCGCAGATTTGCTGACTCGCGGGGATATTATTACCCACTGCTTTAATGGTAAACCCAACAAAATTCTTGGTGACGATGGCTATCTCAAGCCGTCTATCGCTCGCGCGTTAGCGCGTGGCGTGATCCTCGATGTGGGTCATGGCGGTGAAAGTTTTAGCTTTAAAGTCGCTGAACAAGCCATGCGTATTGGAACGTATCCCGACATTATTAGCTCTGATATCTATCACCGTAACCGCGTGAATGGCCCCGTTTATAGCCTCGCATTCGTGATGACTAAATTCTTGTGTATGGGCTTTAGCGCAGAGCAAATCCTACGTTGTGTGACAGAAAAAGCTGCCGACTTACTGGCGCTACCAGCCAAAGGTTATTTGAGACCCGGCTTTGATGCAGACATTACCCTATTTGACCTGAAAGAAGAGCCGACTGAGCTAACGGATGCAGAAGGAGAACGCCGCATTGGAACACAGCGTTTTGTTCCCGTTACTGCCATTGTCGGTGGAAAACACATTATTCCTGCACAAGGCGAATCTGAACATGAAATCAATTTATGAGAAATATCAGCTAAGACACGTGATTAATGCCTCTGGTCGAATGACAATGTTAGGCGTTTCTACGCCAACGCCTGAAGTGGTTGAACGGGTTGCTTATGGACTGAATCACTATTTTGAAATTAAAGATTTAGTGAATAAAACGGGCGACTATATTGCTGAGTTATTAAACGTCGAATCAGCGGTTGTCGTTTCTTGTGCATCTGCAGGAATTGCTCAGGCAGTTGCCGCAGTCATCGTTAAAGATGACGATGATTTATTACTGAATTTACACTCATCCACCAAATCTGTTCCTCGGGAGATTATTCTACCCAAAGGGCACAATGTTAACTTTGGTGCTCCCGTGGATACCATGGTTGCGCTAGGTGGCGGAAAAGTGATTGAAGCTGGTTTTGCCAACGAATGTAATGCCGCTCAGCTAGCTGCCAAAATCACCCCACAAACGGCGGCTATTTTATACATCAAATCTCATCATACCGTGCAAAAAAGTATGCTGACCGTTGCCGAAGCCGCCCAAGTAGCCCATGCACATCAATTACCGTTGATTGTCGATGCCGCCGCTGAAGAAGATTTAACGACCTATTATCAGTCTGGTGGCGACTTAGTGATTTACAGCGGTGCCAAAGCGATTGAAGGGCCCACCAGCGGTTTAGTGATGGGTAAAAAACAGTATGTAGAGTGGGTAAAACGCCAATCTCAAGGGATTGGTCGTGCCATGAAAGTGGGTAAAGAAGGTATTTTGGGCTTAACACTGGCTATCGAACAGTATCTAACCGCGACCAAAGAAACGGGCGACGAGATGGTTAATCGCATGAGTAAATTCATTGCTGATTTAAATACGATTGCAGGTATTTCAGCCAAAGTGGTTTGGGATGCAGCTGGTCGGGATATTGCCAGAACAGAAATTAGCTTTGATGAAAAAGCGATTGGCAAAACGACCTATCAAATTATGGCTGAATTAAAACAAGGAGATACCGCGATTTATTTCCGTGAATACAAAGCCAATGAAGGTAAGGTCGAAGCCGATATTCGTAGCGTCAGTACTGAGCAGCTTGAGGTTATTTCGCAGCAGATTCGTCGATTAGTAGAAGGAATTTAACATGAAGTTGTCACCTAATTTTTACCATGACCGTGTGTGTTTGAATGTCTTAGCGGGAAGCCATCAGAACGCGAAAGATATCTATGCCGCAGCCGAGAGTTTTGTCGTCGTCGGGGTGTTATCCAAAAACTATCCCGACCTTGAAAGCGCGATTGCGGATATGAAAATCTACGCAAAAGAAGTTGATAATGCGCTATCTGTCGGTCTAGGTGCTGGCGATCCAAAACAATCCACTATGGTGTCATTGATCTCTAAAGAGGTTCAGCCACAGCACGTCAACCAAGTATTTACGGGGGCACCGATCAGCCGTGCATTATTGGGTCAAAATGAGACTTTTGTGAATGCGGTGGTATCCCCAACGGGTACAGTGGGTATGGTAAAAATTTCAACGGGTCCATTAAGTTCCCAAGCTCCTGATGGCATCGTTCCCATCGAAACAGCAATTATGATGTTGAAAGATATGGGCGCGGATTCGGTGAAATTTTTCAATATGCAAGGCTTGAAGCATATCGAAGAATATACCGCCATTGCTAAAGCCTGTGCCAAATTCGATTTTTCCTTAGAACCAACCGGCGGCATTGATTTGGATAATTTCACTGAAATTTTGCAAATCACCCTCGATGCAGGCGTGAAGAAAATCATTCCGCATATTTACAGTTCAATTATCGACTCAGCGACGGGGGATACTCGCCCAGAAGATGTTCGTCAATTATTGGAAATGGTCAAACAAGCGGTTAATTAATCGCTATACCTAAGAAAATAGAAGCAAGACCTTTGCCCCACGCATAGCCCAATGCTGTGGGGCTTTTTTCATTACGTACTAATGACCGATCATTTTGGCATTCGGGATAATATGGAACCAATAATTATCAGGGACAGGGCTATCCCAAACGCCTATGTAAGCTGCAACCGCAATAGTGATGAATAAAATACCTAGGGTCAAAATGGCCATCATTATTCCCGATAAGGCTATTTGGCGTTTTTTCGTCGGGGCTTGTAATGAGAAAGCCAATGTTGACGCAACTGGGCAAGATTCAACGCAAGTCATGCATCCCGTACATTCTACCGTTCTAACGTTAATTAGCTTATCGACTGGAATTCGTGACGGGCAGTTTTTGGCGCACTTACCACAATCAATGCAGCTTTCCACATTACGGCGAATTTTAACGGGTGAGAATAGAGAGAATATCCCCAACAGAGCACCATAAGGGCAAAGATAACGGCACCAAGCATTGCGAATAAATAAACTAGCTACCACGAGAACACACACGCTAATGAGTGAAACACCACTAATATAACGAAAGAAATCCAGCATTTTCACGTCGATGATGATCCCATAAGGCGACATCATAAAGTATTGGATCATTTGTGCTGGCATGGATAACGCAATATAGAGGAAGAAGGCTAATAGTAGGTATTTTAATCCTCTTAAGGGGATATCGAGCCATTTAGGGACTTTGATTTGGAAACGAAACAGTTTCTGACCTATTTTTCCTATGTATTCAGATATGGTGCCTATTGGGCACAGCCATGAGCAAAAGGATTTTTTCAGTAATAAACTGATGATAATAAAAGAAGCTAATAGAAACATCGATGCTGCATGGATCGGTGGGAAAGCGCCAGTTTCGAGGGTGTATTTTAAATTCATTAGCCCAGCGATAGGCAGCCACCCTTCTATTCCTCCCGGACGAGGAAGATAAAACGTCGCACCGCCTGTTTCGTAATAGCGAACCCAGTAATAGAAGGTAATTCCAATATAAATATTGATTGCCAATAACGTTATCTGTACGACTTTTCTCCATGTGGAGGCATTTCGCCAATCATTCCAAGGAAGTTTTCCGCCAACAGTGCCAGGACGACGTGGGTATCGTACTGAGGGTTTCTTTATCATGACCGCATATCTCTTTAACATGCATTTTAAATACCATTATTGTATTTGAATATTCAAAATGCATATTGATTTGCATCAGGGGGCTATGATGTTGCTGGTTTGATATGGCGTATTCCAATTGCGGCAAGAATCAAAATAACACCCAACGATTGAAGGTAAAAATGTTCTGGTAGGCCGTGCTGAATAATATCGATCACAAAACTGGAAAGAACCTGACCACCTATGGCCAAAATCGTCGTGAGTGTTGCGCCAAGTAGTGGTAATACATAACTGTTGATCACCACAAAAAAAGCGCCAATAATTCCACCACAAAAAGCCATCAACGGAATATGGGTTAAATCTAGAGTAAATAGAGAGGACGTAAATAAAATGATGATACTTAGAAATAAAAACCCAATAACATGGTTTACCAATGAAGCATAAAAAGCACTGGTGACTTGAGAAAGCGCGCCATTAACACTTCGGCTTAATATAATAAAAATCCCATTGCTCAATGCAATCATGACAAAAAAAAGCAGCATGGTTATCTCCCCATCACAATCAATACAGAACCCAAAAGCAGTAACAACACCGTTAAGCCATCCCGCAGGGTAATTCTTCGTTTGGCTAATCCCAATAGCCCAGCATGGTCAATCAACAGCCCCGTCACAATTTGTCCTGTCAACATTAGGACTATCGAGCCTGAAAGTGAAAGCGGGCTATTGACGGTAATGGCGGCAAGCAGGACAGTAAAAGCACCGGGAATACCACCTAAGTAGCACCAAACAGGTATTTTGATATCTGGTTTATGGGTTCGAACTGTTTTTCTTCTCACCATTATCCAAATCAAAAAAGCAATGAGACTGCCAATCCCGTGGGTCAACCAAGATGCATGTAGTGGAGAAGTAAACGTGGATAAATAGCTATTGCTCATAATCATTAATGTCAGCAATACGCCGGATAAAACAGCGATCATGGACAGCGTTATTTCTTTTTTCATTTTCTTTATTTCTTTGCTAATAATCTTAAAAGTATAAAGATTGATAGGAAGTCAAAAAAGGCATATAAAAGAAAAAGTCTGTTTCCTATTGGTTGACAATAAAATGATTGATATAGATTATTCGCTAATTCCGATTTTTATCACTGTTGTAGAACAAGGTAGCTTAACGAAGGCAGCTGATACGCTACATATGACCAAATCCGCGGTCAGTAAGAAGCTAATGGCGTTTGAAACGCAAACCGGGATACGTCTAATAACACGTTCAACTCGCCACCTACAACTAACTGAAGCTGGCGAAATCTATTATTCTTGGCTCAAAAAAGCACATGAAACCATCAATGATGGAAGAGAGGCTATTGCCCGTTATGCAGATACGGTAGACGGTATATTGAAGATCAGCGCACCGATGATTTTTGGTACGTTGCACCTTAATAAGCTATTACCTGAATTTTTAAAGCGGTGGCCACAATTACGCACTGAAATTATTTTTGACGATAAGCTGGTCGATCTTATCGGTGAGGGTTTTGATATAGCGATACGAATAGGTGAATTGCAGGATTCATCGTTGATATCTCGAACACTGTCACCATGTCGAAGTGTGTTGTGCGCCTCTCCTGCTTGGCTAGAAGAACGCGGAATACCAAAAAATCTTCAAGAATTAGCGGAACATAATTGCTTATTGTACAGTTACTTTCAGGCTGGACAGACATGGAGTTTTACTCATCTTGGTGAGAAAGTGAGATTTACTCCAAAAGGGAACTTTCGTGCCAATAATAGCCTATCTTTACATCAGGCTGCGTTACAAGGGTTAGGGGTCTGCCAACTGCCACAATTCATTGTTGCACCAGACATTCTCGCTGGGCGTTTAATTCCATTGCTCCCTGATTATCACCTGCCACTCCATCACATTTATGCGGTGTATCCAGACAAAGAGTTTTTACCAAAGAAAGTCAGCGCCTTTTTAGATTTCTTACAAGAAAAATTCTACAAATCAAGTGATTATCAAAATGATTATGAACGAGTTCTCTATTGATATTTATGACTTGATGTAACCGAATGGCGAGAAATAAAAAAACAATTAAGTGTAGTATTATCAATTAATTAGATTTTTTTCTAAACAATTTAAGATTTTTTCTAGATAGTTCGAGGTGTGCCAAGGCGGCAAAATGAGGAAATCCCTAGGAGCATACACAAGTATGTGACCAGAGTAGCCAAGTGTAGTCAACGCAGTTGCACCACTAAATATGACGAAAAAAATTTTTCTAGATAGTTCGAGATGTGCCAAGGCGGCAAAATGAGGAAATCCCTAGGAGCATACACAAGTATGTGACTAGGGTTGACGAGTGAAGCCAACGCAGTCACAACTTGAAATATGACGAAAAAATGGGAGTTGGCCGATAAGCCGGGTTCTGTCGTGGACAACCATTCATCTAGGCCAGCACTTGCGCACTGGCTCCAGCAACCTACCCGAGTTCAATGCGGGCCGCACCATATGAACCCCTATTTGGTCTTGCTCCGGGTGGAGTTTACCATGCCACGAACTGTTGCCAGTCGCGCGGTGCGCTCTTACCGCACCCTTTCACCCTTACCTGATCCTGTAAACAGGCCATCGGCGGTTTGCTCTCTGTTGCACTTGTCGTAGGCTCGCGCCTCCCAGACGTTATCTGGCACCCTGCCCTATGGAGCCCGGACTTTCCTCCCCTCTACCCGTCTCCCGAAGGGACTACGATAAAGCAGCGGTTGTCTAGCCAACTCCGCGGCGAATTATAGGCACTTTACGGTAGCTTGTACAGGCTCAAAGGCAGTCTATTTACCACAAAGCCTGTACTTGGACGAAAATCACTCGCTGTCTTGCTGATCCAGCATCAGTTTATATAGCTGATTTTTTTTCAAGCCGTAGATTTCAGCAGTAATTGCCGCGGCTTTTTTCGGCGGTAATTCTTTTTGTAATAAATTCAACGTGCGCATCACATCCGGCGTGATAGCGGATTCTTCATCTTGAGGCTTATAACCTTCAACAATCAGAACCATTTCTCCACGATGGCGATTTTCATCTTCTTTAACCCACTCAAGTAGTTCTCCAACCGGACGACCTTCAATGGACTCCCAGGTTTTTGTCAATTCACGCGCAAGAACCACTCGGCGGTCAGGCCCCCAAACTTCAACCATATCCGCTAAACTGTCTAACAAACGGTGAGTCGATTCATAAATAATTAATGTTCGTGTTTCTTGCTCAAGGGACTTCAGTACATCTTTACGACCTTTAGTTTTCGCTGGAAGAAAACCCTCATAGCAGAAACGGTCGGATGGTAATCCCGCGGCTGATAATGCTGTTATCGCAGCGCATGCACCCGGTAATGGGACAACTCGAATGCCCGCTTCACGGCAGCGATTGACTAAATGATAACCAGGATCGTTAATTAAAGGTGTACCTGCATCAGAGACTAATGCGATACTATCCCCTTGTTGAAGTTTGCTAATTAACAGATCTGCCTTTTGCTGCTCATTATGATCATGTAGCGCAAACATACGTGCATTAATGGCAAAATTCTGTAATAGAATTCCCGAATGCCTTGTGTCTTCCGCAGCAATTAGGTCAACATGTTTAAGCACATCCAACGCGCGTTGCGTGATATCTCCCATATTACCAATTGGGGTTGGCACGATGTATAGCGTGGATGCCATAACCACTGCTTGATTAGGTTGGTTCATTGTTTCATCCGAATAGCCGGTTTAAAATTAAGCAATTGAAAAATACACCATTGGATACAGTATGCGTCCTTCAATTTTTTTGCATTTGAAAAAAAAGTTACTCTGCACTGCGATGTTGTCCACTCTCGCATTAACGGGGTGCCAACTCGAACAATCGACAACCTCGACAACCACACAGCAGCAAAGTGTTTCTGATGCCAGTCATTATCAGTCTATCATCGACGCGGCTCAAGGTAAGCCCTCAATGGAAGTGCTACGCGCTTATATAAGCCAAGAACCTCTGCTTACCGACCCTGCACAACATCAAGCTAATATTGATTCTCTGTGGCAAATGTTAACACAGATGCAGCCAGAACAGATTCAAGGGATCGCGGCAGATGAAAATATTTTATTAGGCTGGGTCGACCTTCTCGATATCTATCAAAATAATAAAGATGATCCAGAAGCCCTACGAGTGGGCATTGCCGATTGGAAAACCCGTTATCCACATAATCCAGGGGCAAAAAATCTCCCAACTGCATTAGTTCAAGGTACTGTCGCAAAAGTAGGCGATGCTCCACGTATTGCACTATTCTTACCAATGAGTGGTCAAGGGCAAGTGTTTGGTCAAGCTATCCTGCAAGGCTTTACCGATGCGCAAAAAGGGCTTCCTCAGTCATCAGCCCCTTCAGTCACTGAGCCAGCAGCTCCCCAAAGTACTGGTAATGATGTTTTAGACCAAATTTATCAAGAAGTTGCTGCGACAGTGAATGAAAATGCTAATGGCGATGTCGTCGCTTCAAGCTTAACGATTGATGCTGTACCGACTAATGCACAAAGCGTCAAAGTCTTTGATACTCAAGGTAAAGCGATCCCTCAGTTAGTCCAACAAGCAACTGCCGAAGGCTATAACTTGATTGTGGGCCCACTGTTGAAAGCTGAAGTTCAAACAATAGCTCAAATGAATGCACCAATCAGTGTTCTGGCTTTAAATGAATTAGATGCAAATCAGTTAAAACCTAGCCCAAATCTATGTTATTTCTCTTTATCCCCTGAAGATGAAGCGAAAAATGCCGCTAACCAAATGCGAGCTGATGGGAAACAGATGCCGTTGGTGTTAGTTCCTGCAAATCCATTTGGCGATAGAATTGCCAAAGCTTTTGCACAAGAATGGCAGGCAAAAGGGGGCGGAACGGCATTAGTACAAACATTTGGTTCAGTAGGTTCGCTAAAAGAATCGATTAACCGTGGGCAAGGGATCCGTATGACGGGTACGCCTATCAACGTTGATGCCCAGCCAATGGTACAAACTGAAGGTGGTGTTGACGCTGTATACATCGTGGCAACCCGTGATGAGCTAACGTTAGTTAAGCCAATGATCGACATGGCTATTAGTTCACGTCAGCGTCCTGCTTTATATGCAAGTTCTCGTAGTAACCAAGGTAGCTCCAATGCGGATTACCGTTTTGAAATGGAAGGCGTGAAGTTTAGTGAAGTCCCATTATTAGCAGGGGCGAACAGTAATCTTCGTAAGCAAGCCCAAGGTAAAGTGAATAATGACTATTCATTATTCCGCCTCTATGCCATGGGCATTGATGCATGGTCACTCGCAAATAACTACGATAATTTGCAAAAGAATGCTCAATTCCGTATTCATGGGGCATCAGGCACATTAACGGTTCATGAAAATTGTGTCGTTTATCGTGAATTGCCTTGGTTACAATTCCAGCAGGGTCAAATAAAACCCGTGCAATAATATTTACAAGGCAATCAGGATGATTGCCTATTTTTCAGACTAGGATGTCATGCAAACAATAAAAAAATCATTAAAATGGTTAACTGGTAGGCATTACGAAAACCAAGCACTCGCCTATTTGCAACAACAAGGGTTGACGTTAATTGCCCGTAATGTTCGCTGTCGAATGGGCGAAATCGACCTGATTATGCGTGATGGGACGGTTTTGGTCTTTGTCGAAGTGCGTTTTCGCAAGAATAGTGATTACGGAAACGCTCTTTTATCAGTAAACTGGCACAAACGCAGAAAAATATTGGCAACTGCCCAATATTGGCTTGCTCAGCGACAACAAAGTTTTGAAACAACCCCCTGCCGCTTCGATATCTATGCAATCACCGGCAAACAGTTTGAGTGGGTTCAAAACGCGTTTAATCTTAGTGAACAGGAAAACAAGTAAGTGCTAGATAGAATAAAAGTTTGTTTTACCGAAAGTATTCAAACTCAAATTGCTGCGGCAGAAGCACTGCCCGATGCGATTTCTCGCGCAGCGGTAATGATGGTCCAGTCATTGCTGAATGGTAATAAAATTCTGTGTTGTGGTAATGGTGCATCAGCCGCAACAGCACAGCGTTTTGCTGCCAGTATGATCCATCGTTTTGAGACAGAGCGCCCAAGTTTACCTGCATTGGCGCTAAATACCGATAATACAGTGTTGACTGCGATATCCGGAAGCAAACAACCTACTGAAATTTATGCCAAACAAGTCCGAGCACTTGGTCAACATGGTGATGTTTTAATGGCTATCTCCACTCATGGTAATAGCGCTGATATCATTAAAGCAGTTGAAGCCGCAGTAACCCGTGATATGACGATTGTGGCTCTGACTGGCTATGATGGTGGTGAACTGGCAGGGCTTCTTGGTCCACAAGATGTTGAGGTTCGAATCCCATCCCAGCACAGTGTCAGAATTCAAGAAGTTCATTTATTAACCGTCAATTGTTTGTGTGATTTAATTGATAACACGCTGTTCCCACATCAGGACGAGTAAGGAGACAAAATGCGATTACTTCCAATTTTTGCCATAGTTTTGAGTTCGGTTCTTCTACAGGGCTGTATTGGTGCTGCGGTAGTCGGTACTGCTGCAGTCGCAACGAAGAGCGTTTCAGACCCTCGCTCGGTGGGTCAGCAAGTTGATGATGGCACACTAGAAGCGCGTGTCAGTGGTCAACTGAATAAAGATAAAGATATCACAAGCAAAGCTCGCATCGTGGCAACTGCGTATAAAGGACAGGTTCTATTAACCGGTCAGTCTCCAGATATGGCGTGGGCTGAGCGAGCAAAACAAATCGCCAGCAAAGTGGATGGAACGACCGCGGTCTACAATGAAGTTCGTCAAGGTGAACCTGTCGATTTAGGTACAGCATCAAAAGATACTTGGTTAACAACCAAAGTGAAATCTAAGATATTAACCAGTGATGGCGTTAAATCAGGTAGCGTAAAAGTAATTACCGAGAATGGGGAAGTTTTCTTATTAGGAGTACTGACTCGACAAGAAGGTGATGCAGCCGCCAAAATTGCAAGCGAAACCGATGGTGTCCGTCGAGTTACGACCGCTTTCACTTATCTTAATTAATCATAAACGATAATCAATTGTTATAAAAAGCCAAGCCATGAACTCAAAATCATGGCTTTTTTTTTAATCCTCACCAATTTGGTTATTTTTCAGATAATTCCTATCTCCTAAAAGGTTCATCTGATTAAGTATCCAGGCCTGCCTTTTTAAAACATAGGAAGATGGCTTTTTTACACTGAATCGATGTGGATTTGGAAGAACAGCAGCCAAAAGCGCAGACTCTTCTCTAGAAAGCTTGCTGGCAGGCTTATTAAAGAATTTATTTGCTGCTTCTTCAACACCAAAAACCCCCTCACCAAACTCCGCAATATTGAGATAAATAGTTAGTATTCTTGTTTTTGACCACATAACTTCCATTACTGGCGTCATTACTGTCTCAATCCCTTTTCTTAACCAGCTTCGACCATCCCATAACCATAAGTTTTTTACTGTTTGTTGAGAGATCGTCGAGGCGCCTCTAACCGGTCGTTTATCATCCAAATTATGCTTATAAGCACGCTCAATTGCATCGAGATCAAATCCCCAATGATGGGGAAAATTTTGATCTTCTGAAGCAATAACAGCAAGATAAACATAGGGGGAAATCTGCTTTTCATTGACCCACGTCGAATGAGAAACATAAGAAAAATTAAAGTTAATCCACGCGGATAGCTGTCTTTCGACCATCACTGCGGAAAAGGGAACGGGCACAAACTTAAAAATGATGACAGAGAATAACCATAAAGAAAGCAATGAGATTATAATTCTCTTAAGCCAGTGCCCTAATCGGAAAACAATCTTTTGCATTCCGTTAATTACGCCATTTCCAGTACTTTCTTCACAAGCTTACTGATCCCACTATTCGCCTCTGCAATAGATTGAGCCAGCATATAAGCAGGAGTTGTAACAACCTTGTGAGTTTCATCCACAACAATATCATCAACAGAACAGACAACATGCTGACCGCCCATTTTTTCAATTTGAGCAATCGTTTCAGCATCATCACCAATTGTTAGTTTCACTGATGTATTAAGCATCTTTGGTAGCATGACAGGAGCAATGCACATCAGTCCTAGTGGCTTTTTCTGCTGGTACATTGCCTGAACTAAACTTAATAGTTCTTTATTAATTTCACAGTCACTTCCTTTCACTGCGAAATTACATAGATTTTTTGCCACACCAAAACCACCTGGAATTATAAGGGCATCCAGCTTATTCGCATCAGCTGATGATAAAGTGGCTATTTTACCACGAGAAATACGTGCAGATTCTTCCATTTGATTGCGTTTTTCTGTTTTTAAACTACCATTAATGTGATTAATTACAGTAGCTTGATCTTCATTTGGAGCAAAAAAATAGACTTCAGCATTATTTTCACTTAAAGCCAGCATAGTTAATACTGTCTCATGAACTTCACTCCCATCAAAAACACCACAGCCACTTAAAATTACCGCAATTGATTTCATATCTTCCGCCTTTTGTAGTAAATTACTCCTCAGACACCAAACAGACAAACATCAATCTTCATCACAGATTTTAATGAATCTTGTAACAGGTTCACTAAATTTTGGTATCGTGGTAATGTCTGAGTCACGACAAATGTATTTTAATGATTCGCCTACAATAAAATCATAAGCGAATCAATGATTTCCCTGGTGTTGGCGCAGTATTCGCGCACCCCGACTTCGGTTGGGGTTATTTTTTTGTACGGTTATCAACCCAGTTTCTCAAAGTTTCTATATCTGACTTCCAATCCTGTTTTAGCTCATCTACCCACTCTTGAACATTATCCCACCAAGCAGGTAATTCCGGTGATTGAATTTGCTGAGCAAGTTTCTGTAAATTTTTCAGTCCAATGGAACCCGCTGCCCCTTTGATTTTGTGAGCTTCTTCAACAATCCCTTTTTGATCTTTAGCCACCATATTGGTATCAAGAATAGCGAGATAACCAGGGATCATCTTCTCGAATACCGCCAACCCGTCGTAAATCAGCTTTGGTCCCACTAAATCAATATATTGCTCAAGCATGTCACAATCTAGAATGGATTCATCAACTTCAGACATTGAGATATTCTCCGTATGTTCATGGTTAGCGGAGGCATTGTCGCCCCAGAATTGCTCAATAACTTGAGTCAAGGCTGGAACGGATAAAGGTTTGCTTAGAACACCATCCATTCCCGCATCAAAGTACTCTTTCTTGTCTTTCAATACATTGGCAGTTAATGCAATTAATGGTGGTAAATCTTCCTTGTCGTACTGCTGTTTTAGTTGTCTAGAAATATCCAAGCCTGTCATATCTGGTAATTGGATATCTAGTAGAACAAGGTCATACTCACCTGGTGCGAACATTTCCAATGCATCTTTACCTGTCATGGCGACGTCAACCGTATTGCCAAGGTTCTCTAGCACAGAACACGCCACAACCACGTTAAGTTCGATATCTTCGACTAGTAAGATATGGAGAGCGGGGAGCGGATAATCATCTTCATTTTCTTGTTGCTCCTCAATTTGATCTTCAACAACAGGGGCTGTAATGGATAATGTGAATGTTGAACCCTGACCAATTTTGCTTTCAACCTGAATATCTCCACCCATACTTTGTGCTAGCCTACGAGATACAGAAAGCCCAATCCCCGTTCCGGTTGCAGGGCGTCCACCCGCAGAATCTCGAACTTGGTAATACATCGCGAAAATTTTATCGAGTTCATCCTGTGGAATACCAATACCACTGTCTTTCACTTGGAAAAATAGTTTGTTATCTGCTTCTCGCCATATACTCAGCTTCACTTCCCCTTTTTGAGTAAACTTCACTGCGTTACCAATGAGATTCCACAAAATTTGGCGTAAGCGAGTGCCATCCGTCAGAATAGTTTTTGGTAGCCCTCGAGCGACATCCAGAACAAATTTCAGCCCCTTTGGCTGAACAAGTAGTCCACTCAAGTTTTCGAGATCATTGACAAATTCAGGTAGTACGACGGGTTGGTTATCCAATTGCACTTTACGACGTTCAATCTTGTCCATCTCGATAACGTCATTAAAGATATTGCCCAACGTGATAGCGCTGACATGGATAGTTTTCAGGTAGCTGGCTTGCTCCTTACTAAGTTTGGTATCCAGAAGTATGCGGCTAAGCCCCACAATGCCATTAAGCGGCGTACGAAGCTCGTGGCTGATCGTTGAAATGAAGGTGGTCTTATCCCTACTAGCGTTCTCTAACGCCTCCTGATAACGTTTACGCTCGGTTATATCGCGACCAAAGCCCATTAGCCCATGTCGTTTACCAACACGATCGTAAAATGGTACTTTACGTAATTCAAAACAGGCCTTGCGTCCGTCGGGATACACCAGCCACTGTTCGTAAGTAAGTGCAACGTTATGTCTGAAGACTTTTTCGTCAGTCTCCATTACTTTTGCCGCTATTTCGGCATCATAAATATCTAATGGTGTTAGCCCCACCAGTTGTTTCTCACTTTTACCTGTGAGTAACTCCATGGCGCGGTTACACCCCGAAAATTCGTTATTTTCATTTCGGTAATAAACGAGGTCAGGAGAGGCATCCAAAAACGAGCGTAACAACACGGATTGCTGTTCGAACTCAATTTGGGTTTGTTCCCGAAATTTCATTTCTTGTTTTAATTGTTCTAATAATTCGAGGTGGGCACTTTCTGCTTTTTCTCGTTCAATAATTTCTAGATTCAGTTGCTCAATATTGCCTTGAAGTTGGGTATTTAGCTCCGCATCCCGATGTCTCATAACCTCAAGTTTATCGACCATACGCGTTAAGCGCTGACGTGACTCTTCCAATTGTTCGACCACGACGGAAAGAAAATAAACGGCCAATGGCGTAATGATTAATCCAAATAGGATTGAACCTACCATATCGAGGCTATCCACGTGTCCACGTAAGAAAATTGCCACTGCCATTTGCATTATCATCGCAAGCACAATCAACGCTGATGCTAGTAGCAAAGAGAAACGTACTAACCCCAGTTTCATCATCAGGTCGACATAATATTGTGCTAGACCGCGAAGTACTTTCATAACCACCCCTTAGTTAAATTCTCTATGAATCATATATCAAACAAGGATGTTTCGAATGTAGATTCATACGAAATGTCGATCCTGCTCATTAAATCACCTCATCATCGATAGATTATCATCAGCTCAATTGGTGACTTTATTATGATAATCACTATTTAAATCAACTTTATCAAAGTAAACTTTAATTCACGTCATACCCATGAAACAAATTACGCAATAAGGATCAACATGTCTGCATCGCATGACGGTTCACAACGTGTTGAGCCAAAAACCAAAGGTCTCAACATCCGTAAAATTGAGTTCATTGAAATTTACCAGCCAATCAGTGGTATCGAAGTGCAGAATCAAGCACAGCGCTGTTTGTCTTGTGGGAGTCCTTACTGTGAATGGAAATGCCCGCTACATAATCACATTCCTAACTGGTTAAAATTAGCGGCGGAAGGCAAAATACTTGAAGCTGCGGAGCTTTGCCATCATACCAATAGCCTGCCCGAAGTCTGTGGTCGAGTATGTCCTCAAGAAAAATTATGTGAAGCGGTGTGCGTGCTGAATGAAACCTTTGGTTCAGTCACTATTGGGCATCTTGAACGTGAGATTACCGATAAAGCTTTTGAGTTGGGCTGGCGTCCTGATATTTCCCATGTCACAGCGACAAATAAACGCGTCGCCATTATTGGAGCGGGTCCGGCAGGTTTGGGCTGTGCTGATGTGCTTGCTCGCAATGGCGTACAAGTCACCGTGTTTGATCGACACCCGGAAATTGGTGGCTTACTCACTTTTGGTATTCCCGCGTTTAAACTTGAAAAAACCATCATGCAACATCGTCGACGGATTTTTGAAGAGATGGGGATCAAATTCAAATTAGATTGCCAAGTTGGGCATGATGTTCCCTTTGAAAGCCTACTGAATGGGTTTGACGCGGTTTTTATTGCAACGGGAACCCATCAGCCTATCGATGGACAACTTACTAACCTAAAGGCTATAGGAGTCTATAACGCACTCCCCTATTTAGTCGCCAATACTCGGCATTTAATGCACTACCCTGAAAATACCGATTTTCCTTACATCAATGTGGCACATCAGCGTGTTGTGGTATTAGGTGGCGGAGATACAGCGATGGATTGTGTACGAACCGCTATTCGACAAGGAGCTCAACACGTTAGCTGCCTCTATCGCCGAAAAAAAACAGACATGCCCGCAGCAAAACGGGAAGTTTTGCATGCCGAAGAGGAGGGCGTAGATTTTTATTTTAACTTACAACCAGTGAGCATTAAAGTTAATAAAAATCATCACGTTGTAGGAATTAACACCACGAACACTCAACCCAGTGTTAATGAAAAAAATACTGTTGAACTCCCCGCAGATATCATCATCATTGCGTTTGGCTTTGAATCTGATCCTATGCCATGGCTTCCATCATGTGAGATTCAGCGTGATCCTCAAGGACGAATCAAGGCTCAACGCCATAGCGAATTTCCATATCAGACTTCACATCATAAGGTTTTTGCTGGTGGGGATGTCGTTCATGGCTCTGATTTAGTTGTGACTGCCATTGCCGATGGTCGAGGTGCAGCTGAAGGTATATTACTGTATTTAGGTATTTAATTTATTTTTGATAAAAAAAAGAGGAATAAATCCCTCTTTTTTATCTATTTAACAACTCGCAGAGTCGGGCGCCCTTTCGGTGGTCTTGGCGGTTCATCGTCTGGTGTAGATGATTCGTCAGTTTGAGCTGACTCGTCATGAACCAAAATAATATTGTCTGCCGGTGTTTCGTCTGTTATGTCGTTTTCTTCTGAAAAATGCTCATCATAAGCCGCTTCAGGTTCAAACATCATACCAGCACCATTTTCACGAGCATACACAGCCATAATTGCAGCCATTGGAACGTATACCTGACGAGGCACTCCACCAAATCGAGCATTGAAGCGAACCTCTTCGTTGGTAATTTCAAAATTACCCACGGCACGAGGCGCTACATTTAATACAATTTGCCCATCTCGGGCAAATTCCATCGGGACATTGACTGCGGGAAGTGTGACATCAACCACCAAATGCGGGGTCATATCGTTATCCAACAACCACTCATAGTGAGCTCGCAGTAGATAAGGTCGACGTGGTGTCATTGGTGCCATTTCCATCATACGACTTAGCCTCGATTTTACTTACGCATTTCGCGCTCTAATTCAGTTAAAGATGCAAAGAATGAACCACGGTCAAATACACGCTGCATGTACAGCTGTAAAAACTTGCTGCTAGATGGCTTTAATTCAATACCCAATACAGGTAAACGCCATAATAGCGGCGCTAAGTAGCAATCGACTAAGCTAAACTCATCACTCATGAAGAATTGCATGTGTTCAAATGCAGGAGAGATTGCAATCAGCTCTTCAGCTAATTGTCGACGCGCGCTTTCAGCTTCCTGAGCACTACCTTTCTCTATTTGATTCATTAGTGAATACCAGTTTTTCTGAATACGGTACATCATTTGACGACTAGTACCACGAGCCACTGGATATACTGGCATTAATGGTGGATGCGGGAAACGCTCATCGAGGTATTCCATGATAATCAGTGGGTCATAGAGTGTTAAGTCACGATCAACCAGTGTTGGTACAGTTCTATACGGGTTTAAATCAATAAGGTCTTGAGGTATATGACCAGGCTCGACATTTTCAACTTCAACACTCACGCCTTTTTCAGCCAAAACAATACGTACTTGATGGCTAAAAATATCAGTTGGACCTGAAAACAATGTCATTACCGAACGTTTATTAGGAGCAACAGCCATTAAAACCTCCAAATTATAAAAATGACTCGCACAAGCTAAAGACCGGCTTCATCATTTTTATTTTTTAAAATCCCCTGCGCTTAACCTTCACTACCCAGATTGAAAGCCAGCACAACCATCCCGCGAAATAAAAGCGAGAAATAATTGAATAAAAAAACTGGGACATATTCTAACAGATTTTGTACAGTTTAGGGGGCTAACCCAGAGAAAATCATCGGTTAATTTTGTTTTTCGAGGGGGAATAATCAAAAATCAGAATTAAATACTCAATTAAGGCATAAATCAAAGAATAAAAAACCTAGAGTTAACTCCAGCGTTAGTGTGTTAAATATTAATAATAAATGTGAATGACATTAAAAGACTATGCATAACTGTAGTGGAATTAATCATCTTTGTCTTTTATTCTTAATTAAACTCACTCGTAACTCAATATTCCATTTTCTATAGATAATAAAAAACCCGCCATAAAGACGGGTTTTTTCATTAACTTCATGCCCAGAGGGCAATAAATTAACGTTTGGAGAATTGTGGACGACGACGTGCTTTACGCAGACCCACTTTCTTACGTTCAACAGAACGCGCATCACGGGTAACAAAACCAGCTTTACGCAGATCAGAACGAAGAGTCTCGTCATAAGCCATCAGTGCACGAGTAATACCGTGACGGATTGCGCCTGCCTGACCAGAGATACCACCACCTTTAACAGTGATGTATAGGTCAAATTTTTCCAACATTTCAATCAGTTCTAACGGCTGACGAACAACCATGCGCGCAGTTTCGCGACCAAAGTATTGTTCCAGTGTACGTTGATTGATTGTGATGTTACCGCTACCCGGCTTAATAAAGACACGAGCAGATGAGCTTTTGCGGCGACCAGTGCCGTAGTATTGATTTTCAGCCATTGCTATAATCCCGATTAAATGTCAAGAACTTGCGGTTGTTGAGCCGCGTGGTTGTGCTCATTACCTGCGTAAACTTTCAGTTTACGGTACATTGCACGACCCAGAGGTCCTTTTGGCAACATGCCTTTAACCGCGATTTCAAGCACACGCTCAGGACTACGAGCAATCATCTCTTCGAAAGTTGCTTGCTTGATTCCACCTACATGGCCAGTGTGGCGATAGTAGATTTTGTCTTCGCGTTTTTTGCCGGTAACAGCAATTTTTTCTGCATTCAGAACGATGATGTAATCACCAGTGTCCACGTGCGGAGTATATTCCGCTTTATGCTTACCGCGCAGACGGCTAGCAATTTCAGTTGCAAGACGGCCTAAAGTTTTGCCATCTGCATCAACAACATACCAGTCACGTTTTACGGTCTCTGGTTTAGCTGTAAAAGTTTTCATTAAAACTTACCCAATATTGAAGTTACACGTTGAGTGAACACTCATGTTCATAAAGTTACTAGAGGTTCACGCGACTCATTGTCCAGCAAACCTACCCCTTCGAGCAGCCTAGCCGGCATTAATGCGTTATTTTTTGGGAAATAAAAAATAACGCTGTAACGTGGGGTCGCAAGATTATAGAGAAGTCAGCGACAAAAATCGACCCCAAATGCATTTTTTTTACATTCGAATCGATAATCAGCGTTATATGCTCATTAAACGCCCAAACTTACGCTGTTTTTATCGTACTGATAAAAACCTATGATAAATGCGGGATCTTTAAATATTCTTCGCTCTGCATTTCTTGTAGGCGAGAAAAGCAACGTTGGTACTCAAATGCTAAAAGTTGCCCTTGATAGAGTGACTCCATCGGCACTTGCGCATTAATCATTAATTTTACCTTACGCTCGTAGAACTCATCAATAAGCGCGAGGAAACGTCTAGCTGGATTCTCATCCGCCATTCCCATTACAGGCACATCGTACAGAAGTACAGTGTGATAGCAGTTAGAGAGGTAGATATAGTCATTTTGACTACGAGGCTCTTCACACAACACTTTAAAACTAATGGCAAGTACACCTTCTGCGGAGCGAATTGCCTGCATTTGGCGATGATTTACTTCCAATACAGGGGTTTTGTGCCCCTCTTTACCAGCTAATTTAATGAACGTTTCATCGAGGTGCTGACGGTTTTGCTCATTAATTGGTGATAAAAATAGATGTGCTTGTGTCAATGTACGCAGGCGATAATCAATTCCAGCATCCACATTCATGACATCGCAATACTTTTTAATTTGCTCAATGGCAGGTAAGAAACGTGCCCGTTGTAGTCCATTACGATAAAGGTTGTCTGGAGTAATATTCGATGTAGCAACTAACGTAATTCCACGAGCGAATAGACCTTCAAGCAAAGTCCCTAAGATCATGGCATCGGTAATATCAGACACGAAAAACTCATCAAAACACAATACATCCGTCTGTTTTTTAAACTCATCGGCGATAGTTTCTAATGGGTTTTCTTGCCCTTGTAATGCCATTAAATCTTCCTGCACTTTCTTCATAAAGCGGTGGAAATGTAAGCGCAATTTTCGATCGCCAGGCAGGCTGTCATAAAACATATCCATCAGCCATGTTTTTCCTCGACCAACTCCCCCCCACATATATAACCCTTGTACAGGCTCGCAGCTTTTTGTTGATGGTTTGCCGAGCAAACGACCAAAACGTTGTTTTAAGCCTTTCGGTTTCTCATTGGGAAAACAAGGTGTTGCACTGCAAAGTTGTTGATAAATTTTATCTAAACGCTCGACTGCTTGCTTTTGAACATCGTCCGGCTGAAAATTGCCTTGAGCAATTGCCTGCTGGTAACGCATAGTAGGGGTCATCGGCGACATCAACTGAATAATCCTTAAAATTTTCGGTTTTTTTTACCGTTATATGATATACACTGCCTTTATTATAACCAGATTCTGTTATCATTTAACTTTCGATTAACCATTCGGCATAGAGTAAGGAATTTTGCTTTATTATTCCACTCTTTAGTCATTAACAGATTGGCCATTAACGGGTATAGTTAGGGTAATCGAGCTAAATTTTTGGCGAATATTTTCTGTGAATTTTGATTGAAGTAAACGAAGGAGTTAGCATGACTTGGGAGTATGCACTAATAGGATTAGTTGTTGGTTTTATCATCGGCGCATTGGTTGTGCGTTATGGCAATCCAAAACTTCGTCAACAAAAAACAGCACAGGCTGAATTAGACAAGAAAAGTACTGAACTCGAAGAGTATCGTAAAGAACTTGTCAGCCACTTTGCTCGCAGCGCAGAATTACTGGATAAAATGGCACGTGACTATCGCCAGCTGTATCAACATATGGCTCAAAGCTCATCAGAGTTAATGCCTGATATGCAAGATAATCCGTTCAACTACCGTTTGACTGAATCTGAAGCTGATAACGATCAAGCTCCGGTAAAAATGCCACCAAGAGATTATTCTGAAGGCGCTTCAGGGTTATTCCGCCCAGTTGAAGAAAAAGAGAAGTAATTACGCTATTCAGCTACCCGTAATCCTACATTACGGGTGGCTATTCAATATTTCAGTCGATTCCCCTCAGTACATTCATATCCCATCCAATTATGAATAAAATCTTATAGTTAATTTAATAACTGTATAGAAGTTCGAGTTTCACTTAAATATCATGTAAACAGATGTAAAATAGTGGATAAGTACTATCCGCATTGGGAACTTTTGAGCATAATCTGTAGTCATAGTACTCAGTTAAGTTAAATTTGAGACCAACAAATATCTCAATTCATGATGTTTTAATCGAGGTTTCTATCGTGAGTTGATATTTTATTTTTGAGAGAATCTACGGAATGATGAAAAGAAAAAATTTTTTTCTAACGGCTGTCGCAATGAGCTTAGGGTTAACTCTAGCAACTATCCCTGCAATTAGTAGTGCTGCGTTGCCTGCAACGTTACCGACGTCTGCACAAAGTCAAAATATGCCAAGCTTGGCACCTATGCTGGAAAAAGTACTGCCGGCAGTGGTTAACATTCACGTTTCAGGTACTCGCGTTCAAACACAACAGATTCCAGATGAATTGAAATTCTTCTTTGGGCCAAATACACCATCGCAACAACAAAGCGTACGTCCATTTGAAGGGTTAGGTTCTGGTGTCATTATCGATGCCACTCAAGGTTATGTGCTAACCAATAACCACGTTATTGATGGTGCGGACAAAATCCAAATCCAACTTAACGATGGTCGAGAAATTGATGTCAAACTGATCGGTAAAGATCCCCAAACAGATATTGCGTTATTAAAAATATCTAATGCTAAAGATATCAAAAACTTAACTGCCGTCTCTATCGCTGACTCAGATAAGCTGCGTGTTGGAGATTTTGCTGTTGCTGTCGGCAACCCATTCGGTTTAGGACAAACTGCAACATCAGGGATTATTTCTGCACTTGGTCGTAGTGGTTTAAATCTGGAAGGTTTAGAAAACTTTATCCAGACTGACGCCTCAATTAACCGTGGTAACTCAGGGGGTGCTCTGGTTAACTTAAACGGCGAATTGATTGGTATTAACACTGCTATTTTAGCGCCAGGCGGCGGTAACATCGGTATTGGCTTTGCTATCCCTAGCAACATGGCGAAAAGCCTGAGTGAGCAACTGATTAAACACGGTGAAGTCAAACGCGGTATCTTAGGTATCAAAGGTACTGAAATGAACTCTGACATCGCTAAAGCGTTCAATATCGATGCTCAACGTGGTGCATTCGTCAGCGAAGTCATTCCTAAGTCATCGGCAGCGAAGGCCGGTATTAAATCTGGTGACGTATTAGTTTCTGTTGATGGTAAACGAATCAATAGCTTTGCAGAATTAAGAGCCAAAATTGGAACGAGTCAACTAGGTAAAGAAATCACCCTTGGCCTGATCCGCTCAGGTAAGCCAATGGAAGTGAAAGTCGTCCTAGACAGCGATGAAGGTTCTGCGACAAAAGCGGAAAAACTCAGTGAATCATTATTAGGTGCAACAATCTCAAATGCGATTGTTAGCAATACTAAAGGGGTTCAAATTGACAATGTAGCACCGAAATCACCAGCGGCATTAGTTGGCTTAGTGAAAGGTGACCTGATCTTTGGTGTGAATGATGCTCGAGTCGAAAACATCGAACAGTTCCGCAAAATCATAGAGAGCAAACCTCCAGTACTGGCAATGAAAGTCTTACGTGGTGGTGAAACCCTCTATTTATTGATGAAAAACTAATTCATTAATAAAAACTATTTAAATCAATAAAACAGGTACAGTACACTCTGCTGTACCTGTTTTTTTATGTTATGCTCAAAGTATCTACCTATAAAATAAATCTAATCAAGCTAACCTTGGTAACCTTTAATATGGTCAAAAAGCTACTTTTGTCTGTCGTGCTAGGTTTAGTTACCGCCTCGATTATCATTATTGCGGTCCCTTCCTTGCGCCCACAAGGGTTAGCCAACTTACTGTATGGCAAAACCAATAGCGAGCCAGTTAGTTACAATAAAGCTGTGCGCCGTGCCGCGCCAGCGGTTGTGTATGTTTATAGTAGCTCTAAAGGCAGTTTCTCCCAGTCCGGGCGGGAGTTACAATCACTGGGTTCTGGAGTGATCCTTAGCACCAATGGCTATATTATTACCAACAAACATGTCGTTGATAACCCTGACCAAATCCTCGTCGCATTACAGGATGGCGCTATTTTTGATGCCTTATTGGTGGGTTCTGATCCCCTCACTGATCTTGCTGTATTGAAAATTGATGCGGAAAATCTTCCAGTGATCCCAATTAATACGCGTCGAGTTACTCATGTAGGAGATGTGGTTTTAGCCATTGGTAATCCGTATAACCTTGGACAAACAGTCACTCAAGGTATTATCAGCGCCACTGGGCGTGTTGGATTAAGTTCTACACGTAGGCAAAATTTTCTACAAACCGATGCCTCGATAAACTCCGGTAACTCCGGCGGTGCGCTGATTAATACTGAAGGTGAATTAGTTGGGATCAACACCCTCTCCTTTAGCGCGGGACAAGGTCTTAACTCCGAAGGGTTAAGCTTTGCCATTCCAACGCCTCTAGCCACTAAGATCATGGAGAAATTAATCCGTGATGGCCGAGTGATCCGCGGTTATATCGGTATTACTGCCCGCGAATTGCCACAAATTCGTTCAAACAATAACAATATTAATCAGATTCAAGGTTTACGTATCTTCCAAGTATCACCAAATGGACCTGCGGGTAAATCTGGTATTATTCAAGGGGATATCATTTTGTCCTTAGATGGTAAACCGGCTGTCTCTGCCGCAGAAACTATGGATTACGTGGCTGAAATTCGTCCTGGCAGTAAAATTCCAGTTCAAATCCTACGAGATGGTGAAATAAAAAATATTGATGTCGTCATTGAAGAATTACCTGAAGGGCAAGCAGCCAACTAAAATTTTTCTAATAAAAAAGGCTGTTCCGCTACAGAACAACCTTTTCTTAATTTAGCGATTCAACCCGCTCTATGCTCAATTATTCTTCAGAGTGAACTCGTTGAATATTTGCACCTAAACCACGTAATTTATCTTCAATATTTTCATATCCACGGTCGATATGATAAATACGGTCAACCGTCGTGGTTCCTTCCGCAATACAGCCCGCAATCACTAAACTTGCTGATGCACGTAAGTCAGTTGCCATAACCTGTGCCCCTGTCAGTTTTTCAACTCCGTGACATAATACCGTATTACTTTCGATATCTGCGTGAGCCCCCATACGAATCAGCTCTGGAATGTGCATGAAACGGTTTTCAAAGATAGTCTCCGTGATCATACCTGCACCTTCGGCGACTAAATTCAGTAAACTGAACTGGGCTTGCATATCAGTAGGGAAACCAGGATGTGGCGCTGTACGTAAAGTCACTGCTTTAGGACGTTTGCCTTCCATATCAAGACTGATCCAATCGTCACCCACTTCAATCTTAGCACCTGCTTCACGTAATTTGGCTAACACCGCATCCAACGTATCTGGACATGCGTTGCGACAAATAACTTTACCGCGAGAAACTGCCGCAGCAATTAAAAAGGTACCTGTTTCAATACGGTCAGGAAGAACTCGATACACTCCGCCACCTAAGCGCAGCACGCCTTCAATCACAATGCGGTCAGTTCCTGCACCTGTAATTTTAGCGCCGAGTGTGTTTAAGAAATTCGCAGTATCTTCAATTTCAGGTTCACGAGCTGCATTTTCAATAGTCGTGGTACCTTCAGCGAGTGTGGCTGCCGTCATGATGCTGATGGTTGCACCTACACTCACTTTATCCATCACGATATCTGCGCCTTTTAAACGACCATCAACGGTCGCTTTCACATAGCCGTCTTCTAAAACGATATGTGCGCCTAATTGTGCTAAGCCACTAATGTGCAAGTCAACAGGACGTGCGCCGATAGCACAGCCACCCGGTAAAGAAACTTCACCATGACCAAAACGTGCCACCAGCGGAGCTAATGCCCAAATAGATGCACGCATGGTTTTCACTAGGTCATAGGGGGCACAATATTCAGTCACATTGCTAGCATCAACAAAAATAGAACCATTACGTTCAATTTTGACACCAAGTTGGCTCAGTAACTTAATCGTTGTATCGATATCTTTCAGCTTAGGGACATTCTGTATTTCTACAGGCTCTTCAGCTAATAAAGCAGCGAACAGGATTGGGAGTGCGGCGTTTTTAGCGCCTGAGATAGAAACTTCCCCCGACAGGCGGGTTGGTCCTTTGACTAAAAATTTATCCATTCTGATATTCTCGTGTGTCAAATATTACAAACTGTTCGCTTACATTTTAATGCTTATAGCCCACTCAGTTTACGGTCTCGCTCCCACTGTGCTGGCGTATAAGCTTTGATTGAAAGCGCATGAATCCGGTTGTCCGCAATATATTCCATTAACGGAGCATAAATAGCCTGCTGCTGCTTAACACGGCTCATGCCGTCAAATAGGCTGCCCACAGCAATGACTTGAAAGTGGCTGCCATCGCCAGTCACGATCGCTTCATCCAGAGACAGCTTTTCCATCAATACTTGCTTTATTTCGTTGGTTTCCATAATAACTCAATCTTATGATTATTCATGATAGTAAATATAGGTGCCTATCCTAATAGATCCAGCACAACACTTAAACCATAGAAAACGCCTCTGGTACACAAAAACACACAGAGGCGCTCTTTTTTACATAACTTGACCTAATTGATGAGAAAAGCTTTCACACCATACAGCTCAATCAAGGTATTCAGGTTATCGCTGATACCCACAAATTTCAGTGGACGCTGCTGGGATTGATATTCGCCTTTAAGGCGGACTAACATCGCTAAGCCTGTTGAATCCACATGGGATAAATTGGAAACATCAATAGACTCTATATGGCTGAGTAACGACTGGCGTTTTTCCCAAAACCCTAATATTGAATCTCGATCCAAAATCCCTGAAATAACTAATGTTGTTTCATTCTGCGCCCATGACAGCTGACCGCTCATATTACCTGTTCTCTTCTAAAGTAATAGGGATTTGAGCACTGCGCTCTAACTGTTGAGTTAAGCCATCAATACCTTGCTTACGTAGAATATCGCCCCACTCATTCTGTTTTGTGGTGATCATGCTGACACCTTCAGCGATCATGTCATAAGCTTGCCAGTAACCCGTTTTACTGTTTTTACGCCATTGAAAATCTAGACGTACAGGCGGGCGACCATTGGTATCATTGATCGTCACACGGATTGCAACAATATTTTTATCCCCTAACGGTTGTTCTGGGGCAATGCTATAAGTTTGACCATGATACATAGCTAATGCTTGACCATAAACTTGCTCAAGATAGGCTTCGAATGCTTTAAAATAAGCATCGCGCTGTGCAGGAGTTGCACCTTTATAATAGGTCCCTAATACCAATGCCCCTGCATATTTAATCTGTACATATGGCAGTAATTCTTCACGCACAATAGTACGCAAATAATCAGGATTCTGTCTAATTTTAGGCTGCTCTGACTTTAATCGATTAAAAGTTTTATCTGCCGCCTCATCCATTAATTTATAAGGATTGGTTTGGTCGATTGCCATCGCAAATGGGGCAATCGCAAGCATCGCAACCATCAATAAACGTTTAAACATAATTTATTCCTTTTAAATTCACAGGGAACACCAAAATTAATGTGCCGGTGCAGGGGCTTGAGCAGGCTCTGTACCTTGGCTATCGCCACTCTTATATAAGAACTGACCGATTAAATCTTCTAACACCATGGCTGGCTTAGTATCTTCTAAACGCCCTCCATCTTTCAAAATCGCAATTCCCATATCTTCATCATCAGGTCCAATATTCATCGCAATATATTGCTCGCCCAGCAAACCTGAGGTACGAATCGACAAAGAACTGGAATCCGGAATATTATCGTACTCACTCAATAAGTCGATTTTCACTTCGGGAACATAGTTCTTTTTGTCTAACGAGATACTCGCAACACGCCCAATAACCACACCACCGACCTTGACGGGAGAACCGACCTTTAAGCCTCCCACATTTTCGAAGGGAGCTGAAACTTGATAGGTTGATTGACTCCCAATCGATTTTAAATCAGCGACTTTTAAGCATAAGAATACAATTGCGGCGATCGCCAACAACATAAAACAACCAACCCATATTTCACTTTTTTTACTTTGCATGACTTAGTTCCCAAACATCAGTGCTGTCAGTACGAAATCTAACCCCAAAACCGATAACGATGCATGAACAACCGTTTTAGTTGTCGCTCGGCTAATCCCTTCTGAAGTTGGAATTGCATCATAACCATTAAAGAGTGCAATCCAAGTCACCGTTATCGCGAAGACTAAACTCTTGATAAAGCAGTTCACTATATCTAATCGCCATTCAATGGAAGACTGCATTGATGACCAAAAGAAGCCGGGATCAATGCCTTTCCAATCCACCCCAACAATCGCACCGCCAATAATACCGACGGCAACAAAAATTAGGGATAATAATGGCATGCTAATAAAACCGGCCCAAAATCTTGGTGCAATTACGCGTCTTAGAGGATCGACGGCCATCATTTCTAAACTCGAAATTTGCTCCGTTGCTTTCATTAAACCAATTTCGGCTGTTAAGGCTGATCCCGCTCGCCCCGCAAACAGCAAGGCAGTGACAACGGGGCCTAATTCACGCAACAGTGATAACGCCACCATCATGCCAAGACTAGCTTCAGCACTAAATGTGGTTAATACCAAATAACCTTGAAGTCCCAAAACCATGCCAATAAATAAACCCGATACCGCAACAATCAGGAGCGACTGAACGCCCACTGAATAAAGCTGCTGCATTAATAGCGGCCACTGTTTCGCAAATTCAGGCTTACCGAATAATGCACGAAACAGCATATAGCCCGCACGACCAAACGCTGCAAAAGTCTCAATCCACCGACGTCCGAAGGCAGCTATCGCCTTTATTATCATCTTTATTTACCCTAATAAATCAGCTGAGTAGTCATTAGCCGGGAACCGAAACGGCACCGGACCATCAGCAATACCATCCATAAACTGTCTCACTCGCGGGTCTTGATTTTCCCGTAGCTCTTCTCCCGTTCCTTTCGCAATCACATGCTGCTGCGCTACAATATAAGCTTTATCAGCAATGCTCAAAACTTCAGGAACATCATGGGAAACCACGACACAGGTAACCCCAAGTGCTTGATTGAGTTCATCGATTAGCTTGACCAAAACACCCATTGTAATCGGGTCTTGCCCAACAAAAGGCTCATCAAACATAATTAAATCTGGATCCAGTGCAATCGCTCTGGCTAGTGCTGCACGGCGAGCCATTCCACCCGATAATTCAGACGGCATCAACTGTGCCGCACCACGTAGCCCAACCGCTTCTAATTTCATCATCACTGTCGTATGAATCAATGATTCTGGTAAGTTCGTATGCTCGCGCAATGGAAAAGCCACATTATTAAACACGTCCATATCCGTAAACAACGCACCGGATTGAAACAGCATGCTCATTTTCTTACGTGATTGATACAATTTAGAACGAGACAACGCAGGAATATTGTCGCCATCAAACCATATTTCACCTTCTTCAGGACGTAACTGACCACCAATCAGGCGTAATAATGTCGTTTTACCGATCCCTGAAGGCCCCATAATCGCCGTGATCTTACCGCGAGGTACTGTTAGATTAATATTCTCAAATATTTTCCTATTTCCCCGCGTAAATGACATATTTTTGACTTCGATTAAGTTGTCTGTCTGTGCTTGCATCGTTTAATAACTCGGTTATATGCCAAACTTAGATTTTTAAAATTAAGTCGGGATTTTACAGAAAAATAAACCCAAAATCGTCCTATATCACATCAACCTATTATTTATAGTACTATATCGCCGAAAATATGACGGTGGATGTGACTATAAATAGAGATAAACCACTATTCGGATGAATATGAGTTAAATTTCACTATAGTTAACGAATATTTTACCTAATTAATAGAAGATAGCTCTTAGAAATTTACCTATCCAACACAAGAGTATGCGAACTAGAAAATATTTTTTTGGACATCGGTGCTGCTAGGTATTTATTCGGACGTTTTTTCTCTTTATTAGATAATAACTAGCTGTACTGACAGGATTAATGAAAGCTTAGCAGACAAAATACTTACTGATACTAAGTATTCGTTATACAATCCAATTTTGCTAATTTGATCCAACCGAAACTACCCATGGAACTAGAAATGTCAAATATCGATTTTCAGAAAGTAGGTAAAGAAGTTCTCCATATCGAACGCGAAGGTCTAAAAAACCTAGAACAATATATCAATCATGATTTTGACCTCGCTTGTCAGAAAATTTTTTCTTGCCAAGGCAAAGTTGTCGTTATGGGGATGGGAAAATCAGGGCATATTGGAACAAAAATCGCAGCAACACTTGCGAGTACAGGAACACCTTCATTTTTTGTTCATCCCGGAGAAGCAAGTCATGGTGATCTTGGTATGGTCACCGATAAAGATATTGTATTAGCGATCTCAAATTCAGGGGAATCAGGGGAAATTTTAGCTCTGCTTCCAGTACTTAAACGCATTAAAGTGCCATTAATCTGCATGACCAATAACCCAGAAAGCAGCATGGGAAAATATGCGGATATTCATCTGTGCATCAAAGTACCACAAGAAGCTTGTCCGTTAGGTTTAGCACCGACCACCAGCACCACTGCAACCCTAGTAATGGGAGATGCATTAGCCATTGCATTATTAACTGCACGAGGCTTTACAGCAGATGATTTTGCCCTGTCACATCCAGGGGGCGCACTTGGACGCAAACTTTTATTATTAGTTCGTGATTTAATGAGTACTGGTGATGATATCCCGCATATTTCTAAAAGTGCTTCTTTACGTGAAGCCTTAATTGAAATCACTCGCAAAAAACTAGGTATGACCGTTATTTGTGGCGATGACATGAATATTGAAGGTATTTTCACCGATGGGGATTTACGCCGTATCTTTGATATGGGCATTGACCTCAATAACGCCAAAATTGCCGATTTAATGACTCCAGGTGGTATTCGAGTTGCCCCGGGTATGCTGGCTGTTGAAGCACTAAATCTTATGCAATCTCGACATGTTACTTCACTGTTAGTCGCTGACGGCAACAAATTAGTGGGTGTTCTTCATATGCACGATCTGCTGCAAGCAGGGGTTGTATAAATAAAGGAAATGATATGAACGCTAATTATCAGAATACTTGCTATGGGGCAGTGGCCAATTCTGTGATAGAAAAAGCAGCCAAAATTAAACTGTTAATTTGTGACGTCGATGGCGTGATGTCCGATGGCTTAATTTTTATGGGTAATAATGGTGAAGAGCTGAAAGCCTTTAATGTGCGTGATGGCTATGGTATCCGCTGCTTATTAACCTCGGGAATCGAGGTTGCGATTATCACTGGACGCAAAGCTAAACTCCTTGAAGATAGAGCCAAAACATTGGGTATTACATATCTTTACCAAGGACAAAGCGATAAGCTTTTGGCGTATCGTGAACTGTTAGATACACTACAGTTAACTGAAGAGCAAACGGCGTATATCGGCGATGACTTAATTGACTGGCCTGTGATGGCAAAAGTTGGGTTATCTGTGGCTGTAGCTGATGCGCATCCCCTATTGTTACCTAAAGCAGACTATGTCACTCGTATTGGTGGCGGAAAAGGCGCTGTACGTGAACTATGCGACCTGATCTTGCTAGCTCAAAATAAACTAGACGAAGCTAAAGGCTTATCGATTTAAAGAATAGATATCATTCATGAGTAACGCGAAGAAGTGGTTAATCCTTATTTTATCCCTGATAGCTTTAGGGCTTATTGGCTGGAACTTTACCGGGCAAGATGACCTCCAAGTAGCAGGTACCGAAATAAATGACGGGCAACCTAATTATCAAACTGATGATTCAGTAACTTTCGTCTATAATCCGATGGGTGATTTAGCGTATAAACTCGCCGCCAAGAAAGTAGATAATTATACCAGTGGGAAAATTACTTGGTTTACGAACCCAGTATTAACAACCTATAACGATGCAGGGGTTCCGACTTGGACCGTTAAGTCGATAAAAGCAAGATTAACCAAAGAGCGTGTACTCTATCTTTATAGTGATGTTCAGGTTGATAGCTTGACTCAGGAGTCACAAATCCAGCGTGTTCTAACGGATAATGCCGTCGTCAACCTCGTGACACAAGATGTTTCATCTGACGATAAAGTCACCATTATCGGGCAAGGGCTAAATTCAACGGGCTTAAAAATGCGCGGGAATCTTCGCAGTCGAACCGCTGAATTAATTGAAGATGTTAAAACTCAATATGAGTTACAACCGAAAGAGCAACAAAATGAATCCAGTCACTAAGAAACGTTTTATTCAAGGAGCTATTGCTAGCGCAATGTTAGCTCTAAGTCTGCCGGCAATGGCACTGAAAACTGATACTCAGCAACCGATGACAATCAACTCGGTTAAGCAATCCCTTGATTTAGAAAAAAATGTCACCACATTTACTGATGACGTGGTGATCAAACAGGGCTCTATTGATATCCGTGCAAATAAAGTGGTTGTCACTCGCCCAAGTAGCGATTCAGATAAAATTGTCATTGAAGCTTTCGGTACGCCAGTCACATTCTTTCAGCTACAAGATGATGGTAAGCCAATTAAAGGTCACGCATCAAAAGCACGCTATGAAGTTGATCAGCAACTTGTAACGTTAACTGGCGACGCTTATCTCGAGCAGCTCGATAGCAATATTAAAGGCGATAAAATTACCTATGTGGTTCCAACTCAAAAAATGGAAGCATTCAGTGATAAAGGTAAGCGCGTAACCACCGTCTTGTTACCTGCACAGTTACAAGAAAAAGGTCCGGCCGCACAAGGTTCATCAACCAGTAAGAGTAAATAATTGTCATGGCAACATTAACCGCAGAGCATCTGGCTAAATCCTATAAAAAACGCAACGTTGTTGAAGATGTTAGCCTGGAAGTTAAATCAGGTGAAATCGTTGGTCTATTAGGCCCAAACGGTGCAGGTAAAACCACTACCTTTTATATGGTCGTCGGGATTGTTCAGCGGGATGCAGGTAAAATTTTAATCGATGGGGAAGATATTAGTTTGCTGCCTCTGCACGAACGTGCGCGTCGCGGGATTGGTTACCTTCCTCAAGAAGCCTCTATCTTTCGTCGCCTAAGTGTCTATGACAATCTGATGGCGGTATTAGAGATCCGCTCTGATTTAGATTCTCAGCAACGAAAAGATCGCGCTGAAGAGCTAATGGAAGAGTTCAGTATTACTCACTTGCGTGACAATATTGGTCAGTCACTTTCTGGTGGTGAACGCCGCCGAGTAGAAATCGCACGAGCACTGGCTGCTAATCCAAAGTTTATTTTATTGGATGAGCCATTTGCAGGGGTTGACCCAATTTCAGTGTTGGATATCAAAAAAATTATCCAGCATTTACGAGATTATGGATTAGGCGTATTAATCACCGACCATAATGTTCGTGAAACTCTCGATGTTTGTGAAAGAGCTTATATTGTGAGTCAAGGACACCTGATTGCCCATGGTACTCCAGAGATGATCCTTGAAAATGAACAGGTTAAACGTGTGTATTTAGGGGAAGGTTTCAGACTGTAGTCCAGAAAGTCTTTTCGTCTTTAGCCGTATCGTTGATTGCTATGATATTGGTTGTGTGGGTTGTAATGGAGAATAAAGCACATTCATGAAGCAAAGTTTACAGCTCAGAGTCAGTCAACAACTTGCAATGACACCGCAATTGCAGCAGGCCATTCGTCTGTTGCAACTGTCTACACTCGAGCTGCAACAAGAAATCCAACTTGCTCTTGAAACAAATCCGCTACTTGAACAAGAAGAACAATCCCCTGAGCTGGACAACCTCGATATCTTAAGTAGTCATACTGACAGCAGCGAAATCGATACCAAAGATGCCCTCGAAAAAAATGATATCCCCGATGAACTTCCTTTAGACGCCGATTGGGATGAGATTTATACCGCTGGCACACCATCGGGAACCAGTAATGACTACAGTTTTGATGAGCTTCCTGTTTATCAAGGGGAAACGACGCAAACCCTGCAAGATTACTTAATTTGGCAGGCAAATTTAACACCATTTACTGATACCGACCGAGCCATCGCGACGTCCATCATTGATTCCATCGACGAATCGGGCTACCTCACCAATACCATTAGTGAAATCCATGAAGGTATCGATGATCCCGACATTAGCTTAGAAGAAGTCGTGGCTGTCTTAAAACGTATCCAGCACTTTGATCCCCTTGGTGTGGCGGCTCAAGATCTCAAAGAGTGTTTGTTGATCCAGCTATCTTTATATCCTAAGGAAACCGCTGGGTTACAAGAAGCTCGTGTGATTATTAGCGATCATATTGATTTGCTCGCCAACCGTGATTTTAGGCAACTAAGTAAGCTCACTCGCCTCAAAGAAGACGCTTTAAAAACAGCAATTGACCTGATTCTGACACTCAATCCCAAACCGGGTCAATCCATCAATACGGGTGAATCGGAATATGTTATTCCTGATGTGCTGGTGAAAAAAGTCAGTGGGCACTGGCAAGTTGAGTTAAATACAGATAGCATTCCTAAACTAAGTATCAATAATCATTATGCATCAATGGTTAATAATTCAGCCAATGAAAGTGATTCCCAGTATATTCGCAGTCACTTACAAGATGCAAAATGGCTGATTAAGAGCTTAGAGAGCCGTCATGAGACTCTGCTAAAAGTGGCGACTTGTATTGTAGAACAACAACAAGAATTCTTTGAGTTAGGCGAAGAGCATATGAAACCGATGATTTTGGCAGATATAGCCTATCAAGTGGATATGCACGAATCGACTATCTCAAGAGTGACAACTCAAAAGTTTCTCCATAGTCCACGGGGAATTTTTGAGTTGAAGTATTTTTTCTCCAGCCATGTGAGTACCGACACCGGAGGAGAAGCCTCCTCAACCGCCATTCGTGCGCTGGTGAAAAAACTGGTTGCTGCTGAAAACCCAGCAAAACCATTGAGTGACAGTAAATTGACGAGTATGCTGGCTGAACAAGGTATTCAAGTTGCCCGTCGAACTGTTGCTAAGTATCGTGAGTCGTTATCTATTCCGCCATCAAATCAACGTAAGCAGTTGGTTTAATTGATAATATAAGGAAGATTGTATGGAATTTCAGATTACTGGGCACAATATTGAAGTTACACCTGCATTGCGCGAAATTGTTGATAAAAAACTCAAGAAATTAGAGCAATTGTTTGACCGTATTAACAGTATCCAAGTTGTTCTGAAAGTTGAGAAAGTTCAGCAAATTGCTGAGGCTACCGTGCAAGTCAATGGTGCAGAACTCCACGCAACGGCGGAAGAGAATGACATGTACGCTGCAATCGACTTACTGGTGGATAAACTTTCCCGCCAATTAACCAAACATAAAGAAAAACTGAGACAACACTAATACATATTTTCAATCTATTGATTGATTAATGTTCTAAACCAGATGATGGCATACATCATCTGGTTTTGTAGTCCTAAGTGAACAATAAAATGAACAGTGATATAGAAATCCAATTAAGCGATGTTTTATCTGCAAGTTGTACTCGTAATAATCTCATCTGCACGAGCAAGAAAAGAGCACTAGAGATTATTAGTGAACTGGCTGCCGCTGAATTGGAATTGCCGGAAAATACGGTATTTGAAGCGTTATTAACCAGAGAAAAAGTAGGAACCACGGGGATTGGCGGGGGAATTGCGATTCCTCATGGAAAGCTAAATGAAGGCGAAAATGCTCGCGCTGTTGGCGTATTTTTGCATTTAGAAGAGCCAATCTCTTTCGATGCTATTGATAACCAACCTGTCGATCTACTTTTTGCATTACTCGTTCCATCAGATCAGTGTAAAACACATTTGCATACATTATCCTTAATCGCTAAAAAGTTAGCGGATAAAACATTATGTAAACGTCTGCGTTCAGCACAAAGTGATGACGAGTTATATAATATAATTGTAGAGTAGGTTATTGTTTATATGTGTTGGTGCTAGGATGATGAAATTGTTATGATTTCCCATCTTAGGCATCATAAACACGGCGAAATACAAAAAAGAATTCGATGTGCTCGATAATCACAATTGGGTGATCAGTTAGAAATCGATCATTAAGATACAGATCCTAAAGATACAGAAGGGAGTTAGCTCATGGTGCTGATGATTGTCAGCGGCCGTTCCGGTTCGGGAAAATCCGTTGCCTTACGCGCGCTGGAAGATATGGGTTTCTATTGTGTGGATAACCTACCGGTTGTACTACTGCCGGAGTTAGCTAATTCACTCGCTGATCGTAATATTTCAGCGGCGGTGAGCATTGACGTGCGTAACATGCCGGATAACCCAGAGGTTTTCGAAGAAGCGATTGATAGACTACCATCAAGCTTCTCGCCGCAATTATTATTTCTGGATGCGGATCGCAACACCTTAATTCGCCGTTATAGTGATACACGCAGATTACACCCACTTTCTAGCAAAAACTTATCATTAGAAAGTGCGATTGATGAAGAAAACGAGCTGTTAGAGCCACTGCGCTCCCGTGCCGATTTAGTTATTGATACCTCTGAAATGTCGGTACACGAGTTAGCAGAGATGCTAAGAACTCGCTTAATGGGCAAACGAGAACGTGAGCTTACCATGGTGTTTGAATCCTTTGGTTTCAAACATGGTATTCCTATTGATGCCGACTACGTGTTTGACGTACGTTTTTTACCTAACCCACACTGGGATCCTAAATTACGTCCAATGACTGGTCTTGACCGTCCTGTGGCGGCATTCTTAGACCGACACACTGAAGTGCATAACTTTATTTATCAGACGCGTAGCTACCTTGAATTGTGGCTACCGATGTTAGAAACCAATAATCGTAGTTACCTCACTGTCGCCATTGGCTGTACGGGAGGAAAGCACCGTTCGGTGTATGTGGCAGAACAACTGGCTGACTATTTCCGCTCAAGAGGGAAAAATGTGCAGTCTCGCCACAGAACATTAGAAAAACGTAAGTAATGACAGCCAAAGCGACTATCACGCTTAAAAATCGCTTGGGCATGCATGCTAGGCCTGCAATGCTTCTCTATGATTTAGTTAAAAAATTTAACTCTAGGGTTATTTTAAAAAATGACAGTCAAATTGAGGCGGAGGCGGATAGCGTTATTGCTATGTTGATGTTAGACTCAGAACAGGGTAGTAAAATTGATATTGAGGTTAGTGGACCCGATGAAGAATCGGCATTATCTGCAATCATTAAGCTGTTCGAGAGTGGGTTTGACGAAGAGTAATCTTATCAGCTAATCCCTCTAGAACTAACAATATACAAGGTTTTACACGCATAGGCGCCGAGTTCGTGATCGCGATCTCTTCCCTTTAACACCCATAGCGCCTAATATTTTAAAATAATTTATTTCTAGCAAACACCCCCTACCTTCTGGGTGGGGGGTGTTTGCTTTGTACGTTTCTATTGGAGTGTGGTATGACAAAGCCAACAATTATTATCAATGATTTAGATGCTGAACGCTTAGATGCACTGATGGAGCAACCTGCTTATGCCGGTACTCCTGTTGCAGAAGCCCTTAACGATGAATTAGATCGTGCGGATATTGTATCTCCGCAAGAGATCCCCGCGGATGTTGTCACAATGAACAGCACCATTCGTTTCTTGGATCTGATTAGTAATGAAGAGCGTACTCGTACGCTAGTTTATCCCGCGTCACTCAAAGACAGCGCAGAACAACTGTCTGTCATGGCACCGATCGGTGCAGCGCTGTTAGGCTTACACGTCAATGATGAAATTAGCTGGGCACTGCCTAATGGCGTAGAAACCCGCGTTCGTGTGTTAGAGATTGTTTATCAACCTGAAGCGGCTGGCGAATTCCATCGTTAGTCATAGATGGTTATTTCGTATTAGGCATCATAGATGCCTAATACTATATATTTAAAATATTTTCATTTGCAGCTTACCCATCCTATTTAAACATCTTATAAATACTGTCTTATTTTAATTTTCATCATCGTTTTTTAAAATCAGAAAATCAAAAAAAAGCTAACATCAGCCTTTGTTTAAAATAATAAAGGTTAATATTAAATGATAAAAGCATTCCCTAAAAAAATATTTAAAACCGAAAAAAAATCATTAGCTAAATTAATAATCACTAGTATTCTTTTTTCGCCATCTTATGTCTATGGTATATCAAAGAAATACAATCCTGAATTTTATTTAAACTGGGGATTCAATTCTATTTCATCAAAAAATGCCTATGATCTTGGCTATACTGGCGAAAACATTTCAGTTGGACTCGTTGATGCAGATTTCCCATCCGGAATTAGTGATCTTAATAATAAACTTATTTATGTAAATGATAAAAATAATATCTACTCGCACACTGATGCATTTATGATTAACGACCAGATCCCATCAAATTTTCATATATCTGATTATGCATTCGGTGTAAAACATGCTGTAATTATCTCTGGACTACAGAATGGAAAAGGTATTATAGGTATTGCTTCAAAATCAAAAATATACGCTCAAGATGACCGAAATAGCTTATATGGTCTTATTGATAATTACCCAGTAAGAGTTATCAATCATAATGGAACTTTAGAAAAAGATCAGGATTACGATGTATCCAAAAAAAATGTTCAATTAATTAGCATTAATAATATTGATAATTCCCACAGTAGTATAGACAGCTTAAATTATAAAGAAAAAACCAATAAAGCCACGCCATTACTATTTTTAACATCGACAAAAATCGCACCAGGATTAACCATAAAAAATTTTGTTGATGTTGAAAATGATTCAATTTCATTAATTAATGGCAAAAAAATACCTATTAATATGCGTGATGCTCAATTAGGTATTATGGGGCAACTACACTCAATAAAATCTTCTAGTAAAAAAAATATTTTGAATGTGTTTCCTGTAGGTGATTTTAATCATTATAACCAACCTGGAATTTTAGCTGGCTTACCTATCGTCTACCCTGAATTAATAAAAAACACATTAGCTGTATCAAATATTACACCGGTTAGGTCACAGGGCCTTAATATCACTAACCCTGATAATATATTTATTACAAGTTCAGGTGATAAATACCAACATATATCTTATCTTGATAAACCCTATTTACGTGAAGTGGATTTAGCTGTTGGTGAAATAGATTATTTGTGGGAGCTAAAAAACAACCAGCTAATTCGTACAAATGTTATTCTCAATGATGAGTTTACAAAAAAAACTTTGCACACAACCTCATCACAATGTGGCTATGCCGCACTATGGTGTGTCTCCGCACCAGGAACAGAAATATACAGTTCAACATTACGTACCAGTAAAATTGATGACCAAATGAATCTATTACACGAAGATTATGGCTATTCGACTGGATCGTCACTGTCCGCTGCACATACCTCTGGCGCAGCTGCCGTATTGATGCAACGTTTTCCCTATATGGATTCTGCCGATATTAGCCTAGTTTTAAAAACAACAGCCACTGATCTCGATGAACACGGTGTTGTGGCTAATAACCCCAAAATCATTGATCGCTATTTTGGCTGGGGAGAAATTAATTTAGCAAACGCAATTAAAGGCCCGTCAATGTTTGCCTCTGCCAATGATGTAGAAGTAATGCTTGCCGATGACCTAAAAACAGAGCTCGGTGATGACTTAAAATTACTTACGGAAAGTTTTGGAAGCGGCATGTTTATTGCGAATATTCAGCAAGGTGCCATCTACGATAAAGGAACACCAAGGGAGCGCTCTTGTAATACAACAGAGTGCCTATACGATAAATGGGAAAATGATATTTCTGGTAGTGGGGGCTTAATCAAGCGAGGCACCGGAACACTGGAGCTTGCTGGAAAAAATAACTCTTATACAGGTACGACGGAAATAGAAGCAGGACAGCTCATTATTTCCGGCTCCACACGTTCAGATATTAATGTGTATAACACGGGCATTTTATCAGGAAGTGGCTCAGCCAGTAATATACATATTTATCAAGGCGGAACGTTTGCACCAACTCAATACGGCCAACTAAGCACTTTTACCATCGATGGTGATATCACTTTTGACCGTAACTCAACTTTTTCTGCTCAATTAGCTCCAACAACAAACCAAATAGATCAATTAGCCGTAACGGGCAAAGTTTATATCGATAATGCCGCCATTAATCTATACAGCCAAGAGTCAAGTCAATCCCTGACTGCGTCCGATATGCAAACTTATCAAGGAAAGTACTATACCTTTATTACTGCAGAACAAGGAATTGAAGGGGAGTTTTCAAACGATACTATCAATGTATTAAAAACCGATAATGTGACGCCTGAGATTTTCAAATCAAAAGACACCAATGCTTATCACTTGATTTTTGATAACAAAAATAAATCAGAGAGTACATTAACTGATTTAGATAATAAAATGACGTTACATCACACTACCTTCAAACCTTATGCAAAAGCAATCCAACAAAAAGCTAAAAAAGCCAGTGAGATTCACTCGAGTATTATTGCTGAACAGTTTAATAATCATCGCCGAGTTCGCGATCAAATCACAGAACATTTAAACGAGAGAGAACCGCAAACAGACGGTATACACACATGGGCTTCTATTTTGCATAACTCAAGTTATGCCGAAAATTATACTCATCGCCATCATGGTTTAATCATCGGTAGCAATAAAACCATTAATAATTGGTCTATCGGTATGATTGGTGCCTATATTGATGGAAATTTAAGGGACCAAAACCATAATTCGGCTCATCAATCTAGCCATCATATTGGTGGTTATACTGAGTATTCAAAAGATAATTGGGCATTTGTGAATGGGGCAACTTACTCATTTGATCAATACAAGACTCTCGTTGCTGATACATATGATGGTCAATTTAATGCTGATTATCACTCACATTCCACGCAAATATTTACTACGTTATCCAAACAGTTTAACTGGAATACTATTCAAATTGAACCGACAGGAAGTCTGTCTTACACCTCTATTTGGAGCCCTGCAATAAAACAAAGTAATGGTTTCTATCAATTAGAAAGCGCCAAAACACGTAATCATATTCTGAGTTCATCATTAGGTAGCAAGATAGCTAAAACATGGAAGTTCGACGACAAATTAGCGATAAAAACTTACGTGGGTGCAGCATGGCTTCATACTTATGGAGATGCTCAAAATGGTGGGAGTTTCCAATACAACACCAATAATCCGCTGATCAATAATCAAGTTGATGGAGCGAAAAGTGTCATTCCAATGATTAAAAATGGAACTCAGTTAAACGTTGGAGCTTCTATACCTCTTATGGAAAATGCAGAAATGTCGGTTAATTATAGCGGTGTACTTTCGAAAAAATACCAAGAACACGGAGGAACTTTAAATATCGGCTGGCACTTTTAATTTTAACTCATATTATGATGGAGCCTCTCTTTCGAGGCTCCTATCCATAAAAACTCTATTCCCCTGCAATACTCATTTCAGGGATTAATACAGAACCACACTGAATATTGCTACGGGTTTCAATATCATCTGCGATAGTGACCATATTCATCCACATATCCTTTAGATTACCCGCAATCGTAATTTCGCTAACAGGGTATTGGATTTCACCGTTCTCAACCCAAAAACCCGATGCGCCGCGAGAATAATCCCCCGTAATGCCACTAACACCCTGCCCCATTAGCTCAGTCACAACCAACCCTGTTCCCATCTGCTTTAATAATGCATCAAATGATAACCCTTGGCCGGCGATGCGCCAGTTATGAATGCCACCCGCATGACCGGTACTTTGCAGTCCTAACTTTCTTGCTGAGTAGCTGGTCATTAACCATGTTTGCAGAATACCATTTTCTACAATATTACGCTCAGTGGTACGAACGCCTTCGCTATCAAACGGTGAAGACGCAAGCCCTCCCATTAAATGTGGCTGCTCGTTGATGGTCAACCAACTCGGTAAAATTTGTTTTCCTAAGCTATCGAGTAAAAATGATGATTTTCGATAAATACTGCTGCCGCTAATCGCCCCCACCAAGTGACCAAATAACCCTGTCGCCACTTCTGAGGCAAAAATTACAGGAGCTTTCATGGTTGGTAACTTACGTGGTGATAAGCGCGATAATGTACGACGAGCACATTCTTGACCGACCCATTCAGGGGATTTCAGCGCATCAATGCTACGGCCAATGGTATAGGCATAATCGCGCTCCATTTGACCATTTTCCTCGGCGATTACGCAGCTCGACATAGAATAGCGGCTGGAACTGTAGCTTTTCAGTAGGCCATGTGAGTTACCAAAAACACGGATACCATAATGACCATTAAAGCTGCCGCCTTCGGTATTAATAATCCGAGAGTCTGCTTTCAAAGCCGTCATTTCAGCGATGGATGCATATTTAATGGCGTCTTCTGGAGACAATTCACTGGCTTGGAATAAATTCAAATCTGGGGCATCGAATGCCAATAAAGATTTTTCTGCGGGACCGGCATAAGGATCTTCTGAGGTATAGCATGCAATATCGATAGCAGCTTGCACCGTGCGTTCAATAGCCTCATGACTCAAATCGGTTGAAGAGGCACTACCTTTACGTTGTTTGTGATAAACCGTAATGCCTAATGCACCATCACTATTAAATTCAACATTTTCCACTTCACCTTGGCGAGTACTAACGCTAATTCCAGTGCTTTTATTAACAGCAACTTCAGCAGCGTCACAACGACTTTTGGCATACTCCAATGCGTGGGCGACGGCTTCTTCTAATTTTTTACGTTGTTCGGTAACTTGTTCAGTGACACTCATGCATTTAGTCCAATAAAGTGGGGAAAAGTAATTTTCTACCTAGACATATCAATGTTAAGTAGTCATAAGGGGGCTTTCCCAGTTACAATAGCGTTAATAGTAAGAATGTTAACACTCATAACGCCGTAGATCATCTCTGCGTTTAGTAAAAAGGAAAATCCCTATGGCCAAACAGCCTGATGACTGGCTGGATGATATCCCAGCGCCCGAAGAAGACGAGGACGATGAGATTATTTGGGTCAGTAAAAGCGAAATTAAACGCGATGCTGAGATCCTCAAAAAATTAGGGGCCGAGCTTGTCGACTTAAGTAAAAATGAACTTGAGCGTATCCCATTAGATCCTCAATTGCTTGAAGCGGTAGAGCTAGCCCAGAAAATAAAACGAGAAGGACGTCGTCGTCAGTTACAACTTATCGGTAAACTGCTACGTTCTCGTGAAGTTGAACCGATCACAGAAGCTCTAGATAAACTGAAGAACCGCCATAACCAGCAAATCGTGATTTTCCACAAATTGGAAGATCTGCGCACTCGCTTGCTGGCAGGTGGTGATGAGGTGATTGAAGAGGTTGTTGCGCTATTCCCACACACTGACCGTCAGCAGTTACGTGCACTAGTACGTAATGCGAAAAAAGAGCGTGATGCGAACAAACCACCGAAAGCATTCCGTCAAATCTTTCAATATTTGAAAGAGCTTTCTGACAGTATCTAGCGAATACTCCCCTATATCGCGATGATTATAGGGGGGTTATCTTTAAAACTGCGTTTTCAAGATATTCAGTAATGTTTGGAATTCGGTATACCCTTCTCTATCTAAAAAATGCCCTGCATTTTCTTCAATCACTATATCTGCTTGTAGTGCACAAGCTAAATCTTTTGATGCTTGCGGCTCCACCACCCGATCATTGGATGAAATCAGTGATATTCGTTTATTTGCGATATGGGTTAACTTACGATAATCCAATAAAACCTCAGTATGAGACTCTAAGCTAGGTAATGTTTCAAGGTTATGGTCAAAGCCTGCCACTAATACATATCCCCCGATTTTAACGCCTTGAGGTACTTGTTGTTCAAGAAAGCGTAAAACGGTAACACAACCAAGGCTATGGCCAATCAGGATAGTATCTTCATCAAACTGAATATGAGAATTGAGCAAATGCTGTTGCCATTTTTGAGGGTCTGGAAAATTAGACTCTGGCATGGCAGGCACAGTCACTATCGCCCCTAAAGACTCTAATTCTTCTTTTAGCCAAGGAAACCAATTTTTCTCAGGTGATGCTGTATAGCCATGAACAATAATAATTTTTTTGCCTTTCATTACCGGCTCCTCAACATCATTTTCATGGAAAAGATTACTACTCGGCATTGTGTATTACCTACGTTAAAAGAGATAAACCACACTATTTCAGCTTTCAGGGATATCTAACAGAAAGATAAAACGCCCTTCTAATTCATCCTCAGCCTCGTTCATCAGATCAATAATTTCCGCAAATTGGTGCTGCTGCGCTAGGCTCAAATGACTAAAAATTATTGTCATCGGTAACTCAATCTCACCGGAAATCATATCCCATAATGCATCGAGGTTATGCCCAAACCAAGAAGGTAGCGAGAATTTTTGCTGGAATTGACAATAAAAATCCTCGAGATCCCTTATCTGGCAAAAATCAAAAATAACGTTATTGTTCATCGGAATGTCCATTATTTGACTTGCTGGAAGCTTTTATAGTGGTCGGTCGTGACAAAAATCATGCCATCCGATGAATAGAGTAAACGGTCAGCACCGCGATGCCCGCAGCGATAGTTGATATCCGCTTCATACCATTGGCGACTGTCTGTCATCGGCAAGCGTTTTTCACGATTAGAAAAACGGTCGCCACCAATAGCTCTGCCCGGCAATACATCACAAAGATTGCCTTTTTTTGCATCCCAGCCTGCTTCTCGTGCCTGTTTTTTAGTGATATAGAATGCCGGTAACTTTTGGTATTTCTCCATAAAGCTGACCACATTATTTTGTGCGGTCAGTTGGTCAATCGTTTTCGGCATCTCTTTTGATGCGGCAACTTCATGGGATGGCGAATTCGCCGCTGGCTCCGTCGCAGGTTGCTCTCCACCTTTAAAATAGAGGCTAACCGCAATTAAAATTGCCATTAAAACTAATGAAATAACGCGTTTATTCATCTTTTTCTACCTTATTTGGATTATAAGCTGATAAGCAATCGCCCTAGTGGCACAGGCAACTAGGGCGATTAAATAGAAAAGCTTAATATATCCGTAATTACGCCGTGCCGCCGACAGTCATTTTATCGAGTTTCAATGTAGGTTGCCCAACACCAACAGGCACACTCTGTCCCTCTTTACCGCACACACCAACGCCTTTATCTAGTGCAAGGTCATTACCAACCATGGAGATCTGTTGCATCGCTTCTACACCAGAACCAATTAAGGTTGCGCCTTTCACTGGCGAGGTAATTTTACCGTTCTCAATTAAGTAAGCTTCTGACGTTGAGAATACAAATTTACCCGAGGTGATATCCACTTGTCCGCCACCAAAGTTCGGTGCATACAGACCTTTTTCAACACTCGCAATGATCTCTTCCGGTGTGGACTGCCCTGCCAACATGTAGGTGTTGGTCATGCGTGGCATTGGCAAGTGTGCATAAGATTCACGACGTGCATTTCCCGTTGGAGCAACGCCCATCAAGCGAGCATTATGTTTATCTTGGATGTAATTCCGTAAAATACCGTTTTCAATCAAGATATTATATTGACCAGGAACGCCTTCATCATCCACTGCTAATGAACCTCGGCGCCCAACAATCGTGCCATCATCCACGACAGTACAAAGTGAAGATGCCACCTGCTCGCCAACTTTGCCGGAGAATACTGAAGTACCACGGCGATTGAAGTCCCCTTCAAGTCCGTGACCTACCGCTTCATGCAGTAAAACACCCGGCCAGCCTGCACCTAATACCACGGGCATCATTCCCGCAGGAGCCGCAATCGCAGAAAGATTTACCAGCGCCATACGCACGGCTTCGCGAGCATATTGTTCCGCGACAACCTGCCCTTGATGAATCTCGAGGAAGTATTCGTAACCATAGCGACCACCGCCACCACTTGCGCCACGCTCACGTTTACCATCATGTTCCACCAGCACACTAACGGATAAACGCACCAGAGGACGAATATCCGAGGCTAACGTTCCATCAGTGGCAGCGACTAAGACTTGCTCATAGACACCGGTTAAGCTGGCATTGACTTCAATAACACGCGGGTCTTCTGCTCGCGCGACTTGATCCACACGATGTAACAGTTCAATTTTCTGCTCACGTGGTAAACTTTGTAAAGGATCCGCTTCTGAATAGAGTTTTTTGTAGTCAACATTGGTTAAGATCTGTGACTTTCCAGAACCCTGTTCAGTCACGATGCTACGTGCTGCGGTTGCGCTTTGGGTCAGTGCTAACAAGGAAATTTGGTCTGCATATGCAAACCCCGTTTTTTCACCTGTGATCGCTCGAACACCCACACCTTGGTCAATATTGTAGGAACCATCTTTGATAATTCGGTCTTCTAATACCCATGACTCATGGTAACTAGACTGAAAAAACAGATCCCCATAATCCACACGACGCTCAGATAAAAGCGTTAAAATATCGTACAGATTATCTTGTTTAAGACCATTGGCAGTCAGCAAATGTTCGCTGACAGAAGCTAAACTCATATTCGTTACTCTTGTTGTCGTTTATTTTTTAATTAATGACGTCAATTGCGGTCTAAAGCGGTTATGTTTTACCACTCGAATTTGTTGACGCATGACATTTAAACTTTCCGGTTGAATATTCACAACCAATGCCGATACTGCATCGACATTTTTTTTCATCACTTTACCCCAACCATCGACGGCTAAAGAGTGTCCCCATGTACGACGAGTTCCATGAACTCCCACTTGGGCTGGTGCTAATACATAACATTGGTTCTCAATTGCACGGGCTCTTAACAGTGGCTCCCAGTGGGCTTGCCCTGTATAGCGAGTAAATGCAGCGGGAACTGAAATAATTTCCGCACCTTGCTCACGCAATGCTTGAAATAAACCAGGGAAACGTAGGTCATAACAGATAGTTAAACCTAAACGTCCCACGGGGGTATCCACAACCGTGATATGCTCACCCCGTTGATAAATCACAGATTCGTTATATTCACCTTGCTCATCTTCAATATTCACATCAAACATGTGAATTTTATCGTAGCGTGCGGTGATATTGCCTTCGGCATCAAACAGTAAACTGCTGCTAGTAATACGTGTCGGATCTTCACGACTAATCAATGGCATCGACCCAATCAGGATCCAAACTTTATAGCGGATAGCCATCGCGCGAATAGCGTCTTGTAATGGGCCTTTGCCTTCTGTTTCAGCCTTTTTACGATAGGTTGCAGCATCGGCAAATAGCAATGCGTTTTCGGGAGTTAGTACTAACTGCACGGTATCAGGCAACTGTTTAATTTGTTGCTCGATCTGTGCCAAGTTGTGCTTCGTATTATCTCCACTGCATAACTGCAAAAGTGCAACATTACCCGTTTTCATTACTCTTGAGTCTCCTTAAGCTGACGTAATACTTCATCAATTTTTGGTTCATCCACACTGCCGGTGACACGATAACGAATGACCGAAATTTTGCTCCATAGCGGGCCAAGGACTTTCGATGCCGCAAACACTGCTGCCCCAGCAAATGGGTTAATCACGAATGCGGTGGCTACACCTACTGTAGCAGAAATTTCAGGGGTGATAACCGCCTCAATATTTAATTGGCGGTTAACCAGATCAATGTCCCCATTCAGTGCAATATCTGCCAATAATCCATCGATATATAAATTTTTCGAGGTTAGAGTACCATTTTTAATGGTCGCGTCACCTTTGATGGAATCAAAATCAAAGTCGTTACTGAACGTGTCGCGAAAATCGAGCTGTAATTTACGTAATAAAGCATCAAAGCTGACTAAACGGAGAAGTTGACCCGCACGTCCCCCGCCCATGTGAGCAATCGCCCCTTTGCCTAACTGGGCCGACATTTTACCGTTTAGTGTTGGCAAATCTGGCGACCAAGGAACGTCTATCCAATTCAAGTCAAACTCGACGACATAAGGAGAGTCAATGATCGGAACCAATACACCAAAATAAGCTGCCGTTTCATCGAAAGCGTCTCCCGTTAGTGAGCCCGCAATTTCGGTTTTATTTTCTTGCCCACTACGCCATATTGCATCCAGTTTCAGATCAGAGGCACTATTTTTTAACGATCCTCCAGTGAGCTTCAATGTATGGAGGTCTTCAGGGATCACTTTGGCACTAATTTCGCCCAATTTTTGCCCCCCGACCCAACAATCTGCACAATAAATATTGACTCGTGGCCAGTCACTAAAATTGAACGTTTCAGGTTTAACCTTATCGTCTTTTGCGGTAGTTGAAGATTCAGGGTTGTAATAGAGATAATCAATATTTAGTGCCCAATACTGTTTACTGTACGTTTGTAGGGTACCTTTTAAGTTCTCACTATCAACACGGATTAATTGTTCATTACGATGTAAATCGTATGAAAAACTTAGGTTTTTCCAATACTGTCCAGCAAGGTAGATGGACGGTACTTTGACTTCGAGCATGTCAGGTAAAGCCACTTTGGCGACTTTATCGCTAGCAGGAGAAGCGAGGAAACCACTGGCTAAATTTTCCCAGTTCACATCATTCACCGCAGGTAAATCCACTAAAATGACAGAGTTAGCCGGTAACTCAGGTATTTTATTATTCCACGCTGAGATATGAGCCTTTAATAACTTCAATGGCTCACTCGCGAGACGCCATTCGGTATTAAAGCCAAGACGTTGACCGATATCACCGCCAATAACCAGTTGTTCCGTGGAACCTTTGGCTTCAACATTCACGCTACCAAGCTGCGTTAATAACGCCGTATTAAGTGCTGGCAATTGGCTTTTTAGCTTATTAAGACCGGCGGTAATTTCAATTTGTAATCCTGTAGCCTGTTTGCTGGATTCAGGAATAGTAATATTAATATGGCTTTTCCAATCACTGATCCCAGTGACTTTTCCTTTCAATTCCTGAGACTCTATCGGTAACTTGGCGAATTCCCAGCTACCACCTAGATTAATGTCCACTAAGTAATCTTTGGCGCGTGTTAAGGTCGTAAAATCTAGAGATACCGGCTGACCGATCCACTGCCCGGTAATTTTATCACTCACTAAATCCCCATTAGTGAATTTAAAGCTACCAGTAAGCCCATGAAGAGTGCTGTCGATGGGGCGAACAAATACATTATTTTTATTTAGATTGACTTGCCCTTTAGCCACTACATCTTTACCAGCAACCAGAGGGATTGCCAGATCTAAATTACCCGTGACGGTGCCATCAATTTGCAACTCGTCAAGAGTATCCCCGATAGAGTGTTTCAGTGGAGTATGAGTGAAATACTCTTGGATCTGTTTGCCTGTACCCGTCACGCCTGAATCTATATGCAGCATGCCATCACTGTAGTCACGGATCACCGCATTCAGGTTGGTGGCGGTGGCGTCCCCTAATTTCACGGAGTCGGTATGCATCGCCAACCCAGCACGGCTAAAATCAAGGTCGAGGTCTAAATTTAGTAGCGCAGGCCATTGGTCATCATACTCAAAAGTTCCCTCACGTAGAGGGACATACACTTGGAATTGACCATCATTTTTGTAATAAGGGAAATGCTCTGGATTGCCTTTGTACACCAACGTTGCATTATCGACATGCCCAGCAATAATCGCTTTCGTCAGATAATCCGCAACCTCTTGTCCCATCAATTTTTGAGGGAAATAACGCCATGCATTCCCCGCATCATCCGTACTAATTCCCAGTAAAATGGCTAAATCCGTAACATCCGATTTCTTTGCTTGAGCGTAGCTGAATGATCCATTGGCCCAGACAGAGTTGGCTTGTAAATCAATGGAAGGCCCCCATAACTTGAATTCACTGTCATTGTTGACCCAATGTAATTTACCTTTAGCGCTGCTAATTTCAAAAGGCGCTTTAAATTCATCACGATAATCGACAATGCTATCTTTCAGGCTAAAAGAGAGATTTCCTTCCTGAGAATTCCCCATTAAAACCCCTGAAAAATGGTTCACAGAGGGTAATTCTTTCCATTTTTTCCAGCTCACATCCTGCCAATCCATACTGATTTGCATATGATCTTGCAGATCTTGAGTGAGATCGAGAGAAAATTCAGTGACGACCCCTGTTGGCTGGCGATGTTGCCAATCTTGTACCATTTCAGGGGTGACAAATGAGAATGTGGGGAGAACTTCACTGAGACGTTCTAATTCAATATTTTTGGCACGAATTCGCCAGTGATCTTTATTTTGATACTTAGCTGATGAAGGTAGATAGAGCACAGAAACACTGCCCTGAGGCCAGATATATTCATTGGTTTTCAGAGTATCCAGCTCCGGAATATTGAATAACCAGCCATTGCCCTGACGCTTCATTCGAACTAATAAATCATTGACTTGCAGGTTTTGCACTGAGTCTTTCTCACCCCAGTTTGCCTCTCCTTGACGTAGCTGGATCAGCCCCATATCAATACGGTTATTTTTAAGGGTGACCCAAGATGAGAGGCTGAAGTTAGCATCACGAAGACCAGTATTTTCACGCAGCCACTGACTGAGCCATGGCTGCATATCAATGTTATCGGCCTGTAGATAAAAAACACCGTCACTTAAAACGCCATTTTTATCAGAGACATACAACTTTACTTGCAGGTAACTATTCTGTTTATTCAGTGTTTCAAGGCTAACAAAGCCCTGAGCTCGGTGGCGCTCACTCTCGTTTAACCAAGAGAGTTCAGGTAGCAATAACGTCATTTTCTGTTCTGATGGGGTCAGAAACGTTAACTGGCTATCTTTTAAAATGAAATGGTCGAACTGACGTAAAAATAAGTCATCAATCGCATCATAATTGGTTTCTTCTTCAGACCCGTCAAGACTGAGAGGAACTTTATGATCCACATTGAGTTGATAAAAAGTGAGGTCACGAAAGCGCCAACGAAGAGAAAATAAGGAGTTCCAAATGTCTAATTCTACCGTGACTTTATTCACGTCGACATCAGTAGAGGCACTCTTTAGAGAGACATTGTGAATGATAATTTCAGGACCATAATAGCGCCATGCTCCTGCAATCTCCCCAATCTGTAGCTTGATATCGCCCTTTTTTTCAATGTAACTGATAATTTCTGGACGATAATTATTAATATTAGGTAATAGGAAACGCAAACTGGTGAGTACCAACGCACACAGCAACAATACAGCAGCAGTTGTCACGAGAACTACACGTGGCAGTCGTTTCACCAGTTTCTCCTTAAAGCGAAATACTACATCATGACAACATCAAAGCGCTCTTGGCTATATAACGGCTCAATCTGCACTTTAACTTGTTTCCCTACAAAAATTTCCACTTCCGCTAATGCGTGGGATTCGTCTCCAGTGAGCACATCAACCACGGCTTGCGAAGCGTAGACTAAGAATCGGTCAGCATCAATGGTACGATGTACTCGCACGATTTCGCGCAAGATTTCGTAGCACACGGTTTCGACTGATTTAACGGTACCGCGTCCTTGGCAAGTCGGGCAATCATCACAGAGAACATGCTCAAGACTTTCACGGGTACGCTTACGTGTCATCTCAACTAATCCTAGCTGAGAAAAACCATTGATGGTGGTTTTGACTTTATCTTTACTCAATGCCTGTTCGAGCGAGGCTAAAACTCGGCGGCGATGCTCTACATCAATCATATCGATAAAGTCGATAATGATAATGCCCCCTAAATTTCTCAATCGTAACTGACGAGCAATGGCTTGGGTTGCTTCGATGTTGGTATTGAAAATCGTCTCTTCCAAATTACGATGACCAACAAAAGCGCCGGTATTAATATCAATGGTCGTCATGGCTTCAGTTTGATCAATTATCAGATAGCCACCCGATTTCAATTCAACTTTTCGCTCCATCGCTCGTTGAATTTCATTTTCCACATCGAACAAGTCAAAGATTGGCTGATTGCCTTGATAGAGTTCCAGTTTCGCTGTCATTTCAGGAACATACTCAGCAATAAACTCTTTTAATTCTGAATAGGTTAAGCGGGAATCGACACGAATACGGTCTAATGATGCCCCAGCAAAGTCACGAATGATCCGATAGGCTAATGAAAGCTCCCCGTAAATTTTAGTTCGAGTAACATTACGCTTTTTACGCTCGATGACTTTTGCCCACAGGCGTTTTAAAAACGCCGCATCTTGTTTCACATCGTCTTCAGCTACGCCTTCTGCTGCTGTACGAATGATAAAACCGCCATTTTCGTCACAATACTGAGCGACACACGCTTTTAAGCGCTCACGTTCTGCTTCACTTTCAATACGCTGAGAAACACCGACATGAGAAGCTCCGGGCATAAACACTAAGTAGCGAGAAGGAAGCGTGATATCCGTTGTGAGTCTAGCCCCTTTAGTTCCTAGAGGATCTTTGACCACTTGAACAATCAAATCTTGACCTTGCTTAACCAGCTCCGCAATGTCTCTTACATGGAAATTTTTCTGTTCATCACCCGCAATACATTCTGTGTGCGGCATAATATCAGAGGCGTGCAAAAAGGCGGCTTTATCCAGACCAATATCAACAAAGGCCGCCTGCATGCCAGGCAATACGCGACTCACGCGACCTTTGTAAATATTCCCTACCAGTCCTCTTTTCGCTTCTCGCTCAACATGTATTTCTTGTAAGATCCCACCATCAATGTAAGCAACGCGCGTTTCAGATGGTGTTACGTTTACTAATAGTTCCGTAGTCATGACTTCCCCTTCCCATCACCTAACGCTAAAAATCGTTGTATTAACTCTTCCGTTTCCACAAGTGGTAAACCCACTACTGCATGATAACTACCATTGATTCGGCGTATAAAGCGTCCACCAAGGCCTTGAATTCCATAAGCGCCCGCTTTATCCATCGGTTCACCGGAATCTATATAATCCTGTATTTCAGTTAAAGATAACTCGCGGAATGTCACATCTGTCGTAATCAATGCGGTCAATGTTTCATGAGAGTTCGACAATGCAATCGCTGTCATCACCTGATGCGTCTTACCAGAAAGGTCACTGAGAATTTGTTGGGCATGAGCGGAATCTCTGGGTTTTTCTAATATTTTCCCATCAAGCACGACAATGGTATCAGCCCCTAGAACAGGGTGATCTTCTGGAGCAATCGCAACGCCAGCTAATGATTTATCTCGCGCTAAGCGCTGTACATACTCTTGCGGTGATTCTCCAACTTGCCATTTTTCTTCTACGTCAGGGCGTAGAATTTCAAATGGGTAACCAAGGAGTTGCACTAATTCACGCCGTCTAGGTGAACCTGATGCCAGATAAATTAAGCTCATAAATCGTCTTTCCAGTTATCGTCAACAGCCACATCTTAACATACTGAAAACTGGCGACGAATTTTTCGTAATAGCAAAAATAACCATGGCCACAGAATACCATTCACTAAACTATTCCAGAATACTTGAGGATGGAATAATACCTGCGAAGAGATAAATTCAGCCCAAAAAACAGCCAAATCTTGTACTGCGGTCAGTAAAACAATCACTAAAGCTTGCTGCCAAAGTGCCATATTACGTAGTAATTGATGTTTATAGGCAACTAAATAGCAAATGATACTGAATGACAGGGCATGAACGCCCAACGCAGAGCCTTGAATAGAGTCGACAATGATCCCTAAGATGAAGCTGGTTCCCACACTGACTCTATGCGGTAATGCCATCACCCAGTAGATTAAAATCAATAGCAGCCATGTTGGTCGATAAAATGCTAGCTGCTCAGGCCAAGGCATCACCTGCAAAATCAGTGCGATAAAAAATGATAACCAAATAATGGCGCGACCATTACCGCGGTACTCATCCATTGTTGTTAATCCTCCTACCCAATACCATACAATTCGCCCATTCCTTATTGTGGTTGAGGCGCCGCTTGCTCAGCGGGTTGCATGGATGATGGTAATGGTGGCCCCTGAATTTCGCTCGGCGTTGGGAGAACTTGAGGCAAGACTTTCATCAAGCGCTCATTTGCAGCACGGTAAACATCCGAAGGCCGCAATGCCGTATTAGGATCACTTTCATTACCCCATAAAAGGAGCAAATAACGTAGACGTTGTAACTCAGCACTTGGTCTTGCTGAAATAATGGTATACGCACGTTGTGTATCGTGTTTGACCGCCGAAACAACCGCAACTGGATAACCTTCAGGGAAACGTCCCCCTAATCCTGACGTCACTAACACATCACCAACACGGATATCCGTATTTTCTGGCAGAGGCTCCAACTGTAGATCATCGGCACAACCGGAACCCGCAGCGATGACTCGGATATCATTGCGTAGGACTTGTACTGGCAGCGCATGCGCAGTGTCGCAAATTAATAATACGCGACTATTGAAATTACTGGTTCCGACGACTTGCCCAACAACCCCTTTATCACTGATAACAGGTTGCCCATCATAAACACCGTCATTACTCCCTTTATCGATCACAACTTGATCTCGGTAAGGCGTATTTGCGCCTGAAATGACTTGGGTCACCATCATGTGTTCATCTTGGCGTAGTGGAGAACCCAGTAATTCACGCAGACGGGCATTTTCTTGCTTCAATTGCTCAAGAAGTAAGTTATCTGCTTTTTTCAGCAGTAATTCTTGGCGTAGCGCTTTATTTTCAAATTGAAGTTGGTCTCGAGTTGAAAAGTTCTCGGAGATATTATCAAGAAACTGACGAGGTCCGTTGGCTAAAAAATAGAATGGGCTAACCGCCGTGTCTAAATAATTACGGATTTTATTGAAAGGCTCAAAACGATGGTCAATCACCACCAGCACTAATGCAATTATAACTGCAATAAAAATGCGTAACTGTAGGGAAGGACCTCGCCTAAAAATTGGCTTCATGTATGGCTACGTTTCGCTAATGTCGGAGAATAAAAAAATAGTCAAAGCAACTGGAGCAAAACCCCAGTTGCCTATGGCGTGATTTAGTCTTCGCTAAACAAGTCACCACCGTGCATATCGATCATCTCTAACGCTTTACCGCCACCACGGGCAACACAGGTTAAAGGATCTTCAGCAACGATAACTGGGATACCAGTCTCTTCCATTAATAAACGATCTAAATTACGCAGGAGAGCACCACCGCCCGTCAATACCATTCCGCGCTCTGAAATATCAGAGGCTAATTCTGGTGGACACTGTTCTAACGCTAACATAACCGCGCTAACAATACCGGTTAACGGTTCTTGTAACGCTTCTAAGATTTCGTTGGAGTTCATTTTGAAACCGCGAGGTACACCTTCAGCAAGGTTACGACCACGAACTTCAATTTCATAAACTTCATCAGTTGGGAAAGCCGAGCCGATTCCGTGTTTGATTCGCTCAGCAGTCGCTTCACCAATCAGAGAACCATAGTTACGGCGCACGTAATTGATAATTGACTCGTCAAAACGGTCACCACCAATACGTACAGAAGAAGAGTAAACAACACCATTCAGGGAGATAACGGCAACTTCAGTTGTACCACCGCCGATATCCACCACCATAGAACCCGTTGCTTCAGATACTGGTAAGCCAGCTCCGATTGCAGCCGCCATAGGCTCTTCAATTAAGAAGACTTCGCGAGCACCAGCACTTAATGCTGATTCGCGGATGGCTTTACGCTCAACTTGCGTTGCACCGACAGGCACACAAACTAACACGCGTGGGCTTGGGCGTAAGAAACTGTTGCTGTGAACTTGCTTAATGAAGTGTTGTAACATTTTTTCGGTTAGGAAAAAGTCTGCAATCACCCCATCTTTCATTGGGCGAATAGCTGAAATGTTACCCGGTGTACGCCCCAGCATCTGCTTAGCTTCACCACCAACCGCAGCAACACTTTTTGCCGAACCGGAACGGTCTTGGCGAATAGCGACAACAGAAGGTTCATTTAATTTGACGCCTTGTCCTTTGACATAAATGAGGGTATTGGCAGTACCCAAGTCAATCGACAGGTCATTAGAAAACATGCCACGAAATTTTTTAAACATAACGAAAGGGTTATCCTGCAAGCTGGGGACGAATAAAAACCCGTCTACTCTACCAACCACTTGAAGTTGCCTCAAGGCGTAAATCAATCACTTCATAAATATGGTTAATTCATTTATTTTCACATACTAATATTGTACATGCTTCTATACTAAACGAAGCAGATAAAAACCTCGAAAGCGACCGCTAATTCATACGTTACTGTTATCGAAAACTATTCACGCACAAATCAAGGACAGCCATCTGGTTGTTATATACTCCATCTTTATGGTCTTCCCAGTGTGACAAGCTTTAACGCCTACAAGTTCAAATATAATTTATCTATTTTAATTATTGCTATACAACCCGCTTTTTACCAACAAAATAAGTGAACTTAAATCTAGTGAATTCTATTATCAACCAAAAATAAGGCTTAAATATATCTATATGCCGATGTATAAGTCAGAGTAGGACATTTTGCATGATAAAAGCCTAGTTATGCCAGTAAAAAAATGCATTTTTACAAATTAATTACACAAGTAAAAATGCAAACACCATAATGGGGTCAAGGAAAACAATTTTGCCTATGTGTAAATTAAAAAATATTTTTAATTCATCAATTAGGGGTAGATCATGAAAGCGCTTATTTTGCATCGACAAAACGACAGTATTACTCCGGAAATTAGCCACATCTCCACTGAAGATTTACCTGCGGGTGATGTGATTGTTGATATTCACTGGTCAACAATTAACTATAAAGACGCGTTAGCTATCAACGGAAAAGCGGGAGTCGTTCGCCAATATCCGATGATTCCAGGCATAGATTTCTCTGGTATTGTTCACCATAGCGAAGATCCTCGTTTTCGTATTGGGCAGCATGTACTCTTAACCGGATGGGGTGTTGGCGAAAATCATTGGGGTGGATTAGCAAGCCAAGCTAGAGTGCCAGCAGACTATTTAACTCCCCTACCTGAAGCTTTATCACTGAAACACGCAATGATTATTGGAACCGCAGGATTTACGGCAATGCTCTGTGTCAATGCTCTCGAAGACGCTGGCATCACCCCAGAAAGTGGTGAAATTATTGTCAGTGGTGCCAGCGGCGGTGTCGGAAGTATTGCTACCCAACTGTTATCAATATTAGGCTATCACGTGGTTGCCATTTCAGGACGACCTGAAAATTACGACTATCTTCAACAAATTGGCGCAAAAAGTGTGCTTCCTCGCCATGATTTCACTAACCCCGCGAAGCCTCTCGACAAACAACGTTGGGCTGGTGCTGTTGATACTGTCGGCGGAGACGTTCTCGCCAATATTTTAGCGCAAATCAATTATAATGGTGCCGTTGCCGCGTGCGGATTAGCTGGCGGGATAGCATTACCAACTACCGTTATGCCGTTTATCTTACGCAATATTCGCTTACAAGGCGTAGATTCTGTCTACTACCCTGCGGCTAAACGTCAAAAAGTCTGGGAGCGACTCACACAATTACTTCCTGAAAGCTTCTATGGCCAAGTTAGCCGTGAAATTACACTAGAAGAAACCGTAGAGTGCGCCAAAAAACTCTTAAAAAATCAGATTACAGGGCGTACCCTAGTTAACCTTCAAATTTAAATCATCTACTTTTGAAATAGTGCTGTAACTATGTGGATTACCCCACAATTTATAAAATAAATTCAGGTAATTTCTCTGATAAGACCAGTATTTTGCTGCTATATGCGACGAAATAATTATAATGACCGTCCTTGTCAGTAGAAAATCTATTTATTTTTATGATAAAAGATGACAAACCGGTGACATAGAGTTATGTTGTCGGATTATTGACATATCGTCGGAGTTAGCAACACAATGACAGAAGATATTCATATTTTGCTCCTTAACGGACCGAACCTAAATATGCTGGGTTCGAGAGAACCAGACAAGTATGGACCTCGTCCTCTTTCTGAAATTGTATCGAACCTGATGCAAGAAGCAGAGAATTTAGGGGTGAAGTTGAGCCATTTTCAGTCAAACGCAGAGCATGAGCTAATCGATAGAGTCCATGCTGCAAAAGATAACACTGATTATATTCTAATCAATCCGGCCGCATTTACGCATACGAGTGTTGCTTTGCGTGATGCGCTATTAGCAGTTTGTATTCCGTTTATCGAAATTCATCTGTCTAATATTTATGCTAGAGAACTCTTTCGCCATCATTCTTATTTCTCCGATATGTCAAATGGAGTTATTTGTGGTCTTGGCGCAGAGGGTTACAGTTTTGCATTGCAAGCCGCGGTTAACCGTGTGCGACAAATTAATTCAATCCAAATATAAGAGTACGGAATCATATCCATGGATATTCGTAAGATTAAAAAGCTGATCGAGCTAGTTGAAGAGTCTGGCATTTCTGAACTGGAAATTTCTGAAGGTGAAGAGTCAGTACGTATCAGTCGCATGTCAGCAGCGCCTCAAATGATGGCCGCTCCTCAGCAGTTTTACTCAGCACCTACTGCACAACAACCCGCATTATCTAATGCCGTTGCGCCTGCACAAGATGCTGTAACACCAGTCGCTACAGCGGCAGTTTCTGGTCACCAAGTTCGCTCACCAATGGTTGGTACTTTCTACCGTTCTCCGAGCCCAGAAGCCAAACCATTCGTTGAAGTTGGTCAAACAGTGAATGTTGGTGATCCTCTTTGCATCGTTGAAGCGATGAAAATGATGAACCAAATCGAAGCAGATAAAGCTGGTGTTGTTAAAGCTATTTTGTTGCAAAACGGTGATGCAATAGAATTTGACGAGCCATTAGTTGTCATCGAATAACGAGGCGTTTCCATGTTGGAAAAAATTGTTATCGCGAACCGTGGGGAAATTGCACTGCGTATTCTGCGTGCATGTAAAGAACTCGGCATTAAAACTGTTGCGGTTCACTCCACGGCAGATAGAGATTTAAAACACGTGTTGCTGGCAGATGAAACAATCTGCATCGGTCCAGCAGCATCAGCCAAAAGCTACTTAAATGTTCCAGCAATCATTGCGGCGGCTGAAATTTCAGGCGCACAAGCTATTCACCCAGGATACGGCTTCCTGTCTGAAAATGCGGATTTTGCAGAACAAGTAGAGCAATCAGGCTTTATTTTTATCGGCCCAAGAGCTGAAACTATCCGCCTAATGGGTGACAAAGTTTCGGCAATTAGCGCGATGAAAAAAGCCGGTGTTCCTTGCGTACCGGGTTCTGACGGCCCATTAGGCAACGACACAGAAAAAAACAAAGAAATTGCTAAACGCATCGGTTTCCCTGTCATCATCAAAGCATCTGGTGGTGGTGGTGGTCGTGGTATGCGCGTCGTTCGCAATGCAAAAGATTTAGAATCATCGATTAACCTGACTCGCGCTGAAGCAAAAGCCGCATTCAACAATGACATGGTTTACATGGAGAAATACCTTGAAAACCCACGTCACGTTGAAATTCAAGTCATGGCCGATGGTCAAGGCCATGCGGTCTACTTAGCAGAGCGTGACTGTTCAATGCAACGTCGCCACCAAAAAGTGGTTGAAGAGGCACCAGCACCGGGAATTACACCGGAAATTCGCCGTAATATCGGTGAGCGCTGTGCCAACGCATGTATTGAAATTGGTTACCGTGGTGCAGGTACCTTTGAGTTCTTATATGAAAACGGTGAATTTTATTTCATTGAAATGAATACCCGTATTCAGGTTGAGCATCCAGTAACAGAAATGATCACTGGCATTGACTTAATCAAAGAACAACTGCGTGTTGCATCTGGATTACCCCTGTCTGTGACTCAGGATCAAATCAATGTTCACGGTCATGCGATTGAATGTCGTATCAACGCAGAAGACGCGAACACATTTCTGCCAAGTCCAGGTAAAATCACCCGTTTCCACTCTCCAGGTGGCTTCGGTGTTCGTTGGGAATCACATATTTACGCGGGCTACACTGTACCTCCGTACTATGATTCCATGATTGGTAAATTAATCACCTACGGTGAAACTCGTGAAATCGCTATTGCTCGTATGAAGAATGCGCTGAACGAGCTGATCATCGATGGCATTAAAACCAATATCGAACTGCAACAAATGATCATGAATGATGAAAACTTCGCCAAAGGTGGGACTAACATCCACTATTTGGAGAAAAAACTCGGTATTCAAGAATAATTACTTGAATCATTGAGATTTATCATCAAAAAACATGAATACCGGAAAGTACATTTCCGGTATTTTTTTGTTTTGAATTCATCAGATTATTGCTTTTGTTTCGCTATTTTTCACACTCAATCATTAGATTGTCGTACAATCCCCGATTATTTTTGTCACCATGAGGAGGAAAAACGGATGGATAAACGTTTTCTTCAATCAAACAGGGAAGCTCGCTGGGCACTGTATCTCACAATTGCCTATATGATCGGCTGGATAATCAGTGCTTACTTACCCAGTAATGCCATTGGTGTTACTGGACTACCATTATGGTTTGAATGGTCATGTCTGATTCTTCCCATCATTTTTATTTTACTGTGCATCATGATGGTTAAACTCATTTTCAAAGATATCCCTCTGGAGGAGAAAGATGCAGACTGAAGTTCTCCTACCCTTAATTGGTTATCTCATCCTCGTCTTTCTCCTTTCACTCTATGCGTACAAAAAACGCACTAAAGGGGAGTTTCTTAACGAGTATTTCTTAGGTAACCGTTCCATGGGCGGCTTTGTGCTCGCCATGACCATTACGGCAACCTATATCAGCGCCAGTTCATTTATTGGCGGACCGGGAGCTGCATACAAATACGGGCTAGGCTGGGTGCTTCTCTCCATGATCCAGTTACCTGCAATTTGGCTTTCCCTCGGCGTTCTAGGTAAAAAATTCGCAATTTTGGCACGACGTTATAATGCCGTTACCTTAAATGACATGCTATATGCCCGCTATCAAAGCCGCTTTTTAGTCTGGTTTGCCAGTGTCAGCTTATTGATCGCTTTCTTTGGGGCGATGACTGTGCAATTTATCGGTGGTGCGCGGTTATTAGAAACCGCCGCAGGCATTCCTTACACGTATGGGCTGCTCATTTTTGGTATCTCAATTGCACTGTATACCGCCATTGGTGGTTTCCGTGCCAGTGTGCTGAACGATGCCCTCCAAGGGCTAGTTATGCTGCTGGGTACCGTAATTTTATTAGTCGCCATTATCTATCATGCAGGAGGATTACCTGCTGCCGTAGAAAAACTGCATTCCATTGATCCAAAATTGGTTTCTCCAGAAGGTGCTGACGACATATTAAGTGGTCCATTCTTAGCGTCATTTTGGGTTTTAGTCTGTTTCGGCGTAATTGGCTTGCCCCATACTGCGGTACGTTGTATTTCGTACAAAGACAGTAAAGCTGTCCATAAAGGAATTATCTTGGGCACCATCGTCATGGCAATCTTGATGTTTGGTATGCACTTTGCGGGGGCTTTAGGTCGCGCAATATTGCCGGATTTAACTATTCCTGACCAAGTAATCCCAACCTTAATGGTACAAGTATTGCCACCATTTGCTGCGGGTATTTTCTTAGCGGCCCCAATGGCCGCTATCATGTCGACCATTAACGCCCAGTTATTGCAGTCATCAGCAACGATTGTGAAAGATATTTATCTCAATACGGTGCCTAAACAGATTACTAATGAGAAAAGACTGGCGCGTATTTCCAGTTTCTCAACCTTAATTTTAGGAGCGTTATTGCTGATTGCCGCTTGGAACCCACCACAGATGATCATCTGGTTAAATTTATTAGCCTTTGGTGGTTTAGAGGCGGTATTCCTCTGGCCATTAGTCCTAGGACTGTATTGGGAAAAAGCCAATGGAACAGGCGCCTTGAGTGGAATGATCGTAGGCGGCGTTTGCTACGCCATTTTCGCCTCATTCAAGATTGAAATTATGGGCTTCCACGCCATCGTTCCGTCGCTGCTCCTCAGTTTAGCTGCATTTTTGGTGGGTAACCTTTTTGGTAAAAACCCCGTACAATCGGCAGCAAATGAACTATCAACAAATTAGAATTTAAGATAAGAGAAACGAATATGCCTTGGATACAAATCAGACTAAATTCAAATGCAAGCAATGCAGAAGCACTTGGCGATGAATTAATGGAAACCGGCGCTGTTTCTGTTACTTTTCAAGATAGCCATGACACCCCAGTATTTGAGCCACTACCGGGCGAAACACGTTTATGGGGCGATACCGATGTTATTGCGCTGTATGATGCTGAAACTGACATGAAACTCGTGATAGCACAGCTAGAAAATAGTCCTTTGCTGGGTGCAGGTTTCGTTCATAAAATTGAACAGATTGAAGATAAAGACTGGGAACGTGAATGGATGGATAACTTCCACCCAATGCGTTTTGGTCAACGTTTATGGATCTGCCCAAGCTGGCGCGATGTACCAGACCCAACCGCCGTCAACGTGATGCTAGATCCGGGATTGGCATTCGGTACTGGTACCCACCCAACAACATCTTTGTGTCTTGAATGGCTTGATGGGATTGATCTTGAAGGTAAAACCGTGATCGACTTTGGCTGTGGATCCGGTATTTTGGCCATTGCCGCACTAAAATTAGGTGCCGCCCATGCCATCGGGATCGATATTGATCCTCAAGCGATAACCGCAAGTCGAGATAATGCTGAACGTAACGGCGTCTCAGAGCGTTTATCCCTCTATCTAGCGAAAGACCAACCTCAAGACTTACAAGCCGATGTGGTGGTTGCTAACATCCTTGCTGGCCCATTACGCGAACTGGCTCCAATGATTAGTGTTCTACCTCGTGCTGGGGGATTATTAGGCCTTTCTGGTGTTCTGGCGACACAAGCTGAAAGTGTGGCGGATGCTTATCGTGCTGACTTCGAAATTGACCCTGTCGCAGAGAAAGATGAATGGTGCCGGATCACTGGTGTCAAGCATTTTTAAAGGGTTTGCGATAAAAATCGAAGAATAATTTCTTTGTAATTAATTGCGGAATGGATTATCTTATAGCTCAAATATTGCTCAGCAATTGATGGTAATCTGTTCTGCTCGAGAACTGAACAGGCAATAATCAAAGTAATCGTTCTTTTAATGATTTGCTGTTAGAAACCATCTAACGGATTGTTAAATAACACTAATTTCATGATTTTTAAAAAATCAAGATAAAAAAGTTAGTGATAAATACGCGTTTGCTCAAAGTTTGTCCTTTCATATCTCGTAAAAAATGCGTAATATACGCGCCCTTGCAGTCACAGTATGGCCCCCATTTTAGTTATGCGAATCGGACAATATCAGTTGAGAAACTGTCTTATTGCTGCCCCCATGGCAGGCATTACAGATAAACCTTTTAGGACTCTCTGTTATGCGATGGGTGCTGGAATGACAGTATCGGAGATGCTTTCTTCTAATCCTCAAGTATGGAAGACAGACAAATCTAAGCTCAGAATGGTTCACCGTGATGAACTCGGGGTGCGTTCCGTTCAAATAGCTGGCAATGATCCTGATGAAATGGCCGCAGCAGCTCAAATTAACGTTGAGAGCGGCGCTCAAATCATTGATATCAATATGGGTTGCCCAGCTAAGAAAGTGAATCGTAAGCTTGCAGGCTCAGCATTACTGCGTTATCCGGAGATTGTTAAATCAATCCTAGAGACCGTTGTAAAATCTGTGGATGTTCCAGTAACACTGAAAATCCGCACAGGCTGGTCACCTGAAGAGCGTAACTGCATAGAGATTGCCAAGTTGGCCGAAGATTGTGGCATTCAAGCTCTCACCATTCATGGCAGAACTAGAGCCTGTTTATTTAATGGTGAAGCTGAATATGACAATATTCGGGCAGTTAAGCAGACTGTTTCCATTCCGGTTATTGCCAATGGCGACATTACTGACCCGCTAAAAGCCAGAGCTGTTTTAGACTACACAGGGGCGGATGCCTTGATGGTAGGCAGAGCAGCTCAGGGAAGACCCTGGATCTTTCGGGAAATCCAGCATTATCTGGACACAGGTGAAATATTGCCACCAATGCCTATGGCAGAGGTGAAAAGCACTATGTTAGGGCATGTACGGGAATTGCACGACTTTTATGGTCAAGGCAAGGGAGCCCGTATAGCGCGCAAACATGTTTCTTGGTACTTACAAGAACATGCACCTGATGACCAGTTTAGGCGCTCCTTCAACGCCATTGAGGATGCCAGCGAACAGCTGGAGGTGTTGGAAGCATTTTTTGAAAATTTTTGCGTAATTAAAAGATAAGAGCTGACAGAACTATGTTCGAACAACGCGTAAATTCTGACGTACTAACCGTTGCAACTGTAAATTCACAAGATCAAGTAACACAAAAACCGTTGCGTGATTCAGTTAAGCAAGCACTGAAGAACTATTTTGCTCAATTAAATAACCAAGATGTTAACGATTTATATGAGCTAGTATTGGCTGAAGTAGAACAGCCTTTGTTGGACATGGTTATGCAATATACCCGTGGAAACCAGACCCGTGCAGCCCTAATGATGGGTATCAACCGCGGAACTCTGCGTAAGAAACTGAAAAAATACGGCATGAACTAATCCTAGTCGGTTAATGCAGTGTTTTTAGAAGCCCTTTCTGATGTTAGAAAGGGCTTTTTTGTACTTAATGATTACCTCACCCCCTATGTCGTTCCTTCGAAATAATCACTCGCCTTTCTAATACGATAATTATTTATTTTACAAATAAATCAATCTTATTTTAATCCTATGCTTTATTCATGAGCATCATCACAATTAATAAAATCCTATTTTTTAACCCTTGCTATTTTCCAGCTAGATTTATAAATTCAAAAATCTTATTACACTCACCAATAAAAATTGGCCATGGAAATTAAAAGGATTTGAATGATAACTATTGATTTAAGAAGTGATACGCTGACAAGAATAAATAAAGAAGACTTGAATAATATAAATTACAATTATATTAGTGATGATTGTTACAATGAAGATATTTACGTGAAAGAATTAGAATCTTATATCTCTCAACTTTTTAATAAAGAAAGTGCCTTATTTATGCCATCCGGTACGATGAGCAATCAAATTGGTTTAAAAGTTTTATCCTCTTTAGGCGATGAAGTTATTACTGAAGTTGGCTACCATATTTGTTTTTTTGAATCAGCCCAAACTTCGATACTCAGTGGTTTAATTATTAATAATGTTAAAACTAAAAATGGTATTTTAACTGAAAAAGACGTTATTCAAGCTATTAATAATAAGGCCCGTTGGTCCAATTTATACGCCTCGCCCAAAATCATAGCGATAGAAAGCAGCATAAGTACCTACGGTGGAATCACATTCCCATTAGCCGAAATAAAAAAACTCAAGCAGCTATGCATTGAAAAAAATATGTCACTATTTTTGGATGGTGCGCGAGTATTAAATAGCTGCATCTCTCTTGGTATCCCTCCACAGGAATATGTTAAAGATGTTGACCTTCTCAATATCTGCTTGTCAAAAGGCATTGGGGCGCCATTTGGGTCAGTGCTAGTGGGCGAAAAACATCATATAGAAAAAGCGAAACGCTTCAGAAAGTGGTACGGCGGAGCATTACACCAATCAGGGTTACTGGCGGCGATTGCCTTAAATAAACTTGAGCATTATGAATCAAGGCTACGCACTGACCATAAAAATGCGGTTCATCTTGCGTCTATTGCATCAAAGTATTTTCAATTAGCTTACCCTGTGGAAACCAATATTGTCATGGTAAAAACTCAAGATGCAAATAATTTTGTGCACTCACTAAAAAGCCATGGAATATTATCGACTGCTTGGACATCCGATATTGTACGTTTTGTTACTAGCAGTAATATTTCAGAGTCTATGATAATGCAGATAGACTCCCTATTTCAAAAAATAGAATTTTTTTAATATGATAAATAAAATCATGAAAACTCGATTTTTATCGGGTATCTCATTTTACAGTTTCCTTCCATTTTTTTCTTTATACCTTCTTCATTATAAAAATATAAACGAGAGCCATATTGCTATTATTATATTTACATTCTTATTCATTAGCCGAGCCTTTTCTCTTTTCACACACTTTATTATTAGCTATCTGAACTATAAAACAACACTGTTTTTAAGTTACTTAATTTCTTGTTTATCGATTCTTTCTATCTATTTCATTTCAAATTTTTACTTTATATTTTTATCAACTGCTTTTATCGGTGCAGGGTTTTCTATTGCTAATGTCTGTTGTAGTTTATTCATCGCTGAAAGTAACAGTCACTCTGATAGAGTGAAAAATTTTTCGTTATTAAATGTCATAGTCAATATTTCATCTGCTGTGGGTGGTGCAGTAGGCGAGTGGTTTTATAATAGTTTTTATTCTGGAGTGATCTTTCTCCCTGCCGGCATCATGTTTTTTGCTGCTCTATACTCACTAACCATAATTGATGTAAAACACGCTAAACCAGCCCAAAACCAACAAAACAAAATCGCTGTTAGTTTTTTTGAATGGATCATTTTTTTGGGTTATAGCGCTATTCCCTTTTTTATGTTGGGCTTAGTTTTTCGAAATCTGGCTTACTTATTTGAAATAAATTATCAAGGTGCTAGAGACTATATTAGTGTCTCTTATTTGTTTATTTTGAATGCGTTCATGATCATATCCCTCCAAATAAAAATCACGCAATTAATTGATAAACAAATAAAAATTACCCAATCCATTATTTATAAATTTAGCATAATCTTAATAGCGGCACTGTTGTTATTTCTAAACTTTAGTGCATTGATGCAAATCTATTTACTCATCATCTTATTTACCTTCAGCGAGCTCATTTGGAGTCCATACAACAATAGCCTCGCGATTGAAAAGTGCCCATTTAACAACCAAAAATTGTCACTTTCGATCTGTATTTTCTTTTGGGGGCTCGCAGAATCCTTTGGGGCATATGTCGGGATTATCGCTAATCAAGATCAAATACATATTTTTATCCCAGTGACATTGCTTTCACTACTGATTCTCTTATTTGGAATTGAATATATTATCAGCATGAGGAAACAACATGAAAACCATCATATTTCTGGAATGTAATATCTCAGGCACTGGCGTCAGGGCCATTAAGATAGCCAAAGAAAGAGGGTATCACACTGTACTTTTTACTAAAGAAAATGATTTTTATAACCTATTAGCAGATAACCCAACGCTCTATGTTGATACCCTCGTTGAGCTAAATACAGACTGTATTGCCTCCATTCTTAGTCATGCAATGGAGCTTGATACCCATGGTATCGTGGCTTTTGATGACTACCGACTCATCAATGCTGCCGCTGTATCCCATGCTCTAGGGCTGCCTGCACCAAACTTAACTTCACTTGCAACTTGTCGATATAAACATCAAACTCGACAGCAGCTACATCACCTTGATGCCAATTGTCGCTATAAAGTGTGTAATATCAATAACACATTAGATATCTCAAAAATGTGTTTTCCTTTAGTCGTTAAACCTTGTGATGACAGTGGCAGCAGTAAAGTGACGGTTTGCCATTCAATGGAAGATCTCGATTTAGCTATAAAAGAATTAACCGAATTCAGAACGAATCATCGAGGATATAAACTTTCGTCAACCTATCTCGTTGAAGAGTTTATTGAAGGTGATGAATATAGCGCAGAGGCTTATTGGGACACAACATTAGCGTGCTGGCAAATTTTAGGGATCACAAAAAAATATACGACATCAGGAAAATATTCCGTCGAAATTGGTCATGACTTCCCTTATGAATCACCATTATCTGCAAAGATAATACAGACGGTTATTCTCTGGCTAACTCACGTTAATTTATCCCATACCGTCGCCCATGTTGAATTTAAGCTGCATAACAATGATATAAAACTGATTGAAATTAACCCTCGAGTCGCCGGAGGGATGATTGATAAGCTTTGTGAAAGAGCTACAGGCTTCGATTTAATCGAATGTTATCTTTCTTTGCATGTCAAAAACATGGCGTATACACCACCGCGGCATCATGTTCCTAAATATACTGCAATTCGTTTTTTAACCTCCGAAAAATTAGGCGTTATAACAAAGATCCAAGTCAATTCATTATCCTCGACGCCTTTATTATTCAATTTTGTACCAACACCAATACAAGTTAATGCACTAAAAGACAGTTACAGCCGTCTCGGCTATGTCATCACTGAAGCTCAAGAAGCTGAGTTAGCCGCTCAATTCGCAGAAAAATGGTTAAAAAGCGTAGAAATTCAATACCAAGAAAAACCAATATAAACCCTAAGCCTATACTAAATTTTTATTCCGTATTCGAACATTTATCGACTTTATCTTCAGCTAACAGTTTTTATTTCCCGTTAGCTGAAATTTATTTGGATAAATAATAATATTAATTTGTTGAAATTTCTGTAAGCCTAGCTCTTAACTCCCATAACCTAGGAAAATACTTTATATTTAATTTTTCAGAAAGTTTATCTAGATTATCACCCTTAGTCCCAATACTTCCATGCCCAAGGGTTCTAACTGCAATTTTATAATGACGAACTCTCCATGTCGATATCATGTCATCCCATTGAACCAAAATCTCACATAGATTATATAATTCACTGTGTGCTTGATGAATATATATCTGTATAAGATCAATTTCATTTTCTTTTATATATTGTTCAAATTGCTCGGCTAGAAATCGTCCTTGTATACCTAAATTTTTCCAGCCCGGTGATTCCATTCCTGAACCATTTCCAAATGCAGGGCGAATTTTTAAAAAATCCCAAGGGGTCATAAATGTTAAAATTTCGAGTTGTCCGATTATTAAACGAATACACTCAAGAGCACGTGTGACTAATGCGATCACTTTTGATAGCTTCATATCTTTTAGCTGATTTAAGGCTTCTTTGAGCTCCTCATTATGCAGTTTTAGCCATAACTCTGTAGATTGGTGGGTTATTTGAAATAGCAACTCATCGCGGTCTAACCATTGTTCACTATTTTTTTGCAAAGATAACAATATTTTTGATTTTATATATTTTTCATAATCATTATTCCCATCACCTGAAAGTAATGATTTAGAATAATTTTTATTCATAGTTAGTCCTTATAATAATTTAGCTTATAGAATAAAAAATCACTGATTTATAATTAATATAGCCAGAATAACAATAGCAAAAAAAATCAATTAAATTTTAAATATTAATTTAAGCATCATAATAAAGTTTAACACTAGCTAATAAACACGTATAAAAATCAAAAAATAAATTATTGGAACCTTAAATTTAAGAATAAAATAAAGCATTAAAAACTCTGATGGTAACCCAAGAAAACCCAATATAAGCCCTAAGCCTATACTGAGTTTTTATTTTTAATTGTGACTCAATCAATCTTGCTCAATTAGGCAACTTTAGGTTCAGCTAACACTCGGGTATCACTCGTTAGCTGAAACTTACTCACCGACTGTTGTAACTCTTCAGTTTGGTGCTCTAAAGAGCTAGCGGCCGTGGCAACTTGTTCAACTAAAGATGCGTTCTGCTGCGTCACACTGTCCATCTGAGTGATAGCAACACCGACTTGAGCAATACCTTTACTCTGTTCTTCTGAAGCCGTCGTGATCTGCTTCATAATTGCGGTCACTTGATTAATACCTTGCAGAATATTGGTCATCGTTGAACCCATTTCATGAACTAAATGCGTCCCTTTTTCTACACATGTACTCGACTCGGCAATCAATTTTTCAATTTCCATTGCGGCATCGGCACTATGACTGGCCAACTTACGAACCTCGGCGGCAACCACCATAAACCCGCGACCATGAACCCCAGCTCTCGCGGCTTCAATCGAGGCATTTAATGCCAAGATATTGGTTTGAAAACTGATATCATTCATCATGCTAATAATGTCTGAAATCTTCTTCGAACTTTGCGAAATTTCGCCCATAGTGCTCACAACCGACTCAACGATAGAATCCCCTTGATTCGCCACCACAAATGCATCTGCTGCCAGCTGATTCGCTTGATGGGTATTTTCAACATTGAGCTGTACTGCGGCGGTGATCTCTTCCATACTCGCAGCCGTTTCTTCTAACGCTGCAGCCTGTTGCTCCGTTCTTGATGATAAATCACTATTCCCATTAGAAATTTCTGTCGCGCCTCGATAAATACTTTCACTGCCATTGCGAATAGTGAGTACAGCCTCGCGTAAACTATTTTGCATCTCATCTAATAATGGAAATAAACGCCCAGCACAGTTACGCCCAAAAGGTTCTATTGGTTGGCTCAGATCTCCTTTGGCAATTTGCGTAAAATACTGGCGGATCCTATCCAATGGTCGCTGCATCATATGAACCAGATAGCGGTCTGTAAAAATCAGAATGAATAAACCAAAAATGGCAGCAACGACAATAACAATACGAGTGATGCTCATTAGCCCATCAACTGTCTCCCGCGTGTGTTCAATCATAACATCGGCGCTTTGATTGAATTGAGTGATAGCAGAGCCAAAAGCACGACTTAAAACAGGGGTCACATTATGTGCATGGGCAAGATAGGCATTTTTATCATCTCCCATAGAGATAGCCAGTTGAGGTTTCACGCCCTCATCAAGTAACGCCTGCCATGAATTAATCACTTGGTCTGCAATCTCTTTATCCATGGGCCCCGGAGAAATAGATTTCATTTCTTCCAGATATTTCTCCATGTTAACCAACGCGTCTTTAACTAGGGTATAGTCACCCTCTTTTCCTTCATTTTTAGTTTCCATGACTCGGGTTAAACGGGTAACAAAACGAAAATACTGGTCATTTCCCTGACTCAGTACGGTCATCTGTTTTACCAATTGCCGGTCAACATGAATACCATCGGAAATACGGGAAAGGGACCAGCCGGTAAATAGACTGATTCCACCTAAATTTAGACATAGAATGCCTAACAGTACGAGCATCACAGCACGTATTGAATAGTTACGGAGTTTCTGCATGGAATTTCTCTTTTGGTGAGATAAAATGGTAATTGTTTAATTTATCGGCTTCATAACGAAAAATTTTAATAATTTACAATCACTTCTTTCTCTTTTTATTGAATAAATCCCTCACAATACCCTTACTTTAAATATGGCTTAGTGTTTGATTTTTAAACACTCTTTTTTATTTGCTTTAAGATACACAGCAAATTAATTCCACTTAAACAAACTACCCAGTTTGTGATTGGTATCCCAAACATCAGTTTCTGTAAATTAAAGCAAAAATCTGTTTTCTCTCTTGAGCTTCCCCCTACAGGAAGCTATATGGTAGCTAGCGTATTAAGACAACTAAATATTAGAAAAACTGCAAAAATAACCTGCTGTTATATTGATAGATTGCCATTTCCACCCACATGGAATGGACATTATTTAATTTCTCTGGAGTGATAGGTAACTTATGAAAAAGCTATTATTAACCGCCCTGCTAGCCACCTCTTTCTCATCGATGGCAGCGATCAATACGATTGAGCTATATAAAGATGAAAATTGTGGCTGCTGCCATCTTTGGGGGGAAGCTGTTAAAGCAGCAGGATATGATGTCAAAGTGAATGATGTCTCTTACGAAGAAATCGATAAGATTAACCAAGAAGCTAACTTACCGCTGTCTTTACGTAGCTGCCATACCGCTAAAATTAATGGGAAATTGATCGTTGGGCATGTGCCACTCGATAGTTTAGCAAAAATAAGCACACTTCCTGCTGATGTTGTAGGTATCGCGGTAGGCGGTATGCCTGCTGGTAGTTTAGGCATGGAACAGCCTAGTGGATTTAAACAACCTTATTCTGTAATGAGTTTTAAAAAGGATGGCAGCCAAGCCGTTTTCCAAACCTATTAATCCTTTCTCCTAAAAAAAGGTACAGCAAACCCTGCTGTACCTTTGACAGTTATTTTTACAACGAGATTTGAAAAATTAACGGTATATCGGTAACAAATTAAACTGCGCTAACAACTGACAAATAATGCCAACTACACCAAAGGCTATAACGGCATAGATTAGCCCCTTGCCTCCCCAGACTTTAAACCGTGATTCAGGGAAGCGCTCTCTCACTTTTAGTGCCATAACTGCTGGACAAATAATTGCCCAGATACAGGCTGCCATTCCCGCATAAGCAATCGCAATTAAAAAGCCATTAGGAAATAACATGCACAAAATCAGTGGTGGTAAGAAACATAATAGTGCAGCTTTCATTCTGCCTGATGAATTATCGTTAAGATTTAAAGAGGCAAGAATGTAATCAAATAAGCCAATTGCCACACCTAAGAAAGAACAAAATACTGCACTGATAGAAAACCATAATAGGAAGGTTGCAATATGAGGGCTACTTAATACTGCATACAGAGATTCAATGAATGCATCAAGATTCCCCCCTTTATTGATAATAGTTAAAAACTCCGTTCTTGGTAAATTACCCATCGTTCCCAATATCCAAAGGAAGTAGAGTACTAATGCCAACACGCAGCCAATCACGCAGCTTTTCACAACCTTTCTTTCATTTTCATGGTACAACTTATACAAACTACAGACGTTTCCATGATACCCAAACGATGTAATCGCATAAGGAATAATAATAAAGACAAATGGTAACAAAGATAACTGACTATCTCCGACTGGAGATTTCAATAATAAATCAGTTTTGACAATTAAAAATAGCCCTGAAAATGCAAGAATAAACAAAACAATTTTAATAAATAAGAACAGTGAAGTTAAGCGACTAGCTGCTATTCCGCTCCACCAAATACTGGCACCTAATACTAAGGTAAAACAAATAAATACAATATTTAAATTAACTTTAAATCCATATATTGCTGAAGCTTCTTTTATCACTGATCCAGCCGCAGAAATATAGGCGTATATCAATATATATAAAACAAATATCAATGCTGCATTGGCTACATAGCAAGCCCACTTAGGTAATAATTCTTTAGATATATAAAAGTAGTTAGTGCCTGCTCCATATTTAGAAATGCATTCTAAAATATAAATCCCTGAATGAAACATAAAAAAACAAACAATCAGTAATATTACAATCGAGTTAATAAACCAAGCTCCTGCCATAATAGTTGGCAAGCTAAACATACCCGCCCCTATCATTGCACCGCCTAGCACAAAACCCCCTACCATAATGGAGGGTTCTTTCTTGGCTATCGAATTGTTCATGTTGTTGTTCACCTTACGAAATAAGGGATAAGGTTCCCGCATTGCACGGGAACCCACAGAGCGACTTATTATTTGATAGGTTTTAATCTTGCAGTAAAGTGTCTCAATACTGGTGGCTCATATTCGAAATCTAAGCCTTTCAGTGTGGCAAATTTATCTTTTAAGCCAATCAGAGCATCTGCAATATAATCCATATGGTCGTTGGTATAAACACGTCTTGCGATGGTTAAACGCATGAACTCCATATCCGCATGTTTTTGTTTACCTGTTTCAGGGTCACGACCTAATAAGAATGAACCGATTTCAACAGCACGAACCCCTGACTCTAAATACAATGCATTTATCACTGCTTGAGCTGGGAATTGATCACCAGGGATCTGCGGAACCAATTTTTTACAGTCAACGAATACCGCATGTCCACCGGTAGGATATTGAATCGGAATGCCGCCTTCACGTAAACGATCGCCCAAATACTTCACTTGACCGATACGATAATGCAGATAATCTTCCCCAGCACCTTCTTCTAAACCTTGCACCATTGCCGCCATATCACGACCGGCTAAACCGCCATAAGTTACGAAGCCTTCCATTGGTACGCAACGCTGTCTTGCTAAGGTAAAGATTTTTTCATCATTTCTAATCGCAACCAGACCACCAATATTTAATAGTGGGTCTTTTTTCGCTGACATGGTTAATGCGTCAGCATATTTGTACATATCCAGAATAACTTCTTTGATCGTCGCGTTTTTATATTTAGGGTCACGCTCTTTAATGAAATAGGCGTTTTCACAGAAACGAGCAGAGTCCATAACAACAAAAATATTATGTTGTTTTGCAATTTCATACACTTCTTTCAAATTATCCATTGCGACTGGCTGGCCACCAGCACTGTTACACGTTACTGTGGAAACGATAGCAACCACGTTTTCAGCACCATGTTTTGCAATATTATCTTTTAATTTTTGGATATCAAAGTTACCTTTCCAATCATCATAAGTTTCTGAGTCATAGGCTTTTTCGGTAACGATGTTAATTGCTTTACAACCATTTAATTCAACGTGAGCAGCGGTAGTATCAAAGTGGAAGTTAGAAATAAATACTGGCTTTTTCCCACCACCTTGCTCTTGTTTTACTTTGAGTAAAACAGGGAACAACATATTTTCCGCACCACGACCTTGGTGAGCTGGGATCACATAGTCATAGTCAAACATCTCTTTGACTTTATCTTTCAAATCATAATAGTTACGAGAACCGGCATAAGCCTCATCACCCGTGATCATCGCTGCCCATTGGCGGTCACTCATTGCGTTAGTACCGGAGTCAGTCAGTAAGTCAATATAGACCGCGCTACTTGGTAATAGGAATGGGTTATAACCTGCTTCTTTCAATGCAGCTTCACGTTCTTCTCTTGATGGAATACGGATGTTTTCTACCATTTTAATGCGGAACGGTTCTACGATTCTTTTAGCCATGATAATACCTTTAATTTTTAATCAAATAATAAAAATAAAATAGCAATTCGAACTTATAAAAATAAGCGAATAAGTCTTTTGAGAGAGAAAAAAGAAAGGTTATTTATTTGGAAAGAAAAAGGCTAAAGAAATGTCAACATTGAACCATTTCTTCATATAGAAGAAATGCCTAGATTTGAGGGACTCACTTAACAAGAACATACTATTACTCCTATCAGCAAGGAATTAGTACAACCATGAGTATGGTATATAACAATTATCAGATAAAATTAATCGTAATTGTCTATTATTTGTATCTCTATCACAGAATGAATCAAATCCCCCTACGCATTATGATTAGCATCACAGTATTTATATATTAATTAAGTTTATTAGCTATTATACAATAGTTAATTATTAGTGTTTTTATATTGAAATAATTCTACGTAATAAAATCTTTAATCATCTAAAACTAAAAGACTATTTAACTTAGGTTGGAATAAATATAAGTAAAGCCAGATACAATGGCTTTACTTATTAAAATAATGATTAACAATTATTCGGCATCTTTGCCATATTTTGGTGATCTTGGCCCATACAGAATGCCATTCGGCTTACCAGCAGATAACAATCTCACGCTCGTAATGCCCGCAATGCCATAACTCTTATCAGTCATTGTATCTGCGATTTGGTTAACAACGGCAGAGACTAAGATACCGACAATACCATTAGATGATGAGTTACCTTCTGTACTTGATGCCGTCGCCGACCCACTCCAGAGTAAAGCGCCTGTGCGCGCATCAACTAATTTGGCACTCGCCGTGACTCGGGTATCACTTGCAATGACCTGATAGCTAGTTCCATATTCAGTAATGCTCAAATACAAGATGGCATCATTACCAAAAATTTCACGTAATTTTGCAGGAGGAACCGCCTGAATATCACCCGCGTTTGTCATCCCATTTTGTTTGAAAGTTTCTTCAACAACAGCAACAGGGAAAACATAATAACCCGCTTCTGCTAATGGCAGGGTTGTTTGGGCTAATAACCCATGGCTAGCTTGTACTTCAGGCGTACTATTTTGAGGCAATAAAACCAAAATACTTTTAGGCTTACTTTGCTTAAATGCACTGTAATCTACTTTAGTTGGTTGCGCACACCCAGCCAGCAGCCACGCCATAATTAAACTACTCATAATCATTAAGCGTTTCATTTTATTTTCCCTTTATTTTTCATTAGAAAATCCATGTAAGCGGCAGATTCTGGATACAACGCTTTTTCTGTTTTAAATTCAGCCATCGCTGAATCAATCGCACCTGTTGTTGAATACAGTAATCCTAAATGCGCATGTAAACCTGGGGCGACTGCGAGCCCTTTGGCTTTACTTGTCTCAATATTTTTTTTCAGTACTTCAATTTGTTCTTGCGGGCTAGTTTCAGTTTGCTGGTAATATTGATATACCGTTGTTTGATAGCCATCCCAGTTATATATCGGCTTTGGTTCATTAGCACAGCCATTTAATAAAATAGCACTTGCGATAATGAGCAATAATTTAGTTTTCATCATATTCCCTTATTTTGCAGGCTGCCAAGTACCACTTTCAATGCCTGATACTAAGTTATTTACCGCTTCCCTAATCGCTAAGTCTAAAACTTTACCATTCAAAGTAGAGTCATAACTTGCAGTACCACCGAAGCCAATCACCTCTCTGTTAGAGAGTTCATATTCCCCTGCACCTTGAGCAGAGAATACAACTTCCGATGTTTGAACATTAACAACGTTTAAATTTACTTTGGCATAGGCTATTTGTGATTTACCGCGGCCTAAAATACCAAAGAGTTGGCGGTCGCCGACTTCTTTGCGTCCAAACTCAGTGACATCTCCAGTAATAACATAAGTCGCCCCTTTTAATTGTTGGGTCTGACCTTTAATTCCGGCTTCTTCTTTTAATTCCTGCATATTAGTACGGTCTAATACATTGAATCGCCCAGTTTGTTGCAAATGTGTTGTCAGAATAGTTTTTGACTGATTACCCAAACGATCAACGCCATCAGAAAAAATACCATTCATATAACTAGAACGATTATCAAATTTTCCTATTGATATTGGGCTTTTAGGACCAGAGTAATTCGTATTATAGGTAGCGACTTTCTCTACCGCTAACGAGCGTGATGACTCACTAGCACAACCACTTATTAATGCACTTGCAACAAAAACAGACGCAATACTTATTTTAGATATATTCATTTAGCACTCTCAATTAGACTTCATATTTATATTATTTATTACTTTTTTATTTTGCATCAATAGCAGAAATTACTCCAGTTCAAATAGCACTCTCACTGAGATAATTTGAATGTGTTTAAGATATTTATATTTATACTTTATTTATGAATAAATTAAACACAATGAAATAATTTAATCTAATTTCATTTATTTAGGATTAGTCTATTTTTAATATAACAAAAAAGTAACGCTATTCGTTCATTACGTTAAAGAATATTTGAGAATAATCTCAATTGAATTAGATAAGAGTAAAATTTAACCACTCTAACGATTTACTCAATAGAAACCACATAATTCAATAGTCTCTATGTGGTTTCTATCTCAATTTGAATATGCTTAATGTTTATTTTCCAAATAACTTTTTAGTATATTTGTCAGATATTGCACTTCTTTTTCCATCCGCTTCAAAATAGCGATCCACATGGCACTTTTGCTCATTCACATCGCAAAAAATACCATTCGCAAACGTCACGGCGGTTTTATCAAAATCCCCCGCATTTTGAATCGCCTTGGCTTGCTTGCTACCTAAATATTTCTGAGTTAGCTCAACAGAAACGCCCTCTTTCCCACTGACACACACAAACTTATCGCATAACACATTTTTTTCTGGTGATGTTAATACTGGCGCTGTTTTAGCATTGGCCAGCATGGGAGATAGTGCAATCGCGAGTCCAAATACTGAGATAACGTTTAAATTCATATGGCACCTTCAAGCTGAGTAATAACCGTAATGATAACGTCAGATTTGACTATAAAAACCCATTTTAATTCCATGAATTTCTAGCCATCTCATCTTTACTGCAAACAATATCCAAATCCTGCACAATTTTAACCTTTCATTAACATAACGGATTGTGCTTTCCCGTAGAAAAGATAAGTGTAGTGGGTGGCAATTTAAACAATAAAAAAACACCTGCAATAATACTCCAAATAAGAGAGTGAAATATGACAATAGAGACAGCCGCAATAACCTCATTCGGCTCAACGAAAACGACTTCAAAGGTACTGTTTATTTGTTGGATGAGTATCTTATTCGAAGGCTATGACGTAGGCGTCATGGGCGCAGTACTGCCAACCCTCGCAGAATACAAACAATGGGATCTCAGTCCGTTAGAATTAGGCGCGCTAAGCAGTTATGCACTGGTTGGTATGTTTTTTGGCGCATTTATTATTGGCACGCTGAGCGAACTATATGGTCGTCGTCGTATGCTGTTAGCCTGTGTGACATTATTCTCAATAACTATGTTAGCTGCCGCTCTTGCACCGACACCGTGGTTCTTTGGTTTAATGCGTTTTATCGGTGGTATTGGGCTTGGTGGCGTTATCCCCGTAGCCGCAGCGCTCACCATCGAATACTCCCCCGCGGAAAAACGATCATTCAACTATGGCATCATGTACTCGGGGTATTCTTTAGGTATTTTAAGTGCTGCCGCGGTTGCCATGTGGCTACTTGAGCACTTTGGTTGGCGCAGTGTCATCGGCTTTGGTGCTTTACCTTTATTACTGATCTGGCCAATGGCTCGACTCCTGCCAGAATCCCTCGAATATCTCTCTCATAAAGGGCTTCATACCGAAGCAAAACAGCTCGCGCAAAAATTGGACATGGATTATCAAGCACCTCCTGAGCAGCAGAAGCATCAACCACAAAGTCTAAAACAGATTGTCTCTGTGGTCTTTGCATGGAACCATTTACGAGCCACGACGTGTTTCTGGATTGCTCTATTCTGTGGGATGCTACTGGTTTATGGTTTAAATACCTGGCTGCCATCGATTATGAGAAAAGAGGGATATAACCTCGGTTCTAGCCTGACATTCTTAATTGTGTTCAGTTTAGCGTCTGCGTTAGGCGGGTTATTCTTAGGAAAAATTGCAGATAAATATGGTGTTCGCGGTTCTGTTGCCTTTTTCTTTTTACTCGGGGCTATCGGGATTGGCTGTATGGTATTCAAACAAAATATCTATGTGAACTATGTCCTCGTCGCTTTCGCCGGTGTCGGGAGTATTTCAGCGGCATTAATCCTAACGGGCTATATTGCCAACTATTATCCATCCAAGGCTCGAGCTTCAGCAACCGGATGGGCGCTGAGTTTCTCACGCATTGGCGCGATGTCGGGCCCCATGTTTGGTGCTTATATTGCCAGCCTAGGCATTGCAACTAGCTGGAATTTTATTGCATTCTCCATTGTCGCCGTGATTGCGGCTATCGCCGTCTTTTTACTGCCTCGTACCCGCCCATAGATAGCTGGCTAGTTAGCAAATAGGGGCTTATCGCCCTTATTTGCTTTTGAAATTAATACGCCAGACGGTAATGCAACTTCTCGCCTGCGGTCAACTCTGGAGAATCACTGTAATTGCTTGGTAATTCAATGAACCCATATAATTCAGGAATGTATAATTTTTGATACCACTCTAACTCTGAACGCCGGTGCAATTGATTGCTGGCAAAATCTAATATCAAATATTTCTGTCCACTTCTCGCTGATTCCATCACTAGCAAGCCATCGTCCCAGATAACCATATCTTGCAGATGGTTATAACCTGCTTCCTTGATCAGCTGAAAATTCCCGTCTTGATACTGATAAAGGGAAAATAATCGGCGAGAAGGCTCTTGAGCCGCCAGATAAATATCCCCTTTCTGATTCTGAACCGCCTCATTAATACGAATAGGCAACCATCGATGGCTCACCACGTTTTTCTGAGCGATGTTCACCACCACTTCAAGAGACCCCATTTCATTACCGTAGCTGTACCACACAATTACATTGCCATCATGGACTGCATAAGAAAATGTTGAATTATCCGCGATTTCTTCGGGATAAAAGCGCCTCACGAGTTCGCGGGGATCCATCAAATATTGCCACGTAAGCCCTTTATCCGCGCTGGTGAAGATTTTTTGGTTGTCGATCAGGACATAAGGCTCCCCCTGACCACTTTGGTACATTTTCCCGGTAATTGCCGCATAAATGTATTCACCATACCCGTCTTTCCAGGGCGTTAGCACAGTGATCGAATTGTCCGCTAAATTCACCGTCCGATGCCCATCGCGCACCATTAAAAGGCACTGGGAGTCTTCACACACCGCGTTATAAAAACTGTCGCTAAATTGCGTGATAAAATGCACACCATCTTTATTGGCAAATAACACCTGATAACTATCTTTCTGTGCAGGCGAAAACAAATCGGATCGATTGTAATAGTAGGATGAGCGGCCATTTTTCTGCGCAATAATCAGCGTGCCGCCTTTTGCAGGGTAAGTTTTGGCGTAATCATAATCTGCAATATAAGCATTGTTCTCTTGGCTATTATCTTTCCACTGCCATGACGTATCATTCCCACCAAATACCAGCATCAATGTTGAGCCTAAACACACCAAGAAAACGGCACCTGTCACCAGAAAACGCCAACTTAGAAATGGATTCATTAACGTACCTCCATGACATAAGCATCTTTACCTTGTTGGCATCGTAATAAGCTCAAGATAGCTTGGGTTTGGTAATAGCCATTACCCCGTTTCGAAAACCGATAATAAGCCGCCATACCAAGGGCAATTAAAAAACTGATACCGAGGGTTATCGAGCTGGCAAAACCAATAAATATTAGGTCATTATCGAGCAAGTACAGCCAATCCCAATAATCCCAGTGGCTTCCTCGATCGACAACATCGCTAATCGCCATCGCGCCAAACATTGCCAAAAATAGCGCCAAAATAATGCCGGTGATCCCCCATAACGCTAGATACAGCCCACGTTCTTGCGCCATACCTCGAGCAGACAGCGTATAAGCTAAATCATCTTGGTGGTTATACATGCCAAATACGACGCTATCGGGAAACCCATTTTCAACTTTGGAGTGATAGACCTCTACCTCATCCCCTTGAGCGAGAAAAAAACTGTGGTTATTAAAGAAAGGCTTTGAGGCATCTAACTTGAGATTCAAATGGCTTTTATTCACTTGAAGCTCTATTTCATTGCGAGTGTATGTGCCCCCGCGATAATAATATTCAATCGTCTTGATACTCTTAAGATTCACTTTGCCTTTTGTCACCTGTAACGAGGTTTCAGGGATAGGCTTCTGCTTTCGATGATCTATTTTGAGCGGTTTGGAATGCGGGTTTTTAATTCCCTCAATCTGAATCAGATTTTCACCAGAATTTACCTGAAACTTGCCCGCTATCACTAAATCTAATGCACGTAAGATGGTTTTTCGTTTTCGGCTAAAAATAGTGAAAGTTTGTGAAATACACATAAACAGCAGAACGCCTCCCACAAAAGCCGCCATTGCTAATAATGACCCTAAAACAATTAACCATGTACTCTCTTCGTCATTAAACACGCAAAAGAACGCAGGGATAAAGAGGGCAACAAGCCCAAATGATAGCAGGTACTGTTTTACTAACCCTTTGTCGAATTTAAGGTTTCTATCGGGTTCCAAACGTCCATGCTCGGGATGGTAAACCCATTTCAGCCAATAGCTCCCATCATTCAGCTGTTCAGCAGAAATAATCAAAGTGTCGTCTTTATTCAATCGTTCCAAAAATATTTGGCTGTTTTCAAAATCTTCAGCATTGAAAAAGAACACTTTATCCGAGGCAATTAACCTCACCATGCCCACGGGAGTTACATTTTGGTAATCGCACTGAACAAGCTTAACGTGAAAATATTGAACACCCATTAAGATGCCTATTTGTTATAGTTAATTTAATATTATGATAATAAATAAAGGTATGCAGCCCTAGAGGAACTTTCCTTATAATAGACAAATTCAGATAATTACAGGTTCAGTAATGGAACTCTCTTTACCTGATAAAAGTCTATTTTACTCTGAAAACACATCTAGACTCTGGTAAAGGAAATAATTGCTGCTAGACTTGCGCCTATTGCTATTTTGAATGCAATAAATCTCAAATAAATGCATTATTTTATCCCTACCGTTAACGACAACTTTGAATAAAAGCGATGACATCACAACCTGCATACAAGCAAATTCAATCTTACATTTTACGCAGTATTGATTTAGGGATTTTTAAACCTGAAACTCAGATCCCCACGGAACTTGAGTTATGCGCACAATTTAATGTGAGCCGCATGACAGTAAATAAAGCAATCTCTGAATTAAGCCAGAAAGGAATTTTGAATCGCATTGCAGGGAAAGGCACTTTTGTTGCGACCCAGAAGCATGAACTACCTGTCACAAAAGCATTTGATATTTTTGATGAAATATCGACAAGCGGCAACAAATACAGTGGGCACCAATTACAGCTAAAAGTGATCCCCGCCTCCTCAGAAATCGCCCTACAACTCGGGGTGACGGAAGGAAGTGAAATTGGCTATTGTAAAATGCTGCATTTCGAAAATGATATCCCTCTGATGCTTGAAGAACGCTATGTTAACCATGCTATTGCCCCTGAATTTACTCAGCAGCACTATGGGGATAACGAAACGCCCAGTGGCTATTTACAACGTCATTTTCCTGTCAGTGAAATGGAGCATACCATCGAGGCTATCTTGGCAAGTAAAGCGATTGCCAATGCGTTGTCCATCAAAGAGAATGCTCCCTGTTTACAGCTAAGCCGCCGTACTTGGACAGAAAATACCTTAATTAGCTACGTTAATATGATCAGTGCGGGTTCCCGCTATAAATTAAAACTACATTCTCGTATCGATAATTAAGCGATAAAAAAAGGGGCAAATTTGCCCCAAAACGACTGATAACTCCTTAATATACCTTCGATAATTCCTGTAAATATTGTTGAATATTCTCAACAACATTCAACAAGAAATATGGCCGGTATCAACACATCAACATCACAACAAATCACTTACATACCTTGATAAATAGGGCCTTCTCCACCTTGCGGCGCTGTCCACGTAATATTTTGCCGAGGATCTTTGATATCACAGGCTTTACAATGCAGGCAGTTTTGCGCATTTATTTGCAGTTTTTCTTGCTGTTTATCATTCACAATTTCATAAACACCCGCTGGACAATATCGGGTTTCTGGTGCCGCATATTCAGTAAAATTCACCTGAATTGCTACATCAGGGTCACTTAAGCGTAAATGGCAAGGCTGCTCTTCTGCATGGTTCGTATTAGATAAAAATACCGACGAGGGTTTATCAAAACTTAATTTGCCATCAGGTTTTGGATAACTCATCGGTTGGAAATATTTGGCTTCTCTTAACCCTTGGTGATCCTCGGTTTTCAACTTTAATGTCCACGGAACTCGCCCTTTAAACAGGAGTTGCTCAGTTCCAAATAACATGGAACCTACCACCAGCCCTTTTTTCATGTATGGCTTAAAATTACGCGTCTGATAAAGTTCCTGATACAGCCAGCTATTTTCAAATTGAGACTGGTATTGGCGTTTAAATTCTTGATGGTCAATCTGTTCATCAACCCAAGATTCAAATAAGGCTTCAGCAGCTACCATGCCGCTTTTCACTGCACAATGGCTGCCCTTAATCCGTGCCGCATTGAGAAACCCAGCATCATCCCCGATTAATGCACCACCCGGAAAACTCAGTTCAGGTAAGGCGGGTAGCCCTCCCGCGACCATAGTTCTTGCCCCGTAACTGACCCGCTCGCCTCCCGCTAAAAAGGCACTAAATGCAGGATGGGTTTTCAAGCGTTGAAACTCTTCAAATGGCGACAGATAGGGATTTTCATAATTCAGACCAACCACTAATCCAACAGCAACTAAATCTTCCCCATAGTGATAAGCAAACCCGCCGCCATAAGTTTGGTTATTCAGCGGCCAGCCCACCGAATGGATCACGAGCCCCGCTTGATGCTGTGCTTTAGGAATTTGCCAAATCTCTTTCAGCCCCAATCCATAGGTTTGTTTACCGCTATTTGCGGCTAAATCAAATCGCTCAATAAGCTGTTTACCTAACTGACCGCGACAACCTTCTGCAAAGAAGGTCATTTTGGCCATCAGATTCATTCCTGCCTGATACATCGCGGTTGGGTGACCTTGTTTATCTAATCCCATGTCCCCTGTAGTGACACCAATAACGTGTCCATTTTCATCAAACACGATTTCGGTCGCGGCAAAACCGGGAAAAATATCAACGCCAAGCTGCTCCGCTTCTGCTGCTAATGCCGCACTAATTTGTCCAAGACTACCAATCAAATTGCCATGATTTTTTAAACATGCAGGTAGCAGCGATAAAGGCAATTTATTCGCTTTATTTTCTTTCAGCCATAAAAAACGATCCTCACTGACAGGGGTCAGTGGAACAGATATTTTTTGTTGCCAATCCGCGAATAATTCATCAAGCCCACGAGGATCAATTACCGCTCCCGAAAGAATGTGTGCCCCAATTTCTGCACCTTTATCAATTAAGCAGACCGAAAGATCTCGCCCATTCTGGCTGGCTAACTGTTTTAGACGTATTGCCGCAGATAATCCCGCAGGTCCACCACCGACAATCAGGACATCAAATTCCATCGATTCTCGCTCTGGAGCCTCATTGATATTTACACTATTGTCGATAGTCATCATGTCCCTCTCTTATGCCAATGCTTTGTCGAATTCAGGCAAAATTTGGAATAAATCCCCCACAATGCCATAGTCAGCAACTTGGAAAATTGGCGCTTCAGGATCACTATTAATTGCGACGATCACTTTGCTTTCTTTCATTCCGGCAATATGTTGGATCGCACCGGAGATCCCCACGGCGATATACAGATCAGGTGCCACGATCTTACCTGTTTGCCCAACTTGGTAATCATTTGGAACATACCCCGCATCAACCGCTGCACGAGATGCCCCCACCGCAGCCCCCAATTTGTCAGCGATCGTTTCGAGCAGCGCGAAATTCTCACCGGAACTTAATCCTCGTCCCCCCGAAATCACCACCTTGGCAGAGCTGAGCTCAGCTCGACTCACTTGGGTCAGTGATTGGCTGGTTAATTCAGAAAGTGGCTCAATGGGCTCCACAACGATATGTTCAACCGCTGCTGGTGCTTGCTGTACTTGGCTTCCAGAAAATGCGGAGTTACGTACGGTTATCACCACTTGGTTACCATTATTTTGTACCGTTGCTAGAGCATTCCCTGCATAAATAGGGCGTACAAAAGTCTGAGCATCAATAATTTGGGTAATATCTGAAATTTGAGAAATGCCGAGTGTTGCTGCAACCCGCGGCGCAATATTTTTGCCAAAAGTCGTCGCAGGAAACACTAAGTGGCTATAGGATTTGGCAACCGCTACGATGGCGTTAGTCATCGGTTCAGCGAGCTGATTTTTTAATTCACTTTCATCAATGGCAATGACCTTATCAACACCACCGAGAGTGGCCGCTGACTCAGCGACTTGGCTAATATCTCTCCCAGCGACTAACACATGTAAACTTCCCCCTTGGGATACAAGTTCACGGGCGGCGGTCATACAGTTATAGGTTGCTGATTTTATTGTTTGGTTATCATGTTCAACAACCACTAAAACGGATAATTGGCTCATGGTCAGGCTCCCTCGTTAAATCACTTCTTTTGCTTGCAATTCAGTCACTAATGCCGATACATCATTAAACAAGGTACATTGTCCTGTTCGTTTTTTCGGCTCCGCCACATTTAGAATTTTGACTTGCCCTAATGGCGAGAAATCCAACGTGGCGACATCAATAATTTCCAATGGTTTTTTCTTGGCTTTCATAATATTAGGGAGCGTTGCATAGCGAGGTTCGTTTAAACGTAAATCCGTCGTCACTATCGCCGGAAATCCCATGGATAAGGTTTCTAGCCCTCCATCAATTTCACGGGTCACTTGCACACGCTCACCTTCAATCACGATTTGTGAAGCAAATGTGGCTTGAGCACATCCCAATAATGCCGATAACATTTGTCCCGTTTGGTTGCAGTCATCATCAATCGCTTGCTTGCCTAATAAAATTAAATCGGGTTGTTCTTTGGTGACTATTTTCTGTAATAGGCGAGCAATATCGAGGGGCTCCAGCACCATTTCTGTCGGTCTTTGAACCAAAATGGCACGGTCAGCCCCTATTGCCATGGCGCTGCGTAATGTCTCTTGAGCAGTGGCATCGCCAATAGAAACCGCGATCACTTCCGTCGCCTTTCCGGCTTCTTTAAGGCGTACCGCTTCTTCCACTGCAATTTCATCAAACGGATTGATCGCCATTTTGACGTTGGCGAGCTCAACCCCTGAACCGTCTGCTTTGACGCGAATTTTTACGTTATGGTCAATAACACGTTTCACAGCGACTAAAATTTTCATAACCACTCCTAATCACGGACTTTGTTGCTATTTGTTGGATGTTCGACCTGTTTTTCAGGTTGAGGAAGCCCATAGCAGTGAATCATTCACTACTAAGGACAACACTCGATTTATCGTTTTATTTATCAGTAAGTCAGATTCTAGGTAGGTAAATACACCCTATTTGGCTTCTGGCAATATCAGGCGGTCTGCCACTGACATAGGCCAAATCTTCACAGCGGCATAGTAAATAATGCCAGTGGCAACTAACCCAATAATCCATGAAATATCCACGCCACCGAGGCTTTCAACGAGAGGCCCAGTATAGAATCCCGTCGCAATAAATGGCATTTGAATCAGAACGCCGATAACGTAGGTGATGATGCCGACTTTATTCCAACGACCATAACGCCCATTTGGATTCGACAACTGCGGAACGTCATAGCGCCCTTTTGTCACCCAGTAATAATCCACTAAATTAATAGCACTCCACGGTGTGAAAAACGCCAGTAAGAACAGTAAGAAAGCCGAGAATAGTTTCAGGAATGAATGTTGCCCTGCCAACCCGAGTAGAGTCGAGAAGCTAACCATTAAGATGATGAAAAACAGTCGTTGACCGCGGGTAATCTGATGCTTCCCTTTGAAACCGCACCAAATCGCCGCCATCGACATAAAGCTGCCATATGCGTTCAGTGCAGTAATGGTCACTTTGCCGAAGAAAATACTGATATACAGCAGAGCCGCAATCAGCCCTGTACTGCCCAACCCAACAATATAAGAGACTTCATGTCCAGCAAACTGATTTCCCGCCAATGCAGCGGCAAAAACGCCAAGGATCATCGATGCTTGAGTCCCAATCACAGTCCCGGAACCCACGGCTAAAAAGGCTTTGATGGTTGGGGTTTTGGTTGGTAAGTAACGAGAATAGTCAGCAACATAAGGCCCAAATGCAATCTGCCAAGAAGCTGATAATGACATCGCAAACAGAAAATTAGTCCAATTGAAATGACGATTCTCCAATAGTACAGAAACATCATTCATATAAAATAGACGGAAAAACAGGTAGAAAAAGGCAATAACGCCAATAACACTCGCCGCTTTACCCAGTATATGGATAATCCGATAACCACAGATAGTGATCCCAATAATCACTAAACCAAAAATAATAATCCCCACCCAGTCACTTACATGCAAGAGTTGCCCCACCGCTTGACCGGCTAATACCGTGCCACTGGCTGAGAACCCCACATACATTAAGCAAACCAGTAAAATAGGAATAACGGCGCCATAGACCCCAAACTGAACACGGCTGGAGATCATTTGTGGTAGACCCAGTTTAGGCCCTTGAACCGCATGCAGTGCCATGACTGCACCACCTAATAATTGGCCGATAAATAAGCCAATCAGTGACCAAAATACATCGCCACCCAGAACTACGGCCAGCGCTCCGGTGACAATTGCCGTGATTTGTAAGTTAGCACCAAACCATAATGTAAATTGGCTGGATAACGTGCCATGGCGTTCTGATTCGGGAATATAGTCGATGGAACGAGCTTCGATAAGGGGAACGTTATCTTGTCGAGGCTTTTTTTGCTCAATAATATCGTTGGAAACTGTCATGGTAATTCCTCTTTAAGCAAGGCTGGCCTAAAGAATGAGACAATTAGTCGTCACGAATGAATACACTGTGTTGCAAGAGACAGCCATTCGGCGCTACGCGGATAATTTATTTTTATATCTATCCGTCATTAATAATTGAAATACATTCTTAAAACCTGATTGTTGTTGTGTTTTTATTCCATGATCCTGTTGTCAGGGACTGCGTCCTATTGATGATTTTGAAACTCCCAGCAGATACCTGTCCTATCTACTGGGTCTAACGCATGCAAATCTTTACGCATCTAATACTGCGCGAGAAATAATGATTTTTTGAATCTCGGAGGTGCCTTCAAAAATACGTAAAATGCGGGCATCTCTAACATAGCGCTCGAGGGGTAAATCACGAATATAGCCATAACCGCCGTGCAACTGTAATGCCGCATCGGTGACAAAACCGGCGCACTCAGCAGCAAACAATTTTGCAGTGGCGGATTGCAAGCTAAAACGCTCACCAGAATCTCGTAACTCTGCCGCATTCCATGTCAGTAAACGTGCCGCTTCCAGCTGAGTATGCATATCGGCAAGTTTCCACTGTGTACCTTGATAAGCCGCCAGTGGTTTTTTACCAATTTGACGCTCTTTGACCCAGCCTAATGCACTTTCCATCGCTGCACGAGCAATACCTAGTGAGGTCGCTGCAACTTCGACACGTCCTTTATCCAATACTTCCATTGCGGTATGAAAACCTTTATTTTCCTCTCCCAATAGTGCAGATTCAGGTAACCAACAATTCAGCGCTAACTCATAAATGGTACTGCCACGAAGCCCCATGGTTTTTTCTGGATGGGAGAATGCCACGCCCTCAGTGCCTTTTGGGATCATAAATGCACTGATCCCACGAGCTCCAGCCTCAACATCCGTTTTGGCGTATAACACAATAAAATCAGCTTCTTTGGCATTAGTAATATAGTGTTTATTCCCCCGAATACGCCAGCCACCATTTTCACGAGTCGCAACAGTTCGCATATCCGCAGGGTTAGAGCCTGCTGCGGGTTCCGTTAAGCCGAATGCCCCTAATAATTCCCCACTGGCGGCTTTCGGTAGCCAATAATTCTTTTGCTCTTCCGTTCCACCAATTAGGATAGAATCGGTCGCTAAAAAATGAGCGGTTAATGAGGATGATGTCGAGGCACATGCCGCGGCAACGGCTTCAACAATCATACTCATGGCGATACTGCCGATACCAAACCCACCGTATTGTTCTGGTAAGTTAATTCCCCAACAGCCTATTTCACCCAGTGCAGTTAAGCTTTCTGCACAGAAAGTTTCTTCTTCATCATAACGTTGAGCATTCGGTTGTAAGATGTCGCGGCATACTTTTTCTACCGCATCAACAATGGCGTGTTCTGTTTCGTTAATATTAAAACTCATTGGATAGTCTCCGCGCTTTTCGTCGTTATTGTCGTCGGTTTATATTCCGCATTTCCTTCCCCAAGCTGTGGCGCTCTTTGGGTCACATGGGGTTTTGTCCCATTAAAGAAAACAGGCTGAGAAATCAATGGAGTACCGCCATCATGGAGATGAGTAAGTACTTGGCGGACTTGCGCATGCTCGCTTTCGGTCGCTTGCTGTAAATTGTGGATGGGCGAAGCAGGAACCCCAGCGTTAAGCAGTAAGTCACACACTTCCTCGACACTTTTTTGCTCTGTCCAACATTCAATTTCTTGGCGTAAAGCTGCTTGGTTGATAGTACGGGTTGGATCATCCCGATAACGATGGTCTTGGGATAACGTCGGTTTTTCCATGCATTCGCAAAGACGCTGGAATAATTTTTCACTGGCAATCGCAATGACCACCAAGCCATCTTTCGCTTGGTAAGTATCAAACGGAGTGGATACCGGATGGCGATTTCCCACTAAGCTCGGTGCTTTATTGTTGGCAAATAAATTAGAGAGTCCCGTCAGTTGCATACTAAGCAACACGTCCACCATCGCCACATCGATATATTGAGCACTTTCACCATGGCGCTCTCTGGCAAATAACGCACTGCTAATCGCCCATGCAGCAAATACGCCAGCACATACATCACCGATAGACTCGCCGCTGCGAGTTGGACCCGTTTCAGGGAATCCCGTCACACTCATTAACCCTGACATGGCTTGCGCGACAATGTCATACGCGGGATAGCTAGCTAAAGGGCTATTTTGTCCAAAACCCGAAATACTGGCATAAATAATCTGTGGGTTATGCTGTTTCAGACTGTCAAAGTCGATCCCAAGACGTTGGGTTACACCGGGACGAAAATTTTCGACCACCACATCGCTCTCGTTGATCAATTGAAAGAGGATCTCGCGGTCGCTATCTGATTTCAGATCCAGTTCAATGCTGCGTTTTCCTCGGTTGATCAAACCGTAATAGACACTTTCTCCATCAATAAACGGTCCCAAATGACGGCTATCATCACCATGATCAGGCACTTCAATCTTGATCACTTCCGCACCAAGATCCGCCATCATGCCGGTGCAATACGGTCCCGCTAGAACACGGCTTAAATCAATGACTTTGATCCCCGCCAGTGGCCCTTGTCTTTTTTGAGTGGATGCAGCATTCATACTGAATTCCTTATTTAAGGCTAAACGTTGCCGACCCCATCGAGTCGGCATTCGAGATTACTTCACCATCGGCAAGTTGAGCCCTTGCTGCTTCGCACAGTTAATGGCAATGTCATAACCCGCATCCGCATGGCGCATAACCCCCGTCGCTGGGTCATTGTGCAGAACACGAGCCAAACGTTTATCTGCGGCATCCGTCCCATCACATACAATCACCACACCCGCATGTTGCGAGAAGCCCATTCCTACCCCACCGCCGTGGTGTAAGCTGACCCATGTTGCGCCGCCAGCAGTATTCAACAGCGCATTCAGTAATGGCCAATCAGATACAGCATCAGACCCATCTTTCATCGCTTCCGTTTCACGGTGTGGACTCGCTACTGAGCCTGAATCTAAGTGGTCACGACCGATGACAACAGGGCCTTTCAGTTCGCCATTTTTGACCATTTGGTTAAAGGCACGACCGAGTCTTTCTCTGTCTTTAAGACCGACCCAGCAAATACGCGCAGGTAAACCTTGGAATGCAATGCGCTCACGCGCCATATCTAACCAATTGTGCAGATGCTTATCGTCAGGGAGCAGCTCCTTCACCTTTTGGTCAGTTTTATAGATGTCTTCAGGGTCGCCAGAAAGAGCTACCCAGCGGAATGGTCCAATACCTTCACAGAACAGAGGGCGAATGTAAGCAGGAACAAAGCCTGGGAAATCAAATGCATTCGTTACGCCTTCATCTTTTGCCATTTGACGAATATTATTGCCGTAGTCAAATGCCGCTGAGCCGCGTTTTTGCATTTGCAGCATGGCATCTACCTGCACTGCCATGCTTTTCTTCGCGGCTTTAGTCACTTCAGCAGGGGCGCTTTGTTGCTTTTCACGCCATTGTTCTAATGTCCATCCTTGCGGTAAATAGCCATGAATAGGGTCATGAGCACTGGTTTGGTCAGTGACTGAATCAGGTGTGATATTGCGCTTCACCATCTCGCTATACACATCCGCAGCATTGCCTAACAAGCCCACGGAAACTGGCTTACCGCTAGCTTTCGCTTCTTCGATATAGCCCAACGCTTCATCTAATGAGGTGGCTTTTTTGTCTACATAGCGGGTTCTTAAACGGAAATCGATGCGGCTTTCATCACACTCAACCGCAATCATGCTAAAACCAGCCATGGTTGCTGCCAGAGGCTGTGCACCGCCCATTCCTCCCAAGCCTCCCGTTAAGATCCAACGACCCGCCGAGTTACCATTAAAGTGTTGTTTTGCTAGAGAAATAAAGGTTTCATAAGTGCCCTGAACAATGCCTTGAGAACCGATGTAGATCCATGATCCTGCGGTCATTTGTCCGTACATCATCAAACCTTTGCGATCTAATTCATTAAAATGATCCCAGTTAGCCCAATGTGGAACGATATTCGAGTTAGCAATTAAAACTCGCGGCGCATCTGCGTGAGTTGGGAAAACACCCACTGGCTTGCCCGATTGAACCAGCAAAGTTTGGTCATCTTCGAGGTTTTTTAATACTTCCAAAATTTTGTCGTAGCATTCCCAGTCACGAGCTGCGCGACCAATGCCACCGTACACAACGAGACTTTGTGGATGCTCAGCAACATCAGGATCCAAGTTATTTTGGAGCATGCGGTACACCGCTTCTGTTAGCCAGCTTTTACAGGTTTTTTGGCTACCGTGAGCCGCTCGGATCACACGCGTTGAATCTGTACGGTTTAACATTATTCAGTCCCCTATCCATCCATTTGGTTTAACTTAAAATTAACAATAAATTCAGTAAGGTCATCGTTAAGTGTGCTGCTTGCGGCTAATTCATTGCTAAGTAAACTTTTAAATTTGATATATTTATCATTAAGTTAAATTTAAATGAACCTGCCGCATGATGATTTTTCTGTTAAATCTACTTGTTCGATGATTAAATATATATACATTTGCTTCACAAAGTATATACATTTAAATTTGAATTTTTGTACCAACAGTGAAGATGGGATAGGAAGAAAAGTTAGACAACAATAACTAGATAGCTGTTTCTACACAAAAACTTGTATATACATTTGAATTTCGATGAAGAAACAAGCAAATAGCAAAAATGAGAGAAGCTTCACATTTAGTATGGGTAATCTGAGTTTGATAGTGAGCGGCAATACATGCCATTGCAGATTAATAGCCGTAAAGTTTTACTTTGATATAATTAATAATAGCACTATACACAATGCATATAAGAACATTGATTATCATTCTTTTTTGCAATATTTAGCATGTTGACTCGTTTAAAATAAAATCAATATATGATTAACTAATAAACTACGAGCCAATTATGTTCAAAATAAATCAAGTAACAACCAGCCAACTCCATGTTAAACCCCATTTAGAAAACAATGCTAAAAATGTAGAGATAAAAAAAATAAATCAAACTAATGATTCGTTTTTTAATAAATTCTGCCAATTATTCAAAAATGATAAAAATAATACCGCACAGTCTGTAACACAAAATAGCGCGAATACATTCTTAAAACAGACTTTCTCCATCCCTGAAAATGCCCACATGATATCTGCTGGTGAACAGATAACTTACTGTTGGAATGAGTCGTTAGATAGCTATGTTCCGAATGCAGCAGATCAGAGAATTGAAGCGAAAAATCAAGACTACTCGAGTGTACTACCATCGCAATTCATCAAAGATTTCAATAGAATAAACTATAGCATGACATTTTTAGGTAATGATATGCCTGAGTTTAGCAACGAGTTTTCTCAAGAAGATAGACTGCAATTTTTCGCTGAATTTGTCACACTTCCCCATGCTGAAAAATTGTGCCAAATTGCTCATCAAGGTCATCTCGCCGAGCCTTATATTTTACTCACTATGAAAAATAAAAATTTTGACTTTATTATTCCTCAATCAAAAGAGAATAATAAATTAAAAGTAAATATTGATAAAACAGAAGATAAAAAATATATTATAACCTCTAGTAATGAATATTATTTAAAACAAATTCAGCCAGAAATTATTTTAGATAAGACTATTTTATTTACTGAAAGAAAAACCCATTTAATCACTAATCAAAATGGTCAGCTATCCTTAGACCCAAATCAGAAAGATCTTCTTACGTTTAAAATCACTCAAAAATATAATTAATATCCATGAAATAAAACACCCCATAGTTATTAATAATAATTATGGAGTGTTTAGATATAAAAATATGTTTAGTTATCCACCCAAATAAGCGCTACGTACTGCTTCATTGGCGAGTAATGCTTTACCGCTATCTTCCAGAACAATATGCCCATTTTCTAATACATAGCCTCGATCAGCTAGTTTCAGAGCTTGGTTAGCGTTTTGCTCAACCAGGAAAATCGTCATTCCCTCTTCCCTTAGCTGCAAAATAGTATCGAAAATTTGCATAATAATTATCGGCGCTAAACCCAGAGAGGGTTCATCCAATAAGAGTAATTCTGGCTGGCTCATCAGCGCACGTCCAATGGCAAGCATTTGCTGCTCACCGCCAGACATCGTGCCAGAACGCTGATGACGACGTTCATGTAACCGTGGAAATAGCGTATAAACACGTTCAATACGCTCATGATATTGTTGGCGATTTGCAAAGAATCCCCCCATCGCCAAGTTTTCTTCTACCGTCATCCGAGAGAAAACTCGCCGACCTTCAGGTACGATAGCAATATCTTTGCGCATGATTTGTGGCGTAGGCAACGGAGTAATGTCCATACCGCGATATAACACTTGCCCTGAAGATGCCCGAGGCTCACCGCATAATGTACTGAGCAATGTCGTTTTTCCTGCGCCGTTAGCGCCTATCAGAGTAACGATCTCACCCTTCTGAATGTTCAAACTGACATTATGCAAAGCCTGAATTTTTCCATAATGGGTGGAAACTTGTTTAAATTCTAGCATTAGTAAGCCTCCCCCAAATACGCTTTGATAACATCAGGATGCTGACGTATTTCACTCGGTGAACCATTGGCTAATGGCGTGCCTTGGTTCACCACATAAATACGATCAGAGATTCCCATCACCAACTTCATGTCGTGTTCAATCAAGAGGATTGATACATTATGATGTGTACGTAACTCCGCAATCAGCTCATCCAAATCATTGGTTTCTTTTGGATTCAATCCTGCCGCCGGCTCATCTAACATCAGAATTTCCGGTCGTGTGACCATGCAGCGCGCAATTTCGAGTCGGCGCTGCTGCCCATAGGCTAAATTTCCTGCTTGGCGGTTAGCAAATTCTAATAAATTGACACGTTCAAGCCATTTAACCGCATTATCTACCGCTTCCGCCTCGGCACGACGAAAAGCAGGAGTTTTCAATAACCCGGAAAAAATCCCATTTTTCAAATGTTGATGCTGAGCGACTAATAGATTTTCAATCACCGTCATCTCTTTAAATAAGCGAACATGCTGAAAAGTACGGATGACGCCAAGACGAGCAATGCCTTGACCTGATAAGCCTTCTAAATGTTTGTCACGATACATAATCGTGCCGCTAGTCGGTTTATAAAATCCCGTTAAGCAGTTGAATATCGTCGTCTTACCCGCACCGTTAGGGCCAATCAAGGAGACTATTTCCCCTTGGTTTAAGGTTAATTCAACATTGTTTACCGCCAACAAACCACCGAACCGCATGGTTAGGCCTGTGACTTGCAACAGAGGCGTCGCTAAATTTGTCATGATGCTCCGCCTCCTTGCGCATTTTTCAGTTTCATATGGCGACGCTGCATCGGTAATAAGCCTTGTGGGCGCCAGATCATCATCAATACCATTAGAGCACCTAGCAATAACATGCTGTACTCATTCAGATCTCGCATCATCTCCCGCGATACGACGAGAATAATCGCCGCTAATATCACCGATGTTTGTGAACCCATACCCCCAAGCACCACAATCGCTAACACGAATGCGGATTCCGCAAACGTAAATGATTCTGGGCTAATAAATCCTTGCCGTGCAGCAAATAATGCCCCTGCGAACCCAGCAAATGCCGCACTGATAGTAAAGGCGGTTAGTTTAATTCGAGTTGGACTTAAACCAAGAGAGCGGCACGCGATTTCATCTTCGCGTAGCGCTTCCCACGCACGCCCTAGAGGCATACGTAATAATCGATTGATCACGATAAAAGTGAGCACGACGAGTAATAACGCCACAAAGTAGAGGAAAATAATTCGGTCACCAGGGTTATAATCTAAGCCGAAAAAATTATGAAACGTATCCCAGCCATCTTTGGCTGTGCGGCTAAATTCTAATCCAAAAAATGTTGGTTTAGGTAACTGGCTGATCCCATTAGGGCCACCTGTAATCTCCGTGTTATTCAGTAATAGAATACGCACGATTTCCCCAAAGCCGAGGGTCACTATCGCCAGATAGTCACCTCTTAGCCTCAAAACAGGAAAACCGAGTAAGAATCCGGCTAACGCCGCCGTGATCCCTGCAATGGGTAAGCTTTCCCAAAAACCAAAATCATAATAGTGGTTTAGCAAACCAAAGGTATACGCGCCGATGGCATAAAAGCCTGCATAACCCAAAACCAGTAAGCCTGATAACCCAACAACCACGTTCAGCCCCAAACCCAGCATCACGTAGATTAAAGTCAGTGTCGCAATATCCACACTGCCTCGAGAGACTATAAATGGCCAAATGATCGCCGCAACGATAATGAGTATACCGATAATTTTTTGTCTAACTGAACCTCCATCAAAATCAGGTAAAGCCCAAGACTGCTTAGGTACGCCTTGCCAGACTTTACTCAGAGCGGGACGGATCAATTGATACACAAAAATGATCCCAATACCGGCAAAGATCCAATTCCAACGAACTGAGTCCCCTGATTCAACCACTAGTTTGGTACCATCAAGGCTTAACTTCAGCCCCATCATAAATACCGCTAAGATGAAAAAAGTGACAGAGGCAATAATGGCGCTGATCCAGTTTTCTTTTCTCATACTTTTTCGACCTCCGGGCGGCCCAGAATACCGGTCGGCATGATTAACAGAACGCCAATCAATAGCCCGAATGAGACAACATCTTTATATTCTGTACTTAAATAAGCAGACGTCATGGCTTCAGAGACACCAAGGATCAAACCGCCCAACATTGCGCCCGGAATACTGCCAATTCCGCCTAGCACTGCCGCTGTGAAAGCTTTCATTCCTGCCATAAACCCAATGTAAGGGTTGATAACACCGTAAAATTGACCCAGTAAAACGCCCGCAACCGCAGCCATTACCGCACCGATAACAAAGGTCAATGAAATAACACGATCTGTATTGATCCCGAGTAAACTCGCCATTTTTAAATCTTCAGCACAAGCACGGCAAGCACGACCCATTCGGGAATAGCGGATAAACAGCGTTAAGGCCAACATGGATAGAAATGTTACGATCCAGATAACTAGCTGCATTTTGGATATTGTGGCTTCAAAACCGTCACTTTCACCTAGTACCCACTGCCCAGTGATCAAACTGGGTAAAGCCAGATCACGAGAACCTTGGGATAGGCTGACGTAGTTCTGCAAGAATATCGACATCCCGATCGCAGAGATCAGCGCAATCAAACGCTTAGAATGGCGAACAGGTCGATATGCAACACGCTCAATACTCCAACCATATGAGCTAGATACCACAATTGCCGCAATAAACGCTGCCGCAATTAAGATCCAACCCACATCGATCCCCAGCATCATTAAGCCAGCAATCGCAATAAAAGAGACGTAACTGCCAATCATGTAAACTTCGCCGTGAGCAAAGTTGATCATTCCGATGATGCCATACACCATGGTATAGCCAATGGCTATCAGGGCGTAGGTGCTCCCTAATGTTAAGCCGTTGAGGAATTGCTGAATAAAATACAGAATTTGGTCTGACATAAGATTATCCTTTCGAACTACTGTCCCTCTATGGAGAGCAGAAGCCGGAAGCCCGTTATTAGGCTCCCAGCTCATCGCTTGACGACTTAATATTTCTCAACTCGAGGGAATTACTCTATCGGTGTAGAGGTTCCATCTTTGTGCCACTCGAACACACCAAATTCAAAACCTTTCAAATCACCGTTTGGCTGCCAGCTCAATTGCCCCATAACGGTATCCACAGGATTCGCTTTCAAATCTTTCGCTAGCACTTCAGGCTCTAAACTTCCAGTGCGCTGCATTGCGGTGGTTAAACCTTGAATAGCAGCATAAGTTGTCCAGACGAATGGTCCCGTAGGATCTTCTTTTTTCTTTTTGAGCGCATCGACGATCGGTTGGTTGGCAGGCAGTTGGTCATAACGTTTTGGTAGCGTCACTAACATGCCTTCAGATGCATCACCCGCGATATTCGATAACGAAGAGTTGCCCACACCTTCAGGTCCCATAAAGCGAATATTTAGACCAGATTGCTTAGCTTGACGCAGAATTTGCCCCATTTCCGGGTAATATCCCCCAAAGTAAACAAAATCGACGTTCTCTTTTTTCAGTTTTGCCACGAGTGCAGAGAAATCTTTGTCCCCAGCGGTAACCCCTTCAAACATCACTTCTTTAGTGCCTGACTTATTCAAACTTTCACGCACTGAACGAGCCAAACCTTCACCGTACTGTTGTTTGTCATGAATCACAGCAATGCGTTTAGGTTTAATTTTTTCGAGGATATATTTTGCCGCAGTAGGCCCTTGGTCAGAATCTAAGCCCGTCGTACGCATGATCAACTGATAACCACGGGTGGTTAAATCTGCATTTGTCGCTGCTGGAGTGATCATGATGATGCCTTCATCTTCATAAATATCGGATGCTGGCTGAGTTGAAGAGGAACACAGATGCCCGATGACATGGCGAATACCGTCGTTAATGACTTTGTTTGCCACCGCAACCGCTTGTTTTGGATCACACGCGTCGTCGTATTCGACAGCAACTAATGTGTCTCCGTTAATTCCACCTTTCGCATTAATATCAGCGATCGCTTGGCGAGCGCCAGTAAACTCCATATCACCATATTGAGCGACAGGACCGGACATCGCACCAACAACCGCGATTTTAATCTCTTTCGCCCATCCTGCTGGACTTAATGCCATTGCGATACAGCCGGCCAATAATGCTTTATTAATATTCTTCATTCTTGCGTCCCCGCCATCGTGGTTATGAGTGTTTGTGATTGATTTATAATCAGTTATTATAGGTGACAGGTTCATTGCCTGATATTTCAAAACATAGCCAATAAGGCTATATATTTCATATCATTAAACAAGAGAATTATGCTAAATAGCAAATGGATATAGTAGCTATTTACATCAGATACAGAATAAAAAACTAATGGTAAAAAGTGTATTTTTTGTAAATACTAGTGTTATATTCCAGTTAAATTTACCTTAATCCGAGCTAAACTCGGAAAATTCACTCATGCGACATTTTTCTCTCTAAAATTAAAAAATCAGTTCCAGATCACTCTGCGGATAAAATAGACTGCAACACACACCAATAAAGGGATCACATTAAGATGAGACTCACCATTATTCCTCTGGTCAATCCTACTGAGCAGCAATACATTGACCTCTCGAAGATCTGGATAGACCAGAGCCGCGAGAAACTCACGCAGTTACTTGGATCAGGGCAATTGTTTTTTGGGGCACGTTTTAATGATCGGCTCTTGGCTGCCGCCAAAGTGACTGTTCATCAGCATCAAGGGGTCATTAGTGATTTTTGCGTTCGCGAAGTCACACGCCGTCGTGGTGTGGGTTTATATTTATTACAGGAAATTATCTACCAGTTACCCAAAATTACACTGTGGATTTTTAACTTGGGTAATTTAGAACCACAACATAAAATCACGATGGAAAAATTCCTTACCGCCGGTGGATTTCACCAAGTAACCCAATCAGACCGTTGGGAGCTAAACGCGAGTTATTAGTATGAAATTAAATAAAATTCATCATATTGCCATCATTTCATCGGATTTTGTTCGTAGTAAAGATTTTTACTGTAGGATCCTTGGTTTAAGCCTATTAGCGGAACATTACCGCCCAGAGAATGACTCGTGGAAAGCAGATTTAGCTTTTGGGGATATGTATCAAATTGAGTTGTTTAGCTTTGCTAATCCCCCCAAAAGAGTGAGTTATCCCGAAGCCGCTGGGCTTAGGCATTTAGCTTTTGAAGTGGACGATTTAGATCAATGGATAGCTTACTTGACGCAGCAGGGAGTGAGATGTGAAGAGGCAAGAGTGGACCCTTACACTCAGAAACGCTTTACCTTCTTTGCCGATCCTGATGGGTTACCTTTAGAGCTTTATTCCCGCTAAAGGCTAATTGATTATCTGCATCTATTGCTAGCCGATAATGGCCCAAGCAATAAATGCAGATGGCTGAAATGAGAACTTACATCTCGTCGTCAGACTCTTCCATTGCCAAACGCAATTTTTTCATCGCATTTTTTTCGAGTTGACGGACACGCTCAGCAGAAACGCCGTATTTATCCGCCAGCTCTTGCAACGTGGTTTTGCTGTCATCATCTAACCAGCGAGCACGGATAATATCTTGGCTGCGCTCGTCTAATGAAGCTAAAGCATCGGATAAACGGTCAGTGGCATGGCTTTCCCAGTTATCATCTTCAATGGAACCAGCAAAGTCCGAAGATTTATCCTGTAAATAAAGTACAGGTGCAATAGGGCCACCGAAATCACCACTATCATCGTCATCAGACATATCAAATGCCATATCCTGAGCCGCCATGCGAGATTCCATCTCTAGCACATCTTTGGTGCTAACGCCCAACTCTTGAGCCACCATATCCACTTCATCTTGGTTAAACCAGCCCAAGCGCTTTTTATTTTTTCTTAAATTAAAGAATAATTTACGCTGAGATTTTGTAGTGGCAACTTTGACGATACGCCAGTTGCGCAGAACATACTCATGGATTTCAGCTTTGATCCAATGCACAGCGAAAGAAACCAGACGCACACCCACTTCAGGGTTAAAACGGCGCACCGCCTTCATCAGACCGATGTTACCTTCCTGAATTAAGTCCGCTTGCGGTAAACCATATCCCGCATAACTACGCGCAATGTGAATAACAAAGCGTAAGTGGGATAAAATCAGTTGCTTGGCCGCCTCGAGGTCACCATCGTAATGCAGCCGTTCAGCAAGTTCCTTTTCTTCCTCTGCACTAAGCATTGGGTAAGTATTAGCGGCTCTGATGTAAGCTTCAATACTTCCTTGTGGAACAAGAGCTAATGATTGCATATCTTTGGTCATTAAGATCCTCTATGAATATATACAGAAATGGAGTTAATTCGATACTAGTCAACTGCACCAGTAAAACAGATAGCTAATGGATAGTCTATCAGCTTAACTGCGTTAAATAAATTATATACAAGAATAGTTAACAGCAGGTCAATGTCAGACAAGTATTATCGAAATAAGTTCGCCAAAAATGGTTTTTCATCGGTGCTAATTGACATAGCACCGATGACATGCGGTGAGATTATTCAGGCCTAAAGTGGCGTAAATGCTGTAATGTCGCTAACCAAGCAGCAACCCAACCAATCATTGCCGACATCAGCAAAATCAGTAACGCCTCTTCCCACAACAGCCCTTCAATCTGGAATTGTGTCCCAAAAACGCTGGCAACTTGAGCAACCAAATCCGACATTTTCCACACGAGTAGGTACGTCATGATGAGAGAGATAATGGCACCCAAAGCGCCTAATACTACCCCGCCATTTAAAAATGGCCGCATAATAAACCCATCGGTTGCCCCAATCAGTTTCATCACATTGATAGTGTCACGGCGAGCAAAGATATTCAGCCGTACGCTATTCCCTATCACTAAGAATAGAGAAACAATCATCAATATACCGATCACTGATGCCACTTGCCCGACTAATCGTGTTAAAGCCGCCAGTCGTGAGAACCAACTGTCATCCATGCGAACTTCTTCAATACCATTCACTTGGCTGACCCTATCACGCAAGGTCGTCAATGCGTTGGAACCTTCAAAATCGAGCTTCGGCGTAATGATAGCTACTGCCGGTAATGGATTTTCTTCTAGCATATCTAATGCAGTACTGAACCCAGACCAGCTGCGAAACTCACTCATGGCTTGGTCACGAGACAAATAATTGACATGAGCAACACCATCCAACGCTTGCAACTGAGTCACCACATTTTGTCCCCCTTGCTCATCAAGGGACTTATCGAGATAAACCGTCAACTGTGGCGTTGGATACCATTGAGTTGCCGCTTGGGAAACGTTTTTCCAAACGACATAACACAAACTTGGCAAGGCTAATGAAATGGCAATGACCATCACGATTAAAAATGTTGCCAGAGGTTGTCTTAGCATGTCAGCCAAAGCATTCAGCCAAGAGTAACGCCACTGTTCGCGCCATCCACCTTTTAATGCCTTGCTTTTTGATTGCATGGCACGTTCAGGTCTCGCTTTACGGACATTCTTAGCCATGTTGACCTCCCAGCATCCGACCTTCGCTTAACGTCAATACCCGATAGTGACGACGTTCAATTAACGCGAGATCATGAGTTGCCATCAGCACAGTGACCCCAACACGGTTAAACTCTTCAAATAAACGCATAATTCCTTCTGATAACTCGTTATCAAGGTTACCCGTTGGTTCATCCGCTAAGAGCATGGTTGGCTTATTGACTACTGCACGAGCGATACCGACACGTTGCTGTTCACCGCCAGACAGTTGGATAGGAAAGTTTCTGGCTTTATCCAACAGCCCGACTTTATCCAATGCGGCGGAAACACGACGGCGAATATCTTCACCGCTTGCCCCGGAAATAATCAGTGGCATCGCCACGTTATCGTATACCGTTCTGTCATATAACAAATGATGGTCTTGAAAAATCATACCGATCTGTCTACGTAAGAAAGGGATCTCACGATTTTTTAATCGGCTGATATCATGGCCATTAAATAATATGTGACCTGCACTTGGGCGCTCAATACCGCAAATCAGTTTCAGTAATGTACTTTTACCTGCACCTGAGTGACCGGTTAAAAATGACATTTCTCCAGGCTGTAGATGAAAATCTACCCCTTGAAGTGCTTGGCGGCCACCGCGATAAGCTTTACTAACGTGTTCAAAGCGAATCATCGAAAATTATTCCTCTCGGGCAAATAGAGCCTCGATAAAGTCATCGGCTTTAAATGGACGTAGATCCTCAATGCCTTCACCGATCCCGATATAACGAATCGGAATACCAAATTGATCAGCAATAGAGAAAATGACGCCACCTTTTGCAGTACCATCGAGTTTTGTCAGTGTAATTCCGGTCAAACCTACGGCGTCATTAAAAAGTTTAGCCTGACTTACCGCATTTTGTCCGGTACTTGCATCTAATGTCAGCATGATTTCATGAGGCGCAGTGTCATCCAACTTTCTCATTACGCGGACAATTTTTTTCAGCTCTTCCATTAAGTGCGCTTTATTTTGTAAGCGTCCCGCAGTATCTGCGAGTAGTACATCAACACCTTTTGCTTGGGCTGACTGAATGGCATCAAAGATCACTGACGCAGGATCCGCACCAGTATGTTGAGCGACCACAGAAATTTTATTACGCTCACCCCAAACTTGTAACTGTTCTACCGCCGCAGCACGGAATGTGTCCCCTGCCGCTAGCATGACAGACTTACCTTCAGACTGATATTGGCGAGCTAATTTACCGATTGTGGTCGTTTTACCGACACCATTGACGCCAACCATAAGAATAACATAAGGTTTTTTACCTTCGATCACTAATGGTTTATCCACGGTAGCGAGAATATCAGACATTTCTTCTCGCAGCTTTCCATAGAGCGCTTCGGCGTCCTTTAGCTCTTTACGACTGGCATGAGCAGTTAAATTATTGATAATTTTACGGGTAGTATCTACCCCAACATCTGCAATTAATAACTGCTCTTCGAGTTCCTCAAATAAATCATCATCAATTTTTTTGCCACTAAATAAGCTGAAGAAACCCAATCCTAAGTTTTGACGCGTTTTTAAGAGACCTTTTTTCAGACGACTAAAAAAGCCTTCTTTTTTCGGCTTTTCTTGTTCCACTGACGGTGATTTCGCGTCTTCTTCTGCTTGGCGTTGGGCTTCTTCCTCCGCTAAACGTGCGGCTTCCGCAACTTGGCGTTCGTGTTCCGCTTGCTCTTCCGCTAAACGGGCAGCTTCCGCAGCTTGGCGTTCACGTTCTGCTTGCTCTTCCGCTAAACGGGCAGCTTCCGCGGCTTGACGTTCGCGTTCGGCTTGCTGTTCCGCTAAACGGGCAGCTTCCGCAGTTTGGCGTTCACGTTCGGCTTCTTCTTCCGCTAAACGGGCAGCTTCCGCAGCTTGACGTTCGTGTTCGGCTTGTTCTTCCGCTAAACGGGCAGCTTCCGCAGCTTGGCGTTCACGTTCTGCTTGCTCTTCCGCTAAACGGGCAGCTTCCGCGGCTTGGCGTTCGCGTTCGGCTTGCTCTTCCGCTAAACGAGCAGCTTCTGCGGCTTGACGTTCGCGTTCTGCTTGCTCTTCCGCTAAACGGGCAGCTTCCACGGCTTGGCGTTCGCGTTCTGCTTGCTCTTCCGCTAAACGGGCAGCTTCCACGGCTTGGCGTTCGCGTTCTGCTTGCTCTTCCGCTAAACGGGCAGCTTCCGCAGCTTGGCGTTCACGTTCTGCTTGCTCTTCCGCTAAACGGACAGCTTCCGCAGCTTGATATTCTTGCTCAGCCTTTTCTTCTGCAGCTTTGATTGCCGCTAATTCAGCTTGATGCTGACGCTGAGCATCTTCTTCCGCCGCTTTGATTGCTGCTTGCTCAATTTGATTTTGGCGCTCAGTCTCTTCTTCAGCTCGACGTAATGCTTCTGCTTCTAAGGCATCTCTTGCGGCTTTTTCTGCTGCAACACGCGCCTCTTCCGCCGATTGTCGCTCTTGCTCAGATTTTTCCGCCGCAATCTGCAATGCTTCAATTTGAGCTTTACGCTGGCGTTCAGCTTCTTCAGCTGCTGCGGTTATTGCAGCTTGCTCAGCTTGATATTGACGCTCTGCTTCATCTTCTGCCGCTTTAATCGCATCTTGCTCAGCTTGATGCTGACGTTCGATTTCTACATCGATAGCATCTTGATGTTCAACCTCTTGGGTTACATCATTTTTTTGCTCTAGTTCCTGCTGTTGAGTTTCTTCTTCATTTTTACGACCAAAACCCAGCCATGAGAAAAAGCCTTTTTTCTTATCTTTAGCCATCTGCCACTACACTCCTCGCGGTAAAAACATGGCGTTTAAAAATTAAATCGCAATAAAATTACATGCAGTCTATCATTTCATCGCGCGGCAACACATATCTGAAAGAAAAATCATGACAATTTATTCTTATTTTATGTTAAAACCGTGAAAATGAAGCGCTACAATAGCCCCCATTAATTTATACATTTCTCAATGAGCTAAGCAACAATACATATTATGGCAAAAAAACCACAAACAGCCTCTTTAGGGCAAATTCGTGTGATTGGTGGTAAATGGCGAGGGCGAAAACTGCCTGTACGCGATAGTGAGGGCTTACGTCCCACCACGGATAGAATCAAAGAAACTCTTTTTAATTGGTTGATGCCAGTGATCCGTGATGCCCGCTGTCTCGATTGTTTTGCGGGGAGTGGCTCTTTAGGATTTGAAGCCTTATCGCGTTTTGCCAACCATGTAACATTTATTGAATTAGAGAAATCAAATGCTCAGCTTTTAAATGAAAATAAAGACCGTTTACAAGCCGATAACGCAACAGTAATTAACAGTAACAGCCTCAGCTTTTTAAGCCAGAATGGAACCCCCTATGATGTGGTTTTCATCGACCCACCATTTCGTAAAGGGCTACTCAGTGAAACTGTTCAATTACTCGAAAAAAACCAATGGCTAGCGGATGAGAGCTGGATTTATGTTGAGTCAGAAGCGGAGTTACCACTTACTGACATTCCTGCCAATTGGCAGCTACATCGTGAAAAAGTTGCAGGCCAAGTGGCTTACCGTCTTTTTATTCGTCACGTAATTTAGGGGAAAAAATGCTGATTAATATTGGGCGTTTATTGATGATTTGTGTTTGGGGTTTTATGGTATTTAATTTGATTCACCCATTCCCTAAGCCATTGAAATATTTTATGGATATAGCGATGGTGTTTATGATTTTCATGCATGCATTGCAAACTATTTTTCTCAAAGCAAGTCTACCGAAAGATCAGAAACTCACGGGGGCACAGCAGACTAAAATCTTCTTCTTTGGTGTATTTGAGATGCTTGCGATGCATAAAAAAACCAAAGCTGCATTAGATGCAGCTAAAGCCAAAAAGAAATAAACGTTACTCTGACGGTTCAAAGCGGATAAACCGAGTACCCTGCATGTAGAGTTTGCCTTTAGCACCAAGTTCTACATCTCGGTACTGTTGTTCACTCACAATCACTTTCATTACCTCCCCTGAAGAGAGGGGCTGAAAGTAGATTTCATAGCGAAAAGTTTCAGGCGATACTACATCCCGCTCTCGAGATCGCATATTCGGATACGGATAATCTTTTTTATCTTTAACGTGGACTAAGTAGCCAACCGTTAATGCGTTATCGTTAATCTCATTCTGCTTTTTTTGGTCAAAAAAGCGTTTGGTCGCAAACACTGCGATAATGGCTAAAACAATAATTAAAAGAATTGGCTTATTCATAATTTATATATTTCGCTTAGAATTGCTGTAAGTATAACCCCTGTCTGGTTTAAATTGCAGATGAAACTCAGACAATTTTACTTCACCCGTGTATAGTTTATTTATTCAGCTAAAATAGCGGTATAATCTTTTTTTTCCAGAAATTTATAAGGATATGTGTATGATTAGTTGGCCATTCCTCGCAGTCTTATTTTCTGGTTGGTTGTATGTTGATGCAGCTTACCGCGGTCCTGAGTGGCAACGTTGGTTGTTCCGCCCAATTACCTTATTGCTTTTATTATTCTGGGGATGGAGCTCTGACGACTTAAATATTCAAACCTATCTTATCTTAGGCGCTCTGTTGATTTCCTTGGTTGCTGACCTTTCAAGGATGCTTTCAAGTGAGCGCTTACTTGCATCTTTGGGTCTGATGTTTTTGAGCTATTTGGTTTATGCCATTAGCTTTGGAATGCAATTTAATTTTGGCCTATATCTCCCTTGGCTAATCGTACCGTTGGCGATAGCTGCGGTGACATTGGTCTTGATTTGGGGAAAACTAGATAACCTACAGCCTATCGTTTTTGCATCACTGATTATGAGTATGATTATGGCTTGGGTCGCAGGTGACCAATATTTCGGTCTGGCGCGCGAGTTTAACTTCTCAATCATGGTAGGCGCCAGCATGCTATTTATTTCTCATTGCATCTGGTTAATTGCGCATTTCCGCTTCCCATTCAAGGCATCAAAAGCAGTAATCGCGGCCTTCTATTTCCTTGGACAATTCTTTATTATCCGCGCAATTTATTTATAACTCGCTTTTCGCCAATTGATAAAAAGTGCTATTTGAGAATTTTATCAATTGGCGCCTGCCTTTTTATTTGACTCTGGAGTCAACTCCAAAGTGTAGACTTAACCATAATAAAGAAACGGGTTAGGATAAAAGGGGGCGCATATGCACTCACACTCTCATAAAGATACACATAATCATACAACCTCTTGTTGCTCAGGAGGTCAGTCTTGCTCATCAGCAACCACTGAAACGAATACAAATATTAGTCATGACTCACAAGCTCATGAACATCATCATGAGGATGAAAAAAATCATGATGATGAAGATAGTGCTCATCATCATACTCACTGCTGTAGCTCATCATCCGCAGCAAATGATGATATCGAACCCACTCAAACTAGTAAAAAGCGTTTTAGTTGGATTATTCGGGGTATGGACTGCCCGAGTTGTGCAGCAAAAATAGAAACTGCCGTATCGCAAATTCGCGAAGTATCTCAAGCTAAGGTTTTATTTACGACAGAAAAATTAGTCGTTGATGCAGATAGCGATATCAGTGCAGCGGTACGCACAACTGTGGAAGCTGCTGGCTATGAACTCCATGATGTAGGGAGTAATAACGCATCATCTGTTCAACCTCAAAGCTTACTCAGCGAAGCTAAACCCGTCATTATTCTCGCCATATTAATGGCCCTAAGCTGGGGATTAGAATTTGTTAATCCACAATTAGGTAATATTGCATTTATTCTAACCACTTTATTTGGGTTATACCCCATTGCCCGTAAATCGCTGCGTTTAATGCGTACCGGTTCACCGTTTGCTATTGAAACATTAATGACTGTTGCCGCTGTCGGTGCCATTTTTATTCAAGCAACTGAAGAAGCTGCAATGGTGATTTTACTGTTTATGCTCGGTGAGATGCTGGAAGCCTATTCCGCAGGTCGAGCTAGACGTGGTGTTAGTGCCTTAATGGCGTTGGTACCCGAAGATGCCATACTCATTAAGAATGGACAAAAAACCACTGTCCCTGTCGCCCAACTCCGTCCCGGTGATGTAATTGAAATCGCGCCTGGGGGTAGATTACCCACTGATGCTGTGCTGGTTTCCGGATTTGCCAGTTTCGATGAAAGTGCATTAACCGGTGAATCGGTGCCCGTAGAACGTAATGCTGGCGAAAAAGTGGCCGCAGGATGTTTATCCGTCGATAAAGCCGTCCAAATGGAAGTGGTTTCAGAACAAGGGCAAAATGCGATTGACCGAATTCTGCAATTAATTGAAGAAGCAGAAGAACGTCGTGCGCCAATTGAGCGCTTTATTGACCGCTTTAGCCGGATTTATACCCCAATCATCATGCTAATTTCAGCACTCGTGATTGTGATCCCGCCGGTATTCTTTAGCGCACCTTGGGAAACATGGATCTACCGCGGCTTAACGTTACTGCTCATTGGGTGTCCATGTGCCTTAGTTATTTCGACACCAGCAGCCATAACATCTGCACTGGCTACAGCAACCCGTCGTGGCGCCTTAATCAAAGGCGGTGCAGCTCTGGAACAGTTAGGTACCGTTACCACGATTGCACTGGATAAAACGGGTACGCTGACTGAAGGTAAGCCTCATGTTACGGATATCGTCCCTGTTGAGGGTATGACTGAAGATGAGCTAATCCGAATTACGGCATCGGTCGAAGCTGGCTCTCATCACCCATTAGCTAAAGCCGTTATCAATAAAGCTGAAACTTTGTCTATCAAGGTTGAGGAAGCTGAAGAACGTAAAGCATTAGCGGGTAAAGGTGTCGAAGGACTTCTCAATGGGAAACACATTTTAGTTAGTGCGCCAGCAAGACTCAATCCTCCACTAGAAAATCAGTGGCAACTCAAAGTCGAAGAGTTAGAAGCTCAAGGTAAAACAGTCGTTGTTACGTTGGAAGATAACCGCGTCATTGGTTTAACCGCACTGCAAGATACGCTACGTAACGATGCTATTGATGCCATGACTATGCTGAAAGCGTTGAATGTCAATGCCGTGATGCTAACCGGTGATAACCCTCGTGCAGCCAGTGCCATTGCAGGTCAACTAGGCATGGAATATCGTGCAGGTTTATTGCCTGAAGATAAAGTCACTGCGGTCATGGAACTTAACCGTAACCATAGCACTATGATGGTAGGCGACGGGATCAACGATGCTCCGGCGATGAAAGCCTCGAGTATTGGAGTTGCCATGGGAAGTGGTACCGATGTCGCCCTAGAAACTGCGGATGCAGCATTAACCCATAACCGTCTAACTGGATTGGCTGAGATCATTGCGCTTTCCCGAGCGACTCGCAAAATTATTCGCGAAAATATTGCGATTGCTCTGGGCTTAAAAGGGGTATTTTTAGTCACGAGCTTGCTGGGTATTACCGGTTTATGGGTTGCAGTTTTAGCCGATTCCGGAGCTACAGCCTTAGTCACTGCCAATGCTATCCGCTTGCTTCGAGTTAAGCTGCCAGAAGTGAAAAAATAACCTTTATCTAGATTGATTTATCTACGCCGCAGTTATCTTAATTGCGGCGTTTTTATATAGAAAAAATTAAAATAACCAATTAGAGCAATGAGTTAAACAAATCATTCACTTCGTGAATTTAGGAGTAACTTTTCTCCTGCACACAAAAATATTGAGTAATATCTCGGTCATCGACAACTATTGGTGAGCGAGTTTATGGCAAATCATTTAAGTTCAGCCCCCCATGATGCCGCTTTTAAAGGTTTCATGACTAAACAGAGTAATGCACGCGATTTTTTTGAAATTCATCTACCTGAACATATTAAGCATTTGTGTGATTTTGACACGTTAACACTCATGAACTCCGCTTTTGTTGATAGCAAACTAAGAACACGTTTTTCCGATGTGATTTATTCAGTACAAACAAAAGCAGGTGATAGCTATATATATTTGTTAGTCGAACATCAATCCACACCTGACAAACTCATAAGCTGGCGTTTAATGCACTATGCTTTCCTCGCAATGAATCAGCATTTACAACAAGGGCATAAAGCCTTGCCACTGGTTGTTCCGATACTGTTTTATCACGGAGAAACATCTCCTTATCCATATGTTAGTCCGTGGACACAGTGCTTACCGCACCCTGAAATAGCTCATGAGCTGTATAGCAATCCGTTTCCTTTGGTAGATATCACCGTTGTTGATGATCACGAAATAGTTAGTCATCGCAGAATCGCCGTGATGGAACTCGCAATGAAACATAAAAAGCTGCGAAATAACCACCAAAAAGTCACTGAGTACTTCATCCAAATATTAAACAGCCACTATAATGACAAAAATGATGTGATCACCATATTGAATTACTTATTTATCATCATGGATTCACCTTATTACACCCATATTGTCGAGACGTTAATCAACCAGGCCGAAAACCATCGAGGGCTTATTATGAATATTGCACAACGGTTAAAAAATGAAGGAAAAATAGAAGGAAAAGAAGAAGGAAGAGATGAAACTCTACAAGAAATTGCTTTAAAAAGTTTACAACTTGGTTTAAAGATCGACCTTATCAGCACGCTCACTGGGTTATCAGTCAGTGAAATTCAATCACTTAATTAAACAACAAACTATGTAAGCATCGGAAATAAACAGTCATAAATCTTGCGACACGTTTAAGATATGAAGAATACAAAAAAAATTCTCACAAGAATTTGTAGAAGGATGGTTGAAAGGATGGCAGGAAGAGAGAAAAGAAACACTACAACAGGTTGTATTAAAGAGCTTACAACTTGGCTTAAGCATCGACATTATCAGCACGCTCACAGGTTTATCCTTAGCGGAAATTCAAGTGCTAAGCAACCGACCATTAACAATAATAGCCCCTTGATAAACAAAGAGGCTACCCATCAACCTATATGCCAATCGGGCAATTACAAGCTGCTGGATTTTTTGCGCAATAAATAGCGATACGGCGCATGCTCGGCTTCAACGGCTAGGAGTTCATGCTCCATAAAACGGCAAAAGCCAGGAATATCGCGGGTAGTTGCAGGGTCATCAGCAATAATCAACAACGTATCGCCGTCAGCCATATTACGTACCGTTTTACGCACCAGCATGACAGGCTCAGGACAACGGAGTCCCAATGTATCAAGGGTTTTCGTTGGGTTAGAAAATAAGTCAGACATAATACTGCATTCTCGTTGGGATCAATTTGGTGATTATATCGTAAAATTGATGATATAGGATGAACAGTTTTGATTTTGTTGCGCAACAAGAGTATGATGCGCTCTTCCCGATTTTAGGGATATTTTTCATGGGTTCCCTCACCCCATTGCGACTAAAAAGGTACAATATGTTTACGTTTACTCCGCAGCAAAAAGCCACTGCGTTAATTTGGCTATCGTTATTCCATATTTTAATTATTACATCCAGCAACTACTTGGTGCAGTTACCCATCAATATTTTTGGGTTTCATACCACTTGGGGTGCATTTACCTTTCCCTTTATTTTCCTTGCAACAGATCTCACCGTCAGGATCTATGGGGCACCTTTAGCTCGCCGAATCATTACGGCGGTCATGCTACCTGCACTTCTAATTTCCTATGTGATTTCTGCCTTATTTTTCCAAGGAGAATGGCAAGGTTTTGCTTCTCTCATGATATTCAACGTGTTTGTTGCACGTATTGCCGCTGCAAGTTTTATGGCGTATGTACTTGGACAAATTCTTGATGTGAGTGTGTTTAACCGTCTGCGTCAAAATAAACGTTGGTTTGTCGCTCCAGCTTGCGCCATGTTTTTTGGAAACCTGATTGATACAATCGCATTCTTCTTTATCGCGTTTTATCGCAGCAGCGATCCCTTTATGGCCGCCAATTGGATGGAAATTGCGTTAGTCGATTATGTATTCAAACTGCTCATTTGCATGCTATTTTTCTTGCCTGCTTATGGTGTATTACTGAACGTTATTTTGAAATATTTCTTCGATAGCCACAGTAAAAAACAGTTAGCGACTCAGCACTAGAGACCTAAAAAAGGGAGATAAGCAAAAACTTATCTCCCAAAGGGTTAACTTGATTAATACCTAACAACTTTTCACATCATTCGACACAAAAATTGATTATTCGAGCGCGCGAGCCAGCAATGAAATTGGATGTTCACATTTCTTACTGGTCGACATTTCAATCTGCCATTTACAGGTTTCACAATCGGTGATCACCATATCCGCACCACTCTCTTCGATCTGACGGAATAGTCCTGCACCAATGCCTTGAGATACCTCATAGTTCTCTTTTTTGAACCCGTAGGTACCCGCAATACCGCAACATTGTGAATCTAAAACAATTAACTCTACGCCAGGAACTCGTTTAATCAATTCAAGGGTATACGACGTCCAGCCCATTTTTTCCATATGACAAGGGGTGTGATACACCACTTTCAATGGCGTATGTTTGAGTTTTAGCTCACGGCCTTCTTCCAATAGACGATAAATATAGCGAGTCGCTAGTTCGATATTGTCACGTAATTCTGATGTATCAACATCCAGAACATGAGTATATTCATCGCGAATAGTAAACGTACAAGTTGATGACGTTGCTACCACCGGAATATGTTTCTCAAGGATCGCATCTTGAAGCGACTCTAAGTTAACATTCGCTTGGCGTTTCGCTTGTTTCATAAAACCATTGGCAATCAGTGCCACACCGCAACACTTTTCGCGTTTAAGCAATTGAACACCAATATTCATCCCATTAAAGACTTTAATTAAATCTTTGCCGAGCTGTGGATGGTTATAGTTCACATAGCAACCGTGGAAAAATGCCACTTGCTCTTCAAATTTTGCTTGCTCCGCAGCCTGTTTACCGTACCAGCGACGGAAGGTTCCAAAAGAGTATTTTGGTAGTTCACGACGATGGTCAATTTTGAGCGCTTTATCCAGAATTTGACGAACAGGTTTTAAACCCGTGATGGTATTAATCACCGGTGCAAATGGAGTGGATAGCGTTCCCATAATATCGGTATGGCTCAGGATTGCATCCCGCAATTTTGGTTTCTGCTGGCTATAAGTACTACGTGCACGAGCAATAATATCGCCAATTTTAACATCCGATGGACAAGCCACTTCACAACGCTTGCAGTTGGTACAGAATTTCAGTGCATCGTCATACATCATCGGATCTTTTAAGCGTAAACGCTCACCATCTGGACCCGCTTGCTTAGGACCTGGATATAACGGATTCGCCTTGGCTACTGGACAATATGTGGTACAAACCGTGCATTTTATACAGCTTTCAAAGCTTGCATCATGAATACTCATTGTGCCACCTCCGCCTGCATGGCTTTATCTTGCGCAAATTCATTAACAATTTCATTCGCGGCATATAAACCGCTGATGAGTGATACACCTGCTCCGCAGCCTTGGGTTAGCGGATCAAATCCACCTAATACTGCCCCCGCCACATACAAGTTTTCGATAGTATCACCCTGTTTTTTCCCACGCAGGGTATGGTCGGTTTGTACCCCAAATGCCATATAGGGTTGGGATGCAAAGAATTCTTTATTCGTCCACGTTGATCGCTCTGCGATATCGCAAAGATCTAAGTTCATTAATGGCTCATACACACGGTCAAATTTCGCCACTAATCCATTGTTAAAGAAGCTTCCCGTTGCCAGAACAAAATGTTTAGCTTTCAATGAAATATTACCGTGATTGCGTGTTTGTACCGATTCAATGCGTGACCCCACAAAATTTACGGATGTCACTTTATCACCCGGCATCATCACGCCACCTTGACGACGAAATTGGCGCAATAGCGTTTCGTGTAATCGAATACCTAATAAAGATGGCGGTAATGTTGGCAATAAAAATAGAGGTTTACCGAGTTGCTTCTGTAGCTCCAACATGGGTTCTTCGCTATCTAAGCCAATACAGGCTGGCATAAATACCGTGTCAGCATTAGCCACCAATGGTGCAATTTCTTCCACCATTTGTGCCATGTTTTCAGGTCTATCTAACCACCGAGCGACGTTAATCGCACGAAACTCACTTGGGTTTTCTCTTAAGCGATCTAATAACGGTAAATGGACATAGCAGGCTTCTGCCTCTAACCCTTCACGGTCTAGCTCATCGGCGACCATTTGTGGTTGAAAATCGAGAAAACCCTCAATACCTAGAACCGCAATTTTGCCCAGATTCATTGATTGATGAAGACCCACCGTTGGCACAGATTCAGGGCTTAACCATGTCATTCGCTTATGACCCAATGGCGTCACGCGATAGTGATTTTCTTCCCATGAACCTTTCAAATTTACCCCCGCCTGCTGCAAGGTAGCTTGTGCTAACTGAGCCAACTCAGTCACTTTCGCAGAACCAATAAGGCTATAAGGGTGATTTGGGGCTTGCTGTTTTAATTCATCTAGCATAGAAAGCGGTTTTTCAACCATACGTCCATCAGGTAGATGCGTTAACAAATCCAAGGAACCAGAGGAGAAATGCAATGCGTTTTGCCCTGCACTCACTATCGCGCAAGATAATCCCGATTGCGTTAAATGAATTCCACAGATAAGACCGGCAAGGCCTCCGCCCATCACGACCACATCATATTTCATTATCAGTCTCCTTCTGCGCTTCCTTGCCAAGTGTATTTTCATTCATTCCACATAAACCATGGTACACCCAGCTAGTAAATTCACTTTCTCGTAACGCATCGCCCCAAGCAATCGGTCTCACCCCTTTCCAACGCTCATTCAAGAAGTGCCCCAGTTGCTGTTCTGTCTCGTGTGGTGTGGTGACGTTAAAACGATTGAGTAATCCAGCAGCGCGGCATGCACACAGTTCACCTTGGCAAGTTCCCATACCAACACGAGTACGGCGGCGTAAATCGAGTAAATTGTTCACGGTGAGAGATTCAACCGCATAACGCACTTCTCCAGCGGTGACAGCTTCACATTCGCACACCAGACTTTTATCAAGTCGATTCGCACTCAAGATTGAAGATGCCCGGTCGCCATGACGATAAACGGCAGAGCCTCGAATGGGTGCCGGAATAGAAACCACATTGCGCAGTGCTTCTTCAGCACTGTGTTGAGATCCCGGAAGTGGCGCTTCAGCAGTGGTACATGGCGTCGTTACTCCAAGTTTTTCACACACTTTATTGGTCGCCCATTCAGCCATTAAGCGATAAGTCATTAACTTACCGCCAGTGATGGTAATAAAGCCCTCTAAACTGTCGCGTTTCGCATGGTCAAGTAACACAATACCGCGGCTCACGTTACGACCGGATGGGTCATCATCACTTGCCACGAGTGGGCGAACCCCTGCATAAGCACGCAGGATGCGCGTTGTCGCCAATGCTGGAGATAGCATTGAACCTTCACGAATTAAAATATCCACCTCTTCCGGGGTGACATACATATTATCGATTTGGTCATATTCAATATGTGTGGACGTGGTGCCAATCAAAGAAATAGTATCACCGGGAACAAGAATATCGGCATCGGCAGGCTTACGGCAGCGGTTGATCACCATGTTATTAAGGCGATGGCCTAAAATTAATAACGCCCCTTTTGCTGGGAACATTTTAATTTTCAGATCCGCATATTCGGCAATTTTTTGCCCCCAAATTCCCCCCGCGTTCACCACAATTTGAGCATGAATGTCATATTGCCTTTTGGCTTGATGGTCATAGACTGTCACGCCACGAACCTTATCACCTTGGCGGATCAAACCAATAACTTCATGATAAGTTAATACTTTCGCACCATGTTCCCGTGCATCAAGCATGTTTGCCGCCGTTAAGCGGAAAGGATCCACCGTACCATCAGGTACCCTGACTGCACCAATCAAACGTGGATTCACTGAAGGTTCTAGGCGAATAGCTTCCGCAGGATCAATCGCTTGAGCATCAATACCCGCAGATTGGCAAGCGGTAATAAATTGCTGCTGATACTCAAGGCTATCTTCAGGTAACGTGATAAACAGCCCATCCGTTTTCTCAATACAATGGTGGGCGATACGCTTTAGGATTTTGTTTTCTTCTATACACTCACGCGCTGATTCGCTATCTGTCACTGCATAACGAGCACCACTGTGTAATAGGCCATGGTTGCGCCCCGTTGCACCTGTCGCAATATCATGTCGCTCGAGTAAAATTGTCTTTAATCCACGACGAGCGCAGTCACGAGCGACACCTGCACCTGTTGCGCCACCACCGATAATGATGACATCCGTTTCAGTCACAGATGAGCCATTCATGTCGCATTCCTCACATTAATCAATCTTCACTATCCGATAAGTATAGTTTCTATTTTTATAGTCTATAGTTAATATAAGCTCAAAAATGCAACCGATGTTTGATAAGGAACAAAAACGAAAACTATTAGTCCATTTCGAGCATAAAAAAGCGCGAATTCGTGATTCCTCTCACAAAATAATTTACATTTCTAGTTCCATTCCATTCACAAATCGCATTTACTATGCAGCCAGATAAACAAAAACAATAATTGTGCGTTAGATTACAGATAAAATGTTTTTTAACGATTACCATTGAGCGCAATTAAGAAAATAAAAGCGCTTTATAAAACTCGATTATTTTCGTTTTTGTTACTTCACCAATAATAAACGCTCAACATTTCGACAACAAATGTGAAATGAGGCGTAAATAAATAATTAGCATGCCATCGGAGGCTTTATGTTACGCATGTTTAAACCAGCTCCTCATATCGAGCGGTTGCCCGCTGATAAGATAGACCCTGTCTATCGTAAATTACGCTGGCAGATTTTTCTGGGGATTTTCTTCGGTTACGCAGCATACTATTTAGTTAGAAAAAACTTCGCCCTTGCAATGCCTTACCTTGTAGAACAAGGTTTCTCTAAAGGTGACCTTGGTTTTGCATTATCAGGAATTTCAATCGCCTATGGTTTTTCTAAGTTCATCATGGGTTCATTCTCTGACCGAGCAAACCCTCGCTACTTCTTACCAGCAGGTTTGATTCTCGCCTCCCTCGTCATGCTATTCATGGGCTTCGTACCATGGGCAACCTCTAGCATCATGGTGATGTTCGTGCTGCTGTTCTTATGTGGTTGGTTCCAAGGTATGGGTTGGCCTCCTTGCGGACGTACCATGGTTCACTGGTGGTCACAAAAAGAACGTGGCGGTATCGTATCTGTTTGGAACTGTGCGCATAACGTAGGTGGTGGTCTTCCTCCACTACTGTTCCTGTTAGGTATGGCATGGTTTAACGACTGGAAAGCGGCGCTGTATATGCCTGCATTGGCTGCGATTTTAGTCGCACTGATCGCTTTCGCATTAATGCGCGATACTCCACAATCTTGTGGTCTTCCACCAATTGAAGAGTACAAAAACGATTATCCAACAGACTATAAAGCGTCTGATGAAGAAGAATTAACTGCAAAAGCTATCTTCATGAAGTATGTGTTCCCTAACAAACTTCTGTGGATGATCGCCATTGCTAACGTATTTGTTTACTTACTGCGTTACGGTGTTCTTGACTGGTCACCAACTTACCTGCGTGAAGTGAAACACTTCACCATGGATAAATCCTCATGGGCTTACTTCATGTATGAGTACGCGGGTATCCCAGGAACGCTGTTATGTGGTTGGATGTCGGATAAAGTCTTCCGCGGAAACCGTGGTGCTACAGGCGTGTTCTTCATGACCTTAGTGACTATTGCAACTATCGTATTCTGGATGAACCCTCCGGGTAACCCTGGTATTGATATGGCATGTATGCTGATCATCGGTTTCTTAATCTACGGTCCAGTAATGCTGATTGGTCTACACGCTCTTGAACTTGCACCTAAAAAAGCGGCAGGTACTGCGGCAGGTTTCACCGGATTATTCGGTTACCTCGGTGGTTCAGTCGCAGCAAGCGCCATTGTTGGTTATACCGTTGACTACTTCGGTTGGGACGGTGGTTTCGCTGTCATGATCGGTGGTTCAGCACTAGCAGTTGTCTTACTGTTCATCGTTATGCTGAGCGAAAGCAAGCATAAACGCGAATTAGCTAACAACCGTTAAGCCTCAGCTTAAGTTGTACTAACTCACTGAATTGATGGGTTATATCAATAAAAGGATATAGCCCATTTTTTTACCCAAAATTTGTTACCTCGAGCTTATATACCTACAAACTATTTACCTATAAAGCTGTTTACCTATAAACAATGAGTACCAAGGAGATTTACTGATGAATTTTCAATTAAAAACATTAGTTGCAAGTATGGTCTTAGTGATGTCTGTATCCGCCGCTGCCGAAACAGCGGGTAAAGTGGTTATTGCGCATCGTGGTGCAAGCGGCTACTTACCGGAACATACATTACCAGCTAAAGCGATGGCTTATGCACAAGGCGCTGATTTCTTAGAACAAGATTTAGTGATGACTAAAGACAATGAACTAGTTGTCCTGCATGACCATTATCTGGATCGTGTTACTGATGTCGCGGATAAATTCCCAAATCGCGCACGTAAAGACGGACGTTATTACGCGATTGACTTTACTTTACCTGAAATCAAATCCCTGCAATTTACTGAAGGTTTCGACATTGTTGATGGTAAAAAAGTTCAGAGCTACCCAAATCGTTTCCCAATGGGTAAATCTGACTTTCGTGTTCACACTTTCCAAGAAGAAATTGAATTTATTCAAGGTTTGAACAAATCAACAGGTAAAAACATTGGTATTTATCCAGAAATCAAAGCGCCTTGGTTCCACCAGCAAGAAGGCAAGGATATCACCAAGAAAACCTTAGAAGTCCTGAAAGAGTATGGCTACACCACGAAAGACTCTAATGTTTATCTGCAATCATTTGATCCGAATGATCTGAAGCGCATTAAAACTGAATTGATGCCTAAAATGGGCATGGATTTAAAACTGGTTCAGTTAATTGCTTATACCGATTGGGAAGAAACTCAAGAGAAGAAACCTGATGGGACTTGGGTAAACTATAATTATGATTGGATGATGAAGCCGGGTGCGATGAAAGAGATTGCAACCTACGCAGATGGCATTGGCCCTGACTACCATATGCTGGTGAGTGAAGATTCCACACCAACCAATATCAAAATTAACGGTATGGTGAAGGAAGCTCATGAAAATAACATGGCGGTTCATCCATTCACAATTCGCGTCGACAAACTGCCTAAATATGCCAAAGATGGTCAGCAGTTGTATGAAATCATCTACAACCAAGCGGATGTTGATGGCGCCTTTACCGACTTCCCTGATTTAGGCGTGAAATTTTTAGAGCAGCAAAAACAGAAATAATTTTCTTTCACTCCCCCTTGTCAATTGCAATCCAATGACTCGGGGGAGTTTATTCAACTAAAATAACGCGGCTATCGTAAGACTGTAGTTCATGCACATTTTAATACAATTTTATGCGTCAAATTAACCTTTAAGCCTGAATTTGTTGCAGTAAAAATTGCGTCCCGTTTTGATGAACAATAAGACCGCAATGGGAATATTCACACACCAGAGACAAAGCCACCACATGACGCGCAATACCGCCTTTGCCTAAAAGTGTATCAATGTCATAAAGGCGTTCTGATAAATGAGGCACATTCTGTCGGGCATAGTTTTCGATACACTTTCCTTTATCGTTATCCTCTACACCACTGTGCCAAATTCCATCTAATTGTTCACCCGAATACTGGAATTCACACTGTGTTTTCAATGCGTCAGGGAATGACTCTATATCCGTGGATATAGGGCGCAGAAGTTTCGCTTTGATAGGAGCGCGTAAACGCTCGAAGAACCCTTGGGGTGCAAGTAATAAACTCGCGGCTTCTTCACTTGCTGCCGAATCTAATTGAAACGCTAAAATCGCGTATAACTTGGGTTCAAATGAATTTTCATACAGTGCTAACAACCATTCACTTAATGAGTCATATGGCAATGTTTCAACGGATTCAAGCTCTAATGATAAGCGCATGGCTTCCTGCTGAATGAGTGCTGGCCAATCAGCCTCGTTTTCTTCTGTTTGCCAATATAGGGTAATCGGCTGAGTGAGGGCATGTTGATGGTAATATTCGGCAATGGGGGCAAGTAACTTTCGCACCGCCATTTCTTGTTTCTCCCATAAAGAAAGTGATTTGAAGGCGCTTAATTGCAATATATTGTCTTTATTAGGTGGCAATGAAGATAAAGAAACCCCCTCTTGATTCTCTTCATCGACTTGAGTTAACCGGGTATCCGTTAGTATCCCAATGTGCTTGCCAGCCCAATAATGCCATTCTTGACGGGCATCATCTAACATATTGGTAAACTGCCGATGGTCATATGACGTTATCGAATAAACCAATAGGCGAATAAACAGCATAACAACCACTGGAAGAACACCAAATAAAGCGATTATTTGATTATTACTGACTTCACTAGACAATACCCCAATTGAAGATAAATAAATGCCTATGCCAAATCCGATAACACCAATAATCACGACCAAGAACAACCAAAGCATCAAGCGAGGTAATTTAGGCTCACGTGGATGCTCTAAAGAGGGAGTTTTCCAGCTCATCATGATTGTTCACCCGACGATGACAGGCTTGCAATAAGGGTACAGCCACATTCGGTTTGAAAACCATTCAGTGCCGCCTGACGACCGGATATTAAAATGCGCGTTGAACCAGGTAAAATCGCATTAACTCCATGACCTTTTTTCGGACAATTCACTTTGTCTCCCACTAAAGCTATCGGTTTGCCGTACATCACCGAACCAGAAGCCGTGATCACTTCGCCGCCATGAGTGGTTTTGTCACCTAATCGAACAAGTGCGCGCATGTTAAAATCCTTTTATTGATAAATTATTTTTCCATACGTTGAAGTGGGATCAGAAAAGAGGCACCGCCTATCCCTGGTTCACTAATAGTACGCCCATAAAGATAATGTATATTTCTTAGATCTTCTTCTGATGGTGTTACCCCCCAAATCCGACCTAAATATTGTCGAAGTTTTTCAAAACTATTCGGTGACATTTGACTGTAATCCATTAGATAAACATAAGAGTTATCGCCATCGGAGCCAATATTTGCATAGCAATAAGGCTTACCTTCCATTAAAGCACTGATGATCCCTCTTTCATCATTATTTCCTTTAGTTATTGTTATCTCGCTTACAGAACCACTTTTCATTCCTTTACGATAAAAAATACCTGACTCTGAATAAAGCTTAAAAGCCGCATCGCCCGCCAATGTTTCATCTGAAAAATAAAGCTCATGGGCAATATCTATAATGTGGCTTTCGGGTAAATTAGCAGGAATACCAAAAATACCAATTAGGTCTGCTGGGCATTCGCCAGTTGGCATGATCCCCCCATTACCTGAGAAACGTTTATTTCCAGAAAGATAATTTTGCTCTTTTAAGTTTTGATGTTTTTTCGCAGAAATTCTTTCGGCTTCATATTTTGCATCGATAATCTGTGTACGCTGTTCCTCTGATTTATAAGGAACAATACCAATACTCAAAAAAGGCTTATTTTGATTATATTCAGAGCTTGTTGATGCCATATTAAATTGCCAACTTTTTTTCAATTGGCATTGCTGCTTCATTGCTTCAGTTAGCTTAATTTTCCCTGAATTATCATAGGTAATATCAAAATAATTAGTCAGAGCGTAAAGACTTTCAGATTCATTTTTTCTCTCAACTGAAAATACCGTATTTGAACATGTTAATATTTTGAAGGTGTTTATTACCGTAGGGACTGTTAATATCTCAGAAACTCCACCGTTATTTTCATGAGCAGTGACACCAGTATCGATTAATTTATTATTCTGATAAATCCAATAAGGTTCTGATTCATAATGGCTTGAATTTTTGCCAAAAAAAGTGAACGCTACATAATTATTTTTTGAAGGTGGGTTATCAACTTCTTCCATATCAAAATACGTATGAGGTGAATAAAATGCATAAAGTTCACCTTGTTCACTTTTATTCGGTAAATAGGCACCATAAACCCCCGTTGATGTACGGATCAACCAAGATTCACTTTTATTATTATCATGTGACTTTGTGAATATTCGCCCTTTATAATCAGTCTTCCCTGATTCGATAATATGACCATTTTTCATTAGTTGATATGGAATATTTTCACTTCTATCAATAGATACAAGTAAGAAAGGGGTGTCTTTTTCTTTTGCTTGTGAAGAAAAAACACTTAACAGAGCAAGTGACAAAATACCGATAGGTTTAAGTAATAGTTTAAATAATTTCGTTTTGTATTTCATATAGTTCCTTTATATTCAATGTGATATTTCTATTGATAAATTAAAATTTTTTTATCTACTAAAAAAATAAACCGTACTCCCCTCCCCGCTTTTAAAATTTGCTAAGCATTTTATTGTGAGATAAAAAAAAGATTCATCTTGGTTATTGCCCCTCAGCCTGTTTTTTATATTCAAAGGTGCCATCCCATTCAGGGAGTTCGGCAGGTGGGAGAGGAACGATTTTATCGATATCGGGGAATTTGGCTCTAGGATTAAGTGAAAGCTCTTTTTCTATCAATTTATAACGACGAACCCTTTCAGGATCAACATGTTGTTCCATATAGTATATTTCATTCTTAGGGTCTGATGTGTTAAAACTTTCAGATAACTTATACGCTGATTGATCGCTACCATATCGGATAGCTAATTGATAGTATTTCAGTGCCTGACTATAATTTTTATCACGAACTTCATAATTCATCGCAAGAGAATAAGCTGCGTCTGTATTACCTTGTTTAGCCGCACAATCGAGTAGTTTTCTGCCTAAGTCCAAACGATACAACGGAGTTCTCGCATTAAGGAATTGCTCCGAAATGGCAAGTTGTCCTTCTGGATTCCCCATTATTGCGGCTTTTAAAAAATAACGCATCGCTGCATCTGAGTCTTGTTTTACTCCGAAACCTCTTTGGAGATAAGTCCCCATAATGTAATAACCAAAGGGAATATCCATTTGTATCAGTTGCTCAACTAAATCAATCACCTCTTCAGAGCGTTTTTTACCTATCATAGGTTCAGCTTGACCTGTTGCTATCATATTCTGTAAGTTACCTATAGCTTTGTAATGTTTTTTTTCAGCCGCTTGACGATACAATGTAGCAATATGACCAAAATCTTTAGGACCTTTTTTAATTTCTAAGCGACGTGCTTCTTTAAACCAAGCATCAGCTTCGGGATCTAATGGTGGAAAACTGTCTTTTTCTTGTACACAGGTAAAAGTTAAATCCGGTTCGGTTTTTTGAGCCGGCGGCTCTTCCTTTTTATCCATCGGATTGCAAGCGCTCAGCATCAATATGCTACAAATCAATGCACCGCATTTAAATATGCGACGAGTGACGTATTGATGATGAAATAAAAAGGAACGATTCATCTTGGTTATTGCCCCTCTGCCTGTTTTTTATATTCAAACGTGCCATCCCATTCAGGGAGTTCAGCAGGGGGAAGTGGAACGATTTTATCAATATCGGGGAATTTGGCTATTTCATCAGAAGCGTCGATTTCTTTGACTATTGCATAATAACGTAATGAACGTTCTTTATCAGGTTTTACGCCAAGATAATCAATACTTCCTAATATTGTTTTTGGGTCAAAAGCACCAGTTAAAGTTGACGCTGAATGTCGATACCCATTTTTTGTAGATAGCTGATAATATTTTAATGTTCCACCAGTATCTTCTTCAACATTCCATAAGTAATTTGCCAGACGATATGCGGCTTCTCCATTACCTTGATTTGCAGAGCAATCCAACATTTTTTTCCCAATATCAGGGCGATAAGCTGGATTATCTCTGTCCGATAAACGTTGAGATACAAAAATATCGCCAATCACATATTGGGCTTCGGGACTGCCTAAATCCGCAGCTTGACGAAAGTAAGCTAAAGCTTTAGTACGATCAGCGACGACTCCATAACCCGTATCGAGGTAGTGCCCCATTTGGTAATAACCATAGCTGATATCCAATTTAGCCATTTTTTGAATAATGTCCCACACCTCTTGAGCAGGGCCTTTACCTTCAATGGGGGGAACTTTGCCATAACTGATTAAGTTGCTTAAGTTAAGCATGGCTTTAGGGTGATTACGTTCTGCGGCTTTACGGTAAAGTGCACCAATTTGAGCATAATCCCGTTGAGATTTATTGGCCTTTTCAAGTTCACGGGCTTGTTTAAACCAAATATCGGCTTCAGGATCAACGGGAGGTAGCGTGTTTTTTTCATACACACAGGTGAACGTTAAATCGGGTTCGTTTTTTTGAGCCACAATGACATCCTTTTTATCTATCGGTTTACAACTAACAAGTACCAGTAAGCTACACAGTAATACGCAATATTTAGTTAATGACATTATTTAATCCGTATTTTCTAGCCCAATCGTTTTATCCTCAAAGGGAATGAGTGAACTTATTGGTTTTTGATTACTATTTTTAATTTTTGCATTGTTTTTACTAATTAAAACCCAGTTTTTAAACTCCGTATCTAAATCACCAGAAACACTTCCCGTTCCTTTATGTAGCCCCCACAAATTTTCCCGCAATGGCTTAACAATCGGAAAAATATCCGTATCTTGCAGTATCACCGCAATTTCAGTGTCAAATGCCATACTGCGTAAATTGATATTGGCAGAGCCTTGAATTAAAAAGGTGTCATCCACTAAGGTTAGCTTGCTGTGGACATACACCGATTGCCAGCGGTCAGAATCAGGGGAAACTAACGTGCAAATCACGCTCTTAAACCCCTCAATGGTTTCTTCCTGAATATCATCAGGGTTAACGACATCAATTGGGGCTAACACCTGACCGTTTCGGGTCGATGCCATGACATTATTTACCGTATCTCGATACGCAGCATGCTCCCGCATCAAATCACGGCGACCTAGCGTTTCCAGCATCTTGTAGGTTTGATACCCTCCGACTTCATTCGAGTTAAGGGGAAGTGTATTCCGTAGGTATCTCCCGCATAGGGTTTCGCCAGCCGCACGGGCATACTTTCATAGCCCGTCGGTTTTTCATCACGGTCTGCATCAAATTTGACCCAATAAAAGCCATGCTCATCTTGATGGGCGTAGATATCGTTGGTTTTAACACTGGTAATCCGTGCCGTTAACGTGCCTGCAATCACCGGACGTGGCTTAAGGATCGGGCGCCAACACAAGGCTTCGGTGTACGGCGCCGCATCAAACTGAATCACTAACGCGCTGCTGCGACTGCCTGAAAAACGCAATCTCGTGATTAAGATTTCCGATTGAAAATCCGTGGGCAACGTGGACGGCAATTGGCTGTCGATGATTTTGAAAACCATTAATGGCGTCAGGCGAGGGGAATTACTTTTTCCTCGCAGTACCGTTTGACGTGCGAGAAAGCGTTCATGGTCAAGTCGTGACCAAAAATGCGCCGTTTCTGTTTCGGGTTGGTATTTTTCACCGCGCTCAAGGTGGCGGGGTTTGTAGTGGTAAACGTCACCATAGTTGATATTCTCACCTTCACCTCGAGTCATGTCCGTCTCAATGGATTGCAGGGTTAGCATCGCTTGGCGGTGATTATAATCTTTGGCGGTGACACTGCGCTCGACCACTTGGTGACGCAGTGATAATCCCCACACACTCTCCACGCCATTATCACTCATGCCAGAGGGACTATTGAGTGGCAGTTGTAAATCATACACATAGGCGCGTTGGCTATCGCCAAAGTGAATTATCTCAGTCTTCGTGTCAGCTTGAAGACTAAAGGAATAGAAAATCCCCACTTCACTGAGTAAACGCTCAATAAATTGCCAGTCGCTTTCATTGATTTGGTTGATTTGCTCCCGCTTGGGGTATTGGCGCTGTAAGTGAAACTCAAATTCCCAGCCCTGCATTTGGTGTTCACGCAAGATAAGCTCAATGACTTCAGGCACAGATTGATTGAGGAAAAACCGATGCGAACGTATTTGATGGCGTAGCAGCGACACAAATGGTTCGATAACAATTTGGTACAGAGCTTCATCCACTGAACCGGACAACCGCTTAAAATGCGTGATCACACCATGTACCCGTTTTTGAGGTTCATTCAACGAACTTAAGGCGGCCAATGGGATAGTCGGGGATGAAAAGGTAAAGTGAGTGCTGCGACGAAGAAGCCGTTGGGCTTGCAGGTTTTTGTCTGGGGACGTAAAGGTAATCTGGTAACGATAAGTCTCACTAATGGCTTCTCGTCCAATGAACGACTCAACATCTAATGGCGTCTGGCAGTCTTGAATAGCCAGTTGATAGCGATTGTGGGATTGAAGTGACCGTTGTGCAGCATCCAGCAAGCTCATTCTGTATTCCTTCTCTATGAGTTTCGTGGTAACCCGCAACAGAGATCAAGACAGAAGGTCACCAATGCAAATTCAATGCATTTAACTTAAGTAGAGACAGAAAAGCAGCAAATGAAACTAAAAGCAATCATAATTCTTACTAATGGGATATATAGAAGAATTATCTGAAGCAATCTAATCAATTTGAGGTAGGCGATGCAAACAATAAAAATGCACCTTAGTCTGTTGATATTCAACTTTTGGGGTGCATTTATTTTCAATAACAATTTTAATTAGTAACTATGCAATCGTCACAGGGAACGCAATTACATCACTGATCCGTTCGGCATTGAGCGCTAGCATCATTAAACGGTCAACCCCCACTGCGACACCAGAACAGTCAGGAAGACCATGTTCAAGAGCGGCAAGTAGATGCTCATCAATCGGCTGGATAGGTAATCCCATCGCTGCACGCTTACGATTATCTTGTTCAAAACGCTGGCGCTGTTCATGTACATCCGTCAACTCGTGGAAGCCATTCGCCAGTTCCATACCTTTATAATAGACTTCAAAGCGTTCTGCGACACGATGGTCTTCAGTACTAATAACGGCTAATGATGCTTGAGTCGCTGGGAAATGGTAGACCACTGCTGGCTTATCTTTACCTATATGAGGTTCAACGCCCATCGTAAATAGCAACTGCAATAACGTATCACGATCCTCTTCTTGATCCGCAATATTGCTTAAATCTAAGCGTGCGGCCACGTCTCTCAGTTCACTTTTTTCTGCTGATAACGGATCAATATTCAAATGGCGTAAGAAAGCTTGCTGATAGGATAATAATTCAGCACTGTCACATTCGAGAACTTGCTGTAGAAGGTCATCCACTTCATTGATTAAACGGTACATATCAAAATGAGGACGATACCATTCTAGCATTGTAAATTCAGGATTATGGTGTCTTCCAGCTTCTTCATTACGGAAGCTGCGGGACATTTGATAGATAGGACCGCTCCCCGCTGCCAGTAATCTCTTCATATGGTATTCAGGGCTGGTCATTAAATATAAGTTAATGCCCTGAGCAGCGCCGGGTCCCACAAAGCGAGTTTCAAATGGAACAAGATGAATGTCAGTCACGGTTGCCTGACTCATGGCGGGTGTATCTACCTCAAGTACACAGCGATCAGCAAAAAAGCGTCTAATTTCCGCAATAATTTTTGCGCGCTGTAACAGGTTAGCGATGGGGGCAGTTGGCTGCCAATTCGCTACTTCACTCATTAAAATGACTCCAAAATAAACATAGTCGTGCAGTGTACTCACCTCATACCCAACACACAATGGAATATTGTGGATAAAACGCCCTATTTGAGTACCGATAGATAATAGCGAAGTAAGGTGAGAAAGATGGAGGGATTATCTCCTGCTTTATACGATTAGGCAAAAAGCTTTCCCATCAACTTTTAACAATTGATTAAAAAAAAACAAAAACATGATTTTTTCTTATAACTTGTGATGTGATTGTTAAAAAAAACAATCCCCCGTTACTTACTTGGCACATTTAAAAAATGATTTCTCAGTAAAAAAGTTAAACCGTTTTTAAAATAGTGAACTCATTCGCAATTTTCTATTCGATATGAATTTAGAATTTTCCCCAAAAGCACCCTATTATCGACTACAAACAGGTTAAACCCGACGATTTTAGTTGGTTTTTCATGCTAGGAATTCGTGTAAGATTAATGATAATTATTTGATATTTCTTTTTATTATTTCCATTTCCTCTCTAAACGTCTTAGAGAGAGAAACAATTTACAAAAAGAAGACGCAGATCACATTTTGTAGGTAATATCACCCAAAACACCTTTCTATATCAAATTTATCCCAGACACTATTCGCTATAATTACCAACATAATAAGTCGTTATTAGCTATTATATATCTACGATTAGAAAAAGATTTTTTGCAGTTTAGCCTAAAGGCAAGCTGGAATTGAGATAGCTAAGCACTAAAAGTATTTAAAAGAATTTATTAATTTACTAATTTACACTTGAACAATGGAGAAGCGCAGTGCAAACCTTCAATGCCGATTTAGCGATTATCGGGGCCGGGGGCGCAGGCTTACGAGCAGCAATTGCTGCTGCTGAAGCAAATCCCAATATCAAGATTGCTCTGATCTCAAAAGTTTACCCAATGCGTAGCCATACCGTGGCAGCAGAGGGAGGATCAGCCGCAGTTACTCAAGCCCATGACTCCTTTGACTATCATTTCAATGATACTGTTTCTGGTGGTGACTGGCTGTGTGAGCAAGATGTCGTCGATTATTTCGTCGAGCACTGCCCAACAGAAATGACCCAACTAGAACAATGGGGCTGCCCGTGGAGCCGTAAACCAGATGGTTCAGTTAACGTTCGCCGTTTCGGTGGGATGAAAATTGAGCGTACATGGTTTGCCGCGGATAAAACCGGCTTCCATATGCTGCACACCTTGTTCCAGACATCATTGAAATATCCTCAGATCCAACGTTTCGATGAGCATTTCGTTCTCGATATTATTGTCGATGAAGGTCAAGCTCGTGGTTTAGTTGCTCTGAACATGATGGAAGGTACTAAAGTACAAATCCGTGCAAATGCTATCGTTATGGCTACTGGTGGTGCGGGTCGTGTGTATCGTTATAACACCAACGGCGGTATCGTAACAGGTGATGGTATGGGTATGGCACTTCGCCATGGCGTACCACTACGTGATATGGAATTCGTTCAGTATCACCCAACAGGTCTGCCAGGTTCAGGTATCCTGATGACTGAAGGTTGCCGTGGTGAAGGTGGTATTCTTGTCAATAAAGATGGTTACCGCTATCTGCAAGATTACGGAATGGGTCCAGAAACCCCACTGGGCAAACCAGAAAATAAATATATGGAACTGGGTCCTCGTGACAAAGTTTCTCAAGCATTCTGGCACGAATGGCGTGCAGGTCGCACTATCAGCACTCCTCGTGGTGATGTTGTGTATCTGGATCTGCGTCACCTCGGTGCTGAAAAACTACATGAACGCCTACCATTCATTTGTGAATTAGCAAAAGCTTACGTCGGTGTTGACCCTGTTAACGAGCCAATTCCAGTTCGTCCAACAGCGCACTACACCATGGGCGGTATCGAAACCGACCAACGTACAGAAACTCGCATTAAAGGTCTATTTGCTGTGGGTGAATGTTCGTCTGTTGGTTTACATGGTGCAAACCGTTTAGGCTCTAACTCACTCGCAGAATTAGTGGTATTCGGTCGCTTAGCCGGTGAAGAAGCTGCACGTCATGCAGCGGAAGCAACTCCAGCAAATGCAAGTGCTATCGAAGCTCGTACTCGTGATATTGACAACGACCTACATAAACTCTTAAACCAAAAAGGTAATGAGAGCTGGGCGAAAATTCGTGATGAATTAGGGTTATCAATGGAAGAAGGTTGCGGTATCTACCGTACCCCTGAATTGATGCAAAAAACAGTTGATAAGATTGCAGAACTGAAAGAGCGTTTCAAGAAAGTCGAAATCACTGACCATAGCAGCGTATTCAATACTGACTTACTGTACACCATCGAGCTGGGCTTCGGCTTAGACGTCGCGGAATGTATGGCTCACTCTGCGATTAATCGTAAAGAGTCCCGCGGTGCTCACCAACGTCTCGACGAAGGTTGCACTGAACGTGATGATGTAAACTTCCTGAAACACACGCTGGCATTCTATAATCCAGAAGGCGCACCACGCCTTGAGTATTCTGATGTGAAAATTACTAAATCACAACCAGCGAAACGTGTGTATGGTGCTGAAGGGGCAGCTCAAGACAAGGCGAATAAGGAGCAGGCTAATGGGTGAGATGCAACACTTAAAAATGGAGATCATGCGCTTCAATCCAGAAACGGATAGTGAGCCCCATTTAGTGACTTATGATGTCCCTTACGATGCGCAAACGTCTTTGTTAGATGCATTGGGTTATATCAAAGATAACTTAGCGCCGGATCTGTCTTATCGCTGGTCTTGCCGTATGGCTATCTGCGGTTCTTGCGGCATGATGGTTGATAATGTACCGAAGCTGGCTTGTAAAACATTCCTCCGTGAATACCCACAAGGAATGAAAGTTGAGCCACTGGGTAACTTCCCTATCGAGCGCGACCTTGTTGTTGATATGACTAGCTTTATCGAACGTTTAGAAGCGATCAAACCGTATATTATTGGTAATGATCGTAAACTGTCTGAAGGTCCGAATAAGCAAACTCCTGCTCAGATGGCGAAATATCACCAGTTCTCTGGCTGTATTAACTGCGGTCTGTGCTATGCAGCTTGCCCGCAATTTGGTCTGAACCCTGAGTTCTTAGGCCCTGCGGCTATCACATTAGCAGAGCGCTACAACCTCGATAACCGTGACCACGGTGCAAAAGAGCGTATGCCACTGTTAAATGGTGACAACGGTGTTTGGAGCTGTACGTTTGTAGGCTACTGCTCTGAAGTCTGTCCTAAGCATGTCGACCCTGCGGCCGCTATCCAGCAAGGTAAAGTTGCCAGCGCGCAAGACTTTGTTATCGCCATGCTGAAGCCACGATAAGGAGAATTGAAGTCATGACAACAAAACGTAAACCCTATGTACGGGAAATGAAAGGCGACTGGTGGCAAAAACTCGGTTTTTACCGTTTTTACATCATGCGCGAAAGCACTTCCGTTCTTCAGGTCTGGTTTAGTATTTTAGTCCTGTACGGAGTCTTTGCTCTGAAAAGTGGTCCAGAATCATGGGCTGGCTTTGTTGGATTCTTAAGTAATCCAATCATTCTGATCATTAACTTAGTGACATTGGCTGCCACACTGCTACACACCACAACGTGGTTTAAGTTAGCACCGAAAGCTGTCTCTATTATTGTGAAAGATAATAAAATGCCAGATGAGCCTATCGTTAAAGGCTTCTGGGCTCTGACTATCGTCGTCACTGCGGCTATTTTAGCAATCGCATTACTATTTTAATCGAAGGAGAATCTGATGAATCTAACGCCTAAACGTTCCGATGAGCCGATTTTCTGGGGATTATTTGGTGCAGGTGGTATGTGGAGCGCCGTTATTGGCCCTGCAGTCATCATCTTACTGGGTATTTTAATCCCATTAGGTGTTGCACCAGAAATGCTGAGCTATGAGCGCATTATGGCATTTAGCCAAAGCTTTATCGGTCGTATTTTCTTATTACTGATGATTATTTTGCCTGTATGGTGTGGTATGCACCGTATCCACCACACCCTGCACGATTTTAAAGTGCATGTTCCTGCAACAAAATGGGTGTTCTACGGCAGCTCTGCAATCATTAGTGTTATCGCGATTATCGGTGTATTCACTCTATAATCATTAAGTCGATAATATAAGTTACGAATAAATACCCCATCAACTCATTGAGTGCTGGGGTATTTTTTTATCTTCAGAATATTGTTCCCTACATTTAGAATTACTTTATTGAATGCTATGATGCGGCTATTCGCTGAAATAATGCTAAGAGATAACCAAGATGGACACTCAACCGAAGAAACCAAGAACTAAGCCCGCTGAAGAGCGTTTGAATGAGCTAATGAATGCAGCTGAGCAATTATTTCTGTCGAAAGGTTTTGTGGCAACAACGGTGAGTGATATTGTCGCAGCAGCTGATGTGGCAAAAGGGACTTTTTATCATTATTTTCAATCTAAAAACGAAATTATGGATGCCTTGCGCACCCGTTATATGGATTGGTATTTAGGGCACATTGCGGAGGCGTTTTCACAGTATCAATCAGCTTCTTCACAGTTAAAATCATGGTGCGAAAACAGCGTTAAATACTATGTTGAAAAACAATCGCTCCACGATATGCTATTTCACGATGAATATCATGGACATACAAACAACCATGAACAACGAGCCATCGAGCAAATTAAACAAATATTAGCCCTTGGTGAGCAGCAACAAGAGTGGCAGGCATCACCACCTGAACTTATCGCCACAATGATTTATCATTCAATGCATGCTGCGGTGGATAACCTAGCAACTTCACATGAATATAACCAAGATACTTTGAATAAGCTGCTTTATAACTGCTTCTTAAAATTACTTAGTAAATAAGAAATACCCCGCAGATTCGCTACGGGGTTAATCATTTAATTAAACTCTAATTCTTTTGATTTGGGTAACCAACGAGTCAGGAAGAATAATGCGCCGCACAATGCAATAAAACATCCAGCATACCCTAAGTGAAAATCACTCAAATAAGTAATGACCAGCGGTGTTACTCCCCCAATACATACAGAAGCTCCATTATAGCCAGCACCTAACATTGCGGTATTACCATGAACAACTCTTGCAAGTACAGCAGGTAAATTTGCCAATATCATTGAAGAACACCCTGCAATCGAGAGCTGTGCAAGGCAAACTAACATTAGGTTATCAAGCTGAAGCGTAAAATAAACCGGGGCTGCTAATAGCACTAGTGCAGCGACTCCAATCCGGTATATTCTCAATGGCGTGCTATATTTTGTTGTCCACCAACAACTTAAAATAATCAGTGCTAACAAAAGCCCGGAAGATATTAGAGGAAAAATATCCTTTAATACATCATGCTTCAAATGCCTCACAATAACAGAACCAGACAAGTTTTGTGAATAAAAAGCAACTGAAGCTGGCGCTGTTAACAAGAATAAGTAAATAATGCCTAGCCAATTAAACGCTCGCTTTACTGGTCTGTTTGCCCGTTTTTCTGGTAGCTTCGTTCTAAACCAAAAACTCATTCCTATATTGAACAAGCCTACCAATAGAGGGATCCGCCAACCAATGCTATGCATTGTTTCTTTATCAAGAACTTGCTGTAAAAAAAACACTAATCCTGTAGAAATAATAACACCTACAACTATGCTTCCAGAAATCAGCGCAGCAATTTTAGCTCGCTCATCTTCTTGCACATCAGAGAATAAATACGTTACCAAGGATGGATATTCCCCTCCAAAACTAAAGGATAGAGCAAGCTGAAAAATTAGAATAGCAAGGGGCGTATAGACCCCTAGTAATTGAATCGGCAACAATGCCATACATAATGTCGCTATCCCCGTGATTGAACTTGTTAGGACTAATGCTGCCTTTTTCCCCGCAGTATCGGCATAACGCCCTATAACTACACCACCAATAGGTCGAATTAAAAAACGTAATGCAAAAATACCCCATACCATTAATGTTGATTGGGAATAACCTAGTTTCTCCAGTTCGGCACTCAGGTAAACAGATATTGCTGCAAATACTGCAATATCATAATATTCCAGCGCATTTCCTGCAGCTGCACCAAATCGATATTTCCATTTCATTGTGTCATCCTTGTTGTAAGATTTTTATCCTTAATACATATTCATGAAAAAATTAGGGATAACTCACTAGCATTTCTAAACAGGCTAATGTAATTCCATGATCTTTAAGAACCGTAAATAATCCACTTGAGGAAACATGTGGGCAATTTAATTTTTCTTTAATACGCTGAATGCGCTTATGCTCATTTGCTTCCGAACAGCCTTGAATATAACTAATTTCTTTTACCTTACAGTGGGAAAGTAATAAACGAATAGTGATCATTTCTTTACGTGTGAAACGAATGTTACCGAAACGCATATATTGATGTATGTCGAGTAAATCATTATCTACTTCATTTTTGGAACCATTACCCCCGGTTGATAAAATAATATTTTCTCTTTGTGGTAAAAAAGAATCATCATCTTTCTGCCAAATACTTTGTGCATAGTCTGAAACAATAGCCCTATATTTATATATTGCATTAATTTCCTTTATCGATAATTTACTTTTCGAATTAATTGATGCTAATTCAAAAACATTCCCATATTTCGTACAGAGATCAACTTTAATTTTTTTCTTATCTACTTTTACTAAAGTATCTGTATATGCCTTAGAGTAATTATCCCAATATTGAATTCCCGATGATAGTCGCTCACTGATTAAAAGGTCGAGATCATCGCTCCAATAGATTAAAACCCACTCATAATTACTTGATATAGTGAATATTTTCCTCTCTGACAAATCAACCCTACTGAAGGATAAATCCATATCATCCCAATTAAACTGACTAGAAAATATATTTCTTAATCCATTACATGATTTCTCCAAAAAATCACTTTCAATATTCATTTAATCTTCCTTTTTAAATTACACATGAAATATTCATATTTTAAATCGCCAATATCTTTAACATAAAAAAATTAACAACAAAAGATTAAATTAATACGCATTTGAAAATGAAATTTATTTATCTAACTTAATATCTCTTCAATCACAAAATATATATCAATTAAAATATACATAATTAAATTTTAAAATTAATTATTATTTAATTATCGGAGGGTAATATGAAAGAAGATTGGCATCCTGCGGATATTATTGCCGCAATCAGAAAGAAAGGTTCGACATTATCAGCAATATCTAGATCTGTTGGACTAAACTCCTCAACATTAAACAATGCTTTATCGCGACGCTGGCCTAAGGGTGAAAGAATTATTGCTGATTTTTTAGAGACAACCCCAGAAAAAATCTGGCCTTCACGTTATATTAACTATCAGATTCAGAGAAAAAACATTTCTAATATCGTCTTGAAAAAGTAAAAACTCTTATTATGTCACTTATAATAATATTTTCTTTGAGTAAAAAAGTGGGAGAATATTCATTCTCCCATTTTTGTTTCAATTGATTAACTTGAGACTTTTAAACCAATCAACCCCAGTACTATCAACCCTAAGCTTAATAAGCGGAAGATATTCGCCGATTCACCCAGAAAGATAATACCGACAATTGCGGTACCCACTGCCCCGATCCCCGTCCAGATAGCATAAGCGGTTCCTGCTGGAAGATCTCGCATGGCATAAGCCAATAAGCCCATACTTGCAATAATGGCAAGAATGGTAATGATGCTTGGCGTTAAGCGCGTAAAACCGTGAGTATATTTTAAGCCCACTGCCCATACAACTTCTAATAAACCAGCAAATAAAAGGATGATCCAAGCCATGGTCATTTTCCCGTTAACTTAACGGGGTCGTCCCCAGTAATTGAATGTGTAATTTCAGGTCGTCCTGAACACCGATGATTAGAAATGCATTATAAACATTCAATTTATGAGATTCAAGCGATGATAAATAATAATTAACACCAAATTAACAATAATATTGCACTTATTCCTACTATATTTTATCCACTAGCACCAATACCATCGCATGATTTTAAATCCACAGGTACAGTATTCACTACTCTCGAATCATGCTCTGAGAAATATCCATGAATATCAAAGATATATTATTAGCACTCTGTGTCGTCGTCATTTGGGGCGTCAATTTTGTGATCATAAAGCTTGGCGTAACCGCCCTACCACCTTTATTACTTGGCGCACTACGCTTTGTATTCGTGGCATTTCCTGCAATTTTTCTGTTTAAACGCCCTAATATCCCATTTAGGTTATTACTGATTTATGGACTCACTATCAGTTTTGGGCAATTTGCATTTCTATTCTGCGCTTTACATGTCGGTATGCCAGCAGGTATTGCCTCGGTGATCTTACAATCTCAGGCCTTTTTTACCTTACTACTCGGTGCCATCATCTTAAAAGAATCCTTACAACTCAATCATTTTATTGGGATGTTCATTGCTATCGCTGGTCTAGCCGTTTTAGCCAATGGGGCAACTGCCGGCGGTATTGATGATATTCCACTGATCGGCTTAGTGTTTATATTAATTGCAGGATTATCTTGGGCGACAGGCAATATCACCAACCGTATTATTATGCAAAAACAAGGTGATGAAAAATGTAGTGCTCTATCACTGGTTAGTTGGAGTGCTCTGATCCCCATTATCCCTTTTCTATTAAGCTCATGGATTTTCGAAGGTGAAACTGCCATCGTCCAAGGTTTAGCCGGGTTTAATTGGTCTATATTTGGCGTGATTATTTATCTTGCTTACTTATCAACATTTGTTGGTTACGGTTTATGGGGCGTTTTATTAGGCCGTTATGAAGCTTGGCGAGTTGCCCCATTCTCACTGCTCGTTCCCGTTTTTGGTCTCAGTAGCAGCGCATTATTCCTTGGTGAGCATATTAATGGCATACAAGTCGCTGGGCTGATTTTGATCATGATAGGTCTGATAACAACGCTATTTGGTAAGAAAATTATTCAAATGCTGAGACAGCGATAGCTAACCTATTAAAATACCGGAAAGTTTAATACGGTATTTTTTCCCTACGATTTTATATTCCCACTATTCGCCACACCCTAATTATAAGTTTATTAAACCAATAAACTTATAATTATTGAAATAAAAATTCAAAACAAAAACGCCACATAGACAAAAACAAGATAAAATCCAATATTCATTCATATTTTAGTGACGCCAATTGCAATAATGAAATTTACTTAAAATTTCAATTAGGTGTCTCGTTTTAGCTACTTTTTCTTTTGATTTACTCTCGCTATACCTGTTTCAGTTTTACTTAAATAAATAATAATGACTCGTTAATGAAATGGATGGGGAAGGCTATGGGTAAACAATTGATTTGGATTGCTCTCGCTCTGCTCGGTGCTTTTTCACTCGGTTATATTGCACTAAACCGTGGTGAACAAATAAATGCCTTGTGGATTGTTGTTGCTGCTGTCTGTATTTATCTTATTGCATATCGCTACTATGGACTGTTTATTGCGAAAAAGGTCTTACAAGTCGATTCAACACGTATGACACCAGCTATTCGTCATAATGATGGTCTGGATTACGTCCCGACAGATAAAAAAGTGTTATTTGGTCACCACTTTGCCGCTATCGCAGGGGCCGGTCCACTTGTCGGACCGGTGCTAGCAGCTCAAATGGGATATTTACCAGGAATGTTATGGCTACTGGCAGGGGTTGTGCTTGCCGGTGCTGTACAAGATTTCATGGTGCTATTTGTGTCCACTCGCCGTGATGGGCGCTCTTTGGGGGAATTGGTTAAAGAGGAAATGGGGAATACTGCTGGGGTTATTGCCCTGATCGCCTGCTTTATGATCATGGTGATTATCTTAGCTGTTCTCGCGATGATTGTGGTGAAAGCGCTGACACACAGTCCTTGGGGAACCTATACCGTCGCCTTCACGATTCCACTGGCTATTTTTATGGGGATTTATACCCGTTATATTCGCCCCGGTCGTATTGGTGAAGTTTCTGTCATAGGCTTAGTTTTTCTCGTTTTTGCTATTATCTCTGGGGGTTGGGTTGCAGAAAGTGAAACATGGGCACCTTATTTTGACTACACCGGCGTTCAATTAACATGGATGCTCGTGGGATATGGCTTTGTAGCTGCCGTATTACCCGTTTGGTTATTGTTAGCACCTCGTGACTATCTGTCTACATTCCTGAAAATTGGTACCATTATTGGTCTCGCTATTGGTATTTTAATTTTAAATCCAAGTCTACAAATGCCAGCGCTAACCAAATATATTGATGGTACGGGTCCTGTGTGGGCGGGTGATTTATTCCCATTCTTATTTATTACCATTGCTTGTGGTGCCGTATCAGGCTTCCACGCCTTAATCTCATCGGGTACCACACCGAAGATGTTAGCCAATGAAAATCAAGCATGTTTTATTGGTTATGGTGGGATGTTGATGGAGTCATTCGTTGCCATCATGGCATTAGTGGCTGCTTGTGTGATTGACCCCGGTGTTTATTTTGCGATGAACAGCCCAATGGCTATGTTGGCACCAGCCGGTACTACAGATGTGGTGGCGTCAGCCGCTCAAGTGGTTAGTAGTTGGGGCTTCCAGATTACACCGGAACAACTCACTCAAATTGCCAATGATGTCGGTGAAACCAGTATTATTTCCCGTGCAGGTGGAGCACCAACCCTTGCAGTAGGTATGGCGTACATTCTCCATGGTGCTTTAGGTGGCTTGATGAATGTGGCTTTCTGGTATCACTTCGCCATCCTGTTTGAAGCGTTATTTATCCTGACGGCAGTGGATGCAGGAACCCGTGCTGCGCGCTTTATGCTGCAAGATTTATTGGGTGTAATTTCTCCATCGTTGAAAAGAACCGATTCACTCCCGGCAAACTTGATTGCCACCGCACTATGCGTATTGGCATGGGGTTATTTCTTACACCAAGGGGTTGTGGATCCATTGGGTGGTATCAACACATTGTGGCCACTATTTGGTATCGCCAACCAAATGCTAGCAGGTATGGCATTGATGCTGTGTGCAGTTGTTCTGTTCAAAATGAAGCGCCAAGCTTATGCGTGGGTCGCACTATTACCTACCTCATGGTTGCTAGTTTGTACTATGACTGCGGGTTGGGAAAAGACGTTCAGTGAAGATGCCCGTGTTGGCTTTTTAGCTGTCGCCAATAAATTCCAAGCGATGTTAGACAGCGGTAACATTCCACCACAATACACGGAGTCACAGCTTACTCAGTTAATCTTTAATAACCGTTTAGATGCTGGCTTAACGATTTTCTTCATGATTGTCGTCGTGGTTCTCGCTATTTTCTCTCTGCGTACCGCATTAAAAGCATTAAAATCTAAGGAGCCAACGGCTAACGAAGTGCCTTACGAGCCAATGCCAGAGAACTACCAAGACATTGTGGCGAACACCCGCCATCATTAAGAGCAACGGAGATCGAGGGATGAGCAATTTTGTTTTAAGCATTTATTTTTCTTAAATATTTTTCAAAACTCACTCTCTTTCTCCAAAATCACTGGCTACAATGCAATCCTCTAAATAGTTTGTGTTGTAGCTAGGCAGCAAGCGAGGATATCCCTGGGAACATAGATAACTATGTGACTAGGGTAGCCAAGTGAAGCTAACAACGCTACAACACAAAATATGACGAGGATTTATGTTTGGGAACTTAGGGAAGGCGGCCCGTTACTTGGGCCAAGCCGCCAAAATGATGGTCGGCGTCCCCGACTACGACAACTACGTTGCTCACATACAGCAAACCCATCCTGATCAAACGCCGATGACTTATGAGGAATTTTTCAAAGAGCGGCAAGATGCGCGTTATGGCGGCAAAGGTAAAGGTGGATTTAAGTGCTGTTAACTCTTCAATAAAAAAGCCGAATACAGCACAAAACTGTATCCGGCTCTTCTTGATCTCATCGAGTCACTCACTATAATGACTCGCTTGATCTACTCGGCAATTATTTTACGCGTGATACGTATTCACCTGAACGGGTGTCAACTTTAATCACTTCGCCGACCTGTACGAACAGAGGAACTTTAACCACTGCGCCAGTGCTCAGTGTTGCTGGTTTACCGCCAGTACCTGCAGTATCACCTTTCAGACCTGGATCTGTGTCCGTAATTTCTAACTCAACGAAATTCGGTGGTGTTACGGCGATTGGACGACCGTCCCATAAGGTTAAGATACATTCAGCTTGGTCGACCAGCCATTTTGCGTTGTCACCAACTGTTTTTTCATCAGCTGCTAGCTGTTCGAAAGTTTCATTGTTCATGAAATGCCAGAACTCACCGTCGTTGTACAGGTAAGTTAAGTTCATATCCATGACATCTGCACCTTCGCAAGAGTCAGTAGATTTAAACGTTTTTTCCAACAGTTTGTTAGAAATCAGTTTACGGAGACGCACACGTGCGAACGCTTGACCTTTACCCGGTTTAACGAATTCACTTTCAAGAATTGCACACGGCTCACCATCTAACATGATTTTAAGACCTGAGCGGAATTCATTGGTACTATAAGTAGCCATGGAGATCCTCTATTTATAAACTAAAAATGGCATAGCCAAAAAATGGTCGATATTATAACTCAAAATACCTCATCCAGAGAAGTCTGGATACAACAACTTGCTGAAGCAGTCACTAATCCTGATGAATTGCTGCAAATACTCAATTTGGAAGACCATTTACCATCGCGAGAAGGCAACGAGGCTCGGAAATTATTCCCCTTACGCGTTCCTCGACCTTTTATTTCTCGAATGAAAAAAGGCGATCCATCAGACCCTCTGTTATTGCAAGTGTTAACCGCAAAGACAGAGTTTGATATACATCCAGGTTTTTCTACTGATCCACTAGAAGAGCAGGATAATGAAATTCCAAGTTTACTGCACAAGTACCACAACCGAGCATTAATGCTGGTTAAAGGGGGATGCGCGGTGAACTGTCGTTACTGCTTTCGCCGGCATTTTCCTTATGAAGATAACAAAGGAAATAAAAATAACTGGTTGATGGCGGTGGATTATATAAAAAACCACAGTGAACTCAATGAAATCATCTTTTCTGGTGGTGATCCATTGATGGCTAAAGATCACGAACTTGATTGGCTTATTAGCCAACTTGAGGATATTCCTCATATTACACGCTTGAGAATTCACTCCCGTTTGCCGGTTGTAATCCCAGAAAGGATCACCAACACACTCTGCAAGCGCTTGGAGCAGTCGCGTTTACACGTGATTATGGTCACCCATGTGAACCATGCCAACGAAATTGACGACTCTTTTACTCATGCTATGCAAAAATTAAAACGTGCGGGGGTTACTCTGCTCAACCAGAGCGTGTTACTACGCCAAGTTAACGATAATGTCACTGCATTAGCTAACTTGAGTAATGCATTATTTGAAGCCGGAATTCTGCCTTACTATTTGCATGTTTTGGATAAAGTGCAAGGTGCTGCCCACTTTTTAGTGAGTGATAACGAGGCAAGAGAATTAATTCGTGAGTTATTAAGCAAGGTTTCGGGCTATTTGGTACCTAAATTAGCACGAGAGATCGGCGGGGAACCCAGTAAAACATTATTGGATTTGAATTTACGACAAAGCTAAAGAGATAAAAAAACCCGCTTATTCACTAAGCGGGTCTTTACGATACTTAAATTATTGGCACTTATAAACCTGACCAACCATTTTGCTATCGACGGGAACAAAGCTAGAGAGGACGGTTTCGCTTGGGCTTGACGCACCAAAAATGACATTGCCACCCATTGCCGCTGCTTTGTTACGTAAATCGTTCGCTGCTCCACGCATAGAGCTAGATTCATTATTAACGCCGCTCAGCCAGTTGCTTTGAGTTCCAATTACCTGACCAAGAAGTTGACACTCACTTCCCGGTTGATTTTCAACAAAACGAACTTGTGAGCCTGCCGCAGTTAGATCATTGGTTGATGTACAACCTGCTAAAGTTAGTAATGCAGCAGCACCAAGCAAGACTTTAATTCGCATGTTTTCCCTCATTTTTTATTGTGTTTTTGCAGCTGGTTGTAGAACCTTTATCGCTCCAATCACTCAAAATTCTGTTTTATGGCAGTGAATTCGCTTACTAGATGCAGCGGTAAACTTTTTAAAAACTACCAATCGCTCAGAGTTTATCACAAAACTATCAAGACGCTCGTGATGTTCTTTACTTATTTAAACCATTTTTTACCTTACGTTAAATATAACCCGATGAGCCATGCAAACGCAAAAATAAGTGATAGTCCCAATGAATGCAGATCGCAAAAATATCAATTTAATACATATAAAAAACCGGCACTGCTAGAGAAACTAACAATGCCGGTCTATATTGGCTGGTAGCGGCTAACTTAGTTAACGGCTACTTGAGCAAGATGTTTGCCGAATGGCTTACATCATGCCGCCCATTCCACCCATGCCGCCCATGCCAGCGCCACCTAAGTCTGGTGCATCTGATTTAGGAGCATCAGTGATCATTGCTTCAGTAGTGATCATCAGGCCTGCGATAGATGCAGCGAATTGCAGTGCAGAACGAGTCACTTTAGTTGGATCCAAGATACCCATTTCGATCATATCGCCATAAGTATCCGTTGCCGCGTTGTAACCTTCGTTACCATTAACCGCTTTAACTTTGTTAACAACTACAGAAGCTTCTTCACCTGCGTTGGTGACGATTTGACGCATTGGAGATTCCATTGCACGCAGTGCAACACGGATACCAACGGTTTGATCTTCGTTGTCGCCTTTCATACCTTCCAGTTTCGCAGCAACGCGAACCAGAGCAGTACCACCACCAGCAACCACACCTTCTTCAACCGCAGCGCGAGTTGCATGCAGAGCATCGTCAACACGAGCACGTTTTTCTTTCATTTCAACTTCTGTCGCAGCACCGACTTTAATTACTGCAACACCGCCAGCTAATTTAGCAACGCGCTCTTGCAGTTTTTCACGGTCATAATCTGAAGAAGATTCTTCGATTTGCTGACGAATTTGAGCAACACGACCCGCGATAGCGGCTTCGTCACCAACACCATCAATGATGATAGTGGTGTCTTTGTTGATCACGATACGTTTTGCTTGACCTAAATCTTCTAACGTTGCTTTTTCCAGCTCCATACCGATCTCTTCAGAGATAACAGTACCGTTAGTCAGGATAGCGATGTCTTGCAGCATTGCTTTACGACGGTCACCGAAACCAGGCGCTTTAACCGCAGCCACTTTCACGATACCGCGCATAGTGTTAACCACTAATGTCGCCAGTGCTTCACCTTCAACATCTTCCGCGATAATCAGCAGTGGTTTGTTTGCTTTAGCAACACCTTCTAATACTGGGAGTAATTCACGAATGTTAGAAACTTTTTTGTCAACTAACAGAATGAATGGGTTTTCCAGTTCAATAACACCAGTTTCTGGTTTGTTAATGAAGTAAGGCGATAAATAACCGCGGTCAAACTGCATACCTTCAACCACGTCTAATTCGTCTTCCAGACCAGTACCTTCTTCAACGGTGATAACGCCTTCTTTACCGACTTTATCCATTGCTTCTGCGATTAAACGACCCACAGTTTCGTCAGAGTTTGCAGAAATAGTACCAACCTGTGCGATTGATTTAGTGTCTGAACATGGAACTGACAGTGTTTTCAGTTCTTCAACAGCTGCGATAACCGCTTTGTCGATACCACGTTTCAGATCCATTGGGTTCATACCCGCAGCAACGGCTTTCAGACCTTCAGTGATGATAGATTGAGCCAGAACTGTTGCGGTAGTTGTACCGTCACCCGCAGCATCGTTAGCTTTAGAAGCAACTTCTTTCACCATTTGAGCACCCATGTTCTCGAATTTATCTTCTAATTCGATTTCACGTGCTACAGAAACACCGTCTTTAGTGATAACTGGTGAGCCAAAAGATTTGTCTAAAACAACGTTACGACCTTTAGGGCCTAAAGTCACTTTAACTGCATCAGCAAGAACATTGACACCACGAAGCATTTTTACTCGTGCATCATTACCAAATTTAACGTCTTTAGCTGCCATTATTTCTTTCCTTTAAATTCTTTTCGTTTGATGAAAGTTTTAAGTGAAAATGATTATTCAACAATTGCTAAGATGTCGCTTTCGGACATGATTAACACTTCTTCATTGTCGATTTTTTCAGCTTTTACGCCATAACCGTCGTTAAAAATCACGATGTCGCCAACTTTCACATCCAGCGCTTTGATTTCACCATTTTCCAGGATGCGGCCTTGGCCTACAGCGATAACTTCACCACGAGTTGATTTGCCCGCAGCACTGCCAGTTAAAACGATACCACCAGCAGATTTTGATTCGATTTCTTTACGCTTAACGATAACGCGGTCATGCAATGGACGAATGTTCATTAATAGTTCTCCTACAAATAAAGTCCATACGAGTAAAAGGACGATACCAAGATGATCTTCACCAGTACCATGATTCAGGAGATTGGGGTTGGTTTATCAGACTTCAAGGGGTGGGAGATAAATTTTTTCATTATTTATCTCCCTACAAAAACAATGGAATTAGTACTTCGGACGCTCATCTTTATCAGACTCGGCAGATTTATCCTCTTTATCACCCTGATTAGGGCTATCTATCGTATAAGATGCATCATCTTGCTTACGTTGAAATTCACCTTCAAAAGTATTGCCATCTTGAAAACCATTACGGCCTGTACCATGAAAGCCATTACCCGGTTGATAAAATTTAATATGCGGGATTAAACGCATGACAAATAATTTTTGTACTGGCGGTAATAATAAAAGTAGACCAATAAAGTCAGTAAAGAATCCTGGAACAATTAGTAAAAATCCAGCTAACACCAACGCCACACTTTTAATCATTTCAGCGGCGGGACTTTCACCATTCATTAATTTTTGTTGTATTTGCATTACATTTTTCATCCCTTGGTTTTTCACAAGTGAAACCCCTAAACAGGATGTGAGCACCACTAAAATAAGTGTCATTAATACACCGATTTCATCAGCGACTCGGACAAAAATTACCGACTCTATATAGACCAAAACACCTATCAAAATTAGTGGTAACCAGCGCAC
>NZ_GG703818.1:708425-1018771 GCF_000156395.1 Providencia rustigianii DSM 4541
ACAAGTACTCCTTTATATCAATAAGCTACTGCGTTTTTCGAGGTTAAAAGAAAACCTTTGTGAACTATCTCTAAGAGACTATCATCAGTATTCGCTTTTTTCATTAGTATAGCCATAATAATTGGGTCGCTTATAACGATTTTCAACTCACGAAGAAATATCATTAATTATGCTTATCCGTGATTTAAATCACACAATATGAATTCTGTTTCACTAATCAATCCATAAAATGATCTAGGTTCAAGGTATGGAGTGATAAAAGGCATATGATCTACCCATAAGTCAGTAGAACATAATGCTGATAACGGAGTAGTAGGTGGTAAACACCTATAAGTTTAGTTTTAGGATATATTTTTAAAGCGCATAAACGGACAGTAACTGTAATCTAATTAAGAAGGTTCTCATGTCAAACAATACTCGTATCGAAGAAGACCTGTTAGGTAAAAAAGAAGTTCCAGCTGATGCCTATTATGGTGTTCATACTCTGCGTGCGATTGAAAACTTTTATATCAGCGACCGCACTATTAACGATGTCCCAGAATTTATTCGTGGCATGGTAATGGTAAAAAAAGCAGCCGCGCTTGCTAACAAAGAACTGCACACGATTCCTCGTAATATCGCAGATACCATCATCAAAGCATGTGATATTGTTTTGAACGAAGGCAAATGCATGGATCAGTTCCCAGTTGACGTATTCCAAGGTGGTGCGGGCACATCACTGAACATGAATACCAACGAAGTTCTGGCAAACATCGGTCTTGAACTGATGGGCCATAAAAAAGGTGAGTATGAGTTTTTAAACCCAAATGACCACCTAAATAAAAGCCAATCAACCAACGATGCATACCCTACCGGTTTCCGTATCGCAGTTTACAACTCTGTTCTGAAATTAATCGACTCTGTTGTTTACCTGAAAGAAGGCTTTGAAAGAAAAGCTGAAGAGTACAAAGACATCCTGAAAATGGGTCGTACTCAGTTACAAGACGCAGTACCAATGACTGTTGGTCAGGAATTCCATGCTTTCGCGACTCTTTTAAAAGAAGAAGAGAAAAACTTAAAACGTAGCATCGATTTACTGCTCGAAGTTAACTTAGGTGCAACAGCTATCGGTACTGGCTTAAATACAGCGCCTGGTTACCAAGAATTAGCCGTTAAGAAATTAGCTGAAGTAACAGGCTTAGCATGTGTACCATCAGAAGATTTGATTGAAGCAACTTCTGACTGTGGTGCATACATCACTGTTCACGCTAGCCTGAAACGTTTAGCCGTTAAACTGTCTAAAATCTGTAACGACTTACGTTTACTTTCCTCTGGTCCTCGTGCGGCGCTGAAAGAAATCAATCTGCCAGAATTACAAGCAGGTTCTTCTATCATGCCAGCAAAAGTTAACCCAGTAATCCCTGAAGTTGTTAACCAAGCATGCTTTAAAGTTATGGGTAATGACATCTGTGTCACCATGGCTGCTGAAGCAGGTCAATTACAGTTAAACGTAATGGAACCAGCAATCGGTCAAGCAATGTTTGAATCAATTTCACTGATGAGCAATGCATGTCGTAACTTAGTAGAGAAATGCGTCAACGGTATCACAGTAAACAAAGAAATCTGTGAAGCGTTCGTATTCAACTCTATCGGTATCGTGACTTACCTGAACCCATTCATTGGTCACCATAACGGCGATATCGTTGGTAAAATCTGTGCTGAAACTGGTAAGAGCGTACGTGAAGTTGTCCTAGAACGTGGACTTCTGACCGAAGCAGAATTGGATGATATCTTCTCTGTAGAGAACCTAAAGCATCCAGCATATAAAGCAAAAAGATTTGATGACTAATTATTTATGAGTTTCATAGATAATTCTTAAGAATAAGGGCACGACTTTCCACCGGATAGCGTGCCTTTTTTCATGAACGCACACACAAATAATTAACATAATAGTTTCATAATTTTCATTTTGTCGAGGAGTAAACACTATGTTAGCCGTAGAATTTGTCATTGTTCTGCTGGCCATTTTTTTAGGGGCCCGTCTTGGTGGGATAGGTATCGGCTTTGCCGGTGGCCTTGGTGTTCTGGTACTCGCTGCTATTGGCGTGAAACCGGGTACCATTCCATTTGACGTAATCTCTATCATCATGGCTGTTATTGCCGCTATCTCTGCAATGCAAATTGCAGGTGGTCTTGATTACTTGGTTGCTCAAACAGAAAAATTACTGCGCCGCAATCCAAAATACATCACTATTCTTGCCCCAATCGTGACTTATTTCCTGACCCTGTTCGCAGGTACCGGTAATATCTCATTAGCAACTCTGCCAGTTATTGCAGAAGTTGCGAAAGAGCAAGGTGTGAAACCATGTCGTCCACTGTCTACTGCGGTAGTGGCAGCTCAGATTGGTATTACTGCTTCCCCAATTTCTGCAGCGGTTGTTTACATGGCGTCAGTCATGGAAAACCCAGCAATGGTTGGTGCAGGTAACACAGTTAGCTATATCACGCTGTTAGGTGTTTTATTACCATCGACATTCCTTGCCATTATTTTAATGTCATTTATTGTTTCTTGGACATTTAACTCTAAACTGTCCGATGACCCAATCTATCAAAAACGTTTAGCTGAAGGTTTAGTTGAACTGCGCGGTAGCCAAGTCAAAGAAATCAAACCAGGTGCAAAATCTTCTGTTCTGCTGTTCTTACTCGGCGTTGTCGGCGTAGTTTGTTATGCAATCATCAATAGCCCAAGCGTGGGTCTGGTTGAAAAACCATTGATGAATACCACTAACGCTATCCTGATTATCATGCTGACTGTTGCGACATTAATCACTATCCTGTGCCGTGTTAACACTGATGCAATCCTGAACTCAAGTACCTTTAAAGCTGGTATGAGCGCCTGTATCTGTATCTTAGGTGTTGCTTGGTTAGGTGATACTTTCGTACAGCACAACTTAGACTGGATCAAAGCAACTGCGGGTGACCTGATTCATGAACATTCATGGATGTTAGCGGTTATCTTCTTCTTCTGTTCTGCTCTACTGTATTCTCAAGCAGCTACCGCTAAAGCGCTGATGCCAATGGCACTGGCTCTGAACGTTAGCCCACTGACTGCAATCGCATCTTTCTCTGCGGTATCTGGTCTGTTCATTCTGCCTACTTACCCAACGCTGGTTGCGGCGGTACAAATGGATGACACCGGTACAACTCGCATTGGTAAGTTTGTCTTCAACCACCCATTCTTTATTCCGGGTACTATCGCTGTCGCATTTGCCGTTACCTTCGGCTTCCTGTTCGGCGGTATGATGTTGTAGTCAATATTCGTTAAGTTAATTATCGAATGATAAAAGCCGTGGCATTAAAACCACGGTTTTTTTATTCTCGAAATACCATCACGATATAACCCCTTCCCCCGTTCCCATTCGCTTCAAAAACAATTGCTGATAACGCCACAGGGTTTTGGCATCAACACAATGATAATCCATATCAAATTGTGCGGCGGTTTGCTGAATAATATTGGCGAGAGCCGGATAATGTCGATGATGCCAGTTGGGAAAAATATGGTGCGTTAGGTGTAAATTCAACCCACCTAACCAATACGTCAGCCATTTGGGCGTGGTTTGCCAATCGTAGGTGGTTGAAAAAGTATGGGTATAAAAACCCTGCGCCATACGCCCTGATTCTGGTGCGGTATAAAAGGTAGCTTTTGCCCAGTGTGTACCGAGGATCAGCACCACAAAAATTAGCGAGGCGAGCATCTGGCTAAACAGATAAACCGTCAATAATGTGCCGATACCGATACCATAAGGGGATAAAAACCCATACGGTAATAACAGAGCCAAACAAAGATGCAGTACTTTACTCAGCAAAAACAAGCAAATACCTTTAGCTCCCTGATGGCGCATTTTCGGCGCGACACGTGTGAAATGAAAGCGGTCAAACCAATCATATCCCCAAATCAGCGCGGGAAACGTCATCGCCGCAATCAACGGCCAATATAAATGCTGCCAACGCATAAATGGATACCAGCGTTGATAAGGCGTTTGCCGCAGTAAAAAGTTTTCTTCTATATCCAAATCATAATGACGAATATTCGTATGGGTATGATGAAAGAGAATATGCCGAACCCGCCAGCAATCTGGGTCTAATCCAAGGGGAATAGTCACCCAAAAATTCAGCCACCGATTTGCCCAGCCATGCCGAAATACTGCGTTATGGGAGGCATCATGCACCACATTGATCGCCAGTAATAAAGCAAAAAATATAAACAGTGGATAGCCAATAAAAAAAGTGATTCCCCCCTGAGAGGTCATCATTAAGAAATAACAGCTAAAACAAGCCAGAATTAATAGCGTATTTTTCAGGTATACCTTGGCATTCGCAAAACGGTGGTCACCCTTTTCTTGCAGGTACCCGTTTGCGGCTTGCTGTAATGCGCGATGAAACGCCAAGTCATCTTTATGACGAAAAGAAAGTGGTGGTAAATCACTCGGTTTGCGCATCGGTTTTATCCACCTTAGTCACTCCGAATCCTACCAGCACCAATAAACTGTGCAGCCACAATACGCCACTCACAACCAACCAAAATGGCATTAACCAACCTGCACTTAACACCCACGCCGCAATCATCGTCGCCACCAAAAACCAGCTCCATTTACCCCATAGATAACCGCTTGATAACCCCGACAATGCTACGGTTCCTAAGGCTAACAAGATAAAGAGCCCAACTTGCACGCCAGTGGTGCCATTAAAACCGTAGCCATACAAATAAATGTAGCCAATCACCAATGTGAATAGCAACAATGTACCGCTTACCAAGAAGATTTCCTTAATCTGATAATGGGTTTCACGCGGCTGTTTCAGCCCATTTTTCATACCCAAAATACGGAGAAAAGGACGGTTACTGTCAACAAATGGATTTTGGGTCGCAGATTCTCCCCCAATACCGTATTGATGAGGGGTTTCAGGAGGTTCAGAAAATGAACCAAATAGTTTATCCCAAATAATAAAGCTGCCACCAAAGTTACGATTGGCATATCCACCCGATTTAATATGATGAACTCGATGGTGGTGCGGTGTCACCATCAATTTTTCTAGCCATCGGAAACGGGGGATCACACCACTGTGATTAAAGAATTGGATGGTGTAGTGCAAAATAGAAATTGCCATAAATACCGCCAATGGCACGCCCATTAAAGCAAGCAGTAAAAAGAATGGAATCGAGGTCAAGGAGGAATACCACGAGTTACGTACCCCAAGGGACAGGTTAAAATGTTCCCCTTGGTGATGAACAACATGTACCGCCCACAATAACCGGTAGCGATGGTGCAAACGATGTAACCAATAGAAGCCGAAGTCCCAAGCCACTAAGGTAAATAACCACACCAGCCAGATCGGCCAGTGATCAACAATTCCCAATGAAAAATGAGTGACCACAAACCCATAGCAAAATAGCTCTAATCCACGAAACAACCACAGCATGATGTGCCCGGAATTAAGGTTAAAAACCACATCCCGCCAACTAAATGAAGCGCGTTTCTGCCGCGCGATAATCACGGCTTCAGCCATGACAATCAGCAACATAAAAATAACGGGGAACGTTAATTCATTCATTTGTTGCCTCCTCTACACCTTATCTCCCTGAAACACTGAATCACTAAAATAGCGATTAATGCACACACGACACCACCAGCGACATCAATAAACAGATGCCGCTTAAGCTGCAAGACAGAAAAAATAATCACTAACGCCCACACTAGCCACAGTAAGTTTTGAATGGGTTTTCCTTGTCGCCATAACGCAACCAACGAAATTAAGGTTAAAGAGACATGCAAAGATGGCAGCATATTTTGTGGTGTATCCACTTGCAGTAATCCGACTAAGGCTTGTTGCGTCAATCCATTACCGAGCTCTTGAGGAAAAATCGCAGTAGTTGGATAGAGTAAATAAACCATCCCCGATAGCACAGCACACAGTATCATTTGCCACATTAGCGGTTTCACTTTTACTGACTCAGACAACAGATAGCCACAAGGAATAAACAGGAAAAATGATAGATACAGCCAAATAGCACTTGGGGAATAGGCAATATAATTATCAATAATACTCGGGGAAATAAGGTGCGCAGCATCGTGAAAATGCCCAGTAAAAGAATAAATAATGCCTACTGTTCCCCAGCCAAGTAATAAATAACTGCCTCGTAACACTAATGAAAAGGATTTCATCACTCCGCCTCCCGCGTGATACGGCGTCGCTTCACCGCCATCGAGCACACTGGCAAATGATGCCTCAGTGTCCACTGCACATTGGAGGTTTCCGCACCTTGCTGCGCAAAATAGTAAGTTAGTGCTTGCTGACATTTCTGTAACTCAGCATCATCGCATTGCGCCGATAAGGTAAATTGAAGTCCTTTTTGATGCAGTCGAAAATCGGTTTCAGTGGGCAATGTATTGCAAATAACGCGGTTGCACGCGTCCGCAAATAAGCGAATCGGTTCCCCTTGCGAATTTTTTAATATTAATTGGTCGTCGCAGCGCCCCTCAATACGCTCAATGGCGGTTTGCACATCACCGCAAGGGCATGGTGCTTCCCGTATCACCAGCACATCATCCAGTTGATAGCGAACAATAGGCTGAGTTTTGCGCGTAAAATCCGTAATAATCGGGGAAAATCGGCGTTCATCCAGCCAATGTTTCTCAATATGGAGAAATGCTTCATTAAGATGTAAAGTTCCATGGGAACAGGTGCAGCCAAGAAACCCTTCTGTTGCCTGATACACTTCTCCCACCGCAGAAAAAACCCGTTGAAGTTTCTCTTTATCTTCTTTCTCAAGCACCTCTGCCACTGAAATCACTTTCTTTGGGGTTAGCGAGCACTCACCAAGCTGCTGACGCCGAGCAATTTCAACCAGCACCTGAGCAGGTGCAACAATAATAGTTGGCTTCCATTGAGCTAAAGATGACAAATTTTCGTCAAAATCCCCTAATAGGTCGTAGAATTGAAATGACAGCCAGCGGTTACTCACGCTTTCATATAAATTATTGTTAGCCCTAAGAAATAATGCGACTCGCTCACCCGCAAACAGTCCTTCAGGCAACATTTTAGCTAACATAATTCCTGACCACTGTGCTTGCTCATTCTGGCTGACGGCAAAAACACCTCGACGCCCCGAGGTACCTGATGATAATCCCACACTGAATTTCCCAACCGTGGGTGAAAAATCCCGTGAGGATTCACTGCGTTTTGCACAAGCTAGCAGTTCCTCAACCTTGAGTCCTTGGGTATTCATGCTATCAAAGTGCTTCATCATCAATACCTTATTCATCAAAGGCCATTGAGTTAGTGGTTGCTCACAATAATCTGCAAAATAGGGGCTATGGCACAAATCGCGCTGAATAAATTTTGAAAGTTTACCTTGCTGGTATCGCTCTAAAGCCTCACTGTCTTTAAATTTCAATCTGCGCGCTCGCCAGTAATACCACAAAATTTTCAGCAGCTTCACAAATCGCCCTCATGGCATAATTGGATTGGTATATGCCGTTTATCAATATGATGCAGTTTATTTAGAGTTTCGTAATAAGCTTGGCTGTCATCCATAATTAAATTGGCAATCGCCATGGGACCACGCATTTCTCGGTAATTAGTCGGCGACCATGCTGCATCCACAGCTAATAAAATCCATCCATTATCCGTTGCGACACACAGCCCGGTATGCCCCGCCGCATGCCCCGGTAACGGCACTGCAATTAACGTTTTCTCTGCATTGATGGCAAAGCCATATCCCAATTCGGCTAGCTCAGCGGGTAAATCTATCTTCTCAAAACCTTCATAGAACTGCGCTCTCACCTCAAAATCTTCGGGGATTAACCCTCGAACAAATGCCTTACGTAGCGCCGAGAATCCGGTTAAATCTCGTGTTTTTTCCCAGCCTTCCCCAGAGCATATGAATGGCACATTAGGAAAATCACGCAGCCCAGCAATATGATCACCATGGAAATGAGAAATAATCACGCCAGTAATATCCGATGGCGTGATTCCATCAGCGTTGAGTTGTGACACTAACGCATCTTTGGCGTCAAAATAGACTGGCGTGACTGCGCGATAAAAACGAATAATGCCATGACGAGTATGATCATAAAAATGGTCGGCATAGCCGGTATCAAATAGCCAACGTTGATCATTTCCTTCAATCAACCACGCTCGCGCAGGGAATTTACAGGCTTTCATACTGGCGCCTTTGAGAGCAACACAGCCGGGATGAGTACAATACCCCACTTCAAATACCCGAATATTCATCATTTCTCACCCTTTTGATGTTGATTAAGCCACTGAGCGGTACGAGCGATCCCTTCAGCCATTGAATAACGCGGATAGTAGCCTAGCTCATTCTGAGCTTTCTCATTATTCAACGTCATTGTGAAATAGGCGGCACCCAAGCTATAACGGGTTAATAATGGCTCTTTGCGCTGTAAAACCGCCATTTTCTCCAAACAAAATGCCAGTCCATATAACAATGGATAAGGTGCAGATTTCACCTGACACTGGGTTTCTGTTTGTGAAAATAGCGCTCGAAGCGTGGTAATCAATGGCTGTGGATCTTGATTGGTAATATTAAATACCGAGCCGCTTTGCAGCGGTTTTTGGGTTGCCAATATCATCGCATCCACTACGTTTTCGACGTAGGTCAAATCAAAGGCATTCTGCCCACCACCGGGTAAAATAAGTTTTCCATGACGAGCACGAACTTGAGCCATTAACCGTGGTAACAGCACTCGGTCATAAGGGCCAAATAGCCCTCGAGGGCGCAAAATCACAAATGTGGTTGCCGGATAACAAGGCACCATGCTGGCAATTTCCTGCTCTGCCAGAAATTTGGTTCGAGCATAATCGTTGGCAAATTGGCGGTTTGTTGTCGACTCAGGGATATCTTGTTGATGGGTAAAATTAAAATAGATTGCTGGCGTGGAAATATGAACAAATCTTTCGATACCTTGGTCTGCGGCGGCTTGAGCTAATGTCCGTGTGGCTAGCCAATTCACTGCTTCAAATTCTTGTCTGTCTCCCCAAGGTGCCGATAATGCCGCGCAGTGCCAAATTCCCTGACAATCTGCCATCAGTTCGTGAGCCGCTTCTCGTGTTAACGTCCCCAGATCAATGGGACGAAAACTCGCACCGGCTTCCATCAATAACTGACCTACCGCCAAATCACGTCCACAGGCGACCACTTCGTGACCGTCTCGCAGCAACTTTTCCGTCGCATTACGCCCTAACCCACTTGTCGCTCCCGTGACGAGAATTCTCATGGCACTATCACCATCGCAGATAAAGCTAGACCCGCAGCCGTTCCCACCAGCATGACTAACGATTTTCCATAAAAGCGGTCAGTAATAATAGCTTCATGTAATGCTGAAGGAATCGATGCCGCCACTTGATTACCTCTTGTGGCGTAAATATCCACCAATTGCGCTGGAGTGACACCCAGTCGTTTTCGCATATGCTCTAGGGATAAATGGCTCGCTTGGTGAGGTACCACCGTATCAATTTGTGACAAACTCACTCCCGCCTCGGATAAAATGCGCTGCATAAAATCTTCCACCATCGCAGACGCCATCTTAAACAGCGGTTTGCCTTTCATATGGAATAAAAAGTCACTTTCTTGCATGCCTGAACGTGGATTACATCGCGTACCACCGGCCCGAATTTCACACAGGTCTAAGCCCTCTGGATACGTTTCCAGACGAAATGACAATATGCCACTATGACCATCGCCCCGTTCCACAATCGTACAAGCTGCACCATCACCAAAAATTAATGATGACTCTTCATGCTCCCAATCAATTCCTCGGGAAGCAATATCCGCGGAAACAATGGCAATTCGCTGATATTGATTCGTCGCCAATAACCCAGCAGAGACTTGCAAAGCGGATAAATAACTCACACAGCTAGCATTGATATCAAAGCAGGCAATTCCAGAAAGTAGTGATGAGCAAGATAAAATATGTGCCGCGCTACAAGGTAGTGCTTGAACAGGGATAGCCGAGGCGCAAATCAATGCATCAATCGAGGATGGGGCAATATTTTGGCGGATCAATGCATCTTGAATCGCTGCCGCGGCAAGTTCGGCTTGGCTATCGGTATTTGAAGCATGATAGCGCCAGCGAATACCTGAGCGTTTTTCAACATAGCCGTTGGATTTATTGAGTCGTTTATCAAGCTCTGTTGATAAAACTTGCTGTGAAGGTAATGCAACACCGGATGCCACTATTTTGAGAGGAACCAGCGAAGTCGAGTTGAGCATCTGTTTATTTACCTATTATTTTTTATTAATCCTACCATTTATCAAATTACGTAACGTCATGGTATAGGAAAAAGCGCATATAAAATAAATAGCGTCAAAACAGAGATAAAACTTACCTAAAAATCCTACCCAACCTTTTTGAGATCACTTCACGCTATCCTCATCTAATTTCTGATGAAAGTGATTGACCAATTTTAATCACTCTAGCCACATTAGATGCAGCAACTTCTAAGTTGTGCTCCCCCTCGCCCAATACTTTTTCTAAGGTGTCTAAGCGAGGTAAAATACTAAATAACGCACTTATGCCTTGCGTATGCAAAGAACTTGCGCCGTCACCGAGTACACCACTCAATGCAATCACCGGAACTTGATGTTTAGCCGCTAATTTTGCTACGCCAATCGGGGCTTTGCCTCCGGCAGTTTGCCCGTCCATGCTCCCCTCACCAACGATCACTAAATCTGCATCCATCAGATGCTGCTCTAAATTCAGCGCTTCCATGACGAGATCAATACCCGATTTTAATTGCCCATTTAAAAATGCGGCAACCGCAACGGCAATACCACCAGCGGCACCGCCGCCTTGTAGGTGGCGGTAATCGTGTCCAGTCAACTGTAAAATAAGCTCTGCATAATGATTCAGCGCGTGATCTAACATTATCACCATTTCTGAAGTCGCCCCTTTCTGAGGGCCAAAAATAGCTGCGGAACCTTGTTGTCCCACCAATGGGTTAGTTACATCACAGGCGACATCAATAATGCAGTCTTGTAAGCGGGAGTCTAAACAGGAAATATCAATCTGGTCGATTTGGCTTAATATATTGCCTTCAATACCAAGAAGCTTCTGATTTTCATCATAAAATTTGACGCCTAATGCTTGAAGTGCACCGACACCACCATCGATAGTTGCACTACCACCAATCCCTAAAATAATGCGTTTTGCTCCTCGGGATAAAGCATCGAGGATTAATTGTCCCGTCCCATAGCTGTTAGTGAGCATTGGATTACGTTGTTCAGGTGCCACCAGCATTAAACCGCTTGCTTGCGCCATTTCAATTACCGCCGTCTGTTTTTCTGGCAACAAGCCATAATATGCAGTAATCGGGGCCCCTAGAGGATCGCGAACGGTCAACGTAACTTTATCCCCTTGCAGAGCAGCAATCAGTGTGTCTAATGTCCCTTCCCCACCATCAGCAACAGGCAATGCCACATATTCTGCTGCCGGAAATACGTGACGAAAACCACGAATAATCGACTGCGCAGCAACATTAGCACTTAGACTTTCTTTGAATGAATCTGGGGCGACGATAATTTTCATCAGTTAGCTGTCCTTTATATCTCTAAGATGCACTCAAATATAAAATAACCTATTTAATCTAATCATCAAAAACACTAAAAAACGATTTATTTATTACTAATTAAATATGAATATTTCTTACGAAACACTTGTATTAATAATATATATATAAGTGTAACAATCCATTGCTTTATTCATATTCTATTATTATTTTTTGATTAAATTTACGATTATATAGATACGAATTTAAAACCAAATTAAAATAAAAAAATCGGTTAATTTAATATTATATTTCTAAATAAGGTGAATTTACAAAATATATAACCCATTATTCAAAGTTACTATCCATGAATGGAGTGAGTACAATAGTTCTAGTCTATCGAAATGAGTCAATCAATCCGCGATAAAAATTGGTAATAATGGGGGCTTCCTTGTTAAATACACACCATGATTGTAACAATCAAAATTAGACAACTTCGACTCACTAAAGATAATATTTTTTAATTATTGATGCGATTATCTTAATAATCCTCGCATGGAGGTATCATGCTCACTGATCAACAATTCGATAGTATCGAAGTCTCGACGTATATCGGGACATTTCTAAAACGTCGTCGAAAGGGGGCTGGATTAACGGGGGCTGAACTCGCCTCACGCTTAAGCATTAGCCAACAGCAGATTTCTCGCTATGAGCGCGGTGTTAATGCGATTACGATCCAAAGTCTTTTAGGAATTCTGCATGCTTTAGAGTTAAAGAAGCATGATATTGATGATTTCCTACAAAATATTTTCCATTTTTACTATATCGATATTGATATGGAAAATAAATTATTGAATTAGACAATTTATTTTTAATAAAAACAAATAATTAGTCATGGAGAGGAACTTACCTCTCTATCTCTTTTGCCACTCTATTTTTGTCAATTTAATCCCTTCCCCCCATCCTTCCTCCTCAAATACCGTTGAACTTATAACAAAGTAAATCCCTATAAATCGGTTTTGATCATTGCTATGATGAGAAAAAATCTGCAAATCTGGTGATGGAGATAATAATGAGTATCCAGCGAGACACGATCCTGAGTCATGCACTAAACCAACTAGAAAAACAGGGTTTATCTGCATCCACCGAAAACTTACTGACTGAAGTCGAATCCGATTTTACCACGCTCCGCCAATTCTGGCCTGACGATGAAGCACTGGTTTATGACGCTCTGCGTTATCATGGACAACAAATTGAAATTTGGCAGCGTCAAACATTATTAAATGAACAACTCAGCCCACAACAGAAATTAATGGCTCGCTACCAACAATTATCAGAGAAAGTCCGTGAAGGACGTTTCCCCGGCTGCTTATTTATTTCCGCCTGTAATTACTATCCGGATGCTGAGCATCCAATTCATCAGCTTAGCCGCCTGCAAAAAGCCAACTCATTTAACTTCACTAAGCAATTGTTAGATGAACTTGATATTGAAGATGCCGAATTGGTCGCCAATCAAATGGAGTTAGTCCTTGAAGGCTGTTTAAATCGTCTGTTGGTCAATCGAGATATTAATGATGTCGAAATTGCTCAGCAACTTTCTGAAGATATTTTAAGCATCGCATTGTGCCGTAAAAAAGGCGCTTTAAGCTAAAAAAAACCATTCGCGCGTTAAACAGGCTGTTTTTGTCGAAAAAGAAAACACTCGATCACAAAAAGGTTTTTTTTATCAAAAATGCATTGACGAGAACAGCCTAATACGGTTTAATGCGCCCCGTTGCCCGGATAGCTCAGTCGGTAGAGCAGGGGATTGAAAATCCCCGTGTCCTTGGTTCGATTCCGAGTCCGGGCACCACTATTTAAAGAACCCGCTTAATTGCGGGTTTTTGCTTATATAAACATTGATAATTCATCTCTCCCCCTCATCCTAGCTATCTAAACAATCCCGTATTTCTCTAATCATCCCATTGTCTCGAAAAATCCTAGCTGAAAACCTGCATAAAATATGGCTTTAACGTATAATCCAATCTCTTGGGCCTTTGCTCACTTCACACAGTGTCAACGTCATCATAAATACTATTTAGCCCCTTGTACTTTGATGGGATTTTGAAACTAAATTGATCGGGTGGGATATGCTGGATTTTCTAAAAAACTATGACAACCTAACTGTCAGTGAAAAAAAAGTATTAAAATATCTTACTGATAATATCGCGGATATTCCCTATTTAAATATTAATGAATTAGTTGCTAAAACCTTTGTGTCTAAAACGGTGATAATTAATTTATCCCAAAAATTAGGATTTAGTGGATTTAAAGAACTTAAATTCCAGATTAATAACCATATATTATCTCAAAATAAAGCAGAGAAAAAAAATCCTGCTTCTTATAAAAAACAGTTAGAAAATAATATCCATAAAACTTTTACACTGATTAATGAAGAGCAAATTCATGATTGTGCAAAAACCTTACGCCATTCACGCAATATCTTTATTGTTGCGCGAGGAACGAGTAAAGCTGTTGGCTACTACCTAGAGCACCTACTCTTCTCTCTTGGGTTACACTGCTTTTTTATCAATGATTACAATCTATCTGACTCTTTTACACGCCTAGTCAACAAGGATGACACCGTCATTTTCATCTCCCTTTCGGGGGGCACTAAAAAGATCATTGAAACTGCAAAAATCGTGCAACTCAAAGATGCCAATATTATTAGCATGACCGCATTCCATACCAATGAACTCACCGCCTACTCCACCAATAGCTTATTTTGTTTTGCTGATAGTTATGATACTAAGCGCGATGATTCAAAATCGAGAACGGGATTCTTTATCCTTGTCGACCTATTGATTAATGAACTGGAAAATATGTTGTTAAGTTCGAATTAAAACTACCTTTTTATTTTTTATTAAAATTAAATTCTATTTAACGATATTACTTTATTAATATCTACCTATTCTTTTTCTCGTTATTTACCCAACCAAAATGACCTAGGTCATAAATAATGACCTGAGATAATATTTAAAACCGCAATATCATTTCTTTTAAAAAACCCAGTGCTAGTATTTCCCTAATTTCAATATTCTTCGTCATAAGGAAAAAATATGGCTAAAAGAAAGTTTGGTGAGTCAATCCAACGCTTTGGTAGGACCCTACTCCTCCCCATTGGCGTGTTGGCTCCAATAGGTATGATACTGGGGATCAGTGGTGCATTAGTTCAAACCTATATGATTGCGCGATTCCCATTCCTCGGCAATGAAACTGTTAACGCATTATTAATCAGTATCCGCTCTATTGCTGGCGTCATCTTCGATAATATTCCATTGCTATTCGCAATGGGTGTCGCTTATGGGATGAGCCAACGCGATAAAGGAATTGCCGTCTTTGCCTCCGTTGTCGGCTATCTCGCCTTGATTATCACTATGAACATCTGGCTGGTGCTCACAGGTAAACTCGCTGACCCAGCTATCATGGGACAAGTTGGGCAAATCAAGGTTCTCGGGATACAAACCCTGAATATCAGTGCTGCGGGGGGGATTATCACGGGCTTAATCGCCGCATGGGCAACGGATAAATACTATAATCTTGAACTCCCAACAGCCTTTGCTTTCTTCTCTGGTAAAAAATCCGTCTCCATCATCATGATCGGGTTGATGATCATGGTGGGCGCAACCTTACCGTTTATCTGGGAAGTACTCGTTCAAGGCTTAATGAAACTCTCGGCTGTGTTCCTCAGCCCTGTAGGACCATTCTTTACTGCGGGTGGCGAACGCCTGTTTATTCCATTTGGCTTACACCACGTTTGGAACGTGCTATTTAGATTTACAGAAGCCGGTGGTACTTATGTTATTGATGGGCAAACATTTGTTGGCGTTGTTCCTGCACTGACTGAAGTCCTATTTAAGCAAGGTCCTGACAGTGAATACTGGGCGATGATGCCAAGCCTGACGCGCTTTATGGCACAACAGCAAATGCTGGTGACGCTGTTCCTGTTCCCTGCCATTGCGTTAGCCATTTATAAAACGTCTAAGAAAGAGAACCGCGCTGAAGTCAAATCGATGCTGGTAACCATGGTATTGACCGCCATGCTCGGTAACGTGACGGAACCTCTCGAATTTACCTTCGTATTTATCGCACCGCTGCTGTATTTAATTTACGCCATCATAGTGGGAATTGGGGCGGTGCTGCTCTCCTTCGCCGGTGTCGCTATTGGTTATATTCGAGGCACAGTATTTGACTTCACTATTTTCGGATTACTGTACGAACATACCAACTGGATATTCTTAGTGATTATTGGTGGCTGTTTAGCCGTCGTAACGTACTTTATTTTCTACTGGGCGATAGTGAAATTTGATATCAAAACACCAGGTCGTGAAGAATCTAGTAACTTGAAAAATACTTTAATTAAAGAAAAACGTTATGGGGAAATTGCTGAAATTCTGATTCAAGCCCTAGGTGGCAAACAAAATATTCGTAACGTTGATAACTGTATTACCCGTATGCGTATTGATGTTGGTGAAGTTAACCAGATCGATAAAGAGTTAATGTTGGAATCAGGATGTACCGCATTCTTCTTTCCATCGGCAAACCACGTCCACGTCGTTTATGGACCGAAAGTTGAATTTGTTCGCAACGCTGTTGATGAAGCAATGAAGAAATAAAAAGGATATATGATGAGAGCCTTATATGATTCTAAAAGTAAAACTATCGATGACCGTGGCATAAAAGCGCTGCTATCGAATGAAGCCAAATACAATACTTGGTTGATGTTTGAATCCATGTTAGCTCAAGCACAAGCTGAACTGGGGTTCATTCCCCAGTCTGCTGCCGATGAAATCAAAGAAAAGGCAGTGATTGAGAATATTGATTTCGAAGAAATGAACCGGATTTATCAAAAAATCGGCCATGGATTCGTGCCTTTCTTAAAAGTGTTAGTGAACGCCTGTTCTGAGGAAAGTGGAAAATATATCCATTATGGGATTACCACTCAGAATATTCAGCAAAGTTCACAGCTGTACATGATGAAGACGGTGCATAATAAATTTATGCTGCTGTTAGGTGAGATCATCGAAAACTTATCAGGGCTGGCAGAAAAAACCAAACACATGGTCATGGCGGGTAGAACTCACGGACGCCATGCAATTCCAATTACTTATGGGTATAAAGTGTCTGTGTGGATCAGCGATTTTATTGATTGCTACCAACGCATGCGTGAATGTGAGAAACGCGTATTTACCATCATGATGGGGGGCGCTGTTGGAGCCTTTAACTCAATGCCGGGCATTGGTTTAGAAGTGCAAAAACGGGTAGCTGAGTTAACCGGTATGCATGCAATGGAGGTTCCATCCAGAAATCTAAGTACCCATAAATTAGAGTACATGGCGAACTTAGCCCTGATGGCGAATATCTGCCATAAAATTGGTGAAGAAGTTTATAGCACAACACTTGAAGAAATTGCTGAAGTCTCTGAAGGGTTTACCAAAGGCACGGTTGGCAGCAGCACTATGCCACACAAAATTAACCCTAAATTAGCCAAAGGGATCATTGCGAACTCCCAAAAATTATACTCTTTACCGAGTGTTGGGATGTACTCAGCAGTTAGACCGTATGAAGGTGATAGCAGCTCATACATGCTCTTTGATGGGCTAATTGAAGAGGCTTTAGAGCTGACAACTGAAATCCTCTTACGAACCGAGGAACTATCAAGAACCCTCGTTCCTCACGAAGATAGAATGTTGCATAACGTACTCAGAAATAAAGGGCTCGATAATACTGAATACGTAATGATGAAAATGGCGGAAAAACTCGGCAAAGATAAAGCCCACTCACTACTCTATGAAGAGGCAATTAAGACTGCCGCTGACGGTGAGGACTTCTATACCAATTTAATCAAAAACGAAACAATTACCGCAGCTTTTAGTAATGATGAAATCAAAGCAATGCTCGACCCTCGTTCTTATATTGGCTTGTCTGTTGAGATTGCAGAAAAAGAAGCGAAGCGTGGTTTAGCAACGGTGAAAGAAATTAACCAACTGTATAAATAAATGCGAGTCTACTAATAAATAGAGTACCCTATTTAAAATTATGGGGTACTCTTTTTTAATTGGCAATAAATCAACAATTTCCTCTTCAATAAAATTATCAATAGTTTTTTATTTCTTTATTTTTCATCAAAAAATTAATACCTAAGTAAAATACACTACCTATTATATTTAAATTTGTTACATAATCTAATGCTATTGTTATCACTTCTATTCTATTCTAAATAAATCTATTCAAAAATTAATAATTATATTTAAAAACAATAAACCTTTTAATTTTACTCATTTAATTATCATGCTATTTGTTCTAAACCCGTGCTATTAGCCTGTTTTATATGTGATTAACCAGTCAATAAATCTACTTTTTAGATAAAAAGGAAGTTTTTGAGATGCCGTTCAAACATTTATTTTTATAAAACACACATCATCGCTGCGATTCTATTTTTTGATTCTTAATTATCGTTATTAATTTATTTATAACAAAGGTATCAGAATGAACAAAGCACATGTGTCAATACCATATACTCATCATAAAAATAAAGTTTCCGTAAATAAAAAGCTTTTTCAGCTTTCAGTTATTACTTCTGCACTGCTATTTTCCGGTTATACCCTCGCATATTCAGAAGCGGGACAAATTGGTGACAAACAGAGTTGGGAAAGCCAAGAATATAAAAATGACTGGGGACTGGCGGCAATGAATGCCTCCAGTGCTTATGCCCTTGGTTATCATGGGCAAGGCGCTAAAATTGGCGTAATGGATTCTGGTGCACTGTTAACTCACGAAGAACTCAGCGGCTCCCGCTTCCATGCGGTAAAAGCCAAAGGTGAGTATGGCTCAACAGGCATGCGCTACCCACAAGAAATGGGTGGAAACTATCAAAAAGACCAGCCATTTGATGTCGATGGAAATTGGATAAAAGGCGTCAATGATACCCACGGAACCCATGTTACTGGTACTGTTGGGGCAAATCGTGATGGAAATGGTATGCACGGTGTTGCTTGGGGTTCTGATGTCTATGTCGGTAATACTGGCGCAACAGATAGCAATAACTATGGTCCTTATCAAGACTATCAATATTTCTATACTGGCTGGAAAGCAATGGTCGATGACGGTGCTCAGGTGATTAATAACAGCTGGGGTACCAATACACGGATTATAAATACAGTAAAAACAACCGGCCCTGACGGAGGTAATACCACCGTTCATTTACCTGCTGATACCACTCAGCAAACTGAATACGAATATTTCTATTTCAAAAAAGTGTATGGCGACAAACCTTCTTTTGTCGATGCAGCCTATGATGCGGTGAAAGGCACCAATGTGGTTCAAGTCTTTACCACCGGTAACCGTGATTTTGCTAACCCATACTATCGTCCTCTCTACCCTTACTTTAATCCACAAGCTGAAAAACATTGGATTGCAGTTGCAGGCATGAAACAAAATGCGGCTAAAACTGGCTATGAACTAGAAGGTATGTTCAACGAAGCGGGCAATGCGAAATGGTGGACTGTCGTTGCACCAAGCCGTGCTATCTACTCGACTGTTGTTGATGAAGAGGGTAATCCAGGTTGGGATACCTTTAGCGGAACATCTATGGCAGCCCCACATGTTACCGGCGCTATGGGTGTGTTGATGTCTCGTTATCAATCCATGAATGCCCTGCAAGTTCGCGATGTGATGTTTACCACTGCCAATCGTTACAATCCTGACGGCTCTCTGTATAAAAATTGGACTTCCGCAGATGGCGTACCCGATGAGCGCTACGGCTGGGGTACACCAGATTTAGAAAAAGGCATGTACGGTCCGGGTCAATTCCTAGGTAAATTCGAATATAACTTAGATTCCACCCCACTTGATGTTTGGACTAACGATATCTCCCAAGCAGCGCTCGATCAGCGTGAAGTCGAAGATCTTGCATGGTTAACCGACTATAAAAATAACGGTATCGATGCGGGAGGAAATTACGAATTAGGTGATAACTTCGTTGTTAACGATGGTAATCCAGACCCTGCGTCCCACATTGTCGATATCAATGATGCTAAAAAATGGCGTCAAGAGTATTACCAAAAACGTGCCGAAGCTATTCAAGCCAAAATCGATGCGGGTTTATATGACGGTGCATTAGTGAAAAAAGGTCAAGGCGCTTTGGTCATGACTGGCGACAACACTTATCGTGGCGGTACTACCGTTGAACAAGGCACACTGTATGGCTTCACTGAATCTTTCGGTACTGCGGATGTGAATGTAAACGGCGGTACAATCAGCGTGATCGACCGTTATAACGACACGTTCACTCAAAAAGGTCAGCTGACTTCTAATCAAAGTCATAAAGCCAACATCAATATCAATGATAAAGGCACCTATTTGGTTGCTGTGGGTCACAATGCAAATGTCGGTAATCTGACGTTAAATCAAGGTGCTCAACTCGATGTAGCCGCAAGTGATGTCGGCCAATTAAAAGATGTTTATCTGAATGGCAATACCGTTCAAGGTACGGTGAATGCAGATAATCTAGTGGATAGCCGTGCAAAAGCTAAAGCCTTAGCAGCAACGCCAAATAATACGATATCGGATGATTACGCATTATTCCAAAAAGATGTTTCTGTAAAAAATAATACGATTACAGGCTCAATTAGCAAAAAAGGCGATACAACTTTAGCGACCTTTGCAAACAATGAAAATGGCCGTGCTATTGCGAATACATTAGACAGTAATGCAAAAGGCCAGCTGTTTGATGCTGTATTACCAATGAGCGCAAATGACCTGAGTAGCACCTATCAATCATTGGGCAACGACATGCTACTGAATGCGAACACAGCAAGTGTAGTGAACGTATTAGGCTTAACCCGTACCGTGAAAGATCAGGCTATTGGTGTCGGTCATGGTCGCTATGCTAACCTCGAAAACAGTAATGCTCGTATGTGGATGACTGGTGTAGGTCAATGGGGCAATCTGGACTACGGTTATAGCAATATGGACGTGGATTTCTACGCAGGCTTAGTCGGTGCAGAAATTGATGTCACTGAAAATACCAAAGCAGGTCTGTTCTTCGGGGCTGGTTCAACCCATTATAAAGCTCACGAATACGGAAAAATTGACAGTAATGACCTCCATGTCGGTCTGTATGGTGTTTCCAACATCAAAGATGTAGCCGCAGTAAACTATGGTATTACTCACACTAACCAAGATCGTGATGCTAAACGCACATTATGGGTCGGACAAACTTCAGGTTATAACTCCACCAGCTATGATGCAAAAATCACTCAGTTCTTCTTGGAAGGTGCTTATACCCAGTTGAATAATGATAAATACTCTATTGAACCGTATGCTGGATTTAACTGGCTACATGTTTCAACAGACAGTATCAATGAGCAAGTGGGCAATATGCAGTTCAGTACTAAAACTGACAATCAAGATATCCAAGTGGGTACCATTGGTTTACGTGGTGGTTATCCATTCACTGCAGGCAGCATCAACATGGCTCTGAAAGGCGATGTCTCTGCAAGCCACCTGTTTGGTGATAACCGTCCGGAAGCTCAACTGTATTTATCTAATTCCGGTGAAGCGACTTTACGTGGTGGAAAACTGGATAACCTATTCGGTGTAGGCTTAGGTGTTGATGCTCAGTTGAATAAATCAACTACCTTCGGAGTTTCTTACCAAGGTCAGTACAATAGTGATGTGAGTTCAAGTGGTATTAATGCAACACTGAAAGTGAATTTCTAATCACACTTTGAGTCTGTAAAAATGTTGGGCTCTGTCTTTACGGAGCCCAACTTTTACTATTTTCATACTGATTAACGAAGCGCATGAATATCAGAGGGAGATAACCCAGTAATTTGGCTAATAATATCGACACTCAAACCTAACTTTAAGCTCATTATCGCTTGTTGTTGTAGATTTAGTGCCATTTGTTGCTGATAATGTTGACGTTCATTCGCTAATTTTTGTTGGCTAATCATTCGTTCCTCTTTCCTTCCTTTTTCCATGCCTTTTTCCATTCCTTCATTTCTCAATCGCTGTGCAATATTCATCACGGTTTCCTGATGCTTTTCTGTTTGGTCAACCAATGTTTTTACTATATGAGTATAAGCAGGAGTGTCCATAACGCTAAAGAGGTAATTAATGATCAAAATAACATCATCTTGATGATTCTGATTATTATTAAGTACCTGAGCTAAGCGTTCCGATAATCCGAATACGTCACCCCGTAGAGATGCATGCTTAAAAACTAACTCCATCGCAGCGACTTTTCGGTGATTCATAAGTTCATCATCACATGCCACCGTGACATCCACTAACGGCAGTGGATTGCAATACAAATCATGAGCTAAATCAGACCACTGAAAGCAATCCGTCCATGATTGGGAATAGGGATAAGGGGATTGGTTTCCATGATAAAACAAGATGGGAACCACCAACGGCAAAGATTGGTGCCCTTGCTGAAGATGCTGGTTCATCGCGCAAAATGCGTAATGCATCAGCCGCCATCCCATCAGCTTATCGGGAGAAGATTGGTGCTCAACCAAGAAGTAAAAATACCCCTTACCCTTGAGCGTTTGCACGGAATAGAGCATATCCGAAAAGCGAGAGCGCAGCGTTTTATCCACAAATGAAGCACTGGCTAATTTCAACGTATCAAAATTGCAAAGGTGTTTAATGCGATTAGGAAGATGGACTTCAAAAAAATCCCGCGCATTATCCACTTTGCTCATAAAGCCTTTAAAGGTTGAATCATGAGGAGCTACAATTGATTGGGTCGCCATCTCGGCCTCATCTTGGTTCGGAAGATGACGAGATACTAACCAATATCTTCAGGAGAGTGAGAAAAAGTTAGTCCTAATTACCGAGAATTAGTTAACAATTTAATGCATTGTTTTTAATCGAATTATTTACTTATTTCATCCATAAAAAAATACCCCAATCTGCGTATTGCTCATTGAGGTGTAATTCAAAATAAAAAGATTTTTTAATTTACTCTGCGGGAAAATTTGGACCGATTAAATCAATACGATCAGTACAAATAGCGTCCACGCCCCAATCTAATAATAATTTCGCTCGTGCAGGGTCATTCACCGTATACACGAGAATATGCAGTCCTGCGGCTTTTAATTGACGAACTCTATCTTCATCTAATAACAAATAATCTAAATGGATAGAGACACAGCCTAAACGTGTTGTCAGTTCACGCCAATCCTCGCGCCACTCCTCCAGCAATAAACCGCGTGGCAATTCAGGTGCTGCGGCTTGAGCCGCTTCAAGAGACTCAACGGAAAATGAAGAAAGTAACGGTGCTGTTTGACCTTGCCATAATTGACGAGCCGCCAGAGCAACCACGGTGCCAGTCTGGGTTTCTAAACCCGTAGTTGGTTTGATTTCAATGTTCGCCATCATGCCGTGCTGTTGGCAACGCTCAGCAACTTGCGATAATAATGGCAGAGGCTCGTGAGCAAACTCTGGGCTATACCAGCTACCCGCATCAATTTTAACTAATTGTTCCCAATCAAGCTCTCCCGCAATTCCAGCTCCGCTACTGGTGCGCTCAAGAGTGTCGTCATGGAGTAAAAAAATTTGGCCATCACGAGATAATTTAGCATCAAATTCAATCATGGTATGCCCGAAGCTCGCCCCCACATCAATGGCGGCAAGCGTATTTTCCGGTGCTAATTTTCCACCGCCTCGGTGGGCGACAATTTTTGGATAAGGCCAATGACTCATAAACGGTGTCCATATTGAGTATCAAAAAAATGCTGATGGGCTTGAGGAATATCAAGCCACAGCGTAGTACCGACTTGCGGTCGCTGTTCATGACCAAGACGAACAATCACTTTTTGTCCGCCCCATTGACCATGCACTAAGTTATCAGCACCAAGCATCTCCAGCGTTTCTACAATCAATGGAATGCCCCCTTTAGACGCGGAGCTAAGCTGTAAATGTTCAGGTCGAATTCCTAACGTTAACCCATGCCCTACCCACTGTAAATATGACTTACCCAGCGGAAGAGATATTCCACCCACTAGCTCAAAACGAGTCCCATCAGAATTCAAAGTACCTTCCAATAAATTCATTGCAGGAGAGCCAATAAAGCTGGCAACAAAGCGACTCGCAGGACACTCATAGACCTCCACTGGAGAACCAATTTGCTCGGCAATACCTTTGTTCATCACCATCACGCGCTGTGCAAGTGTCATGGCTTCAACTTGGTCATGAGTCACATATAAACTGGTGGTTTTTAAACGGCGATGAAGTTGTTGCAGTTCAAGACGCATTTGCACGCGTAGTTTGGCATCTAGGTTAGAAAGCGGTTCATCGAATAGAAAAACCGCAGGGTCACGGACAATTGCACGCCCCATCGCTACCCGCTGACGCTGTCCGCCTGATAGCTCACGAGGTTGACGTTTAAGCAGGCCATCAAGTTCTAAAATACGCGCTGCTTCAGCCACCTTTTGGCGAATAATTTCTTTCCCCATACCGCGAATTTTCAACCCCCACGCCATATTGTCTTCCACACTCATATGGGGATAAAGTGCATAGTTTTGGAATACCATCGCGATACCGCGCTCTTTTGGTTCAAGATCGGTAACACGTTTTCTATCAATCCAAATATCCCCACTGGTGACTTGCTCCAGCCCCGCGACCATACGCAATAACGTGGATTTCCCACAACCGGATGGTCCCACCATCACAATAAATTCACCGTCAGCAACATCCACCGTTAAGGGTTTAATCACTTGGGTTTTGCCATCCCAACTTTTACTAACAGCCTGTAGTTTTAATTCTGCCATGGTTATTTCTCACTATCGACCAAGCCACGCACAAAGGCACGCTGCATCGCTAATACAACAACAACAGGAGGAATTAAGGTTAACAGCATTGCCGCCATCACCTGATTCCATTGAGTGGTTCCTTCTCCAGAAGCGATCATGCCTTTGATCCCTGCAACAGCGGTTCCTAGACTCGGATCAGCGACGATCAGGATTGGCCATAAATATTGATTCCAACCGTAGATAAAAGTGATCACAAAAAGCGCCGCTAAATTGGTTTTGGATAATGGCAAAACAATATCGAAGAAAAAACGCATCGGAGAAGCGCCATCAATACGTGCCGCTTCAATTAATTCATCGGGTAAAGTCATAAAAAATTGACGAAATAAAAACGTTGCTGTCGCAGACGCGATAAGTGGCAACGTGAGTCCCGCATAGCTGTCCACCATGTTTAAGTTGGAAATGACCTCGACCGTTGGAAAAATACGCACTTCCACTGGCAGCATTAATGTGATGAAAATCATCCAAAAAAATAAGCTACGGCACGGGAAGCGGAACCAAACTATGGCAAATGCCGATAACATTGAAATAGTGATTTTTCCAAAGGCGATGACCAGCGCCATAATGGTACTGTTTACTAACATTAACCAGAATGGGGCACTGTTAGCCGCCACACCGTTATTCCATATGTTGCTGATATTTTCCAATAAATGAGAGCCAGGGATCAGCGTGATTGGTGTATCGAATACCGCTTTGTCATCCAACATTGCGGCAACGAATGCCACATACAGAGGGAACAAAATAATCAAGATACCTAACGTCAGCATACTGTGACTGAAAATAGCGAGCCCACGATTTTTTTCAATCATTGGTAACGTACCTTACGTTCGATAAAACGAAATTGAACGATAGTTAAGATGATCACTAAAAACATTAAGATCACGGATTGCGCTGCGGATGAAGAGAGATCTAATCCCGAGAAACCTTCACGATAGATTTTATAAATCAGCGTCGTCGTCGCCTGTACAGGACCGCCTCCTGTGGCGGCATCAATCACAGGGAAAGTATCAAAAAAGGCATAGACCAGATTCACCACCAGCAAGAAAAAGCTCACGGGCGTAATGAGCGGTAATGAGATTTTAAAAAAGCGTCGAATAGGACCTGCACCGTCAATCGCCGCCGCTTCCATCAAAGAGCGCGGAATTGACTGTAATGCCGCAAAGAAAAATAAAAAGTTATAGCTGATTTGCTTCCAAACTGAGGCTAACACCACCAAAAACATGGCTTGACCACTATGCTGAGCGTGATTCCACGAATACCCTAAAGATTCTAATCCATAGGTGATCAACCCTCTCCCGGGACTGAATAAAAACATCCACAATACTGCGGCAACCGCAGGGGCAACTGCATAAGGTAGCAATATGAGGGTTTGATAAAAACGGCTTCCTCGAATCACATAGTCGACTAACGCAGCCAAAAAAAGGGAAATCAGTAGACCACTTCCCGCCACCCATGCGCTAAAAATCATCGTGGTATAAAAAGAATCTAAGTAATAGCTATCACTAAATAGCTGAGTGAAATTTTCCAATCCAACAAATTCACTTGATAACCCAAAGGGATCGATATTTTGCAGTGAGTACCAAAGGGCTTGTCCTGCCGGCAAAATAAAGAAAATCACCGTGATAATGAGTTGAGGAAAAACTAAAGCATAAGGTAACCAGCGGGAACGAAAAACGGGACGAGATGATGACATAAATAACCCAATAAACTCTGATTCAGTGATACCAAGCCCCCCTTATTCCCAAGAGGGGCTTGAGAATTTACTGCTGAGTGGATTTTTCGAAACGACGCAGTAATTGGTTACCACGTTCAACAGAAGCATCCATCGCTTGTTGTGGCGTTTTCTTACCTGACCAAACTGATTCAAGTTCCTCGTCAACAATAGTACGGATTTGTGGCATATTGCCTAAGCGTAAGCCTTTGGTGTAAGGCAGTGGTGCTTTGTTTAACATTTGGCGCGTGGCGATATCAGCGCCAGGATTCTTATCATAAAAACCGGATTTCTGAGTCAGCTCATAAGCCGCCGTCGTAATAGGTAAATAGCCGGTATTTTGATGCCATTTAGCCGCATTCTCTGGCTCTGCAAGAAATTGCATAAATTGTGCAACACCTTTATAGGTGGCAGGATCTTTACCATTCATCACCCATAAACTAGCGCCACCAATAATTGCATTTTGTGGTGCCGTTGGAATTTCTGCATCGTATGGCATCATGCCAACACCGAAATCAAATTTGGCATGTTTACGGATATTTGCGAGGGAACCAGAAGAACCTGTGATGATCGCACAGTCACCGTTATAGAATTTTTCGGTTGGCTCGTCTTTACGTCCTAAATAGCTGAAAGTGCCATTTTTATTCATCTCTTGTAAACGGGCGATATGCTTAACATGAGCTGGGGTATTAAATTCCAGCACCGCATCAGCGCCATCAAAACCGTTATTTTTTGAGGCGACTGGTAGCCCATTCCAAGCGCTGAAGTTTTCGATTTGGATCCAACCTTGCCACCCACTGGCATAGCCACATTTCATTCCTGAATCACGTAATTTAGCGGTGTATTGCGCCAAGTCCTGCCATGTTTTAGGAGGCTCATCTGGGTTTAATCCGGCTTTTTTAAACGCTTCTTTGTTGTAATACAGCACTGGCGTGGAACTGTTGAATGGCTGGGAGAGTAAATGCCCCGTTTTAGCATCACTGTAATAACCGGATACTGTCGGAACAAATTGGGATTCGTCGAAGCTGATTCCTGCATCTTGGAAAACCTCATACACCGGTTTAATGGCTTTCGATGACATCATTGTCGCCGTACCTACTTCATAAACCTGCAAAATAGCGGGTGCGTTTCCAGAACGAAATGCAGCAATCCCTGCTGCAAGGCTCTGCTCGTAGTTCCCTTTATAGGTTGGAACAATTTTGTAATCTGGATGAGTGTCATTAAAGCGAGTCACAAGGGAATTCACTTCCTCACCGAGTTGACCTTCCATTGAGTGCCAAAAAGGAATCGTTGTAACGGCCATTCCCTGACTGGTGAAAGCAAAACCTAACATCATTGCTAGAGCAGAATGTTTTATCGATGCCATGCCATTTTCTCTCTTTATGATTACTGAGATTTACACCGCCGAAATTTACACAAAAATGTGCGAATTCACGCAGTGTATGTTCGAGAGAGAATTTATCACCGAGAAATGACAGAAATATAGCGATGACATGACGGAACCATGACAAACACATCGCTAGTAAATGACAATACCATGACAAATAGGGAATATTTTCAATATTTCCTATTATATAAATTGATGACTTTATCTATGTGTCATTTTAATATTAGCTAAAAATGAGCATATAACAAAAAATTGGGAACATAAATAAACCAGTAAAAATCGAAGCTAAAAATAATTTAGCTGATAGCGTCATTCTATCCATATTGATTACCTTTATTATGACTCAACTGACACAGAAAGATAAATAGCTTTAATTACATAACGTTAAAAGCAATAAACTCATAGATATTGAGAGTTAAAATCCATTACACAATATAATTTTAGAATAAAAAGACTTATCTAACAAATCGGAATCTGCGTGAAGTTAAATATTCATCCTTATATACTGAACAATAAAATTTTATTTTTATTTTTTTTAATTAATATGATAATCGATATAGGAGATTAATTAGTAAAAAGGGCGAATAATGATGTATCCACCCTTTCTATAAAATAAATTAGTTTATTTCACTAACTTCCTTGATTGAAATAAATAGGAGAGCCTGGGCCAACAGGGATACCTAATACGAAAACCCAAATAATAAAGAATAGTGACCAACCAATGAAAAAGATAATTGAATACGGTAACATCATCGAAACCAAGGTACCAATTCCAGCATCTTTCTTATATTTCACCACAATCGCCATGATCAACCCAAAGTAGCTCATCATCGGCGTAATAATATTTGTCACTGAATCACCAATACGGTATGCCGCTTGAATAGTTTCAGGCGAATATCCCGCTAACATCAGCATAGGAACAAATATCGGTGCAGTGACCGCCCATTGAGCAGAAGCAGAACCAATCATTAAGTTAATGAATGCACAAATCAGAATAAACCCAATGAATAGCACTCCACCATGCAGGTCGATACTATTCAAGAAACTCGCCCCTTTAACCGCAATAACTTGCCCTATATTTGTCCAACCAAAAAAGGCAACGAACTGAGCCGCAAAGAAAATAATCACTAAATAGAGGCCTAGTGTGCTCATCGCGCCGGCCATTGCATCAACCACATCTTTATCACTACGCAGGGTTTTCGCAATATAGCCGTACACAATTCCAGGTACAGCAAAGAAAATAAAAATAAAGACAACAATGGCTTTTAAAAATGGTGAGTTACTGACAAGTCCCGTCTCTTGGTTACGTAGGATGCCATTTTCTGGAACAACCATCATTGCCAAAATCGCAGCTAATCCCCAAAATGTCACCGATGCCCAGAATAACGCTTTCTTCTCCAAAGGAGTAACTTCAGCAGATGCTCGGAGTTTATCTTCATCTTCGTCAACGCCACCCCCCTCATAAGGCCCCAACTGTGGCTCAACAATTTTTTCAGTGATGAAGTAACCCAAAATAGTGATCAGAAAAGTACTCGCAAACATAAAATACCAGTTGGCTTCAGCCCCTACCACATAGGTTGGATCAATAATACGTGCGGCCTGTTGCGTGATCCCAGATAACAGAGGATCTACAGTGCCTAATAATAGGTTTGCAGAGTAACCACCAGAAACACCAGCAAATGCAGCAGCAAGTCCAGCCAATGGATGACGACCTAATGAGTGGAAAATAATTGCTGCTAACGGAATTAAAACAACATAACCCAGTTCTGCTGCGGTATTAGACATAATCCCAGCAAAGACAACTGCTACAGTCGTTAGCTTGCGAGGCGCTTTAATAACAATTAGACGCATTGCTGCGGATAGTAGACCTGCTCGTTCTGCAATTCCCACACCTAATAGCGCCACTAATACCGTGCCTAAAGGCGCAAATCCGGTAAAGTTTGTGACGACATTAGACAGAATCTTACGAATACCTTCGGCATCTAATAGGCTAACAATATGGATAATGCCATCTTCTGCACGACCTTTTGCGCCTTCTGGTCGAGGGTCTGGAACACTAACACCAAAATACTGACCTATTGCTGAGGAAATCAATAAAATAGCAATTAAAATAATAAATAAGATAACAGGATGTGGCAGTGCATTGCCTAACCACTCAACCGTTCGTAAAAAACGGCTTCCTTCTTGCTTTTTTTGTTCCATATTTTCTCCTTATAAACAAGAAAAACGAACATTACACAATGTTTTTCTCTTCTCCTAATTACAAAAGCACAATTTAAAATCAACAAATCTGATACAAATCGAACGCATTTGCTAACAATCACCATTAAGACCAACAAAATACGATATTAGTTTTTTAAAATTTCATTAATGCCAATAAAATTAACTATGAAAATAAAATATAATTAATTATGAAAAATGTGCTTAAGCTAACAATTTCATCATATTAATAAGCTATTTTCCCTTATTTATTACTACCTATATATCAGTTTTTACCTGTTTTATTTTATTTAATATACCTAGCCGCTATTTTTGAAATTTAAAATTTGCACATTGATTTACAAAGAAATTATAAATGAAGTTACTATCATTAAAGTTCATTTTAAAACGACTAAAATGAACGCTATAATATAGAGCTCATTCACAGTTAAGCTGAGTATCATGTCTGTCATTGATCTTTGGGCTGAGCGCCATATTCAAGAAGCATTAAATAAAGGGGAGTTATCAAATCTGAATGGGGAAGGTAAGCCACTCCAACTCGATGATGATAGCCAAGTGCCGGAAGAACTTAGGGCAGGATATCGCATACTGAAAAACTCAGGGTATCTACCTCCTGAACTACAACAGAAAAAAGAAGCCTTAAATTTACTGCATATATTGCAGCAACTTTCACCTGATAACCCTAAATATATGGCAATAAGTCAACAATTAGCTTTGCTCGAATTAAAATTAAAGCAAGCCAATATCAATACTGATTTTTTATATGGTGAATATTCAACAAGACTATCCCACCATTTAATATCTAAATAAATTTAGCGATAGGTTAATGCTTGGGATCGATATTCTTGGGGCGTTTTGCCATAAAATCGTCGGAATGCTTGACCAAATGCGGAGTGCGAATCATACCCCACTAATGCTGCAATTTGCTCAATCGCCTGCTGGGTCAACAAGAGACTACCCGCTGCTTCCATTCTTTTTTGCAATAAAAATTGCATCACAGTCATTCCTACTTCGACTTTTATCTTGCGCTGCAACGTACTGATAGACATAAAAAATGCTGAAGCAATATCCTCACAGCTAAGCGGTAAATGTAATCTCAATTCAATCCACTGACTGAACTGATCAATCCAACGATTCTCAGACTTTAATTGAGCCAATAATAAACGTGCGACAGAAAAATTTTGCTCAGGAGCTTGTGGGAAATTTTGCAGCCAATTAAGCAATCCTATCGCAGCAGGGGTGAGCGAAAAGTGCGTCATTTTCTCATTCAATGCCCATTGCGCTGTCGCGGGCATTTCTAACACATAGTTTTGATTACCGATTTCCCCACTAAAAGCATGACTGACACTTGGCGGGATCACGACACCTTGCCCTGCATTCAATAGCCAGTGTTGGCGGTGCATATTAATTTCCATGGAGCCTGATAACGCAAATACCACCTGCCACTGCCCATCATGTTGATGAGAAATAACTTCGTCAGAATATTGGCGAAAATGCAATTCAGGTAACAACAAAGGAAGCTCCTACTGAGAAAAATACAATAGGAGTATAGCTGCTTTAATCAATAAAATGCAGTATCACTGATTAGGCTAAGCGGGAACCATTAGGGACAGGTAAATTAAATTCGGCCAATACAATCGCCCCCGTTTCATCAGGAGCACCGGTAATTAGCACTTCAGATTTTATGCCTGCAATACGTTTAATCTCGAAATTACACACACATAGGATACGTTTACCAATTAAATCTTCTGGGGTGTAATGCACGGTGATTTGAGCGCTTGAACGTTTAATCCCCAATTCCCCTAAATCGACATCCATAACATAAGCTGGGTTTCTAGCTTTATTGTTTATTTCAGCGCGAATAATAGTACCAACGCGTAATTCAACTTTCGTGAAATCATCCCACTCAATAACTTGCATCACTTAATTCCTAAATAAAACCACCAATAGGCAGTTAAATTATCATAGGAAAGAAAATTTCTTTTAGCGCCAAACATTCATTTTATATCGTAAAACACGCATTGATTATTACCGGATTAGACAAGTAATAATCAATGCCTATATGAGTATTGTGCTGCTCACTACATATTTGAGAAGGTGTTCATAATAATACCACCAGAGATAATTAACCCCATCGCAAACACCGCTGGAACATCGGGTTTTTGTTTATATAAAATCATAGAAACTAATGTGACACCGACAATCCCAAAACCACACCATAATGAATATGCCACACCCACTGGGATATAACCCATCGCACGGGTTAACGCGAAATAACATAAGCAATAGGCAATAATCACGAGTATTGATGGGCCTAATTTACTAAAGCTATTGGTTTTTTTGATCATTGATGTGCCAGTGATTTCTGAACCAATCGACAGCGCCAGCCATAAAAATCCAGTAAACATTCTCTTTTCCTCTTTACTTATTAATGAGCGACTTTATTCGTTGAAGATATTGATGCCTCTGAATTTTCAGCTGGCTCTTCCTCATCGGCGCCCATTTTAGAAAACAGATTCATAATCACGATACCTGAAGCAATCACGCCCATACCAATCATTGCTGCCATATCAGGGTGCTGCCCATAAAAAATCATGCCTAATGTAGAAACCATTAAAATACCGGTACCTGACCAAGTCGCATAAGCTAACCCAACGGGAATATATTTTACTGCGCGAGAAAGAGAGTAATAACAAATGACATAAAGAACGACGATTAAACCTAATAATAATGATTTGGTTGTTCCTTCACTATTATCGAACATTTTTAATGTGGATGTTGCTGAGGTTTCAGAAATAATAACCGCCAGCATCCAAAGCCACGCTTTTGCTTTAGAGGACATAGATAATACTCCTACATAGATAGACGTTTAAAATATTAAATTGAAATGAAATTTATTTTTTTAGAGACTTTAAATAATCCATTGCCGAGTCTGTCAATTTATTTTTATTTAGGGAATATTCCTTTGGGTCATTCATTACTTCTCTCAAAGTAATATAGCGATTCTGGTCTATTTTATTTTCATTCGATATCTCATCATTTTTAATGAGTATTTTATTTTCAATATTATTAAATGTATCGAATTGAATACCTAATGAAATTGCTTTATTAATATTCTCTTTTATTAAATTTCCATATTGTTCATTTTTATTTAGGCCTAATATTTGGTTTAACTCACTATCAGGGCAACAATGGTATTTCAATGCCATTATTGGAATATTCTGTGATAGAGCGTGTAAAACAAACTGACTTTCTTCACTCACTGATAAGCCATTTACCACTTCATTTAATGTCTTAGTTTCGATGAAAGGTAAAAAAACACAGTGATACTCAGTGATTTTCTCAGCGTTAAAACTTGTTAAATCCAATAATTGCCCAAGTTCCTGCCATTGTTCGATATTCGATTTCGTTAACATCTCCTTGGTGGCATAGAAAGAAAAAGAAACTGCCGGTAATTGGACTAAACGCTGGTAGACCGCCTGTTGATACCCTTGGCTCGGAGACAATAAAACCAACACCCGCCGTTTCATCTGCTGCAGTACCCGTAATACGATCTGCTCAATTAATTTTTCATTCATATTGCCACCACTCGTTTATCGCTTAACTGACAATAAATACGCTGTCATTATTGCGTAGCCCTGCTGCATTAGCCTCATCTGTATCAATATGAAATTCCAGAGAAAACCTTGCATCTACTCGAACAACAACTTCATCAAATACTAGGCTGCGCTCACCTTCAGTACGCACACACACTCGCTGCCCATTGGAGACATTTAGTGTTCTAGCATCCATGACGTTCATATGAATATGGCGCTGTGCACAAATCACCTGTTCCAATAAATTAACGTGACCTGCTGGCCCAATTAATAAAGCGCTTCCCGATGTATTTAAATCGCCCGACTCACGCACGGGTGCTTTTATTCCCAATGTGAAACAATCTGCTTTTGAGACTTCGAGCTGACTTTTAGGACGAGTGGGTCCTAATACACGCACCTTACTAATGGAACCTTTAGGTCCCACCACCATCACACACTCTTTAGCCGCAAATTGTCCCGGCTGTTTTAATTCTTTGAATGGTGTGAGTTGATAACCTTTGCCAAATAAAACCTCGACATCTTCATCTGATAGGTGAACGTGACGATTAGAAACGCCAACAGGAATTGCAATGGGACTATCCATCATTGGAACCGCATTTGGCACAGACAAACGCGATAGTATTTTCCCCATCAATTGCTGGTTTATCATGATTTTTTACCTTTGCGCTGCTCCACTTTTTCCTCAGTCATCACACTTTCCGCCTGAGCAACAATCGGCGTAACAATCTCCGTTTTTTCGATACGTTGCGCAGATTCGCTCGATTCATGGGTTACTGATAATAATTTGGCAATAACACTCTCATCAGGGCGAGCAATCACTAATGTGCCTTTTAATAAGTCTTGATGGCTAATAACCGATGCACCATGGTCAACCGCGGTTCTTACTGCACTAATTTCCCCTTGAAAATAGACAGAAACCAGCCCAGAACCAATTTTTCGATAACCCGCAATCTCTACACTCGCCGCCTTACATGCTGCATCTGCGGCCTGTATTGCAGACGTCAGTCCATACGTTTCAATCACACCTAAACTTTTCATCTTTCTCTCCTACTTAGTGACGAATCAATCGAATATCAAAATCGAATTTTTTAAAGAAAGCCTCTAATTGGTCTAACTCTTCGGTACTGTAGGTAGGGTCTTTCTTGATGGGATAAATCATGTCGAGCTTGTCGTATTTTCCGCGACCAAGCTGGTGATAAGGTAAGATATCGATGCGATTTAAATTACCGCGTTTTGACAATTCCATGGCATATTCAATCGCCCCAGTAATGGCATCAAAAGAATCGTTACATCCACGAACCAACGGCATACGCATCACCACATTGGCCCCTAATTCCATTAACCGTTCGAAATTACGACGCACATTTTCATTACCAATACCGAATAAATTTTTATGTTGTACTGTGTCGATGTGCTTCAAATCAAACAGAAATAAATCGACAACTTCCGCTAATTTTTCATAATTTTCGACAGATGTGGTGCCTTGAGTTTCCACCGCCGTGTTGATCATCATTTTTTTGCATTCACGCAATAGCTCGACAGCAAAGTCGGTTTGTAAACTCATCTCGCCACCGCCAATCGTGACACCACCACCAGAAGAAATATAAAAATCATAATCTTGCATAATGATTTCCATCATTTCCGAGACAGTGACATCTTTTCCCATAATGTCTAACGCATCAGAGATACACACTTCTTCGCATTTGCGGCAGCCAATACAGTCGATGCTACGATTAACTCGATGAATTTTTTCTCCCTGTTCGTTGGTTGTCATGTAATGGATCCCCGCAGGACAGACATCCACACACTTACCACAACCTACACACTTATCGTGGGAAAACATCACTTGAAACTGGCTACTTAACCCCTCAGGGTTCGCACACCAAGGGCAACGAATATTGCATCCTTTGAGGAAAATCAGCGTGCGGATACCATCACCGTCATAAATCGAGTATTTCTGGATATTAAATATCCGCCCCTTTATTTCTGTCGCTGCATTCATCATTGCATCTCCAAAACAATCTTAAACTTGTTGTTTTTATTATGTATTGGCAGGTATAACACTATACCTGCCAATATTAGGCTTAGAATTTTTCAATCACTGTACGGCTGATGATTTCGTCCTGAACCTCTTTACATAATTCAACGAAGTAAGCGCTGTATCCCGCAACGCGAACGATTAAGTCGCGATATTTCTCTGGTTCTTGCTGGGCTTTTTTCAGCATTTCGTTATCAACATAACTAAATTGCATTTGACCATTACCCAAAATGGATGCGGTTCTCAATAGGGTAATTAACCCATTGCGACCTTCAGGCGTATCCAATAAGCCTTTCAAGAACTTAAAGTTATGCACCATACCGATGTTCATGGTTTCGACGTTCATCTTACTGATGGATTTAATGATTGCGGTTGGACCTTGTTTATCAGCACCTTGCGTTGGGCTGATCCCATCCGACAGAGGCATCCATGCTAAACGACCATTTGCCGTTGCCGCCGTCAATTCGCCAATTGGGGTATTGTTGGATATGGATAACGTTCCGTGACTCAATGTGGAATACAGCATGTCGTACTTGCGGCATTCGCGCTCAGTCCACTCCGTAATATCCAGTGCATATTGGTCAACATAATTGTCATCGTTACCGAATTTCGGCGCATTTAGGCAATCACGGCGTAACTCTTCGTAACCCTCAAAGTTTGCCAATAAACCATCACGCACTTGCTCTAAGGTATAGCGCCCCTCTTCATAAACCAATTTGCGGATCGCTGCCATGGAGTCAACGTAGGTCGCTAGACCAGAGAAAATCAGCCCTGGACCATGGTTAACCATCGCGCCACCAGCGGCGACATCTTTCCCTTTATCCATACAGCCTTCCACCAACAAAGACATCAAGGGTTTTGGTGCAACATCACGGTGAACTCGCTGGCTAATTACGGTACCAATCGCAGAAAGACGAATAATGTGTGCTATCTGTGCTTTCACGGCATTATCGAAATCTTCGAATGTTTTTAAGTTACGTAAATCACCCGTATCCAAACCTTGGTGGCTATCGAATAGCACCATCCGCCCCCGATTCAGAACAAACTCAATCGCAATAGGCCACTGGGTGTAACCCGTTGATGTCCACTGATAAATACGACCTGATTTTTGTGGTTCCACACAGCCCATTAAGCAATAGTCGCGCGCATCTTCAAAATCAAAACCTTTACGCAGCATCATTTTGATATGGGAATCATCGAAGTGGCACGCAGGGAATCCCATACCGGCTTTCACTACATCGACGATTTTTTCCATGTATTTCTGAGGCGATTGGTTATGAATACGGCATGCTAATGAAGGTTGATAAACTTTAACAAAACGTACAGCGTCCATAATCAAGTACGTTAAATCGTTACAAGCATCGCCACCAGAGCGTTTTTGACCACCGACGGTTAAGTTGATAAACGGCTGGTAACCTGCGAAATATTTTGCGCCTAACTCGCTGGACATCCACATCAATTCAGCACATTTGATGATAAATGCCTGAAGCAGCTCTAATGCTTGATCCTGAGTTAAATTGCCTGATTTGATATCGTTCTCATACATCGGGAAGCAATATTGGTCTAAGCGCCCCAGTGACAATCCTGTTTGGTTCTCTTCAATTTCAAACAACGATTCCACAGTCCAGACACTTTGCAGCGCTTCTTGTAATGTTTTCGGTGGGTTCGCTGGCACATTTTCATTGACTTGCGCGATGGTCAGTAACTCTTCACGACGTTTAGGGTCTTTCTCTTGAGAAGCCAGTTCGCGAGCATGTTCAGCGATGCGATGAGCATAAGCTACGACCCCTTCACAGGTTTCGATTGAAGCCTTGTAGAAATAAATACGGTCAATGTCATCAGGATTTTGCATATCTAATTCAGCGAGTTTCGCTTGAGCATCGGCTTTAATTCCGTTCATCCCTTTGGTGAACAGTAAAACGTCATAGCCCGGACAGGTATCCCCGCCACCATTGATTTGGTGATAAGACAAGTCACTGACAAAGGTTTCACCACTGAATTCCCAAACACCGGCTTCACGGTATTGCGCTTCACAGATTTCATCCAGAGAACGGCCTTCCCAGAATGGCGCGATTTCTTCACGAATGACTTTTTTATCTTCTTCAGAGATCACAAATGGATCTTGAGGGCGGGTACTCATGGTATCTAACTCATCCACCACCCAACGCCATGCGATATCTGGCGAGAATGCGCCAGCACGTGCTTTCCCGCATGGATGCCCCACGATCAACTCTTCAGGCTGGATAAGGATCGGCGCAGTTTCACAAGCGCGGCGGAATGCTTTCGCTCGCAATAAAATCGGTGGTAAGCCAGGGTTATTTTTCACCACCTCAGTGAATGCCAGTGCGCGATAAATGGAGACACTTGGACGCGCTTGTAAATAATGATTACGCAACCGCTGTAAGCGAGGTGTTAACCCTTCCATGACTTTAAATTCCGTCTCCTGCTGAGCAGACGGAGCAACATAGTTAGCAGATGGTGAAGAATATTGAGGCTGAGCGCTAGCTTGCCCACAATATAAACGCACTTTTAATCCACCGTTAATTCCACTGATATTTTCATGGGCGGACAGCAGCATTGCTGAAAGTTCATTGATACACACTTGCGGATCATTAAGATAAATACCGCCTTTTAATGCATCGAACATCGGATAACCATCAATGGCACGAGTCGCACGAACTTCAGAAAGCTCGGCCAATTTTAGCCATAAACTTTCAACAATTTCATACGCCTGAGTTGGTGTTAAACGGCCTTGCTCAATATCACGCTGGTAGAATGGATAAACCGCTTTATCGAAGCCCATTGGATTCACCGCATAGCTACCATTTTCCAGATGTAAAATCAGTTGCAATAGGTAGAAAGCTTGGCAGGCTTCTTTGAAAGTTTGAGCTGGCTTAGCGGGCACATTACGTAAAATGTCGGCACTCTCTTGTAGCTCTGCGCGGCGATACGGATTCGCTTCAGCTGCCGCTAAGTTTTCAGCTCTGAGTGCTAATGATTGAGCAAAATGGATAGCCGCATCACAAGCATAAATCGCAGCTCTACAGTTGTTTGCTTCATCGATACTGTTGCGGCTCACGGCGCTACCAATGTTTCTGACACGATTTTCGAGCTGGTTTTTAATTTCCGCAAAACCTACATTCAGTACCACTAAATAATCCGGTGCAGCAATGGCACTATCACCCGCTAGAAACTCATAGATACTCTGGCTATGCACTTCATCTTCAGTATGAAAAATAGCTCCGCGAGGTGTTGAAGATTGGCTACCAATAATCAATTCATCTTGAGCAATAAAAGCGGGAAAACTGCGAATAAACTCATAAAAACGCTGAGCAGGTTTGATGGATTGCGGGGCGCCAGTTAATTGGTTTCTTACCGTTTCAAGGATATTCGCACGTTCGGTAATAATTGAGCAATTACGAGTACTTAAACGTTCAGCCAGTGTTTTTACACGTGGGGTCAAAGCATATTTGGCCATGTTAGCCTCTCCTGATGTTCTTTCTAGTTCGTTATTTTTCACATAAACAGCGTTAACTATTAAAAAGACTGTCTGTACAGTACTTCTAGCTGCTTTTCATTGACGTCCCGTGGATTCGTTGGAGTGCAACTATCACGCAATGCTTGTCCAACCATTTCTCTTAAACGGGTATTAAACTCAGTTTCATTGATGCCTGTAGCATGGATACCTTTCGGTATATTCATTTCATCTTTGAGTACGTTGATCGCGACAATTAAGCTTTCAACACCTTCTCGAACTGTTGATGCGGGTAAATTTAATTTTTTTGCCAGTGAGGCGTAACGCTTCGCCGCATCCGTGTCACAACAACCGTCTAAATCTGAGTTAAAAGCAACGACTTGAGCCATTAATAAAGCATTTGCGCGACCGTGTGGAATATGGAAAACACCGCCTAATGCATGAGCTAAACTATGGGTGATCCCAAGTGAAGCATTGGTAAATGCCATTCCCGCAATACAGGATGCGTTATGCATTTTTTCGCGAGCAACTAAATGATTGCCATCTCGGTAACACTCAATCAGATGGGCAAAAACCAGCTGAACCGCTTTTTCTGCCAATGCATCAGAAAAATCGGACGCACTGCGTGAAACATAAGCTTCAAGGGCATGGCATAGCACATCCATTCCTGTATCGGCGGTAATTGCTGCTGGTACTGATTTCACTAATATCGGATCTAAAATCGCCACATCCGGCAGCATGAATTCGTCAACTAATACCAGTTTTTCTGAGTGTGATTTAATCACTGAAAAAGACGTGACTTCAGAGCCTGTTCCGCTAGTTGTCGGAATAGCCACAAAATGAGGTTTAGCTCTATGACTGTCTTGGCGGGTATGCCATAGGGAGTAAATAACCGCTTTTGCAGCATCAATCACCGAACCACCACCCAGCGCAATCACTAAATCAGGATATTGGCTATCCATGATTTTCATGCCCTTTACGATGGATGAAATTTCTGGATCGGGCACCACATCGTCATACAGAGAAAATGAGATTCCCTGTTGGGATAATCGACGAGTCACCTCGTCGGCTAACCCAAATTTCACCATCGCTTTATCGGTCACGATAAAGGCATGATGTGCGTTGATTTGTGATAAATAATCCAAAGCATTCGTACCGAATTGCACTTTTGGTTTAATCAAAAACTGGTTCATGCGTTATTTACTCCCTACCGTCTCGATACACTTTTTCAACAATGGCAACCACGGACATGGCTTTGTATTTGTCTTTATTCAAAGCAAGGTATTCTTCGACAAGAACAATGTCATTGATGCCCGCACCAACACTGTCCACTGCCACATACGTTCTGTCCTTCAACGGATTCAGGTCATCCCCAAGCGCCGTGACCATCAATAAATTACTGCCGCTCAGTTCTTGGCATTTCTGCGTTGCGACAACATGCCCGATTACCTTTGCCAAAATCATGATTTATCCCGCCTTATCTCAATGAATTACTTATTCAGGCGCCCGAGAACGGCCTTAATAATCTGCTCAACATTCTCTTCCGTGATATCCCCTTGCGCCGCAACCGTTTCAGCAACAGCCGCGTGGCTTCCGGTATTACCGAATCGATCATCCGCAGGATTATTGCTGATAGAACCCTGTTGAATGCCCGCAGCCTGCGGTTGACGGAAACGTTCATCATCCAGAATACTCACTTGAGTCGGGCTAGAATGCGCAGCTACCACGGGTTGTGCTGTGTAACATGGGGGATTCGTCGATGACGGTTGTCTTAAATCTTCAATTGAACGCACCCCATAACCGACTTTACGGATATTGAGTAAATTCATTGGACCGACGTTATCTGAGCTAGAGCCGCCACCCACCGCGCCACAACCTAATGTCAGTGCAGGTGTAATGTTGGTGGTTGCACCAATCCCCCCTAAGGCTGCTGGGGTATTAATTAAGATGCGGTTAACCGGTTTTTCGAGGGCAAATTGACGAATAACATCTTCATTTTGCGTGTGGATCACCAAAGTATGTCCTAAACCTTCGTTGGTCAGTAGGTCGACCACACGATGGCATGCTGAACGCCAATCTTCTTCGATATACATCCCTAAGATTGGGCACAATTTTTCACGAGAATAGGGGTTTTTAGGTGAAACGGTATCTTGCAGTGCAATCAATACGCGCGTATTCGCGGGTACGCTAAATCCAGCTCGCTGACTCAATGTAATCGCATCTTTACCCACGATTTCAGGGTTAATGGTGCCATTCGCTCTGAGTAACATTGATGCCATGCGCTTCGCTTCTTCTTCATTCATGAAGTAAGCACCCTGAGCCAGCAATTCACGGTGAACATCGTTATAAATACAGCGTTCAACAATAATGGACTGCTCAGAAGCACAAATCACACCGTTATCAAACGTCTTGCTGGTAATAATGTCACTGACGGCTTTTTTGATATCTGCACTACGTTCAATAAAAGCAGGACCATTGCCAGGACCGCCGCTGATAGTCGGTGTTCCGGATGCATAAGCTGCGCGTACCATGCCTTCTCCTCCGGTTGCCAGAATCAAAGAAACATCTTTGCTATGCATTAACTCTTTGGTTGCTTCCAATGTGAGCATAGTGACGCCATCGACAATGCCCGCTGGCGCACCTGCTTCAAGTGCAGCTTTTTTAACGATATCGAGCGCTCTAAAACTACAGGCCTTTGCATTTGGATGAGGGGAGAAGACAATCGCATTACCCGCTTTCAGGGCAATCAATGTTTTATAGATAATGGTTGAGGTTGGGTTAGTGGAAGGCACTAATGCCGTGATCACGCCTAACGGAACACCCACATCCATGACTTTTTTGATCTTGTCATCATTGATGATGCCAATGGTTTTCAAATCTTTAATATGTTCATACACACGCACAGAAGCGAAGGTATTTTTCAGGACTTTATCTTGCCACTTCCCGAAACCCGTTTCTTCATGTGCCATTTTTGCCAACTCCTCTGCATGACGTGCAGATTCTGTCGCAATGTGTTGAACAATACTGTCGATTTTTTCCTGCGAAAAAGTCGCAAAGATTTTTTGTGCTTGTTTCGCATTTCTAACCAGCTCTCTAGCCAGTTGTCTGGATTGCAGATCTTTATCTAATGCAACCATGTCTTCCCCCGTACCGGAGTCAAAAGATTAAACTTATTAACTTGTTGTTTTATATTTAATTTATCAATGATTAGGCTTTATGCTGCTGTGCAATTTTGCCAATATCATTGTGTGGTCTTGCAATCACGCGTGAAGTCACTACTGTGCCAACACGTTTAGCCGCTTCAACACCGGATTCAACTGCTGCATTGACGGCCCCTACATCACCTTTCACCATGGCGGTCACCAATCCCGACCCCACATTTTCATAGCCAATTAACTCAACATTCGCGGCTTTGCACATCGCATCAGCAGCTTCAATACACGCTACCAATCCTTTCGTTTCGATTAGTCCAAGTGCTTCTTTCATAAGAATATTTCCTGTTTATTCTGAAACTTTATATTGAGATACGATTTTCTGGATGTCGCTATGAGGGCGAGCAATCACCAAAGATGTCACGACGGTGCCAATCCGAGAGGCAGATTCAACACCTGAATCCACGGCGGCTTTAACCGCGCCAACATCCCCTTTCACCATCGCAGTCACTAAACCGGATCCCACATTTTCATAGCCAATCAGCACCACATTGGCGGCTTTACACATTGAATCGGCAGCTTCAATACAAGCGACTAACCCTTGTGTTTCGATAAGACCTAATGCATCACCCATCTATTCCCCCGAAAAAGCTATGCTTTATGCTTAATCACGATTTTGTTGATATCGTTATGTGGACGGGCGATGACTAACGAAGTCACCACTTCACCAACACGCTGTGCCGATTCAACACCAGAATCTACTGCCGCTTTTACTGCGCCAACATCACCTTTCACCATCGCAGTCACGAGGCCTGAACCCACATTTTCATAACCGATGAGTTCAACGTTAGCGGCTTTACACATTGCATCAGCTGCTTCGATACAAGCCACCAAACCTTTAGTTTCAATAAGTCCTAATGCATCACCCATTGTTGTTTCCTCCAGGAAGACGTTGTTACATTTTTCTCTACCCTCAAAAATCAAGAGCCATATTTAAAAAGGTTTATGTCCCTTAAATGTGGGTAAACATTTGTGCCAATTGAGTCTGCGCGGTGATTAATTGAACGCAGCTTTTTGGCGTCAAAATCACTATATCCCTCAAAAAATAAAACAAAATATAAATCCGCAAAATGAAGATACTTAGAACATAAAACTTAAATTTATCGATATTTAGCCTTTGATTTATTTAATCATGCTAAAAAAATAAAAAATTCACGTATCTATATGGCATAAAAAAAAGAAAGAAAAATACACTGATGATTTATAGGGTTAATTGTTAATAAGATATGATTGGGCTGATGCTAGAAGGTAATTTGGTCAATAATAAGTGTGGCGTTGCTCACTACCCATCCCGTCGCTACGTTGCTGGAATATACGTAAAGCATGCTAATTAGATGAAATGCAACACGGATAAATATGGATAATGGTCACTCAGAGAATGGCGCCATTCGTTGGTTATTGATAGGTAGATAAGAAAGCCGGAGAGGTGAGCAGATGAGTGGCTAACGCATCACGTTGGAGCTATATCTGGTTATCCCAGATATTCAATCAAACTTACTCCCCAATTGAGGTGTGCAAATAAATAACGGTGAATTAATTGAACTGAGCAGTAGTGCTTTATCATTTAGCTTCTGGACATTGATAAACAAGCCATCGTGGCTATCTGACATTTCTCGCATAAAATAGTCGAAAATAACGTTGGGAGATTCATCGATGGAAGATGCACTGGCTTCCCATTGACTAATATTATAGTGACGCTCCGTTGGTGAAATACGTTTACTTGTATACTTAAATTTGACGTAACGCTGTAAATAAAGCCATCCCGCTTTCGAGGTTGTATAGCCTTCCACAACAATAGATCCCTGACCATTTGCCCCAAAATTAAAATGAATATTGCCATTCACATTTTCATCTTTCATATTTTCGAAGCGCATAATCCCTTTAGTGGAGCATGCCATAAGGCCTGAATTTTTATTTGATAACACGATAGATTGTGTATAAATAACCACGACCACAAAAATGGCTGCACTCAAGAAGCATAATAATTTTCCTGATATTTTCATCATGGTTTCCAAGAATAATAGAAATAATTATCACAATAACTAAATGGATTAGACTCATTTGCAGCGCAGTGCGCCAAAAATACGCGCCCTAGGCCGTTCTTTTGCAATTTATCGCCATAAAAGAAAACAAATCGTTCCTTATCTTTGCAGTCAAGATTTAAGTTATTTCGCACCTTGTCAAAGTTTTGCTCATAATTCTCGGCAACGACACCATTAATCATTTTCTCTGTAGATAATGCATCACAACTGGCATGCTCCAATGTGGGTAAACTAATAGGTGCGGAAGGCTGAGATGAAAAATAATTCATAGTGGCAAGTAGGATTGAACAACCTAACAATACGGCACTCGCAAGATACCAACAAATCTCTCTTTTTTGAGGATGAATAGATTTAGGTAATTCTTGAGGTATTAATTCGATAGGATCTGTTGCTGGGGTAAGAATAACTTCAGCCGTTTGTATCTCACTTAAGCTATTTAAAAGATGGGTTGTATTTAATGTTTCTTCATCAATTAATTCCAATAATATCTCAGAATTAAATTCTAAACGGCCTCGGGCAACAGTCACTATAATGTTTTCAATACCATATTGACGAAATGTTTTTCTCAATAAACTGAGATACTGATTTAAATTACTATTTGATGAAACTAGGCCATTATCATCCCAAACAGCTTTAAGCACTTCATCACGTGAAACAACGCCTTTTCTTTTAATCAAATAAAACAATAATGCATTGGCTGTAATGGACAATTGAGTATCAACCTCATCTTCTTTTAAAGATAAAGTGCCATCAACAGCATCATAAATAATGAAGGCATTGATCTTATATTTCATTATCGCCTCATTCTATTACTAGACGTAATATTGCTATTTGGAAACAAAAGGTATTTCTTCAAAAGAGATTTGCGTCAGCCGGTGGATAATCGCATCTCGTTCTTGCTCAGATAGTGTGGGTCCTTCTGTTAAGGCGGATAACCATAAACCGTCTGCCGCATAACGGACTAAAGCCCCTAAATAGCTATTATCAAACTCATCACCGTCTTCTAAATGCTGTAGCATCCAGTCACGCCAACATTTACGTAAGACGGGTTCCATCGGCATCGCTAATGATAGAAATGCAAGTTGGAAGCTCTCATCAGACTCTTTTAGTTCTCCGATATAATGCAGATAAGCACGAGAAAAACGGCCATTTGTATTGATATCACTCGTCATAATCACCGCGATACGGGTGTCCATAATATCGAGTAACTCAATGAACAGCGCATGTATCAGCTCTTGCTTGCTCGGGAAATGATGTAATAGCCCACCCTTACTGACACCCGCTTCTTTTGCGACCGCATTAAGTGAAAGTGCGGCAATGCCTTCCCGACCAGCAATCACTCGAGCCGCCTTTAACAGCTCTTCTTGCCTTTTTATGGGATCTTTTTTTCTTTGGGGCGTAAGTATATTCATGCACGGATGATACCGACCAGTCGGTATGTTCTATTTTGACTCGTATCAATGAACACAATATTGAGGTGAATTAAATGCGAATAGTGTAATTTACTTCACAGTATCCCTGCCTAAAAACTAAGAAATATAATATTATTTTTAAAATATAAAAAAATATAACAATGAAATACCTCCTATTTTTTTACTCTTGATAACTAAATTTAACTTAGTCTTGTTGCACCGAAGGTTATACTGTTTAATTATGTGAGAAATATCTATTTTCAAAGAAAGCATCTGAACTGTGTGTATTTACATAACATGAAAAGAGGTTTTGATTATGTCCAATCAGTATAATATCGGTGTGATTATTGGTAGTTTACGTGCCGACTCTTATAACTTAAAAGTCGCTAAAGCCATCACCAAATTATTCCCATCCAATTTCACTTTTAAATTTATAAAAATTGCAGATCTACCTCTCTATAACCAAGAAGCAGACCAGAATGTGCCTGCCGTAGTGGCTGATTTTAAAGCACAAATTAAAGCCTCAGATGGGATTATTTTCGCAACGCCTGAATATAACCGCTCCATGCCCGGTGTTTTGAAAAATGCGATTGACCAAGGTTCTCGTCCTTGGGGTGATAATTCCTGGGATAGTATTCCTGCGGGAATTCTCGGGGTTTCGATTGGTAATATAAGTACCGCTATTGCACAACAACATTTACGTAATAGCCTCGCATTCTTAAATATGCCAACGATGAATCAACCAGAATGTTATTTAAAATGGTATGAGGGTATGGTTGATGAGCAAGGTAATATATCCCCAAAAAGTAAAGATTTCTTACAACCTTGGGTCGATAGCTTCGTCAAATTTGTGAACCACAATTCAGTAAATTAATCATAGACATAAAAAAAGGCATCACATGAAGTGATGCCTCTTAAATTTCATACAAACTGAATACGAATTAACGCCCAGCTTTTAATTTTTGGAAATATTCTTCATACAGAACATTGGCATTCCCAACATCACTTTGCCATTCACCTTTTTTCAACACCTCTTCACTTGGGTACAGTGATGGGTCATTGGCTATTTCCGCTGGCAGCAGTTTTTTTGCAGCTAAGTTTGGAGTTGGATAACCAATCGACTCAGCAACTTGTGCCGCTATTTCCGGACGTAATAGGAAGTTAATCAGCTTATGTGCTCCCTCGACATTCTTAGCATTCGCAGGAATAGCTAAGCTGTCCATCCAGAAAATACCGCCCTCTTTCGGCCAAACAACCTCAATAGGTAAGCCTGCTTGTCTCGCCACAAAAGCGGAGCCATTCCATAACATACCAACATCCACTTCACCTTCAATAAATGGTGTTGCAGGGTTATCAGAATTAAATGCAAGAATATTAGGACGTAATTTTTGTAGCTCGTTGTATGCTTCTTCAATCTGTTTTGGATCTGTGGTGTTACCAGAATAACCTAGCTTCGCTAATGCCACTTGGAACACTTCGCGCCCGTCATCCATCATGAGCAAACTATTTTTATATTCTGGTTTCCAGAAGTCAGCCCATGAAGTCACCGTGCTAGGATCAACCGCATCCCCATTAATTCCAATTCCTGTTGCACCCCAAATATATGGCACAGAATAGTCATTATTTGGGTCAAATTCTTTATGGATTAGATTGGGGTCGAGGTTTTTAAAATTAGTGAGCTTTTGTTTATCGATCTTTTGCAGCATGCCTTCCTTGCTCATTTTTGCAATGAAATACGTGGATGGCACCACTAAATCATAAGCCCCTTCTTTATAGGTCTTCAATTTAGTGTACATGCTTTCATTCGATTCGTAGGTGGAGTAAATCACCTTGATCCCAGTTTCCTTAGTAAATTGCTCTAATAAACCGGGGGGAACATATTCTGTCCAGTTATAGAAATACAGTACATCTTTGTTATCGTCAGCGGCAGTTGCCGTGCCAATGCTTGCAGCCATTAACCCTGCGGCTAACAGATAGGACCATTTTTTCATCACTGATTTCCCTCAACAAAGTGCTTTTATCTATCTAATAGGCTCAATTGGAGCCCACCCTCTTGCCTGATGGCATTAAAAGATTGGGTGCCACAATGACACCCTCGATTTTATAAACTAATGCTTGGATGATTTAGCCGCGGCATTTTTGCCGTGTTTATCACGCATGACCCACTGACTTAAACAAACCAAGACCAATGACATCAGCAACAAGACTGTCGCCAATGCATTCACTTCAGGGGAAACCCCCACTTTAACCATTGAGTAAATTTTCAATGGTAAGATTTCATAGCTTGGTCCCGTCACAAAGGAGGAGACCACCACGTCATCCATGGATAACGTGAAACTTAAGAGCCAACCCGCAACAATGGCAGGCAGCGCTAAAGGCAAAATAATTTTACGTAAAATAGTAAATTCACCCGCACCAAGATCCCGCGCCGCTTCCAACATTTTTACATCAAAATCTTTCAATCTGGCGTATACGGTCACCACCACAAACGGCAGACAGAACGTAATATGGGAAAATAGCAGTGACCAAAACCCTAAGGAAACACCGAGGATCATAAACAGCACCAGCAACGATATCGCCATCACGATATCTGGAGACATCATCACCACAAATAACATACCGCCCACAAAAGGTTTCCCTCTAAAACGGTAACGAAATAATGCAACGGCGGTTAATGTGCCGATAACTGTCGCGAATGTCGCCGAAAGCACCGCCATTGTTAAGGAGTGCCCCGCTGCTTCTAATAAACTGTCATTATTACTGAGTAACTCATACCATTTGGTGGAAAAGCCCTGCCATTGAATACCAAAACGCGATTCGTTAAAGGAGTTCACAATCAGAATAATGATTGGAATATAAAGATACGCGTAAATAATGGTCATAAAACCACCACGGAATATGCGACCGATCATTCTTCATACGCCTTTTTATTCAGAAGCTTAGCAGCTCGGTAATACACATACAGCAATAGCCCCATCATCACGGTGAGGAAAATACTGGTTGCCGCCCCGAATGGCCAATCACGAATATTTAAGAACTGGCTCTTTATTACGTTACCAATGAGAAGATTTTTCGCTCCTCCCATTAGGTCTGCCACATAGAACAGTCCCATAGCGGGTAACAGCACGAGCAGGCAACCTGCAATAATTCCCGGCATCGTCAGTGGAATGATAATTTTCACGAAGGTTTGCAATTTACTGGCACCTAAGTCCCTTGCAGCCTCCAAATAGGATTTATCGAGTTTCTCTATGCTGGAATAGAGCGGCATGACCATGAATGGTAGCAGGATATAAATTAAGCCGAGCACCACCGCTTCAGGGGTGTACATTAATTTAATCGGCTTATCAATAATGCCAATCCACAATAGAAAGTCGTTTAAATACCCTTTGGTACTTAAAAAAACCTTTAACCCATAAATGCGGATCAGAGAGTTTGTCCAAAATGGTACGATCAACAAAAACAGCATTAAAGGTTGGATGCGTTTAGGTAATTTCGCCAAGATATAGGCGAAGGGGTAGCCAATAACCAAACAGAAGAATGTGGCGATCAGCGCCATATTCAACGAATGTAGCATCACTTGGGCATACATCGGATCCGATAAACGGATATAGTTGTCCCAAGTAAAAATCAAATCGACTAGATTGTTATCACTGCGAGTCAGGAAACTGGTGCCAATAATCATGATATTTGGCAGAAATACAAATAGCAGCAACCATGCAACCACGCTGGTGATAATCACATTCTGTAAAATTTTATGCTTACGAATGATCATCCAGAACTACCTCCCAGCTTTCAACCCAAGTCACAGCAACTTTTTGGTTAAGGGAGTGGTCGACATCAGGATCATCTTCATTGAAGAATTCGCTGACCATAATAATTTTGCCATCTTCCATCTCAACCACGGAGTCTAAAGTCATCCCTTTATAGTTACGTTCACGCACATAACCAATAAGCCCAGGATGATTGTCCGCATCATTCACTTCTTCAACACGCAAATCTTCAGGGCGCAATAGCACGTTTAAATGCTGCCCTTCAGTCACAGGAAGATCAGTGAAAATATCACATTCATGGCCTTCAACATTGGCTCGAATGCGTTGTTCATCAATGCGATATAATACTTTTGCATCAAAAATATTAATTTCACCGATAAATTGAGCTACAAACAGGTTTTTAGGCTCTTCATAAATTTCACGAGGCGTCCCATCTTGCTCAATTTTTCCGTCACGCATGACGATAATGCGATCGGACATTGCCAGTGCTTCTTCTTGATCATGGGTGACAAAAATAAACGTGATCCCCAACTTGCGCTGTAAGGCTTTCAGCTCATTTTGCATCTGTTTACGCAGTTTATAATCCAGCGCAGACAAAGATTCATCCAATAACAGGACTTTTGGACGATTCACCACCGCACGTGCAATTGCCACGCGCTGCTGCTGACCACCCGAAAGTTGATTCGGCATACGCTCTGCAAAATCAGCCAATTGCACCATCTGCAAGGCTTGCTCCACCCGTTTTTGAATTTCATCTTTTGGCGTTTTTTGCATACGCAAACCAAACGCCACATTTTCAAATACGGTCATATGTGGAAATAATGCATAGCTTTGGAATACAGTATTCACGAAACGATGTTCCGCAGGAATATCTGTAATATCCTGACCATCAAGAATAATTTGGCCATCATCAACATCTTCTAATCCAGCAATGAGACGTAAAACTGTCGTTTTGCCGCAACCAGAAGGCCCAAGAATAGTTAAAAACTCCCCATTCTGGATAGTTAGGTCAAGCTCAGAAATAATTTGTTTGCCATCAAAACCTTTATTTAAAGATTTTAATTCTACGAGTGGTGTGAGAGAGGTTGTCTCAGTCATTTATATTTCACTCTATCCCTAGGAATAATGCAGATAGAACCGCCACCGTTAAAGACTGTTAAGCCCCCAGGATAATTCCCAGCGAAGCCCAAAACCAGTAGCGCCATTTTAGAAAAACATTAAGCTCAGCATGATAAACACTGTTAATGAAAATTGAAAGCCATTTTCAACACTTTGTTAGCCTTTCATTATGAATTTACAACAAATAAACGCGATTTATAATAAAAATAAGTCCCGTAGACCCTTTTATCATGATGACGTGCCAATCTATCAAACTTCATTATAACTCAATCAATAAATAGCAATTAAATAATATTTAATTCAGTGGGTTATGAGATTTTTATTATTTCCACTTTGATATTTTACTAAGCAATTATTTAAATCTTTTTATACTTCGCGAAATCTACCATGAATTATATCCCAAATGCTAAAACTCAATTAAAGAATAATATCGCTGATAACCGACAATAATACTTTTAGATAAATTCAATGAATAATGACTAATTTAAGGCTTCGTAAATAACATTAATAACAAATGGTTAAACCTAATTTTTGAATTTATTTATGTGATTAACTTCAAGCTTTTCATTGGAATTTTTATATCTTCTTAAACCTTAACCAAAGTCATATTAATTTTCACATCCCTTTGAATATAATGGTTAAATTATTCTTATGAATTTTTGATTATTACGAATATAAATGATTATTCATACCCCTTTAAAGTGGGTTATCCAGAATAAAAAATCTAGAAAGAGATTATTTTTTATATTTTCCGCTAAAATTAAAATGTGAGTGAGTGATATGGCTAATAAAGAGTTTTTCTATCAACAACCTTATCCATTATCTGAGGATAAAACTGAATATTATCAATTAACCGATAAATATGTTTCTGTTGAACAGTTTGCAGGAAAAAACATCCTAAAAATTGAGCCAGAAGCCTTAACCGTGTTAGCCCAACAAGCAGTTTGTGACTCCCAATTCTTTTTAAGAGCGGCTCATCAAAAACAAGTCGCTGCAATTTTGCATGATCCTGAAGCCAGTGAAAATGACAAATATGTTGCTCTACAGTTGCTACGTAACGCTGAGATTTCCGCAAAAGGAGTTTTACCAAACTGCCAAGATACGGGAACCACTACCATTGTGGCGAAAAAAGGTCAGCAGGTATGGACTGACTGCAATGATGAAGAGATGTTATCTCGCGGTATCTATAACGCATTCCAACAAGAAAACCTGCGTTTCTCGCAAAATGCCGCTTTAGATATGTATACCGAAGTGAATACAGGAACAAACTTACCGGCACAAATCGATATTTTTGCCACTGAGGGTGATGAATATCATTTCTTACTGGTCAATAAAGGTGCGGGTTCAGCCAATAAATCGGCACTATTTCAAGAAACTAAAACCATTTTAGAGCCTGCTCGATTGAAAGCCTTTTTAATCGAAAAAATGAAAAATCTAGGCACGACAGCTTGTCCGCCATACCATATTGCCTTTGTCATCGGTGGAACCTCGGCAGAAGCAACACTCAAAGCCACCAAACTGGCATCCACTAAGTATTATGATAATTTACCGACTCACGGTAATGAATACGGTCAAGCCTTCCGCGATATCGAACTGGAAAATGAGTTACTCGAAGCAACTCGTCATTTTGGTTTTGGTGCTCAATTTGGTGGCAAATATTTTGCTCACGATGTACGTGTCATTCGCTTACCTCGCCATGGTGGCTCTTGCCCTATTGGGCTGGCAATCTCCTGTTCTTCAGACCGCAATATCAAAGCAAAAATTAACCAAGATGGGATTTGGATTGAGAAAATGGAACACAATCCAGCCCAATATATCCCAGAGTCAATGCGCCATAGTACCGAAGGGACTGTCGTCCATATCGATTTAAATCGTCCAATGAAAGACATTCTGGCTGAATTAAGTAAGCACCCAGTTTCTACGCGTGTTTCTCTCAGTGGTCCCCTGATTATTGGTCGCGATATTGCTCACGCAAAATGGAAAGAACGTTTAGATAATGGCGAAGAGTTACCGCAATATTTTAAAGATCATATGGTCTATTACGCGGGTCCTGCCAAAAAACCCGAAGAGATGGTTTCAGGTTCATTAGGTCCAACAACCGGTAACCGTATGGATCCTTATGTGGATCTGTTCCAATCTCATGGCGGCAGTATGCTGATGTTAGCAAAAGGAAATCGTACTCAAGCCGTAACAGATGCCTGTAAAAAACACGGTGGCTTTTATTTAGGTAGTATCGGCGGTTCCGCGGCTATTTTGGCACAAGAATTTGTGAAAAGTTTAAACTGCTTAGAGTATCCAGAATTAGGTATGGAAGCAGTATGGAAAATGGAAGTAGAAGGGTTACCTGCCTTTATTCTTGTCGATGACAAAGGCAATAACTTCTTTGATATTGTCCAGAAAGAAGCCTGTAATAAATGCGTTAAGTAGTTATTCCCAGCTATACATTCAACAACTCAGCCTTGAGCCCGTTATTTTAGGGCTCAAGGTTTTTAATACTTATTTATCAACCACCACGTTTTTATTCACGACAGTTTCTTCCCCATTCCCAACCATCAGAGCAAATTTACTGATCGGGTCGGTGCTATAAGCATACAAACGTTTTAAGGCAAAAGGATTATCCCCAAGGCGAACTTTACCTTGAATTGTTGTCACTGCAAGACGCAAACCTGCCTCTTTTCCTGCCTGAATTGCTGTTTGATTATAAGCGCCAAATGGATAAGCAAGGGCTCGTTGATTTGGTTCAAATTTAGCTAACTCTTTCATTGAACGTTTAAAATCCAACATTATCGTATGCTCTTTACGGCTAAAAATAATCGGGTTATTGCGATTATCTAAGCGATGCAAAAAGTGGGTATGCGATTGGATATTAAAAACATCTTGGCTATCTTTGATCTCCTGCTTGCACATAAATTGCAGGGAATCTGGGTTCCATTGTTGCGGTTTCGTTTTGACTCTTGAAGAGATCACAAATAACGTCGCTTGCTGCTGATTATTTCTTAATATTGGCAATGCATAACGGTAAACCGACTTCAGTCCGTCATCAAAGGTCAATGCGACGGCTTTACCCGGCAAATTCGCTTTTTTCTCCAAATAACCTTCAACATCATCTAAAGAAATAGTCTGGTATCCCTGCTCTTTCAGATAATCCATTTGTTCACGGAAAGCGGCCACAGATGTCGTCGTTGAAGTATGGCGGAAGTTTTTATTCTCGCTGTCTTCAAGAATATGGTGATAGGTTAGAATTGGAATGCCTTTATCAATCGAGACATCATCTAAGCGAATATAGCCCAAGCGATCCCCTAATCGAATGGTTAGCCACGCAGTTTTTTCCCCATCATTATCGGTATTAATCATCCGTGCCAATACAGGGTAACGTAGGTCTTCCCATAAAGAAGCAATTTGAGGACTATTCTCTTTCATTCCCGCATACACAGGGGTTTTTTGTGTTGTGATGAGGTAATCATAAACTGGGTTTTGAAGATCATTTAATCGGTCATCACTAGGTAGATTACGGGGTTTTTTATTAGAAAGTTGAGCTGTTTTTATGTAAGCGTAATCATTGCCAAACTGCAATGCATTGTAGCTCCCATTGGGATTATAGGCATAAAAGCCATGGTCTGGATTAAGCTCTCCAACGACGCGCATTTTTCCAGCAATAGGGGCGAAGATAACCTCAGGTTGTTTTGTCTGAATCAATTTAGGCGGTAGGTCAACGACCTCCCAATTATCAATATTAATCGCTTTTGAGCCAATGATGACAACATTGTTATCATTGGTATCTTCCGCGTAAGAAATAGAAAGCGGACCTAATAATAGGAAAAAAAATAGCGTTAGTAATCGATTAGACATTGCCTTTCTACTCTGGGTTAGCAAATATGCTCGCCAAGTTTAAACCGACTTTCTATTTAACCCTATACCCTGTTAAAAATATTTTTATACGAAAAAACCACAAAAATAAATTTCGTGGTTTTGAATATAAACAAATAAGAAAAACGCTTTCAAACAAATGAAAACAATTTAATAATTCATTAACAATAAAAGATAATTAACTCAAAATTGTTTAGTCATAAAACAAATGAGATTTATTTTTGTCCGTAATAAGCATTTTTTCCATGCTTACGTAAATAATGTTTATCCAACAACTCTTGTTGCATATCCCCTATTTTAGGCGTCAGTTGACGAGTAAATAAGTTCATGTAGGCAATTTCTTCCAATACCACCGCATTGTGTACTGCATTATCAGCATCTTTACCCCAAGCAAAAGGTCCATGGCTATGAACCAGTACCGCTGGAATATCCTTTGCAGAAATTCCTAATTGCTTAAATGTTTCAATAATCACATTGCCAGTTTCTCTTTCATATTCACCCGCAATTTCACTTTCTGTCATTTGACGGGTGCAAGGGATCTCACCATAAAAGTAATCAGCATGGGTGGTGCCTAATGCACTAAGAGGTAAACCCGCTTGCGCCCAAATAGTGGCATGCCGTGAATGAGTGTGAACAATTCCACCGATCTCAGGAAATGCTTGGTATAACGCTAAGTGCGTATCAGTATCAGAAGACGGTTTATATTTACCTTCAATAACTTCACCAGTGGTCAATGAAACCACAACCATATCTTCCGCTTGCATGGTTTCATAATCCACGCCAGAAGGTTTGATCACCATCAGCCCTGCATCACGGTCAACCCCACTGACATTCCCCCAAGTAAACGTCACGAGGTTATGTTTGGGTAATTCCAAATTCGCGTTGAATACTTGCTGTTTTAATTTTTCCAGCATCGTTACCTCCCCAGGTGCGAATGTTTAATATCAATATCAAACAGATGGGAATTTTATATTCTCTTTTCTGTCGATAAATAATTTCTGCGTTGGTATTAAGGTAAACAGATTTGGATAATTTAAAAAGCTTGCATCTTTACATTTAATTAACAAATAGCCCAATATCAGTCATACTCGGTCATCATCAGGCTTAAACGGAAATAAATTCCCCACAAAGCAATGCCCGAATTTGAGCTTTTATTTTTATCGCCATGCCAAAATAAGGCTGTAAATCACTCAATTCAGTAATTCAGATCACATTATTAATGCAATTGAATTTATTTATTTCATTTATTTAGTGATCAGGTTAACCATAAAATTCTTTATTTATTTCTGACTGGGATTACATGAGTCGAATCACGACAAATAAAAATCAACACAGGCACAATGCATACCATGGAAAGAATAGGAGTTTTGAGATGCTACAAGCTGAACGCCATAAAATAATTTGTTCTCATGTTTCTCAGCATGGATCGGCGTTAGTGCGTGATTTAGCTCAATTATGTCAAGTTTCACAAGAGACTATTCGCCGAGACTTAACCACCCTTGAGCGAAAAAATAGAATTATTCGTAGCTTTGGTGGCGCAGTTTCAATTGAACAGGACGAAAGTCCAGTACTGAATGGGTTACCATCTTCAGTCAAACTCGGTCAAATGGTCGATGGTGCGGAGTCTTTCCGTAAAAGAACGGAAGAACACCCCGAGGCCAAAATGAAAATCGCTAAAGCCGCACTGAAGTTTATTCAGCCTGGTGATTGCATCATGATGGATAACAGCAGTACGTGTTGGTTTTTAGCCCGACAAATACCGGATATTGATATCACGGTAGTTACTAACTCAGTAAAGATAATTCAAGCTCTCGCTTGCCGTGATCGTGTCAGAGTAATTGGTATTGGCGGAGAGTATTCGGAGCGCCACGACGATTTCCATGGCCCGATTTCAGAAAGTATTATTCGTAGCTTTCAAATCAAAACCTTATTTTTATCGTGCCAAGGATTTAATATCGAAAATGGTATTCGCGATGGTAGCGAAATAAACTCCAAGCTCAAAAATATTATGGTTCAGGTATCTGAAAACCGCGTGCTATTGGCTGACAATAGTAAATTAGATAAATATGCGTTTAGTCAAGTTTGTACCTTAAATGATATTAATGTATTAATCACCAATAAGCTTAATGATAAGAGATTTAATCAGCGATTCCCTAATTTAAATATTATTGAATGTGATAAATAATATTTATATAACTAAAAATATTAATTTTAATTAACGTATTAAAACCCTATAAATTAATTGATGTTAAAACTGAAATATTAATAAGAATGACACCAGGCACTACAACATTTATTAATTAATTTAAAGATTAATCGATGTTGCTTATATAAATCCGATTAGACATAACATTAACCCTATGTTGATGGCGTGCTCTTATTTACGTTCATCATCTCGAAGGAATATAACTATGAATATGAAAAAGTTAGTTTTACCTTGCTTAATGGGCGCAGCACTGTTTTCCAATATTGCCATGGCTGAATCACAAAAAGCACAAAAGCCATTTACCATGGGCGTTGTAGTAAAAGTCGGTGGTATTCCTTGGTTTAATGTTATGGAGCAAGGGATCACAGAAGAAGGTCAAAAATTAGGCGTGAACGCATTCCAAGTCGGACCAACAACCGCGGATCCCGCAGAACAAGTTCGTGCGATTGAAGATTTAATTGCCAAGAAAGTGGATGTTATCGGTGTCGTTCCTAATGATGCCAAAGTTCTTGAACCTGTCCTGAAACGCGCCCAAGAAGCGGGCATCAAAGTGATTACTCACGAATCGCCAAATCAGAAAAATGCAGATTGGGATTTTGAATTACTCGATACCCAAAGCATGGGTGCCAACCATATGAAAGATATGGCGGCGTGCATGGGCGAAGAAGGTAAATATGCCATGTTTGTGGGCAGCCTGACAGTACCATTAGTTAATGAATGGGCTGATGCCGCAATTGCTTATCAAAAAGCTCACTATCCAAAAATGCAGATGGTTGATGACCGCTTTGGCGTTGCCGAGTCCGTTGATGATTCAATGCGCACCGCGAATGACCTGCTATCAAAACATAAAGACTTAAAAGGCATTATGTCATTTGGTTCTCAAGGTCCAATCGGTGCTGGTCGTGCTATCGATAAACGCCGTAAAAATGCTGAAACCTGTGTATTTGGTACATTCACTCCGGGTCAAGGTATCAAATTACTAGAAAAAGGCGCCATTGATGGTGGCTACATCTCTAACCCGAAAGTCGCAGGTCAGGTCTTTGTTCAAGTGGCTACCGCAATGATGAATGGACAAGAGATCAAAGACGGCGTGTCTATCGGTGATATGGGTGAAATTAAAGTCAGTGGCAACACGATTCTGAGCGACAAGCCGGTGAACTTAAATATCGAAAATACCAAAAAATTGGTGGAAGTCGGTCTGTAATCCAACGCAGTAAATAATAAAAAATACGCTAACAATTTTATTTTTGTTTAACGTAATTTGAGTTACCGCGAGCAGTCAATATGCTAATCCCTAGAAGCGTACCTTGTGCGTAACTGGGGGTTAGCAAGTAAAAATAATAATGCGGCAGCTCAATTCATGATGAAAAAGTCAACACCAGGACTCCACTATGACAGCCGAAAAATCAACCCCACTTATTACACTTCGGGATCTTTCCAAAAGCTTTGGCGGCCATCGTGCATTACGCAATATCGATTTAACTCTGAACAAAGGTGAAGTTCACTGTTTGGCTGGCACCAATGGCTGCGGAAAAAGTACCTTAATCAAAACCATCAGTGGTGTTTATGCGCCCGATGAAGGTAGCGAAATTGAAATCGATGGAAAACGCTATTCTCGGCTAACCCCGGATAAAGCCCGTGATCTTGGGGTGCAAGTTATCTACCAAGATTTATCACTATTTCCTAACCTAACCGTTGCCGAAAATATTGCCTTTGAACTCAATTTAAACGGCTATTTTGGTTGGTTCAATCGTGGAAAACTGCGGGAAAAAGCGTTACAGATCCTTGATGAGTTATCTTTCACTATCGACCCAGATACCCCTGTTCAGTTCCTACCTATCGCTCAACGCCAACAAGTGGCTATCTGTCGCGCTCTGGTTGCCGATGCACGCCTTGTCATTATGGATGAACCAACTGCATCCCTGACTCGCACCGAAGTAAACCAATTACTCTCGACAGTGAATTACTTAAAAGACAAAGGTATTACCGTCGTTTTCGTCAGCCATCGACTGGAAGAAGTCAAAGAAATTTCAGATCGTATTACCGTGATCCGCGATGGGCAAAAAATTGGAACATGGCCCGCTGAAGGGCTAACAACCCGAAAAATTACCGAACTGATGACGGGCTTAGATATTGTTCATGAACGTAAAGTACCGAATAACGCAGAAGAAACCCATACCGTATTAGAGCTAAAAAACCTAAGCCGTGCAGGACAATATCAGAATATTTCTTTGTCCCTAAAACGTGGTGAAGTGCTCGGTTTGTGCGGATTGCTCGGTTCAGGGCGAACTGAACTCGCGCTATCGCTGTTTGGTATCACTCGCCCAGATAGCGGTGAAATGATTGTTGAAGATAAACCGATTATCTTCAAAAACAATGCCCAAGCCATCAAACACGGCATTGGCTACGTGTCAGAAGATCGCCTGACTCTCGGCGCAATTTTGCAACAATCTATCGCTGATAACATGGTGCTGTCGATTTTAGATCGTTTAAAAACCCCTCTGCATTTAATTGATGAGCAAAAATGCCAACAAATTGTGCAGGAGTGGATCGCCGATTTAGACATTAAAGTCACCGACCCCAATAACCCGCTATCCACCTTATCCGGCGGTAATCAGCAAAAAGTGGTGCTGGCTAAATGGATCCTGACTCGCCCCAAAGTGCTGATCCTCGATGCTCCAACCGTGGGGGTAGATATCGGCGCAAAAGACAGTATTTATAAGCTGATCCATCGACTGTCTGGTGTCGGGATCTCAATCTTACTGATCACCGATGAAGCCTCCGAAGCTTTTTACAACTGCGATCGAATTTTACATATGAAGCAAGGATCTATCGTCAAAGAAATTGTGACAGATTCCATGACGGAGCAACAATTGGAGGAAATCATCAATGGCTAATTGGCAAAAACTACGTCCACAGTCTGTTGAAGGCTGGCTGACTTGGGTGATCCTCATTATGGTGGCATTTTTTACCTTGATGAGCCCACAATTCTTAACCATCCAAAACTTGCTCGACCTCAGTGAAAGCTATGCCGTGACGGGAATTTTTGCTCTGGGATTATTCGTGGTGCTGGTCACGGGCGGGATTGATATCTCGTTCGCTGCGGTTGCCTCCGTTGTGCAATACGTTATCGCCACCTTTTTGCTGCAAGGTCTTCTCGAAAGTCCCACGCTCAGCATTATGCTCGCCATTATCATTGGTATTGCCTTTGGTCTGATTAATGCGATTTTGATTTACTCCCTCAATGTGGTGTCGATCATTATCACCATCAGCATGCAATCTTTACTATTCGGTATGTTGATGTGGCTGACTAATGGGCACAGTATCTACGATCTCCCTGACTGGTGGGTCGATCCAGTCACCATCCTGCCTTTTGAAGTCGATGGCGAATACTACCAAATTGGCTTACCACTTATCGTTATGCTGGGTATCGCTTTTCTAACGTGGGTTCTGATGAATAAAACCCATATTGGGCGCCAACTGTATGCGGTCGGCGGTAGCCAAGAATCGGCATCCCGAATTGGTATTCGTGTCTCTGTCATTTACCTGTTCGCTTATGGTTACCTCGGTGCCATGGCGGCGATCGGCGGAATGTTACAAACCTATCGAATGAGTGAAGTTGTTCCCAGTGCCTTAGTTGGGGGTGAGCTAGATGTTTTAGCCGCCGCCGTCCTTGGTGGCGCCAGTTTATCGGGCGGTCGTGGGAGCGTCATTGGCACATTAATGGGGGTTTTCCTGATCGGTATTTTGAAAAATGGTCTGAACCTCATCGGTGTCTCGAACTACTTCGTCAATATCGTTATCGGTATGGTTATCCTCATTGCAATTTGTATCACTCACTACAAAAAACGCAAAGAGACGGACGTAGGTTTTGTTTAACAGGAATATCACCATGAAAAAACAAGATTTTTTTAAAATTGATGGCTCTGTTATCGGACTGCTTTCAATCTTTTTCGCCGCGATTGCCGCATTCAGTATCGCCATGCCGGGGCATTTTTTTACTCAAAATACCTTTTTGAGTATTACCTTCCAGCTACCAGAACTTGGCTTATTAACCTTTGCTATGTTTGTTCCTATGCTTAGCGGTGGATTAAACCTTGCCATTATTAGTACGGCAAACCTGACTGGGCTATTTATGGCTTGGGTCTTCATCAACTATTTACCCGTGGACGCCAGTACGGCTACACAGTTGATGTGGCTAGGCTTTGCTCTAATTGGCGCTACCGTCATTGCGGTGATTATTGGTTGCTTAACGGGGCTGATGATCTCCCATATTGGGGCTCACCCGATCTTAGTAACATTAGGCACCATGACTATTATCAGCGGCATCGGTGTTTATCTTACCAAAGGGGCTGCTCTCAGCGGAATGCCACCTGTCGTTAGAGCGATTGGTTCCGATACATTCTTGGGCATGCCGATTGCCATGATTATTTTCATTGTCACCGCCATTTTGTTAGCCCTGTTTTTAGGCCGCACACGTCTAGGTAAAAATATCTATATGAGTGGCAGCAACATTAACGCCACTTGGTTTAGTGGTGTACGTACCGACCGCGTGATGATAGCCATCTATACCATTTCAAGTTTGCTGTGTGTCTTAGCAGGATTGATCATGATGGCGCGCTTTAACTCTGCACGTATGGGCTACGGCGATTCTTATTTACTGCTCACTATTCTGGCAATTGTTCTCGGCGGCACCAACCCATTCGGTGGTGTCGGTAAAGTGAGCCGCGTGTTCTGCGCGCTTCTGGTACTGCAAGTGATTGCTACTGGCTTGAGTCTGCTGGGCGTTAGTCTGCACTTCAATCTGGCGGTTTGGGGTATTACGTTGATCCTCGCCTTAGCCTTTAAATTCTTCAAAGAAAAATGGAGCGCTAAACGTGCGATGAACCGCAATCAGCGTCTCAATAAAGCTTCCGCACAAAATTAATTAACAGGGGAAATAAAGATGAATACTTCACGCAAGAACCCAATCGGTATCTACGAAAAAGCCCTGCCTAAACAAAGTAGCTGGCTAGAAAAATTAGCCATTGCGAAAGCTGCTGGATTTGATTTTGTTGAGATGTCTGTGGATGAAACTGATGAACGTCTCGCTCGCTTAGATTGGACGATGGAACAACGCCTCGAAATCGTTGCCGCCATTCAGAAAACTGGCGTGCGTATTCCTACAATGTGTTTATCAGGGCACCGCCGTTTTCCGTTTGGCAGCCATGATGAAAAAACACGTCAAATGGCTCGTGAATTAATGCTCAAAGCCATTAAATTGGCACAAGATTTAGGGATTAGAACTATTCAGCTGGCGGGTTATGACGTCTATTATGAAGAACAAGATGCTCAAACTATCGCCCGTTTTGAAGAGGGAATGAAATGGGTTTCTGAGATTGCTGCCGCATCCCAAGTGATGTGCGCGGTTGAAATCATGGATACGCCATTTATGAATTCGATCACTAAGTGGCAAGCCCTCGCCGATAAAATTCGCTCTCCGTGGTTCCAAGTGTATCCCGATGTCGGCAATTTAACTGCATGGGGCAATGATGTTGAAAACGAGCTGACCAAAGGCATCGAAAATATTGTCGCTATACACCTCAAAGACACTTACGCCGTGACTGAAACTTGTAAAGGTCAGTTCCGTGATGTCCCATTCGGTGAAGGATGCGTGGATTTTGTCGAGTTATTCAAACTTCTTAAACGGTTAAATTATCGCGGTACGTTCTTAATTGAAATGTGGACCGAAAAAGCCGATGAGCCCCTCGTCGAAATTATCAATGCACGCCATTGGATTGAAGATAAGATGCGACAAGCAGGCTGGAATAACGCATAAGGAGCAAAAGATGAACACATTTTTTATGGGTGTTGATCTGGGTGGAACCGTCATTAAAGCGGGAATTTACAGCCCTGAAGGTCAAGAGCTTGTGGTCGCTGAATGTCCTTTTCCTACTGAAAGCCCTCAAGCAGGTTTCAGTGAGCGTAATATGGATATGTTATGGCAGGCAACCTGTGGCGTCATTCGTGACGCTATTCATAATAGCCGACTAAACCCAACCCAAATTGCTGGCGTTAGCTTTTCATCTCATGGCAAAGGTTTGTATTTGCTGGATAAAAATGGAAAACCTGTACGCAATGGAATTGTTTCTTCCGATTCCCGTGCTCAAAATATTGTCGATGAATGGCATCAAAATGGTACGGCAAAGCACGCTTATCCGTTAAGTTTACAGCAACTTTGGGCATCTCATCCGGTTTCCTTATTATGCTGGCTAAAGCAACATGAGCCAGATAACTACCGCGATGGGCGCTATGTTTTGATGGTTCACGACTATATTCGCTACCGACTTACTGACCAAATTACCTGTGAAGAAACCAATATTTCAGGAAGTCAGTTATATAACCCCACAACCTCAAACTATGATCCAAAACTGTGCCAACTGTTTGGTATTGATGAAGTGAGTGAAAAACTCGCTCCTGTCATTAATTCTGCGGAGTTAGCAGGCTGTGTCACCCACCAAGCTGCCAAAGCATGCGGCTTAGTCGAAGGAACCCCTGTATTTGGCGGATTTTTCGATGTTGTAGGCGCCGCATTAGCATCTGGTGTTAGCCAGCAAGATAAACTCAGTGCTGTCGCAGGAACTTGGACAATATCCACGCGTGTCTTTGATAAAATCATGCCTGCTGATTACCCTTATGTCTGGGGAAAATACTGCATTCCGGGAACCTATTTTGTTCATGAAGGCAGTCCCACTTCCGCCAGTAATTTAGCCTGGTTTACCCGGCACTTTTTCAATCAGCGCTTACAGGATTACAAAGTCTTAAATGAATGTGTTGCAGAGGGAGCTACACGGAAAAATGATATTCTGTTTTTCCCATGGCTATATGGCTCTAATTATCACAGCAACTTGCACGGTGGATTGCTGGGGTTAAGTTCTCACCATACTGAGGCAGATATCGCTTACGCGATTTACCAAGGTATCGTATTTTCTCATTTATTACATCAAGACCGGATTGTGGGTATCGATAACCTAACTGAAGCCATCCGATTTACGGGAGGGCCAACCCAGTCAGCGCTGTGGATGCAAATGTTTTGTGATGCCAGTAATTTGCCAGTTGAAGTGGTGGATGTGAAACAATCTGGCTGCCAAGCTGCTGCATTGTGTGCTGCTGTCGGTACGGGATACTATTCTGGATTCGACACTGCGATTGCCTCTAGCACGCCGAAAATTACCGAATACCAACCCAATGAAATTGCTCACCAGCAACTCAGAGATAAATTTGCCCGTTTTAAAGCCGTTGCGGATGCATTGAGTTAATCACCTTTCTTAATAAAATCCTGTTCTATCCCTTATGAAAAAAGGACAGGGTTTTTCATCTCAATCAAAGCTCAAATTCACCTCAAATAATGAAGCTGAATGTAATTAACTTTTTCTATTAAGTTGAATCTTTACTATTTTCACATTTTATTAACCACCCCCCTATTTATAAAATCCAAAAAATTAAGTAATTTGTGATATTCATCACTTTATTATATTTAAATATTTTTTTGCAAAAATACTAACTGGATAATTAATTAGCTAGTTCTACTTAATTGAAAGCGTAAATAGCCGATTATTTAGCATAAGGAACGCAATTTTCTATTTGATATTAATTTTATTTCATCATTCTTGGCGAATTAGCCATCAAATACCCTCACTGAGAGTACCAATTACATATTGTTATTTAAATTAGAATTTGTATTTATTGACCACATAATTAATCCATCGTGTTATCACGAAAGTAAACAACTCATAACTCAATGTATTTATTGATATAATGCAAAATATTATCACATAAAAAAATAAGTGGTTAATTTAAACACCTACAGTTTCAGTTGTTTTAATTAAATTAAATACCATGATTAATTTCTGGTCTTTTTGTTTATAAAATAACTAAAAAATTTCAGTTAATTACTAAAAGCATCCAGCATGACTTAATTAAAATTTAGAATATTCTTCTGAGATTAATTATTCATCTTCAGCTCAACTCTATTACTCGAATAATTAACTTATCCTAAATTAATCTATTTACACCTGTACACTTTTAATGACATTAACAATTAAAATCACTCATTTTGAGTTTATTTCAAATAACCAAAATAGTGACAAACCCCCAACAGCACTGACCAGATCACGCCATCGAAGAAAACATTTCACTCAAATTTATTAACAAGTGCTACCGCAGCTTAACAATTTCAAAATATATGATAAGATCATTATCTCAATTTGAAATTATTTACTATATAAAAAACAAGATTGTTATTGAGGTTATAGATGAAAATCTCGAGAAGAAAGCTATTATTAGGGGTTGGTGCTGTTGGCGTATTAGCTGGGGGAGCTGCTGTTGTCCCAATGATCCGCAGAGAAGGTAGTTTTGAATCTACTAAGTCTCGCGTACCTGCTGTAGCAGGTACCGAAGGTGCATTACCTGCGTCTGCTGATGCAGTCGTTATTGGTGCCGGACTACAAGGGATTATGACTGCGATTAATTTGAAAGAACGCGGTTTAAACGTCATTATCTGTGAAAAAGGTGTTGTGGGCGGCGAGCAGTCTGGTCGTGCATATAGCCAAATCATCAGCTACAAAACATCTCCAGCAATTTTCCCATTACACCACTATGGAAAAATTCAATGGCTTGGTATGAACGAAAAAATCGGTGCTGATACTAGCTACCGCGTTCAGGGCCGTGTTGAAGTTCCTTCAAGCGAAGAAGATTTAGAAGTTTCCAGAGCGTGGATCAAAAGCGCATCTGAAAACCCAGGTTTCGACACTCCACTGAGAACCCGTATGATTGAAGGCCAAGAACTGGCTAATCGTCTGGTTGATGCACAAACTCCGTGGAAAATTGGTGGTTTTGAAGAAGACTCTGGTAGCCTTGACCCAGAAACAGTTACCCCAGCAATGGCTAACTATGCTAAATCGATTGGTATTCCAATCTATTTAAACTGTGCGGTCCGAGGTTTAGAAACTGCGGGCGGAAAAATTTCCGACGTCGTGACTGAAAAAGGTTCAATCAAAACTTCTAACGTCGTTCTAACGGGTGGTATCTGGTCACGTCTGTTTATGGGCAACTTAGGTGTTGACGTTCCTACACTGAACGTTTACCTGTCTCAACAACGTATTACTGGCGTTCCTGGCGCACCGAAAGGTAACGTTCACCTGCCAAACGGTATCCACTTCCGTGAACAAGCAGATGGAACTTACGCCGTTGCTCCACGTATTTTCACCAGTTCAATCGTGAAAGACAGCTTCTTGTTAGGCCCAAGATTCCTGCATGTATTAGGTGGCGGTGAATTACCATTAGAATTCTCTCTTGGTAAAGACCTGTTCAACTCATTCACAATGGCAACATCTTGGAAGTTAAACGAGAAAACACCATTCGAAGAGTTCCGTACAGCGACCAATACGCCAAACAATGAGCACTTAGATGGCGTTCTTGAGCGTCTGAGAAAAGAATTCCCAGTATTTAAAGAATCAAAAGTTGTTGAACGTTGGGGCGGCACTGTGTCACCAACTGATGACGAGATTCCTATTATTTCTAAAGTCGAACAATACCCAGGTCTGGTTATCAATACCGCGACAGGTTGGGGTATGACTGAAAGCCCGGCGGCTGGTCGATTAACTGCTGAGTTGTTAATGGACGAAAAAACATTTATCGATCCGACGCCATACAAGCTGTCTCGTTTTAGTTAATTAAAACGAAACACAATTAAATGGAACCTATTAAATACAATAAAGTCTTAATAGGTTCTTACTTAACTATATAATATATGGAGTTTATTATGCGCTATAAAAGTTTACTGCTTTCCTTACCTTTAGTTCTGGGTGTAGCAACGGCAAACGCAGCTGACGATGTGAAACGTGTTCCTGTTAAAGGTTTCCCTATCGCTGAATCAGTAGAAATCGGCGCTAACAACAGCATTATTTTCCTGAGCGGAAAAGTGCCATCTAAAATCTCTAAAGATGCTCCAGAAGGCGTTTTAGAGTCTTACGGTAATACCGAAGCGCAAACCATCAACGTTCTGAAACAAATTCAAGCGACTCTGGGTGAAATGGGTCTGACTATGAATGACGTTGTTAAAATGCAAGTATTCTTAGTTGGTGGTGATGAGACTAAAGGTACTATGGACTTCGCTGGCTTCATGGCTGGTTACAGTAAGTTCTATGAATCTGAGAAAGTGACTAACCTACCAGCTCGTTCTACTTTCCAAGTCGCTAAACTGGCTAACCCAGCTTGGAGAGTTGAAATCGAAGTGACAGCAGTTCGCCCAGCTAAAAAGTAATTTTTAACCGCTAACTGTTCCTAAAACGGTCGACTATTTATTTCCGCTTTGGCTTGGAAGTAAAATCTAGCGACCGTTTTTGTTTTTCTTCCCTTTGGTTCCCATCCCTATTGCTGTTATTCTTCTTTTATCAATCGTCAGATTGAATTTTCCGTACCGACAATCCCAATTTATAAACGCTTACTTTGTAAAAAAGCATCATAAAATCGTCGGTAAATTAAATACTCTATAGGCAAAATATGATTAAAGAATCCCTGAAGATCCACGGAAGAAAACAGTTTGAAATCAAACAAAAAGTTTTTTTTCCACGTAAATCTAAAGAGATCCGCTATCAGGTTGAAACCTTTTTCTTTTTGCCATCCTCATTGCAAGTGAATCCAGATCTTTACACTGCGTCTAATTTTCAGCGTAGCCTAAAGAACTATATTCGCCTCCGAGCCCCAACCGTTAAGCTCTCTTCTATTCCAGCAGAAAATGGCATCTTAGATGATTTAAGCTGGTGGTTAAAACAGCTAGACCCGCAATTACCGCCAAGCTTAGATGAGTATGAAAACCGCTTAAAACGTTACGCTCTCACCTATAAACGCACCGTGCGCTTAACGGTCAAGATGGTGATTCAAAATCCACAACGTCAAACTGAGGAATATTTACAGGCTCTATTGAACGATATCGAAAAATGTCTCACTCGCTACCGTGAATTAGTGACCTATACCGCCCCAGTCGAGAGCGAGATTCAGTCCAATGCATTTGCTTATTGCGACGAATTTATGTCTCACTACACCATGCTATACCTGCAAGATTTACTCAAAGAGAAACAGCTGCCTTTGAGGGATGAAATTCGCCATCATTGGTACCAAGAAATGCGTTATTTGAAAAAGCTGTCACCCGATAGCTTTCCCCATGATGAAAATGATGCGGAAATGGTGACTTATCGCCGCAATTTGCTGAAGAAATATATTAATCGCTATCTCTATTTAGAGATCCGCCATAAGCGCGGGCTTCCCCTACTTTTACATTCTATTTATGGTATTGCGGCGGCAATTTCGATGGTTTTCGCCACTTTTATTGCTTTTATGTGGCAAGGAAAATATGGCGCATTAAGCGCTAATTTATTTTTGGCAATGGTTGTCGGCTATATCTTCAAAGATCGCCTAAAAGAGATCGGACGAGAGCAGCTGTATCGGCTATTTCAGCGTTGGATCCCCGATCGCCAACTGCGTATTTATCGGGAAGGCGTCAAAAACCCAGTTGGGGTCTGTAAAGAATCATTTCGCTTTTTGAAAGAAAATACCCTTTCTCCCGATATTCGAGAAATGCGCCAGAAATCGCACTGGGTCAATTTAATCAATGTGCAGCGCGTTGAAGATATTCTTTATTACCGTAAAGATGTCACGCTGCATAACCATTCGGCCGCTTTTGAACAGACACAATCTTCAATCGTGGATATTACGCGCTTTAATATTGCAGATTTTTTGAAGTATATCGATATTAGCTATGAAGAGCTGATGGTCAATGATGATGAGCCTGTGATTATTGGCGAGAAGGTTTACCACATTTATCTGTGCCGTCGAGTGACCATGAATAAGAAAACTTACAATGAACTGGCACGTTTGGTGGTCAATGCGGATGGCATTAAGCGCCTTGAAATTCTACAACCTCTTGAAGTACTCAATACCAATGAAGATATTACGATCCCTCCCCAATAATCCATTACTGGGGAGTTATTTGAGCTAGTAATACAGAGCGATATGTCGCCCGTCTAGCTCTTTCACTTCTAAAGGCGTATCAAAGATATCCTCAAGAATTTCTGCCTTCATAATCTCTTCTGGTGCGCCATGATAAGATAGACGACCATTTCTGAGCGCCACAATATAATCTGAATATACCGAAGCAAAGTTAATATCGTGGATCACAAGAATAATCGTTTTGCCTAGCTCATCTGCTGCACGACGCAGTAATTTCATCATGATCACTGCATGCTTCATATCCAAGTTATTTAGTGGCTCATCAAGCAGTACATATTCTGTATCTTGGCACAAAACCATGGCCACATACGCACGCTGACGCTGCCCACCAGATAACTCATCAAGATAGCGATGACGAAACTCTGATAAATTTAAAAAATCCAGAGACTCATCAATTTTCTTTTTATCATCAAGAGTTAAACGTCCCTTGGTATACGGATAACGCCCAAAACCAACCAATTCTTCTACCGTTAAACGGCTAGCAAATTGATTCTCTTGGCGTAAAACAGATAAACACGTCGCGAGCTGGTCACTGGGTGTCGTTGAAACATCCAAATCATTGACCTTCACATAGCCATGATCTGCCATTAACAAGCGACCAATAATCGATAATAACGTCGATTTACCTGCCCCATTAGGACCGATGATTGAAGTCACACCGCTATTTTTAATACTGGTGGTGATGTTATCTAAGACCTTAGTATCCTGATAACTTTTCGATATCTGATGAATTTCAATCATACTAAAACCTTCTTAACACCATATAAATAAAGAATATTCCGCCAACGAATTCAAGTACAACAGACAGGGTTCCTGCTTTATTGAGTCCATATTCTAGGAGCAATTGTCCGCCAACTAAGGCAATAACGCCTAATAAGAAGGAAACTGGCAAAACGTAACGATGCTGGCTACTTCCCGCAATAAAATAAGCAAGGTTTGCGACCATTAACCCTAGGAAAGTTAAAGGACCCACGAGGGCGGTAGAAATTGCCACTAAGATAGAAATCAGTAATAGGATCACTGTAACTTGCTGACGATAGTTAATCCCTAAATTCACCGCGTTCGCTTGCCCAAGGGCTAACACATCGAAGCAGTAGCGCATCCGCCATAGTAGTATTCCGACGATAACCGTAATGACCAGCGTAAATAGGATGAGCTCTGGCGTCCCTTTAGTAAAGGTGGCAAACATACGGCTTTGTAAAATCGAGAACTCATTGGGATCCATCAAGCGCTGCAATAACGTAGCGACACTGCGAAATAATGTGCCGAGGATAATCCCGACCATCAACACCAAATTGATGTTCATTTTGACGGAGACAAATAGCCAACGATATAGCAGCACGGAGAAGACAACTAACAGTGATGATTCCAGCAAGAACTTGCCGATATTCAGCAACCATGATGCAGGAAAGCTATCGGTATAAAAAATAAAGATAGTTTGCAGCAGAACAAACAGTGCTTCTAACCCCATGATAGAAGGAGTCAGAATCTTGTTGTTCGCAATGGTCTGAAATAAAACCGTCGAGACCCCAGAACCGAAAGCGACAATAATCATAGTCAGCACGATATAGCCACGGTGCGGCAAGATATAGGCTAGGTTGCTGCCAAGATTAATGGTCATATACAAGATCACAGACAACACTGACAGCGCAGCCAAAATACCAATGCGCTGTATTGGCGTTATTGTCCTCTTAACGGGCAGACTGATTGAATTAACTTTTTCCATAACGCTGATGCTTTAACAAGAGATAAAGGAAAATAACGGCACCCACAACACCTAGAATCACACTCGCAGGAATTTCAAATGGGTAACGGATCACGCGACCAATAATGTCGCATAACAGTACCAAGCCACCGCCAGCAATGCAGATCCACGGGATAGTTTTACGAATATTATCCCCCATCACTAAACTCACAAGGTTCGGGACAATGAGCCCAAGGAACGGTAATGCACCAACCACCACGACCACAACACCACTAATCAGAGCAATAATGCTCAAACCTATTGTCATGACTTTTTGGTAATTCAAGCCTACGTTAATCGAGAATTCACGTCCCATTCCCGCCACGGTGAAGCTATCCGCAATTAAGCAGGCAGCTAATGTGAGTAAGCCCACCAACCACAGCAGTTCATAGCGACCTTGAAGAATACTGGAGAAATCACCGCTCATCCAAGCCCCGAGGGATTGGAGTAAATCAAAATAATAAGCCGTGAAGATAGTTAATGCGCTAATCACTGCGCCTAACATAATCCCAACCAGTGGAACAATCAGGGCCGATTTTAAAATAATGCGGCGTAGGAGCACCATAAATAACATGGTACCTAATAACGCAAATCCACTCGCCACCACCATTTTGGTCATGATGCTAGCACTTGGATACACTATCATCACAAACAATAAACCGAGGCTTGCAGATTGAGTGGTTCCCGCCAATGACGGTTCAACAAAGCGGTTTTGGGTAAGTAATTGCATGATCAGCCCAGCGACACTCATGGCGCTACCCGCAAGGATCAGAGCGGCAGTACGAGGAATTCGGCTGATAAAAAAGATATCTTGCATCTCGGGGTCAGTGAAAAGCGAAACGGGTGACACGTCACCCGCTCCAATAAACAAGCTTATTACCGCCAAAATCAATAACGCGATGATGCCAAAAAAGAGATAAAGCGTTTTCATTGATTAATTCGTTTTTTTCTTCTCTAAAGCTGCATTAACTTCATCCATTAACTTGGAATAAGTTTGGATACCACCCGCAATATACACCGCTGATGAATCTAAATAAGTCACTTGACCTTTTTCCCATGCAGAGGTTTTTCTCACTAATGCATTATCTAGCACATCTGCGGCAGGTTGAGCATCTTTAGCACCGATCGCATTATCGCGGTCGATAACAAATAACCAGTCTGGGTTAAGTTTCAGCAATAATTCTGAACTGACGATATTACCGTGACGACCTGTATCTTCAGTAAATACATACGCAGGTTCGAAACCTAATACGTCAAAGATAAATCCAAAGCGAGAACCTGGACCATAAGCAGAAATTTTGCCACCACTCACTAAAATGACCATCGCTTTACCTGCGGTTGGTGCTTTAGCTTTAATGCCATCAATTTTGCCTTTGAAATCAGAAACTAATTTATCTGCTTCTGCTTGTTTACCGAATAAGTTACCCAGTAAAGTTGTACGTTCCATCAAGCTATCAATAAAACGTTTGTTATCGATATCTAAAGAAATCGTTGGAGCAACGCCACTTAATTTATCGTAAGCATCACGTGCACGGCTTCCGCCTAAAATCACATCTGGCTTAGCGCTGCTGATGGTTTCATACGCAGGCTCAAATAAGCTACCGCCATTGATATATTCTGAAGTGCTATATTTTTCTAAAAACTTAGGGAAATGGGCATTAGTTTGTGGAACACCAATAATTGGAACACCTAACGCATCAATGATGTCAAGGGTTTCCATGTTCATCACAAACACACGTTGAGGATGGCTAGGAATTTCAGTTTTGCCTTGAGCATGCTCAACCACAACCGTTTGGCTTTCTGCTGTTTTATTCTCAGCTGCTTGTTTTTCTGCGACTGGGGCTGTGCTTTGTGTTTCTTTAGCGTTATCACAACCTGCTAAAGCGACTACGGACAACAATGCAATACCTGAAACTAATGATTTAGCGAACATTTAAAGCTCTCCCATCTTTCAATATGTTTATCGTTAGTCATGAAATTAACGACCCGAAGATGGCGGTTATCTTACATGAAACATAGCGCTAATGATATTAGTTTGCATTTGCATTTCGTTAAAAAATGACACAAAGCACAAAAACATCAATTCGCTATAGTTAATAGAGAAGAAAGCATCTTTTTATGTTAGAGAGGTCTCTATGAAGCAAGAATGGTGGAAATCCGCTGTCGTTTACCAAATTTATCCCAAAAGCTTTTATGACTATAATGACGATGGTATTGGAGACTTAGCAGGGATCACTGCAAAGCTCGATTATATTCACTCGTTAGGTGTCAATGTCATCTGGCTGTGCCCTATTTTCCAATCCCCAATGCAAGACAATGGTTATGATATTGCAGACTATGACCGTATCGACCCCATTTTTGGTACAAATGAAGATTTAGATACCTTAATCGAACAAGCTGCCCAACGCGGGATTAAAATTGTTCTCGACTTAGTACTCAACCACACTTCAAATCAGCATCCGTGGTTCCAAGCCGCTATTGCAGATCCCCATAGTCCCTACGCCGATTATTATCAATTTATCGAATGGGATTACCCAGCCCCCCCCAATAATTTACGGACTTATTTTGATTGCCCAGTCTGGACTCGCATCCCCAATAGTTCTCGCTGGTATTTCAACTCTTTTGGGCCTGAACAACCCGATATTAATTGGGAAAACCCACAATTGCGCCAAGAAATTATCCAGATGATTAACCGCTGGATAGCCAAAGGTGTTGCCGGTTTTCGCATTGATGCCATTGGGAATATTAAAAAATCACCAGAAGCACTTTCTGTACATCGATTTCCTGCCGATCGTGAAGATGGCTCTGCATCCTTAGTACCTTGGGTGGTCAATCAACCGGGAATTCTTGACTGGCTTAACGAACTTGCCGACCAAACATTTCGCCCCGCCAATGTCATGACCGTTGCTGAAATCGATGTACCACCGCAAGATCTTGCCGCCTATGTAGGGGAAAATGGCGTATTTTCGATGGTATTCGATTTCAGTATTGCCAACCTTGATATCACCAACCAGCCACCATTTACGATTTCACCGATCACTGGAGAGCGACTCAAACCTCTCTTTATTAATAGCCAGCTCACAACTCAACAAGTCGGCTGGGGAGCGCCCTATTTAGAAAACCATGATCAGCCTCGTTCCCTGAGTAAATTTTTACCTGAAAATGCCCCCACACTCGCCGCCGCAAAAATGCTCGCCACATTTTTATTAACTCAGCGGGGAACACCATTTATTTATCAAGGACAAGAGATTGGCATGATCAACTGCCCCATGACACTCGAAGAGCATGATGATCTTCACTTGTTCAAGCTGTATCAATGGGGAGCTCAGCAAGGCTATACCGAATCCCAAATGATGGATTATTTTGCTAAGCGCAGCCGCGATAATGCTCGCACTCCGTTCCAATGGAATAGCCAGATAAATGCTGGATTCACAAATGGGAGACCATGGCTAAAAGTCAATCCTAACTATCTTGATATCAATGCCGAATCTCAACAGCAACACGCTGGCTCCTTATTCACCTTTTACCAGCAATTAATTACCCTACGCCGCCATTCAGCTATCAGCGATATTCTTATTGAGGGGGAGTTTCAAGAAATTGAAGCGCCAGAATCGGTTATTGCTTATCGCCGAAGACTACAGAAACGGTCTATTGATATTTATTGTAACTTTAGTCAACAGCCTCAGCGTATTAACCAAACCTATTCCCATGTTTATTTCAATAATATGCAGGATGTCTTCATTCAATCCTCAAAAATTATCTTACAACCTTATCAATCAATAATTTTTGAAATCTAAAATAGTTTAAAATACAATTTAATACTCAAAATAAGCGTAATAAAGAAATTGGCAGTAATAAATAATATCACTTTAATAATAAGCCGCTTATTTCATCTTAATAAGCGCTTTATTTACATCAAATTCTTTTAATTGATAACCTAATAATATTATTTAAAAACAAAATAACATATTGTTATTTAAGGTTTTTATTTTCAAATTCACTTGAATTTGTGAAGTTCATCAAATATAAATTAAATAACTTAAGTAAAGTCTAAATAGCGCATTAAATCTTTGAGGTTATTTATTTGCAAAATATTAATCCGAACGTTATTCAAAAAATAACTTCAGAGTGTTTGTCTATATCCAATTCACATTCAGACACTCAACAAATCCATATTGGCTTTTTTAGCGTAGGCACTCTCATTCGAGATGTTGATGGCTGGCTCTTGGCAGAAGGCACCCACTTACGTCCCTATGAATGTCTTGGTGCCCACCCCGTCAACTGCGACGGTGTTGACGGGGTGATTTTTTCTTTATGGGCGCCGAATGCGCAAAAAGTTTCTGTGATTGGTGAGTTTAATCAGTGGGATGGTCGTTACCATCCGATGGTACTACGCCAAGAAACGGGCATTTGGGAGCGTTTTATTCCTAGAGTAACCGTTGGACAAGCCTATAAATATGAATTGATAGATAACCAAGGGCACCTGCGCGTTAAAGCGGATCCCTATGCACTCAAAAGTCGTTTATTTCCCCATGTGGAATCGATAATCACTGAACTGCCTGCCAAACGAGCTCAAACATCACAGACAGCTCAATGCGAGCATTCTCAAGCACCGATATCAATCTATGAAGTTCACTTAGGATCATGGCGTCGCCACACCCATAATAATGGCTGGCTCAGTTATCGGCAGCTCGCGGAACAATTGATCCCCTATGTTGTCGATATGGGATTTACGCATATTGAATTATTACCCATTACCGAACATCCTTTCGATGGGTCATGGGGTTATCAACCCATTGGGCTCTATTCCCCTACGAGTCGCTTTGGTAGCCTCGACGATTTTATTTACCTGATTGAAACCGCCCACCAGCACCATATCAACGTGATCCTTGATTGGGTTCCTGCGCACTTTCCCAGTGATGAATATGGATTAGTGCAATTTGATGGTACTGCACTGTATGAGTATGCAGACCCTCGCGAAGGTTTTCATCAAAATTGGAATACGCTGATTTATAACTATAGCCGCTACGAAGTGGCCAATTTCCTCGCTGGCAATGCCCTCTATTGGCTAGAACGTTTTGGTGTTGATGGCCTACGAGTTGATGCCGTTAGCTCGATGATTTATCGAGATTACAGCCGTAATGAGGGGGAATGGCTACCCAATAAATTTGGCGGAAAAGAGAATCTCGAAGCTCTCGACTTTCTGCGTTATACCAACCAAATAATTAAAGAAAACTGCCCCAATTCCATCATGATTGCTGAAGAATCCACCGCATTTCCTCGGGTCACTGACAGTATCCAAAATCATGGATTAGGCTTTGATTTTAAATGGAATTTAGGCTGGATGAACGACACACTCAGCTACATGTCCCTCGACCCTATCTATCGCCAATATCATCATCATCAAATGACCTTTGGCATGTTTTACGCTCACAGTGAGCGTTATATTTTGCCACTTTCCCATGATGAAGTGGTGCATGGGAAAGGTTCACTTCTTGGAAAAATGCCCGGGGATACATGGCAAAAGTTCGCTAACTTACGCGCTTATTATGGGTTTATGTGGGGGCATCCAGGTAAAAAACTGCTATTTATGGGGGGCGAATTTGCACAGGGGCGCGAATGGGATCACGATCGTAGCCTCGATTGGCACCTTCTCGATCCACAGTTTGATGGTTGGCACTCTGGCGTACAAAACCTTGTGCGGGATCTTAACCACTGTTACCGACAAAATTTGCCACTATACCAACACGATAATACGACTAATGGCTTTGAATGGCTGGTTGTGGATGACCATAAAAACTCTGTTTTTGCCTTTTTACGCCGTGACAATGAAGGAAATGAAATTCTTGTGGTCGCGAATTTCACACCGGAAATTCGTCACTCTTACCGCATCGGTATCCACCAGCAAGGGCGGTATCAAGAACTCATCAATACTGACTCCCACTATTATCGTGGCAGTAATACCGGAAATCTGGGCGTCATTGAAAGTGACCCCATTCAGGCTCATGGCAAAAACCATTCTCTCTGTTTAGTACTCCCTCCTTTAGCCACGTTATATCTAAAACGAGAGTCCAAATAATGAAAAAATTTGAACTACTCAAAGGAAAGCCACAGCCACTAGGTAGCCATTCTGACAGTCTTGGCACTAACTTTGCCCTCTACAGCGAGCATGCTAAAAAAATAGAATTATGTCTGTTCAATGCCCAAGATATAGAAACCTGTTATTCACTATACCGAGGAAAAAACCATATTTGGCATGGTTATTTAGTGGGTGCTCACTCTGGCTTACATTATGGTTATCGCGCCTATGGTGAGTGGGACCCGACCCAAGGTTTACGTTTTGATCCTAATAATCTGCTGATTGACCCCTACTGCCGGGCAATTAGTGACAAACAAAATCCTCGCTCCATCGTGATGAATGAATCCTACGACTGGCAAGATGACCTTGCACCAAAGACTCCATGGGCAGAAACGATTATGTATGAAGCTCATGTTCGAGGGTTAACTCAGTTACATCCCAATATTCCCTCAAAAATCCGAGGCAGCTACGCCGCCATTGCTCACCCCGCAATCATTCACCATCTCACTGATTTAGGCATCACGGCGCTTGAGCTACTCCCTGTTCAACTCCATTTGGATGAGCCCAACTTAATCCAACGCCAACTGACCAATTATTGGGGCTATAACCCCCTAGCCCCCTTTGCCATCGAACCTGATTATTGGTCAGGGCAAGCTGGCACTACCCCGCTAAGTGAATTTCGCGATATGGTCAAAGCCCTACACCGTGCAGGAATTGAAGTTATTTTAGACATCGTATTTAACCACAGTGCCGAATTAGATAATGCAGCGCCGACGCTTTGTTTTCGCGGGTTAGATAACCCCACCTACTATTGGCTAACCGAGACAGGCGAAAACCAAAATTGGACGGGTTGCGGCAATACATTAAACCTGTCCCAGCCACCCACCATCCAATGGGTTCTTGATTGTCTCCATTTTTGGGCATTAGAGTGCCATGTTGATGGCTTTCGTTTTGATCTTGCCACCGTACTGGGTAGAAAACCGACATTTACCCCTCGGTCTCCACTATTAACCGCCATTATTCACGACCCGATTCTGAGTGAACTCAAGTTAATTGCCGAACCTTGGGATCTCGGTAACGGCGGATACCAACTTGGTCAATTTCCAGCCCCGTTTGCCGAATGGAACGATCGATTTCGTGATGATATTCGCCAATTTGCCTTACACGGTACAATCCCAATCGGGATTTTTGCCAACCGCTTTGCTGGCTCAAGAGATCTCTTTCCCCAGCCCCACCACCAAAGCTATGTTTCAATCAATAAAATCACCGCCCACGATGGCTTTACCTTACGAGATTTGGTCAGTTTCAATCACAAACATAACCATGCCAATGGGGAAGATAATCGCGATGGTAATAATCAAAACTACAGCCATAACCACGGCTATGAAGGGCTTGATGCGCCGGATAAAATTCAGCAATGTCGTCAGCAAAGCCAGCGAAATTTATTGACTCTTTTATTATTGTCGTTAGGTACGCCAATGCTGCTGGCAGGAGATGAGTTAGGGCATAGCCAGCAAGGTAATAATAATGCCTATTGCCAAGATTCAGCCATTAGCTGGCTTAACTGGCGAAAACAGGACAAAAATTTATCTCACTTTACTGCACAATTAATCTCACTGAGAAAACAGATTTTAGCCCTAAATTCTGAGAAATGGTGGGTATCCCAACCGCCAATCAACGATGTGGAATGGCTAGACGCACAAGGTGAGCCACTCACAATTGACCAGTGGCATCAATTTATTCCCCTACAAATTATTCTTTCTGGTCAATGGCTACTACAAATTAATTTAACGGAGCAGCCATATTCAATCATTTATCCTGATGGAAATTGGCATCCTGTCGCCCCTGTTATTCATCATGCTTGCAATACCGCCATACAAACTCTTCATCCAAAAACAATCAATCTGCTACAGAACATCCCCCTTTCTGACCCTGCATTATCAAGGAGATTATAATGTCTGAGAATCCGTCCTTTGCGCCTCATTCGGATATCCTACAGCGGCAGATGCTTGCCAAAATGTTACCGAATAAGACTGTGGCACTGGTTCTAGCTGGAGGAAAAGGAAGCCGCTTAAAAGCACTGACTCAGAAACAACCCAAACCATCCCTATTTTTTGGCGGTAAATTTCGCATTATCGATTTCACCTTATCCAACTGCGTCAATTCAGGCATTTATCGGGTCGGAGTATTAACCCAATATTATTCCCATTCCTTGATCCAGCATATTCAACACAGTTGGTCGTTTCTCAATGGAAAAAATAACGAATTTATTGAAATTTTACCGGCACAACAGAAACAAAATACCGATGGTTGGTACTTGGGTACTGCGGATGCCATTTTTCAAAATCTCGATATTATCCGTCGCTACCAAGCCCAATACATCATTGTGTTAGCCGGGGATCATATCTATAAAATGGATTACTCCCGCATGCTCGTCGACCATGTGGAAAAAGGCAGCCAATGCACCATCGCCTGTATTGAAGTTCCCTATTCTAGCGCCTCCGAGTTTGGCATTATGGCGATCAATGAAAATGAGCAGATTATTAATTTTATTGAAAAACCGGCGAAGCCTCCCACGATCCCGGGGAATCCGATGGTTTCATTAGCCAGCATGGGGATCTATGTGTTTAATGCCCAATACCTGTACCAACTCTTAGCTGAAGAGAATCAATTACCAGAAACCCAACATGATTTCGGTAAAAATTTGATCCCCAAAGCCGTCAAACAAGGAACGGCATGGGCGCACCCATTTAGCCGATCATGTGTATTTTCCCATTTTAATGCAGGATCAGCCCCCTACTGGCGAGATGTCGGCACTATCGATGCTTATTGGAGTGCCAATATTGATCTGGTTTCCGCCAAACCTGAATTGGATATGTATGATCCCAACTGGTCGATTCGTACGACTCACGCCCCCTTTGCCCCAGCGCGTTTTATTCAAGGGGAGCACCAGCATCCTCCCATGATAATTAATTCCCTGATTAATGCCGGTTCAATTATTGAAGATGCCATGGTCACCCATTCTGTGATTTTTCATGATGTTCGTGTCAATGCCCATAGCCATATTGATTCTTGCGTTCTATTACCTGAAGTCTCTGTGGGATTATCCTGCCGTTTAAGGCGCTGTATTGTGGATAATGGCTGTAATTTACCGAATGGACTCATTGTTGGAGAAGATCCCCAATTCGATGCTCAGCGTTTTTATCGCTCAGAAGGTGGCGTGGTCCTCATTACCCAAGAAATGCTTACGCGTCTTGACCCTCAATGGAGAGAATAATGCGAATCTTGCACGCCTGTTCAGAACTGTTCCCTCTCTTAAAAACTGGCGGTTTGGCGGATGTGCTTGGAGCACTTCCTCAAGCACAAATTGCTGAAGGAGCTGATGTCCGTTTAGTGCTCCCCGGTTTTCCTGCTCTATTAGACGCGATCCAACATACATTAGTCGGGCAAGTCTTCGATACATTTGCAGGGCAAGTTGCTTTGCGTTTTGGTACCTGCGATGGTGTCGGAATTTATCTTATTGATGCACCACACCTCTATCAAAGAGCGGGCAGCCCCTATCATAATGATGAGCTTCACGATTATGCGGATAATTACCTGCGTTTTGCATTACTCGGGTGGATTGCCTGCGAACTAGCGTGTGGATTAGATCCTCAGTGGCGGGCTGAAATTGTGCATGCCCACGATTGGCATGCGGGGTTAACAGCAGCTTATCTTGCTGCACGTGGTTATCCCGCACCTTGCGTTTTCACTGTGCATAATCTCGCTTATCAAGGGTTATTTTCGCCTAAACATTTTTCAGTATTACAGTTGCCTCGAGCCTTTTTCTCCCCCGAAGGCTTAGAGTTTTATGGGCAAATTTCTTACCTCAAAGCGGGGCTGTTTTACGCCAACAAAATTACCTTTGTCAGTCCAACCTACGCGAAAGAAGTGACAACCCCTGAATATGGCAATGGGCTTGCTGACCTACTGAAACAGCGGCAATCCCAACATAGACTTGTCGGGATCCTCAATGGCGTAGATTATCAAATTTGGGAGCCACAAATTGACCCCCTGATCCCCCACAACTATGCTCGGCAAAATATGCTGGGCAAAGGGATCTGCAAAATGACCCACCAGCGTGAGAGCGGATTAAGTGTCACGGACAAAGTCCCGCTCTTTGTGGTTATTAGCCGCTTGAGTACCCAAAAAGGGCTAGATTTGCTACTGGAAGTGGTTCCCGAATTATTACGCCAAGGGGGACAACTTTCAGTACTTGGCAGCGGAGATCATGACTTACAAGCCGCCTTTGAGCTGTTAGCTTTGCATCATCCGAAGCAAGTCTCTGTAGTGATTGGTTACGATGAACCTCATGCCCATAAACTCATTGCAGCCGCCGATGTGATTGTGGTGCCTAGCCGTTATGAACCTTGCGGTTTGACACAGCTTTACGGCTTAAAATATGGTGCGCTCCCGCTAGTTCGTCATACCGGTGGTTTAGCCGATACTGTATGTGATTGTTCCCTCGAAAATCTTGCTGATCGCTCTGCCACCGGTTTCGTGTTCCATGACTACCATGGCTATCGCTCCCAACATGGAAAAACCACTGAACTCAATGATGCGGTACGCCGAGTATTTGCATTGTGGAACGAACCCACCCGCTGGAAACGGGTTCGTCGCCAAGGAATGAAAATGGATTTTAGCTGGCAAATATCCGCTAAAAAATACCTCGATCTGTACCAAAACCTTCTCTAACCACCCATATTGGAGCCGATCATGAATCCCCCATTTCATATACAAAGCCAAGAGCAGCGCATCGATAATTTAGTGGATGCCATCCAAACTAAACTGAAGTTTATGGTTGGCAAAGATCCGATTATTGCGACCTCCCATGATTGGTTGAATGCCATTTCGTATGCGATCCGTGACTTAACAGTGGATCGCTGGTTACGAGGGATCCGTCGATCCCTTTCTCAATCGGATCGTGCTATTGCGTATCTTTCGATGGAGTATCTGATCGGGCGCACCCTGTCGAATACGTTACTTAATTTAGGCATGTACGAAGATGTCTCCGCTGCATTGGAAAAAATGGGATTCAGCTTGGATGATGTGGTGCAGGAAGAGGACGATCCCGGCTTGGGAAATGGGGGATTAGGTCGACTTGCCGCCTGCTTTTTAGACTCGCTCGCGACATTAAAAATTCCTTCCGTCGGGTTCGGTATCCGCTATGAATATGGCATGTTTCAGCAAAATATTATTGATGGTCAACAGGTTGAATCTACCGATCGTTGGCTACAGTACGGCAATGCATGGGAGTTTCCGCGTTATAACCTGAGTTACAAGGTGCGCTTTGCAGGACGCATCCAACAAGAGGGAAAAATTGTTCGTTGGATAGAAACCGAAGAGGTACTAGCTCGCGCCTATGACTAAATTATCATGGGCTACGGCTGCGATGCGACAAACACCTTGAGGCTGTGGTCTGCACATGCAACCAACGAAATGAATATCAATAAATTTAACCAAGGGGAATATTCCGCGGCTGTTGAGGATAAAAATTTTTCAGAGAATGTTTCTCGCGTACTGTACCCCAATGACTCCACAGAATCTGGCAAGATCCTCCGTTTAGGTCAGGAATATTTTTTGGTTTCTGCCACACTACAAAATATTTTAGATGTGCATAGTCGCGTTCATGGCACTCTCACGAATCTCGCTGAAAAAGTGGCTATCCACCTCAACGATACTCACCCCGTTTTGGCTATTCCCGAATTAATGCGTTTACTGATTGATGAGCATGAATATGCATGGGAAGCTGCCTGGCAACTGTGCGGGAAAATTTTTTCTTACACCAACCATACGCTGATGAGCGAGGCATTAGAACGCTGGTCAGTAGACTTACTCGGCAGATTGCTTCCTCGGCATCTGCAAATTATTTTTGAAATCAACGAGCATTTCCTTAACCAAATCAAACAGCGTTATCCCAATAATTCTGAGCTGCTCACCCGGCTTTCCTTGATCGATGAATCTCATGGTCGATACGTCCGTATGGCATGGCTGGCGGTGGTAGGAAGCTACAAAGTGAATGGTGTTTCTCAACTCCACTCCGAGCTAATGATCCAAGAAATTTTTGCCGATTTTGCGAAAGTGCTGCCAGAGCGTTTTTGTAATATAACCAATGGGATCACACCACGCCGCTGGCTAGCTCTGTGCAATAAACCTTTGGCTAGTTTGATCGACGAAACTATTGGTACGGGTTGGCGCGAAGATCTCACCCGGCTTTCTCAGTTGCAACAGCGCACGGATTTCCCCTTATTTATCGAGAGACTAAAAACCTGCAAACTCGAAAATAAAGTGGCTCTCGCCGATTATATTGCGCAAAACCTGAATATGATTGTCAATCCCCATGCGTTATTTGATGTGCAAATCAAACGTATCCACGAATATAAGCGCCAGTTACTCAATATTTTACAAGTGATTGGTCGCTATAACCTAATGCTGCAATATCCAGAAAAAAACTGGGTTTCCCGCGTGGTGATTTTTTCCGGTAAGGCAGCATCGTCCTATGTGAATGCCAAGATGATTATCCGTTTAATTAACGATGTCGCGCAGGTAATTAACCACGATGCGCGCCTTAAAAATCGTCTCAAAGTGATTTTTATTCCTAACTACAGCGTCAGTTTGGCGCAATTGATCATCCCCGCGACGGATCTTTCTGAACAGATTTCTTTGGCTGGAACTGAGGCATCCGGCACTGGGAATATGAAATTCGCCTTAAATGGTGCGTTGACTATCGGCACATTGGATGGCGCAAATATTGAGATTCGTGAGCATGTTGGTAAAGAAAATATGTTTATATTTGGTCACACTGCCGAGGAAGTGGAGGCTTTGCGCTCCAAAGGCTATGATCCGCGTAAAATTTATGAGGAGCATGAAGATCTTCATCAAGTGCTTAATTCGTTAGTCTCCGGCGTTTTCAGCCCCGACGATCCCAATCGTTATTATCCGTTATATGATTCACTGATAAATTTCGGCGATTATTATCAACTACTCGCAGACTATCACGCTTATGTGCAAGCCCAAGATGCCGTCGATAAGTTGTATCAAGATCCCAATTTATGGGCTCAGAAAGCACTGTGTAATATTGCCAATATGGGGTATTTCTCATCCGATAGAACGATTGGGGAATATATGGAGAAAATATGGGGGATCTAGCCGTATAGATATAATTTAGTAAGCAACCGGAACTTATTAATTAGCTTCCGGTTTAATCCTAACTAATATTTTTTATTTTCCATGTAAATCAGGTGGATTTATGTGCTTAATATGGTCTATTCCATCATTTAGTATCACATTTGGCTGTTGAAAGAGTGTATTTTTAATATTATTGATTGCACCATTAACAACATCATCACGAGCTTGCTTCGGTAAGAATAATGTACATAACCCATAGATAAGCACTGCAAATAGTATCGCAGCAAAAACGCCAGCAAAACCATTCCATAGCCATTGCATCACTCGTAAAAAACGATTTTGTTTATTCCCGTATTGTATGGCTACTGTGCGATAAAAATGTAGAATTGCAGCTTCACGCGCTTCAATTAGCTCTTGCTCATGAGCTGACTTAAGTTGATCAATCTCATTAGTGAGGCGTTCAATTTTATTGGCTTGCTCATTTGCCCCATCCAATTGAACTTCATAACCATATCGAATTTGTACTTCTAACTGATCAAAAATATTAGCGATGATTATTTTAGCTTTTTCACGATACCCTTCTATCCGAGCTGGTGTATTTACCGTTTGCCGGTGAAATGTATCCAACTCCGTAACGATAGATTCTTCGTCCATACCATTAACTCTGAGCCCTTCTGCAAATTCATTTTTCTCAAACTTATATAATGAATAAGCTAAAAATCCCTGAGTATCATCTTGCCCTTTGACCAACTCCCTGTATACCCAGCGTTTACTCATCCTTAAATTATCCATATAAAAAATCGCCACATTTGTGGCGTATTTAAAAGAACATATAATTATTAACGCTTCGTTGCAGCTCGAAATGCCCGATTAAGCATTCCATTAACCGTTTCACCCGATGATGATTTTTCAGAGAAGCTACTTATTGAAGCTCCTTGTGTCTTCGCGGGTGTAGATAGAACAGTACGAACAATATCAGCTTTACGGCTTTCAGAGAGTGGTCGTATCTCGTATTTACTCATAACTCCCTCCTTAATTGCCCAAAATAATGATAAAAATCTAGAAGAGAGTCTACCATTCACACTATAAAGAGTCATTGAGTAAACTATCAAATATTCTCTGAATAGTACCCTAAAAAGGATATTCTTCAGTTAAAACCCACATCAAATTATGCTATTCATATTCACTGTAATCCACTTCTTCATCATTCAAATCAACCATCACATTGAATTGTTCCATAATTGACATAAATGGTTCGAAAATATCGGCAGGAATAAGAATTTCATGGTAAGCATCATTACCAGAATCTAAACCTAATAGGTAATAGCTTAAAGCTTGTAGCTGCTGATTGGCACGCACAAAAATTTGATCAGGTCTTAAGCTATTTTGAGGATTATCAACACCAAAATCTAACTGAATATCAATGTCTGCAATATCCAGTGCATTTTTCAGAAAGCCAATCGCGGATTCACTATCTTTCCAGTCGATCCAGAAACTATTTCCCATATTTGATCTCACGACCAAATCCGCCATGATAAACCCCAGATCCTCATTCTCGACGCTATCAACAAAACCCTCTTCATCCTCATCAATCAGTTCTTTTAACTCTTCCTCAAAAGAAGCGATATCCGTGGCGATATTTTCTTGAGAATTCGGGTTTAGTAACTTCGCCAATTCAGTGATGGCAGGCATTATTTCATTATAAAGTTCTGCGGTTTCTGGCTTCATACCCTGCATGGAAAATCCTTAAATTTATTATCGATGTCATCGCCACTATTTTGCTGAAGTTAAAATGAGTTGTATATGAAATAAATCCTAGATTATCCGTATGTTAAGCGGATACTGGGCTACAGATCTCAATCAGGAAACCGTTAATATCATGCACATAAGCAGTGGTTTGTCCCCATGGCATTATTTCCGCTGACTGTACCAGCTTTGCGCCCGCTAATACGGCTTGATTCAGGGCCTTTTCAACCTCATCAGTTTCGAATGCTAGCTCAAAAACAGGGGCTTGCGGGTTTGGTGAAATAGCGCCTTTACCCAGCTGATTCATCAATGCTAAAGAGGAAAATGAAATCGTGGTGCTACCAGTATCTAACTCGCCGTAATCCCCGCTTTCATGTAGAAAAGCACATTTCATACCAAACGCTTGATGGTAAAAGTCGAGGGTTTTAGCAACATCATTGACGTACAATATCGCGTATTTAAATTTCATTGTTTCCCCATTCGTTCGACAAAAAATAGCAGCCTTGTGGGTCAAGCTACTTAGCAACACCCTCGAGCCATTTATGGATCACTTTGTATTTCTCTTCACGTATTCCCGTTAATAATCTATTTTCCGTGAGTTGAACAGCGGCTTTACACTTCACCTAAAGGTCACATCCCAAATCTGTGGCTTCAATCACTTGAGTTAGGTTTTATCTCAATGATAAAACCCACGCATGAATATCGTGGGCTGAATTCACTTATTAAATATCTTACTGGTTATCTTGATGATTATTTTCCAAATGTGCAGCAATATAGCGCTGATAACGATGGGGTTTTAAACGGCTCATATCCACCAGTACCAACCCATCGATACAATCATTAAACGCGGGATCAGTACCAAAGTCGATAAACTGTACGCCACCAGGTTCACAGAGCTCGGTATACTGTTTATACAATGTTGGGATGGAGCAACCAATATTACTCAGCAGGCTTTTCAACTTCACTAAATCTTCTTGATAATTATCGCCATCAAACTGAGCTAAAACTTGTGGTAATGACGCTGGATATGGTTGACGAGAACGCGCCATCGAAAGCTCAGAAGAAAAATAAAGACGGTAGAACGCAATCAATAAATCTCGAGCAGCAACGGGCATACTTCCAGAAATAGATACAGGACCAAATAAGTAACGATATTGAGGATATTTAGCAACGTAAGCACCAATGCCTTGCCATAAATATTCGAGACCCCGTTTTCCCCAATAGGCTGGCTGGATAAAACTGCGCCCCAATTCAATTCCTTGGGCTAAAATCGGCATCATATCTTGGTTATAGTGGAACAGGCTATTGCTGTAGATCCCATCTAACCCTTTTTTAGCAATTTGCTGTTCTGTTGGAATAAAACGGTAAGCACCGACAATTTCTAAGTCGTCTTCATCCCATAAAATTAAGTGGTAATAATCATCATCATAGCTGTCGAGGTCACGGCGTTTACCTGACCCCTCCCCAACTGCACGAAACGCAATTTCCCGTAGCCTTCCTAACTCTCGCAAAATCGGTGACCTAACTTCTTGCTGACGCTGATACAGAAAAATAGTTTTGCCATCAGGCGTCACACCTAGTTTTTCACAGCCGACTAACGCTTTTTTCAGTTCCAATCTATCTTCCGGTAACGCAATGGGTGCTTCACTGGTAAATAGCCCGGTTTTTCCTTTCCCCAATAAATAGACATGGCGCCGAAAACGCTCTGCCAGCTCATGATCATTGGTTCGCCCATCATACCAATGAGAAAATGGAATACGCCCACCAATATGCAATGTTATCCGCTTATTGCGCTGCTTAAACATCTCATTCACCAGCAATAATGCGGATAACGGCTTATAGACTATTGATGAGATATAAAACAGCAGGCTATTACGTGCTTGAACATGAATAGGGACAATCGAAGCACGAGATTTCGCCGCCAAACGTAAAAAACCCGTGCGCCAGTGACCATCACGAATGCCTTTCGCTCCCCAACGAGAAACTTCTCCCGCAGGGAAAACGATCAATGCCCCTTGATTATCCAGATGTGATTGCATACCAACGACTTGCTGGCGATTGGTTCGATTACCAACATTATCGACAGGAATAAATAAACTTTGCAGGGGTTCAAGATAGCTGAGCATTTGATTTGCCACGATCTTAACATCGGGTCTCACCGTTGCAACGGCGCGTAAAATTGCCAGCCCATCAAGGGAACCAATGGGATGATTCGCCACTAAAATGAGGGGACCATGGCTGGGAATATTTTCTAGATCCCCATCGGCTAGTTCACAGCGTACATTTAAATCATTGAAAACTTGCTCGATCAAATCCAAACCTTTTAAGTGCGGATAGTCTTTGGCAAGTTGTTGAAAATCTTTTTCGTGTAATAAACGTTTTAGTAAATTCCGTTTCCAAGCAGGCAGTGTTTGCTGGGGAAAAGCATGTTCCAGTAAAGCATCAACACTAAACATAATGGAGTCCTCTCACATATGCGTCATTGGCGAATTTAAGTCAAAATCATGACTAAAAAATATCCATTTGATGACAAATTTATGAAATACACTGTTTGAAATATAGACGACATTATCTGAAAAACGTTCGACACTTTTGACGAATCACTCTTGATTTAGTTTCTGTTGAATATTTATAAAAATAATATTTATTGATTATTCAACAAATTAGAAATTGCACTCCCCCTACAAAAAATTGGCATAAACCCTGCATTAGCTCTGATGAAAGGGCGGGAAACCGCTACATGAAAATATAGGAGCAATGTTGATGGAAAAAGTCATCACCGTCTGCCCGTATTGCGCCTCAGGCTGTAAAATTAACCTGAAGGTGGAGAACGGGAAGATCATAGGCGCGGAAGGCGCAAATGGTCACACCAATGAAGGAGAGCTCTGCCTGAAAGGCTATTATGGCTGGGACTTCATTCATGACACTAAAATTTTAACCCCGCGTTTAAAAAACCCGATGATCCGCCGTCAACGTGGTGGCAAGTTAGAAGTGGTTTCTTGGGAAGAAGCGATTGAATTCGCGAGCTCCCGCTTGTTGGCTATCAAAGAAAAATATGGTCCAAAAGCCATTATGACCACCGGTTCTTCCCGTGGGCCAGGTAATGAAGCCAACTTTGTGATGCAAAAATTTGTTCGTGCAGCGGTCGGTAGCAATAATATCGACTGCTGCGCTCGTGTCTGACACGGCCCTTCGGTTGCAGGTCTGCAGCGTTCGGTCGGTAATGGCGCAATGAGCAACTCAATTGTTGAAATTGAGGATACCCAATGTATTTTTGTCTTCGGCTACAATGCCGCAGACTCACACCCTATTGTCGCTCGCCGTATTTTAAAAGCGAAAGAAAAAGGGGCACAAATTATTGTCTGCGACCCGCGTTATATTGAAACCGCGCGTATTGCAGATATTCACTTACCATTGAAAAACGGTTCTAACATCGCGTTATTGAACGCGTTCGCCCACGTTATTATTGAAGAGAATCTGTATGATCAGGCCTTTATCGAGGCACATACCGACAAATTCGATGAATATCGTGGATTAGTCGCACCTTATACACCTGAATCTGTTGAAGAAATTACTGGCATAAAAGCGGCAGATATTCGTAAAACTGCGCGTATGTATGCCAAAGCTGAAACCGCAACCATTCTATGGGGTATGGGTGTTACTCAATTTTATCAAGGGGTTGAGACCGTTCAGTCACTCACCAGTTTGGCATTGTTGACGGGTAACCTCGGTAAAGCTCATGTGGGCGTCGGTCCTGTACGTGGTCAAAACAACGTACAAGGCGCGTGTGATATGGGTGCGCTGCCGAACACGCTACCGGGCTATCAATATGTTTCGGATAATGCAGCTCTGGAGAAATTTGCTAAATTCTGGGGCATTGAGAAAATGCCTGATGAAAATGGTATTCCACTGAGCGAAGTCCCTCACTTTATCGATGAAGGCGTGCTGAAAGCTCACTATGTGATGGGTGAAGATCCGCTACAAACTGAGCCTGACTTAGCAACCATTCGCCGTACCTTCGATAAATTGGAGCTGTTGATTGTCCAAGATATCTTTATGACTAAAACCGCGTCGATTGCTGACGTGATTTTCCCAGCCACTTCGTGGGGGGAACATGAAGGTGTGTACACTGCCGCAGACCGTGGTTTCCAGCGTTTTTATAAAGCGGTTGAACCTGTCGGTGATGTGAAAACAGACTGGGAAATTATCAGTCTGATGTCCACGGCGATGGGCTATCCAATGCACTACACCAACACCAAAGAAATTTGGGATGAGCTGCGTGAGCTGTGCCCGATTTATTTTGGAGCAACTTACGAAAAAATGGCGGGATTGGCATATATTCAATGGCCATGCCGTACATTAGAAAGCGAAGGTACTGAGTATCTGTATGACGGTGGTAATTTCGATACGCCAAACGGTCGTGGTCAGTTCTTTACTTGCGACTGGCGCCCGCCAATCGACCAAGTCAGTGAAGAGTATCCAATGGTACTGGCTACCGTGCGTGAAGTCGGCCATTACTCTTGCCGCTCTATGACGGGTAACTGTAAAGCGCTTGCTGCGCTTGCCGATGAGCCGGGATTTGTGCAAATCAATACTGCGGATGCGAAAGCACTCGGTATCAAAGATCAGGAATTGGTCTGGGTTTGCTCACGCCAAGGTAAAGTCATCACGCGTGCCAATATTAGCGATCGCCCAAATAAGGGTGCCGTGTATATGACGTATCAGTGGTGGATTGGAGCTTGTAATGAGTTGGTTGCGGAAAACTTAAGTCCGATAACCAAAACACCTGAGTATAAATATTGTGCAGTACGTGTTGAGCCAATCGCGGATCAACCCAAAGCTGAGCATTATGTAGTTCAGGAATACACAGCGATTAAGCGCCGCTTACGTGAGGCTGCTGAAGGAGTTTAATTTCCTTCATTCTTTGCACTGTAGGGGCTAGCAACCTACAGTGCAATTTATATTGAAAACTATTCAAAAATAATAAAATCCATCATCCAATAAAATTAGGTAAATAAAATATTAATCTCAGTTAAAAACTATTTAATATAAAAATAACCTTCCCTCAAAATAATCAACATCCTTTATTCTTAGTTATTATTTTTCCTTTTCCTTTTTCTTTTTCTTTTTCCAGCTTCTACCAATCTCTAAATAATTCGCGTTGTGGCTAGGCGGCAGACGCAGCTAATCCCTAGGAGCATACATAAGTATGTGACTAGGGTTAGTAAGGGCCAACAACGCCACGGCGTGAAGTATGACGAGATTACTGGAATAAATCTTGAACACTAATGCCAAGTCTCTGCATCCTCGACAATAGCGTTGTTCTCTTTAACCCCAGCCTCATGGCAGCCCCTCTCGCTCCCGCAACCACTCCATTAGTGGCTTTCAGCGCTTCAATGATCCGATTCCGCTCTTCATCGTCACTCTCTGGGGCATCGGTTTGCATTTTCCTCTCCAGAGAGCTTGGCTTTTTTAAGGCTTCTTTTATGCGTGATGGTTTGGGAATATTCAGCTCATGCAACTGAATATTCAGTGTGTTTCCACGAGTTAAAATCACCGCTCGCTCAATCACATTTTCTAACTCACGCACATTTCCCGGCCACGGATACAGCGACAACTGCGCTAACACATCCCGGGGAATACAATCAATTTTGCGGTTCATCCGCTGTGCCATTTTTTTAGTAAAGTAAGTCGCTAACAGCGGGATATCTTCAGGTCTGTCACGTAATGGCGGGATCACAATCGGGAACACATTCAAACGGTAATAAAGATCTTCACGAAACTCCCTATCTTCCGTCATTTCTTTGAGATTTCGATTAGTTGCCGCAACTAAACGAACATCCACTGGAATCACTTTATTGCCACCAATGCGCTCAATTTCACGCTCTTGCAATACGCGCAATAGTTTTGGCTGTAGATCCAATGGCATATCACCGATTTCATCCAAAAATAACGTGCTTTTATTCGCCATTTCAAAACGGCCAATATGGGTGGTTGTCGCGCCGGTAAATGCCCCTTTATCGTGGCCGAATAAATCGCTTTCTAATAATCCTGAGGGAATTGCCGCACAATTCATTTTAATCAGGGTATGCTGATGCCGTTCACTGAGCTGGTGAACCGCACGGGCAATAAGCTCTTTCCCCGTTCCCGTTTCCCCTAAAATTAATACCGTACTGTCACTGCGAGCCACCAAATCCACTTGCTCCAAAACTTCACGCATGGCTTGGCTTTGGAAGATAATTTCGCTAAAACTGTTGGTGCTTTGGATCTGCTCATTCAGCCATAAATTTTCATTTTTTAGGCTGTCTTTAAGGCGCGTAATTTCACCGTAAGCTGCGGCATTATCCACTGCGATTGCAAAACGCGCGGCAATTTGCTTGAGTAAGTTACAATTATCCTCGGTAAAAATATGATCATCTTCATGGGATAATACCAATACCCCCAAAGGCTTATGGTTAAATGCCAATGGTAATAACAGCGTTTCAGCCATTCCTTCAGCACATAAATGTTGATACAGCGGATCTTGGGTTTTGGGGTCGAGAGTCAACCGCAGTGGTTTATTATCATCTAGCACAGTGGCTAAATCAGAATGCAGCTCATTCAGGTGATATTGGCTTTTCTTAACGGGCTTTGAACGCTGATAGTGACTTGAATAACAGAGATAAACTGCGGAGCTGTAATTGTCACACAGCGCAACACTGATTTGGCTAATGCCAAAAAATCGGTAGATCTCTCTGGAAACTTCAGCGACTAATCCATCCATCTCTAAGTGAGAAAGTACAGAATTAGTAATATCCACAAGGATCCTAAACTGGTCACGTTCATGGCGAATGTGTTCGGTGGTTTCGGGTTTACTCACAAAATCTCCAATCTCATCCTAATTCGCTGCATTGTTAAGTCAAAATAGGCTAACAATAATGAGAATTAGTTAGAGTTTAAAATTTTCATTTAATAAACTTCTTATCTATAAATAAGAGAGAAATAAAAAGGTTTTATACTGTGATTAGTGCGATTGCTATTTTTTATTTAATGCTAATATTGTAATCGGAATTAGAAAAATTAATATCTCAGTCTGATTTAAATTTGATCCATCCACCTATTTTGGATAATTCATTAATTCATCTATATACCAAAAGATACTTAAAAACAGTTCGACAATAATGTCGATAAACGTGTCGAATATTAAAATTTTGCGAATTATCATCCCTTAATAATAATTAATATTTTGATTTTACTGAGTTATTTTATTTCGCCAATTTGGCACGATCCATGCTTATAGATAAGTATTGTCAGCAGAAGGCGAGGCGGCCGGAAAATACCGGATAGGATGCCCGTCATGGATCATTCAGGAGAAGTTGATGAACCGTTTCATCATTGCAGACCCAAAGAAGTGCATCGGCTGTCACACCTGTGAAGTCGCCTGCGTGGTTTCCCACCAAGAGCAGGAAACGGGTATTGCCACCGTAGTAAAAGATGAGTTTTTCCCACGTATTCATGTATTAAAAGGCTATACCGTCAGCACCGCTGTAATTTGCCGCCAGTGTGAAGATGCCCCATGTGCCAATGTGTGCCCAAATGGTGCCATCAGCCGCAAAGATGACTTTGTGTATGTTGATCAAGCTAAATGTATTGGTTGTAAAACCTGTGTCATTGCTTGCCCTTACGGCACCATGGAAGTGATCAGCCGCCCTGTTGAACAGCAAGTGACAGCACTTAATACTATTCCACAATACCGAGCAGAGGCCCATAAATGCGACCTTTGCCATACCCGCGAAGGAGGCCCTGCTTGTGTGGAAGTGTGCCCAACAGAAGCCTTAATTGTTGTCGACAGAAATAAAATGGATGAAATCATCAAAGAGCGTCGTCGTCGCGCCGCCTTTGAAATGCCTGCTGATATTTTGTCTTAAGGGATAGCCCATGCATGAAGTTGCCTTATGCCAAAACGCATTTGAGATCATTGAACAGCACGCTAAACGCAACCGTGCTCGGCGAGTCACTGGCGTATGGCTAGAGCTCAGTGCTGTTTCTTGTGTGGAAGAGTCCGCGGTACATTTTTGTTTCGATATCATTTGCCGCGATACCCTCGCCCAAGGTGCTGCATTGCATATTCTTATTGCCCCTGCACAAGCGCAATGTCGGGATTGCCAACATCAGGTAAAAATAACTCAGTTTGGTGCTGGTTGCCCGCATTGTGGCAGTCAAAATTTAATTGTGGATAGCAGCAGCACCATGCAAGTGAAGCAAATTGAAATTGAATAATTTATTCAGGAGTCAACTATGTGTTTAGGTATTCCCGGCAAAGTAATTACCGTTGGTAAAACCCCAATGGACAATGCCCAAGTTGATGTTTGTGGCGTAAAGCGGGATGTAAATATAGCCCTTGTTTGTGAGGGAGATACTGAAAGCATGGTGGGCAAATGGGTGCTAGTCCATGTTGGTTTTGCCATGAGTATCCTCGACGAAGAAGAAGCCCGTGATACCCTAGAAGCGTTAATGGCGATGGAAGAAGTCGAGGAAGATGTGGGGTATTTTTTAAGGGGAAATGCGTGATGACAATATATTTTTAAATTAGTAACTTAGAATATATTCTGGGTACATAACTCTTATCAGGAGGAGCGATGTACCCATATCAGTAGCCACCAGTTATTATAGGCTATCTATCAAAACGGTAATTGCAATTATTCCGCTGAACAACCCGTTTTGAACGGCGTTTTTGTGGTGAGTGCAGCAATAGCTTCACGATAACACAGTTCAAGTTTTGCACGACTATCGGCTGTAATATCGAGATCAATTAAATACCCATCGGTGATCCCGTAAATCCAACCATGAACCATAATATCTTGTCCACGTTTCCATGCAGATTGCAGAACAGTGGAATGCCCTAAATTATAAACTTGCTCAACAACATTTAATTCGCATAAGCGATTAATACGTTCTGTTGGTTTAAGCTCCCCTAGCATCCGGCTATGTTTAAACCAAATATCGCGGATATGCAGCAGCCAATTATCAATTAAGCCTAGCTCATCATTTTCAATAGCCGCCTCAATGCCGCCACAACCATAATGGCCACAGATAATAATGTGCTCAACTTTTAGAACATCAATGGCATATTGAATCGCAGACAAGCAGTTTAAATCGGTATGAATAACCAAATTAGCAATATTGCGATGTACGAAAAGCTCTCCTGGACCCACTTTCATTAATTTTTCAGAAGGTACTCGGCTGTCAGAACACCCAATCCATAAAAATTTAGGTTGTTGATCTTTCGATAAAGCCTTAAAGAAATCAGGGTCTTGCTCTTTAATTGAAGTCGCCCATTCCCTATTATTTACAAATAATTCTTTAATTCTATCCATCGCCATTTGGTACGCTCACTTACAGATATGACATTTTGAAGTTCATTATACAGACCATCTTAATTTAATCAGTGTAATAGGCTTTAATACCAGTAGATTATTCTCAATATTTTGATTCAAAAAGAAAAAAACCGCGCTACAATCCCTATAGCGCGGCACACTTCATTCCCTTGAATAACTTTCCTTAAATTAAACGGTTATTCACCATCAAATAGCTTAAACCCACCTAGCCCATTCCACGCTGGTAAGGCTTGATAAACTTGCTCGACGGCGGCGATCACTTTGTCATTCATTGGCATATAAAAACCGACTAAATCGGGCTGAATACCTAAGAAAATAATCTCCCCGACATCTTCTTTGAGCTGATCGATCAGAAAGTTCAACGGCAGATTATGGGTACTCATAATGAACATTTCGGCGATATCATCAGGGTCGATAATGCGAATTTCACCTGGAGCTAAACCGATATCTGCGGCATCAACAATCAATAACCTTTGGGGCTTTAAGGCGCGAACTTGGTGAGAAACACTCTCAGGGCTGCTTCCCCCATTAATTGCCATCCAACCATCGATCGGATTTTGCTGCATCAAGTCAAACAGCATGGGGCCTGCACCATCATCCCCCATCATGCTATTACCCACCGCCAGCATCAGATTTTGTACTGGCGCTTGGTTTTCTGAAGATAATAATTTTTCTGACGGCGAGTTTTCAGCTGAGTACTCAGACTCCATTGAAAAAGAAGGTTGCGTTTGTCTGGCCGCATCCCCCATAGGCTGTCTTTTCACGATCAAATAAATTGCCGGTTCGCGCTCAATTTCCCCGAGCAATCGAATCAGTGTGGCGCTCCAGGCTTGATACGGAGAATCACTGTCTTTAGCAAAACCATCTAACGCCAACGCCAGCATATTGGTGTGCGTGGCGTCGATATTAATTTCACCAAATGTAATGAGTCCCTGTAATTTGCGGCGCGCCTCCCCTTCAGGAAGCGCATTCACCCATGCTTGGTAGCCATCCAGTGGACATTCTAATTCCGTTTTTAAGCAGTCAATCATCCCAACATGGTGACCAATTGCCAGCGAGTAATACATCACTTGCTGGGCTTCTTCGGGAATATCATCATCGCTGTCGACAAATTTTTGGCGCAGTGACCAGAAAATCACTTTACCGGTTTCTGTGGATGACTTACTCATTGATGCCCCCTTGCTGCAATACGGTCACCAAGCGGTTTACAATGTCACGCAAGCGCGGATCTTGCTCTTGATCCATCCATTGCTGCATGCGACTTTGTACTTGGCTTGGTGTTGCACCATCGAGCAGAGACAAAAATTGGTCGCTGATTTCTCGACCTTGGAAATAGCCCGCTTGGCGACGCGCTTCCCGCTCAATCATTACTCGGGTTGCTAATGGAATCGAGGGCAGTAATAACTCAACCCGCTCATCATCCGCTTCACGGTGATCTTGCCCGACTAATTTCTGTTGCAGTAACCCTAATGCCACGGCAAAACCATAGATAGTAGCTGCTGGAGTTGGAGGGCAACCGGGGATCCACACATCGATCGGTACAATATGTTCGCTACCGCCCCATACACAGTACAAATCATGGAAGATCCCGCCGCCACAGCCACACGCCCCGTATGAGATACAGATTTTTGGATCCGGTGCAGACTCATAAGCCCGCAGTGCAGGCATGCGCATTGCACGAGTTACCGCTCCCGTGAACAGCAAAATATCCGCATGCCGCGGAGAAGCTACCACTTTGATCCCAAAACGTTCCGCATCAAATACTGGAGTGATCGCCGAGAAAATTTCGATTTCACATCCGTTACAACCGCCACAGTCAACACGGTAAACATACGCCGAACGTTTGATATCTTTCAGTAGCGTACTTTTGAGTTTTGCCACCTGCTCGTCGAGAACAATAGGCTGGCTAACATGGTGATTGACGGGGATATTTGGCAGACTCATGATTTATCTCCCTGAATATGCAAACGGAAGTTCTGGCGATCATTATTGGATAAATTATTTTTTTGCTTACAGGATGGGCACGTTTCATACATAGGACGCAGGGCTTCGATGCCGCTCGCTTCAACACCTGAAGCCACCATTAGAGCCATGGCATATTCCACCGATTTTTTCGGTGCAAATGCTTCGCCACACTGGCGACAATGTTGTAAGCGGAATGTCCCTTTCATGTACAAGTCCGCTTTATTCATTACCGCAGTTTCAAACTCTTCCGTCAGATGGATAGCGCGGGTCGGGCAAACCTCTTCGCAGCGAGCGCAATAAATGCAGCGCCCTAAAAATAACTGCCAGCGACGTTCCCCGCTTTCTAAATCCGTTTCCATGGTTAATGCATTGGCAGGACACGCAGAAATACAGGCACCACACGCGATACATTGTTGTGGATCGTATTCAGGTTTACCCCGAAAACCGTGTGCCACTTCCAATGGTTTAAACGGATATTTCACCGTTGCTGTTCCCGCATTACGAAGGGTTTTAAATAGCTTAAACATTTTATTCCCCTTATTTCATAATGGATTGTTTGCGCTCGATGCTGTATTGCTCAAGCTCTTTATATGCCACGGTTTTCGCTTTACGTTTTTTCACATCCACCAGCGTCACGCGGTCAGTACAGGAATAACAAGGATCGAGACTACCGATAATCAATGGTGCATCAGAAACCGTATTGCCTTGCAACATATAGCGCAGCACTGGCCAGTTGGCGTAAGTCGCTGCACGGCAACGCCAGCGGTACAGTTTTTGGTTATCCCCTAGCATGCTCCAGTGAACATCCTCACCCCGTGGCGCTTCGGTGTAACCCAGTGCGAATTTATGCGGCTGATAGGTGAAACCTTCAGTGAGGATTGGGCCATCTGGCATATTGTCGAGGGCATATTCAATCATCGACAGGGAATCGAGTGTCTCTTTGATACGCACCATGACGCGAGAATAGACATCGCAGCCATCTAAGGTGAATAAGGTTTTTGGTAAGTTGCCATAGTCAGCAAATGGATGGTCGAAACGCACGTCACGTTTAAAGCCGCTGGCACGGATCATCGGCCCTACTGGGCTATAATCACGAGCCACTTTCGGGTCTAAGCGACCCACCCCAACGGTACGCTGCTCCATATTTGGGGTACTCAACAGCATATCCACCAGCTGGGTCACATCTTGGCGCATCTCTTTGACCAGTTGGATGGTTTTGACTCGCTGCTCTTTTAAGAAGTCACGGCGTACACCACCAATTAAGTTGGTACCATACGTTTTACGCGCCCCAGTGAGTAATTCCGCCATGGTCATGGATTTTTCACGCACACGGAAAAACTGCATAAAACCGGTATCAAAGCCCGTAAAGTGGCTGGCTAAACCAATATTAAGTAAGTGGCTATGTAAGCGCTCAACTTCTAACAGTACGCTGCGAATAGTGTGAGCACGCGGTGGCACGTAAATACCGAGCGCATTTTCAACGGAAGAGGTGTACGCCACGCTGTGGGTAAAACCGCAAATTCCGCAGACACGGTCAGATAAGAAAGTGACTTCGTTGTAACCCATGCGGGTTTCAGCCAGTTTTTCCATACCACGGTGAACATAGAACATCCGGTAATCCGCATCGACAATCCGCTCGCCATCAACGAATAAACGGAAGTGTCCCGGTTCATCGGAAGTGATATGCAGCGGACCAATAGGTACGACGCGGCTTTGGGTTTTGCTGTCGTTGATAAACTCGTAAGTTTCGGTATCTGTAGTTGGCTCTGGACGTTGACGGTAATCCATGGTGTCTTTGCGCAGCGGATACAGGTCTTCAGGCCAATCATCCGGCAGCACTAAACGGCGTTCATCCGGTAAGCCCACTGGGCGTAAACCGTACATATCACGGATTTCACGTTCGCCCCATACGGCTGCTGGTACACGCGGGGTCACCGATGGAAATTCTTGAGTGATTGGGCTGACATAGGCTTTCACCGTTACCCAGCATTTTTCTCCCTCTTCCATCGACAGCGCATAATACACCGCAAACTGACCGTTAAGTGGACGTTCATCGTTGCCCCACAGTACCGGTAACCAGCCGCCACAGCCGTAATAAAGAAACTCGACGACCTCTGGCAGCATGTCAGTTTTGACGGTGATGGTGACTTGGTTGGCAGTTTGCCACTCCTCTTCCAACATGGCATGAGGAAATTTCTCGCGCACTTTTGCCAGATAGCCAGCGCCTTTACGAACGCCCTGAAGGGTATCTGCATAATTCTGATAGCTCACGTTATTTCTCCTGCGATGAAGGTTCGGAGGTGCTTACACCCCACGGCCATGGGTAATTTAAAGTGGTCAATTGCTCTGTAGCAGTGGCGCTGTCTTTTAAGACAATGGTTGCCGCATTTTCGAGTAAACGGCTCACTGGCTGAGGAATATGCGTTCCCATCACCAGCATCAGCACAATCAAAATTGCCATCGGCAAGGTGGTTAAAATACCCAGTTCCCCACGAGAGACACATTCAGGTTGCTCGCCAAATAATGTTTTGGAGATCATGCGGATAAGACCGCCCAGCACGACAGTAATCAGGATTAATACCAACAGAGTTAACCAGAAATGATCCATGGCAATACCCGCCACGACGATCATAAATTCACTTAAGAACACGTTGAAAGGTGGCATTCCGCCTAATGCTAATGCGCCACCCGCAAACATTACCGCGGTAAATGGCATAGTACGTAATAGCCCTTTGACCACTGTGATATCACGGGTACCATATTTGAGTAGAACGTTACCCGAACCACAGAACAGCAAGGTTTTGCCCAAGCTGTGGTTTAAGGTATGTAGCAGTGCCGCCAGCACACCTAATGGTCCGCCAATGCCTAATGCCACCGCAATCAGCCCCATATTTTCCACACTGGAATAAGCCAGCAGACGCTTCATATCTTTTTGAACCAAGATAAAGAACGCCGCTACCGCCACAGACATTAACCCGAACACCAGTAATAAAGTTTGAGTAAATTCGCCGCCAATCGATGAAGTGACGATGATGTAGTAACGGATGATAATCAGTAGCGCGCAGTTCAGTAGTACCGCCGACAATAATGCCGATGTTGGGCTTGGTGCTTCACTGTGCGCATCCGGTAACCATGCGTGCATTGGGAACAGACCGGTTTTGGTACCAAAACCGATTAACACAAACACAAAGGCAAGGTGCATCAGAGTTGGATCCAGTAAATCGGTGTATTTCAGGACCTCCGTCCAGAAAATCGCCATTTCAGGATCCGGCATCACGTTCACCGCGTTGGCATACACTAAAATGGTACCGAATAGACCAAACGCCACGCCGACGCTACAGATAATGATGTATTTCCATGCGGCTTCCAGCGAAGAACGTTGCCCATAAATGCCCACCAAAAATGCCGAGCTTAATGTAGTGGCTTCTACCGCAGCCCACATCAGGATCAGGTTATTACTGGTGATCACCAACAACATGGTGAACAGGAATAAATGGAAGAAACCGTAGTAATTACATAACGTTCCTACGCTGATTTCGCCATCATGCACTTCATGGTTCATATAACCGATGGAGTACAACCCTGTCAGGAAGCCAACAATCCCGAGAATGGCGAGGAATAAACCCGCAAGGCTATCGAGGTGGATCCAGCGACCTGCCATCAGCAAATCACCAACCTGATCAATGGTGCCGACCATCCATAACGATAAAACCAGTAATACGGTAATTCCCACTGTATGAATCAAGGTGACGGGAATTTTTGCGCCATTACCCAGCAAGCGGCAAGCAAAAGCCAGTAGCGAAATCACTAGCGGTGTTGCCATTAATAACGTCAATAACATAGTTTGACTCATCTCATCACCCCTTCAGCGCGGTCAGTTGATCCACGTTCAGTGTGTTGAGCGTGCGATAAATTTTACGCGCCAATACCGCCATGATGATCACAGCAAAAATAGCGTCCGTCGCGATACCAATTTCCACTAGCTCCGGCGCTTTATACGCCAGTAACGCTAAGGTTAGGTGGGAACCGTTTTCCATTAAGCAGTAACCAAATGCCTGCTTCAGGATATTGCGCTGAGTCACGATGCACAGCAGCCCCAACATAAAGTGACCCAATGAAACGGCTAATGCGGGTTTTAAATCCGTCGCCATCGGTAATTTGATGGGCTCCACCACAAACCAGCACAGCACCACAATCACCGCCGCCGCCAGCATCAACCACGCGGGGCTGATCACTCCGCCGTTAGCGGTTGGATCAGACAGTTTGCGAAACGCATACCCCATAATCAGCGGGACTAAAACTACTTTGGTGGCAAACGCACTAACTGCCCACATGGCCAATTCTGGGGCATTGAGGGTGTACGATAGCGTGCCAAAAATCGCCACTAATACCAGCGACTGCAAGGCATAGAACCAGCAAGAAGCCACCGGCTTTTTCGCGCCGATAACCAGCAGTGACGTGATCATCATCAGTCCTGCCAAATTATTCACAATCATTGAACCTGTCATGCTTTCTCTCCCTTAACCGAGCCAGATGACGGCAATCACACTAGAGCAGAAGGACATCACGATCAGTAAGCCGATAACCCACTGCATCGCCCATGGAACTGCACTGCCGTTTGCCACTTCTTCACTAGGTTCGCCGGGAACCACTTTGCCGAACCAGTACAGTAACCACGCAAAACTGGCCACTGACTCAATCAACACCAGCACCATAATTGGCGTTAAGATCCAGAACTTCTCTGATAACGCAAAACCGGCGGCGAAGATTGGGAATTTACTGAAGAAACCGTTGAGTGGTGGCACACCGGCGATTGCCAGAGCCGCAACACAGAAACCGACGCCCAATAATGGATAACGTTTTGCCAGACCACGCAAGCGCGGAAGCATACGCGTTCCACAGCTGTAGCTCAGTGCGCCCGCCACTAAGAAGAACAGACTTTTGGCGAATGCGTGGTTGAAGATATACGCGATACCGCCATCGAAGGCTTCTTTAGAACCGAAAACGGATAGGGATAAAGCAAGGAAGATATACGCCAGTTGGGTGATGGTTGACCATGCCAGCAGACGTTTCATATCTTTCTGCGGCAGGTACATCATAAAACCATACACCAAGGTAATCACCGCCATCACGACGCCCACCCAGCCGATGATTTCCGGCACATGGGTCGAAGACATCAAGCCGCGAGCAAATATGTAAACGCCCACTTTCACCATAGAAGCGGCGTGTAAGTAAGCACTAACTGGGGTAGGCGCTTCCATGGCATCAGGTAACCACGCTTGCAGTGGTAACTGAGCAGACTTGCCCCATGCGGCAAACAGAATGCCACCAAATACCATCAGGCTTTGGGTTTCATTCAGTTGCTCGATAGCGCTTAACGCGAACGTTCCGGTACTAATAAATAAGGTTGCCGCCGCCATGTATAAGCCTAATGAGCCCACATGGGTGATCAGCAATGCTTTCATCGCCGAACGTTGGGATTTTTCAGTTTGGTAATAACCGATCAGCGCCCAAGAGCATCCCCCGGTGATTTCGAAGAACACCAACTGCCCTAGAATGGTTGAGGAAAGCACCACGCCTGCCATCGCACCAATAAAAATCAACAAGAATGCATAGTAACGACGAGTGGGTCCGTGAGCGTGCTCGCGGTTTCCTTCAGTGAGGTAGCCCGTGGAATAGAGACAAATCAAGAAGCCGAGGAACACTACGGCAAAGGCAATTAAGGTACTGACGCCATCGACAGTAAAACCAAATAGCGCCACGTTCCCTGATTGGATTAATTCGACTGTAGTAGCAACCTTGCCACCATCTAAATAGAGCCATCCCAGTGCCGCAGTGCCCAGTGACGCTAGCAGCGCGACTAAAGTACTTAGCCACGGTGCGAGTCGAGTTGGCAGCACACTGACCAGCAATGCCCCAATAAAGGGGATCATCAGGGTCGCTAGTGCAATATTTTCTAACATGCTTCGTCGCTCCTTATAGACCGGTGAGGTAGAAGACGAATCCGAGTGCCGCAACACCGAATCCTAACCAAGTCACATGGTGCGTTAATAAGAAACGACCACGAGCCAGACTGTTTTCGACTATCGATGCCAGTACGAAAATCACCAGTAATTTCACTAGCAGTAATCCCATCGCTAACAGCAGGCTACCGACGGTAAAATCACTGGCATTGCCGAACGGGAAAAAAATCGACAGAAACAGGATGGCAACCACCACTTGTTTCAGACCAATTCCCCATTTCACCAGCGCCAGCCCTGAGCCGGAATATTCAGTTAACGGACCTTCTTGTAACTCTTGTTCAGCTTCTGCCACATCAAATGGGATTTTGCCCATCTCAATAAACGTGGCAAATCCGCAAGCTAGCAGTGCTAATAAGGTGGCTGTCGGAGAAATCCATCCCTCACTCATCGTCGCGCTGATAGTACCAATGTTGGTGGAACCGGCGATCAACGCCACCACCAATAAGCCGAGGAATAATGTGGGTTCTACAAGTACCCCGAGGGTCAATTCACGGCTAGCACCGATACCGGCAAATGGACTGCCCGTATCGAGACCAGAAAGTGAAAAGAAGAAGCGGAATAACGCAAAGATGTACAACACGATAATAATGTCGGCTGCGCCACTAAACAGTGAGGTGTTGGTGACAACGGGCAATGCCATCGCCAGCAGTAACATACTTCCCAGCAGCACATACGGCATGATGCGAAAAATAATGCCTGAGTCACGCGGTGCAACAGATTGGCGAGTCATCAATTTGATGATGTCGCGATAATCTTGCCAGATCCCAGGGCCTTGGCGAGAGTGCATTTTGGCGTGAATTTGGCGAGATATCCCCGTAAATAGCGGCGTTAGCAGCAATAGGGTCACGGCTTGAATAAGGGCGAAGATCCCGCTCATCAATGTTGGAGTTTCTTGAATCGACATGGTTTCTCTCCTTACGCCGCAATCACAACAAGCAAGACGACCAATGCTGCGACCACATACAGGCAGTAGAGTCTAAAATCCCCACCTTGCAGACATTGCATTCGTTTTGCTATTCGGTTAATCACGCGAACCAGTGGATAGATAATTTTCTCATCCCAGAACGGTTCAACCTTCCCTGCGCCCTCTTTCGTTATTTCTAAGGTTTGTGCTAAACGCGCTGATGGGTCGAGTTGAGTACGCAGGCGATACAGTGGCGCGAACATAGAACGCAGCGGCTGAGTAAATCCCCCCGCTGACACGGACATCTCTTTTTCCCACGCATAACCACACGCCCATGCATCCCCTTTACGACGAGCGTCGAGCTGTTTGCCTTTAAATACCATGTAGATAATCAGCGGAATGATTGGCAGAGCCAGTAATAAAATCAGGGTCATGGCTGGGGAGATCATCGCTTGAGACGCGCTATTTGGTACCAGCATAGCGCCTTGTGCGACGGTGATATCCGTAGCATGAGTCAATGACATCGCCACTTTTGCCAAAACTGGTGCGATATACGTTGCTCCAACCCCTAAAATCACACAGATAGCGGCGAGAATTAACATCGCCGCAGTCATTGTCCATGGCACTTCACGAGCATGGGTGGCTTGTTCGCTGCGAGCGCCACCACAAAAGCTGACGCCGTACACTTTCACAAAACACATCGCCGCCAATGCCCCAGTAATAGCCAACATCACAATGGCGATTGGGCCGCTAATGCGCATAATAAAAGTGCCTTCGTGGCTCATGGAGAACAACGATTGGTAGGTGTACCACTCACTGACAAAACCATTGAGTGGAGGAAGTGCTGAAATCGCCATACAACCGATTAAAAACGCGGTGGCAGTGAGTGGCATCAATTTTGCCAATCCGCCCATTTTTTCCATATCGCGGGTATGCACACGGTAAATGACTGCACCGGCGCCAAGGAATAATAAGCCTTTGAAAACCGCGTGGTTGAGTAAGTGGTAAATCGCACCGAGCAAACCAATGGTCGCCAACACAGGCATATCGTTTGCCATACCCACCATTGCCACACCAACACCCATCAAGATAATCCCGATATTTTCGACGGTGTGCCATGCCAGTAAACGTTTGATATCGTGCTCAGCCAACGCATACATCACCCCAAGAACCGAGGAAACTGCGCCGAATGCCAGCACCACGATCCCCCACCAGCCTTGGGTAGCACCGAGTAAGTCGATACCCACTTTGATGATCCCGAAGATACCGATTTTCACCATCACGCCGGACATTAATGCCGAAGCATGGGACGGTGCTGCGGGGTGAGCTTGTGGTAACCAGCTGTGAAGTGGGAGCATCCCTGCTTTGGCACCAAAGCCAAAAAATCCCAATAAGAATACCACCGACGCCATCGCTGGTGAAAGTGAGAGCTGGCGGAATGAGTCAAAATCTAAGCTGCCGCTTTGACGCCACATTAAGAAGAAGGCGATCATAATTAAAATCGAGCCGGCGTGAGCAATAAAAAAGTACAGCAGACCCGCACGGATAGATTTTTCATCTTGGTCGGCAATCACTAAGAACCAAGATGCTAGCGACATCATTTCAAATAGAATAATGAAGTAAAATGCATTATCCATCACCACCAAGCCAACCATGGAAGCGATAAATACGTTGAGGAAAAAGCCCATGCTCCATGCGCCGCGACCGCAATATTCCTGAACATAATTCAGAGAATACAGTGCGCTGACGGTCACCAGCAGGGAAATCACCATCACCATAAAGGCGGCGAGGCTATCGAGACGAACGACAAAATTGGCGAAGGGGAATGGTCCCTGTGACATATAGGTCAGGACTTCCCCACTCATTAAGACCGGAATGGCGCTGAATAATCCCAGCACGCCACCGATAATGGCAGCAATCCCGGCAACATAAATGGCGATTTTTTCTTGGCGTTTAAATAGCAGAGAAACGAAGCCACCGACGGTGTAAAAGATCACGGACCACAAGAGTAACTGAAGTGCTGTCATGTTATGAGTTCTCCCGTTTAGCAACAAAAATGTCGAACTCTGGCGGCATGGCATCGACGGATGCGCTGCGGCGTTTGGCACTTTCGTTTTCGAGTTGGCTCTCTTCTACCAGATGGAGGGCATCGGTCGGGCAGACTTTGACGCAAGCTGGTCCTTCGTCACTAAAGTCACAAAGGTCGCATTTCACGGCAATGTTGCGAATTCCCGCGTTCCACGCCAAGAAAGGGTTCATGGTTGGGAGGCTATCAGGCACATCTAACAGCATCTCTTTCGGAACATATTGTTCAAAGAAATCAGGCATATCCACTGGTTTGCTGCCTGATGGTGTGATTGCCCCAAACGGGCATACCAGTCCACATAGCTTGCAGCCAATACATAAGCTTTCGTTCAAGACAATCATGTCATTTTCGTGAGTGATGGCATTGACCGGACACACACGAGCGCACGGGGCATCGTCACATTGACGACAGAGCATCGGTGCGGTTAGCTCGCCAACTTTTACCACCGTCAGTCTCGGATATGTCTGTAAACCTTGGGCTTTATGCATTTCTGAGCACGCCACCATGCAAGTATTACATCCGATACACAGTTGTGGGTCTGCAATTACAAAGCGATTCATTCGCTTTCCCCTCCAATAAAATCAGTCGGATCTTAAGTTTGTTGCAGACACCTAAGCATTTTTTGTGCCAGAAATAATATTGTTGATTATCAGTTGGTTGGGGTTTTAAGATTGGGAGTTCGACAGTAATGACGAAGGGGGGGTGATAAAAGAAAAAATAGAATTTAAAGCAATGACTAAAGCTTAAAAGTTCAAAAAAAAGGGTCTTTGAAAAATATTCAAGTCTCCCTTTTATGTAACAATTACGGCTTAAATACGGGGGCTTGTTCTTCCGAAGAAATCTCTATGTAACGCTAGATCTGTAACGGAAGGCATATCGGATTTATTTTTTGGAAGTAAAAGAGATTTTCCATGATATTCAGCATATTCACTGTCCAAAAGAGAATCTGCTAATTGCACTGTATAATCATCATTAATCCAAAGTAAGCCCTTATCAAATAACGTATGAATATCTGCTTTTAATAATAGGCCATGACTCGCATGACAATGCCAACGGCCTTGATAAGGACGTATGTGTGCGGCCTCAAGTAACTCGATAATTTTGCTACCAGTTACAGCACATTTACTCGAATATGCCATTAATAATTTTACTCTAAGCGCTTGCTGACCTTCACGAATTACAACATGCTGTAATGCTCGCGAGCGGCAATCGCCTTGATCATTTATACTCACATCTGACGTATCAAGCTCATCTCTCATTTTTTCGAGTAGTGAACTTATATTACTTTTAAGTTCCACCAATACTGGCTTTTTATCTTCCAAATCCCAGATGCCATGTACTTCAGGTTGGTAAAGTTGAAATGTTTTCTCTATTTGAAATAAAGCATCGTTTGGGTGTCCACTGTCACTGCGAGTCAATTTCCTATTCTCACAATACCTAGCTCGGTATTGATGATTGACGGTTAGCTGCTGTAATAGTTGTCTAACCTCAGCATGTTTCATTGGTTGATTACTATCATCTAGCCAATTTCGTATTTCAATTTCCGTTGGTGCTCCTAACAAGCTGACAACGTATATCATTTGGTTTCGATGCCCATTTGAATATTCCGGAGGAATATAGTTATCGAAATGATCATTTTTCAGATCGTGATGTCTCATCCAATTCTTCCAGTGGCGTGAAAGGCTGTTTGTGCTCATTATACTTTGGGCAGACTTATTCATTGCCGCAATCAACTCTCGCCTAGCTGGTGCTCTACCTAATTGATTATATAGCTCAAAACAGTTGTCCCACACAGCTCTTATCCGAGGACCTTTGGGATAGCCATCTTTACTTAAAATCATATATTTGCCCCATTAATAATCTAAATATTATATATTCTTGCTTTGTGTAGAATTAATGAATAACAGTAAAATGGAAAATTAAAATGAACAATAATGAGTTAATAAAAAAACTTCTACCGACGCTAGATAATACTCAATTACTTTCAATACATGCAGACATTTTGCTTGAATTATGCTCAAGAAACATTTTACGTACCAAAAATAACCCAGTAGGTGACTATGCTGAATGGTTAGTTTCTCAAGCATTCGGAATGAAGTTACTGAATAATTCCTATCCTGGAGTTGATGCAATAGATGTTGATGACCAAAAAGTTCAAATTAAAGCTCGAAGAATCACGCCAGATAGCCCTTCTAAACAATTAAGTGCTTTGCGAAATTATGATGCAATTGAATTTGATTACCTCATTGCGGTCATATTTGATACGCACTATAACGTCATAGAGGCATATAAAATTCCTCATATCGTCATTGGGGATTATGCTAAATTTAGCAAGCATACGAATGCCCATCTCATCACGTTAAAGGGGGATATTCTTTTAGATGAGAGAGTTCTTGATATTAAAGAGAAAATAATATTAATCACCAAGAGCTTACATAGCCAATAGCCTTTATCAAACTGAAACTTTTCCACTTTTGGCTATTAATTAAGACAAAATAAAACTGCATTAAAAAATTCAGTTTCTTTTAAAATTGAATGATATAACCAATTTTCATAGCTAAATTAATCATTGTATACATGCTTCAAATAACCTGACCCAATCTCATCGCTAATTGTCCTAATGATTACGGTGATTTTGCCCAAAAACATCATAATCGCCTTATTGAGCCACGAGCTTATAACTCACTTAATAAGGCAGTTTTTATGAAAATTACCCAAATTCGCAATGCCACACAAATCATCGACTATGCTGGTATCATTAAATCTTAGAACAAGATAAATCAAAAGAAGATAATAACCAGTCACACTAGGTTAATCTGAAGTCATATCATGGTAGTTATTGCGCTACCATGATGTTTCCCCACTTTAGCGTGCAACCAGAGGCCTGATTAGCTTTTGCAAGATTGCCCCGGCTTTTTCACGATTTCGCCAAAGTCATTCAATGCACTTGGTTTGGTGATTTTACTCTGCACATTATTTAGCACCGGTAATTCAGGATCCATTTGCCACGCATTCCAGCCACCATCATATATCTGACTATTTTCCCAGCCCGCCATTTGAGTCATAAACCATGAAACACTGGCTCTCCACCCAGTACCACAATAAAAAGCAACGTGGTCTGATGGCTCAATGCCTTGCGTTTTCCAGAGCGCAAATATCTCTTCTGGGTTACGTAACGTGCCGTCAGGATCATAATAATCGGACATATCGTTAGCGTTTTTACCGCCGAATCCCCAGATAGCCCCAGCAGGTTCGCCTTTACGTGGAATATAATCATACCCCGTAATTTTCCCAGTATATTCATCCCAAGTACGATTACTGATCAGCTTTAGTCCCGCCTGTTGTGCTTGTATCGCTTCCGCTGGCATCGCGATAGTGACCTGAGGGTTTGCCGGAATGGATGTACCAAAATCTGCAATCGGAACAGGTATATTCACCACCGTTTCTGTTGGCAATTCCGCATCAACCCAGACATTTAAACCACCATTAAGAAAACGGACATCTTCTACACCCGCCCATTTTAGTGCCCATAATACCCGTAATGCCGCCATCTGGTTTTCAGAATAAACCACCACTGGCGTATCCTTATGGATGCCATTTTTCAATAAATTATGTTTAATCACATCCGGTTCGGATAGATTCCATACAGGCGCATTTTCAATCCAATCAGTATTAAAATGATAGGCACCTTTAATGTGGGTTGAATAGGATTTTGACTGTTCCGCATCCCCCCAAGAGACTTCAAAAATGACAGGTTTTTGTTCGCTAGTATAGCTTTCTGGTTTTTCGCCATTCAGTGCCGCATTGACCCAGCTTGGCGAAACACTCATCCAGTAATTGAGATATTTATCCATCGGATAATCTGCATTCGCATATTTAATGAATTCTTTAAATGCGAGTACGTTATAGCCCTTAGCCGCAAATTCTGCGGTGACACGTTCTAAGTCATCCAGATTGCTGTCATAGAAAACCAATGTTTTTTCTTTGGTAATTCCTTTTTCTTCCACGAAGTGAGTAAACTTATTTTCATCAATAAAGTCCAGCCAGCCCGTCGTAAATTGCATGGCGCCTTGTATATGACCACCACGCGCAGCATCTTTATCTTTAAAACCAAAAAATAAGCTATCCGGTCGGGTGTCGATAATAAGATAATCCGGATTATTTAAATTCTTCGATAATTCATCAATACTGATATCTTTTACTACGGTCTGATCACAGCCCGACAACCAAACCGATAATAATAAAATGGCGAATTTTGCCTTCATTTTTTTTCCTATATTTTGCACTGTGTCGGTCTGATGAAATAACTTGTGAGCCAGACGCCTGCCATCACCATAAATGTTGAGATCCATCCCTGCCAAGAGAAATATGCGGTTGCCACCAATGAGTTAGTGACGGTACATCCCCCCGCCAGTGTTGCCCCTATTCCCATCACTACCCCACCCATTAGGCGTTTCACGACGGTTTTTCCGTCAGGGGGTAATGTTAATGCAAACTCGCCTCGGATTTTGGCGCTGATCATGGAGCCGACCAAAATACCAATAACAAATAGGGTTCCCCAATTAAGGTAGCGCTGTTGGCCTGTAACTAAATACTGAACCACATTGGCAGAAGGCACAGAGATACCAAAACCAAAGTTACGTCCATTTTCTGCACTCAAATACCAAGCAATAATCCCGAGAAGCCCAATAAGTACCGCAGTTAAGTTAAGGGGCAATTGCTTAAATTTTCCTAATGGTGGCGGCGAGTAGCGAGGATGACGATGCTGATAAATCAGCAATCCAATGGTCACAATAATTAATATCGCTACCAGATACCATGGAGATATATTCAATGTTTTATCGATGGTATCAATCTGTGCTGGGTGGGCTAATAATGGGTCAGTCCAATGTTTTAAACTCCCTTTCCAAGCGGAGGCCATCGTGACAATAAAAGCAAATAATGCGAGCCATGTGCCAGTTAACCCTTCACCAGAACGAAACCAAGCTCCGCTACCGCAGCAGCCCGCTAATACCATGCCTATACCAAATAAAAAACCACCAATAATTGTGGCAGTCACGGGCAACGTCCCTTCTGGGATAGTTATCAATCCCATTGATTGCAGAGCAAAAAATCCAATCGCTTGAATTGAAATAGCAATCAACAACGCAGTGAGAAAACGCGTATTTTTCTGATAAACAATATTTCTGAAGCCGGAAACAAAACAAAACTACCCTGATTGCAGCAGCGCACCAAAAAGTATGCCAATAAATAAGCCGCTAATCATGAGCTGGCTCCTGTAGTAACGTAATAAACTGCATAGATATTTCTCAATAGTTATTCTAAAGAAATCAGAAGAATCAATAACGAGCGTTAGAGAGTAGCTTTAGCGCGACATTTTAATACTTCACAGATTTTCCTATGATAGCGCTTAATGAATATGGTTGAAGATTATTAATTTGTTTTGCATCAATTTTAGAGAGAAAAAAACACAGATCGATGATATTTCAATCAAGAAACTAAGTGCTACCAGCTTTACTTGTAAAATATTATTCACCTTAATTTTCATCTATCGTTTCTTTCGAGGTAGAGTTTCAACTGAGTTTCTCAAAATAATGATTCAATTATTCTTCTTATTAAAATCACTAAGTTAATTTAAACCAGATAATCTAATTTTTAAAATAATACAACAATGCGATTGCTTATTTGCATTTAATTAATAAGTATAAATCCAGCAAAGGTTATTTATTACTTAATTGGCAAGGGTAATCATAATGAAATAATAGTAATATTTTCATGTGATAATACCAATAGTACGATAGATATATAATGTTAACTGTATTTTATATAGTTGATAAAATAGAAAATTGAAGCATAAATTAGACGCTTTTAGCGTCTAATTTTGGAAAGGCTGGACTCGAATTTTATAGACAATATATTGTTTTTTGTTGGACATGATTAAAATACTAACTCTCTACTCTTATCTATTGTAATCCTTAGTCATTGTTAAAAATAACTTGTCAATCACCTATCGCTAGTCAACAATAACATTTAACTTAGGTTCAATGACGTTTAGGGACAGGCATGGCTATAGGATATTTTTTACGAGTTGGCGATAAGACAACATGTGGCGGTCAGATTCTCACCGGTGACAACACAATGCAATGGTATGGTGTTGCTGGTGCTCGTGAAGGTGATCTAGTCTCTTGCGGTAAGCATTCTGGAAAATATTATATTATCGGCGGTATTAGCAGCATGTGGCTTGAAGATAGAAAACATGCTGGAACATTAGATAGCTTTAGCTCCTGTCCATGTAAATCGAGAATAATTAATTCAATACAAGATTGCTACAGTAAAGAAGATGAGCTGATATCTCGCTCATACAGCCCTGTAACTACCGAGACTCCTATTCAGCAACCAATTAGCCAACCAAGTAATCATTACGCTCCTCCTATTATTGCCAATGACAATAAAATTAGAATTGATGCGCAACACCTAATTGATTGTGCTGATGAGCTTTGTGAAAAACATCTCTATTATCCTGAAGTAAAAAGTGAATTTAAAAGCGATGTTGAAAATTTTGCTTATCAAATTGTTGATCAGGTTGAGTCTGGTCAAAAAAGCTACGAACAAGGTTCTGCTGAGTTAAAACAAGAAGAAAAAAGCTTAAGGGAACAAGCATTTGATCTTATTTCTAATGGATTATCCATCCTTAGGGGCATTGCTATGACTGGCGTAGGTATTGGATTATGCTCTACTGGTCTAGGCTGTTTAATTGGAGCACCATTAATAGCCCACGGAGTTAATGGGATTTATGAAGGAGGAGTGGGAATTTATCAAGGAGATAGCAATATTCAAGGCCCTTTGCGTGAGGGTTACAAAGCCACGGCAAAATTATTAGGTTTTAATGAATCGGTAGGAAATCTAGCCTATGACCTCATTGATTTAGGTATCTCCATTTCAGGTAAACTAAAACTCATTCCAAAGCTAAATGAGTATGGTAATCCAAATAAAAATTTATTTTTTAAAGAATATGTGAGAAAAGATCTCGAATATGCTTATAAACAATTGAGTAATAGATTACTTATGGTTGAAATTGTCAGTGATAGTTTTTCATTACTGAATATAAAAGATGACATTAAAAATATGATTGTTCTTGATAAAGAAAATAACCATATTAGCCTTGTTATCAATGAACCTGAAAAAATATCAAATGTTAAAGAGATTGTTGATAACTGTTATACTGCAATGCTAATTGCTGGTAATGGCACCGATGATTCCCCATCAAAAATTCTCGTATGCTCAGATAAAGATGGTAAATCGTATTATGCTGATTTAGATGGCACTCCATTAGATTAAAACTAGGATTAGAACATGATTTACTTGATATACTACAGCCTGAGCATAATCAGCATTATTTTATATAGATCATTGAAAAGAAAAAGATTGTGTGATTATAGAAATAATAAAAAATTAAACTATATTAGAGTAATATCTATCATTAGCTTTTACTGCATGGGAACATTTAGCTTATACCTCATGAGTATTGGAAAAAATGATGACATTAAAGATTGGAGTGTCCTAATATCTTCATTAGTTTTATTATTAATATACTTTTATTTTATCTCTACATTAGAAACACCAAAGAGATAAAAATTTATTATGATTATGTTAACATACTACGTAGCTGTATTTTTTGGTTTTTGTACCTTATTCATAGGGAGAAACCTAAAAAAACAATCATCTTCAGATAGATTTTATAATGTAAAAAGAACATCTGCTATTTTATTCTTTTACTTCATTGCGATATACAGCGGCATCAATCTAACCGTAGAAAAAACATTAAGTACTGAAAATACTATATTTCATTTTATATCAATATTTATGATGTTTTTATTTGTTTTCTTTATCTGGCGATTTGAAGCAATACAGAAGCATAAATAACTGAAAGTACATTGCTTTCAGTTATTTATGACTAAATTTCAATCCCAGAGAAAAATTAGAGATACAAACCCGAGGTCGTTTTTCATGAAGAAATATTTTTTATTTTTTAGCATTCTTTTTACTGGGCACTTAAACGCAGCCCCAACTAGTAAGCATCCAATGGATATTTATGCTTCGAGTGTCCAAAAATCTATTCAAAGCCGATTCTATGATATTGACCTATACAAAGGAAAAAAATGCAAAATTAAGGTCACTCTCGATGACGATGGAAAATTAATTTCAGCTATTGTCCATGATAAAAAGAGTAACAATGACAAAAAACTTTGTATCCGAGGTATAGAGCTAATTGAAAACACTCAATTTCTGCCTACCCCAGAAGATAACTTAACGTCGAATAAAAATGTGTTTTTTATTCTCCTTCGACTATAAAAATTATGAGGTTGAGTAGGATATTGGTAGCACGACCTTAACTACTGTCAAAATATCCGCTCATCTATCATCATTAATAATTACTTAGGTTTTCGCAAATCAAAAATAATGAAAAAATCGACAATTCAGGAATTCCAAACATAAAAAAAGACGCCCTATGCGTCTGATTTTTGGTGCGAAGGCCGGACTCGCTTTTAATATGCAATACATTGTTTTTGTTTGATATAAATTTAAAGATAATTTTTTGTATACTTAAATGTATACTCAGTGGTTTGAGGTTTGAAAATTTGATAAGCAACTAACATCTAGTAACTTCAGATCAAATCTGAAGTTACATAAATTATTTCTTCCCTGCAACCGACATCTTCGCCAACTCTGGATTATTGGCCAGAAAGATCGATAGCGGTAATTCGACTTTGCGTCCATTCTGATCTTCCACCGCTTTAACCACTTCAAATTCAGCAACATCTTCACACGGAATTTCCAATCCTGCAAACGTGGCACGCGTTGCGCTAGAATCGCCAAAAGGTTCAACTTCCAGTATCGTATCCCCTAATACCTTTCCTTGCCCATCCTTCATTCTCAAGGTTATCTCAAGCGCACCAAATTCAGCATGGTCTAAAACCATATGGCTACCGCCGTTATCGAGAGTAAACGAGTAACCACAATAACCTCTGTTAATAAAATTTGAGCTTGTATGTGTAATACTTGCGTAGCGTTGTTCATTTGCATATGCAAATGAACCCAACACCAACATACTCAGAACGAATAGGATATTTATCTTTTTCATCATATATTCCTCATGAACAAATTCATTTAGTTGAATTAAAAGACCACTCCCTTCGGAAGTGGTCTAAGCTTGACGATGAAAGAATGAAGACAATGAACATATATCCACATTTATCGATTTTGTTTCTCTCGCTTCATTTCTTCTAATGTCTCTTTTTGAATACGTCCATATTTTTGAATATCCTCATAAGCTTTCATGTTAAACTGTAAACCGCCTTGCGTTCTATCCTTCTCTTTCCAACGCGGGCGATTTTTACCCGAAAGTTCTTTCTTCTGGCTCCAATAACCGATAGGGTACTGTGCCACGATAGTTCCACCAACACCAATATCGACGGTAGAGTATTGACCATTATTAATGGTTCCTTTTTGGATGTAAGCGTTAGGGCTACATGTGCCGGTATCTCGCTGCTGCCAAAAACCGTCAGTTCTTGCCACGATATAAAAATCACCGAACGCACAACCCGAAGCGGATTTACGGTTCAGCACAGCAACATAATGTTTGGTTGAACCCACTATTTTGCAGGTGCTGTTTTGGCTGCCACACACTTGCCACAACGTTTTACCGCCGTCACCTTTGTATTCCCAAATCGTATCTTTAGGTGGTTTGCTGGCAGCAAAGGCTTGTGAAGCGATAAGACATAATGATGCAGAGGTAATAAGGGCTAAATATTTTTTCATTGAAAATTCCTTTCAATATTATTAGATACGTCAATATTGACGCAAGATAAGCACGCCTTAATGGGTGCTCAGTTTTCTCTGGTGTGGCGTATTAAGTGGTCAGTTCATGAATGACTGAATGTTTCTTTACCGTGAAATTGCAGTCTCTCCTTAATCTCACTGGAGGTATTCTTTTGATTTTGAATCGGTGTTACCCATTCAAAATTACAATCGCGGCACATCCAACCCTCTCCCCATGCAATGATGTCTTGTTCAGAAGAACAGTGAGGGCAATGTGTTGGTTGCGATGCTAATGGGGGTAATAACGTCATAGTCGGCTCCTTTCTTTGTGTGATGGAAGAGAGGTAAGTACTTGTGATATCAATCGAAAATGCGGTAAGGCTGCAATAAAACTGTTTTGTTGTGACAGTTGCGTTACTGCGTGTTTAGGTGTGAAGGGGGTATTGAGCGGTTGAACTTGCTGGATATCCTCTAACAACAAGACATGCACTTGCTGGTGGTATTCCGCCAATAAATACCACTGGCCTTCACGGTAAATCAGTTGATAAGGTTGTAGTGGATTGAAGCGACGCTCAGGCGTAAGTAAGCTAATAGATTGCTTACTGGTAATGGCATACACCAATTGATAGAAATGGTCGGCATGCAAAGCCGAAATCGTATGGGCATGATGCCAAATCAAACAAGGTGCATGGGGCTGCTGGGTTAACAGCAATCCTAACAAGCGACTATCTAACCCCGGAAACAGCCGAGTCATTCCAATCTGTTTCACAAAGGTAAGAACATCTTTGTCTCGGTAAGCTTTTAGCGTATTGATGGGTAAGCGATAACAACCTTGCCGACCTTCTACACCCAGATAAGCCAAGCGTTCACGTAAATCCCGTTGTAACGTGCGTTCAGAAACATTGAACTCTTGGGCTAAATGCGAGAGCACAAGGCTTTCTCCTGCCATTAAGCGGGCAATCAGCGCAGAGAGTCGTACAGCCATGCGGTCATATTTTCGGTTGGTCTGAAACATAACGGATTGCTCTCAATAACAGACGTTAGGAAATGAAGAAGTGAGGAAGTTTAACTTAGGGGATTGACAGGTTATGTCTGTTGGTAAAAATTCTCATTGGGCTTTTTAATGAAAAACCACTATAAGTAATTTATTGATAAATAAAGTTATGCTGTTTATTTAAACGATAAGAAAGCAACGCGTAACGACACAACCTGTCAGGGCGGGAAAATTAGTTGGGCTGGCGGGGGGCGAGTTGGTTAAATAAGGTATCCGCCATCACCCACAGGGCTTTATTGAGTTTGATATCACCATCAATCCCATTCACCGAACGAGTACGAGCGCGTTTACCTTTTACAGTTCTGCCTGATAATCCCCCTTTAATCAGGTTTTCTTGTAGACGTTGGTACACCGTCCAGAGGTCTTCTTTTTTGTCTTCAAAGCGTCGAGGCTGTAGAACTTGCTCTCGTGTGACGGGCTGGAACTCTTCACCAAAGCGGTAGGTCAATGCCGCTTCCGCAAAGGCGTGCTGGACGGGTGAAGATAACAATAACGACTGCATACTTTCGCGTTTTTCAGCCACGTGCTCAAACGTATCGAGTACCTCATACGCCCCTTCAATCACTTTCCCCACGACATCCCCTTTATGAGGTACACGCACTTCACCTAATACATCACCACACACCAAACCGTTAGAACACACAGCTCTAAAGAGTCCCGGCAACATTTGGTAGCTGCTCGAACCGTCATGGCTATTGAGCAAAATAATTTCAGGGACTTGTACGCCCGTGATTTGGTCATGTCTCCGAAGTCGTAACATGTGCTTTGTATGCTCTCGGCGGCTGATATCACGCACCCGAGTCTGGCAGGCAAAGAACGGATAGAAGCCTTCTTTTTGCAGGCTGTCTAACAAGGTAATGGTGGGAATGTAAGTATAACGTTCACTGCGAGAATCGTGTTTTCCTTCAGAAAATACACTCGGCACAGTACGGAATAATTCTTCGATGGTCAGTGGACGTTCACGACGGATACTATTTGCTGAACCAAAACGCGAAGCTAATAAACTCATGGTAGACTCCAGATTAATCAATTAAGTGGAAAATGGCAGCTGATTCGGGATGTTGTGAAGCGTAGTCACGCAGCTGATAAAAGCGGTCGCACATGACTTCGCTTTCAGTTTGGAATGACCAGATGCTGTACAAGATAAGGCATACGGCAATCCCTGCCGCTTCTTGGCTCACGGTGGCTTCATTGCCGTTATGCATGTTGAATAAAGTTAGTGGGTCTTCTGAAATATCCGGATAGATAAAGGCTCCACCATTGGATAGCGTGCAATATTCCCAGTAACCGCCATGATACTCATCGCAGAATTGGCCCATCGTGGTGAAGATCACTACTTCAAAGGTGGCCCAGCCTTTTACTGCACCAAAATGATTGAACCAAAAATCAAGGCGTTGTTCATCGGGAACGAGTGTCATTGTGATAGCAGATTCAATTGTGTTACTCATAAGTTGATACTCCAATAAAAAGAAATAAAAAAGCGCCAACCCCGTTAAGGAGCGGCGCTTGATGTCATCAATGTTGTGTTAATTTAAGAAGTTAAAAGAACAGGCTCCACAGGGATTTAGCGACGGAGACGATGCTGTTTTTGACGGTGCTGATCGTATGTTTTATCAATGGGGGTAATGGAATGATATCGACTATGGTATCGATGATATCACTGACACATTGCCCAAAATCGTTACGTGCAGAATTTTCCAAAGATTGCGTTCGGTAAGCGCTGTTCAGTTGCCTAGCTACCCCGCTACTGGCTTGCGCCGGTAACGCCTGTATTAATTGCTCAGCTAACTCAGTGAGTTGATAGTTTTCGACAGCAGAAACCGTCATCACCGGATGATGCGGCTTGAATGCTGTTATCACGGCTTGCTGCTTCAATTCTAAGTTAGCCACTTGTTCAAGGGATGGCTGGTTGTTGTGTTCATCCCACTGGCGACACGGCTCTATTTTGTCGGCTTGGTTCAGCACAAATAGAAAGCGGCTTGGTTGATAACCACATTGCTCAGTGAGAAAGCGATAACACTGTTCATCAGAAGACCATGCTCTATCATCCGCCTTGAGTACCCAAATGATTAAATCCAGTTCTGGTAATAAGTTATGATAGAGCTGGTGGTATTCTCTATCTCGCTCAAGGCTTTCCCCTACGCCGGGTAAATCAACAAAGGTGAGTGTATGGTTGTTCATCGTCATACTGAAGCGTTGGGCTTGGCGTGTGCAGCCTGAAACATCATTCACAGGTGATAGTGAGGATTGGAATAGTGCGTTGATAAGACTGGATTTTCCGGCTCCAGTTTTACCCATCAGACCGATGGTGGGGGAGTAGTTGATTAGGTGGTTGAGTTGGTTGAAAAATCGGTTTTTAAATGAAGCAGGAAAGGCTGAAATAACCCTTCCTAATTCAGGATATTGGTTCATATTACTTCCTTGAAAAATCATTGTTACTATTCAAGTTAATAATATATATCTGAGATTTATTTAACTCTCTTTTTTGGTAAGAAGAACAAACTCTTCTAATGGCTCTAAAGGCAAATCAATTTGGTTAATCATAGCCTCAATAATTTCGTTAATATTTTTATTATGCTTTTTAGCTATTTTTTTTAGTTTCAACATTGATGATTTTGAAATATACGTATTCAGTACAGTTTTATCTTTAACTCCATCACGATACTTCTTTTGGCTCCACGCCTTCCTTGTTTGAGATAAAAAAAGTTTGACTTTTTCTACACTTGAAATAATAGCCCAATAATCAAAACATGAATAAATTGTTTTCCATTTCTGATTTTCAATAAGTAAATTAACATCATCATCAGAAGAAATATTTTCACGGATCATTCTCTCAGCGATCCATTTTAATGCTTCAGTCCTTCTTGGTAAAAATGAAAAAGGCTCTGGGTATTCTTTAAAAACAGATAAAGCCTCATCTCTCATAAAAAAAACCACCTTATTAAAATCTTTAGGATTTACAAATAAAACCACAAAGTCCAAAAAACAAACAATATAATGAAAAGGGATATCCCTACCCATTACAGGAATCAAATTCAATGGTGAGTAATTATACACCCCAGTCATAATTGATTTGTAATCATTTTCTATAAGGTGTTTATTATACGACTTCATGAGAAAGTTCAAGATAACAAAGGATATTCTATCATTCGTTAAAAAAGACAATTGTTCTATTGGAATAATCTTTTGCTCTATCTTTCTTAAATAATAATCAACATTTTTAAATACATGCCCGACATGCTGATTTAACTCACTAAATAATACATTCACATTCTTATTCTTTGCTTCGGATGTCATTTTATAAAGCTCATTAAGTGACAGTGTTTTTTCTGAAAGCATACAGAATAGGACTGCATAATATTGCCTACACTCCAAATAATTATCATTTACATCTATACTTATCATTCACTCTCTCCACGTAGTATTTTTTGCATATATCTACGTTGTATTTTACGTAGTATTTTAAGTGTTACTTTACTACATGAAAACCCGACTTTATGTGTTAAAACTCACGATAACTGTACAAATTATTATTAGAATGAAGACTAATCTTTAGATAAGTTAATATCAGAGTTGATTCCCCTCAAAAAGAAGCCGCTCATCGTTGTTCAAAAACGCGCTGTCACGGGCATTGTTGATGAGATAGAGAAAAGCTTTGCCGTGTTGGTATAGTATTATTTTAATAACGACAATTTTCATCATAACTATACCTAAAAGATGGAATATTACCCTGTCACTGATTCACCTATCCATATATTCATCATCTTGGGTAAATGATGAATGCCTATTTTTAACAACACCCATTCTAGATATGAAATAAAATCACTAAAGGACTAAATCATGTCTAGCTATACCTACAATGAAGACTATACTCGCAAGATAGACCGCACTATCCGTAAATCACTATTAACCTGTAATCGTATTACAGCTATCCGAGTTGACTTACGCTTCCCATCAGAAAATATATTTCATATTAGCGATTCTAGAGTTATCACACGATTCTTTGAATCCTTAAAAGCCAAAATAGATGCAGATCTAAAACGTAAAAATAAAGCATGGAAACGCAACCATTCATGCCCCTTGTTTTATGTGTGGGTCAGGGAGTTTGGTGAGATAAACAACAAAAAACATTACCATGTTCTTTTGCTGTTAAATAAAGATGTTTATTGGGGGTTGGGAGATTTTGTTAAAACTGAAGGAACACTCTATGTATTAATACAGCAAGCATGGTGTAGTGCTATTGGTGTTAACTACCCTGCGGAGCGTTATTTAGTTCATATCCCAGATAATGCAATTACTTGGCTAGATAACAATAATGCCAACAATGCAAGTACGATGTTCGAATTAAACCAGCGCTGTCGTTACTTAGCCAAAGAGCATACGAAATATTATGGTGATGGCGATCGTTCATTTGGATGTAGCCGCTAATCTACCAATAAAAAACATGAGGGGGATATCTTTTGGAAGAGAGATATCCCTAAACATTCATCGATATCCCTTCTGCCTTTTAATTTTAAAGACAGGAGTTCAATAATGAACACACAAGCAATCCCCTTATTGGATGACCAATTTGTTGATATGAAATTTATTACCCGTTTAACGGGGTTAACGGATAAGTGGTTTTATAAGCTGATCCAAGATGGTGAGTTTCCTAAGCCTATCAAACTAGGCCGTAGCTCACGTTGGCTGAAGAGCGAAGTGGAGTCATGGCTAAGCGCACGTATTGAACAGTCTAGAGGATAGGCCTCGCCCCAATATGTTAAGCCACTAAGCTCACTTAGCGCAGCCTACCTAATTTGTCATCTTACTACGTTACATTGCACCTAACACCATTAAACACTCTTTAGAAAAACGTTACTAAAATACGCTGACGAATGTTCACACAAACGAGGATAGAAAACTCTAATTTGGTATGTCTCAATTAATGGGGAGTGGACATTTCGTTAGATAAGCTCGGATTAGAGCGAATTTATGCACAAGCGAAACGCTGGCAAGGCGCAGTCGGTCGCCCTGATTTACAAGCGTTCTATGGCGCTCTTGCGGGACAGAAAGCCAAGCGAGGTATTTTTAGGGCTCACGCAATTGATTTTGCTAAGTCTGTTGAAGGGCTGATACTTATTGATGGTAACCGCTTAGTCAATTTAATGATGGATAACGAGATAGGCGTAAACTCACAAGCCATTAAGTTACCGAAGCTGGATATAGATTATTTTGACTAATCATCTATCTTTATCATCATAACTCCACGTTATTAATTCTACTTGACTATAGATTTTTATGATGTGGATATCTTACCGCCATTTATTAGGTATTTGAAAATTTCATAAACAACAACGAACAGATATTTCGAAATGAATTGGGCTAAAGAATTTTGTAAAGTCGGAGATAAGTTAAAATCTAAATATAGATACAGATACAGATACAGATACAGATACAGATACAGATACAGATACAGATAACAATAAATATATAATGTTAGAATTCATATTCTAATATCTATGTATATAAAACATACTAAAAGAACTAATGACACTATTTCGAAATAGTTGATATCTAGACGATATCATATTTGGAGAAGATTATTACTCAGAGTAATACATCTTTTAAGGTCCCAAAAGCAACCCACAAAGGTAGACTGAAAAAAAATTATACAACCGACAGCTCCTATCTCTTGATAAGATAATACAGGGTAAAACACCAAGACTTCGTTCGATAACATGATTGATAGGTAATATTCTAGATAAATATAATTATAAACACCTTTATTACTCTAGATTAAAGATAAAAATCAATTTTGAAATCACCATTTATTTATGGTGATTTCAAAAATATTATTTTTTTATTTTTCTAAGTTCTTTATTCGCATTAATTAATGTAGTTGTCGTTTCTTTTCTTTCAAATAATTTTCGGTCATTAAATAACTCTTCTGGTTCTTTAGCGTAATGACTAACTAATGTTTCTTTTATAAAATTTAAAATTCTTATAAATTCAACATGAAGAAAATCATCATTTTTTAACAAAATTTTCTCTATTTGCTCACTGGCCTTATTCATTTTTTTATCAATTGGAATTTTATTGAATCCGAGTTTATCAAGATCCTTGACATCACAATTTCTAAGTTTAAAAAGCATCATAATATGCCATCTAGCTCGTCTAAATTTTCTCCCTTCTTCATGATTCTGAACAAAACGTTCAACTTTATACCAACATAATCCACTTACATAGTATACATTTAGAAATGATAAGTGCTTTTCATTTTCAAATAACAGACCACTTGTACTTTTTTCAACTTTCCCATATTGACCTGATACTTCATGTGGTAAGTTAAAAAATAATGCTGAAACACATTTTATTTGAATTGGTATATTTATTATCTTTGTTTTAGGAATATCATCTCCCCTATATTGCTCTGTTCTTCTTTCGTAATATATAGAAAAACGATTTGACTCCTGTTTAATAGAATAATATCTCTCTATAGCTTTTTGAAAATTTGATAAAGCCATTAACTGAGCTTGTGTTAATGAAGTTTGGCTGTTTGTTCCTTTGATTATAGAGTTTTTAGTCTCCTCATCTTCTGTAGCTATAAACCGGACAGGTATAAAGATATTTTTTCTATCGCCTAAGTTATCAATCAGCTCAAATATAACATTACTTGTCTGGCATCCATTAACAATTTGATAATTAACAAGAGTTAATTCTTCTGAGTTTAATTTAGCCTCATCGCAAATAACTGTAATTCCATTATTCAATAAACCAAAAAGATGATAGTTGCAACCTTCAAGTTGCTCTTTCATTCCTAAGTTTACATTATTTTTATCATTAGCACCTAGATAATACCTTATATTATCATCAAATATACCTTTTTTAATTACTCTTTTATTTCCTCCTATATCGTCAGATATCATTTCTATTAATTGTTCTATTTTAATTAGTCCAAAGTATGCATTCTGTATTTTATTTTCAGGATGTTTAGGATAAGATACTGGTGTTTTTGAAATATTAATCACTATTTCTCTTTGTGAACTTGATTTTTTTTCAAGCTCCATAATCTGTTTTATACCAAAAAAATCAATAGATATTTCTTCATTAAATAAGTTTAGATTTTTAATGTTGGACTTGGATAAATCCAAATCTGCTTTTAAATGAATATCCTCTTCAAATTTAGGCTCTGATGGTGCTAAAGAAGCATATATTAAGTTTAATTTTGGAGTGCTTTTAAATTTATTTCCTTGCTTATATATATGCTTTGCTATCTCCCAAAATTCTGATAACTCGGGAATTAAACAGCTATCCCTATCAAAACTAAAAAACTTAATTACTGCATTAAAAAAATCATTCATATCTTGTCGTATAAATGACTCTGTAGTTTTAGCCTGAGTAAAATAAAAATTAACATCAAAACGCTTTAGATCGGAAATTATCAAATCAACGTCTTCTATACTAGTAACAAGTTTATCTGCTACAAAAATAGCAACACCATCAATACCAATAGCAGTTCCCGTTTCCATATCTTGATAAGATGCTGTTGTATCATTTGTATATATTTCAAGAACTAAAGAATTTAAAAACATTTCAAAAACTAAGTGTTGATCAAAAGAGTACGGTTCCTCGATCTCATTTTCTCTTATAAATTCATATACATAGGAACTAATAATAGGATGATTTATTTTTGTTATATTAGACATAAAGTAACCTTTCATTAAATAATTTAACTCTGTATTATATAGCTAAATAAGTATATCCACACTTATTTTTACAGATGCTATCTAGAATAATATTAACCATCTTATTTAGAAAAATAACCATCAAATAAGATACAATATCTCGAAAAATTTATATCATCAGAATAATAAACTAGAATGGTCATGATAGGGTGTTTAATCAAATATTGTCACTCGGATTTTGAATTAAATTAATTATTTTAAACACGGATTTATAATCACCTTATCAATGATATAATCTACAATTTTTATGCCTACTGAAAAAATAACAGGTAAGACGACAAATGAAAAATCACAATAGGCCACTTGAGAAATTAATATCGCCTATTCTTCGTATCTAAAAATAATCACCTCCCTAAATTCATCCATATAGTCTACATCGCACTACATCATTCATCTGCCCACCTATCTATCGTGCACTTTTTTAAACTAAACTCCATTCAACCAACAGTTAGTCATTTGATAATTTATACTTAATGACATAGAAATACTGCAATAACGAAGATTACCTTTTTAACAATTGACTAGTTAAAAAATATATACTAAGAATCATAATAGTATTTTTCGATTAGTAGTATCCTGATTCATACAAATACTTCACTACATCATACTAAACATTGGTATCTCAAATTTACCTTGATATGCTTGAATTTTTTATCTAATCCGATAACAATTACCATAAATTTCGCGAATAGGTTTTATCTCACGATTACCTAGAGACATAAACATTCATAAAAGGAGCCATGATGGCTGTTAGTATTGCTGAATATTTGGGACAAAGAACCGATGTTAAGGAATCTATCATACCCATAGCTAAAGATACTGAAGCACAGTGCCCTTTTATGGATCGTACGTGCGATAAAGTTAGTAAGAAAAACCATCCTGTATGTAGTGTTCGTAAACCTGATAATACAATTTGGATAGTCTGCGAACATAGGCTTTGCTCTACTCGTCAAAAAAAAGATATAAGTATAGAAGGACGAATACAAAAAGTAGACAACATTTTAGTTGAACATCAAATAGATATTTTACGCAAAGTTGCAAAACTAATATACCAAGATCCAAAACTGCGTGATTCTGAAATTGGTGTAAAAAGAGAAGTTAATATTCCTCTACCTGATTCAGGAAATAGCTATCACGCAGACTATGTAATGAGAAATTTCTCAGGGAGAGGGAAGGTAGATGAAGTACTCTTAGAAATGCAAGGTGGGGGGGAAACGAGTAGTACCGGGGCCATAACTCGACATATTACAGCTTGGTCCGCTTTAGAAACTCCAACAAATGAATTTCTAAGGCAGCGTGTTGCTGCAAACCCTATAGAAACTAATGCATGGAGACGTCAACAAGAACAGTTTCTTGTAAAAGGAAATGTTGTTGATCAAACTGGAGGAAAAATCGTTTTTGCTGTAGGTACTCTATTATACGACTATCTACATAAACGATTCAAAAATGCTAACTTAAGAGACCTTAAAGCTCATAACTGGACACTATGTATATTAGCTTTTAAAGAGGATACAGACCAAGCCCCTAAACCTGGTCCTATCCCATTAACCATTGATAAAACTAAAACTTTATTTACTAATTACTCAACATTTGTTCGTTTTTTAACAGATCAAGGAGCCCCTCGCCCTGAGCTATTTGAGGGAGAGTTTTTGTGTTTGGATAATAACACAATCACAGTTGACCCCAATTTAGAACTTACTGATCTACAAGAATAATCCTTTTTCCAATCCATTCTACGATAGGGACCGCTACCGCGTTCCCTATTGCTCTGAATCTATTAGAGTCCAATTCCTTGGAAAACCTTGAAGAGTCTCGTATTCTGAAGGGAGCATGCGGCGTACATACAGCGTCAGAGCTTCCTCTTGAGTCAAGGGTGTACGTTTCTCCATCATTTCTAAATCCTTTAGCTTGTGGCCCGGCTGTTGCTTTCCTTCCGATACTTGCATGCTGGATAGAATAGCAATCTGCTTTTGATACGCTTGTAACAATGGCTCGGGCAGGATTTGTCCTCTCTCCTTGGCCCTGTTTATCAACGATTCTAGTTGTTCCTTGCTCAAAAAGGACTCTAGAGGAGCGCATGTCTCCAAGACTTCCGATAATATACACTCGTCTTCTTCGCTGTGGTGTTCCAAAGTATTTTGCGTCCAATACTCTCCACGAAATGCCATACCCGAGTTCGACCAATGTATCGATGACAATTCTGAAGTCTTGTCCATTGTGGCTATTAAGGAGTCCGGGAACATTTTCAATAATAAGCCACTCAGGTTTTCTTTCTTCGATGAGTTTTGCATAAGTATAAAATAAGCCACTTCTGGCTCCCTCCAATCCTTTTCTTTTTCCTTGATTTGCAGAAGAGACATCCTGACAAGGAAATCCGCCACACCATACATTACTATCAGGAATGTCATTCGCTTTTAAATTAGTAATATCGGTATACAATGGAATATCAGGCCAATTTTTATTCAGTACTGATTGACAGAATTTATTGATTTCACATTGAAAAACAACATTCATTCCAGATCTTTCAAGTCCTAAATCGAATCCACCTATTCCCGCAAAAAAAGAGGAAACTTTATATTCCTTTAGTGGTTTCATATTCATATTAGTTTGTTCATTTTAAATTATTTAAAAGATCCTAGCGTAAAATGAAGCGTATGGCCACACTTTTCTTTTTTAGTGGTCAACAAATTTACAATTGATACATGGCAGTCATCAAAGTACTGTATTTAAACACAGTGCAAATATTGATTGCAAGTGCTTCAACTAGGTAGACTAGCTAACGTTTTAGTTTCACTTTAGTCAGAAACTTAGTAACAATATAAAGTCATCGACCAAACCCAAACGCCCCCACATGTCCTTCCCTATTCGCATCCAGATAATCAGCCCACCATTGCACCATCAGCCGCCGTTCCTCAATATGCTCTGCCTTATGGATATAAGCCGCGCGCACTGAGTTACGTTCTTGGTGGCTCATCTGCCTTTCTACTGCATCTTTCGACCATAGCCCTGACTCAATCAACGAGCTACACGCCATCGTTCTAAAACCATGCCCACACACTTCCGTCTTAGTGTCGTAGCCCATCACACGTAATGCGTTGTTTACCGTGTTTTCACTCATGGGTTTTCTAGGGTTATGGTCACCGATAAAGATCAGCTCATGATTACCGCTGAATTGATAGATCTGTTTTAAGATCTCAATAGCTTGTCGGCTTAAAGGAACTAAGTGAGGAGTTCGCATCTTTGATCCGCGATGGGAGTGTTTAACGCCTTCTATCGCTTCGCGTTCAGCAGGGATCGTCCACATTGCATTATCAAAATCAATTTCATCCCAACGGGCGAAACGTAGCTCACTAGAACGAATAAAAACTAATAGAGTAAGTTTAACGGCAAGTTTAGTTAAAGGTCTTCCCTTATAATCATCGATACGTTGTAAGAACTCGGGTAGACGTTTAAGCTCTAAAGCGGCTCTGTGGACTCGTTTACCTGTCGCAACTGCACCAGCCATATCCTGTGCTGGGTTATAGTCAATTAAACCGCTTTGTACGGCATAACGCATAATAGCTGTCACACGTTGCTGTAAACGTGCAGCGACCTCAAGACGTCCAGACATCTCTACCGCTTTAATAGGTTCGAGTAGATCACGAGTTTTTAGTTCGGCAATATTACGTTTACCAATAGCAGCAAAGATATTGTCTTCAAGGCTTTTGAGGACTCGATGACTATGGACTTCTGACCACTTTTTATTGGTTGCGTGCCAATCGCGAGCTACCTTCTCAAAGGTATTAAATTCCTTTTGCTGTTCTTCCTTTAATTCTTTCTTGAGCTCACGAGGATCGATACCTAAAGCAACTTGCTTTCTGGCAGCGTCCCTTCTTTCTCTTGCATCCGCTAAGGAGATTTCAGGGTATACACCGAAAGCCATCAAATGTTGTTTACCGCCAAAGCGAAAACGGAAACGCCAATATTTAGAGCCATTGGGGTGAATATAAAGAAACAAGCCATCACTATCTGTCAGTGTATAAGCTTTCTCGTCTGGTTTAGCTGCACGAACTTTCGTATCGGTTAATGCCATATTCTTTGTCCTCTTCACCCCAGAGTGAGTATATAAACGAGATATCTCAGATTACTGTTGATGATTTCAAGTTACATAGCCAACTAAGTGTCTACGCCACAGGCTGCGCCTGCATTGCTTTAGCATCGGTAATTCGAGATACAATGAGTATACAAACATTATCGAAGCGAAGATATACTCAGATGTATACTCACTCGGAGGTTGATGTGGGTTGAGTTAAGTTGACATGCATTGACTGAAAACGCGGGGAAAGCCTTGCAAACACTGGATTTTAGATACAAAAAAAGACGTCGGTTGACGTCTTTTGATGTTCTTATGGTGCCGAAGGCCGGACTCGAACCGGCACACCCGAAGGCGGTTGATTTTGAATCAACTGCGTCTACCAATTCCGCCACTCCGGCACGAAGTGATGTGTTTTTTGGAAAACGCTGTCATTATACTTGCCTGATGACGACTAGCAACAGTTATCTTGAAGAATCAGAGCGTTCGATTAAAAAAAAAGCATATCCACAATCATCGCTGCCACTATTTTCTCAATAAAATACAAAATCCCCTGTTATGTTCAGCAGCCTTTGCATATCTATGCTAATTTTCCTATAACTATTTTAATCGCCTTCCCCCTTGGGTGACTGGCGGCTCGCGGTTATTTTTGTTAGTTTATCCGCTTTCTTATCTGAAATTAAAAAGGCACTAAATATGGGTTTTGTCGGATGGATCGCCACAGGTGTGGTTATTGGCATCTTAATTGGTGTCATTATGAAAATATTCTCAAAGAAAAAATAATTTTTGGCTGGAAAGCCCTTTATAAACAACCATATCGGCTGGCTTCTAATATGAAGAAATCGTTTTTAAAAATTTTGTCGGTAACCGCACTTTCCGCGGCTTTAATGGCATGTTCGTCAACGACAGATAGACAACCTCAAAACTCACAAAGTGGAATGCTAGCTAGCAACTCCGAGTGGCAAATCTTTGAAGGTGATAAAAGGACTTATGAACGCGTCGCAAAAATTGTCGATATGTATGCCAATCGAATTTATAAAGAAAGTGATGCACGGGGAATGGCCATTATTGTTATCGATAATAACCAAACCTTATCCCGTTACTATGGGGAAACCGCGCCGGGTAATGGCCAAAAACCGGGGCCGAACTCGTTAATTCGTATCGCATCGGTGAGCAAATTAATGACGAGCGAAATCTTGATTAAGTTGGAACAAGATAAGAAATTAGCCATCACCGATACACTTCAGCAATATAGCTATAATGGCGTTAAAGTCCCCGATAATAATAGTGGTCAAGCTATCCGCCTATATCATTTAGCGAGTCATACCAGTGGGTTACCTCGCGAACAACCGGGAGGAAAATGGGGGCGCCCCGTCTTTATTTGGCCAACCCAAGACAACCGCTGGGCATGGCTGAAAACCGGCAAGCTGGATGCGACTCCAGGTACTGAAGCCGCTTACTCTAACTTAGCTTACGACCTACTGGCTGATGCGATGGTGAAAGCCACGGGGCAGTCATATCCCCAGTTGTTCAGCAAGTATGTCACGTCTCCGGCTAAAATGACCGAGACCACCTACACACCGAGTAAAGCCCAATGTGCTCGCTTGATGGAAGGCACTAAACCAAGCCCATGCCATAATACTCTTGCAGCCGCAGGAAGTGGCGGCGTCTATTCCACACCAGCGGATATGCAAAAATGGATGCAACAATTTTTATCTACGGATAATAATCTGCGCAAAGCTACCGCTGCCCGTGAGCAAGGGATCTTTTTCCCACGTGAAAAATTGTTAGACGTCAAAGGGATGGATGTGGCTGGCTATGCCGATGGAATCGGACTTGGCTGGGTGTATATGAAACCGAAAAATGGCATTCCGGGGATCTACCAAAAAACCGGTGGCGGCGGCGGATTTAATACCTATATGGCGATGATCCCACAACAAAATATCGCGGTGTTTGTGGTGATGACTCGTAAAGAAAGCAGTAAATTTAGTAAGTTAACTGCCGGTGTTAATGATATGGTCGCTTCGTTATCCTCTAATCATGCGTATGGAAAAAATTGAAAGGGTACCGCCGACGCGATTAACGCACTGGCGAACTATACTCCGACAATAAAAACAGGATTCATACACTTAGTAACGCTGTTTGTGACCGTTTCAGCTTAAGCTGAACGTATACAAACAAAAAAGCCATTGTGCTTTCACACAATGGCTTTCTTTATTCCTGAGATTAAACTTTTATTTGCGCTTAACCAGCAAGAAGATACTCACACCAAGGAATAATACGCTCGGCAATGCGGCTGCAATGACTGGCGGGATGGAATACACTAAACTCCAATTACCAAACCCTTGGTTTAGGATATAGAACAAGAATCCGCCTACAATCCCAGAAACCACACGAACCCCCATAGGTACTGTGCGCAATGGGCCAAAGATAAAGGAAACCGCCATCAGCATCATGACTGCCGCAGACAGTGGTGCCAAGATTTTTTGCCACATACTCAGTTGGTATACGGAGGCCAGCTGTCCGCTCTCTTTCAAATACGTAATGTATTGATAAAGCCCACGAATAGACAGTGAATCTGCATGCAATGAAACAATACCGAGTTTCTCTGGCGTCAGATTAGTTTGCCACTCATAAGTTAAACGCTGAGAACCGGTAATTTTTTGCTGACTACTTAAAATCGATTCGTCAACTTGGGATAACACCCACAGCTTTTTGTTCGCATCATAGGTACCCCGAGCAGCAAACATAACTGATTTTAATTTACGTTGATCATCAAAGCGGTAGATTGAAACATCTTGAATATTGTTCGCGTCTTTAATGCTCTGAATGTAGATAAAATCATGTGCATCTTTCGCCCACATACCGGAATCAGTCGCAACTAACGAGTTACCCACAATTTTTTCAGCGCGGTAATTTCGCGCCCATTGGTCGCCGGCTGGTGCAACCCATTCACCGATAAGCATCGCAACAATCACTAACGGAATTGCCGTTTTCATCACAGACATGGCAATCTGCAAACGGGTAAATCCTGAAGCTTGCATTACCACCAGTTCACTACGGGATGCGAGCGCTCCTAGCCCCAACAAAGAGCCAAGTAATGCCGCCATTGGGAAAAAGATATCAATATCCTTTGGCACTGTTAGTAAGGTGAAAACTCCCGCACTCATTGCAGTGTAGTCACCATCCCCGACCTTGCGAAGCTGCTCAACAAACTTGATGATCCCTGACAAAGAAACCAGCAAAAATAGCGCCATTAAAATCGAATTGAGGATAGTTCGACCAATATACCTGTCTAAAACACCAAACATTAGGCAATCCCTCTCGTCAATTTAGCTCGCACTCGACGCATGGGTACTGTGTCCCAGATATTCAGCACAATGGCTAGTGCCAAATAGCCGAGGTTGACCGCCCACATAGCATATTTAGGGTCGATATCACCCTTATCGGCACTATTTCGTAACGTACTTTGTAATAAGAAGAAAATGAGATATAGCAACATGGCTGGGATCATGCTCAATACACGACCTTGACGCGGGTTCACTTCACTAAGAGGAACCACCATCAACGCCATCACCACAACTGAGAACACAATCGTTAAACGCCAATGGAATTCTGCGTTTATCTCTGGGTCATTACCATTCCAGAGCTGCATCATGGTTTTTTGTTCCACTTTATCTGTACGTACTTCCGTGGTTCGATGATCGACGACGGCTTGGTAATTCATGAAATCAGTAATACGGAAGTCCCGCAACAGCGCAGTGCCTTCATAACGTGTTCCCTGATCTAGAACGACAACTTGGCGACCATTGGCATCTTCTTTCATGTAACCACTATCGGCGACCACTACCGATGGACGCTGCTCATTCGCTGTGCGTAACTGAGCCAAAAATACATTTTTAAAATCGTTGCCTTTCACTTCGCCGATATACAACACAAAGTTGTTATCTTTGGTGGTTTTAAATTGCCCTTCCACCATCGCAGCCAATCCTGGATTGGCTTTCGCATCACCTAATACTTGCTCTTTGTATTGGGACGACCACGGTAACATCCACGTAATGTTGGCGATAGCAACCAATGCGGTTAATACAGCGAGTACCAATGCCGCTTTGACGAGGACATTTTTGCCGAGACCACAAGCATGCATCACGGTAATTTCACTTTCAGTGTACAGCTTGCTGTAAGTCATCAGTAGCCCAAGAAATAGGCTCAACGGCAGGATGAGCTGCGCCATTTCAGGCACACCCAATCCCAACAAAGGGAGGACTAAATTTGAAGGAATATTTCCCTGAACAGCAGCACCTAAAATGTCGATGGACATCTGACTAAAAAAGATCAGCAATAGGACAAAAAGTATCGCTAACTGACTTTTCAGGGTTTCCCGTACCAAATATCGAATAATGATCACGCTTATTACGCCTGTGAAAACTTGTCTTTTGGGAAGAAAATGGCTAAGTTCGTTCTATGACAGCCATTTACTAACATATACTCTGGTTTATTGTTTGGCTAGAATGATATAAAAGCATTATCTATACTGATTACAATATCAGAACATGCTTAATATAAGCGAACTAGATATTCGCTCAGTTTAACACAAAGAGTTCATTCTCTATGAGCCAGATCATGCGAAAAGCTAATTTTAGCCGGAGCATCGACCTTTGTCTTTAAGATTCAGGAGAACGCATGGAGTTTAGTGTAAAAAGTGGTAGCCCGGAAAAACAACGCAGTGCATGCATTGTTGTCGGAGTCTTTGAACCACGCCGTCTGTCCCCAATTGCTGAACAGTTGGACAAAATCAGTGACGGATATATCAGCGCCCTGCTGCGCCGCGGAGAACTTGAAGGTAAAGTAGGACAGTCCCTGCTACTCCATCATGTACCGAATGTTCTTTCTGAACGCATCTTACTCATCGGCTGCGGTAAAGAACGTGAGCTGGATGAGCGTCAATTTAAACAAATCATTCAGAAAACCATCAGTACTCTGAATGAAACTGGCTCAATGGAAGCCGTTTGTTTCTTGACTGAGCTGCATGTTAAAGGTCGCAATAACTACTGGAAAGTTCGTCAAGCTGTTGAGACAGCAAAAGAATCTTTATATGTCTTTGACCAACTGAAAAGTAACAAAACCGAACACCGTCGCCCACTGCGTAAATTGGTCTTTAATGTACCAACACGCCGTGAACTGACTAGCGGTGAGCGTGCGATTGCCCACGGTCTCGCTATTGCTTCTGGCGTAAAAGCGGCTAAAGATTTGGGTAATATGCCACCTAATATCTGTAATGCAGGCTATTTAGCGTCCCAAGCTCGCCAATTAGCCGATTTCCCAGATAGCCGACTCACCACCCGTGTCATTGGTGAAGAGCAAATGAAAGAGCTGGGAATGAACGCTTACTTAGCGGTTGGTCAAGGTTCTCAAAACGAATCTCTGATGTCTATCATGGAATACAAAGGCAACCCAGATCCAGAATCCAAGCCAATTGTGCTGGTCGGGAAAGGGTTAACTTTCGATTCCGGTGGTATTTCAATCAAACCTGCTGATGGCATGGATGAGATGAAATATGACATGTGTGGCGCGGCAACCGTGTATGGTGTGATGCGTTTTATCACTGAATTACAGCTGCCAATTAATGTGGTGGGTGTATTAGCTGGCTGTGAAAACATGCCGGGTGGGCACGCTTATCGCCCTGGTGATATCCTCACTACCATGTCAGGACAAACCGTTGAAGTACTTAATACTGATGCGGAAGGTCGTTTAGTTCTGTGTGATGCGCTAACTTATGTGGAGCGTTTTGAACCAGAGCTGGTCATTGACATTGCCACCTTAACAGGCGCATGTGTGATTGCATTAGGTAGTCATTACACTGGGTTGATGTCAAACCATAACCCATTGGCCCATGAGTTATTAAATGCTTCTGAGCAAGCGGGTGACCGCGCATGGCGTTTACCACTGGCTGATGAGTATTTTGACCAAATCACGCCTAATTTTGCTGATTTAGCCAATACAGGCGGCCGCCCAGCGGGTGCAATTACCGCAGGCTGCTTCCTTTCTCGCTTTGCGACAAAATATAACTGGGCACACCTTGATATCGCAGGAACAGCTTGGCGTTCTGGCGCAGCAAAAGGTGCAACAGGCCGTCCAGTTTCTATGCTAGCGCAGTTCTTATTGAACCGTGCTGGTTTAAATGGCGACGAGTAATTTCGATTACGATTGAATAATCGCTATTGCGTAAGTTGTTATTATAATATCCCGATGAGCACACTCTGCGATTCGGGATATTGTTTTTAAGCAACAAGCAGTTAGGTATCACTCACCACTCCATTTTGAGGCTGTGGTAAAAACGAGTATAATTCAGCGCAGATTTAATGTTGCTTTAGGCCAGCGAAAGAACACAACCAACACCCCTGCAAATTGATGGGTAGCAACTCGCGCTATACCTTAGGTAATTCAGTTTGTAGGTAGGCGGCAAGTAATTGAGACCTTGGGAGCATACATAAGTATGTGACCGAGGCGAAAGAGCGTAGCCAACACCCCTACAAATTGAAGTATGACGGGTATATGAAAAAAGGTACATTTTACCAACTACAACAGCCCTCCCCACAAGCTGAATATGAAGCCCACGAATGGCTGGCTTGTGAGCTTGCGGCACAAATGTGGCGTAATGGGAAGCGAGTTTTAATTGCGTGCGAAACTCAGCAACAAGCTGAAAAAATTGATGAGGCGCTTTGGCAGCGGGATCCTCATCAATTTGTACCCCACAATTTGGCGGGGGAAGGTCCCCGTTATGGGGCGCCGATTGAAATTTGTTGGCCGAATAAAAGAGGCAATACGCCTCGAGATATCCTAATTAATTTACAAAGCCAGTTCGCAGATTTTGCAACAGCTTTCCATGAAGTGGTAGACTTCGTGCCTATCGATGAAACTTTAAAACAGTTGGCGCGTGAGCGGTATAAAATTTACCGTAGCGTCGGCTTCAATTTGACTATGGCGACGCCGCCAGCTTACTGAATACAAAGATAAAATGGAAAAGAAACCAGAGAACGCAATGATCGAGCCATCCCTCGACAAAACTTATAACCCAGCGGAAATCGAACAGTCCCTGTATACCCATTGGGAAAAAAGTGGCTATTTCCGCCCAAACGGTGATACCTCAAAAGAGAGTTTCTGCGTCGTGATCCCACCACCGAACGTCACCGGTAGCCTGCACATGGGTCACGCATTCCAACAAACCATTATGGATACCATGATCCGTTACCAGCGTATGCAAGGGAAAAATACCCTGTGGCAAACCGGTACCGACCATGCGGGTATCGCAACACAAATGGTAGTTGAGCGTAAAATTGCTGCGGAAGAAGGCAAAAATCGCCATGACTATGGCCGTGATGCGTTCATCGACAAAATCTGGGAATGGAAAGCCGAATCTGGCGGTACTATCTCTCAACAAATGCGCCGTTTAGGCGATTCCGTTGATTGGGAGCGCGAGCGTTTTACGATGGACGAAGGTCTGTCTAAAGCGGTAAAAGAAGCGTTCGTTCGCATGTACAAAGAAAACTTAATTTATCGTGGTAAGCGTCTAGTTAACTGGGATCCTAAACTTCACACCGCAATTTCCGATCTGGAAGTTGAAAACCGAGAAGTTAAAGGTTCCATGTGGCACCTGCGCTACCCACTGGCTGATGGCGCAAAAACCGCTGAAGGCAAAGATTATTTAGTGGTCGCGACGACTCGTCCAGAAACCATGTTGGGCGATACCGGTGTTGCTGTTAACCCTGAAGATCCACGCTATAAAGATTTAATTGGTAAAGAAATTATTCTGCCAATCGTCAACCGCCGCATCCCAATTGTGGGCGACGAGCACGCTGACATGGAAAAAGGCACCGGTTGTGTAAAAATCACACCTGCGCACGATTTCAACGACTATGAAGTGGGTAAACGTCACCAACTGACCATGATCAACATGATGGATCTGGACGGTAATGTACGTAATGAAGCGGAAGTTTTCGACACTAACGGCAATCCGTGCACCGCATACAGCTGTGAAATCCCTGAAGCCTATCGTGGTATGGAGCGCTTTGCTGCACGTAAAGCCATCGTTGCTGAATTTGAGCAATTAGGCTTACTGGTCGAAGTCAAACCTCATGATTTAACCGTGCCTTACGGTGATCGTGGTGGCGTGGTTATCGAGCCAATGCTAACTGACCAGTGGTACGTGCGTACCGCACCTTTAGCGAAAGACGCTATCAAAGCCGTTGAAGATGGCCGTATCCAATTTGTTCCACGCCAATACGAAAACATGTATTTCTCTTGGATGCGTGATATCCAAGACTGGTGTATTTCTCGTCAATTATGGTGGGGTCACCGCATCCCAGCTTGGTATGACGAAAAAGGCAATGTTTACGTTGGTCGTGATGAAGACGAAGTTCGCCGCGAAAATAACCTGAGCGCGGATGTTGCTCTGCGCCAAGATGACGACGTTCTCGATACATGGTTCTCTTCCGGTCTATGGACATTTTCAACCTTAGGCTGGCCAGACAATACCGAAGCCCTGAAAACTTTCCATCCAACGGATGTATTAGTCAGCGGGTTCGATATCATTTTCTTCTGGATTGCCCGTATGATCATGATGACCATGCATTTCATCAAAGATGAAAACGGCGAGCCACAAGTTCCGTTTAAAACCGTGTATATGACCGGCCTTATCCGCGATGAAGAAGGCCAGAAAATGTCTAAATCCAAAGGGAACGTTATCGACCCATTGGATATGATTGACGGTATCTCTTTAGAAGCCTTACTGGAAAAACGTACTGGTAACATGATGCAGCCACAACTGGCTGAGAAAATTGCTAAACGTACTCGTAAAGAGTATCCAGACGGTATCGAAGCACACGGTACTGACGCCCTGCGCTTTACTTTAGCCGCGCTGGCCTCAACCGGTCGTGACATTAACTGGGATATGAAACGTCTGTCCGGCTACCGCAATTTCTGTAATAAATTATGGAATGCGAGCCGCTTTGTTCTGATGAACACCGAAGGTCAAGATTGCGGTCAAAATGGCGGCGAAATGAGCTTCTCTCTGGCTGATCGCTGGATCATGGCACAATTCAACCATACCGTAAAAGTGTACCGTGAAGCATTGGACTCCCATCGTTACGATATCGCTGCTGGTATTCTGTATGATTTCACTTGGAATGAATTCTGTGACTGGTATTTAGAGCTGTCAAAACCTGCAGTTCATAAAGGTAACGAAGCCCAAGTTCGTGCGGCACGTTTCACCCTGATTGAAGTGCTGGAAGGCTTACTGCGTTTGGCTCATCCAATCATTCCATTTATCACCGAGACCATCTGGCAGCGTGTGAAAGTGGTGAAAGGGATTGATGCGGACACTATTATGCTGCAACCATTCCCAGAGTTTGATGCAGCGAAAGTCGATGAGCTGGCACTGAGCGATTTAGAGTGGATCAAAGAAACCATCATCGCAGTACGTAATATTCGTGCAGAAATGAATATCGCACCGGGTAAACCGCTGGATGTGATGCTGCGTGGCGCGTCTGCCGATGCGGCTCGTCGCGTGGCAGAAAACGAAAACTTTATCCGTTCTATGGCACGTTTAGCGAGTATCCGCGTTCTGGCTGAAGGTGAAGAAGCGCCTGTCTCTGTGACCAAATTGGTTGCTGGTGCTGAAGTGCTGATCCCAATGGCGGGTCTGGTTGATAAAGATGCTGAGCTAGCTCGTTTAGATAAAGAGCTGGAAAAAGTGATAAAAGAGATTGATACCATCGAAAGCAAATTAGCAAACGAAGGCTTTGTCAGCCGTGCTCCTGCTGCCGTGGTTGAGAAAGAACGTGAGCGTTTAGCGGAAAATATTGAAGCGAAAGCCAAAATTGAAGCGCAAAAAGTCACCATTGCTTCTCTGTAATTAGTCAGTTTTATCTCTCGAGCCCTAGCGTATTATTGATGCGTTAGGGCTTTTTTGTATTCGGACATTGAAAACTTTCAAACAGTACTCAATATCATAATCATTGCAGCTAACAATATTGCGATACGAAACATAATGAATATAAATAAAAAAGAGATGTCTCTATGACAACAAACACAACACCACCTGTTCAAGTTCGCCCTATTGAAGCCAAAGATAATTCAGGAATTGCCGCGGTGATCCGCGAAGTTTCCGCCGAACACGGTCTGACCGCAGATAAAGGCTACGCAGTTGCCGACCCGATTTTAGATACGTTGTTTGAGGTTTATAACCAACCCCGCAGCGCGTATTGGGTCGTGGAAATGGAAGGTAAAATCGTTGGCGGCGGCGGTATCTCACAACTTGCAGGTGGCGATAACCAAACGGCTGAGCTCCAGAAAATGTATCTTTCGTCCGTATTACGCGGCAAAGGGCTGGCAAAAAAAATCGTATTGATGTCGCTGGAATTTGCTAAACAGCAAGGCTATACCCGCTGCTATCTAGAAACCACCAAAGAGCTACAAGCGGCAATTAAGCTATATGAAAAATTAGGCTTTGAATTTATCGATGAGCCATTGGGTAATACGGGCCATAGCGATTGCGAAATACGCATGCTGAAAATACTTTAATTCCCAAAAAGCAAAAAGGATAGCCTTGGCTATCCTTTTTTCGTTTGATGCATACACATCAATTAGTGAACGCGTTTCTCAGACTCATCATCTCCGTCTTCGTCATCGCCTTCATCATCACCATACTCATCGTCTTGCGCATCTGGATCTTCAAAATAGGTGCCCCAACCATCGTAGTTCACACCCATTTTTTCAGCCAGCTTCATCAGCTGTTCAACTTGTGCATCAATCAGCTCAGCATTTAATGCGCTTTCACTGATAACGTCACAACACAGCAGAGTTTCACCAGTTTCAATTTCCAGCTCTTCTGCATCAGTGACTTCATAGCCCAGCTTAAATGCTTCAACCGCTGCTTTTTCTAACAGCTCAAATTTTTCTGCAGAGAAGTGATGTTCAATCGCATACAGTGCATCAGGATCACTACCATCTTCCAGTAATTCTTCAATAATCAGGCGAGTCTCTTCATACTGCGCATCAACTTCAGCTTTATCTACCATCTCCACACCCCTTATTCCACGGTCTCTAATCTGTGTGCCATTCTCCCATAGGGTTGCAAGTGAAACCATACCTAACGAAATAATTTCTTTTGCCAAAGGGGTTGATTTTGAATTTTTATGAATATAAATTGAATATTAATTCAATCATAAAAGGCTATTATTCATGAACCCCCTACATGGTAAGCATTTTTTAAGACTACTCGATTTCAGCTCTAACGAAATTCATTCATTATTAAAACTCTCCGCTTGGTTGAAAGCCGCCAAAAAATCCGGCATTGAGCCACCTTTGCTTGCTGGAAAGAATTTTGCACTGATTTTTGAGAAAGATTCCACACGGACACGCTGTGCTTTTGAAGTTGGCGCATTCGACCAAGGTGCGAAAGTCACTTATCTCGGTCCTTCTGGTAGCCAGATTGGGCACAAAGAAACCATGAAAGACACCGCCAGAGTGCTAGGACGGATGTACGATGGCGTGCAGTATCGGGGATATGCGCAAAGTACCGTAGAAACTTTAGCCGAGCATGCGGGAGTGCCTGTCTGGAATGGATTAACCAACGAATTCCATCCCACACAGTTATTAGCCGACTTGCTTACCATTAAAGAACACAAGCCGAATACCCCGCTATCCCAAATCAAATTCGCCTATTTAGGGGATGCTCGCAATAACATGGGCAATTCCATGTTGGAAGCTGCTGCATTAACGGGAATGGATTTACGCTTAGTGGCACCTAAAAGCTGTTGGCCTGAAGCGGAGTTAGTCGAACAATGCCAAAAGTTAGCGCAAAGTATCGGTGGAAAAATTACGCTAACGGAAGATGTGGCTGAGGGTGTTAAAGATGCTGACTTTATCTATACCGATGTGTGGGTGTCGATGGGGGAGCCAAAAGAGGTTTGGGCACAACGGATTGAATTACTGAAACCTTATCAAGTGAATATGGATGTCATCAAATTGACGGGTAATCCCGATGTAAAATTCTTACATTGCTTACCGGCATTTCATAATGAAGACACCACATTAGGCGCACAGTTAGCGAAAGAGTTTAATTTATATGGCGGTTTGGAAGTGACGGAAGAGGTTTTTGAATCCCCTTACAGCATCGTTTTTGACCAAGCCGAAAACCGCCTGCATACGATAAAAGCCGTGATGGTGGCGACATTAGCCCCTGAATTGCCGGTGGGTAACTTTTAAACAGACGATGAAAATATTGCTGATGGCTTCGTCCTGACATGTCCTCGTCGCCATCATGCTATTTTTCTTAATAAACAGTGCCCCGAGGCACCAAGAACCAATCAAGATTTACAGTCGGATGATAAAAAATAAAATAGGAGTAATTTTCTCTTAGTGGATATGAGAATCAAATCGTTAATTTCATATAATTCAGCATAACGCTGACAAAAAGCATGCGGCAACACTCAATAAATGTTAGCTTAACTAAAATTTATGAATTTAGTATTAGTTAATTATTTTATGGAGTAGAAATCGCATGGATCAGCCCTCTAAATCCGAAGGATGCAGTTTTTGTCAGCGTCGAGGATTACCAATCTTACCTGTCCGACCTGCCATTATGTCGCAACAAGATGTTCTCCCTGTTATGCCCAAGCATATTCAGACACCCGCTCTTGCTCAAGGTGAAACCGCTTACACATTAAGGTTATTACGCTCAGGGTATCTCAATATTTGGGATGAAAGGGGAAATTCATGGATTAACTATTTTGTCACCGAGAATGGATTTTATTATCCCTTACCAGAAAATGGCGAAGTACCGGAAATGATACAAAATGGGACAATCAAGCCTTGTATCACTGAGCCACTAGAATTAGCTCGAGCTTCATTAGTGACATTACCCGTATTTCCCCCACCAATGAAAAATGGATTGTTTTGGTTCTCTTGGTCTGAAGTTGAATGGACTGAAGCAGTGCGCAAGAAACATGAAGATAAAGCCTATCGTGAACGGTATATGCAGTGTTTCGATTTAGATAAATGGCTAATGAACGGACAGGAAAAACAATCGTTATCCATTGATTTACTTCAGGACACCGTAGCGGAATACAGCTATCAAGCACACAGTAATGCGATTAAAGACTGGTCGCCTGCACTATGGGAAAGCATGCACGCGATAAAGGGATTATCCTTAAAGCAAGCCGCAAACCATTTAATGGCAGGAAAAGGAGCTATTGTCGCATTGTATGATCCCCCCGCAGTGGTACAAGATTTAGCGGCGCTAATGAATTACCGCCTTGAGCACAATTTCGAAAGACATCCAAAATATGAACGTGGATTAGCACTTTCAGCCTCTTTATCGATGATGAAAGATGCAATGTGTAGCCAATATGAGCGGAATAGAGTCAGTGAAGGCATTCGATTTGAAAAAGAAGCTAGAGAAGGACTTGCCGTTAAGAATGGCGTAATGTTGCCATCATTGGCAGCGACTCAAGCAGATACGATACATAATGTTGTCAACCAATCACTAAAAACCCAAGTTGAACAGTATTGGGCTAAGTATGAAAAATATATTGATAGAGAAAAACAAGCTGCCTTTTTAGAAGATTACAATAAAGCGCTATCAACATACGACCAAGCTGTCCTTACCCCTATGGTAACCCTATATTTGACTTACTTTACGGGTCAAAGCTTACTTGATTATTTCGACCATAATTTTGATCAGCAAAATATCCAGAGTGGAATGTTATTTACACAATCTATTTTAGATTGCATTGAAGGAATGCAAGATAAAATAGCAGTTAAACGTACTTTTCAAGAGCAATTCATCGATTCAAAAATATCCGAACAAAATTTGCTCTTACGAGCGGCACTTTTCAACCAACAGAGTTGGATTAAGTGCGTTTATGATGCTGCATCTTCTGGGCGTGCTTATGATGACCTCCCATGGGATAAAGTTTGGGATGGATTTAAAGATATCAGTAACCATTATCTATTCCAGATCCAACTAGTTTCAGAAAAATTCTTCAATGCATTAAGCAGCCAATTACTTTCTGTTTTGAATAAAGCAGTAAATAAGGCTCCCCTGCCAATATTAATTGCAATATCGGCAATGAATGGCAAAAAACTCGTTCCTATCAATTATATTGGTGAGCGCAAGCATTTCCTCACAAATGCAGTAGAACAAATGGCATCCATGACTGACTTAGATAATAAAGCCTCTCATTCACGCCTCCGGCATTATTTAGAAATTGAAGAGCGCCGCGAACGAATCACCGGATTACAATTTGAAGGAAAACAAGAAGGTCGTTTTTTCGCAGCCATTGATATTAAAGAAGCCGAGCTATCAAAAAGTACACCGCCTCTTGAGCGCCCTCAGGTTGCGGTCAAGGCATTTCGCTCCGCAGAAAACGTCAAAAATATTGCATTTCCCAAAGAATGGAGAACAAAGTTAGCGCTAGCAAAAGGAAAAACAATCAATAAGTTAGCTAATGATACGGCTCAATCACTTCCTTTTGCGGGATGCATGTTTTCTGTGACGCTACAAGTTCACGTGTTATGGACAACCACGCAAGATGCAATGAAAGGGCAAGTGAACAATACTGAGGCGGTGACTAAATTTATTGCGAATATTATTTCAGCTGGAGGCGCGCTGTTAGATGCAGCTGAGAGAGTTATTTTTAAATTTCGAACATTACGAATCAGTGCTCGGATACGATTTAATTATGGGGCGGTTCGGCTAAACAACATAAAGAATTCTCTTAAAAGCGCAATACGGTTCTGTGCCTGGTTTGGTGCAGTCGCCATTGCGTGGGATTTTTATCATGCATATGATGAAATATTTAATAAAAATAATTATATGCTTGGTGCCGCTTATACATTATCAGTGATTGGAGGAGGCGCATTGTTTGCAGCCTCCTTGTCGCCCGCAGTCTTAGCTTTTTTGGGACCGATTGGTTTACTTCTTGCGATTATCTTAGTATTTGGGGCAGCAGTTTTTATTGCTGCCTATAGTAAAGATGATATTCAAAAATGGTTATCATCGTGTCTTTGGCGAAAAATTCCTGATGATGTACGAAACCAAGGAAAAAACCCGGTTATCTGGATGGATCGGCAGATGGAAATGAGTGAATTAAGTAAGATTATTGGCTACACCGAGGATGATGCGTAATGGCAAAAAAAAATCGCGTAGGTGTATTAAGCCCATTTACGATTAACCGACCTTTAAATCGACGGGAAAAGCAACATCATTATCACCAAGGGCGAGTCAAAAAACACGGCGGCGAGGCTGCTGTACTGAATTTCGATACCGTCATCACCATGAATTCAACTTATCTGGAAGTGGTGGATAATGATTATGAAAAAATCGGGCAAGCCTCATCTTTGTTAATGGTATTTGTTATTATGATTATAACTTTTCTGACAGCTGGAATAATAGCTGCTGTTAGTGACTATGAATTATTAGTACCGTTTTTTGTCGTTAGTATCATATTCATACCTATATTAATTTTTCTTAGCAAAGTTATTCTACTCGAGTGGTTTCGTAAAACCCATTATCCCGTGCGCTTTAACCGTCAGAAACAGTTGGTTCATGTCTATCAAACCAACAATCAAATCCTCACCCTTCCATGGAAAGATATCTATTTCACCACCTATGAGTGGCGAAATAATGTCAATTTAGTGGGGCATATACTCGATAAGGATGGCGAAACCGTACTGAATACGTTTGGGTTTGGCTACTGGGGAGATAAAGTAGAACTGGACCACTATTGGGAGTTTATTCGCTGTTATATGGAAGAGGATTGTCTTGAAGAGCTCGCGGATACGGTGACGCTATGCCCGCCTATTGCGGATAAAAAAGAGAGCTATATTTTTGGCTTACAGTACATCATAAAAATGGAGTCCCGCCTATCGTGGATATTTTTCCTTTTTATGTTGCCTATCTATTTTATGGAAAGCCTTGCTCGATTTATTGCCATGCAAACCAGTAAAATTCCTCAATGGTCACAAGAGGTGCTAGATGATTGCATTGTTAGCCCAAATGACCCCATACAGGTGGATGCTAGAATTAATCCACCACATTTATGGCGCTATATCTTCGCCAATGATCCTTTAGAGGTTTATCAAGCCCGCTATGATAAACAACAATCGGCGAACCAGCGTATTAAGCTTAAATTAGAAAAGCATAAAATAGACTAAATCAAAAATTTTCATTTTCCTTATAGCAAACGCTTGCGTCATAGCGTAACACGCGTATAATGCGCCACAATTTGCCGGGAGAAACCATGAACGCTGCTGCTCTATTTTTGACAGAGAACACCTCCACTGCACTGCCTTCTGGTGGTCTGGACAGCCTGTTTTTTCCCTCCCTATTCTTAAGAAAGCCCCTCATTGAGGGGCTTTTTTTTGGCCTACCAACTAGCAAGTCTTGCTGACACAGGAGAACCACGATGCCGAATCCTTTATATCACCGCGACATAATCTCAATTAACGATTTAGACCGCACCGATCTTGAGTTAGTCCTTAACGTCGCTGCTTCATTAAAAAAGCAGCCACAGCCTGAGTTTCTCAAACATAAAGTTATCGCCAGCTGTTTCTTTGAGGCATCAACCCGTACGCGCCTCTCTTTCGAAACTGCCATTCATCGTTTAGGCGCTTCGGTGGTGGGTTTTTCAGATAGTGCCAATACCTCGCTGGGCAAAAAAGGGGAAACCCTCGCAGATACCATTTCGGTTATCAGCCAATATGTGGATGCGATTGTGATGCGCCACCCACAAGAAGGCGCCGCTCGTTTAGCCAGCCAGTTCTCAGGTTCGGTACCAATTATCAATGCTGGCGATGGCTCGAATCAGCATCCAACGCAAACTCTACTCGATCTTTTCACCATCCAAGAAACCCAAGGCCGCTTAGAAAATCTGAAAATTGCCATGGTCGGTGACCTGAAATATGGCAGAACTGTTCACTCGCTGACTCAAGCATTGTCCAAGTTTGAAGGAAATCACTTCTACTTTATCTCGCCTGAAGTTCTGTCGATGCCGGCGCATATCCTGAATATCCTAGAAGAAAAAGGCGTGACATACAGTACCCATAGCAATGTTGACGATGTCATTCCTGAAGTCGACATCCTATATATGACTCGCGTCCAAAAAGAGCGCCTTGACCCATCCGAGTACGCCAACGTCAAAGCCCAATTTATTTTACGCGCCCAAGATTTACACAGTGCGAAAGATAACTTAAAGGTTCTGCACCCGCTGCCACGTATCGATGAAATCACTGTTGATGTGGATAGCACGCCATACGCTTACTATTTCCAGCAAGCAGGTAACGGGATTTACGCGCGCCAAGCGCTGCTGTCTCTGGTCTTAAATAAAGAATTAGCAATCTGAGGAGAACACCATGACACACGATCATAAACTACAAGTTGAAGCCATTCGTTGCGGCACTGTCATCGACCATATCCCTGCTCAGGTTGGATTCAAACTGCTGAAACTCTTTAAACTAACAAAAACCGATGAGCGCATTACTATTGGGTTAAACCTGCCATCTAGCAACATGGGCAAGAAAGACATTATCAAAATTGAAAATACCTTTTTAACCCCTGAACAAGCTAACCAGCTAGCGATGTATGCCCCAGAAGCAACCGTTAATCGTATTGAAAATTATCAAGTGGTGGAAAAATTAGACCTCAAACTGCCTGAACAAATTGATAATGTGCTGGTGTGCCCAAACAGCAACTGCATCAGTCATAATGAGCCCGTTGCCAGCAGCTTTCGTATAAAAAAACGTGAAAATAATGTGGCATTAGCCTGTAAATTCTGTGAGAAAGAGTTCGATAGAGACGCCGTGATCAATAATCAGTAGACTATTTAAGCGTAGACTGCGTCTTTATATGGATGTCGTTCCGAGTCTATAATAGCGTCTAATCCACCTTTTTTACGTGATAAACGGAGAAATTATGTCATACGAAATCAACACCGAAAATGCACCAGCAGCTATTGGTCCTTATGTTCAAGGCGTCGATTTAGGCAGCATGGTGATGACCTCTGGTCAAATTCCTGTTGATCCAAAAACTGGGAATGTGCCAGAAGATATCGCGGCACAGACTCGTCAGTCACTGGCAAACGTAAAAGCGATTTTAGAAAAAGCAGGTCTGGGCGTTGCTAATATCGTAAAAACGACCGTTTTTGTGAAAGATTTAAATGACTTCGCTACCGTCAACGCAACTTATGAAGAGTTCTTCAAGCAACACAATGCACCATTCCCAGCGCGTTCTTGTGTTGAAGTCGCTCGCCTACCAAAAGATGTAAAAATTGAAATCGAAGCTATTGCGGTACGTAAATAGTTATCGCCTTTTTATCATCTCTTAAATAACTCCCCTCTGATGCCTATCAGATCAAAGGGGAGTTTTTTTATTTTCTCTCATTTTCTCCGCCTATTTTTTCTTTCTTCTCTGCCCATTTGAAATTCATACAAATTATTTTTTTCCTTGTTTTAAATCAAACTATCGTCAGCTAAAAAAAGGCAATATCCTACATATTGTGCTTTAATTACATCGTTAGGCACTATATATAGTAAAAATTCACATTTCCTTCACAGGTTTGCCCCATACTGAATAACGATAATGGATATTATCCTCGGTCCTGTGAGGGATTTAACAAGGAGTAAGACAGTGAAAACGGTGGTTATAAAAAGAGATGGTTGCCAGGTCAACTTTGATCTCCCGCGCATTCAAGAAGCTGTACGACGCGCTGCGGCAGCTGTAGATGTTAAAGATGATGATTATTGTCATCACGTTGCCACGACCGTCGCCGAGCAACTTTGTTGTCGTGAAACCGTCGATATCGCCGAAATTCAAGATGCTGTCGAAGATCAGCTCATGTCAGGTCCGTATAAAGATCTCGCTCGGGCTTACATTGAATACCGCCATGATAGAGACAGTGAGCGTGAAAAACGCAGTAAGCTCACCCATGATATCCGTGGTCTCATTGAGCAAAGTAATCTATCCCTACTCAATGAAAATGCCAATAAAGACAGCAAAGTGATCCCAACTCAGCGTGACTTACTCGCTGGGATCGTTGCCAAGCATTATGCTAAACAGCATATTTTGCCGCGTGATGTGGTACTTGCCCATGAACGTGGTGAAATTCACTATCATGATCTCGACTATGCGCCATTTTTCCCAATGTTTAACTGTATGCTGATTGATCTTGATGGCATGTTAACCAATGGCTTTAAAATGGGAAATGCAGAAATTGAACGTCCAAAATCAATTTCTACCGCAACGGCTGTCACCGCACAAATTATCGCACAAGTGGCGAGCCATATTTATGGCGGTACCACCATCAACCGTATTGATGAAATTTTGGCACCTTATGTTGCTATCAGCTATGAAAAACACCTAAAAGTCGCTAAAGAGTGGGGAATTTCTGATGCTGAAGCTTATGCGAAAAATCGCACGGAAAAAGAGTGCTACGATGCATTCCAATCCCTAGAGTATGAGGTCAATACGCTGCATACCGCCAATGGGCAAACCCCATTTGTCACCTTTGGATTCGGTCTAGGTACCTCGAAAGAAGCGCGTATGATCCAAGAATCCATTTTAAAAAATCGTATTGCAGGCTTGGGTAAAAATCGCAAAACTGCCGTTTTCCCTAAACTGGTTTTCGCTATCAAAGATGGATTAAATCATAAGCCTACAGATCCTAATTACGATATCAAACAGTTAGCTTTAGAGTGCGCCAGCAAACGCATGTATCCTGATATCCTTAACTATGATCGTGTGGTTGATGTCACCGGTTCATTTAAAACCCCAATGGGCTGCCGCAGTTTCTTGGGCGTTTATGAAGAAGATGGCAAACAGATCCACGATGGTCGTAACAACCTTGGGGTTATCAGCCTGAACTTGCCGCGTATTGCCATTGAAGCTCAAGGTAATGAAGACGCATTCTGGGCCCTACTCGATGAACGTTTAGCTATCGCGAAAAAAGCCTTAATGACGCGAATTGCCCGCTTAGAAAACGTTAAAGCACGCGTTGCCCCCATTCTGTATATGGAAGGCGCCTGTGGCGTTCGCTTAAAAGCAGATGACAGTGTGGCGGAGATTTTCAAAAATGGCCGAGCTTCAATCTCTTTAGGTTACATTGGGTTACATGAAACCATTAATGCTCTGTTTGGCACAGAAACTCATGTTTATGATAATGAGCAGCTACGCGAAAAAGCCGTCGCCATTGTGAATCGTCTGCGCCAAGCCACCGATGAGTGGAAAGCACAAACCGGTTACGGTTTCAGCCTCTACAGTACGCCAAGTGAAAATCTCTGTGACCGTTTTTGTCGTTTAGATACTGCGGAATTCGGTGTTATCGAAGGGGTAACCGATAAAGGTTATTACACCAATAGCTTCCATTTAGATGTGGAAAAACAGGTCAATCCTTACGATAAAATTGATTTTGAGCAGCCATACCCCGCTATCGCTAGCGGTGGCTTTATCTGCTACGGAGAGTATCCAAACTTACAGCATAATATCAAAGCGCTCGAAGATGTTTGGGATTATAGCTATCAACATGTGCCCTATTATGGCACCAATACTCCGATTGATGAGTGTTATGACTGTGGATTCTCAGGGGAATTTTCCTGTACCAGTAAAGGCTTTACTTGCCCAGCTTGTGGTAATCACGATACCAACCGCGTTTCAGTGATCCGCCGGGTTTGTGGCTATTTAGGTAGCCCAGATGCTCGACCGTTTAATGCCGGAAAGCAAGAAGAAGTGAAGCGACGAGTTAAGCACTTGGGTAATGGTCAACTAGGCTAATACTATGAATTATCATCAATATTATCCTGTAGATGTGGTGAATGGACCCGGTACTCGCTGCACACTGTTTGTTGCGGGCTGTGTCCACCAATGCCGCGGATGCTATAACCAAAGTACGTGGCGAGTGGATTCAGGGGTTCCGTTTACCCAAGAGATGGAAGATAAAATTATCCAAGATTTGCAGGATACGCGTATTCGTCGCCAAGGGCTTTCGCTCTCTGGCGGTGATCCACTCCATCCCGCGAATCTGCCAGCGATATTAAAGTTAGTGAAGCGAGTGAAAGCGGTCTGCCCAGATAAGGATATCTGGCTGTGGACTGGCTATACCTTCAATGAACTTTCTCTGGAACAACAAAAAGTGGTCAGTTTGATTAATACCCTGATTGATGGAAAATTTGAGCAAGACCTGTATGACCCTGCGCTGTTATGGCGTGGGAGTTCGAATCAGGTGATCCACAAACTGCGCTAGGCTTTCCGAGACCAATGTAATTTGGAACCAAAACCTAATGTATTATCCACCATTTTGATTGTCTGTAACTGGAGCTGCCACATTGGCAGCTTCGCCTCTGATGCCACAGGAAAACGTTGGCAATAAAACGCCCTCATCGCAGAATCTTCGCTCCCTTCAAGCTGACTAATTTCACCGATAAATTGAATACCTTGAATCTTACTGACTTGCTTAGTTTGCGCAGTGATAGTCCCTGCAACGTGAGGATTTGCCAGCATTAGCTGACCATGTTGAGAGTCTGGGGAGGTCATCAAGATCAAACGCATATTTGGGCGATCAAAAGCATAGTAACAGCTGGCAGACCACATATCGTTTTGATGGGAGGTAAAAAGGGAAAAAACGTGTTGGCGAGCAATATAGCGCCGAATATGTTGTAGCGTATTTTCTGATGTCATCGCGAATGTCCTGTTAGACCGTTCAGAACACGCTCATCAAGATGGCTGAGCGTGCTTAAGCTGTTCTGAACGTTATCTGTACTTAGTTCGCACTACTATACGCTAAATCTTTCTAGCATTTCCCTGAATAATTAGATTTTTAATCTCATAAATTCAAGGCTTTTACTCTAATCATTGTGATTTTTTACTCTAAATAATTCGAGTTGCAGCTAGGCGGCAAGCGAACGAGTCACTAGGAGCATACACTAGTATGTGACTAGTGGGAGTGAACGCAGCCAACAACGCTGCGGCTCGAAGTATGACGAGTAAAATTATTTATAGATGGCTGCTGTACCTTGCATCTCATTCTCACCACTCGCGGCGATTACGCGGAAAGATTTCGCGCCAGCTTCATCAGCTTTTTTGGCTAATTGTGCAGTCAAGTCACTCACACCAGCAGCACCATTTACAGTCACATAACCCGCAGCTTGACCATCAGCTTGTTTAACTTCTTCAGCAGCCATTGTTCCAAATGAAACGGCACTTAAAGCTAAAACAGCAGCAAATAATGTTGATTTATTCATGGTTAACTTCCTCATTGTATGTTTAAACATTAACAGGGGTTTTTCATGTTTCCCTGTGATGTGGGTCATACTATGCGCTTTAATCTCAGATGAAAATTAGCTAATTTTGCTATAGTCATTCAATTTATTTGAACAATAAGATAGGTTGAGGTTACAAATTTGTGACTGTTTTATATCAATTTTTATTTATAATTTAATGTGTTATAAACTTTCTTATCCACGAGAATATTCGTTGCTATAAAATATTTTTCCTTACAAATCAGCACAGAAAGACAAATTTATCCCTAAGAAAAAACGATGGAACAGCACAATTGGTATCTTTATTTGATTCGACAAAGCAATAATGCATTGTATTGCGGAATTTCTACGGATGTTCAACGCCGATTTTTAGAGCATGAACAGGGGAAAGGTGCAAAATCATTGAAAGGAAAAGGACCTTTGGAGTTAGTTTTTCACTGTTTGATAGGAACTCGCTCAGAAGCATCCAAGCTAGAGTATCGAGTTAAACAGCTGAATAAAAAGGCAAAAGAAAGGCTGGTCATTGACCAGCCTAGTGAACTATTTAAGTACTTAGAAACTTATACGTTATCAAAATGCGATGAATAAGCCACTTCACCTTTATGCTCGTTGATCGCGCCATTTTCTAATCCACAGACTAAAAAATGCTTTTGTAACGTCGGCCACTGGCAACTTAAACCATGATTTGTAGCAGGTTCAAAACCAAAACGGCTGTAATAGCCTTCATCACCTAATACAACAACAGCGCCATAACCAAATTCATTCAGGCTATCTAAACCTTCATAAACTAATTTTTCGGCAATACCTTGGCTTTGGTACTCTTTTTTAACTGCTAATGGCGCTAGACCCACCCATTGGACATCTTCACCGTTAACATCCACCGGCGTAAACCCAACATAGCCGATCACTTCGCCGTCATCGTTAGTGGCGACAACACCCAGCGTTAATAAACCATCTTCACGTAGATGCTGCACTAAATCCGCTTCCCCTTCAGTCGGGAAAGTTTCACGTAATAGTCGGTCGATCCCCATGGCATCGACTGGAATTTCAACGCGTATTAGCATGATGTTAACGCAGACGTTTTGTGTTCTGCGTCCTCATTGTCTTGGACGTTTTTAATTACCTCAGCCAATTGCATCAAGGCAAAACGAAGAGGCGCTGGCATATTTTCTAATTCAAACGCATCCATTAGGTTTTTCACATAGAGACCTAATTCAGTGTCCCCTTCGATCACTAACCGACGTTGGAAGAACAACGTATCTGGGTCTTCTTTGCGGGCCGCAATCAAAATTAAGTCATTCGCATTAGCGCTGACGCTCACATCCGGCTCAGCATGTTTTTGTACCACCAGCTGACCTTCTTGTAAGCTGATAAACCAAACGAGCTCAAGATCGTTGATTTCAACTTTTAACCATTTTGATTCTAGAAAGTCGAGTTCACCCTCTTTGACTGATTCACGAAACTGCCAGCTTAATAGCTGTTCGAGTACTTGACGCTGTACGACAAATGGGGTCACTTTCAAAGGAAACTTCAGTAATGAAGGGCCTTGAGTGATAAGCTGAGAACGAATTTTACCAAACACTGTGCTGACTCCCGTATCAATTATCTGTCCGTTTCGCGTAGCTACCCGTTAAGTAGCGGCTCGGGGCAAGTTTCATACCCATTATTTGAATTACGATGGGTAGTATTGATGTATCGATCCAAAGATATACAGAGATATATCTCGATTATTGAATATATGGACGTATATTGCCAAAAAATAGTTCGATTGGACTGATCCTATATCAATTTTTATCCAACACGCTAATCTTTATTTCCAATAATTGTCACACTTTAATAATAGTCACGAAATAGTCATCTCGCGTCCCCCAAAACCTGCTTACTCTGCGCTAAATCAAAACACCCCCTAACGACGTTGTCTAGAATGACCAACTGTTAAATTTTATACAGAGATAACGTTAATGGAATTACTCTGCCCTGCGGGGAATTTACCTGCGTTAAAGGCTGCGGTGGATAACGGCGCCGATGCGGTGTATATCGGTCTCAAAAATGACACTAACGCACGTCATTTTGCAGGATTGAATTTCACGGAAAAAAATCTGCATGAAGCTGAGCGGTATATCCATCAGCGTAAACGCAAATTGCATATTGCAATTAATACATTTGCGCATCCAAATGGTTTTCAACGTTGGCAAAATTCCGTCGATCTAGCGGCAGATTTAGGGGCTGATGCACTGATCCTCGCCGATATTGCGATGTTAGAGTATGCCGCCAATAAATACCCTCACATTGAAAGGCATGTTTCTGTGCAAGCTTCTGCCACCAATACCGAAGCTATTCGTTTTTATGAACGTAACTTTCAAGTACATCGCGTGGTTTTGCCCCGTGTATTGTCAATTCATCAAGTTAAACAGCTCGCGAAAACCAGCCCTGTTCCATTGGAGGTCTTCGCTTTTGGTAGCTTGTGCATTATGGCTGAAGGACGATGTTATCTGTCATCGTACTTAACGGGAGAGTCACCAAATACCGTAGGCGCTTGTTCTCCAGCTCGTTTTGTACGTTGGCAACACACTGAAAATGGTATGGAATCCCGCCTGAATGATGTCCTAATTGATACCTATAAAAAGAATGAAAATGCAGGATATCCGACATTATGTAAAGGGCGCTATTTGGTGGATGAACAGAAATACCATGTCCTTGAAGAGCCCACCAGCCTCAATACAATTGAATTACTGCCGGAGTTAATGAGTGCGAATATTGCCTCAGTAAAAATTGAAGGTCGCCAACGTAGCCCTGCCTATGTCACTCAAGTGACCAAAATTTGGCGACAAGCTATTAACCGTTATAAGGCAAATCCAGAAGGCTTTGTGACCGACCCTCGATGGCTAAAAGCACTTGGCGATTTATCCGAAGGCAGCCAGACCACCCTCGGCGCATATCATCGCAAGTGGCAGTAATTTAAGGTTAACTATTATGAAATATGCATTAGGCTCCGTGCTCTATTACTGGGACACGGAGAGCTTACAAGATTTTTATCAACGTGCCGCTAGTAGCCAAGCCGATATAATCTATCTCGGAGAAACCGTGTGCAGTAAGCGCCGAGAAATGAAGCCCAACGATTGGATTGATGCAGCTCGCCAATTAGCCGGAAGTGGAAAACAGATCGTTCTCAGCACGCTGGCACTTTTACAAGCGCCCTCTGAACTGAAAGAGATCAGTAAATTAGTCGACAACGGGGATTTTTTAATTGAAGCCCACGATTTTGGGGTAATCAATATGTTAGTTGAGCGTAAGCTCCCCTTTGTGGCAGGACACGGGCTAAACTGCTATAACGCACCATCCCTGAATATTTTGTTGCGCCAAGGTATGATCCGCTGGTGTATGCCCGTTGAGTTATCCCGTGATTGGCTGGCCAATCTGTTGAATCAGTGTGATGAGCTCGGTATCCGTGAGAAATTTGAAGTGGAAGTATTCAGTTACGGTCATCTGCCTCTTGCTTATTCCGCGCGCTGTTTTACCGCCCGTTCTGAAAACCGCCAAAAAGATGAGTGTGAAACCTGCTGCATTAATTATCCTCAAGGGCGCAAAGTGCTTTCTCAAGAACATCAGCAAGTCTTCACGCTGAATGGTATTCAAACGCTGAGTGGCTACTGCTATAACCTAGGGAATGATTTGTCTTCAATGCAAGACTTAGTGGATATCGTGCGTATTTCCCCAGAAAGCCTCGACTCCCTCGATGTGATTTCCCAATTTAAAGCCAATGAGCTAGGACAAGCTCCCCTGCATATCCCCGACCAAAGCTGTAATGGCTACTGGCGTAATATTGCGGGATTGACGCTGGAAAATTAAGGGTTATCAATAAAGGTTCTGAATAGAGCCTTTATCGTTAAATTTTCAATATAGCTCCCTATATTGGTCACTACATCACCTTATCTAAAAACCACGATTTTATTCACCTCGCAACGCTCTCCCAATATTTAACTAACCTAGTTTTACGTAATTATTTGTGATTAGTCCTATTAATTAAGTTAAATATAAATTTTTAATTGTAAATTTAACTTAAGTGTAAAAGAATGGTGACGAAGTTTACTCATGGATGGGAGAAAAATAATGGCTGTTGGATATTTTTTACGAGTGGGTGATAAAACAACCTGCGGAGGACAAATATTAACGGGAGACAATACCATGCAATGGTATGGTGTTGCTGGTGCTCGTGAAGGCGATATGGTCAGTTGCGGCGAGCACTCTGGACGATTTTATATTATTGGGGGCTGTAACAGCGTTTGGGATGACGGACGAAAAGTAGCGGGCACACTCGAAAGTATAAGTTCATGCCCTTGTCATGCCAGGTTTATTCATTCAATTCAAGATTGCTATAGCGATGAAAGCCGCTCAGCTAGCATGGAATCTACATCAATTTCCCCTCCGGCTATCACCAATAAAATTTGTATTAGTTGCTTAATGAAAGCGGCTGAGTCTGGGCAAATGTTAGTCGTGAGAGAAGGATAATGCTCAATGAATAATCAGCATCCTATTTTTAACTATTTTGAGCGTTACCCTGATGCCAAACATTATTGTCTGATTTGCGGACTACAGTATGAACGCTACTTTGATGAAGCGCTTCAAAATAATTATGGAACAGCAAGCCCACTGTTTAAGCAACCTTCAAATACAGAAATAGCATGGGCTGGGCCGTGGTTGATTGATGTGACCCAACGACATCATTTACTGGCAGATTTAATACAGTTGGAAGCCAAATCACCCTCCTTGTCATGGCTAGTCAGTGATTCTCCGATTGATAAACTAGCTATCCATTTCTCTGAGCGGCTTAATGTCAGTTTGCCTGATGGCAAAACCGCCTTATTTCGGTTTTATGATCCCCGCGTAACCCACAATATGCCCCAAGTTCTCACTCTTGAACAATTTAATGAGATAACGATGCCTCTTATTGCATGGTATTACCGCTTTGAAGGGCAATTTTATGCATTACAAGGAGGGCGATTAAATGCAGTTTAGCGAAGAACAATTAACCAAAATTCAAAATATTGAACAGAGTGATTACGTGACTCAAGTGAGTGCTGATTTTTATCAACATTATCCCGACAAATTACAATCCGTTGATACATTAAACAGTCGATTAAAATCGGCTTTTCAGTATGTGTTATCTCTTAGTTTTACCAGTGAACCTTTGATTCGTTCTTTTCTGCTTTATGAAGCTTGCGAACCGTATTTTTATTTAAAACCAGAAATAAGAGCCATGCTCGAGGAAAAAGATCGAAATCCTGAGCAGCAGTATCAAGACTTTTTACGGATAGCCATGAAATTGATTGAATGGAGAACTTAATATGCCAATTCCATTAATAGTTGCAGGGGCGGGATTAATGACACTGGGTGGATTAGCCGCAGTGACCCATGAAGCCTCAAAAATCGGATTTCCCGCTTCGTCAGGTAGTGGAGATGATGAGTGGGGAGATAACACAAGTTACGGTGATAAAATTCGTGAGTATGAAAGTATAGCGATAGGGGGCGAGCTTGGTGATGAAGAAAAGAAACGAGGCAATAATCAAGGTGCCTCGGTAGGCGCTACAGCCGGGGCATCCGTTGGTGTTGCTGCAATTGAAGCAAATAAAGGGTGTGAAGATTGCCCTGCTATGCCTTACATTGTTCCTCATAAAAATGATATTACCAATACACGCACTCCCAATGCTTATGCTTATCAAGCAAGAATTTGTAATACACAAATCAGAACAGTCGATACCCCCACAGGGCAACTTAAATATATTGATGAGTGGAAATGCACAATTCCTGTGCCAACCCGAACAAAAAATCCTTTAGTGGAGTTTGATGGCTGGAAACCTGATGAATGCAACTTTATTGAAACTAAAGATAATTATGATAATTTTTTCGACAAAGATGGTGAAGTTAAAGCTTTTTGGGAAAAAGGAGGTAATATTCCTAAACAAGCATTTGATCAGGATTGGCTATGCCAACATCAATTCAAGGGACGCTCATATATTGACTGGCATTTTTCGCAAGAAAATATGTACAGATTTTGTTCAATTATATTGGACTCCTATCCTCAAATTCGAACACATTTAACTCCATAAAACAGGGTATTTATAAATGAAACTCAAATTAGAAATTGATATTAAACTGAATGACCAGCTTACGAATGAAAAATTTATAAATATTTTAGTCACTATGATGAGTTTTGTAAAAAGTATTACGTCCACTGATAGTGAAAAATGGTTTTTTTCTGGAGATAGCTTAGAAGATTCCATGAACAAACCAGCCTTCGAAAATGGTAAGCCATCTTCCATTTTAGAAGACAAAAAAAGTATAGATATCATTGAATCAATATGGGCAGGGGATAATTCTTTAACAATACAACATGCTGCAAATATTAATCAATATATACTAAGATTTAATCTCCGAAAGATTGATCATTTAGACCTTAAAAACACACTAAAATCAATAAATGAAATTTTATCCATTTTTAATATTTTAGCCTTGAGGATGGATATAAATAATTACTCATATCATAAGAAACAAGTCTTCCCTGACAGACTCCCCGTTGGTTGGATGCTTTATTTAAATAAAAAAATAACGCAAGAACAAGTCCCTATGGCAGCTCAGCTTATTCATATTGATAATGACAAAAATAAAGGCACGTTAATTATCAGTACCGACCATGTGTTTGATGGTTCAAATAAAGACGACATCAAAAAAGCCAATGAAATCGAAATCCAATTAACCGCATTGGGGTTATTACCGTTGATACGGGAAATATACAGTTAGAATGTGGACAAGCTCCCCGACCAAAGCTGTAATGGCTACTGGCGTAATATTGCGGGATTGACGCTGGAAAGTTGACGGTGTTCAGTATTTGAAAAATGCTGCTGCTCAATGAGCGGCAGCTTAATTAATTCAATATCTTTATCTCATCCTTCTTGTTATCACCCGCTCAAATTTCACCCTATAACCTGAATACCCTATAAACGGAGGCTGAGTTAGCCAATTTGAGAGTGAATTATTTCCTGTAGATTAGAGGCATCCTCTTAAAATCAATAAGGAAATATCCGTGATAAAACGCTCTCTGACCCTTATGACGTTATTGTTAGCCGGATGTTCAACATCTCTTGAGTACACCAAAGCCGATCTCGAAAATAATCCCGATGTAGGCTACTCCGATTCGGGCTACTATCGACTGGTATTTAAAGATAAAAAAGTGATTTCTGTACCCGAAAATGCGCATCTTGTTCCGGACACTGACAATAATGTTGTTGGGAAATTAAATGCCGATAATAAAACTGGCGAGATTGTCGTGGCGGGGCTGGCAACAAAATTGAATGGCAATATTAATTCTCAAGTCGGCGGCCACGATTACAACCTCAGCTTTCTGGTCACTGATGAAAATAACTTACCCATTTCTTCCATTAACTATCTGATATTTAATGATTGTAATGACGAGGTGTACCCTGGGATAACCAATGCTAATGGCCGAACTTTTTCTGTTTCAACGCAAGCTGAATGTACATTAAGCCTCGGTATTCCAGAGTAATGCAGAGTGAACTGCAACAGCAATATTAGCGTTCAAAGAGGCTGGCAATGCCAACCTCTTTATCATTTATGATTGATGAAAATGCTTCCGCCAGCGATGGAGTGCATGGCTGATTTTACGCAACTCTCCATCCCGTAACATGCCGATAAATACCCCAATAAATGAATAAATCACCCCAAGGATCAGCATCATCACAATATCCATCAGGATATCATTAAAAGGCAGGCCCATCTGGTTGATCCCTGCCATCGCATTAGTCGCCCATGTTGATGGTAACGACGAAGCAATCATTCGAACCCAATCAGGCATCGCTTGTAACGGCCAAATGGTACCGGACATATAGAACACCGGAGTCGTAATGAACGCTAACGTTAAGTAGATCATTTCGACACTACGCAAACATTCTGTCACTAATTTTCCTAGCCCAATCACCGCCAGCAGGAAAGGAAATGTCAGCATCCAAATTTGGTACAAAGGCGCTTCTTGGCGATAGCCCAGTATCCATGGCCATAGCGCAAAAAATACCGTGGATAAAAATAACCAAATAGGGATCAGCGCCGATAATGCGCCTAAATATACCGCTAACGGGGGCTTACCTTTCGGTGTTGAACGGATAGCAATACTGACTCGCACGCAGGCAATCAATAAGGAGTGCTGTAAAAGCATCACTAATAAACCAGGAAAAATAATCGCAGCGAAGCTAATTCCGGGGTTATAAAGTGGCTCAGTTTCACTGCGGACAGGTGCAATAATGACTTTGGCCTGTTCCGCACTAAAACCTGATTTTTCCAATAGCTGTGTATTATAGGCATTCAATAAAGTTTGATAAGCTTTGGAAAGCTCTTGCTGAATTTGTCCACTGGCAAGTCGGTTTGTCGCATCCCCATAGACGGGTACGGTAATATTTTTCCCACTAAGTAAATGCTTCTGAAAATCCATTGGAATGATCACAATTGCAAATAGCTGCCTCGCGATCATATCCTGACGCGCTTGAGCTAAATTGTCGTAGCTATGAAGCTGGACTTTTGGTGTCGCATCCAAATCACGAATTAACTCACGGCTTGCCGCTGAATGATCCATATCGATAACTGCAACGGGTAGATCCCACAGAACTGGGCGGGCATACACCAAACTCATAATACACAGGGAAACGAGCAGCAATAGCCACATCGGTTTCTCCAGCATGCCCAGTAGTACCTTTTTGAAGGTCGCAAAATAGACAGCCATCATACGATACTCCCTTGGATCTCAATGCGTTTAACTAACCGCTTACGGATCAGAACTGCCGTGATGATTGGGTAAATCAATAAGAACAGACAGACTTCTACGATCCGCTCAAATGAGATTTCACGTAGGAAGATGTCAAACATCGCGTTTAAGGTATGAGTGAGTGGCTCAATGTTCGAAATAATCCGTGCGGGTAAAATCATCGATAATTCAGGTACTGCCATCCCAGAAAATGCTAAGGCGATACTGACCAGCATACCTATCAAGCTGTATGCCATGATGGCGCTCGAGGTAAAACTAAACAGCAATAAGCCAATACTCTGAGCCGCTATGACATAGAAAAAGCCCACCAGCACCATGTATATAGGATTCCCCACCACTTTCGCGTCAAAAAGCGTCACCAATGCGGCCAACTCAACAATTAATAGTGTGGTAAAAAATAAGGTATAAGGCGCCATTTTCCCGAGCAATGCCATAGAAAACGGTTTCACGCTCTGTAAGATTGTCCCACGAGACATGGTATAAATCGTGGCTGTCACCACAAACAATTGCAACATATGGATCGTCGCAGCGAATTGTTGGTAATAAATATAGCTACCACTTGGGTTAAATAAGCTGTCGTAGGATAACGTGACTTGCGCCAAAGGCGGTAAAGTATGCCCCATGGATTTTGCCATGTCTTGACGATATTTGGCATTCAGTTCAGCCACCATCCCGCTAAAGTCTTGGATCGCATAGCTGCCTGATGCATAAAACAGCGCATTATAGTACATCCGTAATTCTGGCTGACGCCCACGTAATATATCCTCTTCAAAATTATGAGGGATATACAGCAATGCATAATCCTTAGCACTACCCAGCTGCTTAATTGATGTTGCCAAGTTCCCATCTATGGCTTTAACTTCCGCATGAGGACCCGCATCAAGATCACGAATAATTTGCCGAGAGATGGGGCTATGGTTGTTATCTACCACGGAAACTGGCACATCCATCAACGTTCCCTCTGAAAAGTTAGCACTGACTAACGTGAATAGCATCAAAGGGAATAACCAACTCAGCCAGTGAAATACTGGGCTACGAATTGCCATTTGGGTTTCGCGGCTAAAGGCATGTTCAAAGCCGTGCCAAGCGAATTTAAGTTTCATGGCAGCCCCTGTTATTTATCCCAACGCCATAAAACACTCATTCCCGGTCGTAATCCATCGATAGGTTCAAGTGGGTACAAACGTACTTCAAAGGTTTTTAAGTCAAAATCTCCAGTCGCTCGCGTGGCACGTTTAGTTGCATAATCCCCTTTAGGGGCAATATAGCGCACCTCTGCTTCAACCGTTTTATCCCCTAATGCAGGGATAACTAGCTGGACTTTATTCCCTTTTTTCACACCAACAAGAATGTCTTCACGCAAGTTATAAACAAAGTAAGATTGAGGAAGGCTAATCAATGAAAGTAATGGACTACCAGCATTAAATAGTTCACCAATTTCGGCGGGGATTGGGCCGACTTCACCATCCACAGGAGCTTTAACCTGTAGGTCATCAATCTGTACTTGAATCTCAGCTAATTTTTGTTGAGCTTGATTCACCGCCGCTTCATATTGTTGGCGCAGCTCGATACGATCCCCATTTTTTCCCTCTTCCAAACGCGCTTTTGCACTTTGTACTTGCTGGAATGCGACCTCTTTGGCTTTACGGGCATTATCGAGTTCATTTATTGAAACATAGCCTTTGCCCAATAAATTGTTTAGACGGGTAAACTCCCGGGAGGCATTTTGATATTGTGAATTGGCTTGAGCGAGGGAAGCTTGTAAGTCACGCAGGGTTTCTTCACGCGTTCCATGTAAGGATTGGTCCAGTTGCGCTTGCGCTTGGTCTTTGGCGGCTTTTAATGCCGCATATTGCGCTTGTAATTCTGGGCTTTCCAACGTTAACAGCAACTGCCCTTTTTTAACGTCATCGCCCCGTTCAATATGACGTTCAATCACGCGCCCTTTCGCTTTTGATGTCACAATCACTTCTGGTGCATCCACTTCCCCTTGCAATAATAAAAATTGGTTATGGGAATGAAAAAGTGCCGCAGCAGCGATTAAGATCAGCATCAGCAAGATCAATATTATGGTTCTTTTTTTCATTATATATGTGAGCCTTGAGTAATAACGGGGGAAACTACTTTTTTATTATGACAATAAATAGAAACGAGCGTTAAGAAATTCGTGCGTAAGATCACGGAGCTGAGGTCATTTTTTTATACTGCGTCTATTTATGTTTCATGTCAAATAATGATGATTTGCTTATTATTAAATGACGATTACTTAACCAGCCCAATAAGATACAATATCCCCCAAAAGTATATGGCTAAATCCACTGAACGTAGCCAACACCCCTACAACTCGAAACTTGCAACATTGTGCATTCATCGCACCAATGTCCTAAATAATTCGAATTGTAGGTAGGCGGCAAGAGAAGATGTCTCTAGGAGCATACAAAAGTATGTGACTAGAGCAGCTGAGCGCAGCCAACACTCCCATAATGCAAAATATCATGAGCCATGCTCTAAATAGTTCGCATTATGGGTAAGCGACAAGAGAAGATATCTCTAGGAGCATACAAAAGTATGTGACTAAAGCAGTTGAGCGCAGCCAACACCCCTACAACTCGAAACTTGCAACATTGTGCATTCATTGCACCAATGTCCTAAATAATTCGAATTGTAGGTAGGCGGCAAGAGAAGATGTCTCTAGGAGCATACAAAAGTATGTGACTAGAGCAGCTGAGCGCAGTCAACACCCCTACAACTCGAAGTATGACGGACATTAAGATGTACGAATTTGATTTAATCTTATTACTCCTACAACAAATGTGCGTATACCTCGTGATCGCATGGGCACTGAGTAAAACCCCGCTGGTCATCCCCTTACTAAAAGTGACGATCCGCCTTCCCCATAAAGTCATGTGTTATCTGATTTTCTCCGTATTCTGCATTATGGGGACGTACTTTGGTCTGCATATCAATGATTCTATTGCCAATACTCGTGCCATTGGCTCTGTACTTGGGGGCTTATTAGGTGGACCTGCTGTCGGGGTTGCTGTTGGATTTACTGGGGGATTGCATCGTTATTCATTGGGCGGAATGACTGCCACCAGTTGCATGGTTTCAACGATTGCCGAGGGACTCATTGGTGGATTAGTTCATCGTTACTATATGAAACGTGGGGAAATTAATAAAATTTTTAACCCCGTGACCGCTAGCTGCGTCACCTTTGTCGCTGAAATTATTCAGATGCTGATTATTCTATTAATCGCCCGCCCTTTCGACGAAGCTTATGAATTAGTCAAAAATATTGCTGCTCCAATGATTATCGCCAATACCATTGGGGCCGCGATGTTTATTCGAATATTGCTGGATAGACGCGCCATCGTTGAGAAATACACTACGGCTTTCTCTGCTCAAGCCTTAAAGATTGCCCTTTGTACTGACGGAATTCTACGTAAAGGTTTCAATGTAGATAACAGTATGAAAGTGGCAAAAATTATCTACCAAGAGTTGGAAATTGGAGCTGTAGCAATCACTGATAGAGAGAAAATACTCGCCTTTATTGGCTTAGGTGCGGATCACCATATACCGGGCACACCTATATCCTCCGAACAATCACGGCGGGCGATTGATAATAATGAAGTCGTGTATGCTGATGGTAATGAAACCCCGTACAAATGTACCCTCAGTGCGTCTTGTAAACTCGGTTCTGCTCTGGTGATCCCGCTCCAAGGCGAAAACCAACAAGTGATCGGTACCATCAAACTTTATCAAGCCAAAAACAGCTTATTTAGCTCGATAAACCGCACTCTTGGAGAAGGAATTGCTAGCTTATTTTCAGCGCAGATCCTTGCTGGGCAATATGAACGTAATAAGCAATCCTTACTACAATCGGAAGTAAAATTACTTCATGCACAAGTGAATCCTCACTTTCTGTTTAATGTGCTCAATACTCTCCAAGCCGTAATCCGCAAAGATAGCCAACAGGCGGGACAATTGGTGCAATATATTTCAACTTTCTTCCGCAATAACCTAAAACGGCCAGAGCAAAATGCCACACTGGGAGAAGAAATTGAGCACATCAATGCCTATTTGCAAATTGAGAAAGCCCGTTTCCAAGAGAATTTACAAATTCATTTGGATATTCCAGATGAAGTCAGGCATGTGGAATTACCCGCATTCAGTCTACAACCGATAGTCGAAAACGCAATAAAACACGGTACCTCACAGTTATTAAGTACCGGATATATTACAATCCGTAGCTATATACGCTGCGAGCATGTCTATATTGAAATCGAAGATAATGCCGGTCTCTATCAGCCCAGAGCACAATCTGATGGCTTAGGCATGGGGCTAGTTGATAGACGTTTACGTCTTAAATATGGCGAAAAATATGGTATCAGTGTGGAGTGTGAACCAGAGAAGTTCACCCGAGTGAAATTACGTTTACCTTACACCACGGCAGAATAAATGGCTTTAATTCTATGAATGTATTAATCGTTGATGATGAACCCCTAGCGCGTGAAAATGTGCGCTGCTTACTTGAGGAACATGACGATATCGAAATTATTGGCGAATGCGCCAATGCTATCGAGGCGATCGGGCTTATCCACAAAAAAAAGCCTGATGTGGTATTTCTGGATATTCAAATGCCACGACTTACTGGGCTAGAAATGGTGCGTATGTTAGATCCTGAAATACGCCCGCATATTGTTTTTCTGACCGCATTTAATGAATTTGCAGTTCAAGCTTTCGAAGAACACGCTTTTGACTATTTACTCAAACCATTAGAATCAGAACGTTTCAATAAAACGTTAAACCGTCTACGCCAAGGCGCACAGAAACAAAATCTTGAGCTGCTCGATAATCACGAGCCATTGAAATTTATTCCTTGCACCGGACACAGCCGCATTTATCTCATGAAATTGGATGAGGTTCAGTATGTGACTTCGCGAATGAGCGGCGTCTATGTAAAGAGCATCCAAGGGCAAGAGAGCTTCACGGAATTAACATTACGCACATTAGAAATGCGCACGCCGTTAGTTCGCTGCCACCGACAATACCTAGTGAATATGACCCAGCTCAGTGAGATTTTATTTGGTGATAGTGGGCAAGCAGAGCTTGTGCTGGGTTCAGGGGACCATATTCCAGTCAGCCGTCGCTATTTGAAGCCATTGAAAGAAGAGCTAGGCTTGATTTAATGTTCAATCCATAGATATAAAAAAACCACCTAAGCGGTGGTTTTTATTAGATTTAATACTTAATTAAAAGTAATTATGCGTTGTGGCTGCTGCTACGACGACGAGGTGCTGCGTTGTTGCCATCTTGACGAGGTGCTGAACCAGTACGGTCACGATTTGCACCATCACGGTTAGCGCCACCATCACGGTTTGAAGAACCACGACGGTCTCCACCGCCACGACGACCATCACGCTCACCGCCACGATCATTACGACGACCTGCACCGAAACCACCTTCGCTACCGCCTTCACGACGTGGGCCACCACGACGTTCGCCACCGCCACGACGCTCAAATGGTTGAGCATCACCGATCAGTTGCATTTGCATTGGTTTGTTCAGTACACGCGCACGGCTTAAGTGAGTTAACACTTCGCTTGGCATGCCTTTTGGTAATTCAATCGTTGAGTGAGAACCAAACAACTTGATATTACCAATATAACGGCTGCTGATATCCGCTTCGTTAGCAATCGCACCAACGATGTGACGAACTTCAACACCATCATCGCGACCCACTTCGATACGGTATGTTTCCATATCACCAACATCACGACGTTCACGGCGAGCAGAGCTTTCACCACGCTCAGCGCGGTCAAAACCATTGCTGCTATTACGGTCACGGCGACGGTCATCACCACGACGATCGTCACGACGGTCATCACGGTCGTTGAATTCACGACGAGGACGGCGAGGTGCATCTGGTGGCAGGATCAGAGCGCGTTCACCCTGTGCCATTTTCAACAGTGCCGCTGCTAAAGTTTCCATATCAACATCTTCAGATGGAGATACTTTCGCCAACAGTGAACGGTATAGATCTAAATCGCTACTTTCTAATTGTTGCTGAACTTTCGCAGCAAATTGAGCCTGACGACGCTGGCTTAACAGCTCCGCATTTGGCAGGTCAACTTCAGGGATAGTCAGTTTCATCGTACGTTCAACGTTGCGCAGTAAACGACGCTCACGGTTCTCAACGAACAGTAAAGCACGACCCGCACGACCCGCACGACCAGTACGACCGATACGGTGAACATAAGATTCTGCATCCATTGGGATATCGTAGTTAACAACTAAGCTAATACGCTCAACGTCCAAACCACGAGCAGCAACGTCAGTAGCGATTAAAATGTCTAAACGACCATTTTTTAAGCGCTCTAATGTTTGCTCACGCAGTGCTTGGTTCATATCACCGTTTAATGCAGCACTGTTATAGCCACTACGCTCAAGTGCTTCAGCAACTTCTAAAGTTGCGTTTTTAGTACGTACGAAAATAATCGCCGCATCAAAATCTTCTGACTCTAAGAAACGAACTAACGCTTCATTTTTGCGCATTCCGCTAACAGTCCAGTAGCTTTGAGCGATATCTGGACGTGTAGTAATGCTCGACTGAATGCGGATCTCTTTAGGATCTTTCATAAAGCGACGAGTAATACGGCGGATTGGTTCTGGCATTGTTGCCGAGAACAGAGCAGTTTGGTGTTGTGCTGGAATCTGGCTCATGATGTTTTCAACATCATCAATGAAGCCCATACGCAGCATTTCATCAGCTTCGTCTAATACTAAGCCTTTCAATTTAGAAAGATCTAAAGTACCGCGCTTCAGGTGGTCAAGAAGACGACCCGGTGTACCCACAACAACTTGTGGACCTTGGCGTAATGCACGAAGTTGAACGTCATAACGCTGACCGCCGTATAAGGCAACCACGTTGACACGGTTCATGTGTTTAGAGAAATCGCTCAATGCTTCAGCAACTTGCACCGCTAACTCGCGTGTCGGTGCCAGTACTAAAATTTGTGGCGCTTTTAAATCTGGATCGATGTTATGCAGTAATGGCAAACCAAATGCAGCGGTTTTACCACTACCAGTTTGTGCCATACCTAATACATCATTACCATTCAGTAACAATGGGATACATTGTTGCTGAATTGGTGATGGTTTTTCATATCCCAGGTCGCTTAGTGCGTTCAAAATAGATGCTGATAAACCTAGATCAGCAAAAGACATTTCAGTCTCAGTCGTCATGTAAAGGTGCCTCATACTTAATGGCGGCCAGTTTACATAACGGTGAGAAAATCATTTCCGTCATTTTCATTAAAATGTGAACTGGCTCAAATTGTGTTATTAAACGAACAAATAGGCCGTCATCCATCAGGATGAAGGCTCAAGAATTAATAGAGAAATGTTCGTCAGCTATTGCTGGCCCGATTCTAATAGGTCGTCTTGTTCTTGGCCTAACAGCGCCAATTCCAACAATGCATAGCGGTGTTCAACAAAGCTGTGGGCGTTGTTTGCCACCGTCAGTTTGAATAACGCTGTTGCGCTATCCTTATCCCCCAGACTTAGGTAATGTTTACCTAAATAGAAGTTAGTTTCACTGAGATGCTCAGCGAGCGAAGTGTTATCCGTAGATGTCTCTTTCAAGCGCTCCATCAATGTCGTTTCATTGATGTTGCCAAGATAGAATTCTACGATATTCCAGCCCCATTGCCCTTTCTCCGCTTGGTCGTAACGGGCTGCAAGATTATCTTGCGCCATACGCGGGTCTATGTCTTTCTCGACGAGATAAAGCCACAGAGTTCGAAAGGGATCATTTGGATCTATCTGATAATACGCCAGCAGATCATCCTGCGCTAGTTTGTATCGTCCACCGTAATATAAAGAGATGCCACGATTCATCCGCGCGAAATTGTAAGTTGGATCAAGCTCTAAAACAGAATCAAACGCTTCATAGGCGGCATCATAGTTGCCAGCCTGCGTAAAGTATATCCCTAAAAAGTTAAAAATTTCAGGAATATCAGGACGTATGGACAACGCAGTTGAAAAATCATTCCGCGCCAACGCCCTTAAACCGAGACTATCATACAGTACTCCGCGCTCATATAAAAGCTGCGCGTACTCATCATCGGTTAAAGATCGGCTCGCAAGGATTTGTTCCATACGAGCCAATATCACTTCTTGTTGTAATGAAGGCTGCAAAGGTACTGCAAAAACCTCGTTTTTACGCCAATCTTTATTACTACATCCAATAATAATAAAAAAGATAAGCGCAGATAGCACACGAACTAAGGTGCGACTATCGAAAAAACGAAAACTTATACAGTTCTGCATACAACGCCCTTACATTACCACTGTTCAGCAAATTTAGGCTGATAGCGCCTAATATTATCAGGCGCTACACTTTAGGTCAGCTTATTCCGCTGAGTCTTGCTGAGCTGGAGCTTCTTCGCTCACAACTGCTTCTTTCATGCTTAGGCGAATACGGCCTTGACGGTCGATTTCTAACACCTTAACAGGAACTTCTTGACCCATTTGCAGATAATCTGTCACTTTCTCTACACGCTTATCAGCGATTTGAGAAATATGAACCAGACCTTCTTTACCACCACCGATGGCAACAAATGCGCCGAAGTCAACGATACGAGTGACTTTACCTGGGTAGATACGACCAACTTCGACTTCTGCTGTGATATCTTCAATGCGACGAATCGCTTCTTTCGCTTTCAGACCATCTGTTGCAGCAATCTTCACGGTACCGTCATCTTCGATTTCGATAGTTGTACCCGTTTCTTCCGTTAATGCACGGATAACCGAGCCGCCTTTACCAATGACATCTTTGATTTTGTCTGGGCTAATGCGGATGGTATAGATACGTGGAGCAAATTCAGAGATTTCTTCACGTGGACCATTAATTGCTTGTTCCATTGTGCCTAGGATGTGCAGACGCGCACCTTTAGCTTGGTTCAGAGCAACCTGCATGATTTCACGAGTGATACCTTCGATTTTGATATCCATTTGTAAAGCACTGATACCTTCACGGCTACCAGCAACTTTAAAGTCCATGTCACCTAAGTGATCTTCATCACCTAAGATATCAGACAGAACAACGAAATCGTTACCTTCTTTCACCAGACCCATCGCGATACCAGCAACAGCCGCTTTGATAGGTACACCAGCATCCATTAGAGCTAGTGACGCACCACAGACAGACGCCATTGATGATGAACCATTAGATTCAGTGATCTCAGACACTACACGAATAGTGTATGGGAAATCTGCGTGTGAAGGCATTACTGCTAATACGCCACGCTTAGCTAAGCGACCGTGACCGATTTCACGACGTTTAGGTGAACCCACCATGCCAGTTTCACCAACAGAGTATGGAGGGAAGTTGTAGTGGAATAAGAAGCGGTCAGTATATTCGCCCATTAATTGGTCGATAACTTGTGCATCACGCTCAGTACCTAACGTTGCTGTTACCAGCGCCTGTGTTTCACCACGAGTGAACAACGCAGAACCGTGGGTGCGTGGCAGAACACCAGTACGCACGTCTAACGCACGAACCATGTCTTTCTCACGACCATCGATACGTGGCTCACCACGGATAACACGGCTACGAACAACTTGTTTTTCTAAGTGAGCAAGAATGTCTGAAACTTCTGACAGATCAACGTTTTCATCTTCAGCAAGCAGAGCTGCTGTCACTTCTTCTTTGATCAGGTTAACTTGAGCATAACGCTCTTGTTTTTCAGTGATGCGGTAAGCGTCGCCCATACGGCTTTCAGCCAATGCAGCAATACGATCTTTCAGTGCTTGGTTAACTGGCTCTGGCTGCCAATCCCATTTTTCTTTACCGGCTTCTTTCACTAAATCATTAATGTTTTGAATAACAACTTGCTGTTGGTCGTGACCAAACACTACCGCACCCAGCATTTGCTCTTCACTTAATAATTCAGCTTCAGATTCAACCATTAAAACTGCGCTGTCGGTACCTGCAACTACTAAATCCAGACGGCTTGATTTTAATTCGTCTGCAGTTGGGTTCAGAACATATTGGTCATTGATATAACCAACACGTGCAGCACCGATAGGACCATTGAATGGAACGCCTGACAGAGCCAGTGCAGCTGAAGCACCGATCATCGCAACGATATCAGGGTTAACTTGTGGGTTAACTGAAACAACGGTTGCAATGATTTGGATTTCGTTCAGGAAACCTTCTGGGAACAGCGGACGTAGAGGACGGTCAATTAAGCGTGCAACTAAAGTTTCGCCTTCACCAGGACGGCCTTCACGACGGAAGAAACTGCCTGGGATACGACCCGCTGCGTAAGTACGCTCTTGATAGTTAACAGTTAAAGGAAAGAAATCTTGACCTTCTTTCACTTTTTTCTGTGCTACAGCAGTAACGAATACTGCAGTGTCATCCATATTAACCATCACAGCCGCAGTTGCTTGACGTGCGATCATGCCGGTTTCTAATGTCACGGTATGCTGGCCATACTGGAATTTACGAACAATAGGATTCAACAAAATATTACCCTTTTTGTAAGGCTACCAGAGATTCTCGAGTAGCATGGTTATTTTCTACTACAGCCTCGCGACTAATGAGAAAATTGATATTCTTGTCATCAATGTTCTCATTAGTCGCGCGAATCGGATGTAGTTTTAAGAGGTTTTAGCTAAAACAATCAATTATCGATAATAGCTTAACATTTAAGTTAAGTATAATTCGAGTATTACTTCAACTTTCGAAATAACTTTTAGCAGAAAAGGGGCCATTAGGCCCCTTTCCACTGAAACTGACAAGATTAACGACGCAGACCCAGACGCTCGATCAGCGCTGTGTAACGTGCGATATCTTTACCTTTCAAGTAAGCCTGTAAACGACGACGCTGAGCAACCATACGCAGCAGACCACGACGGCTGTGGTGATCTTTTTTGTGCTCTGAGAAGTGACCTTGCAGGTGGTTGATTTGAGCTGTCAGCAGAGCGATTTGAACTTCGCTTGAACCCGTGTCATTTTCACCGCGGCCGAATTCAGCAACGATCTTCGCTTTCGCTTCAGTACTTAGAGACATAGTAAACTCCAAATGAATTAATATAAGTGATGAGAGCCAATCTCTAATTTAGCATCTCAAGATTAAGCGCCGCTATTCTACGCTGCTTAAAGCAGCAAAGCAATAAGCGCCATTATGCGGGCTGCTCATTTTCTACAACCAAACGCTTTGGTGCGATACGTCCATCTTCACTCACCAGAGCAATACCAATAAACCGCTGCTCTGTACCACTAGTGACTCGGATCATTTCGCCTTGCGCAAGGCCTTGTACATTACCACATACAGGTTGACCCTGTTTAAAATATGCGGCAGTGTCTTCTGTGATATTCACAGCAGGAAAATGAACAACTGCGGTATCCATTGGCAATAACAGTGAATCCAAGAGTGCTTCAAAAGACCCTTCACCGGCATCCACTTTTGCCCGTAAAGCCGCTAATTGTTCCAAAGAGACCATTCGGTCATAAGGATAATTAGCCACTTGTACACGACGCAGATAAGTGACGTGAGCACCACATCCTAACATTTCACCTAAATCATCAATGATGGTTCGAATATACGTACCTTTCGAACAATGAATTTCCAGCTCTAATTCGTTGTTATCCCAACGAATAAACTGAAGCTCATACACAGTGATAGGACGGGCTTCTCGCTCTATTGTGATCCCTTTTCTTGCGTATTCATAAAGTGGCCGCCCTTGGTGTTTGAGTGCCGAATACATGGAAGGAATTTGTAGAGTATCACCACGAAAATGCTCTAAAGCACCATCAAGTTGCTTTGCTGTAAACTTAACTTCACGCTCACAGATAATTTCACCATGGGAGTCGGAAGTATCCGTACGCTGCCCAAGGCGTGCAATCACTCGATAACGTTTATCTGAGTCGAGTAAAAACTGTGAAAACTTTGTTGCTTCACCAAGACAGATTGGCAGCATCCCCGTCGCTAACGGGTCTAATGCACCAGTATGCCCTGCTTTGTTCGCGTTAAAGAAGCGCCGCACTTTTTGCAGCGCATCATTTGAAGAAATATCAGTAGGTTTATCCAGCAGCAATACGCCATCTATATCACGCCCGCTACGACGACGACCCATTATTTTTCCTCTTTATCATCTGTACCAGAACGACGTTCTTCGTCATTACGAATCACATTCGATACTAGGTTAGACATACGCATACCATCAACTAGCGAGCTATCATATTCAAAAGTCAGCTCAGGAATAATGCGTAAACGCATTGCTTTTCCGAGTAATGAACGAATAAAACCAGATGCTTCGTTTAATGCTTTAATACCTTCAGCTACCATTTCAGCTTCGCTCTTATCATCATTGGCGATGTTGAAAAAGGTGACGAAAACTTTACCGTATGCCAGATCCCGTGAAAGCTCGACACCAGACACGGTTGCCATGCCAATACGAGGATCTTTAATCTCACGCTGCAAAATAATCGCAATTTCTTTTTGCATTTCTTGAGCTACGCGTTGAGAACGACTGAATTCTTTTGCCATCGTTATATCTCCTGACAATAAAGGGGGCTATTGCCCCCTCACAAATACTTTTTTATAACCACGATGTCTCGTGGGTACTCACAAAATTAACCGTCGATTGAACGCTTAACTTCGATGATTTCAAAGACTTCGATCATATCGCCGACACGGACATCGTTGTAGTTCTTAACACCGATACCACATTCCATACCGTTACGAACTTCGCTCACGTCATCTTTGAAGCGACGCAGTGACTCCAACTCACCTTCGTAAATAACCACGTTATCACGTAAGACGCGGATTGGGTTATTACGTTTAATGGTACCTTCAGTAACCATACAACCAGCAACAGCACCAAATTTCGGTGATTTAAATACATCACGAACTTCTGCAAGACCAATGATTTGCTGTTTGTATTCAGGTGCCAACATACCACTCATTGCTTGTTTGATTTCATCAATCAGGCTATAGATTACTGAGTAGTAACGTAAATCGACGCTTTCACTTTCAATAACGCGACGTGCAGATGCATCAGCACGAACGTTAAAGCCAAGAATGATAGCATTCGATGCCGCAGCCAGAGTTGCATCAGTTTCAGTGATACCACCCACGCCTGAACCGATGATTTTAACTTTAACTTCATCAGTTGACAGTTTCATCAGAGACTCAGTGATAGCTTCACAAGTACCCTGAACGTCAGTTTTCAGAACGATATTCAGTTCAGAAACTTTACCTTCTTCCATGTTAGCAAACATGTTTTCCAGTTTAGATTTCTGCTGACGAGCTAATTTCACATCACGGAATTTGCCTTGACGATAGAGAGCAACTTCACGTGCTTTTTTCTCGTCACGAACAACTGTCGCTTCATCACCGGCAGAAGGAACGCTTGAAAGCCCTAAAATTTCAACTGGAATTGAAGGACCTGCAGATTGAACTTCTTTACCTAATTCGTTACGCATTGCACGAATACGGCCATATTCAAATCCACACAGAACGATGTCGCCTTTATTCAAGGTACCTTCTTGAACTAAGATTGTCGCAACTGGGCCACGACCTTTGTCCAGATAAGATTCAACAACAACACCGCTTGCCATACCTGCATATACCGCTTTCAGTTCTAAAACTTCAGCTTGCAGCAAGATAGCATCTAACAGTTCATCGATACCGGTACCCACTTTTGCAGATACACCGATAAACTGCGTTTCACCGCCCCACTCTTCAGAAATAATACCGTACTGAGACAGCTCATTTCTAACGCGATCTGGGTCAGCTTCTGGTTTATCCATTTTGTTCACAGCAACAACAACTGGTACACCCGCAGCTTTCGCATGTTGGATCGCTTCAATTGTTTGTGGCATTACACCATCATCAGCAGCAACAACCAGAACAACGATATCCGTTGCCTGAGCACCACGTGCACGCATCGAAGTAAACGCGGCGTGACCTGGGGTGTCTAAGAAGGTGATCATACCCTTGTCAGTTTGGACGTGGTATGCACCGATGTGCTGAGTAATACCACCTGCTTCGCCTGATGCTACTTTCGTTGAACGAATGTAGTCCAGTAAAGAGGTTTTACCGTGGTCAACGTGACCCATGATGGTTACAACAGGAGCACGAGGTTCTTTCACCGCTGAGCCAGTGTCACGGTCATTCATCACCGCTTCTTCTAACTCGTTTTCGCGACGCAGAATAACTTTGTGTCCCATTTCTTCTGCTACTAACTGTGCAGTTTCTTGGTCAATCACTTGGTTAATGGTTGCCATCGCACCCATTTTCATCATCGTTTTGATGACTTGTGAGCCTTTAACCGCCATTTTGTTAGCCAGTTCGCCAACGGTAATGGTTTCGCCAATCACTACGTCACGGTTTACCGCAACAGCAGGTTTGGTGAAGCTTTGCTGTAAAGAACTACCTTTACGCTGCTTACCTTTAGAACGACCTGAACGACCCGCAGCACGCTCTTCTTCACGATCAGCTTTCTCAGACAGTTTATTGCCTTTTTTCTGACGTGGAGCTTTCGCTGTACGGTTACGTGAACGACGGCCTTCTTCTTTCTCATCACTTTCGTCTTCTGCTGCACGAGCATGAGTAGACGTTGTAGTGTGATAGTCGCTGTCTTCTTCAGTTTTAGTTTCAGCCGTCCATTTCTCACCGTTCTCTTCAGCCATTTTACGGGCTTCTTCAGCAACACGGCGAGCTTCCGCTTCAACTTTACGTTGAGTTTCTTCTTCGGCTTTACGTTTCAGCTCAGCTGCTTCAGCTTCACGACGCTGTTTTTCGGCATTACTTTCGTTAGTCTTGCCTGGTTTTTGATGATTTTCGCTTTGTTTCACTTTTTCTCTTTCCGCTGCTTCGCGCGTAGCTTTATCAGCTGCTTCACGTTTTGCTTTCTCTTCGGCTTCACGTTTAGCGTTTGCTTCCGCTTCACGTTTGGCAGCGTCTTCTGCTGCACGTTTTGCCAGTTCCTCAGCTTCGCGCTGTGCCTGCTCTTCCGCTTCACGCTGCGCCTGCTCTTCCGATTTCGCTTCTTCAGCGTCACGGTTCACATAAGTGCGTTTTTTGCGGACTTCAACATTTACCGATTTGCTTTTGCCACCGGTGACTGGAACACTCAGCGTACTACGAGTTTTACGCTGCAATGTTAATTTACTTGGCTGACCCGCTACTCCGCCTTGTTCACGGTTTAAGTGGTTCAGTAAAGCTTCTTTTTCAGACTGGTTAACAGAGTCATTCTCACCTTTAGTGATCCCTGCTTCAGCAAATTGCTGTACCAGGCGATCAACTGTGGTTTGAATTTCCGTTGCCAATGATTTTACAGTTTCTGTCATGCCGTTCCTTCCTGCTACAGTGTTTACGCATCGTTACCGAACCAGCAAATATTACGTGCGGCCATAATGAGTTCGCCTGCTTTCTCATTATTCAGACCTTCAATATCAATGAGGTCGTCGATGCCCTGCTCAGCAAGATCTTCCAGTGTACAGATTCCACGAGTAGCCAAATTATAGGCAAGAGTACGATCCATACCGTCAAGATTCAACAAATCTTCTGCTGGCTGATTATCACCTAGGCTCTCTTTTTGAGCCAATTCGATTGTGGTGAGGGCCGCTTTTGCTCTTTCACGTAGAACTTCAACGGTTTCTTCATCAAGACCGTCAATTTCCAGAAGCTCTTTAATTGGCACGTAAGCCAGTTCTTCTAACGTAGAGAAGCCTTCTTCAACCAATGTTGTGGCAAACTCTTCGTCAATATCAAGATGCTTGGTGAATGTTTCAATAGAAGCATGTGCTTCTGCCTGATGTTTTGCATTCAGCTCTTCCGCAGTCATGACATTCAGTTCCCACTTGTCATCACCACGATGTATTTTCAGTAACTGAGCTGCTAAGCGAACGTTTTGACCATTACGACCAATCGCTTGGGCTAAGTTGCTGCTTTCAACGGCAACATCCATTGTACAGTTGTCTTCATCAACAACGATAGATGCCACATCAGCCGGAGCCATAGCATTAATAACGAATTGAGCAGGGTTATCATCCCATAACACGATGTCAATTCTTTCACCGCCTAGTTCACTAGAAACGGCTTGAACCCTTGCACCACGCATACCAACGCAAGCACCAACTGGGTCGATACGTTTGTCGTTAGTTTTTACTGCGATTTTAGCGCGCGAGCCTGGATCACGAGCTGCAGCTTTGATCTCAATGATTTCTTCACCAATTTCTGGCACTTCAATGCGGAATAATTCAATCAGCATCTCTGGGCGAGAACGAGTGACAAAAAGCTGTGCACCGCGAGCTTCAGGTCGAACATCATACAGTACTCCGCGAATTCGGTCACCTGGACGGAAATTTTCGCGAGGTAACATATCTTCACGCAAGATAACCGCTTCTGCATTATTACCTAAATCTAAGGTGATATTTTCACGGTTAACTTTCTTCACTTGAGCAGTGATGATTTCACCTTGTTGCTCACGGAATTGATCAACTACCATCGCACGTTCGGCTTCACGAACTTTCTGTACGATAACTTGTTTAGCAGTTTGCGTTGTAATACGGTCAAAAACAACAGACTCAATCTGGTCTTCAACATATCCACCCAATTGCAGTTCAGGATCTTCGAACTGAGCTGCATCAAGAGTGATTTCACGTGTTGGCATTGTCACTTCATCAACAATTAACCAACGGCGGAAAGTGTCAAAATCACCTGATTTACGGTCGATCTCAACACGTACCTCAATTTCTTGCTCGTATTTCTTTTTGGTTGCTGTCGCTAGTGCAGTTTCCAGAGCCTCGAAGATTTTTTCACGAGGGAGGGATTTTTCGTTAGAAACCGCTTCAACAACAGCCAGAATTTCTTTGTTCATCCTAGTTGCCTCATTGAACTTTATTAAAAGTGGGGTACCAAGTTAGCTTTTTGGATGTTGCCGAGGGCGAACACCTCATCCTTACCATCTACAGTAACCGTAATCATTTCACCATCAACGGCTTTAATAATACCTTGCCATCTACGGCGGTTCTGCATAGCTATACGTAATGTCAGAGCCACCTCTTCACCCATAAAACGCTCGTAATGAGCGATCGTGAATAATGGACGCTCCATTCCCGGTGACGAAACTTCAAGGTTATAGATTACAGAAATCGGATCTTCGACATCCAATACTGCACTTACCTGATGGCTGACATCAGCACAATCATCAACAGTGATGCCTTCTTCACTATCAATGAAAATACGTAGTGTCGACGTGCGCCCACGAACGAATTCTAAGCCAACAAACTCAAAGCCTAGCGCTTCTACTGGTGCCGAAACCATCTCTGTTAATTTTTGCTCTAATGTGGACAAGCCCACCCCCAGACATAAAAAAAGGGCATATAGCCCAGTTAATTCGATTATCAAATAACAAAAAACCCCGATATCGGGGCTTTTGTAACTGGACCCATAACGCATGGGTTTACCATAATCCTAGTATACCTTGAAAATCTAGATAAATCGATGAGAAATTACGTTAACGATATCTAATAATGGACTGCAAGATATGTGAATAAGGAAATGGTTGCGGGAGCTGGATTTGAACCAACGACCTTCGGGTTATGAGCCCGACGAGCTACCAAGCTGCTCCATCCCGCGTTCGAAACGTGACTATTTTACACTGACTATTTGTTGTATACAAGTCGTCTAAAATAATGGTGCCGAGGACGGGACTTGAACCCGTACGCCCGTTTTGTAGGCACTACCACCTCAAGGTAGCGTGTATACCAATTTCACCACCTCGGCACTGAGGTGAGGTTACTAATTTACTCATCAATAACCTCAAATTTTTAACTTCTACTGCTTTACTACTGATGAGGACTAAATGCCTTCATCCGGAATCTTAAACACTTAACGAGGGATATCGCTCGTTGGTGTTGCTGGTGCTGCCGGAACGTCTGTTGGTTGCTCGACTTTTGCCGGTTCACTAATGTTTTCCCACTTACTACCTGTACCAGTGCCATATTTGTTGGCAGTCATATTGCCAAGCACTAAACTGATAATGAAAAACACAGCAGCCAAGATTCCAGTCATACGGGTCATGAAGTTACCTGAGCCCGATGAACCAAACAGTGTTGCAGAAGCGCCCGCACCGAATGATGCACCCATGTCAGCACCTTTACCTTGCTGTAACATCACCAGACCAATCAGGCTGATAGCCACTAGCAAAAAGATAATTAAGAGAGCTATATACATTTGAGTTACCTATTCAGTTACGGCGCATAGCCTATGCTATGACCCTTATACTGCACACCTACCCAATACTGAAAAATATAATTGCAGGATTGAGCAGGTGCGAATACTAACCAAAGCTGAGCTGACAAGCAAGTCTATTTTGCTTTCACGCGACCATTTGAAGAAAAAATCAACAAATTATCGAAATAATACTCAGCCATCTAATTATGTCGTCTTAACGTTTATTTTTATAAGCATTAAGAAAACCCATTTCAATGAATAAACTTAATTAACCCGCTGCTTTTACTGCATCAGCAATATGGTTAGCCATTTTAGTCACAGTCTCTTCATCTTCACCTTCGACCATCACACGGATAAGTGGTTCGGTACCCGATTTTCTGAGTAATACGCGACCTTTCCCAGCTAACTCTTTTTCTACTTGTTCATTTGCTGCAATGACCGCATCACTTTGTAGAGGATCATGCTTGCCTTTGAAACGTACGTTAACCAACACTTGTGGCAATAATTTCATCCCACTGCAGAGGTCATGTAAACTCATTTGGTTACGAACCATTGCACTAAGTACTTGCAGCCCAGCTACAATGCCGTCACCCGTAGTGGTTTTATCTAATAAAATAACGTGCCCTGAGTTTTCCGCTCCCATGCGCCAGCCTTTTTCTTGCAGTTTTTCCAGTACATACCGGTCACCGACTTTAGCTCGCTCAAAAGGAATACCCAGTTGTTTCAGTGCAATCTCCAAACCCATGTTACTCATCAAGGTGCCAATAACGCCACCTTTTAACTGGCCTTGGCGTAATGCTTCACGTGCAATGATATATAGGATTTGGTCACCGTCGACTTTGTTACCTTCGTGGTCAACCATGATGATTCTGTCGCCATCACCATCAAAAGCTAAGCCTACATCCGCTTTCTCTGCAATGACGCGCTCTTGCAGCATACGAACATCTGTTGCGCCACACTCTTCATTAATATTGATACCATTAGGATCGCAACCAATGGCGATAACTTCTGCACCTAATTCGCTAAATACATTGGGAGCAATGTGGTACGTTGCGCCATTTGCACAGTCTAGAACAACTTTAAGACTGTTCAGGCTCTGCTCATTTGGAAATGTGCCTTTACAGAATTCGATATAACGTCCTGCCGCGTCGACGATACGGTTTGCACGACCTAATTCAGCAGATTCAACACAAGTAATCGGTTTTTCCATCTCAGCTTCGATAGCTTCTTCAACTTCATCTGGCAACTTAGTTCCATCAATAGAGAAGAATTTGATCCCATTATCATAATATGGGTTATGAGAGGCAGAAATAACGATCCCCGCTTCGGCACGGAAAGTACGAGTGAGATATGCAACCGCAGGCGTTGGCATTGGACCAGTAAACGATGCAGATAATCCAGCAGCCGCTAAGCCAGCTTCTAAAGAAGACTCCAACATATAGCCAGAAATACGCGTATCTTTGCCGATAATAATTTTTCGTGAGCCATGACGTGCGAGGACTTTACCCGCAGCCCAGCCTAATTTTAAAACGAAATCAGGCGTGATCGGACTGTCGCCCACTTTGCCACGAATACCATCAGTACCAAAATATTTACGGTTACTCATACGCTAACTTTTCCTTTTCTGACAGAGTCATCTGAACCACTTGCATTGCCTGCACAGTTTCTTTCACATCATGAACACGAATAATCTGTGCTCCCTGCATTGCAGCAATAGTTGCACAAGCTAAACTGCCCGCAAGACGTTCTTGAGGTGGAACATTCAATAATTGTCCAATCATAGATTTGCGTGACAGACCTGCCAATAGCGGTAGTCCGAAATCATGAAACTGATCTAAATATGCTAATAATTGGTAATTATGCGACAGGTTCTTACCAAAACCAAAGCCTGGATCGATAATTATTTGCTGTTTATCAATTCCAGCATCTACACAGCGTTTAATTTCAATGGCTAAGTAGTCTTTGACTTCCTTGACGACATTCGCATAGTCAGGTGCATTCTGCATCGTTCTTGGCTGGCCTTTCATGTGCATAATACATACGGGTAACCCTGTATTGGCTGCAACCTCAAGCGCACCATCTTCATGCAATGAACGAATATCATTGATAATGTGCATTCCTGCTTTAGCGGCTTCATTCATGACTTGAGCTTTTGAGGTATCAACAGAAATCCACACATCAAAACGTTTAGCAATGGCCTCTACAATTGGAATAACTCGGTCTAATTCTTCGCTTACAGAAACTTCAGCCGCACCTGGACGTGTCGATTCACCGCCGATATCAATAATCGTTGCGCCTTCTTGAACCATTTTAGCAACATGATCGAGTGCATCGTGATAACGATTATGGGTGCCACCATCTGAAAATGAATCAGGAGTAACATTCAGAATCCCCATCACCTGAGGAGTAGATAAGTCAAGGAGATGACCTCGAGCTTTAATGTGCATGATTATTTTTCCTTAACGTAAAAAACCCCAGTAATCTGGGGTTTTCAATTAATCAACTTGTGACGATAGCTTATTGTGGCTTGCTATCGTTATTATCGGATGAATTATTTTCATCTGACTTATCAGTTGGTTGTTCAGGCTGAGGTTCTGTCGCCGCTGTTTCAGGTTTTGATGCGCTTGTTGCTGCACCAAATGAGCCGGTCACATTGTTAACTTTTTTATCCTCATCCCAACCTGCTGGCGCACGTACTGGACGGCGGTTCATCAGGTCATCAATCATTGGCATATCTATCGTTTCATATTTCAATAATGCATCTTTCATTGCATGCAGAATATCCATATTGTCGGTTAAGGTTTTATGTGCAACCTTATAACCACGGTCGATAATTGCTTTGATCTCTTCATCAATAATGCGTGCAGTTTCATCTGAATAAGTCGAGCTATGTCCTGAACGACCTAAGAATGCTGGGCCTTCTTCTTCAGAATATAACACTGGACCTAACTTGTCAGAGAAGCCCCACTGAGTCACCATTTTTCTAGCTGTGTTGGTGGCTTGCTGGATATCGCCTGATGCACCGGTAGAAATTTTGTCATAACCGTAAATCAGTTCTTCAGCAATACGACCACCATAGGTGCTTGCAATATTACCTTCTAACTTCTGACGGCTCGCACTAATTTGGTCACCTTCAGGTAAGTAGAACGTCACACCCAATGCACGACCACGAGGAATAATAGTCACTTTATGAACAGGGTCATGCTCTGGCATCAAGTAGCCCACAATCGCATGTCCAGCTTCATGATAAGCAGTCGATTCTTTCTGCTCTTCCGTCATCATTAAAGAACGGTGTTCAGCACCCAGCCAAACTTTATCTCGCGCTCTTTCGAATTCAGCCATGGAGACAACACGCTTATTTTCACGTGCCGCAAACAATGCTGCTTCGTTAACTAAGTTTGCTAACTCCGCACCAGAAAAACCTGGGGTTGCACGAGCAAGGATAGAGGTATCAACACCTGGGTCAATTGGAACACGACGCATATGAACTTTCAGAATCTGTTCACGGCCACGGACATCCGGTAGACCAACAACAACCTGACGGTCAAAACGACCTGGACGTAATAATGCTGGGTCAAGTACGTCAGCACGGTTAGTTGCAGCAATAACAATGATGCCTTCATTACCTTCGAAACCATCCATCTCAACCAGCATTTGGTTCAGTGTCTGTTCACGTTCATCGTGACCACCACCTAAACCAGCGCCACGTTGGCGACCAACAGCATCGATTTCATCAATAAAAATGATACAAGGCGCAGCTTTCTTTGCTTGTTCGAACATGTCACGAACACGCGAAGCACCAACCCCGACAAACATTTCCACGAAATCAGAACCGGAAATAGTAAAGAAAGGAACTTTAGCTTCACCAGCAATCGCTTTTGCCAGTAATGTTTTACCTGTACCCGGAGGTCCTACCATCAGGACGCCTTTAGGAATCTTACCACCGAGTTTTTGGAAACGAGCTGGTTCACGTAAGAATTCTACGATTTCACCCACTTCTTCTTTAGCTTCATCACAACCAGCAACGTCTGCAAATGTTGTTTTGATCTGATCTTCTGTCAGCATACGGGCTTTACTTTTGCCGAATGACATAGCCCCTTTGCCGCCGCCACCTTGCATTTGGCGCATAAAGAAAATCCAGACACCAATCAACAGAAGCATTGGGAACCAGGAAATGAAAATAGATGTCAGTAAGCTAGGTTCTTCTGGTGGTTCACCGACGACAGTTACATTCTTGTTTAACAAGGTGTCTAACAACTTCTCATCCTGCATAGGAAGATAAGTTGTATAGCGGCTATTATCCGCTTTTCTGACGTTCAATTCACGACCTGTGATACGAACTTCACGTACCTGATCCTGGGCTAACTCATTGATAAACGTTGAATAATCAACTCTGCGACTATTCGAATCGCTTGGGCCAAAACTCTGGAACAAGGACATCAGAACAACTGCGATGACTAACCAGAGAATTAGGTTTTTCGCCATGTCACTCAAGGGATTAACCTCACCTTACAACTGTGTTAACAAATAACGCTCAGGGTACTATAGTTTTAGTCCTGTCGCTACAATGTATACTTCACGCGATCGTGCCCGCGAAGATTCGGGTTTACGAACTTTAACTTTCGTAAATAGGGAGCGGATATCCCTGAGGTATTCATCAAAGCCTTCTCCCTGAAATACTTTAACAATAAAACTTCCCCCAGGAGCCAATACCGCACGGCACATATCCAATGCTAATTCAACCAGATACATAGAGCGAGGAATATCTACTTCAGGTGTTCCGCTCATATTTGGAGCCATGTCAGACATAACCACTTGTACTTTTTTATCCCCTACTCGCTCTAACAAAGCAGCAAGTACGGCTTCATCGCGAAAATCTCCTTGGAGGAAATCAACACCGACGATGGGATCCATTGGTAACAGGTCACAAGCAATAACACGACCATGATGACCTATTTGGCTGACAACATACTGCGACCAACCACCTGGGGCGGCCCCTAAATCAACAACGGTCATACCTGGTTTAAAAATCTTATCACCTTGCTGGATTTCATCCAGTTTAAACCATGCACGTGAGCGGAGCCCTTTTTTTTGTGCTTGCTGAACATATTTATCACTAAAATGTTCTTGCAACCAACGACTGGAGCTTGCCGAACGTTTTTTATTGGCCATTGCACTTTCCAACTATACTAATAGAAATACATTTCCCGACATTCTTCAAGTTACAAGGGATTAGCTTCATTTTTCCCCAAGCTACATAATTTACTATGTATTTCAGGATAGTTTACGTTGCCGCCTACTAGTAACCCGATGGACTTCGGGTAATCATTAGCTGCTTCTTTACCATCAAATAAGATATAATTGATGGTGATAGTGATCAGATGGCGGTAGAATATGCCATTTTCAATACTAACCAAGCAAAAAATCGATGAATCTTAATAAAAAACAAATCCAGCACCTAAAAAGTCTCGCTCACCACTTAAACCCTGTTGTTATGATTGGCAACAATGGCTTAACCGAAGGTGTTTTGGCTGAGATAGAACTCTCATTAACACATCACGAGCTTATCAAAGTCAAAATCGCAGGCGAAGATCGTGATACTAAAAATTTGATCGCTGATGCGATTGTTCGCGAAACTGGTGCAGCAAATGTCCAAGTTATCGGTAAAATTCTTGTTCTCTACCGTCCTTCAGCTGAGCGCAAAATCATTTTACCTAAATAATAACTCTTCATTTATATAAAAATGCCATCGAAAGCATGTTTTATATGACGAAAAAGGCCGCCTGCGGCCTTTCTCTCTAAATCAGTGAAATAATATAACCAATTCAGGGAAATAGGAATCAGATATACTCAACTTTAAGAATTTCGAACTCAACATCCCCGCCCGGCGTCTTAATTGTGACGACATCATCAACTTCTTTGCCCACTAATCCACGAGCAATTGGCGAATTGACAGAGATTAAATTCACTTTAATATCTGCTTCATCATCACCGACAATACGGTAAGTTAGCTCTTCATCTGTATCTAGGTTAAGTACAGTGACTGTTGCTCCGAAAATAACACGTCCATTGTTAACCATTTTCGTTATATCAATCACTTGAGAGTGGGAAAGTTTAGATTCAATTTCTTGAATACGACCTTCACAAAACCCCTGTTGTTCACGCGCAGCATGATATTCAGCATTTTCTTTTAAATCACCATGCTCACGAGCATCTGCAATTGCCGCAATAATTTCAGGGCGACGGACAGATTTCAAGTACTCGAGCTCTTCTCTGAGCTTGTTTGCACCAAATACTGTCATTGGAATCTGTTTCATTTGATAAATACCTCTGATTCAATCCTATATAAAAAATAAGTATCTTCCTGATTTTGTAACAGCAGTACACCGAACACCACTGTGTGTAGGGGGGTGTTCAAATTACTTGGGGTGTAAATAACTCAATCAGACTAATTTAGCCACTTATCTTATCATACTGTTCGCTATTTTAACTGAGAGTTAATAGCGGATCATCGTTTACTTTATTGGGCATTACACTTTAGTATGTGCAGTATGTCTACCCTGATATGTGAAATATATGTCGTTATTAACTTCAACCAGAAAATTAATCATCACTTTAGGACTTACCTTCGTAAGTTCACAAGCTTTATCCATTCCTGTTGATGATTTTAAACAGTATCTCCCCGACGGCACTAACCTTGCTCTGGTTGCGCAGAAAGTAGGAAGTAATACTCCGCTCATTGATTATAACGCTCAACAAATGGCGCTACCGGCCAGTACCCAAAAAGTCGTCACTGCATTGGCTGCTTTATTGCAATTAGGCCCAGACTATCGTTTCGTAACCAATTTTGAAACCGATGCAAAATTAAATAACAACACGCTGACGGGTGATTTAGTCATCCGCTTCAGTGGCGATCCAACACTGACTCGCCAACAAATTCGTAATATGGTCAACGCATTAAAGCAAATCGGTATTCATAAAGTTGATGGCGATCTTATTGTCGATATTTCAGCATTTGCAAGCCATGACAAAGCACCGGGCTGGGTATGGAACGATATGACCCAATGCTTTAGTGCACCACCTGCCGCCGCGATTATTGATAGAAACTGCTTCTCAGTTTCCCTCTATCCCGCAGATAAACCGGGCGATATGGCATTTATCAAAACAGCTAATTTTTATCCGGTGAATATGTTTAGTGAGGTTAAAACCCTTGCAAAAGGTTCGCCAGAATCCCGTTACTGTGAATTGGATGTGGTTCCAGGAGAGCTCAATCGATATACCTTAACAGGCTGCTTAACTCAACGCAGTGAGCCCCTACCTCTAGCTTTCGCAGTACAAAATGGCGCAAGCTATTCGGGTGCAATTGTTAAGAATGAGTTGATCAATGCGGGTATTGAACTGACAGGAAGCATAAAGAAAAGAACACTTCCCGTTCCTCAATCCCAAGTTCTCGTCAAAACAGAATCGAAACCTTTGCATGACCTGCTGAAAGTTATGTTGAAAAAATCAGATAATATGATCGCTGATACGGTATTTAGAACCATTGGGCGTGATTACTATGGGGTACCAGGTACATGGCGTTCAGGCTCTGATGCAGTAAGACAAGTATTGAAGCAAAAAGCAGGTATCGATTTAGGTAATACTGTGATGGTGGATGGCTCTGGGTTATCACGACATAACCTGATTACACCAGCAACTATGATGGAAGTTTTGCAGTTTATCGCTAAAAACGATCAGCAGCTTGATTATATCTCAATGCTCCCGCTAGCAGGCCATGATGGAACACTGCGCTACCGTGGCGGTTTAGATGAAGCGGGTGTAAACGGTAAGGTTTCAGCTAAAACAGGCGCATTGCAAGGAGTTTATAACCTCGCCGGCTTTATTACCACAGCAAGTGGGCAGCGAGTTGCATTCGTCCAATTTATTTCAGCCTATGCCGTTCCTCAAAGCCAACAGCGTAGTCGTCGCGTACCATTAGTGCGTTTTGAGAGCCGTTTATATAAAGATCTGTACCAGAAAAACTGATCCTCACAGAGATCCTTTTCAGGATCTTAAGGTATAAAAAAGGCGCAATTATCAAAATTTGCGCCTTTTTATATACCTAACGATTAATTATTTTTGGTAAATGAATTCGACACCTTCGTCGTCATCTTCATCCCAATCATCATCCCAATCGTCATCAAGTTCTTCAGCTTCAGACAGTTGCTCTTTATGGTAATCATCCCACATAAATTCAACTTTCTCTGGCTGTTTAGTTTCATCTTCAACGGACATATTGCGTGGTTGGGTATTCATAAACTCCATGATATCCCAGCACAGTGCTTTCACGCCTTCGTGATTCACTGCGGAAATCATATAGTATTTATCTTCCCAGCCCATACCTTTGGCAATTTCAGCTGCACGTTTAGCTGACTCTTCTGCACCTAAAATATCGACTTTGTTGAAGACTAACCAGCGCGGTTTTTGTGCTAATTTCTCGCTGTATTTCTCCAGTTCACCAACAATGATCTTTGCATTTTCTACAGGATCAGATTCGTCAACTGGACAGATGTCGATCAAATGTAACAATACGCGGCAACGTTCTAAGTGTTTAAGGAATTGGATCCCTAAACCCGCACCTTCCGCAGCACCTTCGATCAACCCTGGAATGTCAGCAACCACAAAGCTCTGCTCGTTATCCATACGTACCACACCAAGGCTTGGTACTAAGGTCGTAAATGGATAATCAGCGACTTTTGGCTTAGCCGCAGAGACTGAGCGAATAAATGTTGATTTACCGGCATTCGGCATACCTAACATACCCACATCAGCAAGCAGCATTAGTTCTAAAAGGATCTCACGAGTTTCACCTTTCGTTCCCATGGTACGCTGACGCGGAGCACGGTTAACTGAAGATTTAAAACGGGTGTTACCCAGCCCATGGAAACCGCCCTTAGCAACCATGTGGCGTTGTTCATGACGAGTCATGTCACAAAGTACTTCATTAGTACCTAAATCGCGTACACGGGTCCCTACAGGAACTTTAACCGTGATATCTTGACCACGTTTACCAGTACATTCACGACTTTGACCATTTTGGCCACGTTCAGCCCGGAATGATTTTTCAAAACGATAGTCGATCAGGGTGTTGAGGTTTTCATCTGCCTGTAAATAGACATCACCACCATCACCACCATCACCACCGTCAGGTCCCCCTTTCGGGATATATTTTTCACGACGGAAGCTGACACAACCATTGCCACCATCTCCCGCCACGACCAATATTTTGGCTTCATCTACAAATTTCATAATTCTTTCTCCGTCTGCTAGCCATTATAGTGCTGGATGGCTGTATTACCCAGAGATGGCGTATTTTGAATATAAAAAGCCCCGCAAAAGGTTTTTGCAGGGCTTTAATTCTAAAATTAAAAGTCAGAAAACTTATTCAGCTTCGATGCTGATAAATTTACGATTGTTTGGACCTTTAACTTCAAATTTAACTTTACCGTCCGCTAGGGCGAATAGAGTGTGGTCACGGCCACAACCTACGTTGTTACCTGCGTGGAATTTAGTACCACGTTGACGTACGATGATGCTACCTGCTAATACAGCTTCGCCACCGAAACGTTTTACACCCAGACGTTTTGCTTCTGAGTCGCGACCGTTACGAGTTGAACCGCCAGCCTTTTTATGTGCCATTAATCTGCTCTCCTAAATCTTAAGCGATGCCAGTGATCTTAACATCAGTGAACCACTGACGATGACCTTGCTGTTTACGGCTATGTTTACGACGACGGAACTTAACGATTTTAACTTTATCGCCACGACCGTGTGCAACCACTTCCGCTTTCACTTTAACGCCTTCAACGACAGGAGCGCCGATTTGGATCTCATCGCCATTAGCAACCATCAGAACTTGATCAAATTCAACAGTTTCACCTGTTGCGATGTCCAGCTTTTCTAGGCGGACAGTTTGACCTTCGCTAACTCGGTGTTGTTTACCACCACTTTGGAAAACCGCGTACATATTAACTCCGCTTTCCGCGTACTCGCTAAATATTTCAATTCCTGAGCACGCTATAAAATATTCACAATAGGGCGCGAATTCTACGCAAAAAAGCATCAGAACACAAGCCAATAATGCAGTTAGATTACAAAAAATACGACTTTTTTATCTTGTGTGGCTTTTTCCGGCTGATTTTTTTGGAATATATTGAATTGTTACTTATTTAAACATTTTTTGCACTTCACCCGATAATCTTATTATTAATAATGTTATGCTTACAGAATTACTGTGATCTCGGCCCCCCCTTTTGACTCTCGGGAGGACCCAAAAACTAATAATATGAATAAATTACAATGAATTTAGAATCTATTATTGAACTGACAAATGAGGACATGTCAGCGGTAAACAAAGTGATCCTCAGTCAATTAAATTCGGATGTAGCGTTAATCAATCAATTAGGTTACTACATTATCAGTGGCGGCGGTAAAAGGATCCGACCAATGATCGCGATCCTTGCCGGACGATCCCTCGGCTATTCTGGGCATAAACATACCCAAGTCGCCGCACTGATAGAGTTCATCCACACGGCCACTTTATTACATGATGACGTTGTTGATGAATCGGATATGCGTCGTGGAAAACAGACAGCAAATGCGGTTTTTGGAAATGCTGCTAGCGTTTTAGTCGGTGACTTTATCTACACTCGATCCTTCCAAATGATGACGGATCTTGATTCTATGCGTGTATTAAAGCTCATGTCAGAAGCGACTAATGTCATTGCTGAAGGTGAAGTTTTGCAGTTAATGAACTGCAACGATCCTAACATTACCGAAGAAAATTACATGCAGGTCATCTATAGCAAAACAGCTCGCTTATTTGAAGCGGCGTCTCACGCCTCTGCCATTTTAGCGAATGCAACACCTGCTCAAGAAAAAGCATTACAGGATTATGGCCGTTATATTGGCACCGCATTCCAGTTAGTAGATGATCTTCTGGATTACGATGCTGATAATACCCAACTGGGTAAAAATACCGGTGATGATCTGGATGAAGGAAAACCGACGCTACCACTGTTACATGCAATGAACCATGGTAACGAAGAAGAGTCCGCACTGATTAGGCAAGCGATTGAGCAAGGTAATGGACGCCATTTACTAGACACAGTTCTAGCAACTATGAAACGTTGTGGTTCACTCGATTACACTTACCAACGTGCCCAAGAAGAAGCTCAAAAAGCAATTGATGCTTTAGATATCCTTGAAGACAGTGCTTATAAGCAAGCATTAATTGGCTTGGCACACATAGCAATCCAACGCCATTCCTAATTTTTCAGGTGTTATATCGATAGCTAAACTCAGGGGTGAAAGAAATTTCGCCCCTTATTATTTTATTCCTGCTCTTGCTGCGATTCTTGTTCTATTTTGGCTAATAATGACGAGAGGCCATAGCGTAAAATATACTTAACGATTGTTTTACGTTCAGTTTCTGTTAACTGATAATATGCCTCAGTCCAAATCTGGAATGCATCCATTCTCTGTGCTTGATAAGGCACTGATGGCTCGTAGACATTTAATTGCCCTTGAATGTCTGTAGGTAAGCTTTCAAAGTAATATTCTACCGCCTTCCCCTGAACACCTCTTTTACGTCGATTTTTCCAGCCTTCTCTTCGAGCCATCAGATTGATACCTTGAGGTGAAGTAGGAAGACCATCTATGCCTGCTAATTCTTTCGCAGTGAACCACAATTTTTTCATATTCTCACTTTTACGCTTAGCTTATATTTTGTAATCTGCTTTTGTCGCTATACCAAAGTTGTTTTGTTAAAAAATTCATTCGATTCAATACAGTATAAATTTATAGCTTAGTTATTTTTTATTAATTAAACTGACCAACGCCAACGCTCCCTCTCGTACAATAAACGCTAAAACCTTTACGCGTTCATCATAAGAAAGCTGGTTATATGCTGCCTGCCAGATATGCGATTGCTCCTCATGTTTAGCCTGATAAACCACCGGAGTTTCATACATAAAAACGTGTTCAGCAATATCGGAAGGGATGGAACTAATATGGTATTCCAATGCTTTACCTTGAATTCCTCTCCGTTTGCGACTAAGCCAATTTTCTCGTCTAGCCATCGCATTAATACCTTGAGTGCTCATAGGTAACCCCTGAATTCCCACTAACTCCTTAGCTGTTAGCCATTCCTTATTCATCATCGACTCTCCTTGTCGTACGAGTATCTCTCTTTATCGTTACCGAAAACTATTTCTATATAGCCTTTCACCATCATTGTGAATATTAAGAAATCATAAATAAATGATAGATGTTATTCACATTTTGTTTCTTATATAAAATGCATTAACAACACATTGAAAATGGTTTTTATCAATTATTGAGAAATATAAATCTTCACGATAAACAGAATAAATACATATAAACACAGAGATTTTCTTAATAACCAAATTTAGTTATTTTTATTTTCAAAGTCTTATCTTAATTCACAATAATCATTCTCATCTTTCTATTATTTTCAGAAAAATAACGACAGTTTCATAAAAATGAATATTTAGAAAAAATTAGAAATTATTATTGGAAATTTCTGTTATTTTATTTCCAATAACAGAGCAATTGTACTGAATGTATCACAATACTCTGTTAGATGTACCATTAACTCTCATGAATCTGAGTAAAAAAAGGATTAAAAAATGATGTTACGGAAATCGGATTGGCACCCAGCAGATATCATCGCAGCCCTACGAAAACGGGGAACAACACTTGCTGCTATTTCTAGGAAGGCAGGGCTTAGTTCATCGACTCTTGCAAATGCGCTGTCCAGACCTTGGCCTAAAGGAGAATGGATTATTGCAAATTTTTTAGGCATACACCCATCAGAAATTTGGCCTAGCCGCTATTACGACTCAATGACTGGGGATTTATTAGAAAGAAAGGCGAGAGAGAAAATAGAGCACGAAGAAAACGCGATATAGCAGAAACATAAGTTTCTATAAAAAAATCCATTGGTACGAATAATTAATTAAACTAAATAATTCACCCAAACCATTATTAATATATCTTTAGTTATGAAATCACTTTAAGAAGAAATTTTCATTATATTGAAACGGATACACTTAGCATAAAATAAAAGGGTTGAGTTGCATCAAGGCAACCCAACCCTTATTTATGAATGAATCATTAAAACAGCATTAGCCATTAATGAATTTTTCACCAAGCTCGATATCCGCTTTCAATACCTCTAACATCTCTTTCAGTGCTTTCTCTTCGAATGCACTTAATTTACCGATTGGTAAATGTTTTTCGATGCCATTTTTGCCTAATAATACAGGTTGAGCGAAGAAACGAGCGTGTTCACCGTCACCTTCAGTGTAAACACATTCAACAACGTTGCTTTCGCCTTGTAAACCACGGATAAGAGATAAGCCCAAACGTGCAGCTGCTTGGCCCATAGACAGAGTTGCTGATCCGCCACCCGCTTTTGCTTCAACAACTTCAGTACCCGCGTTTTGAATACGCTTAGTCAGAGCTGCAACTTCTTCATCAGTGAAGCTAACACCAGGAATTTGAGATAATAATGGCAGAATAGTAACGCCAGAGTGCCCACCAATAACTGGCACTTCGATTTCGCTTGTTTTCTTGCCTTTCAGTTCAGCAACAAAAGTATTTGAACGAATGATATCAAGTGTTGTTACACCGAACAGACGATTTTTATCGTAAACACCTGCTTTTTTCAGAACTTCAGCCGCGATAGCCACTGTCGTATTCACTGGGTTAGTGATAATACCGATCAGCGCTTTCGGGCAAGTTACTGCGATTTGTTGAATAAGATTACGTACAATGCCTGCGTTCACGTTGAATAGGTCAGAACGGTCCATACCCGGTTTACGTGCAACGCCCGCAGAAATTAATACTACATCCGCACCTTTCAGTGCTGGAGTGGCATCTTCACCTGCGAAACCAACAACTTTAACGTCTGTAGGGATGTGGCTTAAATCTGCGGCAACACCTGGAGTTACTGGTGCGATGTCGTAGAGGGAGAGTTCTGAACCTGCTGGGAGCTGGTTTTTGAGAAGAAGGGCTAGAGCCTGACCGATACCACCTGCTGCACCTAGGACTGCAACTTTCATTCTAAAACTCCTTAATTGTACTTTAAAAATATGAATTCATCTGACTACGCACTAAACACATTACTTATAAAAAACAATTCTTTAACAGTTAGAGAGAAGTGTTAACGCGAGATAAATTACCGACTGAATGACACCATTCTAAACAAATTCCTTATCTGTTAATGAGATAACGGACACTTTTTTAACAAATAGTTTTTATTGCTATTGTCTTTAACCCTAAGCACAACTTTATGTGTTGTTTTTTCCATCTTAATCATATGATTTAACAAAAATGAAACATATTTTAAGATGAAACTTAAGGCGCTTTTAAGTTAAATTTTGAGCCATTAATTTAAGATAGAGATAAAAACCTGACTGTAAATTCCTCTTTTAAATCGGCCATTAAATCATCAAAAACCAATTATCTTGCATAAAAATGCAGTTTTACGCATAATGCAACTCAATTTAATACCAAAAGATGGGTTAATTATGCGCACTGTGTCGAAACAAGAAGACTTGGTAAAAGCTTTTAAAGCTCTCCTGAAAGAAGAGAAATTTAGTTCACAAGCTGAGATTGTGGTTGCTCTTCAAGAACAAGGCTTCGAAAATATTAATCAATCTAAAATTTCCAGAATGCTAACCAAGTTTGGTGCGGTTCGAACCCGTAACGCAAAAATGGAAATGGTGTATTGCTTACCAAGCGAACCTGGGGTACCAACTGCGACGAGTCCACTCAAAAATCTGGTACTGGACGTTGATTACAACCACTCAGTTGTTGTGATCCGTACAAGCCCTGGTGCCGCACAGTTGATCGCACGCCTGCTAGATTCTCTAGGTAAAGCTGAAGGGATCTTAGGCAGCATTGCTGGAGATGATACGATTTTCTCCACACCAACCAATGACTTCACAACTCGTGAGCTGTACGAATCCATACTAGTCTTGTTTGAACAAGAACTTTAGCCCTTTTGAGGGATTATCTCGAAACCTAAAGAGGGAAAACCGTGTTATTTGAAATTTTAAGAAATATAATTCATTACGGTTTTCACTTTTTAGTTCCTTTTCTGTTTGGTTATCTATTCTGGCGAAAAAATTGGCAGTTAGCGGCATTATTGATGATCGCAACTATGGCGATCGATTTAGATCATCTTCTAGCTGACCCTATCTTTGATCCAGATCGCTGTGGTGTTGGCTACCACCCAATGCACACTATTTGGGCTGCAATTGCCTATGTGGTGTTATTTTTCTTCCCATCATGGAAATTAAAAGCGATTGCCGTGGGCTGTTTATTCCACTTATTTACCGATTCAGTAGATTGCTATATGGGAAGTATAAAGAAAGAGATGCAAACAACGGTGCTAAGCTGTTCAGGATTACCCGATCTGGCAGATATTGATTTACCACCACAGCGATAAAAATTGAAGCCCTAACAGAGTGTTAGGGCTTTTATTCTGATTACTCTTCAGGTTCAGCTTGCGCTTTCTTTTTCAAACCATCCAGTAATTTTTCGTGAATACCACCAAAACCACCATTACTCATCACTAAAATATGGTCACCCGGCTGAGCCGTTTCGATCACCATATTTGCCAGAGTATCCACATCGGCATGCCAATGCGCAGGTTGCACACAATGCTCAGCAATCTCAGTCACCATCCAAGGAATATTCGTTGGTTGGAATAAGAAGACTTCATCCGCACGACCTAATGCCGGTGCGATATCATTCTTATTGATGCCCATTTTCATGGTATTCGAACGTGGCTCAAGTACTGCGATAATCCGTGCTGTTCCGCCGACCTTGCTACGTAATGCTTCTAACGTCGCTAAAATAGCAGTTGGATGATGAGCAAAGTCATCATACACACTGACATCATTTTCAACACCACGTAGTTCAAGACGGCGACGAGCATTGATAAATTTATCCAATGCCAAACACGCTTCTTTTGCAGGCACACCCACATGATGCGCCGCTGCAATTGCCATCAAACCATTTTGAATATTGTGATTACCCACTTGAGACCAATTCACTTCCCCGACTTTTTGCTGCTGATAATGTACTTCAAAGCGGCTGCCATCGTGGTTCAGTTTCACGGCCTGCCATTCACCGTGTTCACCCACCAGTTCTTGTTCACTCCAACAACCCATATTCATGACTTGTTTGAGATTATTATCACTGTCAGGCATTAAAATTTTCCCGCTAGCAGGAACAAGACGAACGAGATGATGGAACTGTTTTTGAATTGCCTCAAGATTTTCAAAGATATCCGCATGATCGAATTCAAGGTTATTGAGGATCAACGTTTTCGGGCTGTAATGAACGAATTTTGAGCGCTTATCAAAGAATGCACAATCATATTCATCGGCTTCAATAACAAAGAATGGGCTATTACCAATCTTTGAGGAAACATCAAAATTACCCGGAACACCACCAATCAAAAAGCCTGGTTCGTAACCACAATCTTCGAGGATCCAAGCCAGCATTCCCGCAGTCGTTGTTTTTCCATGAGTTCCCGCAACGGCTAATACCCAACGCTCTGGAAGCACATGGTCATGGAGCCATTGTGGTCCTGATGTATACGGTAAACCTCTTTCTAAGACGGCTTCTACACAAGGATTGCCACGCGTCATTGCATTACCAATCACCACCATATCCGGAGCAGGATCTAGCTGAGCAGGGTCGTAACCTTGAATCAGTTCAATGCCTTGCTTTTCAAGCAATGTACTCATTGGCGGGTATACGTTCGCATCGGAGCCTGTCACTTTGTGTCCTAAAGAACGAGCCAAAATTGCCAAACTACCCATAAAGGTACCGCATATGCCTAAAATATGTATGTGCATTATTTTTCATCCAATAGCATGAGGTTTATCACTATTCTACTCATCAATCACAGGTTTATAAATGTATTAGCCTATTAATCTTTTTTTTATTTAGATAAACTCCTCGCCCAAGGGTACAATACGCCCCGCAAACCTCTGTCAATTTTATTCAGGACCTTCGTCATGAAAACATTAGGCGAATTCATCGTCGAAAAGCAACAAGATTTTTCTCATGCAACAGGTGAACTGACGGCATTACTGTCAGCGATCAAACTGGGCGCTAAAATTATCCATCGCGATATTAACAAAGCTGGACTCGTTGACATTCTCGGCGCTAGTGGTGTTTCGAATGTACAAGGTGAAGTTCAGATGAAGCTTGACCTGTATGCAAACGAAAAACTGAAAGCGGCTTTGAAAGCTCGCGGAGAAGTCGCCGGTATCGCCTCTGAAGAAGAAGATGACATTGTCATTTTCGAAGGTGACCGTGCAGAAAACGCGAAATATGTCGTTTTAATGGATCCATTAGATGGTTCTTCGAATATCGATGTAAACGTTTCCGTTGGTACAATCTTCTCAATTTATCACCGTATTACGCCAATTGGTCAATCGGTAACTGAAGAAGATTTCCTACAGCCTGGCCACCGCCAAGTTGCTGCTGGCTATGTAGTTTATGGCTCATCAACCATGCTGGTATATACAACAGGTTGCGGTGTTCATGCGTTTACTTACGACCCATCCTTAGGTGTATTTTGTCTTTCTCACGAGAAAGTAATGTACCCAGCAGAAGGAAAAATGTATTCCATTAACGAAGGTAACTATATCAAGTTCCCTATGGGCGTTAAAAAATACATAAAATACTGCCAAGAACAAGACGAAGCCACAAACCGCCCATACACTACGCGTTATATTGGTTCTTTAGTTGCAGACTTCCACCGCAACTTATTGAAAGGCGGTATCTATATTTACCCTAGCACTGCAAGCCACCCAACGGGGAAATTGCGCCTACTTTACGAATGTAATCCAATTGCATTCTTAGCAGAGCAAGCTGGCGGTAAAGCAAGTGATGGTACTAACCGTATATTGGATATTATTCCAAGCAAACTGCATCAACGTGTACCGTTCTTTGTCGGAACAAAATCCATGGTTGAAAAAGCAGAATCATTCATGAGTGAGTACCCAGACGCAGAATAACCAAACTGACTGTTTGAGCTGAAGGCGAGATTATCTCGCCTTTTTTGATGTAATTTCTTTCCAACTAGTGAGTTTTGCCTCTCTTTGCGGCTATAATAGCCTCCACGTTATTTTAAGCACTCATAAGGATACATTTTAATGGGCCTGAACAATGTACCGGCAGGTAAAGAACTGCCAGAAGATATCTACGTTATTATCGAAATTCCTGCTAACGCTGATCCTATCAAATATGAAGTTGATAAAGACTCTGGCGCACTGTTTGTAGACCGTTTCATGTCTACTGCAATGTTCTATCCATGCAACTATGGTTACATCAACAACACATTGTCTTTAGATGGTGACCCAGTTGACGTATTAGTCCCAACTCCATACCCATTACAGCCAGGTTCTGTCATTCGCTGCCGTCCAGTTGGCGTTCTGAAAATGACTGATGAGTCTGGTGAAGATGCGAAATTAGTGGCTGTCCCACACACTAAATTAAGCAAAGAATACGATCACATCAAAGATGTGAATGATATTCCTGAGCTGCTGCGTGCACAGATCACTCACTTCTTTGAACACTACAAAGATTTAGAAAAAGGTAAGTGGGTTAAAGTTGATGGTTGGGAGAATGCAGAAGCTGCTAAAGCTGAAATTATCGCTTCTTTCGAACGCGCTGCTAAAAAATAATAAGTTCTCTTCATCGAGATAGATGAATGATAAAAAGTTCTGGCAAATGCCGGAACTTTTTTTTGCTTATGACCCTATTAAAGCGCTCCTGTTCACAAAAACATTACTTTTAGTGATATATATCGTTCAAAACAGAACGCAACGCGGACAAATGAAACTAAACGCCAAATGATATTTAAATACTGAATTTATATATTATATTTAATTAAAAATGCAAAATATAAGCAAATAAAAAAACAATTTTAATAGATTAAAAATCTGTGACAATCCTAGCAATATATAAATATATTTTATTTTAAAAAACAATCTTTTATTTTATATATTTATATAAATATCAATCAACTAAGCAATTAATTTTATAAAATGATTACTTAGTTGATCATTTAAATAAATATAATCAGGTGTAGAGTATTCCCATAAATCATTAAATTCATAAATGTAAATGGGAGTCAATGATGGACCAATCTGAACTCATCGCTCGCCATAGTGCGAATCAATTAACCTCTGAGTTTGAGCACCAATATCAAAATATCGTGGCGAATTTCTTTAGCCGTGATCCTAAAAAATGGCCACTTTTTAATGATCCCCAAGTTCAGGCTATTACCCAATTCCGTAAAACGGTTTTAGCGGATAACCAACTGATCCATCACTATCCTAATGGCGCTGATCTACTGAGTCAGTTAAATAGTCAAACCCACGTTCAGCAACATATGAATTTTCCAGGAGCTCAACAAGATAACTTGTTAACTTTTGCTTCTGCACTGTGTAAAAACTGGGAGAACCCACTCGCCGTTGAAAATGTCATCGCCATGCCATCTGATCCCGCTTTATATGGCTCTATGCTAGGACTTTTAGGCAACCCAAACATGGTTTACTGTGAATATTCTGGCGTAGCAGATACCATGGAAAAAACCGTCATCAAAAAAATGGCCAACTTAATTGGCTATGATGAAAATCAAGCCTCGGGTCTGTTCACCCAAGGCGGTACCATGTGTAACTTATATGGCTACCTATTTGGGATCCGCAAAACGCTAAAAGATTCAAAACAGCTGGGCATGTCTGTTGATCAAGATTATCGGATCATCAACTCCCAAGGCGGTCACTATTCCAATATGACCAACCTTTCCTTGCTAGGCGTAGATATTCAAAATAAAACCATTCGGATTAAAGTCGCCTCAGACAACACTATCGACCTACACGATTTAGAGCAACAGATCCGCGCCTGTTATACCGTTCACTGTAAAATCCCAGTCATTTTATTGACCGCGGGAACCACTGACACCTTTGGTGTCGATGAAATCAAGCAGGTTTATGACTTAAGAAATCGCTTATGCGACGAATTTGAAATTAACGATAAGCCCCATATTCACGTCGATGCCGCAGTTGGCTGGCCAATTATTTTCTTTATTAACTATGATTTTAATAACAATCCATTAGCGATTAACGAAGCCACTTTATTTGGTTTACGCCATACGGTAGAAAAATTTAAGCAGCTAAAATATGCCGACTCGATAACTATCGATTTCCACAAATGGGGTTATGTTCCTTATACCTCTAGCCTAGTCATGGTACGTAATGGCGATGATTTTAAAGCGCTTGAGAACTCACCGGAAAACTTCACTTATTTTGAACATGATCTTGAAGGCCAAACTCACTTACAATCGACAATCGAATGTAGCCGAAGTGGGGTGGGAATCTTTGGAGCTTATGCAGGACTACACTATCTCGGTATCGAAGGTTACCAAACAATCATTGCCCATTGTCTACAAAACGCAAATTATATGCGTAACCAGTTAATTGAAATGGAAAATGCAGCTGTTATGGTTCCTCAAAATCAGGGACCGAGTGTAGGATTCCGGCTATATTCGCCTAAATTACAGGCTGATCCCCAAGCTATTTTTGACTATGAGCTAAGCTGTGCTAGCGATAAAGCCGCATATGAAACCATGATCCGTAACAGTAAATGGCACCGTAATATGTTCTTAACTCGGGGGAAATCAGGCTTGTTTACTAACTGGGTAGATTCTATCGCTTGCTCAACCTACGCTGAACATAACCGATTTGCCTATATTCCTGGGGAAAAAGCCGTATTTATGAACCCGACGACAGAGCGTCATCACATTGATGCATTTATTCAGATGCTCAAGGAAATGAGCCAAGCTTAACAAAAGAAAACGCCGGTAAGGTTTCCCTCTGCCGGCGTTCGTTCACATTGCTAATGACTTAATTAATTTTCTTCATGTCGTTTAAGCCAATCGCCACTTTTAATGTGGCGTAAACCTTCCACTGAGTGTTTGTAGAGATAAATCCACGCATTACCATAAGGTGTAGGAACTAACTCACGTTCATAATCCTGTGAGTTTTTCTTTAGTTCATCTAACTCCGTTAAGATTGAAGGGTTGATTCGATAAACTTCACACTCGATTGCCCCTCCGCCTTTAACAACCGCAGGATAATATCCGAGATCATACAACTCATAACCTTCTAGCTTATGCTCACCTAGCAGCTGAGCATAAGTCATCCAGTGATGATTGCCTTGCTTTTGCCTTAAACTGCCATAAACGATTACACGCATATATTAAAACTCAAATTGGTAAAGGAGATCTAAAGCCTGATTAACGCCAGAAATTGCTTCCAAATACAATTTTGGCATTACCCTATAACGTAAAGTGAGCGTCGCTAGTGAATCAAATATGCCAACTCCATACTTAACTTGCAAGTCGTTCGTAATTTTCCCACTAACAACCACTTGGGAACTATCTCCAACACCTTGGGTATCTACCGCCAGCTCAGACACACCAAATGTTTCGCCAATCTTACCGACCAACTGACCACTTTGGGCAACCCCTAAGCCAATCAACATAGAGGTCATTTGTGAACCATTAGCGTCACCACTATCCAATCCTTCCCCTCTTAACAAATAGGAAAGAGCTTCTTGCTGGGTTTTTGATGGCTCGGAGAAAATCTCCACCTTAGGTTTATCGGCTAATCCCGTCACTTTTACACCAGCAATTACATCATCTGCCGTATTTTCTGGATTACGAATCGCTTCTAAATTTAAGAATGGCTGGTCCGCAGGCCCGGAGAACAGAATTTGACCTTTACGAACGATCAAGTCTTGCCCGTAAGCGCGGAAACGTCCTGATGGAATATCCACTTGCCCGTTAAGACTCAACCCTTGCTTGTCTTGAATAACTTTCAGCAAACCGGTCAAACGCGCTTTTAACCCAAAAGCATCCAAGCGAACATCATCACCAATCTTGATATTTAAATTGGTTTGTATAGGAATTGACGCCTCTTTCGGATTAATAGGTTTTAAATCTTTATCCAGCATCACCACATCTGACGATGCACTGACCGCAGACTCTGGTAATTCTTGTACCGTAATTCGAGCCCATGGAATTGTCACGCTACCATTGAGAGTCAATAAATTCGGAGAGGCTTCTAACACCAAATCAGGTTGAACATCAATTTGAATCATCGGTGGCATTGCGACGCGCAAGTTAGTGCCCTTCGCCATCACTGTCGCACGCCATGCATCGATATTGCGCCAATCTGCATTTCCATCAATATTCAGGAAGCCGTCTGGCGTCTTGATTTGCCCAGTCATCACCGAACTGGTTCCGTTAAAATCAATACCTAACTGGCTATTTTGAATATCGAACGGGATCATCGCAGATTTAAGTTCTAAACCGGATAAGGAGACATTGCCGTTCATCAATGGATTATGAGCTGAACCACCTAGTCGTAAATTTGCATTCAAGTTGCCATTAGCGACTTCTTTTTCCCCTAACAACGGCTTAAGTAAGCCCAGAGTAATATTATTAATTTCAATATTACCGCCTAATATACGTCGTTTTTCGATATCCGTGACCTGAACATGACCTTTGAATTGTCCATTCTTTTCAATTCCCAACAACCATTGCAGATCTGCCTTGCCATTTTTTAATGCGGCACTCAGCGTTAGAGTGTCAAAAGCAATAGGTAAGCGGGCTCCATCCACAAACTGCACGACTTTAACGCCATTGCCGTTTAGGTCAACTTTCACTTGCGGCAGGCTACCATCTGCTTTCCAAACCGCATTCGCTTTACCCGTGAAAACGCCATGAACGCGAGTATCACTCGGCATAAACGGTTTAATCATCGCAAGGTCAAAACGCTCTAACACAATATCGGCACTACCGCTTTTACCCGCTTTAACCGGTTTTGGTACACACACCCGAGCATTCGGGTTAACCCAGCAATGGGAGCCAATCACAACTTCTTGTGTATGATTATTGTAATTGAGGGACATGGCTTGATTCAGTCGCCATTCACCCACTTCGGTATCAAATAACGTATTATTTAAGTTACCTTTCCAAATCTCAGTTTGACGATCAAAACTCCCTGCTAGCGCTAGCTGACCAGAAACGGGCTGCCCTGTGACATTCAGCTTGAGGGTATGTTGTTTTTCACTGCCTTTTGCATCGAGGGTTAGGTTGCTTATCACTAAATCGGCTTGACGTAATTGGCGAACCACCACCGACAAATCACCTTTAATTTGGTCACCTGTCGCAACGTTTCCTTTGATAGTTGCATTTTCTACCGTCAAATCTTGCCATCTCACACCGCGAGCCGTGATATCGGCAAGCGCTTGAGGGGCTTTCAAATCCCCACGTAGTTTTAAATCCCCAATAATCATGCCGCCCAATCCAGGCACTAAACCATTCAGTGCTGGCGCATTAATTTTTGCATCCAAATTCCATTTTTCAGCTAAGGAGCCTTTTAAATCAACGGTATTTTTACCCAGTGCTAAGTTAAAGCTTGGAATGTCCCATTGACCCGCAGCGTTACCTTTAGCTTGCCCACGAGCCTTCAATATGTGCTGTTTAACATTACCGTTTAAGGTAATTTCAGGAATCTCTAGCTGCCAGCTTCCCCCGTACAAACTACCTCGGGTTGCAATTTTACCATCGACCTTGGCTGGCCATTCCGGATACTGTTTCGCTGTATTAATGCCTGACAAAGTCAGAACCATATTCCAGCTGATCGCTTTACTCCAATCCGCAATACCAGAAATATCGGCATTACCCTGTAGGGCCGATAAACGTAAGCGAGTCAGATTGATATGTTCTTCATTTCCTTTGGCATCTAGTAATAATTTTGAGGGTGGAAGGTCTTGCCCTGTAATAGCCGAACGTAATGAAAGATCATAACTGGATGGTCGACCATTCAGTCGTAAACGTGTTCCATCGAGTTTATATTGGCTTTCCCCCACCAATGGCCACGTTAATTTTTGGCTTTCAAGAGTCAGTTCAATAGGAAAGTCAGCCTGAGAAAGATCCGTTTGAGCATCTAATTTAGCATTCACAGGGCCATTAAGGTTTAAAGCCAGCTTAAGCTCTTCGAGTAAGCCACCCTTCAGGGATAAATCGAGTTTTTGCCCACTAAGATCTTCTAACCGACTTTCACCAATAACGGATAATGCAACAGGCCATTTTTCTGCGAGGGAAATCGATCCTGAAATAGCGACTTTTCCTTGAGGCGCATCGACATTAAGTTGTTTTAATAATACGCTTTGACCACTATTCTCTAATTTCAAATTCAGGCTATTAATCGTGAGATCAGTTGCACCTTTTAATTGGAAATTAGACGCATGAATTCCTTCGACATTCAAATCGACAGGAAGAATAATCTCGGGAAGTTCGGCTAATAAGGGTTTTGAAAACAGCGCTTTGAGTTCTTCACCCAGTGGTTTTTGTTCTTCAATCGGCGCTTGAGGTACCACAGGCTGTACAGGAGTTTCCACTGTAGGTTCTTCGCTAACCGGTAAGCTTATCGCCAAATTGATAATGTCGGTTGGAATAATATTGATAGCTTTCTGCTGCCAAGTGATCCCGGTGGCAAACTTATCGAGGTCGATGACAGTACCATCTACATTGACGTGAGTATTCACTAACGCTAATTGGTTTAGGCGAATGGTAAGAGGCGCGTTCAGTTCCGTTAATGGCTCAGACGGCGGAGCCTCTTCCGATGGTGGAAACTGGCTAGTATCTACATTGACTGTCACCGTATCTGTCGAAAGATCATCAATACATACTTCACGGCTGGTCAGGCATTTTAAACGCCATGCTAAATGAATTTTCTTCGCATCTACATCGATACCCGGCATTTGGTATTTCACGCCAGACAGGGTTAAATCCTCAATCCCCCCATCAATGGACTCGATGGTTAATTCAGGAACTAAGCGAGTTGCTGTATTTAAGGCAAAATGTAGACCTGATTTGGTACCCAGTACCCAATACAACGCACCAACAACCAGAACTAATAGCAATAAAATGGTTATTGCTATCCATTTTAACCATTTCATCCACTTCATAGTTCTGTCCCCAATCCGATGTAAAACTGAATTTTATTATTATCTGGATCACCAATTGGCTTAGCTAAATCAAACTTAATCGGTCCAACAGGAGAGACCCAACGGATCCCTACACCAGCACCGGTTTTAAAATCGCTATTTTTAAAGTCATCAACCGCTTCACCACTATCAATAAACGTCGCTCCCCACCAGTTACCGGTGAAGTTATATTGGTATTCCACGGATCCTACTGCGAGCTTGGATGCCCCAGTTAACTGACCTTTATTATCTTCAGGAGAAATTTTCTGATAACCATATCCACGAACACTGCCATCCCCACCCGCGAAGAAACGTAAGTCTGGAGGAATTTTGTCAAAATTATTGGTTTCTATCCAACCTATATTGCCACGCACAACGAAGCGATGCCCTTCCCATGGGGTACGGATCCACACGTTTTTGGCTTGCAATACCATGAAATCAACGTTCGAGCCCCAAATCTTATTGGAGTAATCAATCGAATAACGCTGGCTATCACCCCATGTTGGCATAACCCCGCCCTTTTGGCGGATCCGACTCACGTTAGCCCCCGGATATAGCAGCATCGTGGTATTCGTCACGTCGGCTTGGGTAAAGTTACTCAGCATCCAGCGCATATTCACGCCGTATTGCCATCCCTTGGAGTAATCCCAGTTACGAGAAACGTTCAATGTCGTGGTATTCGACTGAGTATCGTTTAAGTCTGTGCGTTTAAAGCCCCCTTGAATCGCATAATATTGTTCAAGTGGATTAGCTTTCAGTGGGATTTTATAGCTGGCATCGATTAATTGTTCTGGCTGGGATAGACTGATACTAGAGGTTAAACTCTGCCCCCGAGAGTTAATCCACGGCTTATTCCACGTCGTCTTCAGTCTAGGTCCCACATCGGTAGCATAACCACCACCCAGCTCAATAAAGTTTTGCGCTCTTGGGCTCATGACCCCAACCATTGGCAATAAATCAGTATGCTCTGCACGCGCTTTGCGAATATCGGGTGTGACTAGCGAAGAGTTAAACCAGCCAGTTGATGCTAATCTTTGGTTATATTCAGCTAGCTGTTCGGAAGTGTAGTATTCGCCCTCTTTAAATGGTGACATGTTTTCAAGGTAATCCTCACGAATCTGCGATCCCTCAAAAGTCAGTTTGCCAAAACGGTAACGCTCCCCACTATCAAAATCAAAATCCCAATAAGCGGCGTGATGGTCAACGGAAATACCTAATTGGCTTTTTTCCATCACGGCATCAAAATAGCCTTTACGAATAGCTAAGCTACTGAACTTACCTTTAAAATCCTCGTATTCACCATCATTTTGGACCGTGCCATATTTAGGGGTATTGTTCTTGATCATTTTGGCGTAGTCAGGGTCAGTTTTGGCTCCGCCCTGTAACTCTACGTTGACACCCTGCACAAGAATAGGCTCACCGGGAATGACTTTTGCAGTCAAAATGGAGCGGGCAGGCGGTTTCTTTTCTTCATAACTAAATTCAACCGTCGGGTCATAATAACCCAGCGGTTTTAATCCTTCGCGAATCGCTTTTTCTACTCGAGCACGAAAACGCCCATTTGCAACCACTTCATCTTGTGAAATATTAGAAAGTTGAATACGGACGTTCTGATTGAGCTGCCCTTCAAGCCCTTCAATATTAAGGCGTAGATTTGCAGCAAATGCCGCAGGTACCGCCGCTGTTAGGCACAACATACAAAGGGTTAGATATTTCGACACGCCTGCTCCTAGGGTGATAGATAATTTGACTTATTACTGAATAACGGCTTATTTTGAGTAAAATGAATCACTGATACAAGTTTTTATCCCAATTTTTACTTTATTTCTATATTCACTGTATTTAGGAATCGCTATGTCTTTTAATCAATTTCAGTCCGTTAATACGCCACAGACCCTACCCGGTCGACAATCGACTATGGCGGTGTCACCTTACCATGCAGTGAACCATCATTCGATTGAGATTACTCCTAAGAATATGGAAATCCTCTATTTTGCGATGGGCTGTTTCTGGGGAGTGGAGCGACTATTCTGGCAGCAATCAGGGGTATATTCCACTTCAGCAGGCTATTGCGCTGGAAGTACGCCAAACCCAACGTATGAAGAAGTGTGTTCGGGGTTAACGGGCCATACTGAAGCCGTTCGAGTGGTATTCGACCCGGCGGTTATCAGTTTATCCCAGTTATTGGCGCTATTTTGGGAAAATCATGACCCCGCCCAAGGCATGCGTCAAGGTAACGATATGGGAACACAATACCGTTCGGGGATTTACACAACGACTGACGAACAGTTCCAACTTGCTGTTGAAACTCGTGATGCTTATCAACGTGCGATGGCAGCACAGGGCGATCATCGTTTGATTACTACTGAAATTCAGCCTATCGAGACGTTTTATTTTGCTGAAGACTATCACCAACAATACCTCTACAAAAACCCCAATGGTTACTGTGGGTTAGGTGGTATTGGTATTTGTCTACCCCCAGCTTGACACTGTTTTCGCCCTAAATACAATCTCTCATAAATTCGAGCTATCCCTAAGCACCGATAGCTCGAATGGTGACGAATGAACAAAGCTGGTGCTATACTAAACAAGATACCTACCAAAACTTATCAAATTGGAATATTCATTACGTTGCCTTTAGGAAATTCTGAATACAACATTCGCCCCCTAGAGGATTGGATAATTTATGCTAAACAGTTTATTAATCGTACTTTTATTATGTGCAATTAGCGCATTTTTTTCGTTGTCAGAAATTTCATTGGCAGCATCTCGTCGCATCAAACTGAAACTGATGGCCGACGAAGGCAATATTAACGCCGCTCGCGTTCTAAAATTACAAGAAATGCCGGGCAGGTTCTTTACTGTGGTACAAATTGGCTTAAACGCAGTTGCTATTTTAGCGGGTATTGTGGGTGAGTCTGCTTTTTCTCCTGCACTGCAACAATTTTTCATCCAGTTTTTATCCCCTTATTGGGCTCAGCAGTTTGCCTCTATTTTGTCATTTATCATTGTGACCAGCTTATTTATCTTAGTCGCAGACCTCACACCCAAACGTATTGGCATGGTTAAGCCAGAAGCTATCGCCATTCGTATTGTGAACCCAATGCGTTTTTGCTTAGCCGTCCTCAGCCCGTTAGTTTGGTTCTTTAATGGCTTATCCACCTTAATTTTTAAAATATTTAAGCTGCCTATCGCACGTAATGAAGACATTACGTCTGACGATATTTTTGCGGTCGTTGAAGCCGGTGCTGTCGCGGGTGTTTTACGTAAACAAGAACACGAATTAATTGAAAATGTCTTTGAACTCGAATCACGTACAGTCCCCTCAGCAATGACGGCACGTGAAAGTATCATCTATTTTGATAGGGACGAGTCTGAAGAGAGCATTAAGCATAAAATTTCAACCCAACCACATTCTAAATTCTTAGTCTGCTCAGGTGATATTGACCACATTATCGGCTATGTCGATTCTAAAGAGCTCCTGAATCGCGTACTGAATGGGCAAAGCCTAAGCTTGCGTGAAGGTGTACATATTCAGAATACCTTAATGGTTCCAGATACACTTTCGTTATCGGATACCTTAGAAGCCTTTAAAAATAATGGGGTAGATTTCGCCGTAGTTCTTAATGAATATGCGCTCGTTATGGGGATTATTACCATTAATGACGTCATGATAACGTTAATGGGTGACTTGATTGGCCCAGGGCAAGAAGAGCAAATTGTTGCCCGTGATGAAAACTCTTGGCTGGTTGATGGAGGAACCCCTATTGAAGATGTTCAACGGACTTTGGATATCGATGAGTTTCCTGATTTTAGTAACTATGAAACCATTGCTGGCTTTATGATGTATCGCTTGCGAAAGATGCCAAAACGCACCGATTATGTGAAATATGCAGGTTATAAATTTGAAGTGGTCGATATTGATAACTACAAAATTGACCAGCTGTTAGTCACTCGAATTACCGCAACGCCATCGCCAGTTGTTGTTCAAGCCGGAAGTAATGAAACGGCGGACGCTAAATCACAGACTAAAAACTCTCATTAATCGCGAAGCCGTTTCTATGAACACGCCACCTTGTGTGGCGTTGTTATTCTTTAAGGTAATTAGCGATATCTAAAACACGCTAATTGCCTTTTATCCCAACTCAGTCCTCAATAATACCACTTGCTTATTGACTTCATTCATTACGCTATAGTGAGTCTTATCACCGATTTTCGGTGGCAAAATCTTCCCATTATTAAATTCGAAAGCGCCAAAATCCTTAATATAGAGCCTACCGCTGAATAGTGTTTTCACATAAAGAGCAATTTTCGATGGGTTGTAATGCTTAAAAATTTTCATTAGAACTTCTCTCCATTTTGTTCCGACGATATTGAGTGCGACATATCGCTCAGTAATCATAGACTAGAAAATTTCGTTTTGGTTCTAACATTGCAAATTTATTCAAAAGACTGACATAAGATGACACTGTAAACTCGCTGCATAATCATTAATAGACATTATATTTATGCTGAATTTTACAGAAATGTTAATTTTTAGCTTGCAACTCATCCGATGAGCTATGCTATAACTATCCGTGCAAAAAACACTCATACACCAATAATGACAAAACGACCTCTAAAGGCATCCCTATGATAAGAAAATTTATTCTATTAGCCTGTTTACTTGGGTTATCTTCAACCGCACTTGCAATTAATATTCAATTAAATCAACCCGTCCCCGCCGTTTCTGTCTCAGATAAAGGGGAATTAGTTATCAATAATGCAGGAAAATTTGCCTACCAACCGTGGCGTAGCCAACAGTTGATAGGCAAAGTTCGTACTATTCAACATATTGCAGGTCGTTCTTCCGCTAAGGAGCTGAATGCCCCGCTCATTGAAGCCATTAAGCAAGCAAAACTTCCCCACGATAGATATCAAACCACCAGCATCATCAACACAGACGACGCCATTTTCGGTACCGGTGTATTTGTCAAAAATAGCGTTGAAGACAGTAAAAAAGAGTTCCCATACTCACAGTTTATTGTCGATGCCGATGGCTTAGTAAAAAATGCATGGGGTTTAGCGCCAGAAAGCTCAGCAATTATTATTTTAAATAAACAGGGTAATGTACTGTTTTATAAGGATGGTGCTCTAACACCTCAAGAAATTAATAAAGCGATTAGTGTATTAGTAGCTGAATTAGAAAAACAATAGGTAAGCTTGAGGGAAGTCATTCCGTTAATATTGAAATGCTTCTGTGCACAAAATGAGTCGGTGCACAGAAGCTTCTTAAGATATACCGGTAAGTATCGAGAATGCTTTAGAGAAATAATATCCTATTACGATTACATTTAAGCTAATTATGCTGCCAGCGCCTTAATCAAGATTTTGCATAAATCAGGTTTTTTTATGCACTCCAACTAATTAACACCCTAAAGCCACCCTCTTGAACATTTTCAAAAGCCAACGATAAATGATGCAATTGAGCAATTCGTTTCGCGATCGATAACCCTAAACCGCTGCCTGTTTTTTCTTGCCCTGGAGGGCGATAGAAGCGCTCCCCTAAACGACTTAACACCTCGGGAGTCACGCCAAAACCATCATCCTTCACTTCTAAATAATCGCGATGTAAGTTGAGTTCAATTCGACCGGGTTGTTTACCATATCGAATCGCATTATGGAGTAAATTCCTCAAAAGCACGCATAACAGTAATTGCTGCCCTTTAAATACGGGGGGCTCATCAGTAATTGTAATATCAATGGTGACCTGATTGGCTTGCGCCTCTGAAGCGATATCCCTCACAGCAATTTCAATTAGCTCTCCCCAAGAAACATCACTGAGATCCTCTAACTGATTGGACGATTCTAAGCGTGACAGTGTGAGTAATTGATCTACCAGCCGTGTTGCACGATCAATCCCTTCTGAAAGATTCGCCACAGCATGCTCTCGAATGGCAGGATCATTACCCGCGATTTGTACCACTTCAGCTTGAACTTTCAATGCCGCTAAAGGGCTACGTAATTCATGTGCCGCATCGGATGTAAATTGCCTCTCACGTAAAAACATCTGGTTTATTTTTTCGAATAAACCATTTAAGGAGTCAAGGATCGGTTTCGCTTCATTGGGTATAGCGGGTACCATCACCGCACCTAATTCATTCGGCTTACGTAAGCGTAATTGTCGGGCAACATCTTTTAATGGTTTCAATGCGCGGGTTAATAGCCATAAAAAAACAATCAACATAATCGGTAAAGCAATCATCCAAGGTACGAACTGCGCCACCATAATGCTGGTTGCCATATCTTGTCGATATTCCCACTCTTGTCCCACTGCAATAATATGCTGTCCATCAACGGACTTTAACCAGACAAAGCGCCAACGGTCATTACTTCCCTTGAGATTGCCTTCAGCAAAACCTTCTCGCTCAAATTGGAAAGCAATTTTTCGCCCATTGTCCCCATCATTGAGCAGCATTTCTCCGCTAGGATTAAAAATCGCAAATGCTAATGCATCATCATCTTGGCTACCGCGATTTTTGCGTAGCAATTTTTTAGTTTTACTCAATGAAGTTTCTGGGGAGTCCAAATCTGAATGCAAAACTGATAAACGCTTTGCAAACACCATTTGCTGAGTATCAAACAATTCATTAATTGTTTTATAGGTTTGATACCACGCAAGGGAACTGGCAATTCCCCATGTCATTAACGATAAAAGAAGCAACATCAACGTGAGTTTTAATCTCAAGCTAAATGTTTTCATCACGCATCCCCTAACCTATAGCCAACACCATGAACAGTTTGAATAAATTTAGCGCCCAATTTACGTCTAAGATGATGGATATGAACTTCAACCGAGTTACTCGATACTTCCTCATCCCAGTTATAAAGCTTTTCTTCAATTAAACTACGGGATAAAACCTTTTTAGGGTTGTGTAAAAACAGTGACAATAAAGCTAGCTCTTTCCCTTTGAGTTGTACCGGCTTTCCTTGACAAGTCACTGTCATTGCCTGTGGATCCATTTCCACATCCCCATGAATTAAGGTTGGAGATAACTGCCCACTGCGCCGACGAATGAGCGCCTGCAAACGAGCAGCAACTTCCATTAAGGCAAAGGGTTTACACAGATAATCATCCGCACCTTGCTGTAATCCTTGAACTCGCTGATCCAGTGCATCTCGAGCAGTTAAAATCAATACTGGCTCATCACGACCTTCTTTACGCCAATATTTTAAAATATCCATTCCATCGATATTCGGGAGAGAAAGGTCGAGAATAACGGCATCATAAGGCGCATCAAATAAGGCTTGCTGCCCTTGCTTGCCATCCATAAACCAATCCATCGTGAAACCAAGTTGTGTTAATCCCACCTTTAAACCATCACCAATTAATCGGTCATCTTCCACTAAAAGAATGCGCATTGTTACCTCCACCTCGAATATTGTTATATTTATCCTATAAAATGAGCCATGACCAGCTACGATCGTGTAAATACAAAATATATATTTTTTATTTGAGTTCTTAAGATTCTGTTAAGATTTTCTTGGTTAAATACATCCCGTAAACCAAATATCAGGTTCCTAACGGAGAAATAAAATATGAAAAAGCTACCTTTGATTACTTTAGTTGCTGCCCTCGCTACCGCCCCTGTTTTTGCTGCTACTGGTGGTTTCTCAGGCCCAAGTGACATTAAAAATAACACAGCGCAAACCACACAAACTCAAGCGGGTGGTTTTTCAGGTCCAAATGTCAGTGAAACAACCGTCGCAAAAGCCCTTGATATGGCTGATGACAGCTGGGTAATCTTACGCGGTAATATTGTTAAGCAATTAGACCGTAAGCATTATGAATTTACCGATGGCACTGGCACTATGACCATTGAAATCAGTGACAAACGTTGGAATGGTTTGAACGTAACGCCAAAAGATAAAGTCGAAATTCGTGGTGAAATTGATAAAGACTGGAACTCTAAAAAAGTTGAAGTAAAACAAATCAATATTATTAAATAATCATCGTCACCTCAAAAAGCCAGCAGAATTCAAAGCCTGCTGGCTTTTATTATTTTTTGCGCATTTTCTGACTATTTTCCCTTTCCATTTATAGTGTTAAATTAGCTTCACCTTTCCTCTTTCTATAACACTTATTCATGAAACAGCCCCAAGTTCGAAATATCAGTGAGAAATTACTTTCCGATAATTGGTACATTCTCAAAAAATATACCTATGAGCTACAAAGGCATGATGGTAGCTGGCAGCAACAATCTCGAGAGGTTTACGACCGAGGCGATGGTGCCGTTATCTTGTTATATAACAAAGTGAAAAATAGCATTATTCTTATTCGCCAATTTAGAATGCCAATGTATGTCGCTGGGTACCAACAATTGTTGGTTGAAGCCGCTGCAGGTTTATTGGAAGGAGCATCACCCGAAGCCAGAATTATTGCTGAAGCCGAAGAGGAAACTGGATACCAAATTAATAATATTGAAAAGGTATTCGAAGCGTTTATGAGCCCCGGTTCGGTGACTGAAAAACTCCATTTTTATATCGCCGAATACAGTGATAAAGACCGTCACAGTGAAGGTGGTGGACTCGCTGATGAAGGTGAAGATATCGAAGTCATGGAATGGTCGTTTCCTGATGCTTTCAACGCCATAAAAAGCGGAGATATTGTGGATGGAAAAACCATTATGCTCATCCAACATCTCGCTATTAGTGGAATTTTAAACATAAATCCCTAATTGCATTTAGTGGGTGAAATTATCTTATTTCGCCCACATTAAATCATCATAAAAAGAAATTTTCGGACTGTTATTCATATCCTATAAAATTTATTTTTATCAAATTACAATTTATTACATTATCAATTAACGAGCATCATAACTAGATAAACAAAAGTATGAAATAAAGATTAAACTAAAAATAAAGTACTATCTATCAATATACTGATTTACAACGCGAATGAAGCGTAATCCATCATCAAAATAAAGCCATCGGTAAAGAATAATTTATCAAAATAAATTATTTATAAATAATTGTTGGCGACGAATTTAAATAATAATTTTGACCTACCGAATAAAAAACTTTAGATTTAAAGGCATCTTTCTATCTCTGATTTTAATAATTTCAATTATGTATTTCAGAAATCGAAGCATTGAAAATTATCTTAATGATTAAGCCATATTATTCTTAATTGAGGAGTTAATAAGATGATACGTTGTATTCGTATGTGGACAGGTGAAGACGGTAATTCTCTGTTTGAAGAAGGTACCGTCGAGCTCAATAGCGTTGCTCGCGGTGATGATCAAAGCCCTATCATTGGTGTTAAAGAACTTACCTTTCGTGAAACAGTTTCGGGTGGATCTTGGGATTGGCATAAAGATCCCGTTCCTCGCTATGTCATCACCCTCAGCGGCACTTTAGAATTTGAAACCAAAGACGGTTCTAAATTTATTATTAATCCAGGCGACATTTTACTTGCACAAGATAACACGGGCACAGGACATAAATGGCGATTGATTGGTGATGATCCATGGCGCCGTGCATATGTGGTGTATCAAGAAGGCACAGACTTGTGCTTCACTCCGACTAAAAAATAGGTATTTTCCATGACTAAACCCATTGCAGAAAATATTGATGTTGCCCTAATTGGGGCAGGGATCATGAGTGCAACACTCGGTACCTTTCTAAAAGAACTTGAACCTAATTTAAATATTGCTGTATTTGAAAGACTTAACGATTGCGCACAAGAAAGCTCTCATCCGTGGAATAACGCAGGAACAGGGCATGCTGCCAACTGCGAAATGAACTATACCCCACCAAACCCAGATGGCACGGTAGATATTAGTAAAGCGCTGGAAGTTAATACCGAGTTCGACCTATCTCGCCAATTATGGTCATACTTAGTCACTAAGGGAAAAATTAAAAATCCACGGGATTTTATCCACCCTTGCCCGCACATGAGTTTTGTTTCTGGTGCCGATAATATTAAATTTTTGCAGCAACGTTTCCGTCAAATGTCAGCCCATCACTGCTACCACAATATGGAATACAGTGATGATCTGAAGCAGATTGATGAATGGGCACCATTAGTTGTTGAAGGTCGTGATCCTGATGAAAAAATCGCAGTAACCCGTGTTGTTACAGGTGCTGATGTGGATTATGGTGCATTAACTCACTTGTTAATGGCGCAACTCAGTGAGCAAAGTGGGTTCTCAATTCACTATAAACATGAAGTTATTGATGTGACGCAGACTCCTGATGGGCGTTGGAATATCGAAATTAAAAATCTCGTGACTCACGAAAAAACCATCACATCCGCAAAATTTGTGTTTGTCGGGGCTGGTGGTCGAGCGATTGAATTACTGCAAAAATCCGAAATTCCTGAAGGTAAAGGCTACGGTGGATTCCCAGTCAGTGGAATTTGGTTGCGCTGCGATGATGAACAAATTGCTGCACGCCATCATGCAAAAGTGTACGGCAAAGCAGATAAAGGTTCTCCACCCATGTCTGTCCCTCACTTAGATACCCGCATTATTGGTGGAAAACGTTCCTTATTGTTTGGCCCATATGCCGGTTTTTCCAGTAAGTTTCTAAAACACGGTTCTTATCTGGATCTGTTTGACTCCATCAGACTGAACAATATTGAGCCGATGTTAGAAATCGCTAAAGATGACTGGTCTCTGGCGGAATATTTAGTTGGGCAAGTGCTGCAAACTTCTGCTCATCAATTCTCTATGCTGCAAAAATTCTACCCAGATGCCCAGCGTGAAGATTGGAAAGAAGTGGTCGCAGGTCAACGAGTACAAATCATCAAACCTGACCCTGTGAAGAAAGGCGTTCTGGAATTTGGTACTGAGCTAATCACCAGTGCAGATAAATCCTTTACTGTCTTGATGGGCGCATCTCCTGGTGCATCAACAGCTGCCTTTATCGCGTTGAATATCTTGAAAACCTGCTTCGATGATCAACTCGAATCTGATGGTTGGAAAGCCCGCTTGAAAGAGATCATTCCAACCTATGGAATCGATTTAAAACAAGACGCAAAAGCCTGTTTAGATATTCGTACCGCAACAGCAAAAGTGTTACAGCTGGATAATTAATCAGCTATTTGTTTGTCGGGTAATCTTATTTACCCGACATTTTCACATAATGAGCACACAAAACCGGGATTCAAGAAGGATTCACGGGGAGTGTAATCCAACGTTTTTCCGTTCCAATCTACGACTTTAGCTCCTGCGCCTAATGCTACCGCATGCCCAGCCGCCGTATCCCAAATGTTAGTTGGCCCAAACCGAGGGTAAAGCTGCGCCATTCCTTCAGCCACTAAACAGAATTTTAGCGATGAGCCAATTTCTGCAGTTTTATGTTGTTTAATCTGCGATAAATACGCCATCAGTTCAGGATCTTGGTGTGAACGGCTGATCACGACCACCGGTGGATTTTTTGATTTCACATGAATAGCATGATGATGTCCATTCTCTTCTTTCCACGCTTGATCCCCTTGTGCGTAATACAGAAGCCCCTTGGCGGGAGCATAAACCACGCCCATCACCGGAACACCATTTTCGATCAACGCAATATTGACCGTAAAATCCCCATTACGATTAATAAATTCTTTGGTGCCATCCAGTGGGTCAATCAACCAATAACGCTGCCAATTTTGTCTTGTCGTCCATTCTGGCGGGTCTTCTTCTGAAAGTTGAGGGATATCAGGGGAGATAAGATTTAAACCTGCTGTGATGATCTTATGGGCTGCAATGTCTGCTGCAGTGACGGGGGAATCATCCGATTTATGTTCAACCTGTAATGGTGCGTGCCCATTGTAGATAGCCATAATTGCGTCGCCCGCTTCTCGGGCTAACTTACATACCTTCTGTAGCATCTCATTTCCCTTTTTTATCAAGTTAACCCAGAGTAACAAGGGCGGAATATTTACGCCATAAAAAATGCCTCATTAGGCGTTTTCCCAATGAGGCATGTCAATCAGCGATCAAGCGAGTGAGAAATTATAAAATTTCCAGTAACTCAACTTCAAAAACTAAGGTGCTGAATGGTGGAATTGATGCTCCTGCACCGCGCTCACCATAAGCTAGCTCATGAGGAATATATAATTCCCATTTAGAGCCAACTGGCATCAGAGTTAATGCTTCGATCCAACCTGGGATCACACCACTTACAGGGAACTCAGCGGGTTGTCCACGCTGTACTGAGCTATCAAATACAGTACCGTCGATTAGGCGGCCAGTATAATGAACGCGAACACGATCAGAACGAGTTGGGATCGCGCCTTCACCTTGGTTAATTACAGAGAATTGCAAACCAGATTCAGTGGTAGAAACACCGTCTTTCTTTTGGTTTTCATCTAAGAACTTTTGACCTTCAGCAGCCATTACTTTTTGGTTTTCTTGGCGTACAACGTCTGCACGCTCATGCATTTCACGCAGTGCTTTATGCAGCGCTTCAACAGGTACAGATGGCATATTGCCTTCTAAAGAATCAGTCAGACCTGCTAAGATCGCTTCTGGTACTAAACCTTCCAGTCCTGATTCTAATAACTGCTGCCCAATTTGTAGACCAATGCCATAGCTCGCTTGAGCTTCTACTGAATCAAAGTTTTGGTTTGCCATGAGGATACCCATATCATTTTTGAGAAAAAATAAGGATAGCAGCCCCTTTTAGATGGGTAAACCTAAACCATAGAACATTGAGATAAAACCGCTTAAATTGTTCAGTGTTCTCCGAAAATCGCTATCTGCTTATTAATATTGTGATAAATAATGCTAGTATGCGTACAAAGACTGTACATTTAATCGTTCCTCATCAAGGAGGAGTAATGTTTAGACTATCCGCATTTCATCGCTATGGGATTGCTATTTTAGCGCTCATCATTATTGCCGCAGCCTTTTGGCCTGAAGGCGATAAACCTCCTGCGAATAATAATGGGCAAAGCAAGCCAATTGTTATTCCACCGCCTATGGAACCTCAAGTCATTCCAGAGCCGATCATCACGCCTCCGGAGCAACCCATCCCAGCTATCCCTGAAGGTCAGCCACCAACACAGCCCGTGGTGCCAGATATTATTCAACAACCCGCAGAGCCAACTCAGCCGGTTGTTCAACCTTCAGTGACGCCACCACCAACTGCACAGCCAACGGAACCTAAACCTGCTCGCCCATCAGCCAATGAATGGCAAAATTATCAGATACAAAAAGGTAAAACGCTGGCACAGCTATTTCGTGATAATAATTTGCAAGCCAATGATGCTTTTATCATGGCGCGAGTTGAAGGTACTGAAAAACCACTCAGTAATTTGCAGCAAGGACAAAAACTTCGATTAAAAGCCAATGGAAAAGGTGAAGTACAACTCTTAGAAATCACCACACAAAACGGTAAAACCTACAGTTTTGCGCGATTAAGTGACGGAACCTACTATCGAACCCCATAGTTTTATCTATTTAAGGTGGTTTATGAGCGGTCATCTACCACCTTAACGTTAATCTCCAGACAAAAGTTTGTCCGAATCGCTATTTAATACCTCGCAATAAACAATAAAACTCTATAATTATTCTGTTATTCACTATAAAGAGAAATCATAGAGCTTATGGAAAACAATAAAAAAACCTGCAAAAACAAAATAGTAAAACTGATTTTAATCGGTCTATTACTCATCATACTCGGCGCAATTGGCTATATATCTTGGATAAAATACCATTCAGATACACTTTGGAATATTGTTAGCCAGCAGTGTGTTCCACTAAAAGGAACTGAACAACAAAATCCATCCTGCACCAAAGTCGACTTAGAAAATCGCTATGTACTTTTTAAAGATAAACAAGGTCCAGTACATAATTTAGTGATCCCCACAGATAAAGTTTCTGGCATTGAATCACCACTGTTACTCACTGAAACTAGCCCAGACTATTTCGCACTGGCATGGAATGAAAGAGAAAGTGTCAGCCCAACGGGTCAATCCCCAATAAGTGATGATAAATTAGCACTCGCAATCAATTCTCAATATGGTCGTTCTCAAGATCAGCTGCATATCCATATTTCGTGTTTGAAGCCACAGGTAATTCAACAGCTCAATCAGCATATGAATGCTATTACTTCAGAGTGGTCGGCTTTCCCTACTCCGTTGGAAGGGCACGAATATTGGGTTAAAAAATTGGGGACATCAAATCTCCAACAAGAAAATCCATTTAAGCAATTGAATTTGTATGTCAAAGAACATGACGATGAAATGGGAAATTATGGACTCGCAGTTGCCAAGTTACAGGATGGCTCCATGGTTCTGCTCGCCAATCGGATCAATATCTGGCAATTCAATTTAGGCAGTGCGGGGGAATTATTGGATTATCAATGTCAGGCTAATCATTAAGTTCGGACATTGTTAGATATAAAAAAACACCGAACATGTCGGTGTTTTTTTATTGTGCCACCGAATTAACAGTGGCAACTACCATCATTATTGATTACTCAGCAACGATGATAACGTTCAGCTCTGCGAAAACATCACTGTGTAACTGGAAGTGAACTTCGTGATCACCAGTAGTACGCAGAACGCCATTTGGCAGGCGAACTTCGCTTTTCGCAACTTTAACGCCAGCTGCAGTAATTGCATCAGCGATGTCACGAGTACCGATTGAACCGAACAGTTTACCTTCGTCACCAGCTTTAGAAGCCAGAGTAACAGAACCCAGAGCAGTAACAGCTGCTGCACGAGCCTGTGCTGCTGCCAGAACGTCAGCTAATTTAGCTTCCAATTCAGCGCGGCGAGCTTCAAAGAATTCGATGTTTTTCTTAGTTGCAGGAACAGCTTTACCCTGTGGAACTAAGAAGTTACGAGCGTAGCCCGATTTAACGTTAACCTGATCACCCAGGCTACCTAGGTTAGCTACTTTATCAAGCAGAATAACTTGCATTACCTTATCCTCTATTAGTCGTTAATGGACTGTACCAATTACTGATGACGATCAGTGTATGGTAACAGAGACAGGTAGCGAGCGCGCTTGATAGCACGAGCGAGCTGGCGTTGATATTTTGCACGAGTACCGGTGATACGGCTTGGTACAATTTTACCACTTTCAGTGATATAGTTTTTCAGCGTTGCGATATCTTTATAGTCGATCTCTTGAACGCCTTCCGCTGTGAAACGGCAGAACTTGCGACGACGGAAATAACGTGCCATATGGCTAGTCTCCAGAATCTATCAAATCAATCTGCTCGGCATGTAAGACTAATTTACTGACTCCATTGCGCCCTTGATGGGTACTGATGAAGCCTGTAACAGTAATCAGACTGCCGACCGTTATACTGTGAGTATGGGTTTCTAAGGCTTGTCCACTAGCAATTACGGGCATTCTGCACCATGCTTGCCTTGACAATCCTGCTTCCTGTTGCTGGGAACGATGTTCCAAAACAAACTGGCAATGAGGAATGCCGGACGGACTCACTTTTCGAGTCAATGCTTTACAGACTGTGCCTGTCAGCACCAAACGATTAGCGGTCACCTGAGTAATTACTCTTCAGAATCCCCAGCTTCTTCTACTTCTTCATCCTGATAATCATCAGAAAGGTCACGGCCGCGACGTTCGTCTTTAGCTTTAACCATTGGAGAAGCTTCTGTTACTGCGTGTTTTAAGCGCATAACCATGCTGCGGATAACGGCATCGTTGAAGCGGAAGTTAGTTTCCAGCTCATCAATCGCTTCCTGTGGAGCTTCTACGTTCAACAGAACATAGTGAGCTTTGTGCAGTTTGTTGATTGGGTAAGCCAGTTGACGACGGCCCCAGTCTTCCAGACGGTGGATCTGACCTTGTGCATTAGTGATAACTGCACTGTAACGCTCGATCATGCCCGGAACCTGTTCGCTTTGGTCAGGATGGACCATAAAAACGATTTCGTAATGACGCATTAGTAGTTGCTCCTTACGGATTATTAGCCTCCTGTCTGGGTTAACCGCGGCCCGCGGAGGCAAGGAACTTATTGAGTGCGGCTAAAAAATTGACGCGTAACTATACCCATCCCAGAGAAAAAACTCAAGGGATGGGGACAAATTAAGCAAAAATTATTTTGGGGCTTATTTTGCGGTACGCTGGCGCACGGCTTCGAACAGGCAAACACCTGTCGCAACAGAGACATTCAAGGAGGAAACTGAGCCAGCCATTGGAATGCTGATCAGTTCATCGCAGTGTTCACGAGTCAAACGGCGCATACCTTCCCCTTCAGCGCCCATCACTAACGCAATAGATCCGGAAAGTTTGCTTTGATACAGAGTATGATCTGCTTCGCCTGCTGTTCCCACGATCCACACATTGTATTCTTGCAGCAAGCGTAATGTTCTTGCCAAGTTAGTCACGCGAATTAAAGGAATATTTTCCGCTGCCCCGCAAGCAACTTTCTTCACTGTTGCATTTAACTGTGCAGATTTATCTTTCGGTACAATCACCGCATGCACGCCAGCAGCATCTGCGCTACGTAAACATGCCCCTAAGTTGTGAGGGTCGGTGACGCCATCCAAAACGAGTAAGAACGGAGATTCGGTACTTTCCAATAAATCAGGTAAGTCACCTTCTTGGTATTGCTTGCCCGGTAAGACGTTCGCAATAATACCTTGGTGTACTGCACCTTCAGTCTGTGCATCCATCCACTGGCGATTCGCCACTTGTACCACAATACCCTGCGCTTCAATTTCATGAACGATTGGCATTAGGCGACGATCTTCACGACCTTTTAAAATGTAAACTTCTTTAATTCGTTGAGGTGAATTCTCAAGCAGGGCTTTCACTGCGTGAATGCCGTAAATAATTTCGCTCATAAATATCTTTTATGTTGGAGTGTAGAGGTGGTGATAACTCACCACCTTATTTCATTAAAACGTGGTTATCCCTCTTGATTTTGGGATTTTTTGGCAACACGTTTTGCCTTTAATTTGGCACTGATTTTTCGAGTCTTGTCTGAAGGCTTTTTACTTTTGCTCTTCCCTTTTGCATCAGGCTTAGCATCAGATTGGGCCTCTTTTTTGCCTTTTTTCTCTGAACGACGGAACGCAGAATCAGGCTCAAAGTTTTTCTCTTTGCGCACATCCCCTTTTCGACGGGCTGGACGTGTTGCATTTTTAACTTCTGACTTCATCTTGTCGCGAGAAGTTTTACCCGGATTTTTCGCTTTACGTGTTGTCGAAATTAACGCGAAATCAATGGTGCGTTCATCCATATGTACAGCTTCCACACGGATTTCCACTTCGTCACCAAGGCGATACGTGGTGCTAGATGACTCACCAATCAAGCGCTGGCCTACAGCATCATAGCGATAATAGTCATTATCAAGGGTGGAGATATGCACTAAACCATCAATAAATAGATCATTCAGACGGACAAAGAAACCAAATCCAGTGACGCTGGTAATCAAGCCTGTGAACACTTGCCCCACTTGGTCTTGCATAAAGTCGCATTTTAACCAATCTGCTACGTCACGGGTAGCTTCATCTGCACGGCGCTCTGTCAATGAACAATGTTCACCTAACTGAAGCATGCTCTCTATGTCGGAATGCCAACCACCCGTTTCCGTCCAGCGTTTATCCCCATGACCATGTTCTTTGGCTAACAAGTACTTAATACCGCGGTGCAAGGATAAGTCTGGGTAACGACGAATTGGCGACGTAAAGTGTGCATAGGATTTCAGTCCTAAACCAAAGTGACCTCGGTTTTCAGGATCGTAAATTGCCTGCTTCATTGAACGTAAAATCATGGTTTGGAGTAACTCATGATCTGGGCGTTCAGCAACTTCGTTCATTACTTGCGCATAATCTTTCGGCTCTGGTTTCATACCACCCGGCAGAGTTAAACCTAACTCGCTGAATACCGAGCGCAAATTCATCACGCTCTCTTCTTTAGGGCGATCATGCACACGATATAACGCAGGCTCTTCATTTTTTTCCACAAATCGAGCCGCCGCAATATTAGCTAAAATCATGCACTCTTCAATCAATTTATGTGCATCATTACGCTCAACGGGCTCAATACGTTCAATTCGACGCTCCGCATTAAAAATAAACTTAGCTTCTTCCGATTCAAAGGAAATCGCGCCGCGTTCAATACGGGCTGAATCTAATGCTTTGTATAATTGGTGCAAGTGCTCGATGTGCGGAACAAGCTCTTTATAATGTTCACGTAGCTCTTCATCACCTTGGATGATTTTCCACACTTTGGTGTAAGTCAGACGTGCATGGGAGCTCATCACCGCTTCGTAGAATTTATACGATGAAAGCTTACCTGTTGCAGATACCGTCATTTCACAAACCATACACAGACGGTCAACACCTGGGTTCAATGAACACAATCCGTTAGACAGCACTTCCGGTAGCATCGGTACCACTTGGGATGGGAAGTATACGGAGTTACCACGGCTACGCGCTTCAGTATCCAACGCAGTTTGTGGACGAACATAGTAGCTGACGTCCGCAATCGCAACCCATAAACGCCAACCGCCACCTTTTTTAGGTGAGCAGTATACTGCATCATCAAAGTCACGAGCATCTTCGCCATCGATAGTCACTAAAGGTAAGTCACGTAAATCTACTCGTCCTTTTTTCGCTGACTCTGGAACTTGTTCGCTTAAATCTGCAACTTGCTTTGTCACTTGTGGCGGCCAAGAGTGAGGAATTTCATGGGTGCGTAGCGCGATTTCAACCGCCATGCCCGTGCCCATAGTTTCGCCCAACACTTCAATAACGTTACCGACTGCTTGAGATCGACGCTGTGGTCTAGTCACTAATTCAACCACCACCACGTTACCCATACGGGCACCACACGTTTGGTCTTTTGGTATCAAAATATCAAAGCTCAGGCGACTATCGTCAGGGACAACAAATCCCATACCGGCTTCGATAAAATAGCGACCAACAATTTGGTTATTACGAGGCTCTAATACACGAACAACACGCACTTCAGTGCGGCCTTTGCGGTCTTGTCCGTATGGCTGAGCGAGAATAATATCGCCGTGTAAAGCACGCTTCATCTCATCTTGAGATAAGTAATAATCTTCTTTTTTACCTTCAACGCGTAAGAAACCATAACCATCACGGTGGCCGATTACTTTACCCTTGAGGAGATCAAGGCGCTCTGGTAATGCATAACATTTGCGGCGAGTGAATACTAATTGACCATCACGTTCCATCGCACGTAAGCGACGGCGCAATGCTTCTAATTCATCTTCAGTAGAGAGATTTAATAACTGAGCAATTTCTTCACGATTAGCAGGAGCGCTGCGTTTAGATAAGAGATCTAAAATAAATTCTCTACTAGGGATTGGCGACTCGTATTTTTCTGCTTCTCTTTCCTGAAAAGGATCGTTTGACATTGTTACCTCCATTGTCGTCAGAGTGATAAATTACTGAGACATTAATCGAGCAGTAATTGATACAGCGGGCTATTATCTTTTACCATGTCCGCCAGCGTATATTGATCAAGTTCTTGTAAAAACTGCTGTATTGCTTTATTCAGCGCACCTTTCAGGCGGCAAGCGGGTGTAATATGACAAAATTCACCACTACAATTAACAAGGGTCAAGGGTTCTAACGCTCTCACGACATCCCCTATCCGAATTGATTCTGCTGGTTGACCTAGCGATATGCCGCCATTTTTGCCGCGAACGGCTTTAATATAGCCAAGGTGACTAAGCTGATTAATTATCTTAACCATGTGATTACGAGAAACACCATACACGTCAGTAACTTCTGTGATACTCGTCATTTTCCCTTTTTCAAGGGCTGCGAGATAAATTAGGGCGCGTAACCCATAATCAGTAAAACTTGTCAGCTGCACAGTCACCTCAAATATTTTTGGCGTTACAGTATGTTGTTAAATGCCTATTAACCATCTTAGTTATCTTTCTTGTTTTGAGTATCTAACAACAAAGCTATTATTTTGAATAACTTTCACAGTATATAACCTTAGTTGCAGTCTAGCCTATACCTACCTATAAAGATGTATCCTATGGCACGGAATGTTCAGTGTACTAAAGATATTATGTGGAAGTTTTGACTTTTTATCAAAAACGAATTCAATGGAAGGAAAAAAGGGGTGATAAAAAAACAGCGCCCTAATGAGCGCTGTCAATGCGATTACTCAACGTCAAACGGATCACGCAGGATCATGGTTTCTGAACGGTCTGGACCGGTTGAAATAATATCAACTGGAATACCTGTCAGCTCTTCGATACGTTGGATATAATCTAAAGCCGCTTGCGGTAACAGTGCTCTTTCTTTAACGCCGAAAGTTGTTTCACTCCAACCAGGCATGCTTTCGTAAACAGGCTCTAAACCAACCCACTCATCAGCAGCTAATGGCGTAGTTTCTAATACTTTGCCATCTGGGCGACGGTAACCTACACAGATTTTAACTTCTTCTAAACCATCTAAAACATCCAGTTTAGTTAAGCAAAAACCTGACAAGGAGTTGATTTGTACTGCACGATTAATCGCAACAATATCTAACCAGCCAGTACGACGTTTACGACCGGTGGTTGCGCCAAACTCTTGACCTTTCTCACGCAGGAATTCGCCGATTTCGTCAAACAGTTCAGTTGGGAATGGACCCGCGCCAACACGTGTAGAATACGCTTTGATAATGCCCAGAACGTAATTTACATAGCGAGGACCTAAGCCAGAACCTGTTGCCACGCCACCCGCAGTGGTATTTGAAGACGTCACATACGGATAGGTACCGTGGTCGATATCTAATAATGTGCCTTGTGCACCTTCAAACATGACTAATTCATTCTTCTGATGCGCTTTATAGAGCAAATCAGAAACATCAATTACCATGCTAGTCAGAAGGTCTGCAACTGACATCACGTAATCTAAGGTTTTTTGGTAATCAACCGCAGGTTCTTTGTAATAGTTAACCAGTTGGAAGTTATGGTATTCGATGATTTCTTTTAATTTTTCAGCAAAAGTCGCTTTATCGAATAAGTCACCAACACGCAGACCGCGACGAGCAACTTTATCTTCATAAGCAGGACCAATACCACGACCGGTTGTTCCGATAGCTTTCGCACCACGCGCTTTCTCACGCGCATTATCTAATGCGATGTGATAAGGCAGGATCAGTGGGCATGCTTCAGAAATACGTAAGCGTTCACGAACAGGAACACCACGGTCTTCCAATTCTTTCATCTCTTTCATTAAAGCATCAGGCGCAAGAACTACACCATTAGCGATAATGCTGATGACATTTTCACGAAGAATACCGGATGGAATTAAGTGGAGAACGGTTTTTTCACCGTTTACAACAAGAGTATGGCCAGCATTATGGCCGCCCTGATAACGAACTACATATTTAGCTCGTTCTGTCAGCAAGTCAACGATCTTGCCCTTCCCTTCGTCACCCCATTGGGTGCCCAGTACGACAACGTTCTTACCCATTTCGAAATACACTCGGTTGCTTAAAAATGAATTCTACCATCAAAAATGAACTGTTCCAGTGATATTTTGGCATTGCAAAAATTTTTTTCTAGAAAGCAAGTAAAATGGTAGTTTTATTTCTGTCGTAAACTCAAAATGAATTTCATCAACCTGAGCAGCTGCAATTTTCCCTGAAAAATCCGACACTTGAAACGACAGGCGAAAAAAAGCCCACCGAAGCGGGCTTTTCTTTATTAGATTAACAGTAATTTAAGCTCGTTGCACGTAACTTAAGTTGGCTGTTGATTAATCTGGTGCACGCAACTTAGTTGGTGCCTTCATAAAGCGGAAGAAGTCAGTGTCTGGGCTAAGTACCATTACGTCGTCACCACTTTTGAAGCTCTGCTCATAAGCACGTAAGCTACGGATAAAGGCATAGAACTCAGGATCTTGGTTAAATGCATCAGCAAACAATTTAGTTGCCATTGCATCGCCTTCACCTCGCAGAGTCAGCGCAGTACGCTCAGATTCTGCTAAAGTTTCCGTTACTGTTTTATCTGCAACCGCACGAATTTTCGTTGCTTCTTCTTGGCCTTGAGAACGATGCTGACGAGCAACTGCTTCACGCTCTGCACGCATACGCGCATAAATTGCCTCAGAAACTTCGTTTGGTAATTCAATACGTTTAATACGTACGTCGACCACTTCGATACCTAATGCCGCCATACTGTTCGCATTGACAACCAGTGGCTTCAAGTTTGTTTCTTGCTCAACCCGAGCCGCAGCATCTGCAATTGCAGCATCTGCATCTTTTGTTGCTTCGTCGGTTGCCGTACCTTTGTTCAGTGCATCACGAACATCTACCGTTAAACGACCACGAGAATCGGTAATGATGTCTTTCACGCTTAAACGACCAAACTCAGAACGTAAACGGTCACTAAACTTACGCTTTAATAGTGTTTCTGCTTGGAATGGGTTACCGCCGCCTGTCGCTACATAGTAGCGGCTGAAGTCCGTAACACGCCATTTCAGGTATGAATCCACCATTAAGTCTTTGTTTTCGCTAGTCAGGTAACGGTCAGCTTGAATTTCTAATGTCTGAATACGTGCATCTAGCATTTTTACTGTTTCAATAAATGGAACTTTAAAATGTAGACCCGGCTCATAAATGATCGGTTTATTTTCAGAATCACGCAAAACCTTACCAAAACGTAAAACAATACCGCGATCAGTTTGAGGAACAATAAAGATAGATGCGTAGGCAACTGCCAAAACAGCAATAACAATAAAGATTAAAGACTTACGCATGATTATTGTCTCCCTACTCTAACTGCATCACCGCGCACAGCATTATCTGGCTGAGCGGGTGCTGTACCCGTAGAAGATGTACTTTCCGTTGGGTTCGTCATTCTTGCTGACTGATTTGTTTTTGGAGCAGTGGCTGTGTTGCCATTCGTTCCACGCATGATTTGATCAAGTGGCAGCACTAACATGCTGTTGCTCTTATCATTCGCAATAACTTTACGTGTATTTGCTAACACGCGCTCCATCGTTTCAATGTACAGACGCTCACGAGTAATCTCTGGTGCAGCACGGTATTCAGGTAACATTTTCGCAAAACTTGCGACCTCACCCTCTGCTTTGAAGACCACACTCGCTTTATAAGCCTCAGCTTCTTCGATCATCTTCTGAGCATTACCTTTCGCCAATGGCAGAACTTCATTTCGATAAGCATGCGCTTGACGAATAGTTTTCTGTTCTTCTTCCCTTGCCGAAATTACGTCATCAAATGCCGCTTTTACATCTTCAGGCGGACGAGCCGCTTGGAAGTTGACATCGAGTAATGTGATACCCATTTTGTATGGTGCAATCGTCGCTTCTAGCTCTTTCTGTGTAACATCACGGATAAAGGCTCGATTCGTAGTCAATACTTGCTCCATGGCTGATTGACCAATAACACCACGCACTGCGCTATCCAGAGCTTGACGTAAACTATTATCCGGATTCGTCACGCTAAATAGATATTGAGCAGGGTCTGTAACACGATATTGTACGTTCATTTCAACGCGGATCACGTTTTCATCTGACGTTAACATCATGCCATTAGTTGCTTGTTCGCGAACTGTTTCAACGTTGACTGGAACCACGTTATCAATAAAAGTTGGCTTCCAGTTCAAACCAGGTCCGACAATACCATTGTACTCACCAAAACGTAACACTACGCCACGGTCACTTTCTTTAATGGTATAGAAGCCAGATCCGGCCCATACAACAACGATTGCAGCAACGGCTAACATTCCTAGGCGACCGCTAAATTGAGATGGTTGTTTAGTATCGCCTTCACCACCGCCCTTTTTACCGCCACCGCCGAGCTTGCTGCCTATTTTACGAAAGAGATCGTCGAGATCATAAGACCCAGGTTTCCGACTGCCTTTATTCCCGCCAGAGTTGCCGCCTTTATTGCCGCTTCCCCACGGATCGCGGTCTTGTCCGTCATTACCGGGCTGATTCCACGCCATGTTTTAGCTCCATTCTTTATGATTGATTTTTAGGGCTAAGAGCAAAATTCGCTTTCTTCAGTCAACCACTTGGGATCGTGAATTAAGTCGAGCATATTGGCTCTTAATATCAATTCCATTGCCTAACTATGTTGCGATTACGCCAGTATAAAAACTGAAGTAACATCGTCTTTAAACAACATAATCAGGTAATTGTTGCTCTTGCTTACATAAACGTCGCCAATCCACCATTGGCATACGCACCTCAAGACCGATGGTACCGTCCTCTTCTTGCCACTCACGTTCTATGGATTGAAGTTGATAAAAACGGCTCCGCAAACGGCCTTCATTGGGTGGTAAACGCAATTCAAAATGTGCGATTTCACCTGAAAGGCGTTCCGTCAATGCTTGAAGCAACAAAGGGATACCTTCACCTGTTTGCGCTGAAACCCAGACACGAGCAGGCTTGTTATCCTCATCTCTGTCGATACGCGGGACAAAATCTTCCAGCATATCAACTTTGTTCATCACTAAAAGTGTCGGTATTTCATTCGCTTCAATCTCTTCCAACACACTTTCAACCGCCTGAATATTTTCATCCAAACGATTATCTGCTGCATCAATCACATGGAGCAATAAAGTTGCTTCACGAGTTTCTTGCAGGGTTGCTTTAAATGCTGCAACCAAGTCGTGGGGGAGATGGCGAATAAAACCTACCGTATCTGCCAGAACTACAGTGCCGACATCATTAACATCAATACGACGTAATGTCGGGTCCAGTGTGGCAAACAGTTGATCCGCAGCATAAACATCTGCCGACGTCATCCTGTTAAATAAACTGGATTTACCGGCGTTGGTATAGCCAACCAAAGAAACTGTCGGAATATCCGCTTTATTTCTTGATTGACGTCCCTGCTCACGCTGTTTTTCGACTCGTCCAAGGCGGGATAATATCTGTTTGATTTTATCTCGTAGTAATCGACGGTCTGTTTCAAGCTGAGTTTCACCGGGACCGCGTAAACCAATCCCGCCTTTTTGTCGCTCAAGGTGCGTCCATCCCCTCACTAAGCGAGTTGATAGATGCCGTAGTTGAGCTAATTCAACTTGAAGTTTACCTTCATGCGTACGCGCACGTTGAGCAAAAATATCTAAAATCACCCCTGTACGGTCAATAACCCTACATTGGCAAAGCCTTTCAAGATTACGTTCTTGAGCAGGGCTAAGAGTATGATTAAATAGCACCACATCTGCACCACTCGCCTCGACTGCTTCAGCGATTTCTTCAGCTTTTCCTTCCCCAACAAAAAACTTTGGGTGAGGTGCCTTGCGGCTGCCAGTTACTATTTGTACGGGTTTAACCCCAGCAGAAGTCACTAGGGACTCAAATTCTGCTAAATTATCAACGTCTTTTTCTTGGTCAAAAAAAACATGAACAAGTACAGCCAGTTCACCGCCTTCATACCTATCAAACAAGGTGTAACCTCTTAGGCTCAATAATAATTGCAAAGGAAAAACACAGGTATAGTCTCCCTACCCATGCTTTCCTTGTTTTTAGCGTACAGTCTTATTCAGCTGATTCGCCATCTTGCCCAGCAGCACCACCTGAATGGTAGTTGCTATTGCCTGCGCCAGCAGTACCTGTACCGCTATGATGAGAAACAGGGCGTGCCGGAACAACAGTAGAGATAGCGTGTTTATAAACCATCTGGCTAACTGTGTTTTTCAGCAAAATAACAAATTGGTCAAAAGATTCGATTTGACCCTGTAATTTAATACCATTAACGAGATAAATAGAGACCGGAACCCTTTCACGACGTAATGCGTTCAGGAACGGATCTTGCAAAGATTGCCCCTTAGCCATTCTATGTTTTCCTTATTTTGTTGTTTTTAAATGAGAATCTGTCGATTCCAAAAATTACTACTCAAAAATTACGCTTAACGTTTTAATTGTACACAAACAATAGCCCTATGCACTAACAACCTGTATAACTGTGTCAAGCGCCAGCTGAGGTTGTTCACTATCTAACCGGTGAACATTATCCCAGCCTCTCAACCAAGTGACCTGCCGTTTCGCCAATTGACGTGTCGCACAGATCCCTCGATAAACCATTTCATCATAATCTATTTCACCATCGAGATATGACCACATTTGTCGATACCCTACACAACGGATAGACGGCAAGTCGACATGGAGATCTCCTCGTTGGTATAGCGCTCTAACTTCATTCTCAAATCCTGCCTCTAGCATTAAATGAAAACGTCGCTCGATACGCTCATGTAAAATTTTACGATCTTGTGGCTCAATAGCAAACTGAAACACATTATAAGGCAATTCTGTGCCCGCTGTTTGAGTCATTTCAGTCAAAGTTTGTCCCGAAATGAGATATACCTCTAAAGCTCGGGATAATCTTTGTGGATCATTAGGATGAATTCGCGCTGCTGCAACAGGGTCTACTTCAGCTAAACGACGATGGATTTCACCCCAACCTTGTTCATGAGCGATTTGCTCAATTGTCTCGCGAATTTCTGGTGACGCGGAAGGCAAAGGAGACAACCCTTCCAACAAGGCTTTAAAATAAAGCATAGTCCCGCCAACCAACAATGGAATTTTACCTTGAGATGTAATTTCATCCATTGCATTTAATGCGTCACGACGAAAATCAGCCGCTGAATAAGGTTGTGACGGATCGAGAATATCAATCAAACGATGGGGGGCTTGGCTGAGTTCTTCTTCATTTGGCTTTGCGGTACCAATATCCATTCCTCGATAAATCAGCGCTGAATCAACGCTGATTATTTCTACTGGTAAGTGCTTGCGCAGTTCAATCGCTAAAGCAGTTTTACCCGAGGCCGTTGGGCCCATAAGGAATATTGCATCCGGTTTTTTTTGAGTTACTAAATCACTCATTTGTTAGTGTAGCTACCACGGATTGTAAATTAATTAATTGTAATAATGTTGGCGGTGGATTTTTCACCCACTGCGGACAGATCCGCTCAACATCTGCGAGTAACTGAACAGCCTGTGCCAAACTCCAACTTTCCTCAATTTTTGTCTGTGAAATCGCTTTTGCTAACCATTGCGCGATATTTTCATTAGTAACACTTTCTTTTGTCGACAAAAACGCAATTAAATCGGAAAAAAGTTGAGATAAATTTTGTGTTCTTAATGGTAACGATACCGTATGAATAGTCACTTTTCCATGAAATATAGTGGCTTCGATACCAAATAATGTTAATTGTGCCTTATATCGTTGTAAAACCTCTACCTCGTCATTTTTTAATGACAATTTTAACGGGATTAACAACGGCTGAGGCTTTAAAGATTCTTCTGCTGGAGAGAGCTGAGCTAACTTCAACAAATAATTCGCTTCATTTAAGGATAACAGGATTATGCCCAATGAAGACTCAATTAATGCAAAGTTTTTTGCGTAAATTGTCAATACTTTGCCAAATTGGTAGCCATCCGCATTTTCTGCCACAGATTGGCTCGATATTGAATGAGTTCCTAATGGTTTTCTTTCTGGAAATAATGTTTTTTTGTCCTCAGGAGCAACAGGGATAGACATCAAGCTTTGATAGAGTTCCCCAGCTTTACGGTCATAATCCGGTGCAGAGTATTTGTTTGTATTATTTTCTACCGGAACATAGGGGCTTTTAGAGGCTGAAGAGGCTGTTTTCGGTTCGCTATATGAGGCCTGAGATTCTCGGGCATACACTGGTTGATGATCATGGCGTTCATGATTTTTTACCACGCTTCCCACAGATACCGGAGAGGCAAAATAGTTTTCCCCAGCGGAAGCTCGATTTTCAATTTCTGAAGATATTGGTTCAATTCCTGGTAACTGATCAACAGCGGTAGTATTAAGCAGTACCGTACGAACAGCTTGATAAATAAAATCATGTACTAAACGAGCTTGATGAAAGCGTACTTCATGCTTCGCTGGATGAACATTAACATCCACTTGCTTTGGGTCGATCGTCAAATATAGGACATAGGCAGGCTGCTGGTTTTCATCAAGATGCCCTTCATAAGCTTGGCGAATAGCATGGTTAATCAGCTTGTCGCGCATCATTCGTCCATTCACATAACAATATTGAATATCACTCGCAACATGATGAGAAGATGACGGCGAAACAACCCAGCCTTTGATTGCTAAATCACTATGTTCCCACAATAACGCTAATGCCCCTTGCATAAATCCAGTACCACAGATTGCCCCGAGGCGACGCTCTTGCTGAATATCATCATGGGCAGCACGATACTGCTTCACCAATTTACCATTATGAGTCAGGTTTATCGCAACATCGGGACGAGAAAGCGCAATACGGCGAACAATCTCATCAATATGACCAAATTCTGTTTTTTCCGTACGCATAAATTTACGGCGTGCGGGAGTATTGTAAAATAAATCCAGCACTTCGACTGTCGTGCCATTGGGATGTGCGGCTGGTTTGACGGTCACTTGCATATCCCGCCCTTCCGCATAAGATTGCCATGCTTCCGTTTGCTCTGCGGGTTTCGACGTCAATGTTAAGCGTGCGACGGAGCTAATGCTCGCTAATGCTTCGCCACGAAATCCCATACTCATGATGGCTTCAAGGTCATCTAATGTGGCAATTTTGCTCGTCGCATGGCGCGCTAATGCAAGAACTAATTCATCTTTATTGATCCCGCAGCCGTTATCACGAACACGGATCAATTTCTCTCCCCCTCGCTCGATATCAATATCGATGCGTGTAGCCCCTGAATCTAGGCTATTTTCTACGAGCTCTTTCACAACAGATGCTGGTCTTTCGACCACTTCACCCGCTGCTATTTGGTTAGCTAGCTGTGGAGAGAGAATTTGAATCGACATTATCTACTCGCTTATTTTGGGGCGGCTTGTAACGGGTTCGCTAAGAAATACTGACGCAACCCTTGATGAATACCATCCGCGACTTTCTCTTGGTAATCATTTGATTTTAATAGCTGCTCTTCTGCTGTGTTACTGATAAACCCAGTTTCAACCAAGATTGATGGAATATCCGGAGAACGTAACACACCGAGACTGGCATGTTCTGGGGTTTTCTTATGAATATTACCTACTTTACGAAGTTCACGAATCACATGAACAGCCACGTCATAACCAACACGCTGTGAATGACCAAATTGCAAATCCAATACTGCTTGGCTTAAATAAGGGTCGGCGCCACTAAGCGCATCACCAGCACCACCTAGTAATTCTGACTGTTTCTCACGCTGTTCTAACCAGCTACCTAATTCACTGTTCGCTCGACGATTTGATAACACCCAAACAGAGGCACCTCGCGCACTGCTGTTTGGTGCGGAGTCAGCATGAATGGAAACCAGCATATTGGCACCTTTTTTACGTGCGACATCCGAGCGGCCACTGACTGAAATAAAGTAGTCACCCTCCCTCGTCATAACGGGTTTAAACATCGGGTCTGCATCGAGTTTTTGATACAGTTTACGCGCTACACTCAGGGTGACGTCTTTTTCTTTATAACCATTTTTACCAATCGCGCCGGGATCTTTACCACCGTGCCCTGCATCAATCGCAATCACGACCTGCTTAGTTCCTTTCGGTAAGCTTTTTGTTACTGCAGGCTTTGTTGCAGGTACTGTGGCTGGCGTCACCGCCGGAGAATTCATTTTTAGCGGTTTCTCTTGCACAGTTGATGGATTACGTGTTGATGTTGTCACCGCAGGCTGAGCCATATCAGTGCTATTGAAAGAGTTCGATGAGCTGCTATTACCCGTTGATACTGTCAATACCAATTGATATTGCCCAGAAACTTGCTTAACTATCGCTTTGGTTTTTGCTGCTTGGGACAGCTCTAATACGATACGTTGATGACGGTTATCGGGAGCTTGACTTGAGCGCACCTGTTTAACTAAATCACCTTTCGGAAGCTTAATTGGTAAACCGATGATTTTACCACTTTGTTGGATATCAACCACTAAACGTTCAGGTGAATGCAACGGAAAGGTCGAATAATCAGGCTTTCCATCAACAAAAGTTAATGTCACTTGCGCCTGTGAAGGGCTATTATTGACTTGAATATTAGAAAGTGATGCAGCCTGAGCCAAGGATGTCATTAAGCCTAGCGCAAACACTATCAATAATAAAAAGAAAGAAAAAAGACCCTTAGTTGTTATTCTGTTTATCGATGCATTCATCATGAGCTATATATTCCTTAGAATACCGGTAATGCTTCTAGTAACGACTCTCCAGTTGCCGAAAAAGCCACTAAACGTGCCTGGCGCCCTTCATCTTTATACGTTAAATGGAGTTCAAGATCCGCTTCAGGTAAAAATCCCTTGCCTTGCTGTGGCCATTCAACCAAACAGATTGAGTTGCCCGAAAAATAGTCGCGAATTCCCATAAACTCAAGTTCTTCAGGATCAGCTAAACGATAGAGATCAAAATGAAAAACCTGTCTATCCGCTAATTCGTAGGGTTCAACTAATGTATAAGTCGGGCTTTTTACGTGACCTTTATGACCAAGCGCTTGAAGGAATCCACGACTAAATGTCGTCTTTCCTGCGCCAAGATCGCCATATAAGTTAATCACAACGCCTTGATGGCAAGCACTGGCAATAGCGCGCCCCAGCGCAACTGTTTGCTCTTCATTAGCGAGTTGTATTGTGCATTCTTTCATAGTTGGTGCAGCCAATTATAATGATAAAATCGAATCAGAATTGATATTACCGCTTATATTAACCTAAGCAGATCCATTTTTCTTATTTAACATTGTGTGAACATCGAGATCAGAAGTTTCTGACCTTGATCGCAAAGCTCAACAGGGGGTTATTTTGATAAATGAAACGATCATGTTAGAGTGCCTGCGAATCCACTTTTACCTTGATAGAACCCATGTCTACACGCCTTGATCTTAATCTTCTTGCCCAAAATATAAAACAATGGGGCCTCGATGCTGGCTTTCAACAAGTTGGCATCTGCGATACCGATTTATCCCTCGAAGAACCAAAGCTTCAAGCTTGGTTAGATAAGCAATATCATGGTGATATGGAATGGATGAATCGCCATGGCATGATGCGGGCCAGACCCCATGAGCTACATCCCGGCACATTACGAGTCATCAGTGTGCGCATGAATTACCTTCCCGCAAAAGCCGCATTTGCCAGCACACTCAATAACCCTGAACTTGGCTATATCAGCCGTTATGCGCTGGGGCGAGATTACCATAAGCTCTTAAAAAAACGCTTAAAGATTCTTGGCGATCGTATTTTAGATTATTGCAGACAGTTTGAATGTTCTGATGATCTTAATTTCCGTCCTTTTGTGGATTCCGCACCGATCCTTGAACGGCCTCTTGCGGTTAAAGCAGGTTTGGGATGGACAGGAAAACATTCTTTAGTTATCAATCAACAAGCTGGATCTTGGTTTTTTCTTGGGGAGCTGTTGATCAATCTCCCTCTTCCCGTGGATCAACCTATAGAGGAACAATGTGGGCGTTGCGTAGCATGTATCACAACCTGCCCAACAGGTGCAATTGTAGAACCTTATACCATTGATGCGAGACGTTGTATTTCTTATCTGACTATTGAGTTGGATGGCGCAATCCCCGAAGAATTTCGTCCATTAATGGGAAATCGTATTTATGGTTGCGATGACTGCCAACTTATTTGCCCATGGAACCGATTTTCCCAGCTAACCGACGAAGATGATTTTAGCCCAAGAGCCGCATTGCATACGCCAGAACTTTTGGATTTATTCGCTTGGAGTGAGGATAAATTTCTCCGTGCCACTGAGGGGTCAGCGATCCGTCGAATTGGCTATATTAAATGGCTAAGAAATATCAGCGTTGCTCTTGGCAATGCCCCCTACCAAGACCAGATTGTCCTCGCTTTACAAAATCGCCTTGGAATCAATCCGATGCTTGATGAGCATTTTCAGTGGTCGATTCGCCAGCAACTACAACGGCGAGAAGAGAATCAAGTGACTATTCAAACTTCACAACAAAAGCGACTTGTACGCGCTATTACCAAAGGTTTACCGCGGGACGCTTAAAAAAGATGCGGTTATATATCTTGATCTGTTAATTGTCAAATCGATGTGAATAAAATAAAAAAGTTCTTAGCCGACAATAGGTAAAGGATTTGCAAGTTATGCTTAGCACATTTTGAATAAATAAAATTAATCAATAAATTCAATTAGTTAATTTATTTCATTATAAAATTCATTTTATGATAATCTAAAATTAACCTACAAGTAACCTGTGGATAACTCTGTGTGGTAAATTATTTCAAAATAGACTAAACGCAACCTAAACACATTCAGGCTGTGGATAACTTTCTCTTATAGAGAAATAATAAAATACGCTGATTTTTGGTTAACTAATCAGAGTTAAGTTGTGAAAAAATCAGGTTAAGAAGATTGTTTGACTGAACTAAGAAAAAATGACTTTTTTGTCGCCCATTCAAACGAGTGCCATTCTGGCAGAAGTTCTTACTGAAATGCCCTATTGCTAAGGGGTGGCTATTCTATGGCGACCGATTAGCGAATGCAAGTAAAAAACTTGATTTGATCTCAAAAAGATCCTGAATAATAAAAGGATCCCGTAGGGGAGCAAGATAAAAACATGACTACTTAATAATTGAGCATCACGAGGGCAAATAAGGAATATTACTTAGCGATAGTAAAAGATGATTTGCAATTACAGAGGAGATTAATTTAGAAAATTACCTGAAGAAAAATTGGAGCGGGAAACGAGACTCGAACTCGCGACCCCGACCTTGGCAAGGTCGTGCTCTACCAACTGAGCTATTCCCGCATTTGGTGGATACTTCTGACTAAAACACTAAGAAAGTTTGGAGCGGGAAACGAGACTCGAACTCGCGACCCCGACCTTGGCAAGGTCGTGCTCTACCAACTGAGCTATTCCCGCATTCCGAAAATAGTGTTCTAGCTAAAACATCAAGAAAATTTGGAGCGGGAAACGAGACTCGAACTCGCGACCCCGACCTTGGCAAGGTCGTGCTCTACCAACTGAGCTATTCCCGCATTCCGGTTCTTGGTGCTTTAATCGTGCCGATAAAACCAAAAAATCTCATCGGTACGGGGAGCGCATTATACGAAAAAATAGGAGACTAGCAAGCCCTTGAGCCCAATTTTTTTATTTTTTTGTTCATTTGTTGATAAATTCATCACAATGATGATTTTGTCATCGAGATTGTTAATCTTCTTTCTCAAGACGTTAACATTGTTAACTTTTCTATTAAACACCTTACTTTGTTTATTTTACTAATCTTGTATTGGCTGCTGTATAGGCTGTACTCGCTTCCCTTTTTCCTATAGCAATAACAAAAATAACAATTTCCGAATGAATAACTTGATAAACTAAACGATAGCCTGAAGAGCGCAATTTAATTTTATAGCAACTTGACAACTCTCCATGTAACCGACCTGACTCAACATGCGGATTTTTTTGTGGTTTTTTCAGTTTATTTTTAAATTGATCTCGAATACTGCTATCAAGTTTTTTCCACTCCTTTAAAGCTCGTTCATCAAACTCAATACTATATATCATCCAAATTTACTCTGATTCGTTTTGCTGGTTTTTTCAAACGCTCACGAACTACTGCCAAAATTTCATCATCAGCATCACTTTCACTCACGACAACAGAAACCTCAGTAAAAGGTAATTTTTTATTCTCTGCTACATATCGTAAAAATAATCTGAGTGCATCAGATGGGGATAAATTTAATTTTTCAAAGGCTTGAAATGCCTCTTTTTTTAATTGTTCATCGACTCTAATTTGTATTGTTGTCATCACCATACTCCAGTATTTTCTGAGTTTTATTCAATAGAATAACGTAATGACAGATGTAATGCAATTTGCATTACATCTATGACATCTATCACTTAATAAACGTTTCTCGATAATAGACCAGTTCAGCGATTGACTCTCGGATATCATCCAACGCTTGATGGGTCCCTTTTTTAGTAAAACCCGCTAAAATTTCTGGTTTCCAACGGCGCGCTAACTCTTTCAGAGTGCTCACATCGAGGTAACGATAATGGAAATAGCTTTCTAACTCAGGCATATAGTTGAATAAGAATCGGCGGTCTTGTCCTACACTGTTACCACAGATTGGTGATGCCCCTTTTGGAACCCATTTCTCTAAGAATTCGATTGTCGCTAACTCAGCTTCACGTTCATTGATCGTGCTTTTACGAATACGATCGACCAAGCCGCTGCCAGTATGGGTATTTACGTTCCATTCATCCATCAGAGCTAATTGTTCTTCCGTTTGATGAACGGCAATAACAGGACCTTCCGCTAAAATATTTAAATTGCTGTCCGTCACTATGGTCGCAATTTCAATAATACGGTCGCGGACAGGATCGAGTCCGGTCATTTCTAAATCGATCCAAATTAAATTATTCTCATTCTTTTGCATGATATGCCCTAACTGAATACGGTGGAGTTAAGGTATGATAGCACCCTTCATGCTATGAGTTATAGGTGTGTTGCTGTTGTGTGGCATGCCCAATTAGTATTATATAGACACTACATTATTCAAGTGAGAGAGGTCAGGTGGCTAAGCAGAAATTGTCGAAAGGTCAACAACGCCGCGTACAAGAAAATCATCAAAAAAGATTGAGAAAACAAAAGACAATCGAGATTGATGATAGTCAATTAGGTGAAGCTCAAGAAGGCTTAGTGATTAGCCGTTTTGGGCAACATGCTGATATCGAATCCGCAGACGGTACCGTACAACGTTGTAACCTGCGTAGAACCATTTCATCTTTAGTGACTGGGGATAAAGTCGTATGGCGTCCCGCAATCAACACTCAAAGTGATATAAAAATCAATGGCATCGTTGAAGCTGTGCATGAGCGACATTCTGTACTGACTCGCCCTGATTACTACGACGGATTAAAGCCAATCGCTGCCAATATTGACCAGATCGTTGTTGTTTCCGCGATCCTACCTGAATTATCCCTCAACATTATCGACCGCTATTTAGTGGCTTGTGAAACCACTGGGATCCAACCGGTTATTGTCTTAAATAAAGTCGACTTATTGGATGATGAGAATCGCGAATGGGTGAGTGACCTCATGACCATTTATACTGATATCGGCTATCAAGTGTTAGAAGTCTCTAGCCATACAAGTGAAGGAATGGAAGCGCTCACTAACGCTCTAGCAGGTAAAGTTTCTGTGTTTGTAGGGCAGTCTGGTGTCGGTAAATCCAGCTTATTAAATACCTTACTACCGCATAATGCAGAAAGTATTTTAGTGAATGATGTTTCAGATGGCTCAGGCTTAGGGCAACATACAACCACGGCCTCCAGGCTCTATCACTTTCCACAAGGCGGCGATGTTATTGACTCCCCAGGTGTTCGAGAATTTGGTTTGTGGCATCTCACCACGGAACAAGTGACCAAAGGATTTGTCGAATTTAAAGATTACCTTGGCGGATGTAAATTCCGTGACTGTAAACATTTAGATGATCCGGGTTGCTTGCTAAGAGAGGCAATGGAAGAAGGTAGAATCGCTGAGTCACGCTTTGAAAACTATCACCGTATTCTAGAAAGTATGGAACAGGTCAAACCTCGCGGTAACTTTACAGCCAAAGATAAATAATTCCCAAATCAGTCTAATATTAGTTAGTGGGCGCTTACATTCTTCGATGAATTAAAGCGCTTTCTGAAATAACTCGAAAGCAATTCTGTTTCAGATACAATAGCGCCCTTTTACTAACTTACCTTTAATAATCAGAGGTTAATGTGCTAGATAAAATCAAGATCCGCTTGCAGTTTTTACTTCCTAAACAAGGACTTACTCAACTTGCAGGTTGGTTCGCTAGTCGAAACGTTGGTATTGTTACCCAATGGGCAATAAAACTGTTCGCCAAAGCTTATAAAGTGAATATGAATGAGGCGCAAAAAAGTGAGCTAACTGCATACTCGACTTTCAACGATTTTTTCATCCGTGCGCTTAAAGACGGAGCACGCCCTATTGTTGAACCAGAGCATCAACTTGCACAGCCTGCTGATGGTGCAGTAAGCCAATTAGGTCCAATTGAAGATAACCTTATCTTTCAAGCTAAAGGACACAACTATACCGTTGAAGCCTTACTGGCAGGCCAATATCAATTAGCTGAAAAATTCCGTGGTGGAGACTTTATTACCACTTACTTATCGCCAAGTGATTATCACCGTGTCCATATGCCATGCGATGGCTTATTAACGGAAATGATTTATGTGCCTGGAGATTTGTTCTCTGTAAATCCATTAACTGCGGCTAATGTGCCTAACTTATTTGCACGTAATGAACGTTTAATCTGTGTATTTGATACCCCATTTGGCACTATGGTACAGATTTTGGTGGGTGCGACGATTGTCGGCAGTATTGAAACGATCTGGACTGGATGTGTAAATCCACAACGTGAAGGTGTTATTAAGCGCTGGACTTACCCTGAACAGCATTCTGAAGGTGCTATCTTCCTGAAAAAAGGCGAGGAAATGGGTCTGTTCAAATTAGGGTCTACCGTGATTAACCTATTTGAACCTAACAAAATTCGCTTTAATTCATCGTTGATCCCAGGTTACGCAACTCGTATGGGTGAGCTACTTGCAGAGTCAACTGAAGCACAACACACTGAAAAAACTAGTTAATTATTTGAACTATAATTAACTAAGCCATTATATCTCTGAAGGAGCTCCTCACTGTGCGTTTGATTATCAGTTTTTTAATTAGCCTGCTAATCGTATTTTCATCTAGCGCAGCACCTATTTCTGCGCAAGATGAAGCGCTGATTACACAGGAGCTCAAACAGCTAGATCCAAGTAAGAACCCGAAAGATGCTGAGATGGCTCAAGCATTACAAGGCGCTCTTAATTGGATCAATGAAGCCCGTGAGGCGGATAACAAGGCAAAGTCATATCAAGATGCCATTGATAACTTTCCTAAAATAATCAAAGAGATTAGGCAAAATCTACTCAGTGAATCCGATACGCCATCCCCGATTCCGACAGGCATTAGCTTAAGTGAATTAGAACAAAATATTACCCTTTTGAGCAGTCAACTGCTCGATCAGGGACGCTTAATGCAGCAGGAGCAAGATAAAGGTCGAGAGATCAGTGAATCTCTGAATGCCTTACCCCAGCAACTATCCGAAGCTCGACGTCAGTTAACGGATGCATCTGCTCGTTTTCAAGCGCTCAGCACACCCTCAACACCTTTAGCAGAAGCTCAATATACTCTCGCTCAAGCCGAAGTGAGTGCTCGCAAATCTATAGTTAATGAATTAGAAATGGCGCAGCTCTCCGCCAATAATCGCCAAGAAATTTCGCGTATGGCCCTTGAACTGGCGAAAAAACGCTATCAACGCCTTGAGCTCGAACTACAAAAATTACGCGATTTTCAAAATAGTCAACGCCAGCAAAAAGCTATTCTGGCATTAGAGCATACTGAAATGCTCGCAGAGCAAGGGGAATTGACACCGTTCCTAAAAGAACAGCTCGATATCAACCGTAAAATGTCTCAAGAATTGACGGAACAAGCTCAGCGTATGAGTGAAATTACCGCCAACCAAGCTGAAATATCGACGAATATCCGTAATGCTCGCCAAACATTGTCGACCATTCGAGAACAAGCACAGTGGATTAGCAGCTCAAGTACTTTAGGTGAGGCACTGCGCACCCAGCTTTCACGACTCCCTGAAATACCTAAAGGGCAACAACTTGATCGTGAAATGGCCGATCTACGAGTTCAACGTTTGAACTATGAAGATATGTTGGAGCGCTTATCCAAGCTAGATGTGTCAGTCCAAGAAACAGCTCAGGATTTCGATTCAACACAGTCTCAAGTCTATCAGTCACTGATGAAGACGCGTAAAGAGCTACTGACGTCTCTGATTTCAGGTTTTGATACAGAGATGCTGGAACTCACGAAGCTCAATGTCTCAACAGGGCAGCTGACTGACGCATTGAAAGAAGTCAAAGACGCGTCAAATCGTTACCTTTTCTGGGTTGCAGATGTTCCACCGATCAGTATTCACTACCCAGTGCTTGTCGTGACAGATATGACCCAGCTCTTATCTCTCGACACCTTGACACAGCTAACTGGTGCTCTTCAAGTTATGGTCACCAGCCAAGACTCTTTTTTATATCTGCTAGGATCAGTCATCTTGGTGATCTTTAGCCTGAGTACTCGCCGTCACTATCAAGCATTTTTGGACCGTTCGAGTTTACGCATTGGTAAAGTGACACAAGACCGTTTTTATCTCACCATTCGTACTATTTTTTGGTCAATTATCGTTGCACTGCCGCTCCCAATGATGTGGTCAGCGATCGGTTACGGACTGCAAAGTGCGTGGCAATACCCAATGGCAGCTGCAATTGGGTACGGTGTGAGTGCAACAACGCCGCTTCTGTGGTTGTTTATGATCAGTGAAACATTTTCGCGTCCAACAGGGCTATTTATCGCCCATTTTGGTTGGGATAAAGATGCGGTAAAACGCGCAATGCGCCACTATCGCTTAGCTGTTTTTGTGATTGTCCCGCTGGTAATGGCATTGATAACCTTCGAACATTATAGCGATAGAGAATTTGCAGCGACTCTAGGACGTTTATGTTTCTTAATTCTTTGTGTCGCATTAAGCCTGATTACTAATAACTTACGCCGCTCCAAAATCCCCCTATATTTAGATAGACATGGTTCAGGGGACAATATCATCAATACGGCTTTATGGTGGTTGATATTTATTGCTCCCGTGATTGCGGCTTTCTTCTCTGTTTTAGGTTATTTTGCGACCTCTCAAGCCCTATTAGCGCGTTTAGAGACTTCAGTGGCGATTTGGTTCGTGATTTTAATCATCTACCATACCATCCGCCGTTGGATGTCGATGCAGCGCCGCAAACTGGCTTTTGAACGAGCCAAGCAACGACGTGCCGAGATTTTAGCCCAGCGAGCAAAAGGCGAAGATGATTCTCAGTCTCCCAATGCAAGCGGAGAAGGAAGCATTGATATCGAGGAGCAAGTCATTGACCTTGATGCTATTAGCACGCAGTCCGTCGGGTTGGTTCGCTCTATTCTAACCATGATAGCCCTAGTCTCCTTAATTTGGCTCTGGTCTGAATTACACACGGCATTCTCATTCCTTGAAAATATTCGATTATGGGATGTAACGTCATCCATTAATGGTGTTGAGACAGTCCAAGCCATCACTATGGGATCGATTTTCATCGCTATTTTAGTGATTATCGTGACTGCACAATTAGTTCGTAACTTGCCTGCGTTATTGGAACTTGCCGTTCTACAACACTTGGATTTAACCCCTGGAACGGGCTACGCCATCAGTACATTGACCAAATATAGCCTGACAATTATCGGGACAATCGTTGGCTTCTCCATGCTAGGGATTGATTGGTCAAAATTACAATGGCTCATCGCTGCGATGGGGGTAGGGTTAGGTTTCGGTCTACAAGAGATCTTTGCCAATATTATCTCTGGCTTGATGATTTTATTTGAAAAACCAATTCGTATCGGGGATACCGTTACAATCCGTAACCTGACGGGTAGCATTACCAAGATCAATACCCGAGCGACCACGTTAACTGACTGGGATAGAAAAGAAATTATTGTTCCGAATAAGGCATTTATTACTGAACAATTTATTAACTGGTCACTCACTGATACGGTAACCCGTATTGTCATGACAATCCCAGCGCCAATTGATGTAAAAAGTGAATTAGTCACAGATACCATTTTGCGAGCAGCCGAACGCTCAACGATGATTTTGAGTAATCCAGCCCCTGAAGTTTACTTAGTTGACTTGCAGCAAGGGATCCAGATTTTTGAATTACGTATTTTTGCTGCTGAAATGGGACTTCGTATGCCAGCACGCCATGAAGTTCATCAACTGATTTTACAAGCCTTTGCTGCTCAAGGTATTAGTCTGCCATTCCCGCCATTCCAAGCGCGTGTGGATATTCGTGAAAACGCAATACAAAGTGCCACCAGCAACGTCACTGGTCGCAATCCACCCCGTAAATCGGGTGAACTTTAATTTGTCAAAACTGAGGGGATTTCCCCTCAGTCTTCAACCTTAAGGTATTCGCTGAATATGACCCAAATCATCACTGAACAAGATGAAATTATTAAGCTAAAAGTGGCACAATTTGAACGAATTGGTTCAATTCTATTCTTTTTGATCCCACTGGTTATCTTGCTTATTGTGGGTAAAACCTTTGCCTTTAATACACTGTATTTATGGCAAGGATTTAGCGTACTGTATCTGCTAGTTTACCGTTTTCAAGTCAGTAAATTATCAACAAAACAGCTGCAATTGAGTGTGCGTCGAGGATGGGGATATAACCGATTTTACCGATTTTGTTGGGGATATTTGATTTTATCGATGATAGGTTTAGCGGGATACCACCTGATATCCCACTAAAATTTACGCTTAGAAATTAACTTTCTTCATTATTATTGCCGTAGGTTTTAATGTAATTATCAGCAAGCTTTTGGGCTTGTTTTAACTCATCGGCACTTAACTGTTCAGCAATTTTCTTTTGCAAGCGCTGGCTTTCTTTATTGCCACTATAAACCGCTGTAGACAGCCATGCATAAGCCTGCTGGAGGTTCTTTTTAACCCCTTTCCCTTCTGAGTACATAACGCCTAAACGGTCTTGAGAATTAGCATCACGCTGTTTTGCTGCCTTTCTAAACCAGAAAACGGCTTTTTCATTGTCTAATGCAACGCCACTACCGATTGAATACATTTGCCCAATTTTAAACTGAGCAATCACATTCCCGCTTTGAGCCGCTTTTCTATACCAGTACGCGGCTTTTTCGAGGTCTTGTTTAACCCCTAAACCTTGTGCATACATGGTTGCCATGTTGGTTTCTGCACGAGTATCGCCATTTTTTGCAGCTTCTTCATACCACAACATCGCTTTATCATAGTCACGGCGAACACCAAAGCCATTGACATACATCGTTCCCAAACGGAACTGAGCATCAGAGTTACCCTGATCCCCTGCTTTAATAAACCATTCTGCGGCTGTTTTTGAGTCTTGGGAAACGCCTTGACCTTTAAAGTAACGTTCGCCCAAAATAAACTGAGATGCTGGGTCACCTTTCTCGGCTAACTGCGTAATGTGCTCTATCGTAGTCTGTTCCCCTGCGGTTGAATTGGCAGAGGTGGCAAGTAACAATGAACTATAACAAACAGATCCTAACAACAGCGCTAACGCAATTCTTTTCATCCTAAGCAATCCTCACCGTGCAGTATGATAACTGATAACTCCATGACACCCGTTAATATCGGCTAATCTGCAAGATTATATAGCCTAAACACTCTTTCCATACTCTGTAGTTTAAATTTACTGGTAGACCGACAAAATAGGATAAAAGACTTAATTTATATAAATAGCACTTTTCGTTACCATTTAGGAGCAAAAGGCAAATAAAAAGCCAGATAGTCATTTATTCTATCTGGCTTAATACTAACAATCATGCAAATTTACTTATTTGTTGTCCAAATATTTACTTCTTAGATAACGAGCCACTGCATCGTCTTTATTCGAACCAATCACTTCCATATGTGGAAGTTGATCTTTCAATAATTGATGTGCATTTTGCATAATGCAGCCTTTCCCTGCCAGCGTTAACATTTCTTTGTCATTCATGCCGTCACCGAAAGCAATACAGTCATGGGTACCAAAACCGTGAAGTGCCGTCACTTGTTTTAACGCCTCACCTTTAGATACTGACCCCGCCATGACTTCTAAACAGCTGCGTAAGGAGAAAGTCACGTGCACTTTGTCTTGCCAACGATTTTGAATACGCTGTTGCAGATCCACCAATAGGTCATGGTCTTCGCTCGTGTAATACACTTTGCAAACTTCATTCGTTGGAAAATCATGACGATCAAACAGTTGATAATTAAAAACTGATTCTTTAAAAAATTCTTTCTGTTCAGGGCTTTCGCGGTTAATAAACCAGTCATCACCGTGATAATAGTTGGTAATAATCTCAGGATGATCAAACTCCATTAAACAGAGTTCCTGAGCAATTTTAGAATCAACATTATGCTCAAAAATCAGATCCCCATTGGTATTGTGGATACGAGCGCCATTGGAGGTGATCATATACGCATCAATACCTAACCCATCACGGATCTGTGCCACATCGACATGATGACGTCCAGTTGCAAACACAAAGCGAACTTCTTCAGAAGCCACTAGTTGTTTTAATGTCTCTTTCGTATAAGAGGTTAAATCATGATTGGGAGATAAAAGTGTTCCGTCCAAGTCGGAAGCAACAACCGGATATTTCATACAGAATTCCCTAACAATAGCTAATGCTGGTCAAAAAAATCACAAATTGCATTTAGAGCCATCGCTCTTAATGCATCGATTTCAAACAGGATTTCGTGGTGAGCCCCTTCAATAATGAGAGGTAATTTTTCTTCTCGTCCTGTTTGCGCTTTTTGTCGGCTTTGACAAAAAGCTTGTAGCTCTCGATTGCTGACCACTTTCTCTTCGCTAGCTTCTAGCAATATCAGTGGGGTATCAATCTCTCCCGCTTTCGCAACCAGCTCTCGGCCAATCGCAAAACTTTCTCGTAACCAGTGGTAAGTTGGACCACCGAGACGTAATTCAGGATAATCCGCATAGTAACGTAAGTAACGTCGATAGCGTTCTTGGCTATGGGTTAATACATTGATTAAATAAGGTAAAGGCTGCCATTTACCCGTCGAAACCGCATAATCATTACGTACACTTCGACGAGGTTCTGCCCGCTCTACAATAAAACTCGCTAACCAATGAGGCATCGGTAAATTAACGCCAATCATCGGTGCACACAATGCCGCTGCGTCAAACGTGACATTATCCCGTAATAAATAACCCGCTAGAATCGCCCCTCCCATTGAGTGAGCTAAGGCATAACATTTGGGATAATGTCGATATTTGATTTCTAAATCAATAAACGTAGCAAAATCGTCAATATAGTCGGTAAATCTTTCCACATGCCCTTTTTGGGGATCCGCCAACATACGCCCTGATCGCCCTTGGCCTCGATGATCAATAATAAATACATCAAAACCTAAGTGATAAAAATCATAGGCAATTTCAGGATATTTTACATAACTTTCACTACGACCGGGTGAGATAACCACGGCTTTATGATGCTTGGCATGAATAAAACGGACATAACGGATAGGAATATTATCAACACCTAGAAACTCATCTTCTTCACGCAATTGCCAAAAATCTAAAAGTGGACCGTTGGTAAAGGCCGAAAACTCAGTTTCTCGATTTAACCAACTGGCTTTTAGGTTATCTGGCGTCATGCAGTTTTATCCTCATTCATAGCCTTCTAGGTGGTCTTGGATCAGCGACATAAACGCATCTCCAAAACGTTCTAACTTGCGTTCTCCAACCCCATTAATCAGTAATAGCTCAACGGGTCGGGTTGGGCAATGTTCTGCCATTTCAATCAATGTGGCATCGTTGAACACCACAAATGGCGGGATATTATTTTCATCGGCGATCGATTTGCGTAACTTACGAAGTTTGGCAAATAATTTCTTATCATAATTGCCATGATAAATTTTCGTTTGTTGATTCCGGCTTTTTGTGACTAAAACTCGTGGCACTGCCAATTGAAGAGGCATTTCCCCACGCAGTATCGGTCTTGCGGCTTCAGTTAATTGTAGAGCAGAAAAATGCGCAATATTTTGCGTAATCATACCAAGATGGATTAATTGGCGGATCACACTGACCCAATGTTCATTGCTTTGCTCTTTGCCAATACCGTATACCGGTAATTTATCATGACCTAATTCGCGGATACGTTGATTATTTGCGCCTCTCAGCACCTCAACAATATAACCAATCCCAAAACGTTGCCCCACTCGATAAATACAGGACAAAGCTTTTTGTGCGTCCATCAGCCCATCGTAACGTTTTGGCGGATCTAAGCAGATATCACAGTTGCCGCAGGGTTGCTGGCGATTCTCACCAAAATAGTTGAGCAGAACAAGACGACGGCAAGTTTGAGCTTCCGCAAAAGCAGCAATGGCATTTAATTTATGTCGTTCAATATCTTGCTGCATACCCGCAGGCTTTTCTTCTAAACAACGACGCAGCCATGCCATATCTGCGGGATCGTAGAATAAAATGGCTTCAGCTTCGACACCATCTCGTCCGGCACGCCCTGTTTCTTGATAGTAAGCTTCAATATTGCGAGGAATATCGAAATGAGCCACAAAACGTACATTCGATTTATTAATTCCCATTCCAAAAGCCACAGTTGCTACAACAATCTGTAAGTTATCTTTTTGGAAGGCATCTTGTACCCACTCACGCTGGGCGTTATCCAACCCTGCATGATAAGCCGCAACGCTCAGACCCCGCTTTTGTAAACGTTCAGCAGTCTCTTCTACTTTAGTGCGGCTATTGCAATACACAATGCCAGATTTACCTTTTTGCCCTTTAATAAAAAACCAGAGCTGATCTAACGGCTTGTATTTTTCAACTAACGTATAGCGAATATTTGGACGGTCAAAGCTGCTGACATGCACTAAAGGATCGTTCAATTCCAACAAACGAATAATATCCGTGCGCGTAGCTTCATCCGCCGTCGCTGTCAGCGCCATCACTGGGACATTGGGTAATGTGCGCCGTAATTGGCCTAACGCACGATATTCTGGACGAAAATCATGCCCCCATTGCGAAATACAATGGGCTTCATCTACCGCTAAAAGGGTAATATTCCACGAGCTAAGCTGCTGAGAAAAATAGTCCGTCAGTAACCGTTCTGGCGCCACATACAGAAGTTTAATTCGCCCTTCTGCACATAATTCCATAATTTGGCGCTGCTCAAGTGGGGTCTGCGAAGAGTTTAAACAAGCAGCTTCAACGCCATGCAACTTAAGTTGATCAACTTGATCTTTCATCAAGGAAATTAACGGCGATACCACCAACGTAATGCCCGGCTTAACCAATGCAGGAACTTGATAGCAGAGAGATTTACCGCCACCGGTTGGCATTAAAACTAAGCAATCGCGACCATCAAGGATCCCTCCAATGACAGCTTCTTGTCCTGGACGAAATGATTGGTAGCCAAACGTACTGTTTAGCACATTTTCAGCCAGTGAAAGTTGATTGAGCACGCAAGCGGTAGACACGAATTTCCTCTACAGATTGAAACAAATAGCTGCTCGATAGGAGCAGCTATTGGCAAGATATTACCCTGAAACTTAAGGGATGTCTGCTCAGATTACATCATATCATTGAGCATTACGCCGATCCCGAAACGGGTTTGGCGATGGTCATAGTCTATCATTGACTCACCATAACCGCTAAATAACTGGGTATAAAGTCTCACATGTTTCGTCAATGGATAGCTCCAGCCTAACTCTGCATTACCGTAACCCGAATTCCAATTATAGTGACCTGCGGCAGTCAGTACGCTATCCCCAAGAGCATAACCCACTTTCAAACGGTAATATCCGAGATATTTGTTGATATCTGGGTTGTCATCGCTACTTTCACTTTCTGGAATGCGATACCAAGGCTTCAGTTCCACCTGCCAGTTACCATTTTGAGCCATCGCACGGGCATAAATACGGTTCCAACTACGCGAAGTTGGATCTGAGCGGCCATTTGATTCATGGTTAAAACCCGTTTCGAATTCACGCAATGTCCAACCCGCTAACTCATTATCCAACGCCCAACCGACAAAAATTTGCGGCTCATAGTTGGTTTCACGAAACGGTGACGACTCTTTTTTATTACTTAATTGCCACCAAGAGCGTTGTGTATAAGACGCCGCCAAAACTGAGTTTTCCCCTGCAATGCCTCGCCAAATAGGGAATGCTAAACTTAATTGGAATTTGACTTCATCCTTTAAAGCATCTTTACCCCAGTCATAACTGGATATTGCTTGTTTATTAATCGATGAAGTATAAGTATAAATAATGTAGTTCGACTCATAGGGATACAATACAAACGGGTTATCATAATTTTGCAGTAACCCTGAGATGACACTCCCTCGAACCGGTGTATTTTCTAATGTACTTTGTTGTTCAGGCTCGTCGGTATTTTCTGTGGCTAAAAGTGAAGCAGACCAGAAACAGAGCACAAAACTCAACAACATTTGTAAAGCGCGCATTCGCCATTCCTATTTCAGCAGCAATAAAAAAAGTTTGTCGTATTTTACACCTAAAAATGATTACCTGATGCAAGATTATTCATTTGTTTTATAGATATTACCACAAACATAATGGTAACTTATCATTAACATTTCAGACAGGATCTCGCCAATGAATGACCGTATCTATACTTTCGATGAAGCCAGTAAATTCATGAGTGATGCATTTATCTATAGAATGCCTTTTAACCAGCTACTCGGTATTGAACTTTTGCAAATAAGCGATGACTTTGTACAACTGTCTGTCAAGAATCGCCCTGAACTCATTGGTAATTTCACCCAAAATATTTTACATGGCGGCGTAATTGCTTCTATCTTAGATGTCGCAGGTGGCATGGTATGCATCAATCGTATCCTGAAACGTATCGAGCCTCTCGTTCATCAAGAGATTGCAGATAAGATGTCAAAAATGGGGACCATCGACCTGCGTGTTGATTATTTACGTCCCGGCAGAGGTGAGGTTTTTATCGCCAGTGCCAGTCTGCTACGCGATGGTAATAAGATCGCCGTGACTCGCTGTGAACTACATAATGAAAAAAATCAGCATATTGCCACAGCCACAGCCACCTATTTAATTGGATGAAACAATTTGGCAAATAATTAATAACCTCATTAACTAATAGCTTGTAAAAAAACCTGAGCGATGTCACATTAATGGCATCACAAATCGAGCCAAAAAACGTATTGGCCTCGGTCTCTCAGTTTGACTTTATATCAATTTCAGAGCTATTCATGAGCCAGCAAAATACTACCAAAGGCGTATTATGTGCCTTGGGCGCCTATTTTATTTGGGGTGTCGCCCCTATTTATTTTAAAACGATTAAAGAAGTCCCCGCCGAAGAGATTTTGACCCACCGTATTATCTGGTCATTTTTCTTTATGTTGATACTGCTCACGCTCTCGCGTCACTGGAGCTATTTCCGCCAAGTATTAAAACAACCTAAAAAAATATTAGTTTTAGGTGTTACTGCGGTCACTATCGCATCTAACTGGCTGATTTATATCTGGGCAGTCAACAACGGTCATATGCTACAAGCCAGTTTAGGCTATTTTATCAACCCATTAGTTAACGTTCTGTTCGGTATGCTATTTTTGCATGAACGTTTTCGTAGAATGCAGTGGGTTGCTGTAGCACTGGCTCTCACTGGGGTTCTGATCCAACTATGGCAATTTGGTTCAATACCAATTATTGGTTTAAGCCTTGCAGTTACATTTGCCACTTATGGGCTACTACGCAAAAAACTGGGTGTTGACGCACAAACAGGTATGACGTTTGAAACCCTATGGTTACTCCCTGTTGGCGTTATCTTCTTGTTATTCTTTGCAGATAGCCCAACAAGTAATATGACCATGAATAGCTGGACATTAAACCTATTGTTGATTGCAGCGGGTATCATTACCACTGTACCTTTATTGCTTTTTACTGAAGCTGCTAACCATTTACGCCTTTCCACTCTGGGCTTTTTCCAATACTTAGGCCCAAGTATTATGTTTTTACTGGCGGTCTTTATGTATGGTGAGGTAATGACACAAGAATTGTTAATTACATTCGGGTTTATTTGGGTTGCATTAATTTTATTTACTTTAGATGCATTATATACCCAACAAAAGCTAAGACGAAAACAACATTAATTTTGCTAACTTATGGCGCTAACAACCATAAATGCTATTTTAAATAAATCCTGACCTTAATATTAAATTTATATTAAGGTCAGCGTTTCATTAAATGGAACTTTATTCGTTAATTTAATTAATACAATTAACCTGTTTATTAGCAAATAACCCTCTATCATTTCTTTGCATCATTATAAAATTTAAATAAAAAATAAATTATTCAATAAATTCAATTGGTTAACCAAAAAATCAATACTTGATTTTATACAAATAATAATTCATATTTAACTTAATTTAATTCAAAATCAACTTATACCCCAAATACATCAACTCATTGAAATAAAACAGTATATTTATTTATAGAAATAAATGATTGCTTAATAGTAACTTGATAATTATATTGTACGCCGCTTGTATTCACCCCAGCGGATGGTAATGGTCCGATTCATTACTGACGTTTCATTAAAGTGCGCACGATGTCAGGTATTTATATCTGCCCTGGTGCGAGGTTTTCTGAAATTGAATACAAGGCGTTCTACCACATACCTAATTAATTCATTTAAGTATGTAAAAAATACAAAAACATGTAGTGCTATAGCTTCCGTTATATGGCTGCATTTTAGGTTCGCTCCGCCTGTCTATTCAGAAAGAGCTGACGTTGTTAAGGGCTTTTGGGAAGGGCTTCAAAATGCAACAGAATACCGTTCACATGAAACGTGTACTGACCACCCCTGCGTTAGTGTTTTTCGGGCTGGCCTATATGGTGCCTCTCGGAATTTTCACCACCTATGGACAAGTGACTGTATTAAGTGAAGGGCACCTGCCTATCGCTTATTTAATTACACTCGCTGCTGTCTTTTTTACTGCCATGAGCTATTGCCGCATGACGAGCGCGCTCCCTCTTTCTGGGTCCGCATACTCCTATGTGCAAAAAACCTTTGGTGGTACTCTTGGATTCTTAGTCGGTTGGGCACAGCTCCTCGATTATCTATTCCTACCGATTATCAACTACATTGCAATTGGGATCTTTGTCCACGAAGCTCTCCCTAATATTCCAATGCCAGTCATTATTTGTAGCACAATTGCCATTGTCAGCTTAATGAACATTTTGGGTATCAAATTGGTATCTTGGATGAATATGCTGATAATTCTGATGCAATTTGTCTTCATTGCTGTCTTTTTATATATCTGTTTCCAAAACGCATTTGTCTTGGACATGGATGCATTAATGGCTCCGCTAACGGTAATGTCTTCACAAGCTTCCGGATTATTTGCTGGAGCAGCCGTGCTCTGCTTAGCGTTTTTAGGCTTTGATGCTATTTCAACCATGGCGGAAGAAACCAAGGATGCGCGTCGCTCATTACCAAAAGCCATTCTATATACGGTCTTTATTGCCGGTGCGATGTTTATTGCCATTTCTTACGGTGCCCACTTGATGTACCCGATGTGGCAAGACTTCATTCCGAATACGGATGTCGCCAGTCTCGCGGTGATGCAAAACGTTGGCGCTAAAATGCAACTTATCGGCGCATCTCTAATGGCATCTAGCTTTATCACCGCCTATGTCATCGGTGTGTTTGCGTCTGCAATGACCTCACAAGCAAGTATTGTGCGTATTTTCTACGCAATGGGCCGTGAAGGCGTATTGCCGCGTTCATTCTTTGCTTACTTGCATCCACGTCTGAATACACCAATTTATTCGATTATCTTTGTTGCGGTGGCGTCATTGTTATCGCTGGTATTGTCACTGAGCATGGTGGCATCCATGATCAGCTTTGGGGCATTAATCGCATTCACCTTTGTGAATTTGTCGGTGATTAAACATTTTTATATCGACCGCAAAGCCCCTCTTGATAGCACCAAATTGCTGACCTGCTTAGTCATGCCATCCATTGGTGTCATACTCACTTTATGGTTATGGACAAGTCTAGATGCAGAAGCCTTCACTGTTGGCTTATGCTGGCTAGCCGCAGGGGCAGGTTACCTCACGCTTCTGACTCATGGTTTTACTCGTCGTCCTCCGGCTATTTCTGACGCCGAAACCGAGATGATTATTAATTAATTTTTACTATTCGACTTAATGATTACGGGGAAGCTAAGCCTTCCCCGTTATTTTTTTAATTCTGGCTCCTAACGAGCCCTTGATACAGACGGTTTACGATGAATAATAAAATTGCTGATGTTATTTATTTCAACGGTTATATCTATACCGCAGACGGTCAAGATAGCGTTGTTGACGCTATTGCCTTAAAAGAAGGTTATATTCTTGGGACGGGGACATCAGATGAATTACATCAATATGTAGGACCGGAAACGGAAAGTATCGATCTTGAAGGTAAGATGATGATGCCGGGGATCATTGATGGACATATGCACCCATTTTGGGGTGGGATTCAGCTGTTCGGTTGTCACCTAAATTATGAATCCCTGACTATCGACCAAATTTTACAGCGCGTGCAAGATCACCTCGATAAAGATCCTCGTACCGGCGAAAATGACTGGCTAAAAGTCACTGCATGGTTACGCCAAGGCATGTTACCAGCAGGTATTGATATGTACCGTGAAGATATGGACAAGCTCAATACAAAGCGCCCAGTGGTACTATTTTCCAATGACTGCCATACCTTATTAGCCAATAGCCGTGCCTTAGAATTATTTGGCATCACTAAAGAAACCCCCGATCCAGCAGATGGCAAAATCGGTAAATATGAAAATGGTGAACTTAACGGTATTTTGGAAGATGCTCCTGCAATGCGTGCTGCCGATAGCATCCCTTCAATTCGTGCAGATCAGGCTGTCGAAGTCGCCGAATTAGTCCAAAAAGTTCTCAATCAACAAGGCGTTACCATGGTGATGGATGCGCGAGTTTCTGAACAGCAACTTGAAGCTTTCGCACAGTTACAGCAACGTGGCGATCTCACTTTACGCTTTCAAGCTGCCCGTGAAATTACTCCAGATAATACGCCAAATGTCGCTGCTGTTGCAGCAGCAGTCGATGAAGCCGTCGCATTTGCGAAGAAATGGCACCAAGCACAATGGACTCCTGAACCGGGAATTGGTCTGCGTAATATCAAAATGTTCGTGGACGGCGTGCTGCAATATCCAACCATGACCGCATCATTATTACAGCCATACCGTGTGAATAAAGGGACAGATAGCGCACCTAATTGGGTAGAAACTGATAACTACGGTGACCTGTATTTTACGGCTGAAATTCTTGATGAACTTCTCGAAAAAATTGCAGCTGCGGGCTACGATCCTCACTTACATACCGTAGGTGAAGGCGCGGTTTCCATCGTCTTAGATGCCATTGAAAAAATGCGTGCCGCCCATCCTGAAAAAGATATCCGCCCAGGATTAGCACATAATGAATTAGTTGATGCAAAAGATTATGAGCGCTTTGCGCGTTTAAAAACGATTGCTTGCCTCTCATTCCAATGGGCTGCACCAACACCAGAGTTAGCAATTTTTGAAAAAAATATGCTGGGTGAAACCCGCTTTGAACAACTTGAGCCTATCGCAAAATTCATTGATGCGGGTGCCGTTGTTGCTTTTGGTAGCGACTGGCCAATTGATGATTTCGATGAATGGTATGATTTGAAAGTCGCAGCAACCCGCCGTGGACGTGATATTAACGGGCAACCAGCCCCAAGACTGGATAACGACCGTGATATGACCGTGATCGAGGTTCTACGTTCAGCGACCATTGATTCAGCCTATGCGCAACATCGTGAAGATGTTTTAGGATCGCTTGAGGCGGGTAAATTCGCGGATATGATCGTGCTGGATCGCAATGTATTTACCATCCCTACAGATGATATTGAAAATGTGAAAGTGCTGCGCACTATTGTGGGCGGAAAAACCGTTCATATCGCTGCATAGTTTTTTAATTAGTTAAAATAGTAAAAGTGCCCCAATTATATTGGGGCACTTTAGTTTGGGTGCTTGATATCCCAACCGGTAATAAGAAAGAAGAAAGAGTGGGAAATTAACTGTCATTAAACTGAATTAATTTAGGTTAAATCGACTTAATTTCCCTACTCAATGATTAATTGATTTCGTAATCCAATTTCACCTGAACAACTGTATTGTCATTATCAATATGCAAATAGCTTAATCTATCCTTTATTAAAAATGAGCAACCCAATATTGTTACGCAAATAGAAACTACCGCTATCATTGCGTACTTTGTCATTTCTCCTTGACCTCTTTTTTATTAAGAGGCACACTCCCGATTGTCTGGTTGGGAGTGCAGCCTCGTTGGTGAATATCACTAACGGGGCTTTTTCTTTCCCAGACCAAAAATAAATGCTTGAACTGAGCAAGATCAAGCACCCAGCAAAAGAGTAGCAAAGTTAAAATAGTGAAAATATACCTATTTGCGCTTATCTTAATGAAATATTTTTATAATATTCAAATCTAGAATTAAATATAAATTTGAGTTTTGCATTATTATTTATCATGAAAATAATTAATTTCTCATTTATTAATTACTTTAGGATAAAGATTAATTTTACACTTTTTTTCCCTTCCCTCTTGCAAAAGAAAAATGTTCTCGTTACTATCCGCCGCGTTTTCATTCAATCAATTCACTGCAAGGAGGTTCATCATGACAACAATTAATCAAACTCTTTGCGGGCAGAACCAGAAATAGTCTTAGACGTTAAAAATCGTTTTAAACGTTAGTTCAGCTATCTTCTCAAAATTTGCCTGCTAATCACCTTATTTTTCACATTAAAAATGAGTTAATAGCTTATGGGCAATACCCTTCATTCTGTGGGCGAACATATCCGTTATATCGCGACAGAATCTACATGGATTGAAAGTAAAGCAATCCAGCAATTACAAATAACCGCTAATTTACCCGACATGGTTTCTGTGGTCGGCATGCCTGACTTACACCCTGGGCGTGGCTACCCAATTGGTGCTGCATTTTTCTCTGCTAAACGCTTCTATCCGGCGTTGGTGGGTAACGATATCGGCTGTGGCATGAGCCTGTTCCAAACCGATATTAAGCGTACCAAAGTTAACTTGGATAAGCTGGAAAAACAGCTATCTGAAATGACGGATCATGCACCATTGGAGTGGCTAGATGAGCACGTTCCTGAGTTCATGAAGTCCCATGTTTTTATGGCATCCCTCAGTTCCATTGGGGGCGGTAACCACTTTGCGGAATTCCAGTCCGTCGATAAAATCGTAAACCAAGCGCTGTTTGAGCAAAGCGGTCTTGATAAACAAAAATTATTGTTGCTCGTACACAGTGGCTCGCGTGGTTTAGGGCAATCCATTCTACGTCAACATCTTGAACAACATAGTCATAATGGGCTGGATGAGCAATCTGATGATGCTGAAATTTACCTCAACGCACACCAAGACGCACTACAGTTCGCACAAATCAACCGCCAATTAATTGGACTGCGGATGATGCAACAAGTTAAGACATCTGGAGAGCAGCGTTTCAGTCTCAATCATAATCTTGTAGAGCCATGTCGTATCGACGGTATTGACGGCTGGCTACACCGCAAAGGCGCCACACCATCAGATAGAGGTTTCGTGGTTATCCCCGGTTCTCGCGGCGATTACAGCTATTTAGTCGCACCGATTGCCAGTGATTTAAGCTTAAATTCCCTTGCCCATGGCGCAGGGCGAAAATGGATGCGAACGGAATGCAAAGGTCGTTTATCTCATCGTTATACGCCGTTACAGCTATCTCGCACCGCCTTGGGCAGTCGCGTTATTTGTGCAAACAAACAATTGATTTATGAAGAAGCACCACAATCCTATAAATCCATTGAGACCGTTATCGAAAGCATGGTAAACGTCGGCATCATTCAGGTTATTGCCCGCTTAGCGCCGGTGATCACCTATAAAACGAGCGGAGATTGCTAATGACATTATTACAATTTTCCTCAGCTCAAGGGCCGGATGAATGTTGCATCGCCGTGGAAAAAGCTTTTTCCTGCTTTTTAAAAGAGGCCGCTTTGTTAGATGTTCAAATTGATGTGTTGGAGTCTTTTCCCTCAAAACAGGGGTTAAAGTCCGTGTTAGTCTCCTTAGAGGGGAAACAGAGCGAGCAACTGGTCAACGTGTGGAGTGGAACCGTTCAATGGCAATGCCAAAGCCCCTTACGACCACGTCATAAACGCAAAAACTGGTTTATCAGCGTGATTGCATTTTCGCCTATCCAGCCTTTAGAAGAGAGTGAAATCGAATATGAATTTACGAAATCTCAAGGTGCCGGTGGCCAGCATGTGAATAAAACCTGTTCTGCGGTACGTGCCAAGCATGTCTCAACAGGGATTAGTGTGAAAGTCCAATCAGAGCGTAGCCAACATGCCAATAAGAGGCTAGCGAAAGAGTTAATCCATTGGAAGCTCAGTGAATTTCAATCTCAACAGAGAACGGATCTCGATAAACAACGTCATCATTCTCACTATCAGATTGAGCGTGGAAATGCATCAATAACGTTTGTTGGGAATGAGTTTAAACGAGTTAACTAAGTTATGGGGAGCCACAATATATCTGTGGTTCTCCAATTCACTACCTAGCAGCAGTACTGAGTACCAAGATAATAACTTTAAAATAAAGGGATTAATTTAAAAAAAACAAACTCATAGTTCATATACAACTTTTAGTTTTATTATTGGGATGATTAGTTTACAGCCCGCCCCTTTGCAGAGGCGGCATAGACGAGAAAGGGTTACAGTATTTTTTCGGTTAGAAACCAACCGGCAATACTTTCACGCTTTTGTTGGGTAGGCAGAACTTCATGGGGAAAATCTTCTGATAAGAAAAACACCATACGACCCGCTAGTGGTTCTAGCTTAAATAGCGCTTTATCTTGTAAATCATACATCACTAGCTCACCACCATCACCCAGTTGCCATGACTCATTCATATACAGTACCGTGGTGATTTTACGACGCCCTTGCCCTTTAAAATTATCCACATGTTTCTTATAAAACCCGCCATTTGGATATCGGCAAAAATGAGTCTCAAAATCACGCAATCCTAAAAATAACTGATAATTCAGCTCCTGACGCAGGCTTTCCATTTTATCCAGATAGCGGACAATTGGTGCCCCCATATTCGATTCGAGCCAAACAGTTTGGTCTCCACGTATCCCTTTATTGTCTTGTAATGTGTTCAGATAACCGATGCGTGCATCTTGCAACGTTTCGGGAATACATTGTTTAATAGCCTGTACGTCTGATAAATCAAGAAAATCATCCCACACATACCAACCTTGTGAGGCAAGTGAATCAATAAGTTTATCGATGGACATGATGAATCTAAGAGTGGTTATTAGGTGATATTTTATACTTTATTATCAGAAAAAATTAAAATTAAAAACGTGAATCTTGATGATTCAACAAATATATCGATGATTAATACTAAGAATAAGCTTTGATAAAATAATATTTATCACTTTGATATAAAAGTAAATATATCCCATTATAGATATTAAAGGGGCTCACCATAACAAGAGAGCCACCAGTCCAATCTACAAAATTCTAGGGTTAGTGTGTCGCTCCACACATAGCCGTTCTACCTAAGCATACTCGATGACTATTTAGTGTTTGATCCTGTATCGGAGTGTCTATACTTATCAATGAACTGCTTTCATCACTAGGTTTAAATCCTGAAATTTGTTCACTGATCAATAAATCTTCACCATGGGTAATATTCATTGATACCAACTTTTCATTATTCAGAACATTTTGTTTTTTCTGAATATAATCATTAATTAGCTCTTTTTTTAGCTCTGCAATTTCAGCTAATGCATTATTAATATGCTCAGACTCATTGTTTAGCTTAACAATGTTTCTTCTTATTGCGTTCGGCAGTGTATATTTATAATTATGCGACATTTTTTGTGACACTTTTGCAGCTAAAATTCGTTCCTTCCTTGCATCTAAAGCAATGTTATATTGATTTTCATTAATAGCATTATCTTGGCTATTAAACTCTTGATTATTTTTTCTATTATTAAATAATGCCTTATCTTTGAAGATGGTACTTTTCATTTCTGAAATAGAATTTAACGTAAGACCATATTTTTCTTTAAACGAATAGAATTTTGCATCTACAATAAACATTTTCATTTGATAGGCATTTATTATCCCATCTGATGAAATAGAAGTATCAAATTGATATTTAGATATTTCCCTTCCCATCTGTTTATCTAAGGAAGCCATTAATATATTAATTTTATCAATTCTATTTTCGACTGAGTTTAATAGACCACTTAATCTTTCATATTTTGAATAATTCAAATCAAAATCAATTTTCATGTATAAAAATCCCTTTAAAATAAAAAGAGCATGAATTTTATTTTAATACTTTAAAAATAACCAATTTATATTTAATATATTAAATAATAAAAATATAAATTAAATGAACATTAGTTTTAGTCACAATAATTTAATTGAAATTTTTATTTATATGAAAGGATGAAGCAGAAATTAAACATTATTTCTGCTTCATTTTACTCACAATAGCTAGATATTTTCTAGCCGTGCATAAGATGCCACCAGCCATTTAATCCCTTGCCCTTGAAAAGCAATTTGTAGACGACAATGCTCTCCACTACCTTCAAGATTGATAATGGTGCCTTCCCCGAATTTAGGGTGCATCACTCGCTGCCCTAATGCATAGCCAGAATCATTTTGGCTAATTGGCGTACCTAAACGTTGATGGCTAACAGGACGAGAAATTGTGGCTCTTAAGCGAACTTCTTCCACGCACTCCGTCGGCAGCTCACCAATAAACCGTGAAGGACGATGGTAAACTTCTTTACCATATAAGCGGCGGCTTTCTGCGTAAGTGATGGTCAGTTTTTCCATCGCACGGGTAATTCCCACATAAGCAAGGCGACGCTCTTCTTCAAGGCGACCACTTTCATCCATCGACATTTGGCTTGGGAACATGCCTTCTTCCACGCCCACCATAAATACAACAGGGAATTCCAGCCCTTTTGCTGAGTGAAGCGTCATTAGCTGTACGGCATCTTGGCTCACATCCGCCTGACTTTCACCAGATTCCAACGCAGCGTGAGATAAAAATGCCTGTAGTGGCATTAAGTCTTGGTCTTCATCTTGATAACTAAAATCACGGGTGGCGTTAACCAGCTCTTCCAAGTTTTCGATACGCGCTTGGGCTTTTTCCCCTTTTTCTTGCTCATACATCGCTCGCAGGCCTGAGTCCTTAATCACGCGATCAGCCTGAACATGCAGCGGCATATCTTGGGTTTCTTTAGCGAGGGCGTCGATTAATTCAAGGAAACGTTCAATAGAACTTGCAGCTCTTCCGCCGAGGACTTGCTCACGAAGTAAATACTCACAAGCTTCCCAGAGGGTTAACTGCTGGTCCCGTGCCGTTTGGCGAACCGTATCTAGCGTACGCTCACCAATTCCACGAGTTGGAGTATTCACAACGCGCTCGAAAGAGGCATCATCGTTACGGTTAGCAATTAATCTTAAATAAGATAATGCATCCTTAATTTCTTGGCGTTCAAAGAACCGTTGGCCACCATAAATCCGGTATGCCATAGCACTTTGAATTAACGCCTCTTCCAGCACACGGGATTGGGCGTTACTGCGATAAAGAATGGCGCAATCTTGCAATGCACCACCGTTTTCATGCCACTGCTTGATGCGCCCAACCACATAGCGAGCTTCATCTAATTCATTAAATGCACAATAGAGCGAAATTGGCTCACCATCACCGTCTTCCGTCCATAAATTCTTACCTAGACGGTCGCTGTTATTGGCGATCAGTGTGTTTGCTGCTTTCAAAATATTATTGGTAGAACGGTAATTTTGCTCAAGACGGATCGTTTCTGCGCCGGGGAAATCATTCAAGAAACGCTGAATATTTTCCACTTGAGCGCCTCGCCAACCATAAATAGATTGGTCATCATCCCCAACAATCATCACTTTACCCGTATCACCTGCCAATATGCGGATCCAAGCATATTGGATGCTATTGGTATCTTGAAACTCATCCACTAAGATATTGGTAAAACGTTCACGATAATGTTGTAGAACATGAGGCTTATTCAACCAGAGTTCATGTGCTCTTAGCAGTAATTCAGCAAAATCTACAAGCCCTGCACGGTCGCAAGCTTCTTGATAAGCTTGATACACTTTCTGCCAAGTTGCCTCAACTGGATTACCGTAACTTTCAATATGTTGAGGTCGTAATCCTTCATCTTTCTTACCGTTGATGTACCACATCCCTTGGCGGGGTGGCCATTGTTTTTCATCCAGATTCATGGCTTTGAGCAAACGGCGGATCAAGCGATATTGGTCATCACTGTCCAAAATTTGGAAGTCTTGTGGAAGATTCGCATCTAAATAATGCTGACGTAGCAGACGGTGAGCTAAACCATGGAAAGTACCAATCCACATCCCACCTTCACTAGTTCCGATTAAATGGTTGATACGATGACGCATTTCTGCGGCAGCTTTATTGGTAAATGTGACGGCCATAATCGAAAATGGAGATGCATTTTCCACCGACATTAGCCAAGCAATACGGTGTACTAATACGCGCGTTTTACCACTACCCGCACCCGCAAGTACCAGTAAATTAGTGCGCGGAGCAGCAACCGCTTCACGCTGTTTGTCATTAAGACCTTCGAGCAGATATGAGACGTCCATAGTTACCATCAAAGCAAAACAGTGGCTTACACCACTGTGAGGTTGCTGACAAAGAGGGATAAAAGCGTGGTTTTTCCCTCTTTGTGTTATCAGTCGAAAATCAATAAATTGATTTTCCTCGTTTATTTTCACACCCAAAAAGATCTGTTTCCAAGCCCTATAGGTCTGGAAACGATCTGACAGTGGCTTACACCACTGTGTTTTTATACAGAAAAAGGATTATACCAATGACAAGAGAGAAACCAACTTAGAAATTTCAACATGAGGTAATAAACGAACCTCTTTTTCTTCCATCAGAGTCTTATCACCAGTATTAATCCAGCATGCTTGCATCCCGCTATTAATTGCACCTTCAACATCTGTCAGTAAATTATCACCCACATGTAAAATGGCATTAGGCTCAAGATTTAAGCGTTGAGCAGCAAGGTGATACATATCGCAGAAAGGTTTTGAGCGCCCATCAGGACCCGCTTTTAACACAAATTCAAAATAGTCGCCCAATCCACAAGCTTGGGGTTCTGCATTTCCATTAGTGATCGCTACTAAAGGTAGCTTTTGTGCTAACTGAGCCAATATTTGATGCGTAGATTCAGGGACATGGATTTGATTACGCCAATAATTAAAATGCGCCATAATGTCATCCGCCCCTTTTAAAGCATCCTCTCTGCTATAACCATAATGGCACAGCATCATCTTAGCGGATAACCAACGCCAGCGCGTAATATCATGGCAAATACTGGGTTCTTGTTCTTCCACTAAATAGCGAAATGCATAAATGTCATCATTAGTGAAATGATGAAAGCGTGGGTCATATTCGCGAATAAAGCGTAAAACTTCAGCTTCTGTTTTATCAATCACCGGATGGTTATCGTATAAAGTGTCATCCAAATCAAAAGTGATGGCTTTTATGGGTGATAAAGGACGGTAAAAATGCATTACGATTTCTCCCTCTTTGCTCGCGGATGAGCCACATCATAAACACTGGCAAGATGTTGGAAATCAAGATGGGTATATATCTGCGTCGTGGAGAGGTTAGCATGACCTAATAGCTCCTGTACCCCACGTAAATTACCACTTGATTCGAGAATATGAGTAGCAAAAGAGTGGCGCAATTTATGGGGGTTAATATGGCTATTCACCCCTTGCTTAATTCCCCACTGTTCAAAACGCTTTTGCACGTTACGGTTAGAAATTCGTTTACCACTTTGTGTCGAAATAAAAACAGCACCGTCTTCAGGATCATAAAGTTCACGCATCTCTAACCAGCGCTTTAACCAGTTGACCGCCGTTTTTCCCATGGGGATCCGACGTTCTTTACTGCCTTTACCCATGACCCAAACCTCACCAGAATTCAGATCCAGATGCTTCACATCCAGCCCAACAAGTTCGGAAAGACGTAACCCCGCACCATACATCACCTCTAACATGGTTCTATCACGAACGACGAGAGGGTCACCGCTATCCATATTCAGCAATTGGGACACTTCGTCCACATCCATATTTTTGGGGAGACGCTTTTTGCCTTTCGGTGCATGAATAGTTTTAACGGGATTTGCGGGGAGTTCACCTTGCTCTACCATCCAATCGCAAAAACTACGCAGTGCAGACAAGCGAAGTGCCATACTTGCCGCTTGCAAACCTGTACGGCGACTTTTTGCGGCGACATTACGTCCGATCGCAATATCTAATTGTTGCCACTGGCTGACTTTAAGCTCATCAAGGATTTGGCAGACTGCGCTCAACTGTCGGCGATAATTAGTGATAGTCACAGGGCTTAGTCTACGTTCAACACGTAAATAACGTAAAAAGGCTTCCACTTGGGTCATCAGCCCTTCAGGCTGAGACTCTACAGACGTTCTATCCACTGGCATAATAACCTCGGTAGAATTTGAGCCACTTTCTCCAGCATCACTGTTCCCATTCCTTGTTGATAATGATCACGGTCACGGCTCGTGAAAATCACCATGCCAGACTCTCCGTGATGACCAAACAGTGAAATAGCGACCGACCCTACATTATGGGCATCTGGGAGTAATAACTGGATTTCTGGACCGTTTAAGCGCCCAAGATAATTAAGATTGCTACCAAACCGTTGAATTCTGACTGGCTCAAATACCCGTCGAGTTATCATCAAATCACATGCATCTAATGGGGCTGATAACCGCCAGCAATCGTTAAATAAGCGCACGGTTGCACCTGACAGCCCTAGTTTCTTCGCCCAACGATTTAACGAAAATAGCATTTCTCGCAAGCTACTTGCAGATGACATTTCAATGACTAAATAGAGAAGTTCATCGAACAGTTGTCCATTTTCATGGGCTTGTTCCACCATAAAACGGATATCTTGTTCAAGATTTTTGATTTTTTGACGCTGTGTACTCATCACCAATTCAGGTAGCGAAATGGCTTCCTGAACGGCATGAGGAACCTTGAGTTGTTCAGCAAGAGCCGCATTGCGGATGAAGAAATAAGGGTTTTGTTTTAAATATTGCACCACATCCTGCTCATCTATTCCATGAGCGATGTCTGGTACGCTTTCACTCTTCTCCATTATTTCCCTCTTTACTCAATCAAGATTAAATTTGGATCACTCCATCATAAACATGGGTTGCAGGACCAGTCATATATAACGGCGTACCAGGGCCATCCCAACTAATATCGAGAGAACCACCCGGCAAGTCGACACGAACTCGTTTCGATAGTAAACCTTGCCCAATACCGACTGCTACCGCAGCACACGCACCACTACCGCAGGCTTGTGTTTCCCCAGCGCCACGCTCATACACACGTAAACGAATATGTTCAGCACTAACGATTTCCATAAAACCGATATTTGCGCGCTCTGGGAATCTTTCGTGGCTTTCAAGTGCAGGACCTAATACCTCAACTTCTGCGGTCTGTACACTTTCCACTTGGACAACGCAATGGGGATTTCCCATTGAGACAACACCGCATAACACTGTACGTTCTTGCGCACGAATAATATAGGTCTTTTCTTCTTTTACCGCGCGAAATGGGACTTTTTGAGGCTCAAATTCTGGCTCCCCCATATTGACACACACATCATCATTTTCATTAATAGTGAGGGTCATTCGTCCAGATTGCGTGCTAACTTTAATTTTTTGTTTGTTCGTTAACCCTTTCAGGCGAACAAAGCGAGCGAAACAACGCGCACCATTTCCACACTGTGCAACTTCACTTCCATCAGCGTTAAAAATACGATAATGAAAGTCGAGATCCGGGTCATAAGGCGCTTCGACTAATAAAAGCTGGTCAAAACCGACTCCAGTATGCCTATCAGCAAGACGGCAAATCAGTTCTGGTGAGAAATAGACATTCTGAGTAACGCCATCGACCACCATAAAATCATTGCCTAAACCATGCATTTTTGAGAACTGCATTTCACGTTCCATAACAGCGGCTTACTGTTTATTCGTAGCCGCAGCAGGCTCTTGGGTCGAGCTGCTTGGCGCTTTAGCTTGAGGTGCTGATTTTGCTGGAGTCTCAACGCTTTCTTCAGGCGGAAAATACAGAGGGCCCTTTAAGCCACAGCCAGTTAGGGTGAATAAAACGATCAGTGCACTAAGCCCAAATAAACTTTTTTTCATTGTGTTTCGCCTGTAAGACTAAATTTTGAGATCTGATATTTCACACAGTAACAGGTGTCGCTTTTCAAATCACGCCTGTTTATCAAACATATTAATATTATATACGTTAAATAATTCAAATGGCATCTCGGCATTCGAGAATGACGAGTTTGACCCTTGAACCTATTCAACCCTATAATTTCGGCTAAATAAAAATATAAACAGGAAACAGACTATGAACGATAGTGAATTTCATCAGTTAGCAGAGCAATTACTGAGTTCAATTGAAGAGCATATTGATAATTATGATGGCGATGCCGATATTGATAGCGAAATCAATGGTGGCGTTATGACGCTAAGCTTCGAAGATGGCAGTAAAATTATCATCAACAAACAAGAAGCTTTTCACCAAATCTGGTTAGCGACTAAACAAGGCGGCTATCACTATAATTATCAAGATGGTAAGTGGATTTGCGACCGTTCTGGTCAAGAATTTCTATCGATGCTAGGTAATGCGATTACCTTCCAAAGCCACACTCCATTTTCTTTTTAATTGCACAGACAGAGGCTAATTAATCCGCTCTGTCTGCGGTTAAAATAATAGAAAATTAGTAATATTGTGCGTGCTGAGGCTGAGTTTGATTCTGTTGAGGCGCATGATCTATCTCATGTTCATCTTCTGGCGTAAATGGCCATGTGGCGCCCGAAAAAGCCGTTACTTGGCTTTTGCCATCCTGGACGACAATTTGGTAAAACTGAGGTAGATTGAAGTTGATAAAATTCGCCCCATAAGTAAAACGGTCATGGGAAGACGAGTAGAATTTGCTGACATCGCGAACTAAATCTTCTTTTGAGCCTTCACAATGGGAATAAATCTCCACGCGATTGGCCTCATCCAGTACATAAATATTAAAGCCGGTATTATCAGGGGTATTTTCAAAGAAAAATTGGACAATACCTTCACTGGCATAACCATCCACAACCGCAGGTAGAGAGTTATCCCCTTTGGCTTGTAACTTCACTGGCCAGCCATGCAATTTGTTATGGGAAATAGCACCATAGAATTCCACTGCATTTTCCAATTTTTGCACAGAGACATTCAAACGCTCAAAGAATAGCCCCCATGTTTGCCCAGCAATTCGTAATGCTTTGAAGCGACCAGGCTCATTACGGTTACTGGATAAACGCAATTCAACACACTCAGAAACTAATTGTTGTACACGAGTACGAATCAACCCACGCAAATGCTCGCTATAGCAGAAGACTTCTACGGCTTCTGGTGGCGCTGCATCCTGATGCATTTTGCCTAAAATCGTTTTAAGCGCTTCGAGCATGCACTGTTCACCACTGAAATGCAGGGTACGCACTTCATTCCATGAATTGCGGTACAACAAGTCAATGCTACCAATTAAGCAATTTTGAGATTCACCAAAACTAAAAATATCCAGCTTTCTGAAATCCACATGTACTACTTGCTCAGAATAAACCTGTGTAGGATCTTTTTCTAAGTTAACAATAATGGCTAAATGGCGGATTTCACAAGGGCTATACAGCGCTTTGGGTGTCGGTGCTGGCAATCTAATTGGGAAGTGGCTAGAAACGTCATGCATTAACTCAAGTAGCTTACGTTCATCACACTGCGATTTACCATGGTGCATATACACTTGGGTATTTTCAGTCAGTAACCCATTAAAATACGCCCACGCCACCAGTTTATTCAGATAACGGTTATATTCTAATGGTTGATGCCCAATAATCGCATCGACCTGTGGAGCTTGATTGTATAAGTACCATCCACTACGATTTGCACGCCCTTCGGGTACATAAATAAACGTCAGGTGCTGTTCACTAAGATCTGGAGAAATTTGAGGATTCACCAGTGTTACTTTACCTGGCAGTGCTTCAAATGCAGCATATAACTTACGGGTTAATACCCCAATATCCTGAGGGCTAGCACTAACACTTAAATTATTACGGCGAGCAAAGCGGATCAAGTTACGATAGCTTTGCATCATGGTATCGAGTAGCTCATTGTGCGCTTCACGAACACGCTCAATTTTCCATTGATTACGGCTGTCTAATACCGCTAAACGCTCTGCACTCCATCCCCACGATTCCACTAATTGGGAAAGCACATCACGACGCCAGCCTGAGCATTGATCTCCGTCATCTTCAGAAAGTTTTTCGCAGACTTTCAGATAAAAGCAGCGGCGAATTAAATCTAAACGCGTTAAATCGTTAATTTCCGTTAGATAACGAGTCACACGCTCTAACATCAAACAATAGGAATCTAGCCCATAACAGACAATTTCACCGGCATGTAAGTGGCGCTTGAACTCCATTGCCAATAATTTACCGTTGGGATAATCCCATGAGTAAGACTCTAAAAGGATACTTTTTAATACCGCTTTATAGGGGGAATCGACACTTTTATACAGTTGCCATAAACTCGCACCAAAGTACTCAGCCGCAGAAAGCTCACCCAAACCACCTAAATCTAGCCACTCATTAGGCGTGAGAACTCCTTGCGCATACAATCCCATGACATATTCATCGTAGTGATGCTCTTCTTCAACAGGAACCATCGTCCATAACAGACGTTTTCCCGCCATACGAACAGCGGTACGATAAAACTCATCCAATAACAGGATATGCTGGGTTGAACCGCAATCTTCACCACCAATATGCCCGCTGGCATTATGGCGAAAACGGTTTTCATCGATTAAAAAGACTGTAACATCAATCCCTAAAGATGCAGCCCACTGCTCGATAAGCGTACATTTTTTCTGTAGAAGGCGTTTTTCATCATGGTCTAACCACGATGGATGGCAAACCCAAACATCGATATCAGAACAGTGACTTTGCCCTATAGATGAAGTGCTCCCCATAGAATAAATGCCTGTAATAGGCAGTTCACCGTTGGCTTGGTTGTCTATTGGGAGGAAGCGTTCGAATTGTTCCAGCCATTTAAGCTGATCGGAATCTGGAGAGAAAAAACACACGCCATGAGGGACATTGCCTTCAATATAACCTGGCATCATTGGATGATGATAATGAAACAAAACAGGCAATAGGCTATAAACCTTCGAAAAGGTTTCGCTCATAGATGCCGTCGCGCGCTCCAACCGAAGCTGGTTTATCGCATCAAGTCTTTGTTTTAAAGTTTCAATATAGAGGTACAAAGGTTACGCCTGACTGAATGAATGTAATGACATTCCTGGGATTTTTCCCAGCACCCAACAGATAGAGAAAAACTTAAATTACTTTTCAAATGAATTGTCGGAAACGTGATCAATTTAACACCTTGCAGCAAAAGGGTAAAGTAGATCACATTATTTTTCCCGCTGATTTTTAGTACAAATAATTTTTCAACATATTGTATAAAAAGACTTTTTATTTTTGTAATGGTGAAATATCCCTTGTTTTTCAATGGAATAATATCATCCTTTGATATTGTACAATTCAAAATCAATTTTATAGGGCATTAAGTTCAATGCGCACAGGGTCTACGCTTGCACGCTTCAACAAAACGTTGAGAAAATTCGGACTGGTAAGACCTAATAAATAGCACAAATAGCTAAATGAATTTGCTAGATAGATCCTTTTTTTATCTGTTTTTTCCTTTTTCGAGTATCGAAATCCCCCTTTTAAAGAAAATTTAACTCGCCACGCACATCAAAGAATGATGCCCTAAAAATGCTTATCCAGTGAGCAACTGGAAAAATGACCGCTAACATGTTAAAACTAACGCCAAATATATGGTTAATCTGCGGCAATATTCGCCAGAGAAAACAGTGAAATGACTTCAACAAATATCGTACGTATCGCGACACGCAAGAGCCCTCTCGCCTTATGGCAAGCCTATTTTGTGAAAGCAAAATTAGAGCAGCTGCATCCTAATTTACAGGTTGAGCTTGTGCCGATGGTCACCAAAGGCGATATCATTTTAGATACTCCACTAGCCAAAGTGGGTGGAAAAGGCTTATTTGTCAAAGAATTAGAGCTTGCATTATTAGAAGGTCGTGCTGATATTGCCGTACATTCCATGAAGGATGTGCCTGTTGAATTTCCTGAGGGTTTAGGCTTAGTAACCATTTGTGAGCGAGAAGATCCTCGGGATGCTTTCGTATCAAATCACTACGCCAATATTGACGAATTACCCGCCGGTAGCATTGTGGGTACTTCGAGCCTACGCCGCCAGTGCCAACTGAAAGAACTACGCCCAGATTTAGTCATTCGTGACTTACGAGGTAATGTCGGCACTCGCCTATCAAAATTGGATAACGGCGAATATGACGCAATTATCTTGGCCGTTGCAGGGTTAAAACGCTTAGAGCTTGACGAACGAATTAAAACCGCCTTAGAACCAGAGCTGTCTCTTCCTGCAGTCGGTCAGGGTGCTGTCGGTATCGAATGCCGTCTTGATGACCAGCGTACTCGCGATTTGCTCGCTAAACTTAATCATGATGAAACATCTATTTGTGTTTTAGCGGAACGCGCAATGAATATGCGCCTAGAAGGCGGCTGCCAAGTTCCCATCGGTAGCTATGCCATTTGGCAAGATAACAAAATTTGGTTACGTGCATTAGTCGGCGCGCCAGATGGTAGCACCGTAATACGAGGCGAACGTCTCGTCGAACCTGAACACGCGACTCAAGCGGGCATCGCCTTAGCCGAAGAATTACTGGATAAAGGTGCCCGTGAAATTCTTGCAGAAGTCTATAAAGGGAATCCACCTGCATGAGAGTCCTTGTTACTCGCCCCGAGCCATCCGGTTCGGAGCTAATAACAGCAATCAATGCAACAGGGAACGAAGCCTATGCCTCCCCTCTGATTAAAATCGGTGCGGGTGCAGAGTTAAATTTACTATCACAGCACCTTGATGGATTATCAGAAAATGACCTCGTTTTTCTTTTATCCAAAAATGCAGTCTGGTATGCGAATTTAAGATTGCAACAAACAGGACGGAACTGGTCAGATAAGTTATCCTATTATGGTATAGGTCGCTCAACAGGGCACTATTTTCAGCAAATTACAGGTAAACCAATCCGCTGGGCTGAAAGTGGAGAAACCAGTGAAGTGTTACTGACACATCCTGATCTCCAATGTTTAGCAGGAAAACGCGCTTTGCTACTGCGCGGGAATGGGGGACGAGAACTGCTCGCCTCAACATTAAAAGCCCGGGATGCTGAAGTCGATTATTGCGAATGCTATGCAAGACACCCAGTGCAATACGACAAGATAGAATTCAACCAAAAATGGTTTCACGCTGATATCACTGACATCGTGATTACCAGTGGTCAAATGTTAGCTTTACTTAACGAATTACTCGCTGAAAACATGAAACAATGGTGGTTTTCCCGCCGACTGCTGGTTGTCAGCGAACGAATTGCAGAGCAGGCTCGCCAAAATGGCTGGCGCAGAGTTTGCGTATCCAATAGCGCAGATAATTCTGCTTTGCTTGAAGCATTAATTTCAACCGACATGGGATGCTAATTTATGACGGAACAAGACAAAACAGCCGACAAGGTTAACGATGAAGAAGTGAGCACGGAGAAACAGGATACTCACCAAACCTCCACATCCTCAAAGCAAAAACGTTCTGGTCTTGCAGTCAGTGCGATCGCCATTGCGATCCTCGTCGTTATAGGCGGCGGAATGTACTATTTTACTCAACAAAGTAATTCGCAATTAGTCCATGATAATAACCAACTCAAGCAGCAAATTAGTGAGTTAATCGAACAGCAAAATGCAGACCGGCAGCGTGTCGATGCGCTGATTTCAACAAATACAGAATTGAAAAATCATGCGCGCGACTATGAAGAGCAACTCAATCGTCGGATGCAAGAACTGCAAGCCCACGTGACTTCCCTCTCCAGTTCTGATGTCAAAAATTGGCTGATCGCGCAAGCAGATTTCATGGTAAAAATGGCCGGTCGTAAACTGTGGAATGACCATGATCCTGTAACCGCAGCGGTGCTATTAAAAAGTGCCGATACCAGCCTTGCAGAAATGAATGACCCAAGTTTGCTGGATGTTCGTAAAGCCATTTCTAGTGATATGGCTCGCTTAGCTGCCATCAACCAAATCGATTACGATGGGATTATCCTACGTTTAAATCAACTCAGTAATGAGGTGGATAATCTGCGTCTTGCCGATCTCAATAATGGTGATGCCCCAGAAGAAGCGAATACGGATATCAGTGAAGATATTTCAGATTGGCAACAAAATTTAGCACGCAGCTGGAAAAGTTTTACCAGTGACTTTATTACCGTACGTGCCCGTGATGGTTCTGAAGCTCCATTACTCGCGCCCAACCAAGATATTTATCTGCGTGAAAATATCCGCTCTCAGCTATTAATTGCGGCGCAAGCCGTACCTCGCTATCAAGAAGAAACGTACAAACAATCTCTTGAACAAGCATCAACATGGGTACGCGCTTACTTTGATGTCGAAGCACCTGCAACTAAAGCATTTTTAACGGAATTGGATGACCTAATTAATCAACCAATAGATGTAGACATGCCTGAATCATTAGAGAGCCAAGCGAAACTCGAAAAACTGATGCAAACCCGTGTACGCAATTTACTCTCACAGTCGGATAATCCTGCGGGTGAAGCTGTCGATGCCGCAGCGCAAGCAGTAAAAAAAGAGAGTGACATCGCTGCTGATGCCGCCATTCCAGCTGACGCTCAAACTCACACCGAAACACCGGAAGTTGCCGCAGCAGCGCCAGTTACTGACGCGGCGAAATCCCCTGAGAATAAGGGGTAATTATGATTAAAGTATTTATTCTCTTTATCGTCTTAATTGCGGGAGTGATCTTAGGTCCACTACTTGCTGGGCATCAGGGTTACGTATTTATTCGCACTGACGATTACGACATCACAACCAGTGTGACTAGCCTAGTCCTCTGTTTTATCCTGCTACAGTTTGTGCTGCTATTCCTTGGATGGTGTTACCGCCGTTTTATGAGTACAACATCCCGCACTAAAGGTTGGTTAACTGGCCATAAATACCATAAAGCACATACTCAAACCCAAAAAGCATTATTGAAGCTTGCTGAAGGGGACTTAGAGCAAGTTGAGAAATTAATGAGTAAGCACGCTGACTATTCTCAACAGCCCGTAATTAACTACCTGATGGCCGCAGAAGCAGCTCAACAGCGGGGTGACAGCTACCGCACTCACCAATACTTAGATCGTGCTGCGGAAGCGGCAGGCCGAGACCAACTGCCCGTGGATATTAGCCGAGTACGAATTCAGCTTGCTGAAGGTGAAATTTATGCGGCACGTAATGGTATCGACCGACTCCTTGAGCAAGCGCCACGCCACCCTGCCATTTTACGTTTAGCAGAACAAGCCTACTTAAGTTCAGGTGCCTATCAAGCGTTAATAGAATTACTGCCTATTATGGCAAAAGTTCAGTTACACAGTGAAGATGAACTAGAGTTATTAAAACTTAAAGCTTACAAAGGGTTAATGAACCAATTTATGGCTGAAAGTGGCAGTGATGGCTTGAAAAAATGGTGGAAAAATCAGCCACGGAAAGTGCGCCATGAAATTCCTCTGCAAGCTTTTTTAGCGGAACATTTAATTGAATGTGGCGATACAGTTAGCGCAGAAAAAATAATCGTAGATGGCTTGAAGCAGCAATATGATGAGCGTCTGTTGCTGTTGGTTCCAAAACTCAACAGTGAACAACCAGAAGTCATAGAAAAAATATTGCTGGGCTTAGTTAAGCATGCTGGAGCCACTGCACTATTAAATAGCACGTTAGGGCAGATTGCCCTACAACATGCTCAGTGGGAAAAAGCAGAAAGCTACTTTAAAGCTGCATTAGCACAGCGCTTCGATGCATACGATGCTGCATGGCTGGCAGATGCCTATGATAAACTTCATAAACCAAATGAAGCTGCGAAAATCCGTCAGGAAGCGCTCACCCACTCATTAAAAAGTGATCGAACCAAATCCTAGCATCCCACATAACTCTATTTTCGCACCAAGCTCCTCCTAATAAGAGGAGCTTTTTTATCGCTTATGTTCCATTCTTCACTTAGCTATCTTGATTAGATAATTAAAATAAGCATCTTTTTATTAGTACGCTCTATGATAATTAAGTAATCATTCAATAGTCGCAGCAAACCATTTATTGCTATGTTATAAAAGAGATACATCGTGTATAAATGATCGTATACATTTCCGCTTTGAATAAATTCAGGATAGAGACATGAATGTAGTTAAAACTCTCTGGCATTGGATTGTGGCGAGCCAAAATCGCTTACAGATCTTTTTTGACCTGCTGCTACTGATTTTGTCCCCATTTATTTTTATTTCGATAATTGGCTTCAATACCGCAGATCTCAACAAAGATATCTTTATTATTACCTTCATTATTATCGCCTATACCTACGTGACCCGCTGGATCAGTAAATGGTTAAGCAAAGAGAAGAGCGCGTAATATTAGAATGGTGAATCTTCCCTAACCAATTTAAAAATTGTTAGGGAAGTCAATCCGTACTGAAAGCAAAAAAAAACACCTGCCGAAGCAGGTGTAAATATACAATCAGGTCTACAGACGGATGGTGCCTCACTCAACGTTTCGCCCGTTCGCTGATGGTAAGAGGATTAGCTCTTGATCATCTAAATTGGACAATAGGCACCGTATAATCGGCTTTGCGTCATCCCTTGGTTTATGAAGCTAGGCTGTCATAATAAGTGGGATGAGCATCTACAAAGTTAATAATGCAGAATGCATGCCAACTTCATTAAAATTCATAATTTTTCTTTTTTTCATCTGTATCTCTGTAGTTTTAAACATAATTTCTCTTTTATACTCTTTATGATTTTTTAATACCCATTTCATACCCTCCCCCCTTCAGTTCGATTCAGCTATTCCGTCTCAATTTAGAGACAGCTTATAATAACTATCATTTTATTTATATAAATCAATGGGTAATATGTCTCTTTTTGGAGACAACAAAAGGTGGGTTTGTATCAGATCTGAGACAATATTTTTTTCATATATAAATCAATATATTATCCATACACATGAATAGTAATGATTCTTGTTAAACTGTAATCCATTGGGGTCACTGTAGACATGAAAAAAAATCAAATAATAAATAAAAAGGGATAAATAAAAAGCTAGAAGGGAAAAGAAGAAGGAAAATTTTTGGCGTATAAAACAAAAACCCCGCTCAATTGAGCGGGGTTCTCTAAATTGGTCGGCGAGAGAGGATTCGAACCTCCGACCCACTGGTCCCAAACCAGTTGCGCTACCAAGCTGCGCTACTCGCCGAAATTTTACTGCGCTAGGCAGTGACTCCATACATTCTTTTCGTGGTGCGAAAGGGGGGACTTGAACCCCCACGTCCATAGGACACTAACACCTGAAGCTAGCGCGTCTACCAATTCCGCCACCCTCGCAATATCACAAAAAAAATGGGGTGGCTAATGGGACTCGAACCCACGACAACTGGAATCACAATCCAGGGCTCTACCAACTGAGCTATAGCCACCATAACTTCACTTATTTCAAAGCGTTGTCATAGTACAACATGCAACTTCATTTTGCCACCGTAGCTTGTCACCATTTGATGGTGCGCCCGACAGGATTCGAACCTGAGACCTCTGCCTCCGGAGGGCAGCGCTCTATCCAGCTGAGCTACGGGCGCTTAACGCCGTTGCGGGAGAGGATAGTACGGATTTATCCTCCTGCTGTCTAGTCCTTTTTGCAATAAAAATATCGATTGCTTGCCTTTTATTCATTTTGTCGAGAAAGAGAGCATTTTTTCTCTCTTCCCCTCCAAATAACCCATTTTTGTGAATAAAATGTTTTACGACTGCTGACTATTTGTTCGATTTAAAAACCGAATTAAAAAATACAGCACCGAAACCGTTAATAAAAAGATAGCGCCCACAATTAGCGATAAACGAGTTTCTGGATTAATTGCCATTCCGACTAATACACAGCCTAAAAATAGCAATGTCGCATAGTTAACCCATGGGAATAGAATCGATTTAAAGGTATGCCCCGCCATGTGCTGTTGGTTTTGTTTACGAAAACGTAGCTGGCTGGTCAGTATGACCAACCAAGGAACCATTCCTGGCAACACACTGGCACTATACACATACACAAACACTTTCTCTGGATTCGGAATCAGGTAATTCAAACTAGAGCCTGCAACCAAACATAAGATGGTGAAACCGACACAGCGGGCAGGAACCCCACTTTTCGTCAATTTCAGCAGCGAACTCGGTAACTGCTTATTCTGAGCCAACGCATACAGCATTCTCCCACCGCTATACATGCCGCTATTACAGCCCGAAAGTGCCGCAGTCAGCACTACAAAGTTAATCACCGCTGCCGCAGAGACAATCCCCACCTTAGCAAACGTCATCACAAATGGGCTACCTTGCTGCCCGACTTCTGTCCACGGAAACAAAGTCACCACAATAAAAATTGCGCCGACATAAAAAATCAAAATACGCCACAGAATATTATTGATGGCTTTTTTCAATGTGACTTGCGGATTTTTAGCTTCACCCGCAGTAATCCCCACCAGCTCGACACCTTGATACGACGCCACCACAATACACAGCGCAAACAAGAAACCTTGCCACCCCCCAGCGAAGAAACCGCCATGTTCTGTAAGGTTGCCTAAGCCAATCGGCTGAAAATTATTACCCAGACCAAAGAAAATCAACCCAAGCCCAATCAGTATCATCACCACGATGGTCGTCACTTTGATCATGGCAAACCAAAATTCCAGCTCCCCATAGAGCCTAACCGCTGCTAAATTAGCTAAAGCCACTAATACGACGGCGACCATGGCAAATATCCATTGAGGGACATCAGGGAACCAATATTTGGCGTATTCCCCTATCGCGGTGATCTCTGAGATACCCACAGCCACCCACATAAACCAGTAGCCCCAAGCCGTTAAGCAACCCCAAAATGGACTTAAATATTTATACCCAAATGAAGCAAATGAGCCAGTGACGGGCTCAAGAAACAACATTTCCCCCATCGAACGCATAATAAAAAAGACAAATAGCCCAGCAATAATATAGGCTAACAAAACCGATGGGCCAGCCCATTTCAACGTACTTGCAGAGCCCATAAACAGCCCTACACCAATCGTTCCACCAAGTGCAATTAACTCAATATGACGAGCCTCAAGCCCCCGTTGCAAGCCTTGCTGCGGCTTCTCCATAAATTCCCCTGTCATTAATAGTGATTCAATATCCGTAGCTTTAATGGCAATTGCCTTATTAGAAATCGCTACTTACAATCGAAAATGTCATAAAAACACATGATCGCCCCAAGATACCGTGAGATCTCTTAGGCTGCATCTATTTTTGAAGGATTATAGAAATATTTGAAAAAAGAGACCAGCAATTACGCCAGTCTCATTTATTGGAGGGCTAGTACAGCTTACCGCCAGAAGGTTTTTATAGCTTACCGCCATAGTAATAGCCCAAGAATTTGAGCAATTTAAACTGGCGTTTAATTCGGGTTGGTTGGGATAGAAGACGATACAGCCACTCTAGCCCTAAATTTTGCCATACCTTTGGTGCTCGCTTAACATGCCCAGTAAAGACATCGTAAGTCCCGCCGACGCCCATATATAAGGCGTCTGGATGTACTTTGCGACAATCACGCATAAAGATTTCTTGCTTAGGCGATCCCATGGCAACCGTGACAATTTTTGCGCCACTCCCACGGATACGTTCAAATAATGCATCCCGATCTTCCGCAGTGAAATAGCCATCTTGGGAACCCACAATATTCACATTCCACTGAGAACGTAATTTACTGGTTGTTTGTTCCAAAATATCCGGTTTACCACCCACTAAAAAAACGGGCGTGCCCTCTTTTCCTGCGCGCTCCATTAAGCCTTCCCATAGGTCAGCTCCAGCAACACGAGAGACTTCTGCTTGCGGGTATTTACGGCGAATAGCCCGTACAATGCTGATCCCATCTGCATACAGATATTCAGCCTGACCCAATAAGGTATTCAAAGCGGAATCTTGTTCAGCAATCATCACTTTTTCAGCGTTGATCGCCACTAATGTACCGGTCTTGGTCTCACCGCCAGCAAACAGATAATCTAAAAAATGGGCCATGTTTTTGAAGCCCCAAATATTATGACCTCTGATGCTATATTGAGGAATTGATGACTGTTCCATGCTGCTCCTTTAACGGCTTTCCCGTTGCCCACTTCGTAGATAAGAAGAGGCTTTAATACGAATAAGACCCGCACTTTCAAATAACCAGTACAGTAATTTTGCTAATACCAGACAGAGTCCGAATACTAAACAGAAAAAGACCACTCGCGACACAAAGGAATCGACACCTTCGCGCGCTAAAACAATCATATTGAAAATCGCACCAAAGCAAAATGCCTGCATAATCGCTGCTTTATAACGATTTGGCTCTTTCAAACTCATGCCATAAATCCAGTCAAACCACTTGATAATCAGCCCAACCACAATGGCGCCGAGAGGAATAAATAACAATCCGCCCATCACGACCAATGACCCAATTAAAGTGGGCGAAATAGCTAAGCCTGAGTGATTATTCAGAACTTCCCACGTAAAGTAGTTCGCTGAGTTCAGCACGGTATCAGGACGTTCTGGCCATACCCATGATGGAATAAATACATAGAAATCCCGAACAATGGGCGCTAAACCTTGGAATTCCATCTGGTCATAATAACTGAGTAATAACGCTAAGTTTTCCCACGGTGAGAACGTATCGCGAGTTAGGTAAAGGAAGGTGTAAAATGCCTCCGCCCCGCTCACATCCAGCCCATAACGTTTTAGGGCTAACCAGAACATGCCCACAATACTTGCAACCCCCGCAGCCGCCAGCATCCATAACGTAATCCAGCCTCTCACAATTCCAATAAACAGGAACAAGGCAAATGCCAGAATGATGTTAGCGCGCGTTCCACCCACAATCACATAGGTTAAGAAGCCAAATGCTACCGTACTGATCAGGAAGAAAAACCAGCGTTTTTGCGTCGGATTTAAGAAATAAACGATCAACATGGCAGGGATAAAAAAGTAGAAAAAGCGTTTTAGTGCAACACCAGAAACCTGACTAGAAAATATCTGACTGTAAGACTTCAGCTTAAATAGCAAGAAGCCATTTTCCATGAAGAAAATGCCGACCGTGACAACCGCGACCGAGATTAATAATAGGCAGGTTAAGTTGGTTTCAACTTTATTCATGCTAAATAGCGCACGCCGCTGGGTATCTACCTGTTTTGTTAGCCTTGTTTTGTATGCCACATAATAAATTGCATAAAAACTCGTCGACGCTAACATCGCATACATTAAATAATCAGCGGAAACCACTGCAACATCAAACTGGAACACTAAGGCGCAAGTTAACGGAAAACCGAAGTAAAACGTCAACAAATACAACATTGAGAAGAAAATATTAAAGTTAAAACGCACGCGTAAAAATTCTTTATACAGCAGCGTGCCAATAAAAATAATTGATATCAGGTAAATCAGCGCTAAGCCACCTAATTCTAAAAGTGTCATGCTCGATGTCATGCTCGCTCCTCCGCAACGCTGAGGATCTGTTTCCAGCCTTCAGTAAAGTTAGGAGCAAAAAATTCAATCTGTTGTTTATCCAACATGTTCATTTGGCGCTGGGCTTCCGATACCAAAGGCAGAGTCAGTTCATCACCATAGAAAAAGACCGGAACATTCTGGGCAGTAAGGTCTTGCCAGAAAGTATTTTGTCGGCTGATAACAAATGGAATACCGAATTGAATCAGTAAACACACCGTTCCCACCCCTTGTTGGCGATTAAAAATGAAATAGCCGAGGTCACAGGTTTTCAGCAAATTCAAATAATCGCTAAATTCCATACGTTGCTTCAAGATCTCAACCTGTCCCGCTGCAAACTGGCTGTTTGCTGCCTGCTCCACTTGATCCATATAACTTTGATTGTTTGCAGGGTATCCCATTGGGACGATAATCTTAACCTGACCCCCAAACTGCTGTTTAATCGCGCCCAGTGCCTCTATATGACGATTTGAACGATCACCTGAGTTACCGAGAAGAATGGTGAGTTGCTCATCTTCTCTAGGCTCACGCTCGCTTACCGTCAATGTAGGATCCATTCTGGTTGGAAAATAGAGTACAGATGCAGGCACATTGGGGTTGAACTGGTGGAAATAGCACAAATCTCCCCGCGTAGCACAGACATGCCCCACCTTTTTCTGCGCTAAACGACGCAGAATATAAAACAGTTTAAATTTCAGAGAGCTCGATTCTTCATACAGGTCTGCCCCCCAAATATGCCACCAAAATTGGTGAGATTTTATTTGGCCAAACAATAATGCAAGCCAGATTGGGGCGTTAAATTGTCCATGGAAGAAAAAACGTGCACGGCGATCCGCTTTCGCACGACGGATCACCTCATTTGCGATTGTTTTTTTGCTATTAAAAACTTCAATTTCCAGCTCAGGATAAGCATCAGCAAGCTGCGCATCTTGGCTAACCACCATAAAATGCGGTTTTTGTGACGGTGCTGTTTCTTGGCAAATAACGCGATTAAAAAACGTTAAAACCGTCTGATTATGATGTGGGAGATCAGATCCCAGTACATGTATTAAGGTTGTCATGCTCGCCTACGGTAGATCAAAAATACGCAACAACAGAGAGTAAAATATACGATATATGTCGCCATATAGGCTTGTGTGGCTCCGACTGCGCCATGTTCAGGAATAAGCCAATGAGCAAAGCCCGTTAATAACACAAATTGACTGATTTCCGTTAGAACATAAAAACGTAGTGCGGCTTTTGCAATGACTAAATAGCCAAATACGTAAGCGCCCACTTTCAATACATCACCCACCAGCTGCCAAGCAAACAGGTTTCTCATCCCAGTAAATTCTTCAGAAAATAGTAACCAAATAGCAAAGTCTCGTAGCAACCAAACCGTGAAACTCACCGCGGCAACTACAGGTAAAACAAATTTCAGTGCTTTAATGATCTCTGCGGAGATTTCACTCTTATGCTGTAAACGGGATAATGTTGGCAACAAATACACTGAAAATGTTGCCGTAATAAACTGTAAATAGGCATCTGAAATTGTCGTCACACCCGTCCACAAACCGACTTCATCCCAACTGTATTTTTGGGCGAGCAAGTTACGCATCATGATATAAGCAACAGGCAAGGTCACCGCCGTTAACATCGCCATGATCGTGAATTTGCCTAAATTGCTGGCAATCGCTTTGTCCCATGCAGGTTTTAGCGATGACAACGCAAATTGTTTGCGCTTAAATACCATTCCAGCTGCAGGAAGTACCACTAATGCAGGGACCAGAGCCAGACCCGCTAATGCCCCTTCATAGCCACCCACTCGATAGCATAAATAATAGGCGACAACGCCAATTATGCTACCAAAAATGATAGCTAAGGCATTGCCTGGTGCATCTCGATAACCTTTGAGAATTGCCAAAAAATAGTTCGCATACGCGATACCCATTTGAATCAAGGCAACCATGCGGATCACTGAACTGTATTGCGCAGTATCAAATAACGCAGCACTTATTGGTGCACTGCATAGTAAAAAGATAATAGCTAATAGTGTCGAAAACCCGAGGATAATCGTCGAAGAGGTACCAAGCACTGCACGTAATTTTTGCGGATCTTGGTGATGTTCTGCCACATATTTAGTGACACCATTAAAGATCCCTGCGCCAGAGAGCACCCCTAGCACAGTAATTAATTGGCGGAAGTTACCCGCTAGTCCCACACCGCTGGGACCAAAAGAGACTGCAAATAATTTAACAATTAACAGGCCCACCCCGATTTTTATCAGGGTAGACCCAGCAGTCCAAACCGATGCTTTAGCTAATGACATTAGGCAAAGAACGCTTTGATTTTCTCGATAACACTTTGTTGTTCGTCATCCGTCATGTTGTAGAACATCGGTAAACGAACCAAACGGTCACTTTCAACTGTCGTGTATTTATCTTCACCGTGGAAATAACCAAATTCCATACCCGCAGGGCTGGTATGCAGTGGTACATAATGGAAAACCGTCAGAATGCCATGAGCTTTCATATAGTCATTAAATGCTGTGCGTTCTTCTACATTTTTGAGTTTGATATAGAACATATGCGCATTATGTTTTAACCCTTCAGGCACGGTTGCTAACACTAAACGTTTCGCAGCGACTAATGGCTGTAATGCTTGATAATAGCGATCCCACAACAGTAAACGGCGATCGTTAATTTTGTCAGCCTGTTCTAGCTGAGCCCACAAATACGCGGCTTGTAAGTCAGATAACAGATAGCTTGAACCAATGTCGCGCCATGTGTATTTATCTACTTGCCCACGGAAAAATTGACTACGGTTAGTACCTTTTTCTCGGATCACTTCTGCACGGTTAATCAATGATTTGTCATTAATTAATGTCGCTCCACCTTCGCCACCAGAAGAGTAGTTTTTGGTTTCGTGGAAGCTATAGCATCCGATATGCCCAATCGTTCCAAGCGCTTTGCCCTTGTAAGTCGACATCACACCTTGTGCAGCATCTTCAATTACAAATAAATTGTGTTTTTTCGCGATCGCCATGATGGTGTCCATTTCGCAAGCTACGCCAGCATAATGAACAGGTACAATGGCACGAGTGCGATCTGTAATTGCCGATTCAATTTTAGTTTCATCGATGTTCATGGTATCTGGGCGGATATCCACGAAGACAATTTTTGCGCCACGTAAAACAAATGCGTTTGATGTAGAAACGAAGGTAAAGCTTGGCATGATGACTTCATCACCCGGCTTGATATCAATCAGAATAGCAGCCATTTCTAACGAAGCGGTACAAGACGGCGTTAACTGAACTTTCGGGCAGTTAAAACGTTTCTCCATCCACTCTTCACAAAGTTTTGTGAAACCACCATCCCCGCAAAGTTTGCCACTTGCCATGGCTTGTTTCATATACTCAACTTCAGTACCTACAACGGGTGGTTTATTAAATGGAATCATGTTGTCCCCTGTATAACCAATATGCTGTGCTGGCAATCGCCGCACCGCTACGTGAATAAAGATTTAATGCCGCAACATTACTCATTTGAGTGGCAACATTTAACTGTCTTTTTTGGTGTTGCACACACCACTGATAAGCCGCTGACATTAACTTTCGACCAATACCGCGCCCTTGTGCATTTGGCATTGATGCCAACAGCCCGACTCTTGCAGTATCTGCATCAAGGCTGCGTAGGCTAACAAAACCTAAAATTGCACCCGCACTATCTTTAACCAGTAAACAGGTATGGTCGAATGTGCCTAAAACGGCTTTTTCAATCCATAATCCATAAAACCGGCCGCTATCACCTTCATGATACCAAGGCGTTCTAAAACGGCTGTTGCTAAACACTGACTCCGCTGTTGTGCGCAGTTGAACAATGTCGCTGACTTGTGCAGCAACGACATGATCCGTCTCGGCCAATGCCGTATTTAGATAAGCATTTTCTGTGCCAATCGTTAAAGCAAAGTCAATTTCACCCTCGACAAAGCTGAATCCCATTCCCGCTAAATCATCAATTAATGCAGTTTCAGATGCAGAAACTTTTGCCTGCACAATGTCATACTTATCCATTTGATAAGCGAGGATGGTTTCGGCATCAGTCTGCGTAAAATTCAGCTTTGCCGTTGAGTGTCTGAAAAAATCAGACTCCCAATCGAGTGGCTCAATACTGGCGCGGACGGACACGGAGTAAATCCTCTAAGTATTTGCCATAGCCTGTTTTATTCAGTTTAGCTGCCGCTTCTTTCACTTGTTCATCGCTCAACCAGCCATTGCGCCATGCAATTTCTTCTAAGCATGCCACTTTGAAGCCTTGACGTTTTTCCACAGTTTGCACAAATGTACCGGCTTCAATCAGGCTGTCGTGAGTCCCAGTATCTAACCAAGCAAAGCCACGGCCCAATAGCTCAACATTTAGCTCGCCGCGCTCTAAATACATTTGGTTGATAGAGGTAATTTCCAGTTCACCACGTTCTGATGGCTTGACTTGCTTTGCAAAATCAACCACTTGGTTATCGTAGAAATATAATCCCGTTACCGCCCAATTAGATTTTGGCTGTTTGGGTTTCTCTTCAATAGACAGTGCTTTAAAATCGTCATCGAACGCCACAACACCGAAACGTTCAGGGTCCATAACTTGATAGCCGAACACAGTCGCGCCTTTTTGACGTGCTGCCACAGACATCAGTTTTGGGCTAAATGAATGGCCAAAGAAGATATTATCGCCGAGCACTAAGCAACAAGCATCACCATTGATAAACTCTTCACCAATAATGAAAGCTTGAGCCAATCCATCTGGGGATGGTTGCTCGGCATAACTCAGTTCAATACCAAACTCATGACCATCACCCAATAAACGCTTAAACATCGGTAAGTCATCAGGTGTAGAAATCACGAGGATTTCACGGATCCCTGCCAGCATGAGTACGGACAGCGGATAATAAATCATTGGCTTATCGTAGATAGGCAGCAGCTGTTTTGAGATGCCGCGAGTGATTGGGTGTAAACGTGTTCCCGAACCACCAGCCAAAATAATACCTTTCATACGACCTCCTAGCGGCCTAAGCCCAAGCGCTCACCGGCATAAGAGCCATCTTGAACACGGCGCCACCAAGTTTCATTATTCAAATACCATTGCACGGTTTTACGAATGCCGGATTCAAAAGTTTCTTGTGGTGTCCACCCTAATTCACGCTCAATTTTTGCAGCATCAATGGCATAACGCATGTCATGACCCGGTCGGTCTTTCACGTAAGTGATCAAGTCACGATAGTGAGCAACGCCTTGAGGTTTCTGTGGATACAGTTCTTCCAACAGCTCACAAATCGTTTCAACGACTTCAATATTGCGGCGCTCGTTGTGCCCGCCAATATTATATGTAGAGCCCGGTTGTGCCTGAGTTGCTACTAAATGCAGGGCACGCGCATGGTCTTCAACAAATAGCCAGTCACGGATCTGCTCACCTTTGCCATACACTGGCAATGGTTTACCCGAAATCGCGTTCAGAATAATTAGAGGGATCAGCTTCTCAGGGAAGTGATACGGCCCATAGTTATTCGAGCAGTTAGTGATCATGGTTGGTAAACCATACGTTCTCTGCCATGCACGAACTAAGTGGTCGCTAGATGCTTTTGACGCAGAATATGGGCTGCTTGGTGCATACGGTGTCGTTTCAGTAAAGAAACCGTCGGGACCGTCTAAATCGCCATACACTTCATCAGTAGAAATATGGTGGAAACGGAAAGCTAATTTTTTACTTTCATCAAGAGCAGACCAATAGTGGCGAGCAGCCTCTAACAGGGTGTAAGTGCCCACTATGTTAGTTTCGATAAATTCGGCTGGACCATCAATTGAACGGTCTACATGGCTTTCTGCCGCCAAATGCATGACGACATCGGGTTGATATTCAGCAAACACACGATCTAGCGCCGCGCGGTCACAAATATTAACGTGTTCAAAAGCATAGCGCTCATTGTTCGCCACTTCAGCGAGTGATTCCAAATTGCCAGCATAGGTCAAACAATCCACCACAACTGCACTATCATTTGTGTTTTCAATCACATGACGAACAACAGCAGAGCCGATAAAACCGGCTCCACCAGTAATTAAAATACGTTTCAACGCCATACTCCTTTCGTATCCACCACCCATTTTTGTGGGATTGCTGAACCTTGGATACCTTTAAACAGGTTATGGTCAACCAGCATTAAAACCACATCCGCTTCGCTAACGGCTTGTTCAATAGACACTAGTTCGGCGATACCTTTCAGGGATGTTGGTAGTTCATGGATATGAGGCTCAACAGCAAATGTTTTACCTGGGTTCCACTCTGCAACCATTTTAGTGATGTGCATTGCAGGGCTTTCACGTAAGTCATCGATATTTGGTTTGAAAGATAAACCGAAACAGGCGATTTTGATTTCGTTCGCTTTTTTACCTGTTTCAACTAAGCAATCAGCAACCGCAGCTTTGACTTGGTCAACAACCCAAATTGGTTTGCCATCGTTAACTAAACGCGCAGTGTGGATTAAGCGAGATTGTTTTGGACTTTGTGCCACGATAAACCATGGGTCAACAGCGATACAGTGGCCACCAACACCGGGTCCCGGTTGCAGAATATTCACACGTGGGTGACGATTCGCAAGGCTAATCAGTTCCCATACATTGATATCTTGGTCTGCACAAATCAATGACAATTCGTTAGCAAATGCGATGTTAACATCACGGAAACTGTTTTCTGTTAACTTACACATTTCTGCGGTTCTAGAGTTAGTGATTACACACTCACCTTCTAGGAAAATATTATACAGCTCACTAGCACGCAGAGAGGATTTTGGCGTCATTCCACCAACAACACGGTCATTTTTAATCAGCTCAATCATGACTTGACCCGGCAGTACGCGCTCAGGGCAGTAAGCAACATCGATATCCGCATCTTCACCCACTTGGTGAGGAAACGTTAAGTCTGGACGTGCGGCAGCTAACCACTGTGCCATTTGTTCAGTCGTACCCACTGGAGAGGTAGACTCAAGGATCACTAAGTCACCTTTTTTCAGTACTGGCGCAATAGATTCCGCAGCGGCTTTTACATAGACCAAATCAGGCTCATGTTCACCTTTGAATGGTGTTGGAACTGCAATCAGAAATGCATCCGCGGGTTGTGGTTTAGTGAAGGCTTTTAAGTGACCTTCTTCAACCGCTTTTTTTACCACAACATCCAGCTCAGGTTCCACGATGTGGATTTTACCTTGATTGATAGTATCAACCGCATGTTGGTTAACATCTACGCCGACAACTTGCTTTTTACGAGATGCGAAGGCTGCCGCTGTTGGTAAACCGATGTAACCAAGGCCAATAACAGAAATAGTTTCAAAACTCATAATTTCACCTGATTGCTTTTTAATGCTGCAAGAATACGCTGACAAGCATGACCATCACCATAAGGGTTATGTGCGCGGCTCATTTCATGATATTCCGCTTCATCTGTCAGTAACCGATTAACTTCATTTACAATGGTTTGTGTATCTGTACCAACTAAACGTACTGTTCCTGCATCCACAGCTTCAGGACGTTCAGTGGTATCTCTCATGACTAAAACAGGCTTGCCTAGTGATGGAGCTTCCTCTTGAATACCGCCAGAATCCGTTAAAATGAGATATGCATGGTTCATCAAATAAACGAATGGCAAATACTCTTGAGGACTAATGAGAATAATATTATCAATATTATGTAGAATTCTTTGTACTGGCTCACTCACATTTGGATTCAGATGAACAGGGTAAACCACTTGGACATCAGGATGTGTTTGAGCAATTTCAGCTAACGCATGACAAATACGTTCAAAACCACCACCAAAGCTTTCACGACGATGCCCTGTGACAAGAACCATCTTTTTGTTTGGGTCGATAAATGGGTAATTTTCGGCTAATTGCGCCATCATGTCTGATTTACCCATCACTTTTTCTTTGACCCACAACAACGCATCAATGACTGTATTGCCAGTCACAAAAATATGGCTATCTGGAATGGATTCGTTGAGCAGATTTTGACGAGAATTTTCTGTCGGTGCGAAATGATATTGAGCAAGATGCCCGGCAATCTTACGGTTACCTTCTTCTGGCCATGGCGAGTACAGATTTCCCGTGCGTAACCCTGCTTCTACGTGCCCAACAGGAATACGGTGGTAGAACGCCGCAAGACTGGTTGCCATCGTTGTGGCGGTATCCCCATGAACGAGGACAACATCGGGCTGAAAATCGGCAAATACCGCTTTTAATCCTTCAAGGATACGGCATGTAATATCAGTTAAATCCTGGCCTTGTTTCATAATATTGAGATCATAATCAGGCGTGATCTCAAATAAGTTCAGTACTTGATCTAGCATTTCACGATGCTGAGCGGTAACACAAACTTTAGCTTCAAAATCTGCATCACCCGCAAGAGCATGAACCAATGGCGCCATTTTAATGGCTTCTGGCCGTGTGCCGAATACAGTCAATACTTTCACAGTGACTCTCTTATCTTTATCTTCGCAGTTTACTGCTTTTTTTGTTTTATGACTTGACCTAGCCACTAACGCTTAGCGCCAGTGGCTAGTGCTACATCATGAAGGGCGACGGCGAGACAGTACCACTCCGGCACCTACTAACATCCCTATGGCTCCCCACAGAACAGCAATAAAGGCTCTGCGTGGACTATCACGTTTGATTGGATCTTCAGGAGTTCGCAGGAAGCGATAAGCCTGAAAATTTTCTTGAAGAACGGGTTCAACATTCAGTGTCGATAACATCGCGACATTCTGATCATAATCGGAATCATAATCAGGACCGGTTGCTTTCAGTGTTTCAATCTGTGCTTGTAATAATGGAACACCTAACATAAACATTTTTGAGTCCGGAATTTCATCCACTGGCGCGGTCATTTGATTACGTGAAATACCTTGTTTTTCAGCAACTTTTAACGCTTGTTCAAGGACATTTAAACGACGGTCATATGCCGCGGTTGCTACCATACCTTCACGCTTAACTAAGGCTTTCATTGATTGAGTCTTCGTTGCCCAAGTCCCTTTCAATTCATCATTCAGATTAGTCGTTGCGCGTTTGTTGGCAAACTCAATATATTCACGTAATAGCTGGTTAGCATCAGTTGCTGTTTCAGCCACTAACTTCACGTTATCGGTTGGATTTTTTAACTCATCCGCTGGCGTATATTCGATATTGTTAATTAATTCATCAAGTAATGCCGCGTCAGCTTTTGGATCATTTTCCAGACGTTGCTTGTAATACTCTGTTCCTAACCAAAATTGGCGACGAGTATCATAAGCACCTAATTGCTTGGTAAACTCTTCATAAGCTTCTTTCGCAATTGTGGGTAACTGGCCTTCTTGTCCCATAACATTAATACGGGAATCAAGATTACGCAGGAATTGTTGCTGAGAGTAGTAACTTCCCAGATTATTCACCGTGGGTAAATCTGTGATCGCAGTAGTACTCCACTTAGGCTGCATAAAATAAGATGCGCCTAAAGCGATGGCTGCAAAAATGACTGCACATGCCACGATCCAAACTTTACCTTTCCATAATGAGAGGCATAACGCTCGGATATCCAACTCCCCTTCAACCGGAGATTGGTGCTGGCTAGGTTGTGTTTCTGAGTTATTCACTGCGCAGAACCTCTATGTTCGTTTGTCGTTACCGGACCGCACTCTTGCGCACACGACGTCTAATTCGTTTGATAAAACGGGCGACTTTCCATGCACGTTTGATGCAATAGCCATACATCATAAATACAAGCAAAAACAATGCCAACATTACCCACTCAGGGACAAATGTTAAGCGTTCGCCAATGATACCAATGCTCGCAAGTACTGCTGCGGCCAATGTGATGATTACAAATGCCCCTTTTGGGGAAAAGCCTGAACGCATAATCAGGTGATGAATATGCTGACGATCCGGTGAAAATGGACTCATTCCTTTACGAATACGGCGATACATAATTGCCACCATATCCATTAATGGAATCGCAATAATCCATAATGCAGTCACAGGGTTAATGGGATGCACTTTTTCTTGCGTTGATGCTACGAGAATCCAAATAATCGTAAAACCAATCAGTGTGCTTCCCGCATCTCCCATAAATACTTTAAAGCGACGACCTAACACGCCTAAGTTAAGGAGAATATAAGGTAGGATAGCCGCTATAAAGGCAAAACACCAAAATGCGAGAGCATAGTTGCCATTTTGATAAAGTAGAAATCCAAGGGCACCAAATGAAACTGAGGATAAACCACCTAACAGGCCATCAATACCATCGACCATGTTAAATGCATTAATCGCAGCCCATACCGCAAATAGCGTCACAATATAGCCAAATGGTCCAAGCACCAGCTCCCATGGTCCAAATGCATGACCCAGTGATTTCAGCGAAAGTCCCGCTGCGGTCATCATCACAACCGCGACAATAGCTTGAACTCCAGCCCTTAATTTTACGCTGATATCAAATCTATCATCGAGGGCACCCACGAAGACTAATAAGCCTGCACAAGCGATATATAACCATTTATGTGGAATGTATTCCTCTGTGATCGCAAATGCGAAACAGACTCCAAAGAAAACAGAGATTCCTCCAACTAGAGGAACCAATCCTACGTGTTTTTTCCTAAAGTTAGGTTTATCGACTAAACCAACTTTTGTCGCAACAATCCGCGCGACAAAAATAAAGGCTAAAGTAAATAAAAAAACGTAGAAGAGATTACTGGCAAAGTGTGTACTGTCCACTGTTCAACTCTCTTATTATTTCTATCTGACTTTTAAAAACTACAATTCTTGGTTGTGATGAAAAACCTAAAGTACCGCATTATCATCTGTGCAGAAATTCACACGTTCAAACGAGTCTTCACTGTTGATGGTACCCATAAAATATGCTGATAAATAAAGTACGGTATATATAGCTTCATTTAGTTGATCCTATCCGCCCAATACTATCCTTTAATCTTGCAAGATGCATGCCATAAAAGACAATCTTCGACCGATTGATTTTTCGATTTCTTACCCACTTAAGTTGAAAAATATCTCGCATAAAATCATAGAGGTAAAAAAATATCAAAATTCGATATGGATGTACTTAAATATTAAAAAATAATATCAATACGTTACATTAAAGTATAACAGGAAGAGCATCAGCAATTGATAGTCTTTAAGTATAAAAAAGAATGTAGAAAATACCACCTTCAGATTAATAATCTAGCGTTCATTTATTATTTTTTTTTACTTAAAAAATAGAGTAATTAATACTCCATTTTCTCTGAAGCGGAGATTATTATTTCACTTATACCGTGTGGAATTAGATAAAAAAATAGGCGCCCTAATAAGAGCGCCTATTCGATGTACAGATAATCCTAACGATTAAGCTCTTTTCATGAAATCAAAGAATTCTTCGTTGGTTTTTGTCATGGCCAGTTTACTGATGAGGAATTCCATTGCATCGATCTCACCCATTGGGTGAATAATCTTACGTAGGATCCACATTTTCTGTAGCTCATCTTGGGATGTCAGTAATTCTTCTTTACGTGTACCAGAACGATTGTAATCAATCGCAGGGAAGACACGTTTTTCAGCAATTTTACGGGACAGGTGTAATTCCATGTTACCTGTTCCTTTAAATTCTTCGTAAATCACTTCATCCATTTTCGAACCAGTATCAACTAATGCAGTTGCAATGATAGTCAGGCTTCCACCTTCCTCAACATTACGTGCCGCACCGAAGAAACGTTTTGGACGATGTAATGCGTTCGCATCAACACCACCAGTCAAAACTTTACCGGAAGAAGGAACGACTGTGTTATATGCACGAGCAAGACGAGTGATAGAGTCGAGCAAAATAATAACGTCTTTTTTATGTTCAACAAGACGCTTGGCTTTCTCAATAACCATCTCAGCTACTTGAACGTGACGTGCAGCTGGCTCATCAAATGTCGAAGCAATAACTTCACCTTTAACTAAGCGCTGCATCTCGGTCACTTCTTCTGGACGTTCGTCAATCAGTAGGACCATCAATACGCAGTCTGGGTAGTTATGTGCAATGTTAGCCGCAATATTTTGCAGCAACATTGTTTTACCCGCTTTAGGTGGCGCGACAATCAGTCCACGCTGCCCACGACCAATCGGTGCCGCTAAATCCAAAACTCGTGCAGTCAAATCTTCAGTCGAGCCGTTACCGCGCTCCATGCGAAGACGATTATTTGCATGTAATGGCGTTAAGTTTTCAAAAAGGATTTTGTTACGGGCGTTTTCAGGTTTATCAAAGTTAACTTCATTAACTTTTAACAGGGCAAAATAACGTTCACCTTCTTTAGGAGGACGAATTTTTCCTGAAATAGTGTCGCCAGTGCGTAGGTTAAAACGGCGAATTTGGCTAGGAGATACGTAAATGTCATCCGGACCTGCGAGGTAGGAACTGTCACCTGAACGGAGGAAACCAAATCCATCCTGTAAGATTTCTAGTACGCCATCGCCGAAAATATCTTCCCCACTTTTAGCATGCTGCTTCAAAATGGAAAAAATAATATCCTGCTTTCTCATACGGGCTAAATTCTCTAGCCCCATGTTTTCGCCTAACGTAATCAGTTCTGATACTGGCGTATTTTTTAATTCGGTAAGATTCATAATGGTGGGTTCTTTAACTCGGGGTAATTCTCGAACTATGAACGTAAATTGGAGGCAACTTATATAGTAACAATAATGACCTATTAAGTGCCAGTTTAACTTTATAGTGCCCTGTTGGAAGCTATCAACTAACAACAATGCATAAAAATTTGTGCTCGCTACAACTAATATTGCAATGAATAAGGTTGTGACTAACAGGTGCGTTTTTAATCATCAAGATGACATTTCGCATATTATTAGAAACGTAATCAATATTAGCAATAGTTTTTTGTACATTTAGGACAACATCTTATCCTAGTACCACCCATTTTATTCACTCAGAGCTTAACATCACAGTTATGCAACGATGGATTCATCAACTTTAAATTAATAATAAGCAACGTTAACATTGTTACTAAACAGAACTGTAAGCTAGACGTATCAGAAAAGAGCAAAGGAAAACAAGGTAATTCTTATGGGCGCTATACGAGGAATGCTGTTAACTTATCATGCTTAAATGGGGACGTCTAGCGGCTCTCTACATAAAATAAATACACCGCTAAACGTTTTCGCTTATATAAAGCTATAACTTACAGATTTTCGTCTAAAAATTCTTTCAGTTGAGTTTTAGATAATGCGCCAACTTTAGTTGCAGCAACACTGCCATTTTTGAATAATAGAAGTGTTGGGATACCGCGAATACCAAATTTTGGAGCCGTTGCTGGGTTATCATCAATATTCAGTTTTGCGATGGTCACTTTGCCTGTATATTCTTCAGCAACTTCATCAAGAATAGGCGCGATCATTTTACAAGGACCACACCATGCAGCCCAGAAATCGACAAGAACAGGTGAATTTGCATTTAGAACGTCAGATGCAAAACTTGCATCTGTAATATGTTTAATTTTGTCGCTCATGTTGTACTCCAAAGGATCATTTTTACCGACATAGTGTAGCATTAATTGGCATCAGTATGCTTTATTTCAAAAGATACACTTTCGTAAACCAACCGTTAACTGATATTCTAACATACTATGAGTAAAGCACACTTGACAGAACAGAAGTTTTCCGACTTCGCATTGCACCCAAAAGTCATTGAAGCACTTAATAAAAAAGGCTTCAACTTTTGCACGCCTATCCAGGCGGCTACCCTGCCTTTCACTGTCGAAGGCAAAGATGTTGCGGGGCAAGCGCAAACAGGTACAGGTAAAACGTTAGCATTCCTAACGTCTACATTTCATTTTCTTTTAACTCACCCTGCTATGGATGGGAAAAAAACCAATCAGCCTCGTGCGCTGATTATGGCTCCCACTCGCGAACTAGCAGTGCAAATTTACTCAGATTCTAAAGAGCTGGCAGAGTACACTGGTTTGAAAATGGGTCTAGCCTATGGTGGTGATGGCTATGACGAGCAGCTCAAAGTCTTGCAAAACGGTGTTGATATCCTCGTCGGTACAACAGGTCGTTTAATTGACTATGCAAAACAAGGTCACGTTGATTTAACCGCTATCCAAGTCGTCGTATTAGATGAAGCTGACCGTATGTATGACCTCGGTTTTATCAAAGACATCCGCTGGATCTTCCGTCGTATGCCTTCCGCAGCCGATAGACTCAACTTACTGTTCTCTGCAACATTATCTTACCGCGTAAGAGAATTAGCTTTCGAGCAAATGAATAACCCGGAATATATTGAAGTTGAGCCACTGCAAAAAACCGGTCACCGTATTAAGGAAGAGTTATTTTACCCTTCTAACGAAGAAAAAATGCGTTTACTGCAAACGTTACTCGAAGAAGAGTGGCCTGAACGCTGTATTATTTTCGCCAATACCAAACATCGCTGTGACGATATCTGGGCTCACTTAGCCGCGGATGGACACCGTGTTGGTTTATTGACTGGTGATGTAGCACAGAAAAAGCGCTTACGTATTTTAGAACAGTTTACCCAAGGCCATATTGATATCTTAGTGGCGACTGACGTGGCTGCCCGTGGATTACATATTCCATCTGTAACTCATGTCTTTAACTATGATTTACCCGATGACTGCGAAGACTATGTACACCGTATTGGGCGTACCGGTCGTGCCGGTGAGAGTGGAAACTCCATTAGCCTCGCGTGTGAAGAATACTCATTAAATTTGCCTGCAATTGAAGAATATATTCAGCATTCAATTCCAGTTAGCAAATATAACAGTGAAGCACTCTTGAGTGAGCTCCCAGCACCAAAACGTCGTCACCGTCCGCGCCCAACAGGTCCTCGTCGCAATTCCAATGCACCACGTCGACATAATGGCCCACGCCACAACCATAAACGCGCAGACTGAGTAAATAACTTATGCTGAAATCTTCTTCTCTGTATGCGGCTATCGACCTAGGTTCTAACAGCTTTCATATGCTGGTTGTACGTGAAACCGCAGGAAGCATTCAGATCATTTCTCGAGTCAAACGCAAAGTCCGACTTGCGGCAGGGTTAGATAAAGATAATATCTTATCCGAACAAGCGATGGAGCGAGGCTGGCAGTGTCTGCGCCTTTTTTCGGAACATCTGCAAGATATTCCGAACTCGCAAATTCGTGTTGTGGCAACCGCAACACTGCGTTTAGCCAAAAATGCTGATATTTTTATCGAGAAAGCCAGTGAGATCCTAGGAAATCCAGTCAAAGTTATCCAAGGAGAAGAAGAGGCCCGCCTGATTTATCAAGGTGTTGCTCACACTACCGGGGGCCCAGAACAGCGTTTAGTTGTCGATATTGGCGGAGGTAGTACCGAGTTAGTCACCGGAACCGGTGCCCAAGCTCAGCAGTTATATAGTCTTGAAATGGGGTGTGTCACTTGGCTCGAACGTTATTTCAGTGACAGAACCTTAACTGAAGAAAATTTTGCCCAAGCCGAAGCCGCAGCACAACAGGTTATCACCCCCATCGCGGATACACTCAAAGCCCATGGTTGGAAAATTTGTGTCGGCGCATCAGGAACTGTGCAAGCTATTCAGGAAATTATGATTGCCCAAGGGATGGATGAGCTAATCACCCTTGGAAAATTACAGCAACTGAAACATAAAGCTATTCAATGCCATAAATTGGAAGAGTTGGAAATTGATGGGCTAACTTTTGAGCGCGCTCTCGTATTCCCAAGCGGTTTATCCATTTTAATCGCCATCTTCAAAGCGTTAAATATTGAAAATATGACGCTAGCAGGTGGGGCTCTGCGTGAAGGTTTAGTTTACGGGATGCTGGAACTGCCTATCGAGCAAGATATTCGAGCTAGAACTTTGCGTAATATCCAACGCCGATTCCTTGTTGATATCGAACAAGCTAGCCGCGTTCGCCAGCTCGCTGAATATTTTTATCTGCAAGTTGCTAAAGAGTGGGAACTCGATAACCGTTGTCGAGACCTTCTATCAAGTGCATGTGCTTTACATGAAATCGGGCTAAGTGTTGATTTCAGAAAAGCGCCCGAGCATGCAAGCTACTTAATTACCCATCTAGATTTACCTGGATATACACCAGCACAAAAACGCTTACTTGCTGCCCTTCTTAAAAATCAACAAGGCCAAATTGATTTAGCGTCTTTAAGCCAACAAAATGCATTACCAATGCAACAAACTTACTATTTATGTCGCTTGCTACGCTTGGCGATCATCTTCGCTAGCCGCCGACGCGATGATACTTTGCCTGCATTAAGGCTGAATGCGAATACGCAAAATTTAACCATTATGCTGCCATATCGCTGGTTAGAAGAGCACCCTCTACGTGCGGAAAATTTACAGCAAGAAATTCAATGGCAAAGTTACGTGAATTGGTCATTAGCATTAGAAGAACGTAATAGTTCCAACTAACTATTCTGAGTTCCCACTGTATCGTGGGAACTTATCTCATTACTTTTCAGTTTTTTTATTTAATCCTAATCGAGCCTTAATATCTGCTAGCGCAAATTGCCCTTTCTGCATACGTTCTTCCGCACTCACCACTTTTCGCTGCTGTTCCCACTCGATATCATCTTGAGGTAATTCAAGTAAAAAGCGGCTAAGTTCAGGGCGAATTAACTCCCCATACTGGCGACGCTCTCGGCTATGACTGAAGAATAATTCTCGTTGGGCTCGCGTGATCCCAACGTAAGCTAATCGACGTTCCTCATCAATATTATTTTCATCGATACTGCTTTGATGTGGTAATAACCCCTCTTCCATTCCCACAAGAAAAACATAAGGAAACTCAAGACCTTTTGAGGCATGCAGTGTCATTAATTGTACTTGGTCAGAATCTTCATCATCTTCACCACGCTCCATCATATCGCGCAAAGTAAAACGGGTAACAACCTGATTCAGCGTCATCGGCTCATTTAACTCATCGCCCTCAATCATTTCACTCATCCAAGTAAATAATTGGTTGACGTTTTTCATGCGCATTTCTGCTGCTTTGGTGCTTGGTGAGGTTTCATATAACCAACTTTCGTAATCCATTTCCCTCAATAAATCTCGTACAGCTATCAGAGGCTCTCGCTCTGAAACTCTCACAATATCGTCCATCCAACGAGTGAAACGCTGCAAGGCTTCTAACCCTTTCCCTGTTAACGTTTGTTCTAATCCCAAGTCAAAACTTGCTTGATATAAACTCTTTCCTCGTTGGTTAGCCCATTCACCTAATTTTTGAATAGTTTTAGGCCCAATTTCACGACGCGGCGTATTCACGATACGCAAAAATGCACTGTCATCTTCAGGGTTAGTAAGTACTCGCAAATACGCCAATAAATCTTTAATTTCAGGGCGGGAAAAAAATGAGGTTCCCCCTGAAATGCGGTAAGGAATCCGGTTTTGCATCAACATTTTTTCAAAAATACGCGATTGATGATTACCTCGATATAAAATAGCGTAATCTTTATACTGCGTTTTATTAATAAAGTGATGTGCTATCAATTCACCAATCACACGTTCAGCTTCATGGTCTTCATTATTTGCCGTAAGTACTTTTAGTGGTGCCCCATAACCCAATTCTGAAAACAGCTTTTTCTCGAAAACATGGGGGTTATTGGCAATCAAAATATTGGCAGCTTTCAAGATACGTTCCGATGAACGATAGTTTTGTTCTAGCTTAATCACATTCAATTTTGGAAAGTCTTGGTTAAGCAGAATTAAATTTTGTGGTCTAGCCCCACGCCATGAATAAATGGATTGGTCATCGTCACCCACCACCGTAAAGCGCGCTCGATTCCCAACCAGCAATTTAACCAATTGATACTGGCTTGTATTGGTATCTTGATATTCATCCACCAGCAAATAACGGATTTTTTGTTGCCACCGCTCACGTACTTCTTCATTTTGAGATAAAAGCAGCGTTGGCTTACTAATCAAATCGTCAAAATCCAGTACGTTGCAGCTTTTTAAGTGTAATTCATAGCGACGATAGCATTCGGCAAAATGGTGTTCTTTTTCAGTTCTAGCTTGTCCAATGACTTGCTGTGGGGAGATCAGATCATTTTTCCAATTTGAGATCGTCGAGATCAGCTGCTTAAGAAGATCTTTATCTTCCTCAAGAAGATCAAATGTCAGTTCTTTCAATAATGCGATTTGGTCTTGATCATCAAACAGAGAGAAGTTGGACTTAATACCCAACGCTTTATACTCGCGTTTGATAATTTCCAAACCCAAAGTATGAAACGTGGAAATAATTAATCCTCGCGCCTCTTTTTTACCTAATGTTTGCCCAACACGCTCTTTCATTTCGCGTGCAGCTTTATTGGTAAATGTTACCGCCGCAATTTGTCGTGGTTGATAACCACAGTGGCGGATCAGGTGGGCTATTTTATTGGTAATAACCCGTGTTTTACCTGAACCGGCCCCCGCCAATACAAGGCACGGGCCATCCACATATTCAACAGCTTGCTGCTGGCTCGGATTTAATCGCATGGTTTCTCTACATCACTTAATTATTCAAAATGGAACTCGCTACAGATTGTAGCAGAAACCTAACCAACTCTTGAGCAACGATCCTTTCTATTTATAAAAAACAAAAAACCACATCATTCATCAGAACGATATGGCTTTACTTTGTTTTTTGCTTTGCTCTTTTTCTTTTATTACAACGATATATTTTTCTAAACTATTCGCGTTAGAGGAAGGCGGCAAAGGAGGTTATCCTAAGGAGCATACATTTAGTATGTAACTTGGGTAACCGAGTGTAGCCAACGCACCTATCACGCGAAGAGTGACGAAAAATTAGTGAGCGACGGCGATCTTCTTCATATCCGTCATATACCCACGTAAAGTCTTACCGATTTTTTCAATAGGATGGTTACGAATCGCTTCGTTGATATCACGCAGCTGCGCATTATCAGTGCCGTTATCAGCCACTGGTTTTGCTAAATCACCCGCTTGCAATTTGGTCATAAACTCTTTCAACATTGGTACTGCCGCAAATGAGAATAAATAGTTACCGTACTCAGCGGTATCAGAAATAACCACGTTCATCTCATATAAACGCTTACGGGCAATAGTATTCGCAATCAGTGGTAATTCATGCAGTGATTCATAATATGCAGACTCTTCAAGGATCCCTGCTTCTAACATGGTATCAAAAGCTAATTCAACACCCGCTTTAACCATCGCAACTAATAGAACACCATGGTCAAAGTACTCTTGCTCTGAAATTTTAGCCGTAGATTCTGGGTAATTCTCAAATGATGATTGACCCGTTTCTTCACGCCATGTCAGCAAGTTTTTATCATTATTTGCCCAGTCTGCCATCATCGTTGATGAGAACTCACCAGAAATAATGTCATCCATATGTTTTTGGAACAGTGGCGCTAAAATAGTTTTTAATTGTTCAGAAAGTGCATAAGCGCGTACTTTTGCTGGATTAGACAGACGGTCCATCATCAGGGTGATACCACCTTGCTTCAGCGCTTCAGTAATCGTTTCCCAACCAAATTGAATTAATTTTCCTGCATAGCCCGGTTCTACACCATCCGCGACCATTTTATCATAGCTCAGTAATGCGCCCGCTTGCAGCATACCGCACAGAATCGTTTGCTCGCCCATCAAGTCAGACTTAACTTCTGCAACAAATGACGATTCCAGAACCCCAGCACGGTGACCCCCTGTCGCTGCTGCCCACGCTTTCGCGATTGCCATACCTTCGCCTTTCGGATCATTTTCTGGATGAACCGCGATCAAGGTTGGAACACCAAAGCCACGCTTATACTCTTCACGAACTTCCGTTCCTGGGCATTTTGGTGCAACCATCACAACAGTGATGTCTTTACGGATTTCCTCACCAACTTCAACAATGTTGAAGCCATGGGAATAGCCTAACGCAGCGCCTTGCTTCATCATTGGCTGAACAGCACGAACAACCGTAGAGTGTTGCTTGTCTGGCGTTAAGTTAATAACTAAATCAGCTTCAGGGATCAACTCTTCATAGGTACCAACTTTGAAACCATTTTCTGTTGCTTTACGCCATGATGCACGTTTTTCACTGATCGCTTCTGGACGCAGCGCATAAGCGATATCTAAACCAGAATCACGCATATTCAGACCTTGGTTCAGACCTTGAGCTCCACAACCGACGATGACGATTTTTTTACCTTTCAGATATCCTGCTTCATCCGCAAATTCATCGCGGTTCATAAAGCGGCATTTGCCTAATTGAGCTAACTGGTCACGCAAGTTCAATGTATTAAAATAATTCGCCATGGTCTTACTCCATTACTCGGTCAGTGTTCTGTTGTGTTTGTATTATCAGACAACCTCGTTGCCTGTTGCTCATTATTGAGCAGTTATGGATTTACTATATGCGATGATTCACATTGCTTAAATTGATATATTAACAATATAATGTTGCAATATTTGCAACGTGATAAATCATCCGATACGAGGGTCAAATGGATATCCGTGATCTACGATTATTTCTGCATTTAGCAGAAAGCTGCCACTTTGGGCGCACATCAAAAGCAATGCATGTCAGCCCTTCAACACTATCAAGGCAGATACAGCGTTTAGAGGACCAGCTTGGGCATCCCTTATTTATTCGAGATAATCGCTCCGTGAAACTCACCCAAGCAGGCGAGCATTTAAAACAGTTCGCTCAGCAAACACTATTGCAATATCAGCAGCTACAGTATGCCCTTAATCATCAAAGTCCATCATTGAGCGGTGAATTACGTCTGTTTTGTTCTGTCACGGCGGCGTACAGCCACCTACCCCAAGTGCTGGATAAATTTCGAGCCTTGCATCCATTGGTAGAAATTAAATTGACGACAGGTGATGCCGCCGATGCTGTCGAAAAAGTTGAAACCAAAGAGGCCGATTTAGGTATCGCAGGAAAACCCGAGCGCCTACCTGATAATGTGCGTTTTGCAAAGATTGGTGAAATTCCGTTAGTACTGATTGCCCCGTCATTGCCATGTGCAGTCAGAAGTATGGTGATTGAAGATAAACCTGATTGGTCTTCAGTTCCCTTTATATTGCCTGAGCATGGTCCTTCACGTAAGCGAATTGAACTCTGGTTTAAACGTCATCAAATTCATAATCCCGTGATTTATGCGACAGTATCGGGACACGAGGCGATTGTTTCTATGGTTGCCTTGGGCTGTGGAATTGCGTTGATCCCGAGTGTTGTCGTGGATAACAGCCCTGAACCTGTTCGTAGTCGCGTTTCCCAACTCGATAATATTTCGATGGTCGAACCCTTTGAACTCGGCGTTTGCCTGTTAAGCAAACGCCTAAGCGACCCTTTGGTGAAAGCATTCTGGGAATTGCTCCCAGAACATTCAGTCTAATGTCGTTTGTCTATCTTGTGGCGCTAAGAAAAAACGGAAGGATGGATTGCCTGTTTCATCGTGATATTCATAGCCTAATGCATCAAGATGACGATCAAAGCGTACTTCTGGGCCTGACAGTTCAAATGCCGCCAGCACACGCCCGTAGTCAGTACCATGGCTACGGTAATGGAACAGCGTAATATTCCAGTGGGTTCCCAAGGTTTCTAAAAATTTTAATAGTGCGCCCGGCGATTCAGGAAATTCAAAGCTATACAATTTTTCATCTAATGGCTTGGATGGGCGACCACCAATCATATAACGAACATGTAATTTTGCCATTTCATCATCGGAAAGGTCGGCAACTTCATAACCATTCCCTTGTAGCTCCTGAATGATATCAACGCGTTCACGCTCGCCGCCATTGAGCCGAACACCAACAAAAATACACGCGCGATCAGGATCTGCATCGGTGTAGCGATAATTAAATTCGGTAATAGAGCGGTTACCCAGTAGCTGGCAAAAACGTAAAAAGCTACCTTTCTGCTCAGGAATTGTTACCGCGAGTAATGCTTCTCGCTGCTCACCCAGCTCACAGCGCTCGGAAACATAGCGTAGCCCGTGGAAATTCATATTGGCGCCAGATAAGACATGCGCCAAACGTTCTCCACGAATGTTGTGTTGCTGAACATATTTTTTCAGACCCGCTAAGGCTAAAGCCCCCGATGGTTCTGCAATTGCTCTAACATCTTCAAAAATATCCTTCAATGCTGCACAAATTGCATCACTATCGACGGTGATCACATCATCAACATACTGCTGGCATAACCGAAAGGTTTCATCGCCGATACGCTTTACCGCTACGCCTTCAGCAAATAATCCCACACGAGGAAGATCAACGGGATGACCTGCTTCTAATGCCGCTTTTAAACAAGCCGCATCTTCCGCTTCTACACCAATGATCTGAATTTCAGGCATTAATTGTTTAATTAACACCGCGACACCAGCAATAAGCCCGCCACCGCCTACAGGAACAAAAATACGATCTAAATGTGCATCTTGTTGAAGTAACTCCAAAGCTATCGTGGCTTGCCCTGCGATCACAGATGGGTGATCAAATGGTGGAACAAAGGTATAGCCCTCTTTTTCTGCCATTGCGATAGCATAGGTTTTGGCTTCGTCAAAGTTTGCGCCATATAAAATAGCCTCCCCGCCAAAACTACGAACCGCATCAACTTTGATGTCTGCCGTTGCAACAGGCATAACAATTTTAGCTTTGACGCCAACACGACTCGCCGATAGAGCGACACCTTGCGCATGGTTACCCGCTGATGCAGTAACCACACCTTTCTTTTTTTGCTCTTCCGTCAGAGTTGCAATCATCGCATAGGCACCGCGCAGCTTAAAGCTATGAACCGGCTGCCTATCCTCTCTCTTCACTAAAATCGTATTACCCATACGAGATGAAAGCTTGCTCATTTCTTGAAGCGGCGTAACTTGCGCCACTTCATAAACGGGAGCACTGAGTGCTGCTTTTAAGTAATCAGCTCCAGAGGGCATTGTAGGTAACGGTTTTGCAGCTGCCACAATCAACCTCCTAGCTTAGATTTATCGCGTACTGCGCCTTTATCTGCGCTCGTTGCAAGGGAGGCATAAGCCCGTAAAGCAAATGAAACTTCACGTTGGCGATTTCGTGGTGTGTATGCTTTATCTCCACGCGCGAGTTCTGCTTCACGGCGTTTTGCCAATTCATCCTCACTAACATCCAGCACCATGGTGCGATTTGGAATGTTAATATCGATAATATCGCCATCTTGTACCAGCGCTAATAAACCGCCACTTGCCGCCTCTGGGGAGATATGTCCAATAGACAGACCAGAGCTTCCCCCTGAAAATCGTCCATCGGTTATCAAAGCACAGCTTTTTCCTAATCCCATGGATTTCAGATAAGAGGTTGGGTACAGCATCTCTTGCATACCAGGTCCACCTTTAGGACCTTCATAGCGAATAACAACCACATCCCCAGCCACCACTTTCCCACCCAAAACGGCTTCTACAGCATCGTCTTGGCTTTCGTACACTTTAGCTGGGCCACGGAAGATTAAACTACCTTCATCAACGCCTGCCGTTTTAACAATACAGCCATTCTCCGCGATATTACCCGACAGAACCGCCAAACCGCCATCCAAGCTATAAGCATGCTCGATACTACGGATACACCCATTTTCACGGTCAGTATCCAGTGATGGCCAACGGCAGCTTTGTGAAAATGCTTGGGTTGTACGAATACCTGCAGGACCCGCAGAAAACATTGATTTTACAGACTCATCTTTAGTCAGCATAACATCGTACTGAGCTAATGTTTCTTGGAAGGAAAGTCCTAGAATATTCGTCACATTCTCTTGCAGTAAACCAGCGCGACTTAGTTCACCCAAGATCCCAAGAACACCACCAGCACGATGGACATCTTCCATATGATATTTCTGGGTACTTGGAGCAACTTTACACAAGTGAGGTACTTGGCGAGATAAGCGATCAATATCATCCATCGTAAAGTCAATTTCTGCTTCTTGTGCCGCCGCAAGTAAATGTAAAACGGTGTTAGTTGAGCCACCCATCGCAATATCTAATGTCATCGCGTTTTCAAATGCAGCTTTATTCGCGATATTACGAGGTAATGCACTTTCATCATCTTGTTCGTAATAGCGCTTTGTCAGTTCAACAATACGTTTGCCTGCATTAACAAATAATGTTTTACGATCTGAATGAGTTGCCAGTAATGAGCCATTTCCCGGTTGAGAAAGCCCTAATGCCTCCGTTAAACAGTTCATGGAGTTCGCAGTGAACATACCGGAGCATGACCCGCATGTTGGGCACGCTGAACGCTCAATTTGCTCACTTTCTTCATCACTGACATTAGGATTCGCGCCTTGGATCATCGCATCCACAAGATCAAGTTTGATAATTTGGTCTGAAAGCTTGGTTTTTCCGGCTTCCATTGGACCGCCAGAAACAAAAATGACCGGGATATTCAGACGTAGAGACGCCATTAACATTCCGGGAGTAATTTTATCGCAGTTAGAAATGCACACCATTGCATCCGCACAATGGGCATTTACCATATATTCAACGGAGTCAGCAATTAATTCACGGGAAGGTAAGGAATACAACATTCCTCCATGCCCCATCGCAATCCCATCATCTACCGCGATAGTGTTAAACTCTTTCGCCACGCCGCCTGCTAGTTCGATTTGTTCTGCGACGAGTTTCCCTAAATCACGTAAATGTACGTGACCAGGAACAAACTGAGTGAATGAGTTAACAACCGCAATAATTGGTTTTCCAAAGTCAGCATCGGTCATACCTGTTGCACGCCATAAGGCGCGTGCTCCTGCCATATTACGACCATGGGTGGTTGTTGCTGAACGGTACTTAGGCATATCTTGACTCCCGTGTATTAAAACAGGCGGGGAACGACCGCCTGTAATCGATATAATTTAGTTATTGAGGGTTTACTGGATCTAACCAGCCCCATTTGTCTTCTGTTGTACCGTCAAACAAGCCAAAGAATGCTTGTTGAATTTTCTTAGTGATAGGGCCACAACGACCAATACCTACTTGGATACCATCAACACTACGTACTGGCGTGATCTCTGCTGCTGTACCCGTCATAAATACTTCATCCGCAAGATAGAGAGACTCTCGAGATAGCGTTTGTTCGCGAACTTCGATACCCATATCTTTTGCTAACGTTAGAATCGCATCACGCGTGATCCCAGGTAAAGCTGAGGATGTAAATGGCGGTGTATACAGAATGCCATCCTTCACTTCAAAAATATTTTCACCAGCCCCTTCAGATAGGTAACCATGTACATCTAATGCGATTCCCTCTTGGTAGCCATGGCGGCGAGCTTCACTACCAACCAATAATGACGATAGATAGTTACCACCGGCCTTAGCACCTGTAGGAATAGTATTTGGAGCTACACGATTCCATGAAGAAACCATGGCATCAATACCTTGGTCTAGAGCTTCTTCTCCTAAATAGGCGCCCCATGGAAACGCAGCTAAAATCACATCGGTACTATAACCATCTGGCGGGTTGACACCCATTCCCACATCACCAATAAAAACTAATGGACGAATATACGCACTGACTAAGTTATTTTTACGCAAAGTTGCACGGCAGGCTTCCATTAACTCATCAACACTATAGCTGACAGGCATACGGTAAATTTTTGCAGAGTCATGCAAACGTTGCATGTGCTCACGATGACGGAATACCACAGGTCCTTTGTGAGAGTCATAGCAACGAACGCCTTCAAATACTGAAGTTCCATAATGCAGGGCATGAGACATAACGTGAACTTTTGCATCTGCCCAAGGCGTCATTTCACCGTTAAACCAAATAAAGTCAGCTTTCTTAGTCATTTTAATTTATTCCTTACATTGCACTTTGTGTGCGTAATAGTCGTGATTCTTGTTGTCTTATTTCAACTGCAGTGATGTCAGATAGCTTAGTTAACTGCGCGCACAATTGTGCTAATGGTCGTTGGCTACTGACGGTCAATTCAATACTTACATTATCACCATCTGATAATTGATCCATATTCATGGAGTTAATTCGAAATCCACGATGGCGAGTGACTCGTAAAATACGCTCTAAAACCTCTGGACGAAAGCGAGCCAATATTGAGATTTGATGTTGCATCATAACGGTTTCTCCATCATTTTTTCATTGCTTGCCCCTGGTGGAACCAATGGCCAGACGTTTTCTAATTCATTAATTGATACCTGTAATAAAAATGCGCCTTCACTAGTCAGTAATTCATCAAGTGCGGCATCCACTTCAGATTTGCGGGTAATACGACGACCTTGAATACCAAAAGCGCCCGCTAATGCAACAAAATCTGGGTTATCAGTCAAAATAGTTTCGCTATAGCGCTGCTCAAAGAATAGTTCTTGCCACTGACGTACCATACCTAACCGCTGGTTATCTAATAATAAAATCTTCACAGGTAGCTGTTTACGTTTGATAGTACCCAGCTCTTGAACGTTCATCATGAAAGAACCATCACCAGAGACACATACCACGGTGTCATTAGGGCGAGCAACCTGAGCACCAATTGCAGCTGGAACACCAAACCCCATAGTTCCGAGACCACTGGACGTCAAAAAGTTTTCAGGCGCATCCACAGAGATGTGCTGAGCAGACCACATTTGATGTTGCCCAACATCCGTCGTCACTACCGTATTAGGTTTCATTTTTTCTGATAACTGCTTCAACAACAGAGGAGCATAGATTGGTTCCCCTGGATGATCATAGCGCCAGCCACACTCTTGCTTTAGTTGCTGAACTTCATGCTGCCAATTTGTAATGGATTTCTTCACCATCAATTTAGGTAATAACGCTTTAGCATCCCCTAATAGAGCAACATGAGTTTGACGTAATTTATCTAACTCTACATAGTCAATGTCGATATGAATGACTTTTGCATTCGGTGCAAAAGTATTTAATTTTCCGGTGACCCTATCATCAAAGCGAGCGCCAACTGCAATTAATAAATCACAACGTTGCACCGAGATATTAGCGGCTTTAGTTCCATGCATGCCAAGCATACCTAAGTAGTTTTTATCCGATGGCGAAACTGAACCCAATCCTTTTAACGTCACAACTGATGGAATGCCGGTGTATTCAATAAAAGCTCTCAGCTCATTCACTGCTCCAGACATTCCTACGCCCCCACCAACATATAACATGGGTTTTTCTGACTGTTCCAGTAATGCTCTTGCTTGTTGAATCTCATCTTGCGGAGTGACATCGTCTTGTTCAACAGGCATCAAATATGGCGCTAATTCTGCATGTTGTAGCTGAATATCTTTCGGAATATCAATCAGTACAGGTCCGGGACGTCCACTATTTGCGATTGCGAAAGCTTCAGCGAGAATACGCGGTAACTCTTCTATCGATTCCACTAAAAAACTGTGTTTTGTACAGGCGAGGGATAATCCTAAAACATCAATCTCCTGAAAAGCATCAGTACCAATAAACGCAGATGCGACTTGCCCCGTTATCGCGACTACAGGTACAGAGTCAAGTAAAGCGTCTGCTAAACCCGTGATAACATTGGTAGCTCCAGGTCCAGAAGTCGCGATACAAACACCCGTTTTACCCGTTGAACGAGCATAACCAATTGCTGCAATCACGGCCCCTTGTTCATGGCGACACAGTAAATGTTCAACGCCTCCATCATATAGGGCATCGTAAACCGGCATGATTGCCCCTCCGGGATATCCAAAAACAGTATCAACACCTTGTGTTCGTAATGCCTGAACTAACCATTGTGCTCCGTTCATGATTGTCTCCTGTCTGTCTATTATTTTATTTATTTGTATTTATTATGTTTTTATTTATTTGTTGGTTTGCTAAAGATTCAAGTGAAAAAAAACCCCGCGCCTTTCGGTGCGGGGTTCTCGTAAGATTTGGCTACTATTTCAGCCTTCGTCGTCCAAGTGCAGCCCCGCACGGTGGGATAATAATCACCACCACGCTAATAATTAGGCTAATCACTTGGATGAATTTGTTCATGAGTTTAATCTTTTCAACATTTATCGTTTGCTTTATTAAAGAGTTATCATTTTAAAATTGTTTTGACAACTCTTATTTAATTTTTTAAACATGATGTTTTTTATTTGATTAAAATTCAATTGGTTACAGACGACTTAGGACAATCAACTGAATTTAACACTAAAAATCAGTCATTATAATTATCTATTACAAGAGAGTCAGCGTTATTCACCAAATTAATCCAATGCAAATTAACCTCAATAAAATCTAAAACAGCTGCCAGTTATCCTAATTAATTTCAGAACAAAACTATTTCTATCACAAAATAAAATACCGCCACTATCCCTTGATTATTAGTATTCGAGCCTTTTCAAAGAAAAATGTAGTGATAAAGAAACCTGATGATTTAATTATCGAGCCTCTTCGCAAAAATAGAAGTAATCACAATAAAAATCACTTTTTTTAAACAGCATATAACTCTGTTAACCTAAAAGAGAAATTTATGGCTCTAGCAATTGTTTATACTCGCGCATCAATTGGCATGGATGCACCATTAGTCACGGTAGAAGCTCATATTAGTAACGGGCTTCCCGGATTAACCTTAGTAGGCTTACCTGAAACTGCCGTAAAGGAAGCAAGGGATCGCGTGAGAAGCGCAATAATCAATAGTGGTTTTGAATATCCAGTCAAAAAAATGACAATAAACTTAGCGCCAGCTGATCTACCTAAAGAAAGTGGGCGCTACGATCTGGCGATAGCTGTTGCCATTTTGGCGTCATCCGGACAAATTCCATATGACTTATTAGAACAGCACGAATTTCTTGGTGAACTCGCACTATCGGGAACCATACGTTATATCAACGGCGCCATTCCTGCGGCTCAAGCCGCAATAACCGAAAATAGACGCTTAATTTTACCTTTAGACAATCAACATCAACTCCGCTTACTACCAAGTGATAGTTCAAATTTTTCATCATCCTTACTCGAACTTTGCCAATATCTTCATGGAAAAAATACGCTTATTAGCAACCAACACATTACTAAGGCACCGCATCCTCCAGACCATGAAAATGATATCAGCGACATTATTGGTCAAGAGCATGGAAAACGTGCTTTGGAGATTTGTGCCGCTGGAGGACATAATCTTTTATTACTCGGTCCTCCGGGTACAGGCAAAACAATGTTAGCCAGCCGTCTTATCACTATTATCCCCTCTTTAACGCCCCAAGAAGCACTAGAGGTCGCAGCACTAAAAAGCCTAAGCCAAACAATAAGAATAGAGGAAAACTGGCCAGAAAGACCATTCAGAGCACCTCATCATAGTGCTTCAACGGCAGCATTAATTGGAGGGGGAACTCTACCAAAGCCAGGGGAAATATCCCTCGCTCATCATGGAATTCTATTTCTTGATGAATTACCTGAGTTTACACGAGCCGCTCTTGACTCATTAAGAGAGCCACTAGAATCTCATCAGGTTATAATTTCGCGAGCTAAAGCTAAAGTTTGCTTTCCTGCTAATTTCCAACTTATTGCTGCGTTAAATCCAAGTCCTACAGGACACTATCAAGGTGAAATGAACCGCTCATCGCCCACAAAGATCCTACGATATTTATCTCGTATTTCAGGGCCTTTTTTAGATAGATTTGATTTATCGATAGAAATTCCATTATTACCATTAGGTATGCTTAGTCATCAAAATAGCCAAGGAGAAACCAGCGAAAAAGTTCGTTCTAGAGTGATTAAGGCAAGAGAAAGGCAGTTTGAGCGGGCGGGAAAAATTAATAGTCAACTCTCATCAAGAGAAACAACAAAGATATGTCAGGTTAATAATGAGGATGCTTTATTCTTAGAGAATGCACTCAATAAATTAGGGCTATCTATTCGTGCTTGGCATCGAATCCTACGCGTTTCTCGAACAATTGCAGACCTAGACTCATCTTCAGATATTCAAAAAAAGCATTTACTAGAAGCATTGGGATATCGAGCTATGGATAAGTTATTGCTTCATTTGCAAAAACAAGTAAGCTGAAGGTATGTAGATGAAAATAATATTACACTAAAAAATAAAAGGGACCGAAGTCCCTTATTATTTTACCATTTAATGAACTTAATCATCTGAATCGGTATAGTCTTCCGATGGGTCTATCTGCGGTTTACCACCTGATAGGGTATGGAAGCGTTTTGGACGATTAATACGGCTAGAATATTTCGTCCATACCTTTTCTTCTAGGGTAACAGGTTCCCGTTCACCACGACAAACAGCAACGAATAACTCTTCTTCTTCTGTTTGTGGCGCGCGCTTACCTGTATCAAGCTCATTAAAAGCTTGGCCGTGACGTTCTAGCAACTGAGCTTCTTTTATGGTGAAGTCACCATGACGGGAAAAGCCACGTGGATAATGTTTATTGTCAAAAAAACGATTAGTCGTGATGAAGCTATCTGCCATCTGACACACTCCTAACTGATTACGGTCAACTCTATATGGCGCGGAGTATTAGACAGCATTGACAATCTGTAAAACAAAACATTTAAATCATCACGACAAAAATTATTGGAGATGTATGTGGACAGCGAGTTATTAAGAACTTTTTTAGAAGTCAGTAGAACCAGACACTTCGGCAGAGCCGCAGAATCTCTCTACTTAACGCAGTCTGCCGTTAGCTTTCGTATCAGACAGTTAGAGACTCAACTCGGTACCAATTTATTTACAAGACACCGTAATAATATTCGATTAACTCCAGCGGGTGAACGATTAGTTCCTTACGCTGAATCTCTAATGAATACTTGGTTACAAGCTAAAAAAGAAATTTCACATGCATCCCAACATACTGAATTATCTATTGGTGCAACGGCGTCATTATGGGAGGGCTACTTAACTGATTGGGTTGAAAACCTTTATAGTCAACATAATGAGTTACGCTTAGAAGCCCGAATCTCTACTCGCCAATCTCTTGTTAAACAACTTCATTCTAGAGAATTGGATCTACTTATTGCGATAGAACCTCCCAAAATGGATGAGTTTGAAAGCACTATTATTGGATCAGCTGAGATCCAGTTAATGGCTTCACAAAAGAATATATCTCTCACTCAATATAATTTTATCAAACTAGAATGGGGAGCTGATTTTCATCCTAAGAATGAACCAGCTATTGCTCAAGACGACTCACCTGTAATGATCACGACATCGGCTAATATTACACGCCAATTATTGTCTGTATCGCTTTCAGCTGCGTTTTTACCTTCTCATTGGCTTCAGCATTATCCTGGGCTAAAAGCGCTCTCAGAGAACGTTATTACTAAGCCTTTATACGCTATCTGGCTGAAAAAAAATGATCAACAAGCGCTAATTAACCAGCTAATTAAAACGCCAATTAACCATATTTAATCTTGCTGAAATCTGCAAAAATGAGTGATGGCTCCATCGCTCATTTTTCACTCCTGAAATAATGAATTAAAAATGAATAAGTTGATTTTGAAATAGATTTTTGGGTGGGTAGTTAGGGGGTTATAGCAAGAATTAACAAAATTTAGATAAAGAAAAACCCGATTAAAGTAATCGGGTTATCAATAGATACTTCTTTTATTATTACTTAATTGGTAACTGGCAGGGGCGGAGAGACTCGAACTCCCAACACCCGGTTTTGGAGACCGGTGCTCTACCAATTGAACTACGCCCCTAATTAAGTGGCGGAACGGACGGGACTCGAACCCGCGACCCCCTGCGTGACAGGCAGGTATTCTAACCAACTGAACTACCGCTCCACTTATTCTTCTTTGCCTTTCGGCGACTCATTGCGTATTGCAATCAATCTTAATTTAATGTCTGGCAGTTCCCTACTCTCACATGGGGAGACCCCACACTACCATCGGCGCTACGGCGTTTCACTTCTGAGTTCGGCATGGGGTCAGGTGGGACCACCGCGCTATTGCCGCCAGACAAATTCTGTTTATTCCCGTTTAAGTCTTTTCTTAAACCAGAACATCAATCCTGAACAAGCTGCTGTGTCCTTCACCTTTCGGCTTCTCACTTTATTGAATTCAACTTTAT
>NZ_GG703817.1:0-721 GCF_000156395.1 Providencia rustigianii DSM 4541
GGGTACGCGCCCTATTCGCACCATTAATACAGCTGTCGCCGGCATGGTTTGTACTGCCGATGATGCTGATGCCAAATATTTTCCACTCAATACACCGGTTTTAATTACTGACGTGATGGATGCTGCCGGAAAAGCAGGCGATACCGGCACGTTAGCCCGTGCGTTAGAAGCAATCGGAAATCAATCAAAGCCGGTGACGGTTGTTGTCCGTGTTGAGCAAGGTGAAACCGAAGCGGAAACCACATCTAATATTATTGGCGGGTCAACAGCGGAAGGGCGCAAAACAGGCTTGCAAGCGTTAACCGTCGCGCAAAGCCGTGTGGGTGTGAAGCCGCGCATTATTGCCGTGCCGGGTCATGATACGCAAGCCGTTTCAGCATCACTTGCGGGCATCGCTCAAAAGATGCGAGCCATGGCATATATCAGTGCTTATGGCTGTAAGACGGTATCCGAAGCAATTGAGTATCGTCAGAATTTTAGCCAGCGCGAACTTATGTTGATTTACCCAGAATTTCAAGGCTGGGACACAGTCGCTAATGCAGAAAGTAATATCTATGCAACGGCAACTGCATTGGGGTTACGTGCAAAAATCGACAACGAGATGGGCTGGCATAAAACGTTATCTAACGTAGGGGTCAATGGTGTCACGGGTATTTCTGCCGATGTGTCATGGGACTTGCAAGACCCAGCCACGGACGCTGGTTTGCTTAACGAAAACGAT
>NZ_GG703817.1:821-249966 GCF_000156395.1 Providencia rustigianii DSM 4541
ACAATCGCTGCCCATTGTTCCGATGAAAAACCATCTAATAATTGCTTTAACCAGTAAAACGTTGAACCTGTCGAGGCAGCATAGGAGGCGCCAGTCGTTAATTTATCCATACGCATATACCACCCCCTACGGAGTGCCCGATATTTAGTTAATAGAAAGCCACCAGCAATAGCAGCTAGATTTAGATTAATGAATTTAATCAGTATTTGAGATAAGTTAGAGGTTCAGCCCTATGCGACTTGCCGAAGGGATGGCTGATTAACTTCGGTGGAGAATAAATATGAGTTATAAGTTTGAAGATATTGATGATAGTTCAATAAGTCTAGACCCACAAAAAATGGCTAGCGCTACAGCGATTTTGTTTCCTTTATTAGCCCATATAGCGACAAACAATGATCGAGAAAAAATTGAGGAGCTATATAAGTTGTTCGACTTAGCCTTAGAGTGGAATAAAGAAACAACATGCCATGATCAAATTGCTTTAATTGCCAAATCAACTAAGTTCTTTTTAGACGGAAATGATTAGAATCATCAGCATTCACTTCAAGAAAGCCATCTTTACCCTTTAATCGGCATAAAACATGGGCTTTATTAGGGTGACCAAGGTTAGGTGTGTCTGATTGCTCGCAGGTCGCTACCTTTTGCATGTCAGCGATCTGCATTTTCATAAGAGTGATTTCACTGGATTGCGCGGACACCAACTCTTTCAGGCTCATAAGCTCTGCGCGCAACATATCAATACTCATAACTACCTCTCTTAAACGAAAAAAGGCTACACAATGGCAGCCTTGGATTATTTTTTATTGAGTTACTTCAGCCAGAACGGAAATGCAATAAACAGCAATATAAACACAGTTAGCATCATGACCTTTTGAAGCGCACCGAATATAGCCATATATAACCATCCAATTTAGTAGCCTTTTATTATTGTCATTTAAATGTAGCTATTATTGGCTAATTGTAAACATCCAATAAAAAAGCCGCACTAGGCGACTTATTGAAATTTAACTTAAGATATTGGCGTATATTGGCGTTTTCAAATAGTTACATTGAATTACTAACTATCCGAAAATTCCGGAGGATTGGAGTTAATGCCCATTGTTACCAGTATTCGGTTCTTCCCTCAGATTTTGGGGGGAATTAAATAGTTATTGTGAAGGCAAAAGCTGAACTCCTTCATGACTAGATTTTCAGTTTAAGTCTTACAGCAACCGCCTTATATACTACTCAGCCATCGTTCGCTTATTTGCCAATCAGCACTGACATTCTCCACAATGAAAACCCTACTCGCTGCAATCTCGCTATGTGCAAGATAGAGGCTAGCAAATAGAGTTATCATTATAAAGACACTCATTAAAAAGTGCTCTTACTCCTTCGGTTTTAACCTTTCGGAATTTGCAAAGTACAATGCAACAACCAGTATCAGTATTGTGATCGAGTATACGATAAACAATTGAGGATTTTTGTGTTCAACGACAATAAGTCGAATTACCGCAGTAATCGCAATATAGATAAAATATTGCAATGGAAAATGATAATTAGACTGAAAATACTTGATAATTAGAGCAATAAACTCAAAATATAAAAAATAAATGATAAGCCCATCAATGAGAAGGTAAATTGACGAAGAATTGCTAACCGCAAATAAAAATGCGGCCAATACTACGGTTTCTTTGATTAAAAAGATAATTAATATAGCTGCGAGTAAAAGTAATGCAGCACTGCTAACCCATTGCAATGTTCTACTAATTAGCTTTGATTGACTCAATCCAGACACGATACCCCCTCAGGATCTTAACCTTTATACATTAGTTAGTGGGGTCATTGAATATACGATGGTCCGCCATCGAGGCATCGAACCTCGACTCTTAGCCTTAATTAGGCTAAATACTCTTCCAGTTGAGTTAATGGCGGAATAGACTTACTTTAGCCAATCTAGCGTTACGTAGATCACTAAAAACATAAGCGTAATGATAAAAACATTTTTGATGAACCTAAAAATACAGTCATAAATAATAGACCTTGCCATGGCTTTTCCTTAGGTATTTTCCCGTCGGATACCACATCTATTTTTTAGATAAAAACTTGCGATTGCAAGGCTTGCTGTTTATAGCAATGAGGTATGCTGTATTAAACACCATAACACACATATCGGTAGGATGCGCGATTAATAATAAAAAACCCCCGCACGGTGACGAGGTTTCATTCTATAAGTTAGGTGACAACGTATTCACTCTTATCACACTAGCATTGATTTTGCGTAGCGCACTAATACTTTTTCACTATCCACCGTGTTTTGTTTCCCCATAACTTCACTATCCATTTCTAAAACTACACCAATCATGGCTAAACACCCATCAACAAACCCTTCCGCTACTTGCATCATCTGGCGAACTCGCCCCTCGCTAACCTTTAATTTTTTTGCAATGCCGCGCTTTGATACACCATACAAATAATGCATAACTATCAGTTCTAGTTCTTCATCTTTTCTAACCGCTTTTAATTTAGCAATGACACTATCAATAATAATTCCATCATTGTCAGTACATGAAAGCCTAGGAGCCTCTTTATTTGAGATCAACCCCTTAAATCCAGCTGCAATATGCGAATAATCTACACCGGGGTTATTACTTGCCCAGCCCGCCCACTTTTCTAAAACTAACTGAATATCTCTCATGCAATAATCTCCACTGCGTTCCGCACAACGCATCAACCAAATACACCCAAACCGATTGACCGGTCGAGAAATTTAAATAACAAAACTAACTGGCTACCATTTTCTTGTTCCCACCCTTTAGGATCCTTGTGTAACTCGCTGTGGTGAACTCGACATAATGGGATAGTGAACAAGTCATGGGCCTTTGTACCTATGCCACCTTGTCCATAGCCGATAATATGATGGGCATCGTCCGCAGTGGCGCCACAAGCACAGCAAGGCTGTGATTTAACCCATTGCAGATATTTCACACTCTCCCAGCGCTGAAGCTTTGGTAATTTCATAAAGCTTGCTGGTGGCTCAGCGTCTATGGTTAAATTTAATACAGGTTTTGATACCAGTTCACCATTCACCTCGTCGCTGAAGTTATGTTGAGAAGAAGAGATTAAACCCGAGGGTTGATGCTTTAATTCATCAGGTAATGTCGTGATCAGCATTCTGCCACTAAACATACCTAGGCTCGCTCCTGGTTTAAACATCACTGCCTTCACTTCTGGAATGATGATTGGAGTTAATATCCATTGATGAATCATGCTGATTTTCCCCCTTCCGTATTAAGAGGGTGTATCTCAATTTCAAACCGACCACCTTTGACTACTTCACACCATTCAATGATTGCGCGCCTAACCTGAACGTCATCACTCCAAACACCCGCATACGTTAATGCATCAAAAGGTGCTTTTAAGTAATTATCGATATCCATTCGACGTTTTGATGGTGGGTACATCTTTACAGTGACAGATACATGCTCAGTGATTGCCTTTGGTCTTTTGCGTAGCTGCTCATACACGGCAGCTATTGCATTAGCTCTGAACTTGCGCCCTTTTTCGCTAATGAGGGTCTTTTTGCCAACGTGTCGCCAGTATGTGTTTACGCTTGGCGGGAACGGCAGAATAAAAGTGATTGGGTTACTCATTGGCTACCACCTTATTCCAGATTTTTACAGCTTCTGGTTTATCGTTTATCGCTGGACCTTTCGCACCGCAACTATGGCAATAAACATAAAACCAAGTGCGGTACTCAAGTGTTTCGATGTGTAGATCTTCACTTCCGCACCTACATTGATGGATTTCTGGCATCTTGTTTTTCACTTTCTAACTCCTGCCAGCAATCTATCTAGCTGTTTAAGTGAATGATTCCCCATATCGCCGATGTTGGCTTTTTCAACAACCTTAATCCCACTTTCGAATTGAAGCTCACCTTCACACTTTTTGATTTCACTCACTTTTTTAGGCTTTGCTGGTTGATCAAGCTTAAATTTCACCTGCTTTAACTTAGTAATTGCAAATGCATCTACTACGTAATGATTGAGGATAGCCCCCTTGCCATTTACTTTTTTGCGACCGGTTAGCTTAACGCAATCCAAACTGCACAGGAGTTTAACTAGATATCCAGCAACACTGCGCCTGAACCCGCATAAATTTTGTACATGATTGAAGTTGAACTGATCTAGATGGCGAACTCCCTTGATAAGTTCAACGCATCGAATGTATGTGCCATCCATTATGCTGCCACCCCCATTTTTTTAGCTAGCCACTGCGCTTGTTCTATGAATGCTTTCCCACGCTGCTCTAACTCTTCACGATTGATGTAATCAAATGCTTTTCCAGTCCACGTTTTATCGAAAACAACTATGGCCCCAGCAAACATTGCGCCAGATGGCTTTTGTTTTTCATCAGCTGGGTTGAACCACTTAGGAACGTCAAATCCTATGCGCCCACGAATAAAACAAATGTGATCCGCATTTTGTGGCCACCAGCTTTCACTTGTTGCTGCTTTCAATAAAAAGACATAACGCCCACCTTTTTCACGCATCGCTGAAGCGTAATTCATAATATGAATAACGCCTGTGATAGCCTGTTTGTCGTGATATGAAGGTCTTGAATATGGAGGATTACCAAAGGCTACACCGCCGATTTCTTTTAGTTTTTCCGACCAATCTTGAATGAGTGCATTGTCTTCTGCCGTGTAAAAGTGAGGTGCTTTGCTATTTTCACCATCAGTAAATAAATCTAGCGTGAATGGTCCATAGATTGCGTTAGCGCCGTACACCAGATTTTCGGGAGATTGCCACTGATCGCCGATTTCATTTAATTTGTGTAATGACTTTTCTTTCAATGCATTGAGGTTTTGAATATATTTATTCATCAAATAGTCCCTCGCTGCTGGTGGGGCTTTGCAAACATACGAATGCGCTTGTAACGTTGCTGAACATTGAAATGCTCTGATACTGAACTTAAGTGATTGAATTTTTTACAGGCAACCAAACCGCGTCGAGAGTCATTCCAGCAACCTCGCAATTCACGAATAACCCACCAACGGCGCAGCTGATGCAACATGGCGACAATGCCAAAAACGTTAGTACCGTAGATTTTTTTAGCTTCACTGCGCATCATGCTGTCCTCCTAAGCGCTGTTCACATTCATTCCAAATACTTACCCATTTCTTTTGCGCCCAATCCGGTTGCATACGCTTAACACCCGCATTGCTTGCCTCTCTACAAACCAATATCTCAAGTTCCGATGGGTTTCTAATTGGCAACGACTGACTTAAAAAACGCTTGTAAGCTTTGTCGCATTCTGGATTGTGGGCTGCTGCTTGCTTTTTCGCAGTGTGTGGGCTTTCTTGGCTCTTAACTGTTAGGGTGTCAAAATGCTTGCGCAGGCTTTTCGTGCTTAAAATATTTTTGTGCCAGAAGGAATCCCGGCTAGCCCAATCAAACAACGCACAGATTTGCTCATGTGTGCGACCATCAATTTCACGCATCAAGCGAATATCATTAGCCCAGTCAAACCACTTAGGGGCTTTCTGAGTTGAGTTAATCACTTGAACTCGCTTAAACATCCACTGGGCTGTCTCTAAATCCTCAAGCGTTCCCCACAGCTGACCATTCGCACTCGATACCGCTGAACTTAAATTTTTATTAGAAATATCATTCTCAGCCTTGTCGCTGGATTCGTTAGAATTCTGCGACGAAGGGGTTTTATTGATCTGTAAGTTTTTATCTGAGTTAAGATCTGTATAAAGATAGGAATCCGCATCTTCGACGTTTCCATGATTCTGCATTTCTGCGGTTTCCATTCCGCAGTTTCGACGATTCGAATCGTCACTTTCGACGTTTTCATTCCGCACTTTCGACGTTTCAGAAATTGACGGGAAAATCATTGAGATAAGCGCATTTCCATCTAATTTATAATGCGTCACTGGAGTGCCATTGACTTTCTTGGTTTTCGTTTCAATGATGCCCGGGAAGTATTTCTTGCGCAGTTTATCCACTAATCGACGTGATTGTTCTTCACCCGATAAGCCTTTAATCTCGTCAGCCAGTTCCTCATGACTCTTATAAAACCAACCGTCGCCTGCACTGGATGAAATACCAGACCAAAACACAAGTTGATTAAGCACAGCTGCTAGCGCATGCGCCTGCTGATCCCCTTTGAAGAATTCAAGATAAGGCACAGGAATAACAATTACGTTTTTATGCCCTGACATAGCCTGAACGATGTCAAATGTATTTGTCATGCCTTCACCTGCTTGCTTGCATTAAAATCACCTACCAGCCACTCGACAAACTTGTAGTTGGTTTCTTGGTAACCATTTGATAATTTAATCTCATAGACGAAACGGTTACCGCGTATTGAAGCTCGTACTTGCGGATGACTCGTTAAATTTGCTAAGCTACTCATGCTAATTACTCCACAAATGTTTTTAGCAACCGACGCCTCGGACCGCATATCTGGGGCGTCACCCTTTCTGGCGTTACTCATCATTTTTTAATCCCATAAACAGTTTTCAGTGATTCAATAAATCCCGCTGCATAACCAAAGACTTTGGCAAGCTTGCGATCTATCGCTTTAATCTCTTCTTCACTCAGAGAACCATCAGAAATACTGTCTTTGATGAGGATGGATAGAGCCCCTTGCATAGCGCCTAGGTTCATCCGAATCTCAAATAATTCAACTTCATCAAGATTCTCAGCCTCAACTTTCATTGCTGGCACCATGTCATGACGATTCATGTGGTATTCCACCAGCAACTTAGTGCCTGACAATTCTTCCATCGCTTCCAACTCATCACTTTCAAAGAAACGGCAGCCGTTCTTCTCATACAGCTTATTGTTGAAAGTAGTCTCAGAAATACCCAAAGCACCCGACATCGCAGAACGACCACCGGGAAATGCCTTGCACATTTCTTTCACGACTTCTTTTAGTGTTTGTTTGCACATATCTACAATTCCGTTGTTTTGTTGGTAGTTAACGTTGTTAGTTGTTATTTGTAGAATCTCCCCGTTGTTATGGGTAGAGATCTGGACGCAATGTATTTCGTGAAACCCCTGATGCTCGTTCAACTATTAGCACCTTGTCTGCCGGCACTCTTTTGTTTCTGTTCAGCCAGTTCCAGATTTGTTGCTGCTTTACTGGTTTATTTGAAATGTCACTAATACGTTTTGCTAATTGAGTCTGCCCGCCTGTTGCATCAATTGCCTTTTGCAATCCGATAACACACGACTCGACAATTGAGTTACCCATAACTCCCCCTTAAGTTGTAAAAAACAACTTTAGAGTAATTCAAAATAACAACTTTGACAACTTTTAGATGTTGGAAATTACAACACTTAAAGTTGTAAAATGTCGAATCAATGGGAGGGATCACAATGTCTATAGCTAAACGGTTGTTAGATGCACGAATAAAAGCCGGGATGAGCCAGGCAGATTTGGCAGAAAAAGTCGGAGTTAGTCAGCAATCCATTCAAAAGATTGAAGCAGGTCAAACAAACTCACCTCGTAGAATTTCTGATATTGCCAAGGCTGTTAATGTTTCAGCTCAATGGTTGCAATTCGGCACCAGAGATGGGAATGGGTTAAAAACAGAATTTGAAGTAAAGGAATGGGAAGATATCCCTAATTGTAGCGATGTAGACTTTGTGGACATACCAGTGCTTGATATTGAACTAGCCGCAGGAGGTGGATCTAATGCTGAGATTATTGAATCAGAAGAATACACCTACCCATTCAGAAGGGATGAATTGCGTAAATATGGCGTCTCTGCAAGCAACGCAAGGATTGTAAAAATAATTGGTAATAGTCTTTATCCTGTGCTGAATAGCGGGGATCTAGTTGCCGTTGACGTCAGTAAAAGAGACATTAAAGATGGTGACCTTTATGCAATTAGGGATGGGGTGCTGCTGCGCGTAAAAATATTAGTATATCGCCCTGATGGCGGGATAATAATTCGCAGTTTCAATAAAGATGAGTATCCAGATGAGCAGCTGCCACGAAATGAAGCAGCTGCCAGAGTGCATGTGATTGGGCGGGTATTCTGGTCATCTAGAAGCTGGTAATGACCTCATTAATATATCTTCTGTTGTGATTTTTATTATAGACTTACCCTGATCTCTGTCCTCTATTGCTTTCTCGATTTTTCTCCCATGGCTGGAATATTTCCAGTCTCGGGAGGATAGAGCGCCGATTACTAAGTAATCTGATGTTAGGGTTACCTTATCGGAGATATGCCCACCAGCCTCTTCTATCATGCTAGCAATGACGGAGCGCTTCCCTGATAGGAAATTCCCTGTCAAGCAAATCGCCTTGCCTGAGATGTCTATCAAGTCAATCTCATCACAAGGGAGATTGCAAGATAGCCCATCAACTATGCCACTATCTAAATCGGTACCCGAAAAATCCACTAATGCTTGATATAGAATGGCGCTTTCCTGTTCGTCGATAACTCCATCTGCCAAGATCGATTTTACTAATTCATAAAGATGCTTTCCGGGGTAATTCCGCTTCAACATGCCGTTTTGAGTTAGCCACCAATCAAGATACTTAACTTCATCGTTGGTTAGTTTTTTATCTGATACAACCCCTTTACATAACCCATTGAGTAGATTTATGTCCGATTCTAAGGAGAATAAATCTATTGCAGGCATGTCCATAATGGAACGCTGAACGCCCACTAAAAATTGCTTTAACTCCTTTCTTTCCTCGGTGCTTATAACTCCATCCCCAAGCACTTGGTTTATCTTGTTCTGCAATAATTCAACAAACGAATTATTCGATATAACCTCTGAATCTGATAGCCATGTGGTCAAATAAACCACTTCCGAATCAGAGAGGTCACCATCCGATAGCACTCCATCAATGATAGAAATTAGGTTTGCAAATAACTTGTCACGATTTCTTTTGTAATTAAACGCCGGGTTGATATCCATACTCTCTCCTATTTTCTCTATCCTTTAATTTTCTTTAACTTAAATCAAACAACATAAAGTTGTTGACTTTGAGTTTAAATACAACTAAATTACAACTTAAGGATGTTTTGGACGGTTATTTTTATAAACAACTTTGACAACTTAGGAGAACCTCATGCAACCCAATTCAAATGAACCAATCGTAACTTTTAGTGTGCCAATGTCGCAGGAAGATGCACAGGCGTGGATTCTTCAAAAAGCAGCTGAATTCAATACGCTGGAGTCGCTTAAGGCTAAACAAGCTCAGTTAGAACAAGATAAAGTCGAACTGCAGCGCAAGATTGAAAAGCTCGATGATGAAATTTTCGAGCAGACCGAACGCTGTAAAGTCACTATTAGTGCTTAGTTGATTTAACTTTGTGGAGTAATTAGTGGAATGCTTATTTTAACCCGTCGTGCCGGTGAAACCGTTGTTATTGGTGATGATGTCAAAGTCACTGTTTTGGGAATTAAAGGATGCCAAGTGCGGATTGGCATCGAAGCACCAAAAGATACAAGTATTCACCGCAAAGAAATTTATCTTCGGATCCAAGCTGAAAATAATAATGCCAGTGCTAGTTAGTAGTTATTGATAGTTTTGGTGGCGACCTGAATCTTCCACACTACGAGGATGATGATAATGTTCTGTTCAGTAGCCACCCTTTTTTACATCACACATAAGACCGCTGATATTTAGTCAGTTCATACGGGTAAATATGTCTAATCAATATTAGCGGTCTTATCTGTGGAGTAATAACCTTTAATGAGGATCAACTCATGAGTGAAGATAAAAAAACAAATGTACCGGAATTCCTTGGGGAATTAGATGGTGGTGTATTTGAAAATAAAGTTTCAGCTGTATTAAATGATGTTGCATTAGGCGTTTTAAATAACGGTGGAAAAGGGAAAGTTATTATTGAAATGGATATTTCCCGCCTGAATAACTCAATTGAAGAAAAGCGAGTTATGATTTCCCATAAACTTAAGTTTTCTGCGCCAACACCTCGAGGCAAGCGCTCTGAAGAAGACACCACCGAAACGCCGATGTATGTCAATAAAGGCGGTAAGCTTTCAGTTATGCAAGAAGATCAGGGGCAATTATTCGCTATCAATGGCGACCCTGATGGAAAATTAAGACAAGTTAATTAAATTCTTTTTTTATTTAAATACCAATCTTTAAAAATACTTTATTAAATAAGTAGGAGCTTTTATGTCTCAATTAAATGGTGATGCTATTTCTCAAATTACGGAACTAGCTATTTCTGGTGTTCGCTTAAATGCTGTTGAAAATATGCCATGTCCAGCAGTAGCCGTACCAAATGGTTTAGAAATTGTTAATTTAGAACGATATCAAAATGGCCGTTATCGCTTTCGTGGTTCATTAAAAACCACCAGCATTAATGATTTTGTTAAATATAGTGTTGGGTATTCTGACGCTCTTGGTGTCCGTTGTTTTATCGATGCTGAAGATATGACAGCAAGAACTATCTTTAACTTAGGCACTATTGAACATCCTGGTCATGCTGATAACTCTGCACTTATCGTACTGAAAAAGACGTCGCCTTTTTCTGCTGTGCTATCAGTAAATGGGCGCAAGCAAGGTCAGAAAGAACTTGCTGAGTGGTTAGAAGATTGGCGCGATCACTTATTAGCATTCGATGCTGACGGTAATGTTTTAGATATTAAGCAAGCAATTGGTGCTGTTCGCCGAATTACGATCGAATCAAGTCGTTCTTCAGATCATGAAGATAGTGATTTCTCAGCGCGACGTTCTGTGATGGAAAATGTCGAAGCGAAAAGTAAAGACATTATGCCAGCTGCTTTTGAATTCAAATGCACTCCATATGATGAATTACAAGAACGAGCAATTAAGCTGCGCTATAGCATTTTAACCTCACAAGATACACCAGCACTGGTGCTTCGTATTGTTCAACTTGAAAACCTTCAGGAGCTAATGGCTCAAGAATTTCGCGACATTCTTTCTGCTAAATTCGAAGAAACTCAGATCGAAACATTCATTGGGAATTTCTCAGCTTAATTAATTTATGCGTCACTGATCTGGTGGCGCTATTTATCATGTGGAGTAATTATGTCTTATATCTCAACTTTTACTGGCAAGCATTTCGACTTCATTAATATCTGTGCGGAAGATATTTCTATCGAAGATATTGCACAGGGCTTATCTAACGAATGTCGCTTTGCTGGTCAAATTGACTCTTTCTATTCCGTGGCTCAACACTCTGTTTATGTTAGCCAGCTTGTACCGCCAGAGTATGCGCTGGAAGCATTATTGCATGATGCTGCTGAAGCTTATTGCCGTGACCTGCCAACGCCATTAAAAGCATTGCTACCGGAATACAAGGCTATCGAAAAGACTATTCAGTCTGTTATTTGCGATAAATGGAACTTGCCAGCAGTGATTAGTGATGTTGTTCACTATGCTGACCTGACAATGCTTGCAACAGAACGCCGTGATTTAGATGTGGATGGCAAAAATCTATGGGCGATTTTGGAGGGTATCCCTGCTAGCGATTTAATCAATGTAAATCCATTATTACCCATTCAGGCTCGAGCCATGTTTGTTCATCGTTATAACCAATTGACCGGGATTACTCCTGAGTATGACGCCGATCTAAAGCTTGAAGAAATCTACGGTTATGGCGCTTACGGGAAAATCTTCAACGATAAGAAAAATCGATTCTACGATGGCGCTTCTATTCAAACATCACGAGTAATCAATATCGATACTTATCTTGCTGATGGATATATCCAGACAGTTAACTCAGTTTACAGAATTGTTGTGTGAGGTTAAATCGTACCGAGTATTTGTGGTTGAATTTTTAGTCTGCATGCGGGCAGATATGTGGAGGTAATTATGTCTAGAATGGTATCTCTAGAAGCATGGGCAAAACTGGAATTCGGTGATGATGCGCCCAGCAAGCAAGTGTTATTAAAGTATGCGAAAGCGAACATGATGGTACCACCAGCCTTAAAAGTTGGTAAGAAATGGATGGTAGATCGTGATTCCCGCTGGGTGGGTATTGTTTCCAAACCTCAATTACCGAATTGCTCAAACGATAAACTTCAAAGGATATTATCTGATGGCAGCTAGACCCCGCGCTCATAAAATCACTATTCCAAATTTGTATCGGAAATTAGATAAACGAAACGGAAAGGTTTATTGGCAATATAAACACCCGTTAACAGGTAGGTTTCATAGCCTCGGCACGGACGCCGAGGAAGCCGAGCAAGTAGCCGCTCAAGCAAATGTGGTTATAGCTGAACAGCAAACAAAACAAATACTCAGTATCAATGACAGGCTTTCAAATATTAAAAATAAGAAAATTGGCATTAGCGTGTCCAATTGGATTGATAAATATTTAGAAATACAGCAAGAACGAATGGACCAAGGAGAGTTAAAGCTAAACTCATATAAGCAAAAAATTAAGCCGCTAAATCTATTTAAGCAACACTGCGGGATGATGTCCTTAAAAGATATAACTGCGCTTGAAGTCGTTAAAATAACAGACGAAGTAAAGGCGCTCGGGCATAACCGAATGGCTCAAGTAGTCAGATCCGTGATTGTTGATGTGTTTAAAGAGGCTCAGCATGTTGGCCATGTTCCACCAGGATATAACCCTGCTCTTGCAACCAAGAAACCTAGAAGCAAAGTGAAGCGAGAGCGCTTATCGCTGGATGAATGGAAGGCTATCTATCAGCAAGCAGCTATGCACCCTCATTACTTACAGCATGGGATGCTATTAGCTCTAATTACAGGGCAGCGCCTTGGTGATATCACAAAAATGAAATTCTCGGATGTTTGGGATGGAATGTTGCACATTGAGCAAGAAAAAACAGGGACGAAAATTGCCATCCCATTAACGCTGAAGTGTGATGCTATAGAAATGACGCTTGGTGATGTGATCTCCATGTGTAGGGATCTTGTTGTTAGCCCTTACCTACTTCACCATCGCCATTCTATTGCTAGGGGTAAAAAAGGCGGGGCAATATCAAATACCTCATTAACGGCCGCGTTTAAAAATGCACGTAATAAATGTGGAATTACTTGGTCGAAAGGTGCTGAACCAACCTTTCATGAACAGCGTTCTCTTTCTGAAAGGATATATCGAGAACAAGGATTGGATACTCAAAGATTGTTAGGTCACAGGTCGAAAGTAATGACTGATAATTACAACGATGATCGCGGTAAAGAGTGGAAAATTGTCGTAATTTAAAGACTCAAATTTTTAAATGTTTTGGGGAGTATTTTTGGTGGGGTTTTGGGGAAGAAAATAATTGCTTATAAAACAAACAGAAACACCATAACACTCCTTATGCGTTTAATCATAATAAGAAAATCGATATTTTAATAAATCAATATATACAATAAGTTAAAAACAGATAAAAAATATTATCGAAATAAAACATTAATTTAATTTACGTGTAATAAAAAACTCTTCTGGTATACATATGCATTTTATGCATGTATATAAAACAGTGATTGGCAAACTTAAAGGATAAAATATGGATACAGGCACCGTTAAGTGGTTTAACAATGCGAAAGGCTTTGGCTTTATTTGCCCATCAGATGGCGGAGAAGATATTTTTGCTCATTACTCCTGCATTCAAATGGAGGGGTACCGCACACTCAAGGCAGGGCAAAAAGTCAATTTCAGTGTAATCATCGGTCCTAAAGGAAACCATGCTAACGTCATTATTCCCGTTGTGGAAAGTAATGAAGCAATCAAACAACTCGTTGAATAATGATTGAGTAATAGAGCACAGTTAATTATTTTTAAGGGGTAAATAATTAACTGTGGCTATTAGGTATTAAGATAAGTTGCAAAATAAACGATTATTAGTCTGCATCCTGTAAATGCTTCATATCCCCATAAAGTTGGGTCAATAATTGGTACTGTTCCAAATCATAGAAAGAGCATTTACCTTCGCCAAATTCTTTTGCTACCTCAATGATAAACTTCACTGAAGCTGCAATATCAACCTCGTGACTGGATCCGGTAGAACATCCAGGAACAACCGTTTCAGTACAAATCGCAACACCCACTACTGGTGCAAGTGTCGAAACTGCAGGCTGCATGATGCTATTAATATGATGAAGTCCATTACCATAAGGCGTAATATCTTGAATTGACAATGGAAAAGTCACCGCATTTTGCCCACTGCTCCACTCCATTAAGCGTAATAAATCTTCAGATACAGGCAAGATATAACCCGCTTTAACGGTGGGCGAAAGCGCATAGCCTTTATGATTTAACAGTCGATTGCCTTTGGTGGTATCGACTGACAAAATCGCATCCGCTTCAGGGATCCCTTCATATTGATTCATGGTCTGATCTTCAAGAGGAGAATCCATAAAATCAACTGGCGTATGTGGGCGGGTCGGTGCATTTGGACAAATATGCGTGGTGATAATCACATCGCCCAGTAATTTATCGCCTCGTTGCTGCATCTGTGCAAGCTTCAATCCTGCGGTGATCGCGGCAATTGCACCATCAGCATCTGAGACGACACCAACACGAGAAGGTCGTGCACCAATTCCCCCTAAGCGCCCAATAATACCTAATGTTGGTGCTTGATAACCTTTGGATTTACCTTGAGTTCCGGGGATGGTAATGCGGATAAAGTCACTTTGACCTTTACTGTCTGTCACTGTTGTTGAGGTGACTTGTACGGCGGGAAAATCTTGGAACAATTTAACAACATCATTCCCACTAACATTTGCACAATCGAGCAGCTCATAAACGCACAGAGTTTGCTTTAGAGTCATTGTACTTCCTTTAATTCTAATTATTTTTTTAGATAGTTTTAGGGCTACTAAGATACCAAAGGGGTATCCGTTCGCCCTGAAAGATTTTAACAAGCGTTAAAACCTTATTTCCTGGTGAAGGCGTATTCACGCACTTTGAATGATATTTAATTATTATTTACTGCGGGTACTCACTACATACTTATGGTGTCTTTACTACTTTTCTTACAAGTATTACCAGTCTTTCACTACTTGGCACTACGTTCTAGCCAATAAGGGTCTCCAACCATACATCCTAGGTAAGAAGCCTTACGGCAAAGATCTTGAGATAGCTGCTCAATAACCTCTTCGGTCATTTGAGATGCTGGAAGACTTAAGCACAAAGCATATAATGTACTTTGTGATGGGTCATAAACTGTACTGGAAACTGAAGCAACTCCAGCAACTGACTCATTGACCGAAAATTCCCAGCCACGCGCTAAAATAATATTCATGCGCTCATCGAGGCTAGCTTGTTGTTCTTCCGACTCTAACTTAATTAATTCTGCGCGTTCATGTACAGGCAATCTCGCCAATAAAGCGCGTCCTGTTGAGGTTCCAGCGATCGGTAAACGGGTACCAGGCTGAGTAATTACCTGTAACATGCTATTGCCGATTCTGGCATGAACCACACGAACTTTGTCTTCATCTAACGCCGAAACATAGCTAGTAAATCCGGAATCTTTCGTCAGGCTATCAAGAGCTTCAAGTGCCATATCAATCAGATGATTCATGCCTCTGGCTCGATGCGCAATCTCCATAACCAATAAACCGGGACGATAAATCGGCGCATTACTCTTTTTTTCTAACAGCCCTAGCTCCGCCATTTGCTTTAATAAGCGAGATGCAGAGCTTTTTGGCATCCCCAACTCATTCACTAATGTTGTCACCGTTAGCTCATTACCTGAACGTAAAAACAGGCGATAAACATCAACGACGCTAGATAAAATACTCATACCTGAGTTTCCTGAATCAGTAAGCCATAACGTTGTGGCTTTCTATCCCTTAAATAAGGCACACTCAATCGAGTATGTGCCTGAAGACGAAAATCAACTTCACCTATTAATAGCGCTTCGCCATCACAGGTCGCTTCGCATAGAACTTGTCCACGTGGACCCAGTACTTTGCTGCCACCAAATAGATGTAAATCTTCTTCACTCCCCCAGCGATTTACCGCAAGGAGGTGAGTTCCATTTTCCAATGCTCGACATGCCGTATTGATATCCCACATATCCCGATCCTGAACACACCATGCAGATGGTGCAATGAGTAACTCAGCACCTTGCAGGGTAAGAATACGAGCAACTTCAGGGAAACCCATGTCATAACAAATCATGATACCGACTTTGCCTATTGGGGTATCAAATACAGGGAAACTATCCCCGTTTTTAAACCACTGCTTTTCGATACCAAAGGCATGAACTTTACGGAATACGCCGCTAATCGTTTTACAACCGGGATTCCATAGCCCAACAGAGTTATAAACTTCGCCGAGGTAACTTCCTCGTTCTGCAAACCCAGCAACAATAGAGAGATTTAAGCGGGAAGCTAACTCACTGAATAAACAATAAGTTTCGCTTCCTTCGGAATCACTGAGATCCCATAACTTATTGGATAACAAATCGCCGCGATAACCCGTTGTTGCCAATTCAGGAAAGCAAATTAATTTAGCCCCCTGAGCTGCCGCTTGCTCACATAATTGAGCCATGCGTTGCAAATTACGTTGTTTGTTACCCAGCTCAGAATCAAACTGGGCTAATGCCACTTTAACTCTGTTATCTGTCATCCTGTGTTCCTTAATCTAAGTGAGATACTTGGCGAAAATGGACGTTATCTTGTTTACGCGCCTTCGCGAACCAACTCATCGCAACCCAGTAAACAATGGCACCGGTTAACAATGAATTAAGTGCTGGAACACCAATATCTGCACCAAATGGACCTAATGCCGAGGTTCCCCATCCGACAAGCACAGCCAAACACCATGCAATTAAGGTAATTGGGTTATAAGCTTCACAACGAGTTGGTAAAATCCCCTGTTCACGGGTGATATCCAACTCTTTTCTCTCGCGTTTTAATATGTAGTAATCAACCACCATAATGCCGGCAACCGGTGGGATTGAAATGCCGAGATAAATTAAGAAACTGATAAAGTTATCCAAGATACCTAGCATTGATGCGATGGTACCGAAAATACCAATTACCCATGTTAAATAACGGCGGTCAAAACGTTTATTAAAAATAGCGTTAAGTAATGTTGTAAAACCAAGGGATGAAGAATAGAGATTGATATCGTTCATTTTAATTGTTGAGAAGATAACAATCGATGCACCAAGCAACCCTGTTAACGCCATCATCAAATCAAATACTTGACTAGTGCGTAGTGCAAGAGCCATCAATACCGCAATCATGTTGACGAACAGTTCGCCACAGAAAGTGCCGATCAAAGTCATCCAGAAAACATCTTTAGGCTTATGCATAAAGCGGCTGATGTCTGGTGTCGTGACGGCTGAAATAATAAACCCACCAGCAACCATGGTGATTGCAGCTGGCATAGTCATTAACGGCCCGGCGGGTTCAGTGGCATTAATCAGTGCGCTAATGTCCTGACCTGATAATAAATTATAAGTTGCCCAGCCTAATGCGAATAAAAATAGCGGTGTTGAGATATTGGCGGTAATAGATAAAAATCGATACCCATATACCGTAATAACTGTCACCGCAATACCTGTAATAAGCGACCAGGTCCCTGGTGTTAGCACGTTAGTCGCTTTATACATTCCATCTGCGAAGAAACCATTTTGGACGCCGAACCACCCCATTAAGGAGATAGCAATCGCTCCCCCAATTAATGCTGAGCCCAACTTTCCAAAACCAGCCCACCGAGACAGTAGACTGATTGACATTCCTTCGCGACAAGCAGCCGCCCCTAAACCCCAACTTACAACTTGTAAAATTACGGAGCCTAGCATGGTCGCCCAAAACGCCTGCCAAAACGTTAATCCATATCCAAGAGCTGCACCTAACATCACTTGCGAAACGCAAGCCAGTGAGCCAATTCTAAGAATTAATACTTCATAAAACGGTCGACGAGCACTTTGGGGTACTCGAGCCAGAGAATAATCTTCACCTGCTTTATTTGCCATGTTCAACGCCTGCTGTGTAAGAGTCTTTGCTTATATTTTATTGGCTTTCTGCAAAGTTCCATTTAATGGAACTAGGTTTCATTTATTCTGTAGTGCGAATGATATCCACGATCGGTACCCAATCGCAAGAAGAATTTATCTTTTTCAGAGCCTTTTTTATTATCGGTTATTTAATTCAGGGGCGATATAGTGGGAATAAAAACAAAATAAGCTATAAATTAATGGCTTAAAAACTCTATTTTAGATTAGAGATATTTCACAAAAAGTGCCATCTTCAAAAGATAAATCTGTTTTTCACGGATTAATCCGAAACGAATAAGCTCTTCATTGCAGTTAATCTCATTAAAAATCTGTTACAAAATCCCATTTATCCCATTTATTTCTAGTCCAAAATAAAATTCTATTTATAAAGATAATTTTAAGAATGAAAAAATTTTTTAGATTGGTGATGAGTGAAGCTCTCCTCAACCGAATGTCGAGGAGATGGTGATCATTGAAAGACTATTCTCGCGCTAAGGCATCAATAGGATTTAGTCGAGCAGCGCTTCTTGCAGGGAGGAAACCAAAAATAATACCAATTGCTGTCGAGCACGCAAAAGCGCTCACTAATGCAATGGGATCAAACGTGAATGTCCATCCTGGTAATGCAATTTGAGCAATCAAACTAATCCCATAAGACAAACCAATCCCCATTAATCCACCGATTAAACAGACCAGAACCGCCTCAATAAGGAATTGCTGCATAACATCACTCGTACGCGCCCCTACAGCCATGCGAATACCGATTTCACGAGTTCTCTCTGTCACGGAAACCAGCATGATATTCATCACCCCGATACCACCGACAACGAGAGAAATAACAGCAACTAACGTCAAGAATAACTGCATTGTACGTGTCGTTTTTTCCGCCGTTTTAACAAACGTATCCATGTTATAGGTAAAAATATCTTTTTTTCCATGCCTCAGTGTCAATAAACGGACTAACTGCTGCTCTGCTACCTGTGCATCGGTGCCATCTTTTACCCGAACCACAATCGTGTCGTAATAAGGTCGGTTTAATAATTTTCCGTTAACCGTCGTATCAGGTAAAAAAACTTGAAGATTTTTACCCGCACTGAATATGGATTTTTGCTCCCCAAGTACACCAATCACAGTGGCTGGAACATTATTAATTAATAATATTTCCCCCACAACATTCAATTTGTTTGGAAAAAAACGCCGCTTAGTATTGCTATCAATCACCACGACTTGAGCACGTCTACTTTGCATTTCAGGCGTGAATCCCATTCCCTCGGCAAATTTTTCGGCGTAGACATTAAAATAGTCTGTACCCACACCAGAAACTCGTGCGGTTGCATCAATATTGCCGTTACGTAATCGAGCTGAAGATTCAATGGAACCAGTCACTGACTGCACATACGGTTGTTGGGCTATCGCAGTGATATCCGAATCTTTTAGTGCTTGCCGATTCTCTGGATCATCGCTACCAAAATCGGTTCCGGGATAAATTGAAATCGTATTTGTTCCAATTGATTTTATATCATTCAGCACCATTCCTTTTGCAGCGTCACCTATCACCATGATGGATACCACTGAAGCAATCCCTATCACAATACCCAGCATAGTGAGCAATGTTCGCATTTTATTGACAACCATCGCACGCCATGCCATCAGTAAAGCTTCACTAAAACGCCCATAAATTTGAGGAATCGATGATTTTCTAACCGTAGATTTTACTGGTAATAAGGTGGCTGCTACAGATTTAGCCCCCGAATCATTAATGATTTCGCCATCTTTGATTTCGATGATTCTTTCTGCTTGCTGGGCAACTTTAGGGTCATGGGTCACAATAATCACCGTATGGCCTTGAGCACAGAGATCTTTTAAGATCTTCATCACCTCTTCCCCTGAGTGACTGTCCAAGGCTCCCGTTGGTTCATCTGCCAGAATAACATGACCGCCATTCATCAAGGCGCGAGCAATACTGACACGTTGCTGCTGCCCACCAGAAAGCTGACTAGGACGATAATTGACTCGTTCCCCTAGCCCTAAACGTTGTAATAATTGCTCGGCTCGCTCATGTCGAGAAGACTTACCAACTCCTGCATAAATAGCTGGAATTTCTACGTTTTGCTCAGCACTTAAATGACTTAAAAGATGATAACGTTGAAAAATAAAACCAAAATGTTCACGTCGTAACTGAGCAAGTTGGTCATTATCAAGTTCAGCAATATTTTGTCCTGCGACATAATATTGCCCAGCAGAAGGCTTATCCAAGCATCCCAAAATATTCATTAAGGTGGATTTGCCTGAACCAGAAGCACCAATAATTGCGACCATCTCTCCTGAATTAATTTTCAAGGAGACATCTTTTAAGACCGTAATTTCTTGCTCACCTGCGGGATAGCGTCGAGTAATTTTATTCAGTTCGAGTAATGTCGCCATCATCAAGACTCCATATCACTGTTACGTCCGATAATGACTTTATCCCCCTCACTCAAGCCTTTTAGCACTTCAACAGACACATCATTGCGCCCACCAATCTCGATGGTTGTTTTTTGTGGAACGCCATCTTTAAGAATTTCCACTTCATAAGTTTGCGGCGAAACTTCATTCCCTAACGCTAAAAGTGGCAGTAATAAGATATTGTTACGTGATTCGAGATCGATAGTCACTTGAGCAGTCATTTGTAGCTTTAACAGATGCTGGGGATTGGGTACTTCAAAACGTGCATAATAGAAAATAGCATCATTAATTTTTTCAGGGGTTGGTAAAATATCTTTCAACTTTCCTGCAAATTTTTTATCTGGGGCACCTAGAACGGTAAATGATACATTTTGCCCCGGTTCCAAGTAGATAACATCGGCTTCGGAGACTTCAGCTTTAACCAGCATAGTATCCATATCTGCCAAGGTTAAAATCGTTGGAGCCTCTTGAGCTGCGATTACCGTTTGCCCTTGTAACGTTTTGATAAATGTGACGATACCGTCCATTGGTGCGGTAATTTGAGTATATTTAAGATTTGTTTTAGCAGTATCTAAAGATGCTTGGTTACGCTTAATTTGAGACTGATAAGTCGCCACTTGCGCCTTTTTAACTTCAACGTCCGTTCTGGCTTTATCCAGATCTTGTTGGGATACGGCTTGAACTTTTGACAGGCTTAAATGCCGCTGATACGTAATTTCAGCGAGTCTTAACTCAGCCTTGGCTAAAGCTAGATTAGATTCTAATTCATGAATTGTTTCTTGGGATTCGGTGACTTCGTTTTGGGCTTTTTGTGGGTCAATGACTGCCAGTAAGTCACCTTTTTTAACCACATCCCCTTCTTTGACATACAGAGTCTGTAATTGACCACTTACCTGAGCTCCAACATCAACTTTGCGCACAGCATCAAGCTTACCGGTTGCAAGTACCTGCTTATTGAGGTCGCCTCGCGTAACATCCACTGTTTGGAAGGTCTCAGACTGTGGATTACCAAGAAAAAACCATCCTGCTCCAATAGCGGCCATTAGGGCAAGTAAAGATAAAATCCATTTTTTCCTTGATTTAATCGGCATCAATGATGTTCCTATTTTCAATAGGAGGGAACTCCCCTCCCTTGAAAATAAGATAGCTGAATAATCATCTCACTTCACTAAACAAGCTTCAGATTAACTGCAAAATATACTCAGTACGCCTTACCACGAGCCAGCCATGCCACCCGAGAAAACATATTTCTCAATGCTAATGGCACCGAATCTGGACCCAATTCTGCGGCTCGGTTAACTGTCGCTAGTGCCAAGTCAGGTTTTGACGTGCGCGAAATGGCTTTTAAAATCACTCGCCGAGTAGAAACTCGCGCATTCTCAGGAATCTCCGCAATTTCATGGTATAAGCTTTTGAAGCCTTCACGATAAAGAAAATGCTCCATATCCGGTGCCGATAGCATGGTAAGTCGGTCTCTGTCTGGTGAATTTATTTTATTCGCATAATGCGTCGCTGTTGCCGCATACTTTCGTCCAGCTTCATCCCCATCAGTTAATACATGCCATTCTATTCCCATTTTATTCGCATATTTTAACAATGGTTTTAGGCCACTTTGAGCAAATGCAATGACTTTAATGCCTTCAGTTTCAAAGAAATAATTACATTGTCTTGCAAATTCGCTCATTAACCAAATTTCGGTTTCCCCCTCAACTAATAGCCAACAACGGGCAAATAGTGCAGAAGGACGGTTAAAGCGAATATGAAATGATATCTTACGTAACTCTTCGGGACTTAAATCATTCGGCGCTATCCGGAATGTTGAAACTTTATTGGTATCACGAACCAACCGACATACGCTATCTATCGGCGCTTGGGATAATAAGTCTCCCGAATTTGTTGTGGTGATCCGCTGTAAAGAGAACAGACTAAATAATCCCCACGCAATAGATAACATGATTGGATGTAGCCGGGTTTCAGGGTCTTCCACAATAATGATTGGGCGGGCATGTTTATCCAGCTCAATATTTCCTTTCGCCTGCAATAATGAAGAAAACACCCCTAAAATAATTAGGCGAATATTACGCTGATTTGGTTTGGCAATGAGTCGATTGATATTATCTAATGCCTGCCAGCCTCGCTTGCGCGGTTCAATACTGGAGTACGAATGCCCCAACTTAGTCATATGACCACTTTTTCCAGAAAAATAGTGGCTTAATAGTTGCTGCATGGCATCGATCCCATCTTTGAGATCTTCATTACTTAGACGTTCAGGATTATTCACTAAGGCACGCGTTAACTCTTTAATTTGCTGATTCAGCGTATCACGGAAATTTGAACTTCCCCCCGTCACCGTAATTGGATTTAGATCATTAATAAAACGCGCATCACGTAAACGAATAACGGGATATAAACGTACGATTTCTTTGATGTATTTTCCTACATTATCAAGGGAAAGCTTATTTCCCCCTGAATTAAGGAAGCACTTATCAACCGTTACTGTATTGTCATCTTTTAATTCAGCGCTCACACGATAAAATATATGTTTTAGCCCATCACCATTATCAACCCAAACAGATGCTAAGTTTTGAAAGCGATAAGATTGATGGCGTCCAGGTGCTGATTCGCAGAACTTTAAGACTATCTGTAAAGAACGATTTAATGCCTCGTTGTCCCCTGTAGGATGGTGAAAATCAGAAGCTGTAATTTGGTACTCACGATTTTCAGGAGAAAGTATGATATCAAGGGCATCCAGTAAACTCGATTTACCCCATGAGTTTTCACCGATTAAGACGGTATTATTATTAAGCTGTAGAGAGAGCCGGTTAATCCCCCTAAATCCATATATTTCCACTCGTTCCAGATACATATCTCTCTCCTTGCAGTATTGTATTATCGACTTATTGTCATGCCAATTGCAGTGGATAGCTGATTGCCATTGTAACAGTATGATACTAATAGGATCCGTGAATTCACTTAAACTATCACCAATAAAAGCTTACTCATTTGCTCAAATGATTACTATACGAATGAGAGCTGAGCAAAAAAAGAACACATCCGTATAAATCACCAAATTTAATGATGAACCTTAGTTAAATGGATAGAATTATCTTTATTTTTTGGATTTTTTCTCCTATTTTTAAGCTAATAACCAATAAAAAATATTTATGGTATATTCGATATTTAGCATCACAGGCTAAATTTATTTGTGTTTAAATAGCGGTGTTCACAAGAATTCAAATATAATCCTTTGTTTGCGTTAATATAAATTGTTTAGATTGGTGTAATCCGTGTAGTTCATGGGATAAAACAAAAAGGGCACTAACATGTATTCTGGTTTGCTGATTATTCTTCTGCCGTTAGTTCTCGGTTACTTGATACCTATCAAAAATAAAAATGTGCTTCATCGTGTCCACCAAACTTTAAACTCGATGGTGTATGTGATTCTATTTTTGATGGGTATTACCCTAGCTTTACTAGAAAATTTAAGTGTTCACCTTGTTTCAATCTTAATTTATGCACTGACATTCTTTGGTTGTATCTTTGGAATGAACATTATTTCCCTCGTGATTCTCGATAAACTCGATCCTTGGAAAGTCCCTCAACACAAGCAAGAAAAACCACCTTCACGCATCAAAATGGTATTCGAATCCCTACAATTGTGTGGTGTTTTATTGATTGGTTTTGTCGTGGGGCTAACTGGATTCGAATTTTTACATTATGCGGATAAAGGCAGTCAAATTGCCCTAATGCTACTGCTATTATTAGTCGGTGTTCAATTACGTAACAGCGGAATGCACATCAAACAAATTTTAATTAATCGCCGGGGAACGACCATTGCCCTCGTTATGGGAGTGAGTGCGCTAATTGGCGGTGCTATTGCTGCATTTGTCCTTGGCTTACCGGTAAAAATGGGGCTAGCACTAGCTTCTGGATTCGGTTGGTACTCACTAACCGGTATCTTGCTCACGGATGCTTATGGGCCGGTTATGGGCAGTGCCGCTTTCTTTAATGACCTAATGAGGGAGCTCGCTGCCATTATGCTCATCCCATTGATAATTAATCGATATCGTTCTACCGCATTGGGGATCTGTGGCTCAACATCAATGGACTTTACTCTGCCCGTTTTGCAACGTAGTGGTGGGGTAGCCATTGTTCCGGCCGCCATTGTACATGGGTTCGTGCTCAGTCTAATTACGCCAATTCTAATGGCCTTCTTTACATAGGTAAAATTTCAGTCACAATAGCCGTTAATCTGCATATCACAGGAAATTAACATGACGGTTAAACAGCGAGTTTTAGTGTTAGGCGCCAGCGGCTATATTGGGCAAAATTTGATCCCAAGGTTATTACAAGAAGGTCATGAAGTTACTGCCGCTGCACGCCGTGTGGACTGGATGCTCTCCCAAGGCTGGTCTGATACCCGTTGTGTTTATGTCGATTTACACCAACCTGAGACGCTAATCGATATTATGCAGGAAATAGACATTGTCTATTTCCTTGTCCACAGTATGGCCGATCAAGCCAATCTCATTGAACGTGAACGAGAAGCCGCACGTAACGTTCAGCAAGCTCTACAAAATTCCAATGTTAAACAGGTTATTTACCTGAGCGCCTTACAACATGGGCACACCTATTCTCCCCATTTGATTGCTAGACGGTTAACGGGAGAAATTTTACGTGAAAGTGGTATTCCTGTGACAGAAATACGCGCTTCAATTATTGTAGGTTCAGGCTCCGCAGCTTTCGAAATCATGCGTGATATGGTTTATAACCTTGCCATCTTAACGCCCCCGCGCTGGGTGCGTTCTAAATCGTCACCTATCGCCCTCGAAAATATTCTGTACTATTTGACTCAATTGGCTCAGTTACCTATCACCGAAAGCCAGATCTTGGATGCCGGTGGACCTGAGTATATTAGCTACCAAGAGCTCTTTAAGCGCTTTATCAAAGTCTCGGGAAAACGCCGATTACTGATCCCTATTCCCATTCCAGTTAGTATGATATCGGTTCACTTTATTAGCTTGATAACCTCGGTACCACCGTCTATCGCTAAAGAGTTAATTCAAGGATTACAACATGACCTACCTGCCGATGATAAAGCGATTCGTGAGCTAATCCCACAAACACTTATCTCATTCGATGATGCAGTTCGCAGCACTTTAGCAGAAGAAGCGAATGCAATAGATAATGCCGATTGGGGTTATGACCCTGAAGTCAGAAAACGCTGGAAACCTGGTTATGGGTTTTATCCAAAACAAGCTGGCTCAACGCTAGGAACCAGCGCATCAGCGGAATCGTTATGGCATGTAGTTCAGCAAATTGGTGGTAAAGACGGTTATTTTTACGCCAATGGTCTATGGAAAACTCGCGCCATTATGGATGACATGATGTTCAATAAAGTAAAATATGGCAGACCCGATCGTGAGGAACTCCAGCTTGGAGATGAAGTCGATGGTTGGCGAGTGATCAATATTGAGCCTAATAAACAACTCAGTCTGCTATTCGGCATGAAAGCACCAGGGCTTGGTCGATTAACCTTTACGATTCATGATAGCGGCAATTTACGGTCTATTGATGTTCGTGCTTGGTGGCATCCGGCTGGTTTCTGTGGGCTACTCTATTGGTTTGCAATGATGCCAGCTCACCTGTTTATCTTTAAAGGAATGGCTAAGCGAATTAGTGAACTGGCTATCGAGCGAGATAAACAACTCGCTGTCCAGCAACATACAGAGCATACCACCGCTAAGTCTGAATAATTTCAGCGTAAAAAACCAAATTTTTATGCATAAAATATTGCATAAATATGCTTACGGGATTAATATCGCAGGTAGTTAATTTAGATATTATTGGTAAGCATGAGCATTCAATTAAAAAACATAAACTGTTTCTACGGCAACCATCAGGCACTGTTTGATATCAATCTAGAGTGCTCTGCTGGTGAGACCATGGTATTACTCGGACCAAGCGGCGCGGGCAAAAGTTCTTTATTGCGCGTGCTAAATCTGCTGGAAATGCCACGTTCAGGTCAGCTAAACATTGCAGGTCATCAGTTCAATTTTGCTTCGGCTCCAGAAACCAAAGCAATCCGTGACCTGCGCCAAAATGTTGGTATGGTTTTTCAGCAATACAACCTGTGGCCCCATTTAAGCGTGATGGACAACTTAATTGAAGCCCCCTGTCGAGTACTGAAATTATCCAAACAACAAGCTCAAGAAAAAGCGTCTAAACTACTAGAGCGTCTGCGTTTATCTCCTTTCGCAGACCGCTATCCGTTGCATCTATCTGGTGGTCAACAGCAACGTGTTGCAATTGCTCGGGCCCTGATGATGGAACCACAAGTTTTATTGTTTGATGAACCAACGGCAGCGCTAGATCCAGAAATCACTGCCCAAGTCGTCGATATTATTCGTGAATTATCAGCTACAGGGATCACCCAAGTTATTGTGACCCATGAAGTTGAAATTGCACGTAAAACCGCTAGCCGTGTCGTGTATATGGAAAACGGCCATATTGTTGAGCAAGGGGATGCAAGCCATTTCTCTGCTCCGCAAACTGAAGCATTTGCAAATTATCTGTCCCACTAATAGATATAGGATTAAGCAATGAAAAAACTATTATTAGCTGCATTATTAGGCGCTGTAACCCTATCTGCGACTGCTGCGGAAAAAGACACTATCCGTTTTGCAACCGAAGCGACTTATGCTCCGTTTGAAATGTTTGATAAAAACAACCAAATCGTAGGCTTTGACGTGGATCTCGCCAATGCGATGTGCGAAAAAATGAATGCAACCTGTACATTCACGCACCAATCCTTTGATAGCTTAATCCCAAGCCTAAAATTCCGTCGTTTTGAAGCATTAATGGCTGGTATTGACATCACGCCTGAGCGCCAGCAACAAGTTGACTTCACCGAAACATATTATCCAAATTCAGCGGAATTTATTGCGGTAAAAGATAAAATTACTGGAATTGACCAATTAAAAGGTAAAAAAATCGGTGTACAAAACGGCACCACCCACCAGAAATACATCATGGAACAACACAAAGATATGACCGTCGTTCCATACGATAACTACCAATCTGCAATTTTAGACCTACAAAATGGTCGTATTAATGCCGTATTTGGTGATACTGCTGTCGCTGATGAATGGTTAAAAACAAAAGGTAACGAAAATTTAGCTGCGATTGGTGATAAAGTCACTGATCCACAATATTTCGGTATTGGTTTAGGTATCGCTGTACGTAAAGGCAATAAAGAATTACTGGATAAGATGAACAAAGCCTTATCTGAAGTAAAAGCTGACGGCACTTACGATGCTATACATAAAAAATGGTTCCAACAGTAGTCGATATAATTAATGAATGACTTTCTATTTTTAATCAGTGCCGCCGGGATCACCGTCGGCCTTGCTATTTCTGCACTGATCCTTGGATTAATCCTCGCCATGCTGTTTATGGCGTGGGAATCCGTTCGATTTAAACCTATCGCCTTTCTCGGTACTTGCTGGGTCACACTGATCCGTGGTTTACCTGAGCTGCTGGTAGTGCTGTTTGTTTACTTCGGTACATTACAGCTTATCAACCTACTTGGTGACGGGATCGCAATCAATCTTGGTTTTTGGCAAGGGACATTGCAAGTCGACCCAAGTATTTTCTTCGCTGATAGCGGTCAATTCGATTATACCCCGTTTGTTTGTGGTGTTATTGCACTTGCACTCTTATATGCGTCCTATGCCTCACAGACTCTACGGGGTGCTTTAAAAGCGGTTCCTTATGGCCAATGGGAAGCCGGCTTAGCGTTAGGTTTAACAAAACGTACGATTTTCTTCCGGTTTATCATGCCGCAAATGTGGCGTCATGCTCTACCCGGCTTAGGTAATCAGTGGTTAGTCTTACTAAAAGATACTGCGCTCGTTTCCTTAATCAGCGTAAATGACTTAATGCTGCAAACCAAAACAATCGTGAACCGCACCCATGAGCCGTTCACTTGGTATGCCATCGTAGGTCTTATCTATCTTGCTATCACCTTATTAAGCCAGTTAGTGTTAAAACGTATTGAACTACGCACAACTCGTTTTGAGCGGAGTGAATCAAAATGATCGATTTAATTATTAAAATTTTGCCCGGATTACCAACCAGTTTATCTCTGACTTTTAGTGCATTATTGGTGGCATTTATCCTCGCGATATTATTTACCTTGATTCTATCTCTCAAAACTCCCGTTGTTTCACAGGCTGTTAAGGTTTATATCACCCTGTTTACCGGAACGCCGTTACTGGTACAGTTTTTCTTGATTTATAATGGCCCTAGCCAATTTAAATCTTTACAGGATTACCCTGCACTATGGGAGTTTATTTCAACACCGTGGGTATGTGCGATGGTTGCACTCGCATTAAACAGTGCGGCATATTCTACGTTATTATTCCATGGCGCGGTGAAAGCAATTCCATCAGGTCAATGGCAATCTTGCCAAGCATTAGGAATGAGTAAACTGCAAACCATGCGGATTATTCTACCCTATGCATTTAAACGCTCACTTTCATCTTACTCCAACGAAGTGGTATTGATCTTCAAAAGTACCTCTCTTGCAAGTACCATCACCATGCTGGATATTATGGGCTACAGTAGCCAAGTATTTGGTCAAACTTGGGATGTTATGGCGTTTGTTGCAGCAGGAATTATCTACCTTGTTGTCAATGCGATACTTACCATCGTTATGCGTCTGATTGAGCGTAAAGCGCTGGCATTTGAACAACGTAGCTAGTCTCCCCTATTTAGTTTGCTATTTTTATGAAAAGCTTGGTTTAATCGCCAAGTTTTTTGTATATGAAAAATATATAGCTAATTAATTACAAGCTAATTGATTTTTGAAAGAAAGTTTTTAGTTCGTCAGTAACATATAAAGTCAAAAACGATATCAATAAGGTTGATTTTTTATGGCTACACAAATTGAATATTCTATTCCTTTCAAACAAAAACCTATGCTGACTTATATTACCGAAAAAAAACCTGATAGATTTGAGAATAAACTTATAAAAACATCCAATATTTCCCCTATTAAGCTGGGTATCTGTCATGGAATATCCAATAGTTTCTTAATGTATGAAAATAGTAATCTTGGATCAGAGTATATTAAAAAAATCAGTGATTCTTTCAGTGCTATATCTTGCGATAAAATAAAAGATAATATCTTAGACAAATACATTAGAAACTCAATTATCAAATTTAATTTACCTATCTTTGAATCATTAATTTCTCAAGGTATTAACAATCAAATTAGTTATGGGAATTCATTTGATTTTGATAGAATGAGCTCAAAGATTAGAGAGTTGATTTTTGATAGAAAAAAACAAAATGAATCAAATATTGAATATATAAAAAGAATAGTTTCAGGCAATAAAATAACGGATATATTCAATGACCCTTCTGTACTAATCGATGAATATGATACTATCCATAGCTTAGATATTTTTATAAAAAAATAGACTCATTAAAAAATGAGTTTAATATTAGTGATAAATTACTTTTTAAAATAAAAATGGAAATCCCTTTAAACAACAAAGATATCTCTAATTTTTTGATTTGCTTTTTTTCTTATAAATTAAAAGAAAGTAACTTACAATTAACTGAAAGAAAGCTTAATTCAGGACTCATCAATGATAATACTCATACCATAGATAACAATGTAAATATGTCTACATTTGGCCAATTAAAAACTAAAAATGAGATCAAAAACTGTATCGAAATGGCACTAGATAGAAAAGGCTATTATTATTGTCTTATATCGATAAAAGGTCATTGCATGGCAATATCTGCAAAGAAAAATAAAAGTGCAGATATCACTATTTATAAATTTTTTGATGCTGAAAAAGGGTTATTAATCACCGAGGATAAGAATAAATTTCATGAAAATATTTCAGCAATATTAGATAATTTCAATGCGTTGGGAAAAACCCATCAAACAAAATCCGGTCAAGTATTAGCTAGTATTTTTTCAATTGATAAAAAAATAGGTAGTAAGATAAAATTAAAAATACCTGAATTTAATTTTATAGACATTCAAAATCATATAAAAAACTCACTCATAAAAGATAAAGTAAAAATAGATTTATTGAATAATTATAAAATAAAGTTAAAACAGCATGACACAATAAAAAACATAACCAAAGCTACAGTTTATGGTCATTATAAACAGTGGGATATCTATTCGAATGAAACTGATGTAAAAAAAATGGTGAATTCTATTTCTGAAAAATTACCAATAATAAAACATAAAAAAGGCAGTTTATATATCAACCAATCTGGAGATATTCATTCTTATAATCTTAAATTTAATTTGAGCCGTGTTATAAAAAATATGTTTAATTTTTATTAATGACTATTGAGTGACAGATAAAATATCTCCATCTGTCATTCTTAAATTATTTTCGCTTCAACAAGCACAACACTTCATAATGTGCAGTATGTGGGAACATATCAAACAGCTGCACTTTACAGACTTGATAGCCTGACAATTGTTGTAAATCTTCTGCCATAGTTTGCGCATTACAGCTGGAATACAGAATATACTCTGGGTGCATATCCGATAAATAATTGCACAGATTCTTACCAATACCCCGTCTTGGTGGATTCACTAACACTAAATCTGGAATATCTTGTCGGCTAGTTGCAAAATTTGTGGAATCTAACGCTTGAAACTCCACTTTTTGTAATCCCAACTCTTGGGCTGATTGGCGGGCACATTCAATCGCAGGCGCACAAATTTCAATACCCGTTAATTTGATATTCTGATCAGCGCAATGTAAACCAAAACCCCCGACACCACAGAATAGATCCCAAAGACTTGAGATAGTTAATTCTTGAACCCATTCTCTCGCAGTTTGATATAGTTTCGCTGCCACTATGGGGTTAGTTTGAAAAAAACTTTGAGGGCGAATAAACAGGGGAACTTGGTTAAATACTTCACGTAGAGCATGTTGCTCCGTTAGCATAATTTCCTGTTCCCCTTCCAGAATCGCCATGTGAACAGGTTGGATATTCGCAGTGATCACAGAGAGTTCTGGAAGTTTTTCTTGTAACCAAGGTAATGCGTTTATTAATTGCTCAATTTTTTTCTCAGAACGTAAAACAAAACGCAGCATAAACTGCCCAGTCTGTCTGCTTTGCGTTAGCAAGATGTATTTTAACTCCCCTCGTTTACGCTCAATATTATAGGGGGTAAGCCCCGCTCTCGCGATAAACGGAGTCAATTGTTCAAATACAGGGGAAAATTCTGCTGGATATAATGGGCAATCAGTTAAACTAACCGCAATTCCATCTCGATTAATTATACCAAAAATTGGTTTTTCAACGCTCCCACTAACCACCATTTTAGCCTTATTGCGAAAACCTTCAGAAGGCCCCGTCGCTGGCGTCAAGAATAATGATGACTCAAGGGATGGCAATAAAGATTGCAGATTATCTTGTTTGCGGGAAAGTTGCTGTTCTGGCGATAGCTCAAGCCACTGGCAAGAGTGACATTCTCCCGCCAAATATTTTTCACAATGCATACGATATTTAGTGAATAATTACAGAGGGTTTATCATCAGGGTCAGATTCAAACTCTTCTTCGTCTGATTCTTCGCTCTCATCTTGGTTTGTATACAGCAAATCATTGCTGAAAATCTCATAGACAATCCCTGATATTTGCTCGTCAGCCTGCTCCATAAAGAGTTTAAACTGCTCATAGCTCATCCCGGCTTTTGCAGGAAAAGATTGACTAACAACTAATTTAGGTAAATTTTCATTGTTGATTTCGAGGAAAACTTTAGCCGTCAGTGAACTGGCGTTAATTTGGCTAATATTTGCGACCAATGTAATAATTGCGGTTGGTTTTAACTCCGCGAGTGCCGATAACACCAAAACATCATTAACAATGTCTAATTTTGCATCAAAAATACCCTCAATATTTTGCAGATGAGGTAGGTGCAATGCGGAACAAGAGTCACACTCGAAATAGGACGTTTTGAGTTGGTCAAGCCATTCACGTAATTGTGGGATATTTAGGGAACAAATGGAGTCCATGATCAATAACCTTCTTCAACTCAAAATAACAAAATAACTAATAGAAAAGCGGATAATCTTCACACATTTGATAGTTAAACACCAGTAAAACCATGCTTAATCCTGCTTTTCGTCTGCTTTGTCACCGGTGTTTGTCGATTTTTTCTGGTGATTTTTTCGCTCACGGTCAGAACCCGTAGATTTATTATCCATTCCCAAAAAAGTTAACCCATGAACCGCTCGCCAAATAATATTAATCATGGCGGGCACTAAGCATCCCACTCCCACCAATATCATGGTAATTATCGCGCTCGAGCTGGCTAATATTTCTGGTAGAGTGATATACCCATTGGTTGCCAATAATACGGTCATTAATAAAATAATGCCAATTCCCTCCAAAACCAACACAGGTTTTGGCATATCCGCTAATGAACGCATGGTTCCTTTTGTATTTTTAGTAGGTTGATCCTGCTTATTCATCTTTTATTCCTTGTAATTCAAGTCTGCACTAAGACATCTGTAGCACTGCTACGAATTATATATGCTACCTATAGCTATGAAAGGAAAATTCAACTTTTATTTCTAAGCTGATGTTGGCATAGTATTGGGCATTGTTTTTAATATTTGAGTCACTATTAGAATCTGAGTTCTAAAATTTAAGGAGATATTATGTACACTGTTATATTTGGTCGCCCTGGTTGCCCATACTGTGTTCGTGCGAAAGAACTTGCAGAAAAACTGAAAAATGAACGTGACGATTTTGATTATCGCTATGTCGACATTCAAGCGGAAGGTATTAGTAAAGAAGACCTGTCTAAAACCGTTGGTAAAACGGTAGAAACTGTTCCACAAATTTTTATTGATGAAAAACATATCGGTGGTTGCACTGATTTCGAAGCTTATGCAAAAGAGAATCTGAATCTATATAAATAAATTTATCTCAATTTTCTTTTCAAGAAGCCCCTTATACGATTCCTGTCGTTTTGGGGCTTTTTTTGTTCATTTTGTGCTATTTAAAATTTCTCATACCCAAAAATGACTTTTTTCTAATCACCTTAAGAACTTTCTTCATTTATTAGAGTCCTAAGTTATGCCACTGCTTTTCTTTGATGTCCCCATATTGAGGAGCCCGATAGCCATTTGATTACTTCATGCTATCGGGTTTTTTATTTCTATCGTTTACCCATGACGCTGATAAATCTATCCTATTTAATAAATATTGATTGAGTAAATGATTAACAAAAAGTAAATTTGTCACCTTGAGTAGCAAAGGCTCAATAATGACGTTTTACTCCGCCTCCCTATTGCCATTGCTATGTTTTTAATACCCATGAGTTACTAATGTCCGAGGTACTTAAATCGTGCTGGAACAATTGAATCTGGACCTGTTCAACCTGATCACTGCGACATCTGAATCTGCAAGTGGAATAATTGCCTTAGCAACTGTTGTTGCCAAGCGCATGATCCTCATATTTCCACTATTTACTGTCGCTTGCTGGTTCTGGGGAGCCCCCCAAAATATGATGCGGCAAAGAGCGTTTGCCTGTAAGACAGCTTATGCCTTAGTCATTGGTCTGACTATTTCTTGGCTGATTGGCTACCTCGCCCCACATGATCGCCCATTTGTCATGGGAGTCGGTCAAGCGTTATTGGATCATGAACCTACCCCATCATTCCCAAGTAACCATGGCACGATTGTCTTTACCTTTGTATTTGCCTTCTTATTCTGGCTAAGAACATGGGTTGGTATGGTATTTATGATCCCAGCCATCGCTATCGCTTGGTCACGAATCTATCTTGGCGTTCACTGGCCACTGGATATGGTTGGTGCTTTCATCCTTGCCGCTATTGCCTGTGGTATATCTCAACTCATTTGGAGTCTTGGTGGCCACAAAATCCAGCAACCTATTACTCAATTGTATGAACGCATCTTTGGTTCACTAATTCGTAAAGGCTGGATGCAGCCATAATCTTATTTAACGTGCTGGCACTTGTTATTGCCAGCACTTCCTTCCCTCATTTCTCCCACATAAAAATATTGCGCTAAATCAAAGTTTGTTTTTATTTCTTTTTTATCGATTTAAATTTATTTGAATTTTTCAACTAAATATTGACACAAATAATTAACAAATATTCTGTAACGCTTTTTCATTATTTTTCGCGAAGAAAAATAAGTATTACTTATCCAATCTCAAATACTAAAATTTAATTAACATATTTTTTATAGGCATCGATTCAGCCATAAAATTAATTGCGTTATTAACTAATTACCAAAATAATAACAATCACATGAAAAACAATTAGTTACATAAAACTTACTACTAGTGAAAATAGTCAATTTCAAGAATTTTAAAATTAAATAAGTGCATATGGTTATAGTTCAATCAATGATAAAAAAATCGTTAATATAATAATATTATTCATCTTTTGTGTTTTTATATTAATAAAAATGTCAGTTAATCGTTTTCAAGGTATTAAGAATATCCCCCGCCAACCAAACCTAACTCAAATTCAGTTAACATTTTTATAAAATTCACCACAAACCGGTAAACGCAGGGGATATTTCTCTTTTGAGATAATGATCACGGCATTTTGTTCTGTTAAAATGTAGATTCTCACACTCAAAAACCATCTTTAAAAATTACTTATAAAATTACAAAACTGATTGAAAATGAATTTCATATTCATCTTAGTTTTATTTCCAATCAGATTGTTACGTATAAAGCCATTGTTATTGAACGATTGATTAATCGTACAAAAAGATTAAGAGCCTACTTATTTAGGCACTACAACGTTTAGACGAATTATTCGTCACCTAGTTTTTATTTTTGACTTTTATTTTTGGAGACTATTATGGATGCAACAAAAGTTGGTTCCATCAACACAACAGCCTCGCAAACAGGGAAATCGACCGCTTGGCGTAAAACTGACACCGTGTGGATGCTTGGACTTTATGGTACAGCGATCGGTGCTGGTGTCTTATTTTTACCTATCAACGCAGGTATGAGCGGACTGTTACCCGTACTTCTGATGTTGGTATTAGCCTTCCCAATGACCTTTTTTGCTCACCGTGGCTTAACTCGTTTTGTCCTTTCTGGTTCAAAGAAAGATGGCGATATTACTGAAGTAGTGGAAGAGCATTTTGGTCGTACCGCAGGTAACTGGATCACCCTGCTCTATTTCTTTGCTATTTATCCTATTCTATTAGTTTATGGTGTTTCCATTACTAATAACGTCAACAAATTCCTGACTGAACTTATCGGCGTTGCTGCACCACCTCGTTGGTTGCTAGCTTTGATCCTTGTCGGTGGTGTTATGGCAATTGTGGCTTTTGGTGAGAAATATATTGTTAAAGTGATGAGCTTCCTAGTATTCCCATTCATTGCGGTACTGGTTGCATTCTCTATCTATATGATCCCTCACTGGAGTGCTGATGCACTGGACACGCTGTCTTTAGCAAACGTAGCAGAAACAGCAAAAAATACCGGTGGACAAAGTATTTGGATTACTATCTGGCTAACAATTCCAGTGATGGTGTTTGCTTTTAACCACTCACCGATTATCTCTGCATTCTCCGTTGCAAAACGTGAAGAGTATGATGAAGCAGCAGAAAAGAAATGTTCACGCATTCTTGCCTCAGCGCACATTCTGATGGTATTTACTGTTATGTTCTTCGTCATCAGCTGCGTATTCACGCTATCTTCAGCTGACCTTGCTGCGGCGAAAGCACAAAACATCAGTATCCTTGACTACCTGTCTGGCTACTTTGATCAGCCATTCATTAAATATACCGCAGCAATCATTGCATTCATCGCTATCATTAAATCATTCTTGGGTCACTATTTAGGTGCTCGTGAAGGTTTTAATGGCTTAGTTGAGCGAGCATACCGCGCGAAAGGTAAAACGGTTAATATCAAAAAATTAAACCGTGGTACTGCTATCTTCATGTTGATAACAACTTGGTTAGTGGCAACTTGGAACCCAGGTGTTCTTGAAATCATTGAAAGCCTTGGTGGTCCAGTCATCGCTATCTTACTGTTCTTAATGCCGATGTATGCCATCAGCAAAGTTCCTGCAATGCGTAAATACTCAGGTAAACTCAGCAATATTTTTGTGGTTATCATGGGTCTAGTCGCAATCTCAGCAGCAACTTACAAGTTATTCTTCTAATTAAAGAATTAATGCGTAATTAATTGAAATCATGCCCCCAATTAACCTATATCAATCTGGCTAATTGGGGGATGTTATATCATCACCATACTGACAACAGAGGCCCTGTAAATGACAGTATGATGGGGATTCTTTAATATAGGAATTACAGAATATGATCAGCGTATTCGACATTTTCAAAATCGGTATCGGACCCTCCAGCTCGCACACTGTCGGCCCAATGAAAGCCGGTAAACAGTTTGTCGATGACCTCATCCACCAGAATTTACTCACTTCTACAACACGAATTTCTGTTGATGTTTATGGTTCTCTGTCTCTGACAGGTAAAGGCCATGCAACCGATATGGCAATCATCATGGGCCTAGCAGGTAACTTACCTGACACCATCGATATTGATGCTATCCCAGCCTTTATGCAAAATGTTGCGCAAACCGGTAAATTACTACTGGCTCAAGGGCAGCATGAAGTAGATTTCCCAACTGAAGGGGGCATGAATTTCCATTCAACCAACCTTCCATTACATGAAAATGGTATGACAATCACTGCATTTGCAGGCGATAAAGTCATCTATACCAAAAATTATTATTCTATCGGCGGTGGATTTATTGTCGATGAAGAGCATTTCGGTCAAGAAACTGAAAATGCGGTACAAGTTCCTTATCCCTACAAATATGCAGCAGATTTACAGAAACACTGTAAAGAGACTGGATTATCTTTATCTGCTTTAGTCATGCAGAATGAATTAGCGCTACACAGTAAAGAAGAAATTTCTGCTTATCTCTCATCGGTGTGGGAGGTTATGAAAGCAGGTATTGAGCGTGGTGTCACAACTGAAGGATTATTACCGGGCCCACTTCGTGTACCACGCCGTGCTGCGGCATTACGTCGCCAATTAGTCACTTCGGATGTCAATAATACCGACCCAATGGCGGTGATTGATTGGATTAACATGTACGCGTTAGCCGTAAACGAAGAGAATGCGGCCGGTGGTCGTGTTGTTACTGCGCCCACTAACGGAGCATGTGGAATTATCCCAGCGGTACTGGCTTACTACGATAAATTTATTCGTCCAGTCAACGAAAACTCCTATACCCGTTACTTCTTAGTCTCCGGAGTGATTGGCACTCTGTACAAAATGAATGCATCAATTTCAGGTGCCGAAGTAGGCTGTCAAGGGGAAGTGGGTGTAGCTTGTTCTATGGCCGCAGCGGGTCTAGCTGAGTTGATGGGCGGAAGCCCTGAGCAAGTCTGTATTGCCGCAGAAATCGCTATGGAGCATAACTTGGGATTAACTTGTGACCCTGTCGGTGGACAAGTTCAAGTTCCTTGTATCGAGCGCAATGCAATCGCGGCGGTCAAAGCCGTCAATGCGGCTCGAATGGCTCTACGCCGTGTCAGCGCACCGAGTGTTTGCCTCGATAAAGTGATTGAAACCATGTATGAAACTGGCAAAGATATCAATGCAAAATATCGTGAAACCTCCCAAGGTGGCTTAGCGATTAAATTAGGGCGCTGTGAATAATTTATTCTAATTCTTTTCAGTAAAAATGCCTGCATATTTGCAGGCATTTTTTTATTAATAAACTTGATATGGTGTTTGTGTTTGAACAAAAACACCCACGGCTCCAGCCGTCCCCTGTATCGAATCAGATGCTTCTTTCGCTATCATTTCAGCACTTTGAGCTAAACTACTCATACTTTCTGCTAATTTATCGGCAACCTGCTCATTTTCAATAACCATACCATTCACTACGATTGAGTTGCTAACACTATCACCGCCACGGATGGTGCCAGAGTTATCCCCATGATTTTGAGCATAACCGGCAGAGATTTTATCGGTCATTGGAGGCTCATTCGCATCTAACGATGAGACTGAGGCCGATAATGTTATCGTCGTCGCTGATTTTTCTGGCTGGTTTAAGATATCTTTCCCTTCTGTTGCCAAACGATTAATTTGATCTAGCATAGGTCTAAGCTCCCTAAACGTTTCACGATCAGTTTTCACTGACAACTTAAACTCACGATACTGTCTTTCTAAATCTCGATATGATTCAAGTTCACGTTGTAATAAATCAGCTAACCCTTGTTTTTCAGCCTCTAACTTGCCTATTTTATCCTGCAGATTAACAACTCGTTGACTGCATTCAGTCTCTTTGGTCACTTTCTTATCCAAAACGCCTTTTAAATTAGCAATATCATTATTTAGCCTATTAATTTTTGCATTCATTCCTTGACTGTTTTTATCTTCATCTTGTAATTTGCTATTTAATGACGCTATTTCTTTGGTTTTATCATCAATTTTACATTCAATCTGTGCGATTTTTTCTTCGTGTTTTTTATTTCTTTCTTGCTGAATTTTCAGGCGTTCTTCTAGTTTATCTTTATCGCCATTGGCTTGTTCCAATTTAAACTCTAAATCACCAATTTCCTGTTTCCCTTCATCAACGGCTTTTTTTAACGCTTCAATTTCTGTGCGTTGTGCCTTCATATCGGAACGCAGCTGTGTCACATCCTCTTTAGTTTTTGCTAAATCAGAATGTAGTTGTTGTTTCTCTTGTTCATTGGTTGCTAGCAGTTGCTGAGCCTCATTTAATCTACGCTGAGTTTCCTGAGAGTGTTGACTTTGATCCGCCAGCAGTTGTTGCTGTTCTTTCAATTCCACTTGTTGTAATTGAATTCTGTCTTGAAGTGCCAATAATTCTTTATTTTTACGAATAATTTCCTGATTAGCTTCAGATAGTTGCTTCTGCATACCTTGATATTTTTCAATACCACTTTGTAATTCTCTGACTGCATTACCCCCTTTAATAAACGAATTTTCATGGTTTGTTGAACCCAGTTCATTATTTGCCGCTCCCCCATTCAATTCATTATTATTTAAACCAAAGTTAGTACTATGCCCCCCTTCAATTCCTCCCTCATTTATCCCATCATTACGTGCAATTCCTCCCTGCATAACATGATTATTAGTATGCAAGTTTAAGGTGTTCCCCCCGATGACAGTCCCCCCTCCTTTACCGGAATCTATTGCATCACCTGACTTCATGACCCCACTATTTTCACCACGGTTATCTGCGCGGCCCCCCTGCACACTGTTTTCACCAATCCCTTTGGTATTCGGTTGATTTTGTAACTGTTGCATTCTGTCTTCCATGGAAATGCGCATAGATAAATCCCTCATCTTGATAGATAAAAATAAATAATTTAATTGATACAAAAATAAAATAGTCATCGATTGATAAATCAATTATTAATTAACATTAAATAATTAATAGTCAAAGGATTAGAATGATTATTAAATCGATTTTGAAATATTTCAATTGAAGTTTATCTGTAAATTTCTCTAATGTTATACAGTGCAAATAAAAAAGGTCTCATTCGAGACCTTTAGATAAAATTTAAATTATTCGAGGTGACTTATCCAAAAATGGCATTCCACCAGCCTGTGATAGTTTTCATCACATAATCCCAAATTCGGCCAAAGAAACCCGCCTCTTCCACGGCTTGTTTAGCTACTAATGGGTGCTGTTCAACCACTTCACCATTCAAGATAAAGTTTATCGTCCCTACTTTTTGATTCAGTGCTAATGGTGCTTCAAGGGAGTCACTATCTAATTTGATATCTACTTTCAAGTTCTGTAGCTGACCTTTAGGGATTGTCACTGCAACATCCTTTTCGACCCCCAAAGGAACTTCAGAAATATCGCCAAACCATACACGCTGTTTCTGTAATACCGCATCCCCTTTAATCGGTGTCACGGTTTCAAAGAAACGGAATCCCCACGTCAATAATTTTTCACTTTCTGAAAAACGAACTTTGTCGCTTGGAGCACCCAAAACAACTGAAATCAAACGCATTGGACCATCCGTTGCTGAAGCCACTAAATTATGACCTGCACCACTGGTATGTCCCGTTTTGACACCATCAACTTTTAGATTTTGGCTCCACAATAGGCGATTTCGGTTAGGTTGACGGATATTATTGAAGGTAAATTCTTTCTCTTTGTGCAAAATATATTCATCTGGCACATCGCGAATCAATGCTTGTGCTAGCACCGCCATATCACGCGCGGTACTGTATTGCCCTTCAGAATCCAAACCATGAACGGTTTTAAAGTGTGTATTCGTCAATCCTATTTTCTGTACATAGCTATTCATCAAATCAACAAACGATTCTTGGCTTCCCGCTACATACTCTGCCAACGCAATACTGGCATCATTACCTGATTGAATAACGATCCCTTTGTTTAAATCCAATACTGAAACTTGGTCTTTTGGTTTTAAAAACATCAATGAAGAACCTTTTAACACTGGGTTTCCTGTTGCCCATGCGGCTTCACTGACAGTCACCATATCTTGTGGCGTAATTTTTCCGGCTTTGACCGCTTGCCCAACCACATAACTCGTCATAATTTTGGTTAAACTTGCGGGATCTAAACGCTCATCAGGATGGCTTGACGCAAGAATTTTACCGCTGTCATAATCCATCAACACAAATGCCTTAGCATCAATTTGTGGAGCAACCGGAGTCTGAGCCGCATACGCGCTACTGCTCATGACAACTAACATACTCAACCCAATTCCCGCACTTCGAGTTTTTAACGACAACATATTCTTACTCATCGGTCACTCCTTGCAATTCATAACCATTAAAACATTTCATAACACTCAAACATTCTTCCACTAGAAACCATAAAAAATAAATTAAAATTCACTCAGATACAGCAAAATATCGACAATGTTGAACGCATCCCTATACCCTAAACAAAATAGTTTGATATGACTACCAACAATCAACAAACAGGTTTCTCTCTCCGGTAATTTCATCTATCTTTACTGGGTCAAACACAATCATGGGAGATTCCAATGTTAACTGTCTGGGGACGCACTAACTCTTCAAACGTCAAAAAAGTACTCTGGTGCTTGAAAGAGCTGAATATTCCTTATAATCAAAAAGATGTTGGTGGTCCATTTGGTGGACTTGATACACCAGAATATAAAAAAATGAACCCAAACAGCACCATCCCAACTCTACAGGATGATCAGTTTGCGCTGTGGGAATCGAATGCAATTTTACGTTACCTTACGGAAAAATATGATCATTCTCACCTATTGTTAGCCCGTGATTTACAAGAAAAAGCAGCGGCTGATAAATGGATGGATTGGAGCAGTGCCAATTTGTTTGACCACATCAAACAGATGATGAATAAAATCGTGCGTGTACCGGAAGCTGATAGAGATCCAGCGCAAGCCAAAGTGATTTATCAGAATATCGAGAAGTTACTGAAAATTGCCGATGATGCCCTTGCAACACAAGATTATTTTAGTGGAAATGCATTTGGTATCGCCGATATCGCCATTGCACCATTATTCTATCCATGGCATGAAATTGTGACTGAGCGTCCTGAATTTCCTCACTTAGAACGTTGGTATCAAGCGTTAACTAAACGCCCTGCATTCCAAGAAATAGTGATGCTGCCAATTAAGTAATATTTAATCGTGGCACTAGCTATTTAGCGCCACGATAATATTTCTCTATCAATTAACTCATCGGCATCTGAAGGGGGTTAATAAATTGGTATTCGAATCCTAAATCTGCACTGATACACCCACCATCAATCGTTTTTCCGGTATCTTCATGTTCGTCAACAATAAATTCTGGTGGCACTAAACCGATAGACTGCGCCATATGAGTATAAAACTGTTTTCTTGTTGGGTGTTCTGGCGCACATAAATTATACGTATTCCCCCCCTCCGATTGTTGGATCAGCAAGATAATCGCCGAAATCACATCATCTTGATGCACCATATTGACCGGCTGGTTGCCACCTTTGACTTGCTGTTTTCCTGCCAAAAAACGTCCGGCATGGCGTTTTTCCCCAACTAATCCCGCCAAGCGTAAGACATCTACGCGAATATTGGGTAGGCCATGCATCCAATGTTCAACAGCAATTAACGCTCTCGCCGATGCCGTTTCCCCCAATAAAGGCGATTCTTCATCAATCACGCCATTAACATCCCCATAAACTGAGGTGGAAGAGGTAAAAATAATTCTCGGAATTTTATAAGCAATAGCGCTATCCACTAATTGTTCAATCGCCAACACATATTCAGATAGCGTGACTTTGGACGGTGGTAGCAAGATAACCATCACATCCGAATCCTTCATTAATTGATTGAGATCCTCTGAATTACACTGAATATTTGGCGTTAGCTGTAATTTATAACAATCAATTCCTACCGCCCTTGCGGCTTCAACGCCATCAGCGTGAGTTTTGGTTCCGGTAACGCGCATCCCTTGCGCCATTAGTGCATTTGCTAACGGCAGTCCTAACCAACCAAGACCAATAATAGTAATTTTTTTCATGTTGCTATCCTAGAGGCTAAATAAATCATCCAATCACTAACTCTTAGATTAGCTGAAAATCATTTAACTTCCGAAGCTATTTTATAAGGAATTTATCACTATAAAAAACCGCGAACTAATTATTATTAGTTATTTTAAAAAAAAGGGTTGCATTCATAGTATGAAATCGGATAGGTTGATAAGTATTGAATGTTTAAGCAATTATCTAAATAACTAAACGGAAGCTATTATGACTCGTATTTCACGCAACCATCATCATCACCATCATCCTGATTAGTCTTTTGGGCGATGTGTGCTGGAAGACGATCAACGACTCTTCCGGTGGCTGAAATGCAAATAAAGAGAACCCTCGGAAGATAATCTTCCGAGGGTTTTTTTATTATTAATCAAAAAGATATTTTTAGGGTGTGGGGTAATATTATGTTGGACAAATCACGTTTACGTATCGCAATACAGAAATCTGGACGCTTGAGCGATGAATCAAGAGAGCTACTGGCTCGCTGTGGTATAAAAATCAACTTACAACAACAGCGATTGATTGCTTATGCAGAAAATATGCCTATTGATTTACTTCGCGTTCGCGATGACGATATCCCCGGACTGGTTATTGATGGTGTTGTAGACCTCGGAATCATTGGTGAAAACGTATTAGAGGAAGAGTTACTTAGCCGTCAAGCTCGTGGCGAGAATCCACAATTTAAAACTTTACGCCGTCTCGACTTTGGTGGCTGCCGCTTATCGTTAGCGGCACCATTAGATTTTAACTACACCGGTGCTGAATGCCTAAATGGCTCTCGCGTCGCAACATCTTATCCGTACCTACTGAAGCGCTACTTTGATGAAAAAGGCGTGAAGTTTAAATCTTGCTTACTCAATGGCTCAGTCGAAGTTGCGCCACGCGCTGGTTTAGCCGATGCGATTTGTGATTTAGTCTCCACCGGTGCCACCCTCGAAGCTAACGGATTGAAAGAAGTGGAAGTCATTTACCGTTCAAAAGCTTGCTTAATTCAGCGTGATGGAGAAATGTCATCCGATAAACAGCAACTTATTGACCGCATGATGACCCGTATTCAAGGCGTAATCCAAGCACGTGAATCAAAATACATTATGTTGCATGCACCGGGAGAAAGACTGGAAGAGATCATATCTCTGCTTCCGGGAGCTGAACGTCCAACCATCCTGCCATTAGCGGGTGATAAGAACCGAGTTGCAATGCACATGGTAAGCTCCGAAACCCTATTCTGGGAAACCATGGAAAAACTAAAATCACTGGGTGCTAGCTCAATTCTCGTATTACCTATTGAAAAAATGATGGAGTAAGTCACCATGGAACTGGGATTCAATCAACCAATTCGCTGGTCAACTTGCAGCGAAGAACAGCAAAATACCCTGCTGATGCGCCCTGCTATCGCCGCATCAGGCAATATTAGCGCTGCTGTTAGTCAAATCATTGATCACGTTCGCCAAGAGGGTGACATTGCCCTCAAAGTACTCAGTCAACGTTTTGACAAAACAGCGATTTCGTCTGTTCGTATTTCACCGAATGCTGTTGAAGAAGCCCAAGCTCGCCTTGGTGATGACATCAAAACAGCGATGAAAACGGCCATTGCAAATATCCGTCGTTTTCACGAAGCGCAAAAACCTGAACCCATTACTGTAGAGACTCAAGCAGGAGTCGTATGCCAGCAAGTGACTCGTCCAATTGATTCTGTTGGCTTGTACATTCCCGGTGGCTCAGCCCCATTACTTTCTACCGTAATGATGTTGGGTACTCCCGCTAATATTGCAGGTTGCCGTAAAATTATTCTCTGCTCCCCCCCACCGATTGCAGATGAAATCTTATATGCCGCTAAGCTGTGTGGTATCACCGATATTTTCCAAGTCGGCGGAGCCCAAGCCATTGCAGCAATGGCATTTGGTACAGAAAGTATTCCTAGTGTTGACAAAATTTTTGGTCCGGGAAATGCCTATGTAACAGAAGCTAAACGCCAAGTGAGCCAAAGCTACGACGGTGCAGCAATTGATATGCCAGCGGGACCTTCTGAAGTTTTAGTGATTGCAGACCGCCAAGCAAATCCTGCATTTACTGCTTCTGATTTATTATCTCAAGCTGAACACGGTCCAGATTCACAAGTTATTTTACTGACTGATGATGAAGATTTTGCTCAGCGAGTTATCGTAGAAACTGAAAAACAGTTAGCGACGCTGTCTCGTGCGTCAATAGCACGTGAAGCCCTGAGTGCCAGCCGAGTGATTATTGCCGATTCCATTGACCAATGTGTGGAAATCAGTAACAGCTACGGACCTGAACACTTAATACTACAAACTCGCAATGCAGATGATCTCGTAGAATTAATCACCAACGCAGGATCTGTTTTTGTCGGCGATTGGTCACCAGAATCTGCGGGAGATTATGCATCAGGAACCAATCACGTATTACCGACTTATGGCTATACCGCCACCTATTCGAGCCTAGGCTTAGCTGACTTTATGAAGAGAATGACCGTGCAAAAACTCTCTGCTCAGGGACTATTAGGATTGGCTAAAACCATTGAAACACTGGCACAAGCTGAGCAACTCACTGCCCACAAAAACGCCGTTACCCTACGAGTCTCCGAACTAAAAAAACAAAATCAGGAGTGAATCATGAGCCAGACGTTTAATGCCGCCAGCCTAGCACGCGAAAATGTAAAAATTATGACCCCCTATATGTCGGCACGCCGCCTTGGGGGCAACGGGGATGTATGGCTTAACGCCAATGAATACCCGACCGCACCGGATTACCAATTTAACGAACGTAATTTGAACCGCTACCCTGAAGCACAGCCTGCTGAAGTGATTCAAAATTATGCCGCTTATGCAGGGATTTCTCCGGAGCAAGTTCTTGTTTGTCGCGGAGCCGATGAATCCATCGAATTGTTAATCCGCGCATTTTGTGAGCCGGGAAAAGATGCCGTGATGTTTTGTCCACCAACTTATGGCATGTACAGTGTTAGCGCAGAAACCTTTGGTGTTGAACAGAAAAAAATCCTATCGCTACCAGATTGGTCACTCAATATCCCGTCGATCCGTGAAAACCTGTCCAACACGAAACTGATTTATATTTGTAGCCCAAATAATCCGACCGGCAATATCATCGACAATAAAGCACTGCTAGAAGTTTTAGACATGGCGGCTGGACGTGCATTAGTGGTGGTGGATGAAGCTTATATTGAATTTTGCCCTGAATTTAGTGTCGCGAGTTGGCTAGAAAAATATCCTAACTTAGTCATTTTAAGAACACTGTCCAAAGCTTTCGCACTGGCAGGATTACGCTGTGGATTTACCTTAGCGTCCCCTGAAGTGATCGAAGTTTTACTGAAAGTGATCGCGCCTTACCCACTCTCAACACCTGTTGCGGTTATCGCAGCGCAAGCACTGAATAATGATGGTGTCACCACCATGAAAAAACGTGTCGAAGGGATTAGAAAAAATCGCATCGCACTTTCTGAAGCACTGCGTGAGTTATCCGTCGTTGAAACGGTTTATCCCAGCGAAACCAACTACATTTTGGTGCGTTTTAAAGATGGTGCCCGTGTTTTCAAAGCACTTTGGGATCAAGGCATTATTTTAAGAGACCAAAGCAAACAGCCGGGGTTGGTTGACTGCCTGCGGATCACCATTGGGACAGAAATTGAAAATGTCCGTGTCATTGAAGCTATTAAAGCACTTTGCTGATTAGGGAATAGTTATGAGCCAGAAAATTCTTTTTATCGACCGTGATGGAACCTTAATTTCTGAGCCACCTACTGATTTTCAAGTAGATAGCTTAAGCAAGTTAGCGTTTGAAAATAATGTGATCCCAAGCCTATTGGCATTACAAAAAGCCAACTACCGCTTAGTGATGATCACCAATCAAGACGGTCTAGGCACAGCCAGTTTCCCAACAGAGGATTTTGAGCCACCTCATAATCTGATGATGCAGGTGTTTGAATCTCAAGGTATCCGCTTTGATGAAGTACTCATTTGCCCGCATATGCCAGCAGATAATTGTGACTGTCGTAAGCCAAAAACGAAATTGGTGGAAAGCTACCTTAACGAAGGTGTACTCGATACTGAAAATAGCTATGTGATTGGCGATCGCGAAACGGATATTCAGCTGGCTCAAAATATGGGGATCAAGGGATTACGTTACAACGCTAATGAACTCGATTGGGATGCCATCACCAGCCAGCTGACAAAACGTAATCGTCATGCTCTCGTTCAACGCACGACCAAAGAAACCAATATTCAAGTTGAAGTGTGGTTAGACCAAGAAGGTGGCAGCAAAATCAGTACTGGTGTGGGTTTCTTTGACCACATGCTTGACCAAATCGCGACTCATGGCGGTTTCCGCCTAAACGTTGAAGTTAATGGTGACCTGTTTATAGATGATCACCATTCCGTGGAGGATACCGGCTTAGCGCTAGGTGAAGCATTACGCGTCGCTCTTGGGGATAAGCGTGGCATTGCCCGTTTCGGTTTTGTTCTACCCATGGATGAATGCCAAGCACGTTGTGCACTGGATATTTCCGGTCGCCCACACCTCGAATATAAAGCTGAATTCAAGTATCAACGCGTTGGTGATTTAAGCACAGAGATGATTGAACACTTTTTCAGTTCGTTATCCTATGCGATGGGCTGCACTCTGCACCTGAAAACCAAAGGGAAAAACGATCACCACAAAGCAGAAAGCCTGTTTAAAGTGTTCGGTCGTACCCTACGCCAAGCTATCCGCGTTGAAGGGGATACTTTACCAAGCTCCAAAGGGGTGCTGTGATGACCGTGGTTATTCTGGATACTGGCTGTGCAAACTTAGCGTCTGTTGCTTATGCCGTCAAAAGATTAGGCTACGACCCCATTATCAGCCGTGATACCAACACCATTCTACAAGCTGATAAAGTCTTTTTACCCGGAGTCGGTACGGCTAGCGCCGCGATGGAAAAACTCGAAGAGCGCGAATTAATTCCATTGATTAAAGCATTAACTCAGCCTGTGTTGGGCATTTGTTTGGGAATGCAATTACTCGGTAGCTTAAGTGAAGAAGGTCAAACAGAAGTGCCACTGTTAGGATTAATCGATAGCCCAGTGCGTAAAATGGATGCTAATGGGTTACCCGTTCCCCACAGTGGATGGAATCAAGTGAAAGCACTCGCGGGCAATTCCTTATTTAAAGGGATCAGCGACGATGCCTATTTTTATTTCGTACACAGCTATTCAATGCCTATTTCCGCCAACACCATCGCGCAAACACAATATGGCAATTGGTTTAGCAGTGCCGTGAATAAAGATAATTTCTATGGCGTGCAATTCCACCCAGAACGTTCGGGTGCCGCGGGTGCTCGCTTGATCCAAAACTTTTTGGAGATGTAAAACCATGATCATTCCAGCTTTAGACTTAATCGATGGTACCGTTGTTCGGCTACATCAAGGGGATTATGCCAAACAGACAGATTACGGTAATGACCCGTTACCGCGCTTACAAGATTATGAAAAACAAGGGGCTAAACTCCTGCATTTAGTCGACTTAACGGGAGCGAAAGATCCACAAAAGCGCCAAATCCCACTACTGAAAAAGCTACTTGCAGGGGTCTCAGTTCCGGTACAGGTCGGCGGTGGTATTCGTACAGAAGAAGATGTAAAAGCGTTATTAGACGCAGGTGCAACCCGTGTGGTGATTGGTTCAACTGCCGTCACCAAACCAGAACTGGTAAAAACATGGTTCCAACGTTATGGCGGAGAAGCCATTGTTTTAGCATTAGATGTACGTATTAATGCTGACGGTGTGAAAGAAATTGCGATCAGTGGTTGGCAAGAAAATTCGAATTTAACCCTTGAGCAAGCCATTGAAATATATCGTCCTTATGGACTAAAACATGTCCTTTGTACCGATATCTCGAAAGATGGCACGTTGTCAGGTTCAAATGTCAGTTTATACCGTGAAATAAGTCAAAAATTTCCTGATATTGAAATTCAAGCTTCTGGTGGAATTGGTAATCTAAATGATATCGCCGCTATTCCTGCTTCAGGTGCTGCTGGCGTGATCGTTGGGCGCGCCTTATTGGAAGGTAAATTTACCGTTGCGGAGGCAATCAAATGTTGGCAAAACGCATAATTCCTTGTTTGGATGTACGTGACGGGCAAGTCGTCAAAGGTGTCCAATTTCGTAACCACGAAATTATCGGTGATATCGTTCCATTAGCACAGCGCTATGCTCAAGAAGGTGCGGATGAACTGGTTTTCTACGATATTACCGCATCCTCTGATGGCCGTGTCGTCGATAAAAGTTGGGTCGCTAAAGTTGCAGAAGTGATCGATATTCCTTTTTGCGTGGCGGGTGGTATTAAAAGTGTTGATGATGCGGCGCAAATTCTCTCTTTCGGCGCTGATAAAATTTCTATTAACTCCCCTGCACTTTCTGATCCAACTCTGATTAGCCGCCTTGCAGATCGCTTTGGGGTACAATGTATTGTCGTGGGAATTGATACTTGGTTTGATGCAGAAACCAATGAGTATCTGGTTTACCAGTTCACTGGGGATGAAAAACGCACCACACAAACTCGCTGGAAAACCCTTGATTGGGTGAAAGAAGCCCAGCAACGCGGTGCAGGTGAAATCGTGTTGAATATGATGAACCAAGATGGTGTACGTCAAGGTTACGATCTGGTACAACTGAAAAAAGTTCGTGAGGTTTGCCAAGTTCCACTCATCGCCTCTGGCGGTGCAGGCGAAAAAGTTCACTTCCTCGATGCTTTTAGTGAAGCGGGAGTCGATGGCGCTTTAGCCGCTTCAGTGTTCCATAAGCAAATCATCAACATCGGTGACTTAAAGCAATTCCTAGCAGAAAATGGAGTTCAAATTAGAGTATGTTAACTACAGAACAATGTAACCAGCTTGCATGGCAGAAAGTCGATAATTTAATGCCTGTGGTTGTCCAACACGCAATTTCTGGCGAAGTGCTGATGCTGGGTTATATGAATCAACAAGCGCTACAAGTAACGCTAGATAGCCGTAAAGTCACGTTTTTCTCCAGAACTAAACAGCGTCTATGGACCAAGGGGGAAACCTCTAACAACTTCCTTAATTTAGTGGATATTGTTGCCGACTGCGATAATGACACACTACTTGCTATGGCACTGCCTGATGGTCCAACTTGCCATAACGGCACCACTAGCTGCTTTGCACCAGCCCAGAGCGATTGGGGTTTTCTCTATGAGTTAGAAACCCTATTGAAAGAACGCAAGAACGCCTCGCCTGAAAGCTCCTATACCGCACGTCTATACGCTAGCGGCACTAAGCGTATCGCACAGAAAGTAGGTGAAGAAGGTGTTGAGACCGCACTTGCCGCTACAGTCAATGATCGTGAAGAGTTAACCAATGAAGCGGCCGATTTGATGTACCACTTAATGGTCTTATTGCAAGATCAAGACTTAGATTTAAGTGCAATAATAAAACGCTTGAAAGAACGTCATCAATAATTTCTATCCGGTGCCTAATCCTATAGGCACCTTTTTTCTTCACAAACTGCCATTGTTTCTCCTCTTGAACTTGCTATCATTCCCCTCATTCGATGTGGATTTAAAAGGTGAATGTTGTGTCTGATAATGGAATTTTTACGCAATTAACCCAGTTACTTGATAATCATCATGCAAAGTATCGTGTGATTGAGCACCCAACGGCGGGTAAATCTGAAGAAGTTGCTAAAATACGGGGAACTCAGTTAGGGCAAGGGGCTAAAGGACTCGTTTGCCATGTGAAAGGAAACGGTCTTCGCCAGCATGTATTAGCGATTCTTCCAGCAGATCAGCAAGCAGATTTAAGCAAGATAGCAAAGGCTATTGGTGGAACGCGAGCCTCACTCGCCAGCCCTAAAGAGGTCGATGAGCTAACCCACTGTGTCTTTGGTGCAATTCCTCCTTTCAGTTTTCATCCTTCATTAACACTGATTGCAGACCCTTATCTCTTTACTCGATTTGAAGAATTAGCCTTCAATGCGGGCAGCCTTGAACGATCAATTATTCTTAATACCCATGATTATCAAAGAATTGCAAAGCCTACTCTAGTGGAATTTATTCGTACTGAAGTCGAGTGAGTTTGTCATGTTGGATGCCAACAGTCTAACTGTTAGCATCCCTACCAATTATCAATGTTGATAGTCTAAGTAATAGGTTGCTAATGTCTCGTTAATGCTAAATCCATTTGGGGTAATTTCCATTGGAGGAAGTGTTCGGATAAAAAAAACCTTCTGATTAGGCTTGATAGATTTTTGAATCTTATAGTTAATTTCACCGACCCACATATCATCTTTGAGTAAGTCAAAGCCAATATAGGTTTGATATAGAACAACATTCGAAATATTGGTGACAACGCCAGTTAGTTCAAACTCATCAAGCTCATCATTATATTTAACTTCAACATTAAAAATACTGACTGGTGCAGGGCTAGCAATGGAGACTTCAGATGATGCATAGAGATTGGATGATAGTAAATAACCGATAAAAACCAAGGTACTCAGAGATCTGCTTATCAATTTTCTCATAGTGGCCTACTCGAATTGATACTGCATTGATGGTAACGGCTATTTTTACTCAATACCAATTTACTCTTTTTACGACTATAAATACACCCTTATAACCATAGTATTCATGGGGATTATTCCGAAAAAAGGGCTATCGATTGATAGCCCACATAGTCAGTAATTCATGAAGAATTAGTTTTCCTTATCATATTCTTCACTGGCATTTCTCAATGCGAGAAAATCCGTTTGGCAAATAAATGCTCTCAGTGCTGAAAACTTCGTTTCACTCCAATCATAAATTTTCAATGCAAGAAGCTGTTCAATAATATCTGGCGAAAATCGAGTGCCGATCGGTTTTGCTGGGTTGCCACCAACAATCGTGTAAGGTGGCACGTCTTTAGTGACCATGCTATTCGCCGCAATGACCGCACCTTCACCAAGATTAATGCCCGGCATAATAAATGCACGCATCCCAATCCATACGCCATCAGCAATCACGGTATCCCCTTTACCGACATACGCGTCTTCAATATGCTCAATAAAAGGATATACACAAAACCAGTCCATTCGATGGGTATGATTTCCACCCATCAAAATAACGGCTTCACTGCCAATACACACATAATCGCCAATATAGAGTTGGTCTACATTCCAGGCTAATTGCCAATCTCGGCTCTGCTCGTCACCTTGCAAATAGCGAACAACGGATTGCTCAAACCCATTATCCCAGCAGTCACTGTAATAGCTGTGACAGCCTTTAATATGAATATTCGGATTTTGCACAACTTCATGCAGTAATTGATATTTAGACCAATGTTTCTTTTTCATGGTAAGTCACCTTGTAATCTGTTTCGTTACCATAGAACGCTGTCTATGGTGATGTAATCGCGTTCACTTACATCACCCTTAGCCTATCCTCGGCTGTTTTAATCTAGGGTTACTTATCATCATTACTATGCAACCTTTTCAATAATAGTGGCTCGTTTGATGCTGGTTTTTCTGGCGATAATGCCAAAAATACATCCTGCTAGCATCACTAAAGCCAGTGACAGTTTCGGTTCCATCGGCAATGCAATCGCACATAAACCAAGCGCAGCACCTCCCGCCATTTGAACGAAGCCCACCAGCGCCGAAGCGGCTCCCGCTTCATTACCAAAAGGCTCTAAGGCATAGCTGGTTGCAGTTCCCATCATGAACGCTAATCCTGTACAAGCGCAAGCAACTGGGAGCATATACACCAACCAATGGGTTTGTGTTTGCGGAGATAGCAAGGTCAAGCCTAACAATAGTCCCGCACAACCTAATGCCATCATCACACTACCGATAGAGAGGCAAGCCGGACGTCCCATTTTACGAATACAGTAATTGGCAAAGTAGCTTGCTAGCATGATCCAAAAACCATTAACACCAAATACAATCGAAAATTCTAATGGGCTGAGCTGTGCATCCCCCATTAATACGCTAGGAGCGAGAGAGACATAGGTGAGCGCCATTCCCATGGCCCCCGCATTGACCAACGAAAAAATAAAGAAATGTTCACTCGTCAAAATTCGGAAATAATTTTTAAACTGAAGTTTTTTAATTTGCTGCAAACTTGCAGGTCGAGTTTCGGGCAAGAACATAATAATTAAAATAAAGATAACCACCGCATAAAGTGCGAGGAACCAAAATGGGGCTCGCCATCCCCATGCCTCGGCTAATAGCCCACCTAATAAAGGTGCAAGTGCAGGAACGATATTCAATGTGCCATTTAAAAAACCAAAAGCACGAGCTGCGTCAGTACCATTCATTCGGTCACGAACACAGCTAAATGCCACGACTGATGTACAACATACCGCAGCTCCTTGCAGTAATCGCGAGGCAATAAACATTCCAGCGGTCGTTGAAAATGCAGCGACGATTGCGCCGATTAAATAGACAACTAAACCAATAATTGCGACTGGTTTTCGCCCATATCGGTCAACCAACGGTCCTGATATAAGTTGCCCAATCCCAAGTATGAGGATAAATAACCCAATGGTAGATTGAATGACAGATTCACTACTCTTTAAGTCTTCAGCAATTTTAGGAATAGTAGGTAAATATAAATCTATTCCCAAAGGGCCTAATAAAACTAATAAAAGCAGGAGCGTGAGAAATTTATGCATATGACCGATTCTAAGCAGATGAATATTATTTATTCAATTTTTAAAATAGCTAACGATAATATCAGAATGTCTGCCTATAAATCGAATCTTATCGATACTTAGTGATCGCTTGAACAAGCTCAGTACCTTGTACTGGCACAAGTTTCTCATCATCAATTAATTTACGAAGATCTCGAGGTAGAAACCGTTCATTCACTAAGCGTATCGCCATGTTTTGATCAATAATTCGATAAATAGTACGCCGAATACCTTGAGTTGAGCCTAGATTATCAAAATAGTAATACTCATTTCCCTTTCGCCAAACCTCACCGAAATAATGATTATCTAGGCTACCAACCTTTTCCCAAGGCGATACATTACTTTCATTAAGTCGATAAATTTTCGTGCTACGGGAAATCAACCCTGGGCTTCTATTGGTTCCCCATAGCTCCGAGTCTTGCAAATAATAGGTTTGATTATGGTGAGTAAACACAGAGGGGGCTATTTCTTTCAACTCCCCAGAGACAAACGGATTATCACCTGCACGAACAATAATTTCTTTTTCTCGATGATAAAAAAATACGCCATTTTTTGATAAAAATAGGGCTTGATTTACATGACTACCATGCCGACTGATTAAATGATACGGCGCATTTATCTCAGGAAAAACAAGATCATTCATCGACACTATTCCGGACTCAGGATCGATTAAATATCCCTCTTGGTGCAAACCATCTAATGTTAACGTGTATAGGCCAGAATGACTTTTGATTGGCAATAGATATTGTTGAAAATACACATTCAGATTATCACGATAAAATTGATGACTATCCCGTACTGAATCATCGTATTGTAATGACCCAATATCCTGTAACTGTTGTGGATCAGCATTCGGCATATACTCGCCTTTATAAAATACTCGCTGACCATCAGTCACGAGATATAATTTGAGTAATGGCCGATAAAGCGTCGGAGAAACAGGTAACGGTATCATAGGATAAATATAGGTTTGGGGCTTTTTTCCTAAACCCCAACCATGTAGCCATGTTTGAGTCAGTTCATCAAGCGTTGAAAGGTCGTCATTTATCACCGACCCCATTGCGCAATACACCGTTTGATTTCCATCCGTAAAATAACTGTTTCCTATCGATTTCGCCGTTTTAGGATTAAAGCTAGAAATAATCAAGTTGCCACAATAAGCGTGATTCTTATCGATACCAAACTGCCGTTCATAGTAAGACTCTTCAGAGAGTAACTGAAAACTAACCGGGTCCGCTTCATCAATTACATATTTACCGTTGCTGGGAACACTGGCATAAACCTTACCGTGATAAATGGTATAGATGCTGTGCCCTACTTTTTCGCCATTCTGATCAATTTCATAGGAAGATTCGCCGTTATTCATAGATAACAGCATGCCCGAGATAAATAGAATCAAGACTAAAAAGATAAAGCCAATCACCATTAAGCTTATTGTTTTGATTTTCATTATTTTTCTACGGAGTCTTGTCGTTATTGGGAATTGAGTTATATGGCGATATTTAATGTGAAAGCGGGGAAAATAGAAACGCGACCAATCTGAAAGTGGCTAAATAATAAAAGAAAAACAAAAAAGGTGCCCAATGAGGCACCTTTTTTTTAACGTTATGGAATCAACCCCGAGGGGCTATAACTTATTCCATCCACTCAGTGTGGAAAACACCGTCTTTATCAGTACGTTTATAGGTATGAGCACCGAAATAATCGCGCTGAGCTTGGATCAGATTCGCTGGCAGTACCGCTGAACGGTAGCTATCGTAATATGAGATAGCCGCAGAGAACGTTGGTGTTGGGATACCATTTTGCACGCCGTAGCACACCACATCACGCAGAGCTTGTTGATATTCATCAGCAATTTGCTTGAAGTATGGTGCTAACAGTAAGTTGGCAATTTTTGCATTGTCATTGTATGCATCAGTGATTTTTTGCAGGAATTGCGCACGAATAATACAACCCGCACGGAAGATTTTTGCAATTTCACCGTAGTTCAGATCCCAATTATACTCATCTGAAGCCGCTTTTAATTGCTGGAAGCCTTGTGCATAAGAGACGATTTTACCTAAGTAAAGTGCACGGCGAACTTTCTCAATAAAGACTTTTTTATCGCCTTCAACTGATTTCGCTACAGGACCCGTTAATACTTTGGATGCAGCAACACGTTGGTCTTTTAAGAAAGAAAGATAACGAGCAAAAACAGACTCAGTGATCAGCGTCAATGGAATACCTAAGTCTAGCGCACTTTGGCTAGTCCATTTTCCCGTACCTTTGTTAGCGGCTTCATCTAAAATTACATCAACCAGATAAGTGCCTTCTTCGTCTTTCTTCTTAAAGATATCGGCTGTAATTTCGATCAAGTAGCTGCTCAGCTCCCCTTGGTTCCACTCACCAAAGATTTCAGCCAGCTCTTCATTATTTAAGTTCAAAGAACCTTTTAATAGAGAGTACGCTTCGGCGATTAGCTGCATATCGCCATATTCGATACCGTTGTGAACCATTTTCACATAGTGACCTGCGCCATCTGGACCGATGTAAGTCACGCAAGGTTCACCTTCTGCTTTAGCTGCGATTTCTTTTAAGATTGGAGCAACTAATTCGTAAGCTTCTTTTTGACCGCCAGGCATGATTGAAGGACCTTTCAATGCGCCTTCTTCACCACCAGAAACACCTGTCCCGATGAAGTTAAAGCCTTGCTCTGACAGTTCACGATTGCGGCGGATAGTATCTTTATACAGTGTGTTACCACCATCGATTAAGATATCGCCTTTGTCTAAATGTGGTGTTAATGCAGCAATAGTTTTATCTGTTGCTTCGCCCGCTTTAACCATCAACAGGATACGGCGTGGTTTCTCCAGAGAGTCGACAAACTCTTCAATCGTATAGTTGGGAACTAATTTTTTCCCTGGATTTTCGGCAATGACTTCGTCTGTTTTATCTTGTGAACGGTTATAGATAGAGACTGAATAACCGCGACTTTCAATGTTCAGGGCTAAATTACGACCCATGACAGCCATTCCGACAACACCAATCTGCTGCTTTGACATGAAAAACTCCTGTCTGATTAGGACCAAGTCAGCATCGATTGTGCTGACATTCTGTTAACGGGATCACATGTTAACTCAGGATGGTTCTCCATGGTAGTTATTGATGCAATCGATAACGCAATAGAATCATTTTTTGCCAATTATTACTTAAGTTAGGTGATTTTTTATTGATATTTATGCCAATAAACCTCATTATTCATCGGTCGGTATAAGCCGTCATATCAGAAGGTAAAACAAACTGTATGGAATGGATCGCAGATCCTTCGATTTGGGCTGGTCTCGCTACCCTTATCGTTCTAGAAATCGTTCTTGGTATTGATAACCTTGTTTTTATCGCCATTCTGGCAGATAAACTTCCACCTAAGCTGCGTGATAAAGCTCGTATCACAGGGTTAATGTGTGCCCTTGTTATGCGTGTTATTTTACTATTCAGCCTATCGTGGTTAATCACGCTGACCAAGCCTATCCTAACCCTCTTTGAGCACCCGTTTAGTGCCCGCGATCTTATCATGTTGCTCGGGGGAATATTCCTCTTGTTTAAAGCAACAATGGAGCTAAACGAACGGTTAGAAGGTAAAGACGAGCATACAAATAATCAACGCAAAACCTCCAATTTCTGGGCGGTTGTAGCGCAAATCATCGTACTTGATGCGGTATTTTCTCTTGACTCCGTTATCACCGCAGTCGGTATGGTTGACCATATCGGAGTGATGATTGCTGCGGTCACTATCGCCATGATGTTAATGATCTGGGCAAGTAAACCACTGACCAGCTTTGTTAACGCGCATCCAACCATCGTCATCCTATGTTTAAGCTTCTTATTGATGATTGGTTTCAGCTTGGTTGCAGAAGGTTTTGGTTACGCCATTCCGAAAGGTTACCTGTATGCCGCGATTGGTTTCTCTATCATGATAGAGGTACTCAACCAATTTGCTCAGTTTAACCGACGTAAATTCCTAACCGGTACCCGCCCATTACGTGAGCGTACAGCTGAAGCGGTATTACGTATTTTAAATGGCAAAACAGAACACGGTGAGTTAGACCCTCGAACTTCTGATTTAATCTCGGACAATCAGTCTGTTTTTGATCCTCAAGAACGCTTAATGATTGCCCGTGTATTAGGCATGGCACAGCGTAACGTGGAAAGTATTATGACTTCCCGTCATGACGTGGATTATTTAGATATTAATAAATCATCCAGCGACTTACTCCAAATGATGCAGAAGAACCCTCACTCTCGTTTTGTGATGGTCGATGAAACCATTAGCGATGAGCCTATCGGTGTTGTCCATGTCCTTGATTTAGTGAAACAGCAACTCAGTGGCGCGCCGTTAGATTTACGTGCTTTAGTCACTCAACCGCTGATCTTCCCTGAAGGTTTGTCATTGTTAAAAGCATTAGAACAGTTCCGTCAGGCTCATACTCACTTTGCCTTTGTCGTTGATGAGTTTGGCTCAATTGAAGGTATTGTGACGCTAACTGACGTAATGGAAACTATCGCAGGCAACTTGCCCGTGGGTGATGAAGAAAATGACTCACGACATGATATTCAAAAGCTAGAAGATGGCACTTGGATTGCCAATGGCTTTATGCCGCTAGAAGATTTGATTATGTATGTTCCAATGCCTTTAGATGATAAACGTGAATATGAAACTATCGCGGGTCTATTGATGGAACATTTACAGCGTGTCCCTGAAGTTGGTGAGCAAGTTCTGATTAACGGCTGTACTTTCCAGCCTCTTGAGGTAATAAGCCACCGTATCAATAAAGTCTTAATCACTCCACCAGCACCTGAAGGTGATGGTTATGATTATGTCGATGACTAATCGCGATTAATATAAGATTAAATACCAGCCTTTATCCTATATTGAGCTGGTATTTTTTTTGCTTTAAATCTGAGCAGATTTTTTTATTTCAAATCAGTAGCGTTTTTTAAAAGAAAAAATTATTTACGCATTGAATAATTCAATTCATTTGATAATTTTACTTTTACTGAGACTCTACTGATGAAAGCTATAAATACCTCACCGCAAGTTCAGATTCGCCGTATGAGCGTGACAGATCAACAAGGCAAAACGACAGAATTTACTCGTACAGCAAAGAGTGTGAAGAATGATTCGCAGCAACATCCACAAGTTACAACGGATAAAAAAACAGTTCATTTGAAAGATATAAAGCAACTTCATAATGAAGTGAATACTCTCATTTCTTCTATAAAAGACATCCTCTTTATTGGCGAAAACATTCCTACAAAACATTTAATCACAAATGATTTACCTATTTTCAAAAATATAAATAATAAAATAAACGAGTTGGGAAAAAAAATCACAGAACTTAAAGATAAGCTGGATAGCTCAAGCTATAAGCACCATAAATCTAAAAAAATAGATCTGGAATCATTGGAGAAAGAATATAAATCAGAAAATAGTCAAATAAATCGACTAAAAAATGAAATGACGAAACTCCAAGAAACTAGCCCTAGCTCTAAAGAGCTGTTAGAGGAAGAACAGCAGGATAAAAAAATAGAGCCACAGAGAGGTTATTATGACCTTTCTGACAAAATTGCAGAAAGATCACAAAGAAAGCGTGATTATGCTGAGAATGGTTATAAATAACTAAACTTCATAATATTATAAACCGCCCATTAAGGGCGGCTCTATACCTAAATTACAAGGCATTTAGTAAATCATCAAACCCTTTAACTTCTTCTTTTTTCAAAAAATTACCTATTGCTTCTTTCGCTTGGGTTCGAATTTCATTTCGTAGTAATTTCTCTACATCTAGTTGATATTGAAGATTGTTCCAGCTGCCATAAATACGCAGTGGTATAATTACGCCACTGAGTTGTTTGATTAGGCGAGAATCCCCAGCCCAACCACCTAGAATGTTAACCCCCAAATTCACATCAATCGTTTCTTTTGGAATATTCACTCGCCCTTGCCCCGTAATTCCTAACAATGGAGACGTAGCGCGTAGCGAGGCAATATTCATATTGCCTTTATTTAAATATCCAGACACCGTAAATAAATCAACTTCCGTGAAGTTATTCATATTGGTTGGTGCATTAATTTTATTGGTCACCCGAGAAATTGACTGTTGGATTAATTGAGGAATATTTAAATCTGCTAGTTTGGCATCACGTAACTCGAAGTTAAGAGGCCCCTGCCATTGATTTTTTACTGCATAATCATCATAGCCAGAACCAGATAACTCAGCATTTAGCGAGATAATTCCACTGAGCTTTTCAGGCATATGGAAAGCTTTCAATAATGGAGTTAAATCAATATTTTTAAAGTTCGGCTTTGCAGAAACTTGTGCAGGAATTCCGCTGTAATTAACCGTAACAGGAAGAGAGAATTGCCCACCAAAGGCTTGTCCCTCTAACTGAGAAACAGTTAAACGAGGATATTGGTTTTGTGCATTAAAATTAACCATCGTGACGGTCATTCCACGATAAATTAAACTATCCACTGCCACATTAATATTTGCAGTAAACGATTTCAGCCCAGTAAGATCGTATTTATCCATATTAGAACCAGAAATAACCGGTTTAACACCAATACGCTCATTATTATTGACCACATCTTCCGATGCATTATTAAGTGTTGTGCTATTTCCAGATGCTGGGGCTTGCCCTAATAGGCTATCGAGATTTAGTGAAGTCGATGATAAATTAACGACGATATCAGGAATATCAGTTAAACCAACATGGATATTCCCCTTCAACTCACTGTCATTCGCTTGGACAATTAAATTATTGAGATTTACTGCGCTGGTATCAGCCTTTGTATATAGAAAATCTGTTGTGACTTTTCCTGTAATCCCATTTTCAGGTAGGTCAACCCCTTTTAGCTGATAGTCAAACTGAGTAACCTGACCACTAACTTGCTGAGATAATTTAGATAAATCTACATCAGAATTAAGATCAAAATTCAGTTCTTGTTGATTTTTATTGAGATTACCGCTGAATTTTACCGAAACTTGCTTGTCATTATTTTTCTTCAACGACAAATTAATATTACGTAGATTGTATTCATCTTTCGCAGTTTGCCAGATAACTAAACTGTTAGTGATATCGATTTTACTGATATCCAATAACCATTGATTTTTATCTGATGGCTCTGCAGGAACTTGACTACCGCCAGGGGCAATAGGCACTTTACGCTGGATGACAGCTTCACTTTCTGGCGTTTTTCTGATGACGGCACCGTCAATAACTACCTGTTCTACAGACAATCGATGAGAGATAAGCGGCCATAATTCAACGTCTAAGCGCATATTTTCTGCACTTAGTACTGGTTGAGTAGCATTAGGCGCAGTAACAGAGATTGGACCGGTAATAATGCTTAATGTCGGCCATACATGCCAACGCAAATCACCGTTGAAGGCAAATTGATAACCACTTTTTTTCTCAACTTGTTCGACTATGTAGCCCCTAAAATCATTCGGGTTAACCAACATCACTAAAGCTGCAAGTCCTGCCACTAATACAACAAGTAAAATAATCAGTGTCGTCAAAAAACGTTTCATTCTTCCCTCTCTTTCACTCTGTTTGTCACACCCTGAGCTACCTGTCCCTGAAGCTTACGCAAGTTTTCCCCTTCAACTCCATTAAGAAGGGGAGCGCTTGTCGCTTTACCGTAACAATTAATCTTCGCTGATACGGCTACCAACTGCACCTTGTTGGTTTTTATATTTGGCATCCTGCCGACTATTATAAGGACGATCGGCGCTGCCTGACAGTGGTTCAAAGCTCAGTGCTCCAATCACCATACCCGGACGCAGGGCTAAAGGCAATTTACCTGAATTGTAAAATTCTAATACAATCTGGCCACACCAACCTGGATCAATACGGTGGGCGGTCACGTGAACCATTAAACCAAGTCTAGCCAAAGATGAACGACCATCCAACCAACCAACAAGGTTATCAGGAAGTGTTACAGACTCAAGGGTCACTGCTAAGGCTAGCTCCCCTGGATGGAGGAAGAAAGGCTCATCGTCTTTAAGGATAATTTCATCGCTCATGACTCGATTTAAAGCCGCAGTAACCTCATCTTTGGGTCCACTAAGGTCAATAAATGCCGCTGTATGGCCTTGAAAAACACGGAATTGATTTCCAAGCCGCACATCGGCAGTCGCACCATTGATTCGTTCAATTGGTGGGCGCGGGTTAATAACTAATCGACCTTCATCCATCCACTGAATTATATCGCGGTCACAAAGACGCATGATCACTTTCCCCCTTCATTATTTTATGTATCCATAACAGTATTATCGTTGGTTATGTGTGGCACAATTACTCTTGACAGAATTCACCAATTTTAGCTTTCAAAATATCAATCGCCACACGATTTTTACCACCACGAGGGACGATAATATCGGCATATTGCTTTGACGGCTCAATAAATTGTAAAAACATTGGACGTACCGTTTTATTGTACTGGTCAATCACTGAATCTAAGGTTCTGCCCCTTTCATTAACATCACGTTTAATACGACGCATTAAGCAGATATCCAATGGCGTATCCACAAAAATAGAGAAATCCATCTCTTCACGTAAACGCTTATCCGTTAATAATAGAATACCTTCAATAATAATGACTTTTTTTGGTTTAAAACTAATAGTTTGTTCTTTACGGGTATGAGCAACATAGTCGTACTGAGGAATCTCTACGGATTGGCCACTTTTTAGTGCCTTAAGGTGTTCATAGAGTAAGCTGTGATCCATGGAGTTCGGATGGTCATAATTAACCTTAAGTCGTTCTTCCATTGGAATATTTGTTTGATCTTTATAGTAGCAGTCTTCTGGAATAACACCGATATTATGATCACCGACCTTTTCTCTTAATTCCCGATATAAGGTACTCGCAATTAGGCTTTTGCCAGATGCAGAGGCTCCCGATATACCTACAATGGTACAGTGATGCGATGTGTCAGTCATAAAATGGTAACCTGGTTGAAAAATTTTGATATGAAATGCATAACAGCAAAATGTTATGGTTGGCGGGAATTATAGGGGGTAATGACACGCGGCACCAGCCTCAGTCATCAAACTCTGATAAAAAAACATCTTCAGTTTTGTATTACAGCATAATTAAAACTGTTTACGCCCTTCTAAAGCTGCAATACGATTTTCTATAGATGGGTGCGTTGAAAATACCGAATCACCTTTATTGAAAATATAGGCCGCCTTACGGTACGCCTGACCAGTGCTTTGATCATCATAATCATGCTGCTGATGATTACCTGAAATTTTCTTCAATGCGCTGATCATCGCTTGGTTATCTGACGTCAAATCTACTGCCGCAGCATCCGCCATATATTCACGAGTTCGAGATAAATAGAAATAGAGAACTTGGGTAATAATCGGTAATAGGATATTCAGTAATAATAAAATTGTTTGTGCTTTATTAGCAGAATTATTACGGCTACGCCCCGCTGAGCGAATAAAGATTTGGGCAAATAAATTGGTCACGGTCAGAATAACGTTGGCAAGGATCCCAACATACAGCGTCAACTTTGAATCCCCGTGAATAATATGCCCGACTTCGTGAGCCAGCACCGCTTGTACTTCTTGGCGGTTTAAGGTTTGCAACAATCCTCGGGTCACGCCAACTAAGGCATTTCGAGAATTCCAACCGGCAGCAAAAGCATTAGGTTCATCACTTTCGAGAATATATAGACGCGGAATATAGCCTAATGTGGCACTTAAACTTAACTCTTCGAGAATATTGAATAATTGTCGTTCTTCTGGAGTTGATGCGCCTTCTTGAGTAATTTCTCGGGCATTCATTCCCGCAAGCATCAATTTATGCCCGAAGAAATGAATATATAGCAACCCAAGAAATGTCAGTCCTAAGATAATCAATGTCGCTACAGGTAACTGTTGAAACGTCATAAAGCTAATCAGATTAGAGGTAAAATCAATTCTCTCATCAGGATGAGTTGCAGTATCAGCAAGTAATCCGATAACCAGCATCAAAAAAATATAACTCATCACAACTAACCGAGTACGAAAGTTATTTTTGCGAATGACGTTTCTAAAATCCATAATAAAAACCTGCCAGTAGCGACACTAACTTAGTCGACATAAATTTAGTCGAAATTAATTCGGCGAGATTCTTCAGCTTTAATTTCAGCTTCATCTAAACGCCAATATTCTTTAGAAATTTTCAAACTTGGAATAATGCCGACAATCAGAGCTGCTGGCATCGATGCAATATAGGCATTATAAGTTTCTAGAGAGCGATTATAGCCACGTTTAGCGAAAGACAGCTTGTTTTCTGAAGAAACAATTTCTTCCTGTAAATTTGCCATAATGGCATCAGATTTTAGCTCTGGATAAGCCTCAACGGCGACATTAATTGCCCCGCTGCTAACCATTTTAGATAGTGCATCTTCCGCTTCACGAGCTTGGTTACCCGATGCATTTTGCGATTGCGCTCTTAATTCTGTAATTTTGCTAAAAACTTCCGACTCATGACTTAAATATTTTTTGACCGTTGCCAGTAAGCTATCAAATACTTTTCCGCGACGATCCAATTGAACTGAAATTTCGGTTTCACTGGAGATTACTGCTTCACGTAGTGCCACGATACGGTTATAAAAATAGATAACGATCAGTACCAGCACGACAATAAAAATTAAAAATTTCATAATCACCTTTTAGGCGGTTTGCCATCGGAATAAACACAGTCATTTATTAGGATTAAATACACTTATTACCTGACATTCTACGCAGCATCTAATGATAAAGAAACTGTTTCGAGATAAATCAGAACAATCGAAAAATAAGATTTTTTGCAACAAAAAAGGCTACTTAGTCATTAACAACTAAATAGCCCTTTATCAGTTCAGATTAATTATACCGCGCGGAAAGAAATCTCTGTTGGGATCTTATCCCCTTCCCAGTACATTAATGCTGAAATATTTGAGGCAATTTCACGGTAAATATCCGCAAATTCGCCTTCAGGGTCACGCATCACAGTCGGTTGACCACGGTCAAGGTCTTCACGTAATGAGATATGTAACGGTACCTGACCTAACAGTTTTGTATTGTATTTTTCAGCCAATTTCTCTGCACCACCGGTACCAAAGATAGGCTCAATATGGCCACAGTTACTACAAATATGTGCGCTCATATTTTCAACAACACCCAGTACAGGCACGTTGACTTTCTTAAACATCACAATACCTTTCATCGCATCCACTAATGCGATGTCTTGCGGTGTGGTTACAACCACTGCGCCAGTCACAGGAATATTTTGTGATAGAGTCAATTGGATGTCACCTGTTCCCGGTGGCATATCGATGACCAAGTAATCCAGATCTGGCCACAATGTATCTTGCAGCATCTGCATTAAGGCTTTACTTGCCATTGGGCCACGCCATACCATCGCGTTGTCATCGGTGACTAAGTAACCAATTGAGTTGGTCGCTAAACCATAGGCCATGATAGGAGCCATGTGTTGACCATCAGGGGATGTTGGTCGTTCTAGCGTAGTTCCTAACATGTTTGGGATGGATGGACCATAAATGTCCGCATCCAAGATCCCAACTTTGGCACCTTCTTGCGCTAATGCTAAAGCCAAGTTAACGGAAGTACTGGATTTACCCACCCCACCTTTACCTGAGCTCACCGCAAGAATATTACGAACGCCATTGATGCCAGGCAAATCATTGGCACGTTTAAGCGTCGTGATATCGTGGCGAAGTTTCCATTCAATGGCGTGAGCACCCGTCAATTGCTTTAATTCAGCGGTTTTTTCGCTAATCAGCGTTTGAAATGGTCCTTTCCAGACAAATGGCATAACTAATTCGACATGCAACACATTGTCCAACAACGCACAATGATGCAATGCTTTGATTGATATCAAATTGCGCTGGAGTGTTGGGTGTGTAAATGAAGCCAAAACAGTGGAGACTTGTTCAGTCAGCAGTTCTGGTTTGTTCTGCTCGGGGGATTTATCGTTCATCCCGGCTCCTTTATTTTCTTTTTTAACTACAGATTTTTGACTACGATGCATGATAGCAGAGAACGAAAAAAATAGTGACCGCCTAGCGAATGAAAAACCACAAACAGTAAAAATTTGTTTCCACCCTCAATTTTTTCCTGCTAAACGCCGATTAATATTTTATTGCCCTAGCGACATCTTTATTGATCGGTTAACATCAAAGACCCTTTATTAATAATGGAAGTAAGAAAGTTACTATGTCTCAAGTCGCGAATAAATTACTGGTAACCTGTGCGTTACCATATGCTAACGGTTCAATCCATCTCGGTCATATTCTGGAGCACATTCAGGCTGATATTTGGGTCCGTTATCAGCGAATGCGCGGCAAAGAAGTTCATTTTATCTGTGCTGACGATGCGCACGGAACCCCGATCATGCTGAAAGCTCAGCAGCTAGGCATTTCTCCAGAAGAGATGATCGCGGCAATGAACCAAGAGCATCAGAACGATTTTGCTGGCTTCCAAATTAGCTACGATAACTATCACTCAACCCATAGTGAAGAAAACAAACAGTTATCTGAAATGATTTATGGCAAGTTAAAGAATAATGGTTTTATCAAGAGTAAAACCATTTCTCAGCTTTACGATCCGGAAAAAGGCATGTTCTTGCCAGACCGTTTCGTCAAAGGAACTTGTCCAAAATGTAAAGCGGAAGACCAATACGGCGATAACTGTGAAGTTTGTAGCGCAACGTATAGCCCAACAGAACTGATTAATCCTCGTTCTGTTGTCTCTGGTGCCACACCAGTTATGCGTGAAACTGAACACTTTTTCTTTGACCTTCCTGCATTTAGCGACATGCTCCAAGCATGGACTCGCTCAGGCGCACTGCAAGAGCAAGTTGCGAACAAAATGCAAGAGTGGTTTGAATCTGGTTTACATCAGTGGGATATCACTCGAGATTCTCCTTATTTTGGTTTCGAAATCCCAGATGCTCCCGGTAAATATTTCTATGTCTGGTTGGATGCTCCAATTGGTTATATGGGGTCATTTAAAAACCTCTGTGACAAGCGTGGAGACCTAAACTTTGATGAATTCTGGAATAAAGATTCTAAAACCGACCTATATCACTTCATCGGTAAAGATATCGTTTATTTCCACAGCCTGTTCTGGCCAGCAATGTTAGAAGGCAGTAACTACCGTAAGCCAACTAATCTATTTGTTCACGGTTATGTGACAGTCAACGGTGCCAAAATGTCTAAATCTCGCGGAACATTTATTACCGCGCGTTCTTATTTAGATAACCTTGATGCTGATTGTCTACGTTATTACTATGCCGCTAAACTTTCTTCAAGAATCGATGATATCGATTTGAATTTAGAAGATTTTGTTCAACGCGTGAATAGCGATATCGTCAATAAAGTGGTCAACCTTGCTTCACGTAATGCGGGCTTTATTGCTAAGCGGTTTAGCGGAAAATTATCTGCAAATCTGGCTGAACCTGAGCTATACCAACAGTTTGTTGATGCCGCACAAGTGATTGGCGACGCTTATACTAATCGTGAATATGGTAAAGCAGTTCGTGAAATCATGGCTCTGGCTGATATTGCAAACCGCTACGTTGATGAAAAAGCCCCTTGGGTTGTCGCGAAACAAGAAGGCAAAGATCAAGAATTGCAAGATATCTGTTCAATGGGTATCAACCTGTTCCGTGTATTAATGACTTACCTAAAACCTGTTCTTCCAAGCTTAACTCAGCGCGCTGAAGATTTCTTAAATGTGAAATTAGAGTGGGATGCAATCAACAAACCGTTACTTAATCATGATGTTGCTCCATTCAAGGCATTATTCAACCGCATTGAGATGGCTAAAGTTGAAGCAATGGTAGAAGCCTCTAAACAGACTATCCAGCCGGTAAAACAGCTAACAGGACCTCTGGCAGATGATCCAATTCAAGAGACAATTAATTTTGATGATTTCGCAAAAATTGACCTGCGTATTGCCTTAATTAAGCAAGCTGAGTTTGTTGAAGGTTCTGATAAGTTACTAAAATTACAGTTAGATATTGGTGGTGAAAATCGCCAAGTCTTCTCTGGCATTCGCTCTGCATATCCAGACCCTAAAGTGCTGGAAGGCCGCTTAACCGTTATGGTTGCTAACCTTGCTCCACGTAAAATGCGCTTTGGTATCTCTGAAGGCATGGTGATGGCAGCGGGTCCCGGCGGTAAAGATATTTACTTACTGAGCCCTGATAATGGCGCACAACCAGGAATGCAAGTTAAGTAAGCCATTCTTGTTGTTGCTAATACGGCATTAAATACTGTAAGCAAATAACGGAGCCACTCTTGTGCGCTCCGTTTTTTTATGAATTTTTATTTGTGATCTATGGCACATTTTGCAAGTTAATTGTATGATGAATGCCTGTCGAGCTATAGGACAAGTCCCATGTCACTTAAACAAGTATTGATAACCGGATGGCAATATTTGCGAGCCTTCGCAATACTTTATCTCTGCCTCATTATCGGAAATCTAATTTCCAAACTACTTCCTTTCTCCATTCCCGGTAGCATCGTGGGAATGTTATTACTGTTTGTGCTACTCGCCTTACAAGTCATTCCTGCACATTGGGCAAAACCAGGTTGTAGCATCTTACTGAAAAACATGACGATACTGTTTGTACCGATTGGTGTAGGGATCATGAATTACTATGATTTACTCAGCCAACAAATGATCCCGATCGTTGTGTCCTGTATAGCAAGTACGGTGATCGTCATGATTGTGGTCGCGGTCAGCTCTAACTATATCCATAAAGAACGTCCCATTGTTGGTGCTAAGCCAGATGAAGTTCCACTTCCCCCTGAAGATGCTATCTCTTCAGTTACTACCGATAATAAACCAAAGGGGAATGAATAATGTTTGAGCATATTTGGTGGTCACTACCACTCACCATCATTGTCTTTTATTTGGCAAGAGCACTGTCGATTAAGTGCAAACTACCTATTTTAAACCCATTATTATTAACAATTGCGGTGATTATCCCACTGTTGATTTTCACTAGCACCCCCTATGAGCACTATTTCGCAGGCAGTAAGCTCCTTAATGATTTACTGCAACCTGCGGTTGTTGCGCTAGCATTTCCACTCTATGAGCAAATGCACCAAATTCGAGCGCAATGGAAATCACTCTTTAGTATTTGCTTTGCGGGCAGCTTAGTTGCCATGTTTACAGGTGCTGCCATTGCGCTGTGGTTAGGCGCAACGCCAGATATTGCTGGCTCTATTTTGCCAAAATCAGTCACTACGCCGATTGCCATGGCTGTCGCCGATTCTGTTGGTGGCATTCCTGCCATTAGTGCAGCTTGCGTGCTGTTTGTTGGGATCTTAGGAGCAATGTTTGGTCACAGTTTATTTGATGTACTACGCATTCGTACTCACGCATCAAGGGGTTTAGCCATGGGAACCGCCTCCCACGCATTAGGAACTGCCCGCTGCGCCGAAATTAACTATATTGAAGGCGCCTATAGTTCACTCGCATTAATGACATGCGGTGTCATTACTTCACTCCTCGCTCCATTCCTATTTCCTATCATTCTGCATTTATTTGGCTAAACTGAATCAATAAGAGAGGTAATTAACCTCTCTTATGCCAATTAGACACCAAAAACTTGAGATACATCTCTCATTTACTGAATTTGTTTCATCGCTTTCATTCACGGAGTGATAATGATCACATTAACACCCCTGATTTATTGAATAGAATGAAAGCAATTAAATAGGGAGAGTAACTCATGCATTCAAGATTTAAGTCCGCTTGGTCCGAACTTCCAGAAAAGTTACAGTCTGTACTTAAACCTATCATGGATAAGCCAGACTTTTCAGCCATGCTAACTGCTGAGCAAGTCAAACATATCAAAGCTGAAAGTGGATTCACTGACAGTGAGCTTGCATTTTTATTGCTACCATTTGCAGCGGCTTATGCTGTCACACCGATTTCTCACTTTAATGTGGGCGCAATCGCTTGCGGGGTTAGCGGTAATTTATACTTCGGCGCTAACATGGAATTTAGCCATGTTTCTATTGGTCAAACCATTCACGCTGAACAATGTTCAATTACCCATGCATGGTTAAAAGGCGAAAAACAGCTGACATCTATTACAGTTAACTACACGCCTTGTGGTCACTGCCGACAATTTATGAATGAGCTTCGTGAAGGCGGTAAAATCATGGTGCATTTACCACAGCGCCAAGCCGCAACATTACATGATTATTTACCAGATTCATTTGGTCCATCGGATCTGAATATCACCACCTTACTGCTTGATACTGTTGACCATGGCTATGCGAATCAAAGTCGTGATCGCTTATTATCTGCTGCAATTGATGCCGCAAATCAATCCCATGCACCGTACAGTAATTCTCATTCAGGTATTGCAGTGCAATTAAAAGATGGCTCTTTATTTACCGGGCGCTACGCAGAAAATGCTGCATTTAACCCAAGCTTGCCGCCACTACAAGCCGCTCTGATTATGGTGAATTTAGCAGGTAAAGATATTACATCGATTGATCAAGCGACTCTGGTTGAGAGGCAAGATGCGATTGTGCAACAGTGGTGTACAACAGAAAATACATTGCGCGCTTTAGGTTGCCAAAAAGTGGAACGTATTTATTTGGATGGGTCCATTTAACCGTTATTTAATTTAAACCATATTTAATTGAAAACAAATTAAATATTCAAAATTAAGACGGCGGTTATTGTGAGTTTATCAACTTCAATAACCGCCGTTTTTTATTAAAATATTATTGAGTGTGGATACAGACTAGAATGAAAATCTGGATGAAGGGCTGCTATAACCGCCACTATAGTTAAATTCAGGCATGCTGGGTACTTGTGGCACGCTAAAATCACGACTGAAAGAGCTTGATGAGTGGTTCATGGACGACATGTGGTCTCTTAAGTTATCAACGGTTCGATCCATCTGGCTCTCACCTATTTGAAAATCATTCGGCCTATATACACTCACAGGAAATCCTCGGTGTCCTGAAGATATTATTTCAATTGGTGCATGATTATTAGAATAACCAGCAGAAGGATTCCTGCTAATTACATCATCAACCATAGAGTTATATTTATCGATATTGGGTTTATAATTAACTGATGGGGAATTAAACAATCCGGTTTCTGGCAATATATAGGCGGGACGTTCAAGGTAATACTCAGTAAGTCGATTTTTATGCTCAAATTCTGTTTGTCCAACCCAATCCGTTTGTGTTGAATATTTGTCACTATTTTCGGATGGATGATCCCAAAAAGATAATCGGTTGGTTCCCCGATCAATTAATGGATTTCCCGTTTCATACACTAATGCTCTAGCTTCATTAAGACCGATTTCTAGGGAAGGTGATTCAAAAAAACCATATGTCTTTTTTAAAGTTATTGTCACACTATCTACTGCATTATCTATGTCTATCACTCTTCTCATCCAGCGATGAGTTTGTAATTGTTTATTTGCAGGTGCGTCATATAAACTTTCAAACATAATATTCATAGTGCTTAAACTTAATTCAGCCTCCTTTTCAGTATCACCTACTGCATCTAGCGCTTTTTGCCAGTACACCTCTCTATCTTTTTCATCAGGGATGACATTAAAAACAGGTTGTAAAGTCCACGCTTCCGCGGGTAATTTGTATCTCTCAAAAACACGCTCATGAAATGCCATTGCTTCTTTATAATTAATATCTCCTATTATTTCTGTAACACTATTTTGAAGTCTATTCCTTAGCGTATGTATATAAGCATAAGCCATATCAAAACGTATTTTTTCAAGCTTAACCTCATTATATATATGACCATTCTCAATTATAACTTCTTCTAAATAGTTTAGTGCAAATCTTCCTGAAAACGAATCTCCTTTAACGACACTATTTGCTAGTGGTGCATATCTGTCACCTTTACTAGCTAAATATTCATACATTAATTCAGGTTTTTTAGTCAATACTAATATTTTTAGAGCTTTTGATGTATCAGTCCACGTTAATTTTACACTTCCTTGTCTGTTTATTTCATTCCGCATATGTAACCTCTACTTTTTTATATGTTCATAAATGAAGTGAATAACATCACCCTTTACTTTATCCCAAATAGCTAAATCTTCAGATTTTATAATTACTTCAATTTTTATACCAATTTTAGGAATTAAAAAAAAACCATCACATCGGCTATAGATACCATCAGAAGGTACCCATAAACACTCAAATAAATCACTTACTCCATCATTATTTACCCTCCAATAATAACCATACCTATCATTTTCAGGATCAATATACTTGTTCATTTTCTTTAGTTTTACTTCATTAAAATATAAATTCAATTTTTCATTATATGAAACATCTCCTTTAACTTTCTCCTCTCCTCTATCAAGATAAATATATCGTTTATATTCAAGATAACCTTTAGGATCACCATCGAGTGGTTCAATAGAAAATCTAAGTTTTTGATTTTCCCCGTTTTCATTTATATCTAAAGGCTTCATGGCAGGCCAACTCATCACTAATGGTAAAACTCGAAAGTTTGCATCACAACCTTTTTTATTTTCTAAAAATCTTGAATCGAAATAACTATAACCTTCATATTCTGCAAAGGTGTAGACATAGTTGCTAGGTACTTCAATGATTGTATCGTTGAACCTCCCACAAACAAAACCTGGCCGATTATCTGCCATTGATATACTTGAAATTAATAAGATAAACATAGAAAAAATAAATTTTATTTTCATATTATGCACCTAAATTTTTCAGGGATTTATTTTTTATAAATAAAGCTCTCTTCAACCATCGTCATGGTTTTTTCCATTTCAATAACTAGGGGTATTTTTCTCATTCTATTTAACCAGCGTTGGCTTTTTTCCCGCTTTTCAATGGATGAACTTTCTGCCTCAGTCTTCATTTTAAACCACAAATCAACAAATATTTTCTCTGCCGATTTTCTTTCAGGATTAGAAATTATGTCTTTCCAAAATTCATCCCGTTCACTTTCATTAAAAACACCATAAATATCAGCAAAAAACCATGCATCATAAGGTAACCCTGATGCTTTAAATCCATTCTTATTAATAACAACTGCCTCATGAAAACTAATGCTTTCAGTTCTAACTTCTTGACCTTTATTCAGTTCAAGCCAATTTTTTAAATATGTTGCATAAGCTAATGCAGATTCAAAATGAAATTTTTCCATTGTTTCTTTTGATAATGGTTGATTATGTTCTTCCATAGTCACCTTCATATACTCAAGTATTATTATCGTAAAAATAGATATTTCATCTTTTTTTAGATTATTCGCTACAGACTGAAATGAGAAAAATAAAAAAGTGAAAATAAAAATAAATTTTTTATATTTATGAAATATTGCAGTCATTATTTACCGCTCTCAAATTTGGCTATAACATTTTCATTCCACATAAAATTAATTTTGTTATCAAGATAATTTATTGCTGGAATTTTTCTAACAATTGATAACCACCTCATACTTTTCTCTTGTTTTACTGATGGCAACTTTGTCGCTTCACTCATCATGGAATACCATATTTTCATTAACACGGTTATTTCTTCTTTTTTTCCACCTTTATTTATTGCATAGAGATAGCCTTTCCATATTAGCTCACTATCTTCTTCATCTAACGCCTCGAAAATAAAATGAAAAAACCATGCATCATGAGGTATATTCGCATCATCCAATGAATTATAATAAAGTTTCATCGCTTCTTTATAACCAATCTCTTCATTAAAGCATTTTTTATTTAGTTCAATTAAATCAAAGATAACCTCACTAAATTTATATTTACTGTAATCACTCTTTTTGATTACGTTTGATTTTATTTTTGATTCATATAAATACTTAAACTGTAATACAAAAAAAAGCCTAACCCCTCCTGTAACTTTATTTTTATCTTTAGTATAAAATTCATTCTGCTTAATGGATGTAACTTTATTTGATGACTTAAAATCCTGACAAGAGCATAAAAATAGCATTGATAAGATAGCGATATATTTCCATTTCATAAGCACCACCAATTAATAATCATTTAAATCAGAAAAAAAACCTAAATGAATTAAAAACATGCCGCAATATATGATATATAAAAATATATTTAGCATGCTCAACATAAGAATACTTATCTCTAAATAATGACTAATACCTCACCAAACAGTTAAATAAATTTAATCCATATCAAAGTGATACCGAGCCTTGAAAAACTTGATATTGTTCTGGAGATAGAAATAACTTTGAATAAGCGTGATCCACTCGCTGTCATTTTGATAGGATTCCGTAGTAAAATCCTCACCTTGTTATAATTTTGTTAGCATATAGATAATAATACTCATCAAAACTTTTAACTGTTTTGTATCATTATTTACTGTACATATTTTTTGTTTAGCTTAGGATCTAACCTAATTTTCCTGACTGTTGTTTTTTAATCGTTCGAAGAGTGATATTTCATGGAACATGAACACGAAACAAAACGCCCTCTCTACATCCCCTATGCTGGTCCAATTTTACTCGAATTTCCTTTACTGAATAAAGGAAGCGCGTTTACAGAAGAAGAACGCGCAAACTTCAACCTATACGGTCTTTTGCCCGAGCAAGTTGAGACTATAGAAGAACAAGTTGAACGTGCATATCGTCAATTAATTGATTTTAAAACAGATATTGATAAGCACATTTACCTGCGTAATATTCAAGACACCAATGAGACCCTATTTTATCGCCTGATTGATGCACATCTTACTGAAGTGATGCCATTAATTTATACCCCGACAGTGGGTGAGGCTTGTGAACATTTCTCTGATATCTATCGCCGCGCGCGTGGTTTATTTATTTCTTACCCAAATCGCGAATACATCGATGACATGCTGCAAAATGCAACCAAACAAAATGTAAAAGTCATCGTTGTCACTGATGGTGAGCGTATCCTCGGTCTTGGTGACCAAGGTATCGGCGGCATGGGTATTCCTATTGGAAAATTATCCCTGTACACCGCTTGTGGTGGAATTAGCCCTGCATACACCCTGCCAGTTGTTATTGATGTAGGTACCAATAACCCGCAGCGTTTAAATGATCCTCTTTATATGGGCTGGCGCCATCCTCGTATTACTGGTGAAGAATACGATGAATTCCTTGAGGAATTTATCCAAGCTGTAAAACGTCGCTGGCCAAATGTATTACTTCAATTTGAAGATTTTGCCCAGAAAAACGCCATGCCATTATTGAACCGTTACCGCGACGAGCTGTGCTGTTTCAATGATGATATCCAAGGAACTGCCTCCGTCACTTTAGGGAGCTTAATTGCCGCAAGTCATGCAGCTGGCAGTAAACTCAGTGACCAGCGGGTAACATTCTTAGGGGCGGGCTCTGCAGGTTGTGGTATTGCTGAACAAATTATTGCTCAGATGAAATCTGAAGGTCTAAGTGATGAAGAAGCACGTTCTCGCATTTACATGGTCGATCGCTTCGGATTACTGACTGATAAATTACCAAACCTATTAGATTTCCAAAGCAAACTGACGCAAAACAGCGCCAATCTACAAGATTGGGATGTAAACAGTGACGCAATTTCTTTATTAGATGTGGTGCGTAATGCGAAGCCAACCGTCTTAATCGGCGTGTCAGGTCAAGCGGGTCTATTCACAGAAGAGATCATCAAAGAGATGCACAGGCATTGTCCTCGTCCGATTGTCATGCCATTGTCTAACCCGACATCACGCGTTGAAGCTCGTCCGGAAGACATTATTAACTGGACTGAAGGCCAAGCATTAGTTGCAACAGGTAGCCCATTCCCACCAGTTTCTTATAAAGACCAAATTTTCCCAATTGCCCAGTGTAATAACTCCTATATTTTCCCGGGGATTGGTCTGGGGGTGATTGCATCTGGTGCAAAACGTGTGACGGATGCAATGCTTATGGCCGCGAGCCGAGCATTAGCAAGTTGCTCACCGCTAGCACAACATGGAGAAGGTCCATTACTGCCATTACTATCGGAAATCCAAGACGTTTCTCGGATTATTGCCAAGCAGGTGGCAAAAGAAGCGCAAGTTCAGGGTGTTGCTACGATGACATCTGACAGTGCATTAGATGAGGCTATTGAGCATAACTTCTGGCAACCAGAATACCGCACATACAAACGTACCTCATTCTAATCAGTTGTTTTGTCCCGTTGAAGAGCACTTCGGTGCTCTTTTTTATTTTCTAGTATTTTCTTTATTTCAATATTGTCTGAAAGTATCGCGTTTCTATAACTTGCAATTGAGATAGCAGACAGAGTTCTTTAAGATGCAAATATACCTTATTTGTATAGGATCCGCTCATGTCAGAGCCAACTGATTCAGTACCTACAATACCAACATCACCTCATAAATTTTCTCTTTGGGCTATCACTCTCACTCTGCTGATTGTGACTCTCAATATTGCTATCTATTTTTACCAGCTCAATTTTGCGGCTCCATTAGAATCCCAGGAATATAATTTATTGTTATTCGGGGCGAATGTTTATCAGTTATCCCTTACTGGGGATTGGTGGCGTTACCCTATTAGCATGGTATTGCACTCAGGCTGGGTTCACTTAGGGTTAAATACCCTTGCTCTACTCGTCATTGGTATTGAATGTGAACGCGCCTTTGGTAAATTTCGCTACCTTGCCATCTATCTATTTGCAGGGATTGTTGGTGCATTTGTTAGTGCAGCCTGGCAATACCAAGAGGCTCTTAATAGCGTCATGCGCCGCTTTGATATGATGTCATGGGGAAGCCTGCTTCAAAATGATAATACTGTCTATATTACGGTGAGCTTAGGGGCTTCTGGGGCAATCATGGGTTTAGCCGCAGCCTCTGTTATTGAACTTTTAAAGCGACTCAGCAAACCTGAACTCACTAAAGAAGCTCGCGATGCCCTTAAACGCCCGTTGTATAATATTATCGCCATGATAGCGTTAACCTTGATTAATGGGTTGCAATCTGGAGTGGATAACGCAGCACATATTGGTGGCGCAGTGGCTGGTGCAGTGATTGGTTTTACTTTCGTTCTTATTCCCGCGAAAAAGTACCTATTAGATTTCATTTTAACTGTGATTATTGGTGGGGTTTTAGCCTTAGTTATCCATCAGCAATCATTTTCGATCGATGAAAGTCTTGTTGCTGAACGAGAATTTATCTACCAAGAACTGGATAAAGAGCTTAATTCAGCTAAGGCAGAGCAAGCTAAGCTAGTAATGGAAAAAGCTGCCGAAGAGGAGCTTGCATCACTCCCTACCGCTCAATCTGAAGAGCAAATTGCTGGTATTCGAGTTCAAGCTCCTGAATTCATTGAGCCCCGCTTTATTCTCAGTGATGATACCCACCAGCGGATCTTTATCACTGATGAGGAGGCTAATCTTGTTAGCGCATACTCTTCTGCTGATGGAAATTGGAAACTGCTGTTTACCATCAAACTCGTCCTGCCCAAAAATGATAATGGATGCAGCTCTAATCGCTGCCGAGGTATGGGGGCTTCTGGTGCTGCACTCAGTGCGGATGGGAAAAAACTGTATGTTGCCTCACTATATCCAAACAGCGTCAGTATCATTGATATTGATACCCAAAAAGTAGAAACCAACATTGAAACGAGCTTTTTCCCACGCCAAATTTATGTGATGAAAAATAGTCAGCGTGCATTTGTAACCAGTGGCGTAGAAAACAGTATTGTGGTTATTAACCTCACAAATAATACCGTTGAAAAAAAATTAACCTTCCCAAATAGCGAAGAGTACCAAGGCGCTTTTGGTGTTCAAATGCCAGCAGCATTATCTCCTGATGAAAAGCAGCTAGCGCTGTATGATAACGTTACTCAAGCGGCTTATCTTTTAGATACCCAAACCATGGCGTTTAGTGAAAAACCTTGGTTTACAGTAGAGGATTACCAAAATGCCGTTAGAGAGTTCTATTTTACACCTGATGGCCAATCGATTTGGATGGTCACGGACAGCCGTTTTGTTTTAGCCAATATTGATATGCCAACAAACCCGGTCACTGCATATCATTGGTGTGGCAATAACAGCGAGATTCAATATGGACAATACGGTATTAATACGGGTTTAAACCAAGCTTACTACTTGCCACAATATCCCAGTGAAACTCAAGTTCCATTAGTTACCACGAGCCTAAAAACATTAAATATCCAGAATGTTCTACCTATCCCAACCAATGGTGAATATATTCAAGGATTAGCAGAAACGAAAAATGCTTGGGTAGTTACCTATCCAAAATCATTTTATGTGGTTGATAAACATAAATCTGTCGATAGGAACTCAATCAGCCCATTACTCTGTTTTGGGGCTATGCCGAGTGAGTAACTAAAAATGGCATCTCCAATATTATGCCGTCAACCGAAACAATATAAGCCATATTGACATGATTTTACGTTACGCGGCTTGCGTCACGAAATTAAGTCAAGTAGCCTATTAATTGTTATCAGTAATTATTATGGGCATTAATTATTCAAGGCGAGGACATGAGGAAACGTCTGCTTTATGGTCTACTAATATTGGCAGGGATAGCTTTCGCCACTGTTATTTTACTTGACCGTTGGATCAGTTGGGATACTGCGCCCTATATCTATGAAGATGTAGAGCAACTCCCTGCGCGGGATGTGGGGATGGTACTTGGTACCTCCAAATATTACGCATCAGGAGCAACCAATCTCTATTATACCAATCGAATCAAAGGTGCCGCTGATGCTTATCACAGTGGAAAAGTAAAATATTTGCTTCTCAGTGGAGATAACGGTGCTCATAACTATAATGAGCCGATCGCTATGCGCAAAGACCTGATTAAAGCAGGAGTTCCCGCTTCAAAAATTGTGCTCGACTTCGCAGGCTTTAGAACTCTAGACTCTGTTGTGCGTACCAAAAAAGTCTTCGATACCGATAACTTCACCATTATCACCCAGCGTTTTCATTGTGAGCGAGCGCTATTTATCGCTAAACATAAAGGAATTGATGCCCAATGTTTAGCCGTTCCAACGCCTGATGGTATGTTTAAGGTACGAATTCGCGAAGTTTTTGCCCGCCTTGGTGCCCTTGCAGACTTATATATTTTACAGCGCGAACCAAAATTTTTAGGGGAACAAGAATCCATTCCTGCGCCAATAAAAATGCCTGATGGAACTAAAGGTTATCCCGCAGTCTCTCCAGATGAGATCAGTAAGCTGAATTAAATTCTTGCTTACACAGCCTTCCCCAGTAATGCCGCCAATTTATTTGATAATTGGCGCCAACACCACTCAACAGGACCTTGCTTGAACCAAAACAACCAACAGTAAGAAAACAGTAAGTTAGCCATCCAAATGGGCAAGATAAACGCCAATAATTCCACTCGAGTAAAATGATAAAAATATCCTAAATAGTAAAAAATCGTGGTACAAATCAGCGTCTGAAGTAAATAATTACTCAACGCCATTCGCCCCACATTTTGAACTAATTTTGCGATCAAGCTGAGACTTAGAATATTCCAAAACCCATATATTAGGGCTATATAGCCTAAAGATTGTAGCGGAACCATCAATTCATTCACAATATACCCCAAAATTGAAGTCGAAAAATAACTCCAGCCCACAAGGCTTTGTAGATATAAAGAGATGATTTGTACCAATAACGAAGGAATAATTAGCATCCATGCCATCCGGCGATAATGTTGTTGGCTAAAGTCACCTTTTAACCAACCATTTTTGATCAATAGTGCACCGATAATCATCATGCTCAGTAATTGCCAACCGTATTGGATAACCAGCAATTCAACCATGGTTGTCATCTCATTTGCACGATAAGCAAACCCAGCCATCCCGCCAACTCGATGTTGCCACATTTCAATTAATGCTTGAGGCTCAGTGATCTGCCAGAAGCTGGTATCTGCTACCATGCTACCAATAATCAACAAAATCACGAGTCCAATCAAATAGAATGCAATCGCAATTTTTAATAATTTGTATTCATCATATAGGGATAAAAATGCAACTGCGATAAACCCCGTTAATGCATAAACCAATAAAATATCACCATCCCATAAACCGACACCATGAACCAGTCCAATGAATGCGAGTACAGTGAGACGGCAGCGATTCCACTTTATTGAGCGATATTGTAATAACCCAAGCGTCGCGCCAAAAAGTATCGAGAAGATACCGAGGAATTTTCCTTGAAAGAATAAATTGAAAAAGACCCAGACAGCAGCATCTGATTGTTCAACTTCAGGTGTGTAATAAGGATTGAGATAGGCCGCTTGTGGCAATGCAAAACCAAAGATATTCATGAGTAAAATACCGAGAATTGCAATGCCACGCACTGTATCAAGTTGCCCTATACGGCTTTTAGGGGCAACAGGAACTGTATTTATCATGGATTATAGATGGCGAACCGCACGTAAGAATTCTTGGCGTGTATTTTGACTTGATTTAAATAACCCGCCCAAAGATGTCGTTGTCGTTGCACTGGTTGCATCACGAACACCGCGGGCTTTTACGCAATAATGTACGGCATCGATTGAAACAGCAACGTTAGTTGTTCCCAGTAACGTTTGCAATGCGACTAAAATTTGCTGAGTTAAACGCTCTTGAACCTGTGGGCGCTGGGAAAAAAACTGAACAATACGGTTGATTTTGGATAAGCCAATCACGGTATCTTTTGGAATATATGCCACCGTTGCCTTACCGTCGATAGTCACAAAATGGTGTTCGCAAGTACTGGTTAACGTAATATCACGCACCGTCACCATTTCATCCACTTTCATCTTATTTTCAATGACAGTAATTTTTGGAAAATTCGCGTAATCTAATCCCGAGAAAATTTCATCGACATACATTTTAGCGATGCGGCGCGGAGTATCCGCTAAGCTATCATCGCTTAAATCCAAGTTCAGCAACTTCATGATCTCTGTCATATGCCCTTCAATCAGTTGCTTACGATCTTCACCTGATTTTGGTTGAATACGCAACGGTGTTTCAAGTCCTCGTGCTTCCAAAGCAGCATGAACTAATTCGGCCTCTTTACTCAGAGATGACATGTGATCCTCCACAGATGGTATATCTATTTATTATAAAAATGCAGGTGTGCGCGGTACTCTAAAACAGCAGATGCAGATAATCCAGCAATACATCAATAAGTCGTGTGAAATATTTGCAGGTTACCGCACGGATTGATTAAGAATACTAATCTAAGTTTAAATTACTATTTCATTATTTAAATGCATTTAATAACACACTTTATTTTAGCTTTTTTATCTAAAACCCTGTACCCACGAATGAAAGAATCTAAATCGCCAAACAATCTGCCCAAAAGCTATCTGCAATCAATTTCTATTCATTCACCCAATGCCCGATATCTGCCATAATACCGCCAACGAATCTATTCTCAGCCTCAAGGCCAATAACTATAGTGAGGGGTAACTATTTATGGACCAGTGCCATACTAACGATTTGATTTCTCTAGAGCTTGCACTAGAAAAACTTCTTTCTCAAACCACCACAGTGACTAGCACAGAAATCATTCCACTTACTGAGTCTGCCCAACGAATTATTGCTGAAGACCTGATTTCTCCCATCAATGTTCCTCCTTTTGATAACTCAGCGATGGATGGCTATGGCCTACGCTTTGCGGATTGGGATGGAAAAACGCCGATGCCTATTGCCGGTAAATCCTTTGCAGGAAATCCAATGGTTGGAGAGTTACCAGCAGGATGCTGCGTGCGGATCATGACAGGCGCGCCAATCCCTAAGGGTGTCGATACCGTCGTCATGCAAGAGTCGGCAGAACAGACTGAACAAGGTATTATTTTTACGGAGAGTTTTAAGCTAGGCAATAATATTCGTAAAGCTGGAGAAGATATTACTGAAGGCAGCGCAGTGTTCCCTTCAGGTACTCTACTGTCTACCGCTCAATTACCGTTAATTGCCTCTTTGGGCATCGCTAATGTGAAAGTTCAACGCCGCTTGAAAGTCGCTGTATTTTCAACTGGTGATGAGCTACAAGCCGTGGGACAGCCCCTTGCCGAAGGGCAAATTTATGATACTAACCGTTTTGCTGTACGCCTAATGTTAGAAAAGTTAAATTGCAAAGTTTTAGATTTTGGCGTGATCCCTGATTCACCGGAGAGATTAAAACAAACCTTTATTGAAGCTAATCAGCAAGCTGATTTAGTCATCAGCAGTGGCGGTGTTTCTGTTGGCGAAGCCGACTATACCAAACAAATTCTTGACGAACTGGGGCAAATTGGCTTCTGGAAACTAGCCATTAAACCGGGTAAACCATTCGCATTCGGCAAACTAAGTTCCGCATGGTTTTGCGGCTTACCAGGCAACCCCGTTTCCGCAGCACTCACTTTCTACCAATTAGTACAGCCATTAATTGCGCGACTGTCAGGCCATAATCAATGGAAAGCCCCTGTACGCTTTAAAGTCCCAGTCACTACCCCACTAAAAAAATCACCGGGTCGACTTGATTTCCAACGCGGTATTTTAAGTACCAATGAACAAGGTCAACTTCAGGTCTCTTCGACAGGTCACCAAGGCTCGCATATCTTCAGCTCATTCAGCCAAGCTAATTGTTTTATTGTATTAGAACGTGAGCGTGAGAAAGTCACTGCGGGTGAAATGGTGGATGTCGAAATGTTCAATTACTTATTAAAAAGTGAGTGAGCGCCGTGCAAGAACTTAGTGATCAGGAAATGCTACGCTATAACCGCCAAATCATCCTGCGAGGGTTTGATTTTGATGGGCAGGAAAAGCTAAAGGCAAGTAAAGTTCTGGTTATCGGATTGGGCGGTCTTGGCTGTGCAGCGACTCAATATCTTGCTGCTGCTGGTGTTGGACACTTATCATTAGTGGATTTTGATACGGTATCCCTATCCAATTTACAACGCCAAATCCTGCATCGTGACGCCACGATAGGCGAGCCAAAAGTGGATTCTGCAAAAGCACAACTTGCTGCTATCAACCCGCATATTAAGATCGAGACATTCAATGCTCAACTCGACGAGCAACAACTTGATACATTAGTCAGTCAACATCAGGTCGTACTGGATTGTACCGATAATGTGGCTATTCGCGAGCAACTCAACCGCCTCTGTTTAGCCCATAAAATACCGTTGGTTTCTGGCGCAGCAATTCGCATGGAAGGTCAATTGTCCGTGTTCACCTATGAAGATGGAATGCCTTGTTATCACTGTCTTAGCCGGCTTTTCGGTGAAAATAGCTTAACCTGTGTTGAAGCTGGCGTTATGGCGCCATTAGTCGGTACGATCGGTACATTAGAAGCGATGGAAGCCATCAAATTACTCACCCAATATGGGAAAGTAAATACTGGTAAAGTGCTGTTATTTGATGCAATGACACTAGATTTTCGCCAATTTAAACTGAGTAAAGATCCTCATTGTGAGGTCTGCAAGTAACTTTTTATGGCGAGGGCTTTCCTCGCCATTGATTAAATCAAAATTAGGAATATTCCTAAAAATTCATTTTTCTCTTCTTTCATCTTATACTATCCCCCTTTCGGGAAGCCTTGGTTGTCCCTATCTATTTGAACTATTACTGAGAGCATGAATATGTCACTCCCTCCTTGCCCAAAATGTCAGTCTGAATACACCTATACTGACAACGATATGTATATCTGCCCTGAGTGTGCTCATGAATGGAATGATGCAGAGCCTGCCACAGAAATTGATGAACTGATTGTAAAAGATGCGAATGGCAATTTATTAGTCGATGGCGATACCGTCACTGTCATCAAAGATCTGAAGGTGAAAGGAAGTTCATCTATGCTGAAAATCGGAACTCGCGTAAAAGGGATCCGTTTAGTCGAAGGTGACCACAATATCGATTGTAAAATCGAAGGTTTCGGTCAAATGAAGCTGAAATCTGAGTTTGTGAAGAAAAACTAGTTTTACCTAAAAGTTAAAAAGCCCCATTGATTGGCTATTTTTAAGGAATAGTCTTTATCAACGGGGCTTTTTTAATGACTTAAATATTAGAGAGTGACGCCTTGGCTTTTCAGATACTCATCATAAGTACCTTTGAAATCAATAATTTTATCTTCTCTAATTTCAAGGATGCGTGTTGCCAATGAACTGACGAACTCACGGTCATGGGATACAAAGATCAACGTCCCTTGGTAGAGTTCCAACGCTAAGTTCAATGATTCAATAGATTCCATATCTAAGTGGTTAGTTGGCTCATCCATAAGTAGAATATTTGGTTGTTGCATCATTAACTTACCAAATAACATGCGCCCTTGTTCACCACCGGATAAAACAGATACTTTTTTCTTGATATCATCTTGAGAGAACAGTAAGCGACCTAAAATACTGCGTACTGCTTGCTCATCATCGCCTTCACTTTTCCACTGGCTCATCCAATCAAAAACATTCAGGTCAGTTTCAAATTCATCTGCATGATCTTGCGCATAGTAACCAATGCTGCTGTTTTCCGACCATTTGACCATACCGCTCGTTGGGGCTTTTTCCCCCATAAGGGTTTTCAAAAATGTTGTTTTACCGATACCGTTGGCACCGATGACAGCCATTTTTTCGCCAACTTCCAATAATAAATTCACATTTTTAAACAGAGGTCCTTGGTCATAACCATTTGTTACCGCTTCTAATTCTAAGGCGTTACGGAACAGTTTTTTCTCTTGTTCAAAACGAATGAATGGGTTTTGACGGCTGGAAGCTTTTACATCATCCAGTTGAATTTTATCAATTTGACGAGCACGAGAAGTCGCCTGTTTTGATTTTGATGCGTTAGCACTAAAGCGGCTAACAAAAGATTGAAGCTCGGCAATTTGCGCTTTTTTCTTCGCGTTATCCGATAATAAACGCTCTCTTGCTTGAGTTGCTGCAATCATATATTCATCATAGTTACCGGTGAACAGACGTAATTCACCGTAATCTAAATCTGCCATATGCGTACAAACAGTATTTAAGAAGTGTCTATCATGGGAAATAATGATCATGGTGCAGTTACGATCATTAAGAACTTGCTCTAACCAGCGAATCGTATCGATATCCAAGTTGTTGGTTGGCTCATCCAGCAATAAAATATCAGGATTAGAAAACAGCGCTTGAGCCAAAAGTACACGTAGTTTCCAACCGGGTGCAACCTCACTCATCGGGCCATAATGCTGCTCAACGGGAATGCCAACGCCTAATAATAACTCGCCTGCACGAGATTCAGCACTGTAACCATCCATCTCACCGTAAGCAACTTCCAGATCAGCAACACGATAGCCATCTTCTTCGCTCATTTCTGGCATCGCATAAATTCTGTCGCGTTCTTGCTTAACGCTCCACAACTCGCCATGCCCCATGATGACAGTGTCTAAGACAGTGAACTCTTCAAATGCAAATTGGTCTTGGCGTAATTTACCAATACGTTCGTTAGGATCTGTGGTGCTCACGTTACCTGCGGTTGGTGTTAAATCCCCGCCTAAAATCTTCATGAAGGTTGATTTACCCGCGCCATTCGCGCCGATTAAACCGTAACGATTGCCCGTTCCAAATTTAACTGAGATATTTTCAAACAGTGGCTTACTGCCAAACTGCATAGTGATATTGTTGGTTGTTAACACTGCGATGCCTTAAATTAATCTTTGTAGCGTCATTGATGAGCTCAGCTGATGACTGACCTTCAGTGACTTGAAGTACGATAGGGATAAATAGCCGCGCATTATGCCATAATTGAACGCTTAGATCTTGTTCTGTTTTTGTTAATGCGCGAGCTAAAAATAGGGGACTGATGAAGATAGGAATTTACACCACAGCCATAAACTCAATTAATCATAAGTTTTCACTGGTGGAGCAACATAAGTCTCAAATTGGTCTAACAGGCTAGCAGGAGTGGACTCAACGATTGCCATATGACGATATTTTTCATGTAAAAAGCCTTCATCTGCCATTTTATTGGTCATATCAATCAATGGTTGCCAAAAATTGTTAATATTAAATAGCCCACACGGTTTAGTATGTAAGCCAATCTGGCTCCATGTAAACACTTCACTGTATTCTTCTAATGTCCCGTATCCACCGGGCATAGCAACAAATGCATCCGCTAACTCAATCATTTTGCTTTTACGTTCGTGCATAGTTTCTACGCGATACAGCTCAGACAAATTTTTATGGGAAATTTCACGCTGCTCAAGTAACGATGGGATCACCCCTATCGCTTTACCACCTAAAGATAAAACGGTATCCGCAACAATACCCATGATGCCCACGCTAGCGCCACCGTACACTAACGTAATATCACGTTTAACCATTTCTTTCGCAAACTCAATGGCTTGGTTTTTATAAATTTCGTTAGAACCCAAGCTTGAACCACAATAAACCGCCACACTTTTAATTTTTTGCATCTTATTCTCTTTCTTCCTATTCTCATTTTTCTACTGAGCGAACTTACAAGGTTCCCACAAGAAAGCTTAACTCTCAATCTTTAGCATCATATTATTAACTGATTATCTTAAATGAAATAATAAATCGCAATTAAACACCTCTTGAATAAAGCAATATAAACTACTTACGTTCTATGAGATAATTGCCCACATTATGCTTGCTTAGGGTAAATAGACTCGCAAGTGGTACTTTATTTATAGATTTACCCACTTTGACTGTAAAAAACTGCTGGGTTTTATCGTTTTTTGAGGTTTATTTATTCATGTCTGCCGATACTAAAAAGAGTGCATTTCCATTATTGCCAATAGGGTTACTATTACTTGCAATGGCCTCTATTCAAAGTGGCGCCTCTTTGGCTAAAACATTATTTCCACTTATCGGCGCTCCAGGGGTGACAGGCTTACGTCTATTATTAGCCACAATTATCCTATGTGTGATTTTTAAACCTTGGCGCTTAAATTTCAGAAAAAGCTCTTTAGTCCCTCTACTCGCTTATGGTTTGTCCCTCGGAACCATGAACTACCTATTTTATTTGGCACTAGAACGAATTCCTTTAGGCATTGCCGTCGCCCTAGAGTTTACAGGCCCCTTAGCTGTTGCGATGTTTTCATCGCGCCGTCCTATCGATTTTTTATGGATTGGACTTGTCATTACTGGGCTACTCTTCTTATTGCCTATTGGTGATGAAATTAACGCTATTGATCCTTTAGGTGCAGCATATGCTTTAGGTGCGGGTGTATGCTGGGGGACTTATATTATTTTCGGAAAACGTGCAGGAGCCGGTTATGGTGCAGCAACCGTTGCGGTTGGCTCACTCATTTCCGCATTAATTTTCTTCCCGATCGGCTTAATGCAGACTGGGGTAGAAGCCATGTTTGACCCAGCTATTTTACCCATTGCACTTGCCGTCGCTATTTTGTCTACGGCATTTCCTTATACATTGGAAATGATCGCATTAACTAAACTTCCTGCGCGAACTTTTGGCACATTAATGAGCCTAGAGCCTTGTATGGGTGCATTTTTAGGTATCGTATTCTTACAAGAACACTTAACCATGACCCAATGGCTAGCTCTGCTCTGTATTGTATGCGCCTCTATTGGTTCCACCTCTACTGCGGTACCAAAATCTAAAATAAAAGAAGTCTCATAGCGTCCTATAAAATATAGATTATTTATTTTAAATAAGGTTAGTAAGAAATTACTAACCTTATTTCTCATCATGAATAATTAAATATTCATTCATCAAACTGACATATAAATTAATTATTTTATCCTCATCCCAACATCCTCAAAAATCATCTATCGAGCGCACCTATTAAAGTAATCGATTATTACTTTATGACAAACTCAATTTAATCTTTTATATTTATCTACAGACAAAATAATTGAATGAATTTATATTTAAGAGAGGAAACATTATGAATACTGCAAAATTATTTAAAACCTCTTCAAGCGAACTTTTATATAGCCGTAATGATATTGAAGACAGCGTAAAACTTGAAACTATCAATATATTGAACATGATGGTCGTCCATTTTACCGATCTTTCTCTGATCACAAAGCAAGCACATTGGAACCTGCGTGGTCGTAACTTTATTGCCATACATGAAATGTTAGATAGTTTCAGAACTACGATTGTTGAACATCTTGATGAGTTTGCAGAGCGTGTTGTACAACTTGGAGGCATCGCAACAGGAACTGTCCAGCAAGTGAATAAATTTACTGCTTTGGAAGCTTATCCTCTTGATATTCATTCAGTTCAGGATCATTTAAAAGCCTTAGCCGATCGTTATGCAGTAGTCGCTAATGATATCCGCAAGGCGATTGATGACGTTGAAGATGAAAATACAGCAGATATGTTTACTGCCGCATCCCGTGATTTGGATAAATTCCTGTGGATGTTAGAAGCCAATATAGAGTAGTGTCGTAAAATAGAGTCATATAAATTGACCATGAGACCACTTCGGTGGTCTCTTTTTATTTATCTATTTTCGGCATTTCGGGTTGCTCTATGGGAAAAATAGGTAATGAATTTAATAAGCGTTTGCCATAATTCTTTGTTATTAAGCGCTTATCATAAATAATAATTTCACCATAGCATTCATGACTGCGAATTAAACGCCCTGCTTGCTGAATCAAATTAAATGAAGCACTGGGTAAACTCTGTACCTCAAATGGATAACGTTTTAGTGATTTTAACCAATCCCCTTCAGTGATAATGACAGGATTAGTCACTGGTGGAAAAGCTATCTTATGGATATGCACCTGAGTTAAGTACTCACCTTTCAGATCTAACCCCTCAGAGAATGACTGTAGACCAATCAAAGCACTTGTTTGCCCTTGCTTAATACGTTCACAATGGGTCTCAACCAGACGATATCGAGGCTGGTCACCTTGAACTAAAAGTTGTAGACGTAAATCTTTTACATGTTCTAAAAAGCCGTCCATTGCTCGTTGGCTACTGAATAAAACCAGCACACCTCGATGATTTCCCTGCGTAAATTGATGGCGAAAAAATGCGGCCATTTCTTCTAAATGCTGAGCTTCAGTTACCATTGTTGGCTCATATTGCATTTTAGGGATAATAATTTTGCCTTGCTCTACATGATTAAAAGGTGAAGAAAGCGTAACAAAACGGTCATCACTTTTTTCAGATAACCCCGTTAATTCCATAAAACGAGAATAACTATTTAATGAACGCAATGTCGCGGAAGTAATAACAATATGAGGTACATTTCGCCACAGCAGATGCTGTAATTGTTCACTAACACGGATCCCAGCACAGTGCAGAAATATCCGTGACTGTATTTTTTTCATAACGTCGGCTGAGCCATTTTGAAATAGGCGCCCCAGAACTTTGATCTAGGGAAGCTAAGCGCCATAACTTTGCCATATTTTCAAAGTAACCCATGGCGCGGCTAGTCACTAAGATTGAACGGTGTAAACGGACAATATCCTGCTTGGCGGTTTGCTCGGTTAAATCATTTAAAATAGATTCGGATAAACCACGTAATGCATCGGTTAACTTAAAAAGCTCCTGACAGCATAATTGCATCGCTTCAGGTAACACGCCCATTGGAAATAAATACTCAGGGTCTTTTGCAGTTTCCGGCAATAACCCATTCGCTAATAACGAAAAATCACGAAAACATTCTCTCAGTTTTTCAGCATGTAATTGTAATTTTTCTGGATTAGCTAATTTAGGGGGCTTCGCTGGACGAAATTGAGCCATATATTGCCCCACATGATGGAGAAAATTATCCACCTGTGCCGTAATTTGAACTAACGTAATTTCCCCTTCAACTTCTAGCGAGTCCCTTGCTACATCTGGGATATGATGCCCCTCATCAAGCACTAATAGCAATTTTTTCGGATCAGGTAAAACAGATTCGGTTTCCATTGCAGCCATCACCAAAGCATGGTTTGCAACAACCACATCGGCATCTTCAATTTCACGGCGAGCAATAAAGAACGGACAACGCTGATAAAACTGGCAGTTACGCCCAAGGCAGTTCATTTTATCTGTACTTACCTTGCGCCAGAGACTATCGCTAAATGCCCGTTTGTGATGATCCCTTAACCCATCCCAAGCAAAACTGTGAAAATCATTACGCAGTTGCTGACACATAGCCCGCTCTTCACTACTGGCGATTTCCGTTTTGTCCTCTACCAATAACATTAAGTCAATTTGCTCCCCTTCAGCAGCACAGATGGCTTCTAAATTACGGGGGCAGACATAACGAGCACGTCCGAAAGCGCCAGTAAATTTAAGGTCGGGAATTATTTTGCTCAACAGGGGTAAATCTTTACTAAAAATTTGATCTTGCAATGCGACGTTCGCCGTACTCACGACCAATGTTTTTCCTTCTTCTCGCCCAACTGCAATACCCGGAATTAAGTAAGATAATGTTTTTCCTACCCCCGTCGGCGCTTCAATGACTAAATGCCGCCCATCTTCATCAGCTAAATTTTTAGCGACTTCAGCAATCATTTGACGCTGAGGAGCCCGAGGTATAAAACCATCTATTTGTTCTGATAGCCCTTTATACCATTGGGTTATTTGCTGTTTTACTGTATTTGATAGGGACATAAATTACGCAGGCGACCAAGTTAGGGAGATAACATAACTAATTAGGATCAGGAAGAAAAAAGCCTAATCCACTTTTTGCGAAACCGTTCGCAAAACTACTGTATTAATACCCATTATACACAAATTTTGGAAAGCCTTTCGCAAAACCCCAATTTCATCGTAAGAAAAAAGCCCGTTTAACTTGTTTGCAACAACCATCCAGTTATACTTTGGTTTCTTAAATTATGACTTAGGCAATAAAAAATGAAAAAGTTTGTCATCGCATTTTGCGCTCTGTGCGCGTTGAGTTCAGTTGGCGGAATTGTATTAGCTGGCATGAATATCTATACACGCTCCACCACGCCTTTAGAGCAAAATCAAACTCAATCATCATCTATATTACCTGCGCCTAATCAAATCAATTAATAGCGAGTTAATTATCAATCTGGGATGGAGAACGCTTATGTACAACGATTATTTTGTTACGCCACAATGGTTAAATACACACCTTTCAGATAGCAATATTGTGGTACTTGACGTTTCAACTCCACCGCCAACTGCACCTTATGACTGTTACCAACATTATCTAGACGAACATATTCCGAATGCCCAATTTTTTAATCAAGATGAGGTTGCTGACAAGACAATTGATCTTCCTCATATGTTGCCAGATGCGAAAACCTTCAGCCAAGCTGTTAGCGTGATGGGTATTGGTAATGATACCCAAGTTATTATTTATGCTCAGAATAATTTATTTTCTTCTCCTCGAGCATGGTGGACATTCACAACGCTAGGCTGTAAACAGGTCAAAATACTTGCTGGCGGCATAACGGCATGGAAAGAGGCTGGTTTCGCAACTCAATCAGGTAAAGTCACACCTCCACCAGCACAACAGTTTATTGCAAGCCGCCAAGATGCGAATGCATTAAGCCAGCAACAAATGCTTGATATCGTTAACCAAGGTCAAGCGCAAATTATCGATGCCCGTGCAGCGGCTCGTTTTTTAGCTCAAGCACCAGAGCCTCGCCCCGGCTTAAGAATGGGGCATATTCCAGGCAGTAAAAACGTACCTTGGGATTTACTTGTCGATAATGGCGAATACCGAAATCCAGAACAGCTCGCAGCTATTTTTGCTGAACACGGTGTAGATATCCATGCTCCTTCAGTAACAACCTGTGGTTCTGGTATGACAGCCGCTGTCGTATTAATGGCACTAGTTCTGCTCGGTAATCATAATGTACGCCTTTATGATGGGTCTTGGGCTCAATGGGGGCAAGATAACGGTCTCCCAATCGAACCCTAATTATTTGGCTTCCTCATATTAAAAATTATCTATGAGGAAGCTATTTATTACTTATCCACTTTAAAATATTTTTATTATAAATATTTAATAAAATAATTAACGGCTTCAATTTAAATGGAGCACCATATTTATGAACATGCCATGGGATTTATGGGTTATAAACCTAGGTACTTTATCCACTTTTATTGGTACAACAGCAACATTATGGGTTTTATTACAAACAACAAAATTAACAGTTAAATTTAATCAAAAGGCTTCCTTTTATTTTCATAAAGATAAGTTAAACCGATTGCTAAATGATTATTTTACTATGATATCAGAATCTCAATTCAACAATGAAAACTCGCATAAAATAATGTTGCATCGAAAGATATTATCATTACATAATTACATTTCGTTCATCGACACAAAAGATAAAAAATTATCGGCATTAATAAATCAATATATTATTAATACTAAATGTATTTTATCCATAAAAAACTATGATGAAATAACTTACTTTCTTCACTTAAGATATTTAGATGAAGTTACTATATTACTGGATTACATAAATAATACTCTTAGTATTTCGGCAAGAAAGATATGAGGTCATCAAATGGACTATAATGATAATAAGATAATCTGTAATATATTAATGAACAGCTTAAAAAAAGAAATCCTATGGCAACAGACAGTTAATATGCACCCAGTGATATTTAAGAATTCAAATCGATATATTACAAGTTGCTTTAATACAATAAATTTAGAAAATATGACTTTCTATCTATATTCTTATCGAACATTAGAGTTTGACCCAGTATTAGAAAATCATATTAATGTTGGAAAAATGTCTCTTTCCCTTATTGAAAATAACTATATTACTTGGCACTACTCAAAAAATGGGTTTCTTATACAAAAGCTATTTGAACATATGTCACTAAACATTTCATCTATCCAAAAATTCGTATAATCAAGAGATTCCATGCAAAAAAATTAAAGCCACATGTTATTTAGCAAAATTCATAACATGCGGCTTTAATCATTATCTAGTTATTCAGAGAAAATACAGTGCTCTATTTGATAAACATTCCGGCTAAAAATAGCACCACTATTGCGCCAATAACTGCGACAATAAAACTACCAAAATTAAAGCCATCGACCTTACCTTTGCCAAAGAAAGTACTAATGTACCCCCCAACAACCGCACCGACGATCCCTAATACTGTCGTCATGATAAAACCCATCTGATAGGTTCCTGGCATAAGCCATTTCGCTAAAACACCGGCGATTAAACCAAACACGATCCAAGCAATAACTCCCATTTGACGCCTCCGAAATGTAAGTTGCACTAAATAAATGCTTTAGTTGGTTGCATACAGTGATGACCTATTATTCATTTAATCACCGCCATACACTTTATATTAAAGACTGTATCTCAAATTTTGGCAAATTAGTTCTTTTTTAGATGGCTGATATCGAGCCATATTCAACATGATGAGCAATAACTTCAGCAATTTGACTCGCATTTTTTAATGCTCTTACTTGAGAAAATAACGTATCCGCTTGCGGGTACTCTTTACGCAGATAACCTAACCACTGTTTGATACGTGCGGCATGATAGTGTCCAGTATCACCTAGCTTTTCTAACTCGGTGTACTTAAACAATAACTTTCCAACCTGTTCCCAAGGCATTTGAGCAACATTCTGCTTAATCACTCGACTTAAATTTGGAGTATTTAGCGCGCCACGACCAATCATAATAGAATCACATCCAGTAATTTCCATGCATCGTTTGGCACTTTCATAGTCCCAAATTTCCCCATTGGCGATCACTGGAATAGACAATCTTTGGCGAATATCACCAATTGCCTGCCAATTAATACACTCTGCTTTATAGCCATCTTCTTTGGTTCGACCATGAACTGTCAGCTCAGTTACCCCCGCTTGTTGAGCAGCATCCGCAATTTCATGCGAAAATTGGCTACTATCCCAACCAAGACGAACTTTGACAGAAACAGGAAGCTCTTTAGGCACGGCATCACGCATCGCTTTTGCAGCGCGATATATCGACTCTGGTTGCTTCAAGAGCGTCGCACCACCGCCACTTCCATTTACCGTTTTTGATGGGCAACCACAATTGAGATCTACCCCCCATGAACCCAGTTCAATAGCGCGGTTGGCATTTTCAGCCAACCATTCAGGATGCTGCCCTAACAGCTGCACCCTAACTAACGTTCCTGAAGGTGTTCGACTACCATGACGTAGCTCAGGACATAACCGATAGAAAGTTTTTTCCGGCAATAACGTATCTACGACTCGCACAAACTCAGTAATGCACAAATCATAATCATTCACTTCGCTTAATAAACTGCGAACTAAAGAGTCAAGAACCCCCTCCATCGGGGCTAATAACACACGCATTAGCTTTCACTGCGCCCCTGTTTCACTCTTTTTTGTGCGCTTTTCCATGGTGAACCGGAAGAAGCCTCAGATTTACCTTTGCCTGCATTAGCGTTACCGCGACGAGGGCGGTCATTGCCACGGCTTCCTCTATCATTGCCACCACGATTTTCTGAAGGGCGGCGATCATTACGTTGAGACGGTTTTTGAATAGGTTCAGCTTTGATTGAAGGATCTGGCTCATAACCATCAATCGCCATAACTGGAATGGATTTTTTCAGTAACTTTTCAATATCTTTAAGTAACTTAACTTCATCAATACAGACTAATGAAATTGCCTGACCAGTTGCTTCTGCACGCCCAGTACGACCGATGCGATGGACATAATCTTCAGCCACATTCGGTAGCTCAAAGTTAACAACATGTGGAAGTTGTTCAATATCCAAGCCTCGTGCTGCAATATCTGTCGCAACTAATACGCGAATATCCCCTGATTTAAAATCAGCTAAAGCGCGGGTACGTGCTCCTTGGCTTTTATTACCATGAATTGCGGCGGATTTTATTCCATCCTTATTCAAGTGCTCTGCTAAACGGTTAGCACCATGTTTAGTCCGAGTAAACACTAACACTTGCTGCCAATTCTCACGTCCAATCATGAATGAGAGTAATTCAGCTTTACGTTTTTTATCGACCAAGTGAACATACTGAGTCACTTGCTCTGATGCCGAATTACGCGGAGCTACTTCAATAGAGACTGGATTATTAAGCAATTTACTCGCCAGCTGTTTAATATCATCCGAGAAAGTTGCAGAAAACAGTAAATTTTGACGCTTTTTAGGTAATTTAGTGATCACTCGGCGAATATCGTGAATGAATCCCATATCTAACATTCGGTCAGCTTCATCCAACACTAAAATTTCTACCTGTGACAGATCCACTGCATTTTGATGTTCTAAATCCAGTAAACGACCAGGCGTAGCGATTAGTACATCCACGCCACTGCGAAGTTTCATCATTTGAGGGTTAATGCTGACACCACCAAATACGACGAACGAGCGAATATTTAAATGGCGGCTATATTCTTTAACATTCTCTGCCACTTGAGCCGCTAATTCTCGAGTTGGTGTTAAAATTAATGCTCGAATTGGTCGACGATTATTTCCACTGCGTGGCGCATCAACGAGCTTCTGTAAAATAGGTAAAGTAAAACCTGCGGTTTTACCTGTCCCTGTTTGAGCACTGGCTAATAAGTCATTGCCAGCCAAAACTGCTGGGATAGCTTGTTGTTGAATAGGCGTAGGGCTGTCGTAGCCTAATTCATTAATGGCACGCAAGATTTCCTCGTTTAACGCGAGGTCAGAAAAACTAGTCAAGTTATTTACTCCGGGCTTCACCGCTTCAAATTTTTGGGCAGCTCTAGGGGGAAGGTTTGATATTTAAGAAAAGAAAAAGCGCAAACTGCCATGCGATATGCAAAAATTCTACCATCATTTGACTGTGATAAATATATTAATTTAGATTTATAAGTAAACTAATACAAAATCTGCTTTATATAGTATATATACGTAGACAAAACTGAGAGAAATCAGTTTACGAATCTCAAAAATAGTAAGTGCCAATCAAGAGCATACTGAAAATAATTTTATTCTGTATTAAAAAGGAATGTTTATGAACACAAACTCATCGCCAACTTTGCGTGGGGAAAATGCCAAATATCAGCTTCTTCTTGCCGCAGCTGATGTTTATGGAGAACAAGGTATTGATGGCGCAACCACTCGCAAAATAGCACACGCCTCTGGGCAAAACATTGCTGCCATTTCATACTATTTTGGCTCTAAAGAAGGGCTTTACCTCGCTGTAGCGCAAGAAATTGCGAATAATATAAAAGAAAGTTTCTCTGAAACCTTATCTAAGATAGATGATTTTTTGAGCTTATCTGTTAACTCTCAAGAACCCGAAGAGGCATTAGATCTCCTTAAAACAACCATCATCTCCTATAACTTTTTCCAACTAAAAAAAGAAAATCTCAGCTTTTCACGTATTTTAGCCCGAGAGCAACTCAACCCTACTGAAGCCTATGCCATCATCCATGAACAAGCTCTTGGTCCAATTCATTCGCGTTTAAATCGTTTAATTTCTATCTATATTGGCGCAGACCCCAATAACTTAGCGACGTTGATTCATACCCACGCCATTCTAGGAGAAACACTCTCTTTCCGAATTGCGCGAGAAACGCTGCTTAGGCAAACCGGCTGGAAACATATCAACGAGGATGAATTTAAAATTATTAATCAAGTCCTTATTGAACACATTGACATTCTATTATTGGGATTACGTCAACGCCAACAGACAGAAAAGTGATATGATGCATGGATAAAGTCAAACCATAGTTTTAAGTTATAAACTTATCCATTATTAAGGTTAGCTATGAACAATAAACGCCGTTCCGTTATTATTCTTATTATTGTCATATTAATCGCAGCTGCAGGTGGCTACTACTACCAATCAATGCAGAGCCCATCATTAGCCCTATATGGTAATGTGGATGTGCGAACCGTTAACCTTAGTTTCCGTGTCGGCGGTAAACTAGCATCTTTAGATGTGGATGAAGGCGCTAAAGTCACCTCAGGGCAGCAATTAGGGAAACTTGATGATGCCCCCTATATCAATGCTCTCAATAAAGCTAAAGGGGTTCGTGATAGTGCAAAAGCCCAATTAGCATTAAAAGAAAGTGGATACCGTACCCAAGAAATTGCGCAAGTAGAAGCGGAAGTGGCTCAACGACAAGCGGCTTGGCAATACGCAGACAGCTTTTTTAAACGCCAACAAGGGCTAGCAGCTCAACGTTTGATTTCCGCAAATGACCTTGATAATGCAAGAAATAATCGCAATCAAACCCTTGCAGCGCTAAAAGCATCCCAAGATAAACTCAATCAATACCAAAGTGGTTTTCGCCAAGAGGAAATTGCGGCCGCACGCGGTGAATGGCTACAAGCAGAAGCCGCTGTAGCACAAGCTGAATTAGACCTTGCAGACACCATTCTTACTGCGCCATCTGATGGCACAATTTTGACGCGAGCTATTGAGCCAGGAACGATCATTGGTGCTGGCAATACTGTATTCAGTGTCACGTTAACAAATCCAGTTTGGGTCCGAGCCTACGTCAGTGAAGCACATTTAGGTGATGCAATTCCCGGTAGCAAAGTTCTCTTGTATACCGATAGCCAGCCCAATACCCCTTATCACGGCACCATTGGGTTTGTTTCCCCTACCGCAGAATTTACCCCTAAAAGTGTACAAACACCGGATCTACGGACCGATTTAGTCTATCGCTTGCGCATCATTGTTGATGACCCCAATGACAAACTACGCCAAGGAATGCCTGTAACTATCCAATTCACTGATGCTCAAAAATAGGGCAGATTATGGTTCAAGATTACAGCATCCACCTACAAGGGGTCGAAAAGACCTTTTTAGGATTAGATTCCCCTGCCGTTGAAAGCTTAACCACGGTTATCCATGGTGGCTCAGTAACAGGGTTGGTGGGTCCAGATGGGGCAGGAAAAACCACCCTAATGCGCATGCTTGCTGGGCTACTCAAACCCGATTCAGGCAACATCAGCATCATGGGATTAGATCCCATCAAAGATAGCATTGAGGTGCGCGCAAACTTGGGTTACATGCCGCAAAAGTTTGGATTGTACGAAGATTTAACGGTACAAGAAAATCTCGATTTATATGCTGATTTGCGCGGTGTGATTGGTGAAGAACGTCAACAAACTTATCAACAATTATTAACCTTCACCAGCTTAGCACCGTTTACTGCACGTCTGGCTGGAAAACTGTCAGGTGGAATGAAGCAGAAACTCGGACTCGCCTGCACCTTACTCGGTAAACCCAAAGTGTTATTGCTCGATGAGCCTGGTGTCGGTGTCGACCCCATCGCTCGACGGGAGCTCTGGCAAATGGTTCACACCCTTGCTGATGATGGTATGTTGATCCTCTGGAGTACCTCCTACTTGGATGAAGCACAACAGTGTAAGGAAGTACTTCTGCTAAACAAAGGTAAACTGCTGTATAGCGGAGAACCTGAAAAGTTGACACAACACATGGCTGGGCGCTCCTTTTTGTTGGACGTTCCAGCTACTAAAAAACGAACAATTTTACAGGATGCCCTCGTTCTTCCTGAAACCACCGATGGTGTGATCCAAGGACGCTATATCCGTTTAATACTGAAGCCCGATGCATCCCAAGAAAATTTACTCAACGCATTAAATATGGGGCAACAAAAATTACTGCCCGCCAAACCGCGTTTTGAAGATGCATTTATTGATTTGCTCGGCGGTGGGCCATCACATCGTTCAGAATTGGCATCAATCGTTCCCCAAATTCCACCAGCACCCAACGAAACGGTGATTGAAGCCCGTAATCTAACCAAAAAATTTGGGGACTTTGCCGCAACCGATACAGTTAATTTCCAAGTTAAACGCGGGGAAATTTTTGGCTTATTAGGTCCCAATGGAGCAGGAAAATCCACGACATTTAAAATGATGTGCGGCTTAATGAAACCAACAGATGGGCAAGCATTAGTGCTTGGGATGGATTTAAAAACCAGCTCCAATAAAGCCCGCCAACATCTGGGGTATATGGCACAAAAATTCTCTTTGTATGGCAATCTTAAAGTCGGACAAAACTTAAAATTCTTCTCAGGTGTTTACGGTTTACATCATAAAAAACAAACCCAAAAAATACAGGAGATGGTCGATGCGTTTAACTTTAATCCGATCATTAACCAAATTACCGATTCACTACCATTAGGCTATAAACAGCGTCTTGCCCTTGCCTGTTCCCTAATGCACGAGCCCGATATTCTGTTTTTAGATGAGCCAACATCCGGTGTTGACCCACTCACCCGCCGTGAGTTTTGGCTACATATTAATGGAATGGTTGATAAAGGTGTTACCGTGATGGTGACCACTCACTTTATGGATGAAGCCGAATATTGTGACCGTATAGGTCTGGTTTATCACGGTAAAATTATTGCGGCAGGAACCCCTGACGAACTTAAACAACAAGTAGCGAGCACTGAAAATTCAAATCCTTCCATGGAAGATGCTTTTATCGAACTGATTGCTAACTATGACAAGCAACAGGAGGAAAAATGAGTATTGCCACCTCCCGCTTTTCATGGCGTAGGCTAAAAGCCTTATGCTGGAAAGAGAGTAAACAAATTGTTCGCGATCCAAGCAGCGCGTTAATTGCTATTGTCATCCCCTTGATGCTGCTATTTATTTTCGGCTATGGAATCAATTTAGACTCCAGTAAATTGCGTGTGGGTATTTTAATGGATCAGCAAAGCCAAGAAGCCCGCGAATTGGTTGATACCTTCACGGGATCCCCCTTTATTGATGCGACCATTAGCAACGATCGCCATTTACTGATCAATAAAATGCAAGCCGGTGAAATTCGTGGAATTGTCGTGATCCCAGTGAACTTTTCCGAGCAACTCTTGCGCCCAGATGGACACGCCGCTATTCAGGTGATCACAGATGGTAGCGAACCCAATACCGCCAATTTTGTTCAAGCCTATACCAAAGGTGTTTGGCATACTTGGCTCGTGCAACAGGGGGAGAACAAAGGCTATCCCACTGATCCATTGATTGAATTGAATATGCGTTATTGGTTTAACGAAGCAGCGTTGAGTCAGCACTTTATTATCCCAGGGGCAATTAGCATTATCATGACAGTGGTTGGCGCGATTTTAACCTCGCTAGTGATTGCTCGGGAATGGGAACGTGGGACGATGGAAGCGTTACTCTCCACACAAATAACACGCACTGAATTATTGCTATCAAAATTATTACCTTACCAAGTGCTTGGTTCTTTTGTGATGATCTTGTGTATGTTGGTAACAACCTTTGTACTCAATATTCCTTATCGGGGATCTTTATTGGTGTTATTTGTGATCACCAGTTTGTATCTCGCCACGGCCTTAGGGATGGGATTATTAATTTCTACTATTACTCGTAATCAGTTTAATGCAGCCATGGTCGCACTAAATGCGGCATTTTTACCTGCAATCATGTTATCTGGGTTTATCTTCGAAATTGATAGCATGCCAGCATTCATTCAAGTAGTGACTTACTTTATCCCTGCTCGTTATTTTGTCAGTAGTCTACAAACCCTATTTTTAGCGGGTGATATTTATTTAGTTTTACTCACTGACTTTTTATTGCTAATCGCATCCGCTATTTTATTTATCGGCTTAACGGCATTAAAAACTCGCCGTCGCTTGGATTGAGGGGCCTATGTTTTATCGCCTTTACACCTTAATAATGAAAGAGCTGCAATCTTTGTTGCAAGAAAAACAGACTCGAATTATTTTGATTATGCCCGTGATTTTTCAAATGATTTTATTCCCTCTTGCGGCAACGTTGGAAGTCACCAATACTACTATCGCGATTTTTGACCAAGATAGTGGAGAGCATTCCATTGAGCTTACTCAGCGTCTCGCTAAAGCCAGTGCGTTTTCCCATGTTTTACTGTTAAAAAATGAGCATGAGATCCGTGAAACTCTTGATAACCGGAAAGCATTATTAGTCGTCAGGTTTAACCAGAACTTTAGTGCGAATATCGCCAGCCACCATACTGCGAATATGATGCTATTGTTGGATGGACGAAATTCAAATAGCTCGCAAATTGCGGCCAATTATATCGAGCAAATTGTGATGCAATATCAGCAAGAGCTGAGCAAAACACAAATTCAACCGAATAATAGTGAGCTGATTGTCCGTAACTGGTACAACCCCAATTTAGACTATAAATGGTTTATCGTGCCATCACTGGTCGCCTTGATCACCACGATTGGCGTGTTAATTGTGACCTCACTGTCGATTGCCCGAGAACGGGAGCAAGGGACTCTCGACCAACTATTAGTTTCCCCACTCACCACATGGCAAATTTTTATCGGAAAAGCGGTTCCAGCCTTGGTGGTGGCGACCGCTCAAGCAACTTTGGTGCTAATCATTGGGATTTTTTGCTACCAAATTCCATTCGCCGGTTCTCTGTTACTGTTCTACGGCACAATGGTATTTTACGGATTATCGTTGGTGGGATTTGGATTATTAATTTCTGCGCTCTGCTCTACTCAGCAACAAGCTTTTATTGGGGTGTTTGTATTTATGATGCCCGCCGTTTTGCTGTCCGGCTATATTTCCCCAGTAGAGAATATGCCTGTATGGCTACAAGATATTACTTGGATCAACCCTATTCGTCACTTTACGGATATTACTAAACAGATTTACCTCAAAGATGCAGATTTTTCAGTGGTTTTTCACAGTTTATGGCCTTTGCTAATTATTGCATTAGTGACCAGTAATCTTGCCTATTATCTGTTTCGTAAGAAAATTGCTTAATCTTATCGGTTAGAAATTGCCTCTTGAAAGCAGTTAATAGTACTCAGATTAACGTTTTAAGCTCTCTGTTCAAAGTACGGAGGCTAGATACAATTTAGCGCTTCCTTGCGCGTATTATTGGGCTTCCTTATTTCACGCTAGCAACGGCAATATAGTTTAATTTTCCACGATTTTTTCGAAAGTGGCGGAACATCCGTAAGAATTGTGGTCGGTTTTCTTTTTTTAATGCATTTCGAATAATTTTTATCGTACCAAGTAAGCCTTCATCATAAATTAGCCCCTTTGGTGACAATAAGGTCATTGGTCCTGTACTAGACAGTACGCTCTGAAAGCCTGCTTGCTTAAATAAATCAATCCATTGAGCTTGAGGTAACGGTTGTGCTTTTACATGAATAGCTTGATGCATTTCTGCCGCAATATCTTGTGGATCCTGCGCATCTTTAAACGCAATATCATGGGTTAATAAGCAACCACCGGATTTTAATACACGATAGTACTCCTGCAATAATTTTGCTTTCGCTTTATCTCCGTACATTGTTAGCATGGCTTCATTGATCACCACATCAAAGCTATTATCAGCAAAGGGTAATTTTGACGCATCAGCCATTTGGAGAGTGATTAAATCCGTTAAACCATGCTGGTCTACATTTTTTTGAGCCTTCTCCAAGGCGTGTTTATCCATGTCTATACCTGTGATATGACAATGATATTGTGAAGCAATTTCAATGGCAGTCGTTCCCATGTTGCATGCAATTTCAAGTACTTGACTATCTTTATTTAAACCAGATTGGCTCAGTAACCACTGAGTAGCAATTTTTCCGCCGGGACGTAAGCGTTTTTTCCCAAGACGGGCTAAAAATTTATGCCCTGCCTCATGCGCAGTAAATGATTGTTCCATAAATAATCTCCAAACTAATGGTTACACTCATGATTCGGTTCACGCAACATCACCAACAGCATTTTGGCGGGCTCAGGCGCATCAACAGCATGAGGAATATTCGCTGGCATTCTGACTATAGTTCCCGGTTTAGCTGTCACCAATTCACCGTTAATCGTCAGCAACAAACTGCCCTCAACAACCATCACAATGGCATCAAAAGGAGCACTATGTTCAGATAATGCCTGACCTTTATCAAAGGCAAATAAAGTCATATTTCCCCCGCCATTTTTAGCTAAAACTCGGCTGGCAATCCCTTGTTCGGTATAGTTAATTAGTGTGCTGATAGTTAAGGCTTCAGCAGGCGTTATTGTGTTATCGCTCATAATTTCACATTCCTTAATGCTATTGATTGTTTATGCTCATTCAAAAATTATCTAAACAGTGGAACAACCCCTTGTATTTCTCTGCTTTGCTCATGAATGGGCATAATTGCCACCGGTAATTGGTAGAGTTGAGAAAGGTTTTGTTCCGTTAAAATGTGTTGAGATTCACCAAATAAACAGTGCCCTTCGTTAAACAGTAATAACGAATGGTCAGCAATATGCAGAGCATGCTGTGGGTAGTGGCTAGTAAATAAAATGGTCATTTCACGGTGTTGGGCTAAATCACGTAACGTACTAAGAACATTATCTTGATTGGCTAAATCCAATGCAGAGGTAGGCTCATCCAAAATTAAAATTTGAGGTTCGCTGGCAAGTGCCCTGGCTATCATGACCATTTGCTTTTCACCGCCACTCAATCGATTAAATTGTTGGCTGGCAAAACGACGTAGACCTAAATAATCCAAGCATTGCTCAACAATTTGATTATCGCGTTCACTGGGTGAAGCATACCAAGGTAGATGGCGAATACGCCCTAGGCTCACCATAGTACGTACAGAGTAATGAAACAAAGAGCCTGTAAGTTGTGGCACATACGCAACGGGAGCATTTAGAGATACCTGACCTTGCATGCCTTTTTGTAACCCCAACAATAACCGCAATAAAGTGGTTTTCCCTCTCCCATTGGGACCCAAAATAGCCCCAATACTCCCTTTAGGCTGATTGAAACTTAAATCAGTGAATAACTGACGCTGACCTATCGAAAAATTGAGATGTTTTACGTCAATCATAAATCAGCCACCTTTTTATTAAGCGCATGAATTAAAATCGCAAAAATAGGCGCTCCAATTAAAGCCGTGATGACGCTGAGTGGAATTTCTGCATTGGTAATACTCCGAGCAAAGGTATCTACACCAATCATATAAATCCCACCAATCACAGCACTGGCAGGCAACAAAATACGGTGATCATGCCCTACTACAATTCGCGCAATATGGGGAACAATTAACCCTACCCACCCAATAGTGCCAGATACTGCGACTGTAGCGCTGGTGATCAATGTGACACTGAGTAACACTGCCCAACGCGTTCGATTGATTTTCATGCCTAAAGCCTGTGCATTTTCTTCTCCTAGTGACAGCACATTAATACGAAAGCGCAAAGCAAAAATAATCAATATCGAAAACAAAACAACTGGCAGTACAATCATGAGCTTTAGATAAGAAGCGCTAGCAAAGCTCCCCATCAACCAAAAAACAATGGTTTGCAGCGTGTTATTAGGGTCTGCAAAATAGGTAATCAATGAAATGAGTGCAGCAAAAAAGGCATTGATAATGACGCCTGCGAGGATCAACATCAGTAGCGGGCTTCCTTGGCGATTCATACCTAATAAAAAAACCAACATAATCGCCACCAACCCACCAATAAAAGCAAATGAGATAGTTATCAATAGTGAGGAAAACAGTAAAATAGCTAAAGCTCCGCCTAACGCAGCGCCAGAAGAAACACCAATAATTTGCGGCCCGACAAGAGGATTACGGAAGATACCTTGTAAAGCGGCTCCCGCAACGGCAAGACCAGCCCCCGCAATACCGGCAATCAAAACTCGTGGTAATCGAACGCTCAGCACCACATTTTGTTCCGTACGGCTATAATTTCCCCCGCTTTCGTTCCCTAAAATTGCATCATAGAGAATATGAAATACAGAAGAAAATGAGACCGGATAACGCCCAAGACTCAACGCCAACAAAAATATAAAAAGGAAACACATCCCAAAAGTCATCCAGAGCATATAAGGACTACGCATTTGGCTTACCCATCAGAGAAAGGTAATGCAGGCTATTTTTATTTAGCTCAATCTGTAAAATCCCATCGATTTGATCTTCCGTGACGTGATAACCATAAAGCTGCTGATAACGTTGACGAATTTCTTCGCGTAAAGGAATATTGGTGGTTTCAGGGTGAAACACCATTGATAGCCATTGCCAGTACAATGGGGTTTCTTGGTTTGGTGCATCCCAAATAAACCCGCCAATCGGCAGTTTATAAACTCGTTGATTTTTAACTGCGGTAACGTCACTCAACATTGGGTTACCATATACATCCGCAGGGGATAAACCTTCTTCAAAATTACCGAGTAAAATGATATCGGGATCCCAAAGTAGTATTTGCTCAATATTCAGTGTTCTTGGGCCAGTTAAATCCCGGTTTAAGCTCACGCCTCCCGCTAATGCAAAATCGGCATTGTTGTGAGATGTTGAACCAAACGTTTGAATACTTTGATTAAAGTGAGACAGATAAAGAACTTTAGGTTGCTCTGATTCAGGAATTTTCGCTGTAGTAGCGGAAAGCGTGTTCACCACTTGTTGGCGCCACAGGATCATTTCATTGGCTTTTTCGTTATGCCCTAAAGTTTGTCCCATTAATCGGATCCACTCTTGGGTATAACTTTCTTGCCCATAACCGAGTGTTGCAACAGTCAGCCCCGCATCTCGCATCGGGGAAATAATATCGTCGCCTCTATGCCCCCATTGCCATACTAAATCAGGCTCAACATTGAGCAATGCTTCAATATTCGGTGTGAAATTATTACCAACAACATTCGAATTAACCTGTAACACAGGCGAAAACATCTTTCCAAGCATTCCTTCCTGAGCTGCAACTTTGGCAAAGGGGTGCATACCGACTAATTTTTCACTACTTTCATCCATACCCACTAGCATTGACGCCGCAGGAATGGGGATCACAACAATACGTTTTGCAGGGGCAGATAAATGAATTTTATCACCGGACATATCCGTAAAATCAACTGCTTGAGATGCACTCGCATTAACCACTAACCCGAACATAGAAAATGTTACTGCTATTTTAAAAACATTATTTATCATATGGTTATTCAACTCCCTGCCAATAACTTAATTGATAATGTGTATGATTATCATTTATACTCAAGCTATTCTAAGGTGCCTGAAGAGGATGACCTATGACATTTGTCAAAAATGTTTTTCCCTACACTCAATCGATCGAAGCGCTTATAAAATGCCCATTATTTTCCGGTATTGAAGAGCAAAAATTAGCGTTATTACTTGAAAATTGTGGCTATATTCAATTTAAAAGTGGCGAAATTGTGGGCTATGAAGGTGATACCTTTAAGTATTGCCCTTTAATTATCAATGGGCAGATGGAAGTGTATCGACACACTTATTTAGGTGAAGAAAAAATCTTTGGTTTATTTACAGGAGGGGAAATTGTGGCAATTGCCGCCGTTTTTATGCCACATAACCGTTATCCAATGAGCTTACGCGCAAAAACAGACGGGGACTCACTGCTACTGGATAAACGAGATATTTTGCAGCTCTGTCATGCTTGTCCACAGATTATGGAAAAATTACTTATGCGGTTTAGCACTAAACTGTATGAAAACATTAACCATATTGATTGGCTTACATCGAGCTCAGCAGAACAACGGCTTGCAGCTTACATTCTTGATTTAAAAAATAAGCAATTAACACCGAATATTATTTTACCGTTATCTCGAGGGCAACTAGCAGCAAAATTGGGGATGCGTTATGAAACCTTGAGTCGATTAGTCTCCAGCTGGCGCCAAAAAGGGTTTATTGATATCGAAAAAGATACAGTACGAATTAATAACGAAAATTACCTCACTCAACTGTCTATTTCTGCCCAGCGTCCTTTTTAGTGTTAGCGCATTATATTGAAATAATGCGCTAATTATCTGTTAGAAATTGAAAGTGACACCGCCGTTAACATTAAAACCCATACCAGGGAATAATGTGCTGTCCTTGGCTGTCACGGTTTGATTAGCCACCGATGTCGTTGCATAACGCTCATCCGTTAAGTTATCCATTGATAAGTAAACGGACCATTGTTTCGTTGGCTTATAGCTGCCTTTTAGCCCTAAGACTGCATAATGTTTTCGTTTTTGAATATCGAGGTTGTTTTGGTGATCAACAGCCATATCTGTTGGCGCCCAATGAATATTAGGACCGAAGCTCCAATCACCTAGCTCATATAACACTTCGGCGGCCACTATATTGCGAGGAATACCCGCGATGTAGTTGCCGTTATATTCCCCGCCCATAAAGCGGAAGTCATTGTAAGTCCAAGATGCACGGTAGTTAATATCCCCAGGACCTGCGCCAATTCGTCCTGTAAGCCCAGCTTCAAATCCTTGATGACGGGTTTTAGCTGCATAATTAAACACACCAACGACAGTACCAGCACTATCATAGGTTGTAATGTATTCATCTTTAATTTGGCTACGATATAGAGCAAGATTCCATTTCAATCCTTCGGTCACCTCTCCTTCACCGCCAATTTCATAAGTAATGGCCTTTTGTGGTGACAATTTAGTCAATTTGCCATCACTGGAATTAATAATTTCCCAAAAGGTGGCGGGTTCTTCACTCGCACTAATATTAGCAAAATAGCGTTGGCTTTCCGTTGGGCGCCAAACAATGCCTGCTTTTGGGGTCAAAAATGTCCAACTTTGGTCTAATGATATGGAACTTTGGCGTTTCTCTACATCACGGCGAGCATGGGTCGCTTTCACATCAAAATTGACGGTCACTGTTGGTGTAACATGTAAATCAACGCCTACGCTGCCATATATGTTTTCAGCATACCCATCATATTTACCTATTTTTTTCTTATCCGCTGGTGTGCCTTTTCGATTTTGCATTAAATCGGTTTGTAGCGTCATTTGATCCCACGCCACAGCTGTACGATAAGTCACTGGCTCAGTTTCTATATTATAAGTGAACTGCAATCCTTCACTGTGACTATGACTAAACCGGTAGTATGCAGGTGTCGTAAAATTGTCATGAGTACGGATGTGCCATACTCCCGCGCCAATTGCTTGGTTGCCGATTTGCCAGTCAGACCGGTTGGCTACTCGAAACTGCTCTACATTACGATGAGGCTCTCGCAGCCAAACCATTGGGTAAACATCTGTTGGGTTATTGTTCAGTACCTCTTCAGAAACAGGACCTGCAACATCAAAACGTAAATCCGTCCAATTTAACCATGTGCGGTTTTCAAAATTATCCGTGACATAGCCAAAATTGCTACGTAATGTTTTTCGTTGAGATGAAGAATGTTTACGGTAGCCGTCAAAGTGGTCATAAGTGAAATTCACCCGCGCATCAAGTGATCCATCATCAGAAACACCCCCAAATGCAGTTTGTAGTCCTTCTCGCCCATAAGATCCATACTCATAGCGCAGTCGCCCCTGCTCATTTCGCCCTGTATAGGACAAAACATCCAGCTCGCCACCAAGGCTATTACTTTGTGGATTTAAGCTATTCGCTCCACGACGCACACTCACCATCCTTGCATCACGCATTTCCAATGTACTGATATGGAAGCTACCATCGGCATCTGTTGCAGGTAGGCCATCTTGTAACAATAAAACGCCTCGAGCTAATGGCGCACTTTGTACCCCTGAACCGCGAATATTTAGCCGAGGTTGATCAATACCACCAAAAAAGTTTTGGATCACCAATCCAGGTTGGTAATCTAACGCATCTTGTAATGTGGCAAGACGCGCGTCTTTTTCAATCATGACTAGATTGGTCCCTCCCGCCACTTTCTCAAGTTTTTCTTTTTCCTGTTGCTCTGTGGGTGTTAAACGACTGTGTCCCATTGACGAGTTCACAATCAGCGTATCTTGTTCCGTTGGCGCTGCTATCGAGAAAGTAAACGGGCTCAACCCCAAAATCAGAGCAGTACAATGAGCTAATTTATGCTGCTTTAATGGATAAGACATATATTCACCCCAATAATAGTAATGGTTATCATTTTCATTTAGAGGCATAAAATAGTAGAAAAGAAACCATTTCCCTATGACATTTGTCAAAAGTGAAAATAATTTGAGTCAAATCCAAAATATAAATATCTGATGAAGATTAGGGCTTGTTAATCTAAAGGGATTTATTTGAAAGTTGATGAAAAAGAAGGGAAATATAAAATAAAAACCCCTCGCTAATAAACGAGGGATTTAGGTAAAAAAGACGGCGTAATACGGATGTATTCAGCCTACTTAACTCAAAGACTAGCGACGGTCACCGAAGATACGCAGTAACATCAGGAACAGGTTGATGAAGTCTAAATACAGAGATAACGCACCCATAATTGAGTATTTACGCATATTCTCTCTGTCATCTTGGTTGATTTGCTCGCCCATTTCTTTCAGCTTTTGAGTATCATACGCAGTCAGAGCAGCAAACAGTAAAACGCCACCGTAAGTAATTACCCAGTACATCATTGAGCTTTGCAGCCAGATATTAACCAGCGAAGCGACAACCAAACCAATCAGCGCCATAAACAGGAAGTTACCCATACCTGTTAAGCTGCGTTTGGTAGTGTAGCCGTAGAAACTTAATGCACCGAACATAACCGCAGTAATAATGAAGGTTCCGACAACTGACTCACCCGTATATACCGCGAGGATCACGGAGATGGTTAAGCCAGTCAGCAACGCGTACAGCATAAACATACCCGTTGCAATGGCACCGCTCATTTTCGGCAGTAAGAATGACAGACCCATGACTAAACCAAGTTCAGCAATGATCATTCCGAAAAATAGCACTTTGTTAGTTGCGATAGTGACAAATAAACCGCTGCTTAAAGAATACCAAGCAACAAAAGCCGTCAGCAATAATCCGACTGTCATCCAGCCGTATACTTGCGACATAAATGCCTGAACGCCAGTACTGGCATTCTGGACAAGAGAATCATTACGCTGATCAAATTGACCCATGATGGTTACCCTTCCATTGTAAGAAAAATCGACCCAGCAAAACCACCATTAAAGTAATCCATACTGTGATCGGACAAATTTATCCAAAGTCTATCACAATATTTTGACATTACCATTCGGCTTATTCGCATTTTTCGCCTAACTCCTTGAGACTACCAGCGGTTTGCCGATTCCTCATCACTCTGTTTGGCATCAACCCAACGTTCATTATCCGGTAACGTCTCTTTTTTCCAGAACGGTGCTTTAGTCTTCAAGTAATCCATAATAAATTCAGCGGCTTGAAATGCTGCGTCACGATGGGCACTGGTCACCCCAACAAACACAATTTCGTCGCCTGGCTGTAGTGTTCCCACACGGTGGATCACACTCACCCGCTGTAACGGCCAACGGGATCTAGACTGAGCCACAATATCGGCTAATGCTTTTTCAGTCATTCCCGGATAGTGCTCCAAGGTTAATGCTGCAACGCTGTCACCCAGATTATGATTACGTACTTTTCCGGTAAAGGTGACTACCGCGCCATCACTGTCGCATTCGGCTAACCATTGATATTGCTCACCAACGCTGAAATTCTCAGTCTGTACCGCAATGTGGGTCTGTTCCATGTTTAGCCTCCGGTTACCGGCGGGAAAAATGCCACTTCATCACCCGAGGTCAATGGATGTTCGCCAGAAACAAACGATTGATTCACTGCTGACAATAATTTTCCATCTTCTAAAGCTAATGCCCAGCGGTCACCTTTTTGTGTTAATGCATGACGTAAAGCCTCGACTGTCGGGTACTCCGCTTCCAGTTCTAAACGATCCGTACCAACTAACTCACGTACTTGAGCAAAAAATAATACAGTAATCATTATTCCACCTTAAAATGTCCAGACTTACCGCCAGACTTTTCTAATAGACGTACCGGACCAATGACCATATCTTTTTGGATGGCTTTACACATGTCATAGATAGTTAATGCAGCCACTGATGCCGCCGTTAACGCTTCCATTTCGACACCAGTTTTTCCCGTTAAGCGGCAGCAAGTTTCGATGCGTACACGGTTATGTGCTTGTTCTGCCTCTAACGTCACTTCCACTTTGGTCAATAGCAGTGGATGGCACAACGGGATCAGCTGCCACGTATTTTTGGCGGCTTGGATACCTGCAATACGCGCCGTCGCAAATACATCCCCTTTATGGTGGCTACCATCGACAATCATCGCTAAGGTTTCTGGGTTCATGGTAATGTAAGCTTCTGCACGGGCTTCGCGGATAGTTTCCGCTTTAGCAGAAACATCAACCATATGCGCCTCGCCCGACGCATTAAGGTGAGTCAGTTGGGACATCATATCTCCTGAATATCAAAAAATTATTAGCCGCCGATAACGGATAAATTTGGGGTGATCCCGCTGTCGCCTTGATGAAGAAAATGCGTCTCACGTTTAGAACGCAAACCACTTTGAAGACGGGCTTTCAGTGCTTCGTTTTGATTATCATCGCCCAGTAGATCACGTAGTGGAATGCCATTTTCACCAAACAGACACAAATGTAGATTTCCCAAAGAAGAGACTCTTAATCGGTTACAACTTTGGCAAAAATCTTTTTCATACGGCATGATCAACCCAATTTCACCTTGATAGTCAGGGTGACTAAATACTTGGGCTGGACCATCACTGCGAGAACGAGGAAGCATGTACCAGCCTTCAGCAATCAGGCGGTCACGCACGGTTTCACCAGACACATGGTAACGCTGGAATAGGCTGCTGCCTTCTCCTGTTTCCATGAGCTCAATAAAACGCAATTGAATTGGACGATGCTTGATCCAATTGAGGAAGGATTTTAGGGCAACATCGTTGACATTCTTCATCAAGACTGCATTGACTTTGACTTTTTCAAAGCCAGCCTCGAAGGCCGCATCAATGCCTTGCATAACCTGAAAAAATTTATCTTGCCCAGTGATCGCTGCAAATTGACGAGGATCGAGACTGTCGACGCTGACATTCACCGCGTTCAGTCCGGCATCGCGCCATGTTTGTATATCACGCGCCATACGGTAGCCATTGGTGGTAACCGCGATTTTCTTAATCGATTGGTTTTCGCGAATAGCCGCAATGATATCACTGAAATCTTTCCGCATTGTCGGCTCACCACCCGTAATACGTACCTTTTCTGTGCCTAAATCGGCAAAAGCACGGCTTACTCGACGGATTTCATCCAGCGTTAAAAATTCGTGGCGGCCACTCGGTTTATAACCATCAGGTAGGCAATATGTGCAACGGAAGTTGCATACATCGGTGATAGATAAACGAAGATAGTAAAATTTTCGGTCAAATTGATCGACAAGTTGCTGCATATTCACACCTTTCCAAATACGGGAGATGCAGACATTTCTATCTTGCACCCTGGCGACTCTGAGGTCACGGCCTGAACATCATATTCAGTGGCTGAACTTAGATGCAAAGGCTAGGAGTTTTACAGGAGCCGGGTAACTAAATTGAATTTAAATGGTTAAAAACATCATAGTCACTAGGTTCACTTATTTTCTGTAAGGATTTTAGCCTATTGCAAAGTAAAAAGCGAACTCGAATACGATATATACCTTATTATACAACGATTTGCGTTTTATAAACCGGAGTCTCAGAAGTCCTTATTATTATGGATAATTTTCTATTATCTTCTCTGGAATGATAGGGAATTAAGTGTCAAATTGCTGTCAAAGTAACGTTAATTCAATGCACATTGTTTGTTGTAGATCACTTTTGTATAGAACCAAATTTCAGTCACATCAATACAGTACATTGAGTTATCAAAATCCCGATAGACTCCAAAAGTAAGATAAAAAATGAAGTTAAATGGCAGAAAGAAAGGTACGGGATGAATTGATTTCCAGCGAGTTCAAAAATGATTAGTGCCTGATAACATTTAATTTAATAAATCATACTCACCAAATTATCATTCCTAAATCGGTATGGAGAAATTCCCCATACCTTGATATCAGCATTAAAAACGATATTCAATGCCACCGCTAATCGTTCTTCCACGCCCTAACGTATTGGAAAGACTTTCGCCGTAGCTCACAACATAAGCCCTATTGGTTAAGTTTTCGACATTCCCCCGAATAATTAAATCATCGGTTAACGCGTAACTCGCATACAGATCCACCAATGTGTATTTAGGCCAGTCAGCCAAATAGGGCTGATTACTTTGTGCTGAATGGTCTTGGAATCCCGGTGTAAAGCGAATAATCATTCCGCCATCAAGTTTCCGATTAAAGGCGCGACCACCTAATGTGAAGGAACCTCTATCACCCGGTAAATTTGCAGCGCTACTAAACACTGCTGCGCCATCACAATTCACATGATCATTTTGTTGAACATCATCTTCTGCGTACCAATTTCCTGGGCGATTTTCTTTAGTAAATGTCTGAACACCCCCTAACCAAGCACGGCGAGCACAAAATTCATTTTTGCCGATCATATGAGTGAACGTTAAATCTGCGTAAGCAAAGCCCGCATCATAATTAACTTGGTACTCAAAGCCCCTAAAACGGGTCGCTACAAGGTTATTGCTGTACGCCGCATTACCAATACTCGGACTCACCATTCCCGGTTTTGTTCGGTTAATCGCGAGATTGATATAGTTATCAACCCGCGTATCAAAATAGGCAACTTTGGCTAATAATCGGTCCTCTTCAAGCACTAAATTTGGATAGTTAACATTGGCTCCAACCTCCCAAGAATTCGATCTTTCAGGTTTTAGATAAGGATTGGGGAATTGAGTGGATGAGCTGTGCGCACTTCCCGACGTTAATGTTTCGGTGATAGCCGGTGGACGCCAAGAGCGCCCATAGCTTGAATACAGTTCCAACCATTCGACATTAGGCCGAATCGCTAACTTGATGTTGGGTGAAAATTCCCCTTGGGCATCATCCACATCCCAGACGCGATTAACTTCAACACTTTTACAATTACGCAGGCTTGATGCTTTACATGGGTTGTCTTTCGTATAAGGAAAGACTCGATAGCGCATACTGGTCTGCCCTTTTAACTGATAATAATCATAACGCAGCCCACCTTCTAGAGTGAGCCAATCATCATGTTCATAGGTTAATGTGGCAAATAGCGAACTTAAGGAACGCTTACCGTCTGGTGTCACCCCATTTGCAGACACTTTGGTGGAATCACTGCTGGCCTTATCCTGAAAAGCTTCTAATCCATAGTGTGCTTTTAAAACATGGTTATAATTAAATTCAATTTCTGAGTGATTTTCTAACTGTAATCCTAGCGTTTTCACACGGGTATTCATTTGATAACCATTGTTAAAAACTTTACTGGTTGAGTAGGTTTGGGTGTCGTCATTGGTATCAACGAAATACACTTTTCCTTTTAATTCAACACTCCATGGGCTTTCGCTATATTGGCTATAATCCAGCGCGTAATTTTTTGTCGTCACATCACTAAACCCACTACTTTTCCAGCCCAATTTATACGGCCATGTTCCTGATAGATTGGTGAGTGTGCCTGCATTTGGTGTCGCAACTTTGGTTTCAAGGTAATTGAGTTGTAGACGCTGCGAGTCACCAAAATTCCAACCTGCTTTTGCCAAATAGGACGTCATTTGATAATTACTGTCCGTAATACGGCTATGCTTTAGGTCATGAACGAGTTGGTCATAATGCCCAGTTTCATTATTGATCCGAATATCGCCAATATCCCCATGCACACCCGGTTTATAGTCACCTAATCGACGTTCACTAGCAGCAAATAAGAGATCCGCCTGCTCATTTCCCAATGCTAACGCGGTACTGCCAATAAAATGGGTATTATTTGTTCCCGTACTCGCATGGATCTTCCCGCCAAATGTTTTATCTTTAGATAAAAAATCGGATGCACTAACCGTGTTGAATGTTGCGACGCCACCTAATGTGCCCCCACTCCCCATTCCGCTGCTATTTCCCTTTTGAATCTCAACCCCAGAAAGAAGTTCTGAATCGATATACATGGTGCCATTACGCTGCCCATGACCACTTTTTTGGAAATTTTGGCGCATCCCATCAATATTCATATTGACCCGTCCATAATCTTGGATCCCACGAATATTGACAGACAGTGAGGGATCTTGCTGACTCACGCTAGAATAGACCCCAGTTGTTAACTCCAGCAAATCAGCGATATGTTTTGGAGGTTTATCTTCAATCTGTTTTTTACTGATCACACTGACGGACGATGGAGTGCTATAAACCCAATCACCTTGTTGATGAGGTGCTGCCGTGACCGTAATTTTATCCAATACAATGACCGAATTATCATCAGCTGCTTTATTAATTCGTTGAATCGAGATTCGGTTTCCATCAATTTGATACAGAATAGGATTAGCGCCAATCAATTGGTTCAGCCCTTTTTGAATTGACATATTGCCCTGTATTTTTTGACTGTTCAGTCCATTAATCTCTTGGCTATCAATAAAAATCTCCATATTAGCTTGTTGGGCAAATTGGAGCAGTGCTGAATCAAGAGGTTGAGCAGGAATAGAAAGTGAAGCTGTCTGGCTCAATTTATCTGCGTGCGCATAGTTAGAAAAAGAGATGGCGGGTAGCGCCATTAATGCAAGGTGAATCCCCAGTACTGCTTTTTTATAATCGAACTTTTTATTTGTCATTTCTCATCCTAAAAATGATAATGGTAATGAAAATCATAATCACTTAGATTAAGACGACAAATAACATAAAACCCGTAAATAAATTTTTAATAATTTGTTATCAAAATAACCAAAACATTTAATATCAATAAACTAGAGTGAAAAAAGGTAATTCAGAGACTGATAACCCTTTCGAACTGGTGACAGTTAATAACGCATTTTCGACAGAATCTATCTGGAAAACGCCACTAATCATGGCTTGGGGTGGATTGCCCAATAAAATTATAGGTTTTTCTCTATACCGGCTCAGTTCATGGATAACATGATCAACACTGCTTTGCTGGAAAATAATCAGCCCTTTTCTCCACGAAACTCCATGCTGAATGTTAGCAGGTACCATTGGTGATATATGCTGCTGATAAGATGCCTGATCCCCCGCTATGACCCGCTGAGTCTCCCCAGACAACAAGGTTATTTGTACCTGATGTTCATAGACAGCAACATTGACCTGCTTCTCTTGGGTGTCAATCTCAAATTCCGTTCCCAAGGCTTGAACTGTTCCATTGTTTGCTTTAACCCGAAAAGGTCGTGGCTCTTGAGTTGAAATAGGTGCCGCTGAAAAGTAGGCTCGACCAGAATGTAAATTAACTTGCCGATAACCCTCATTAAATTCGAGCGTTATCGCAGCTCCACTGTCTAAATCAACTTGGCTACCATCGGGTAATATAATGTGTAAAATTTCACCATTTTTAGCCTGATAATCTACAGACTCTTGGCTTAAAAATGACCAAATCGCGAATGAGAACACACTTAAAATTAAGGCTGATGCCATCGCAATCCAACGGGGAGCAAATTTTATATTGCCTGTTTTTCGGCTTGATCCCTTTTGAACGGATAATGCGATCCCAGAGGTTAATCCCCACAGTTGCCGAGCTTTAAAATAGGCGTTCCGATGTTGTTCTGATGTCGTAACCCATTGTTGAAACTCATGCTCCTCTTGGGAGGTTAAGTTTTTTTGAGTCGTTTTGATAACCCAGAAAGCGGCGACTTCCTCAATTTCAGAAGGTTTATTTGAATATTGACTCTCCATTAATCTCTCCATTTATGGATGAGCATAGCTAACGCATTGGCTAAATGTTTTTCAACGGTACTTAACGAAATATTTAACGTTTCTGCCACTTCATTTTGGGTCATTCCATCTTCGCGGTGTAGCCGGAAAATTTCCTGAGTTCGCAGGGGTAATGTCCCTATAATATTTTGTATTTGCTGAATTTGTTGCTCTCGAATTGTCTGAGCTTCAAGGCTTTTCGTTTTAGAGGGCACGGACTCCCATTGCACCTCACTGATGGCGGTGGCTGAGTGTCGTTTCTGCTGACGAAAATAGTCAATCATCAAGTTTTTAGCGGTTCTATAAAGATAGGCATCCACATCCTGAATGGGGGAATGTTTCATTAACTCCGCCATACGCACAAAGCTTTCCTGCATGATATCCATACTTAAATTATAGTCTTTCAGATAACCATTAAGATAACGACATAGTGAGGAAGAGTGACGAGCAAACAGGCATTGTAACTCTGAATCTGACATATCAAGCCATAACACCAATAATGTAAATGAGAATTATTTACATATTATAGTTATTAACATCAAATGGGAACTAGCAACCTGTATTTTTGGTGCAAACATCTGAAAAATCCAAAAGTTTCTTTTTTATTGTTTTTTATCACGGTAAGTGAACTTCAAATGCGGTTTTATGATAGATTAGCGCCAAATTTGTTTTAGATATAACTCTAGAAACATGATTACTGATATAGGAACACTATGCCGAACAGCAGTCTGACAGGTCTTAGGCATGTTGTCGCTCTTGGGGGCGGACATGGGCTGGGTCGTGTGATGTCTTCACTTTCATCTTTAGGCTCCCGTTTAACTGGAATTGTCACCACTACAGATAATGGTGGTTCAACTGGTCGTATTCGCCGCTCAGAAGGGGGAATTGCTTGGGGTGATATGCGTAACTGCCTCAACCAGTTGATCACAGAACCGTCTATTGCCTCTAAAATGTTTGAGTATCGTTTTGCAGGTACCGGGGAGTTATCCGGGCATAACCTAGGCAACCTGATGTTGAAATCATTGGATCACCTCAGTGTACGTCCTTTGGAAGCCATCAACCTCATCCGCAATATGCTCAAAGTTGATGCTCAATTGATCCCAATGTCTGAATCACCTGTAGATTTAATGGCGATTGATGATATGGGGAACGAAGTTTACGGGGAAGTAAATGTAGATGCCTTGAAGGTATTACCCCAAGAACTGCGTTTGTATCCTCCTGTAAAAGCAACAACAGAAGCCCTTGAAGCTATTCACCGCTCAGACTTAATTTTGATCGGACCCGGCAGCTTTTTTACCAGCTTGATGCCTTTATTATTACTCGATGATATTGCCGATGCCTTGAGAGAAAGTCGCGCGCCTATGGTTTATATCGGTAATCTAGGAAAAGAACTCAGCACTTCCGCAGCCAATCTTTCATTAGCAGAAAAATTGGTAATGATGGAAAAGCATATTGGACGTAAAAAAATTGATGCACTGATTGTTGGGCCCCGCACAGATGTTAGTCAGCTTCGTCTTGAGCGTAAAATCGTGCAGCGCGTTTTGGAAGCGGACGATGTTCCCTATCGCCATGATAGAAAATTACTTCTACAAGCGATCGAAGATACCATCCCACTGCTTTAATAATTTTATTTTGGTCAGTTACAGCCTTCCTGTAACTGACTCCTTAATACCTGCCTCTAAGTCCGATAATGGTGCTTATCCAAACCATACTTTTTCATCCGTAAATAGAGCTTTTTACGTGGCATTTGCAAGTACTCAGAAACATCATTAATCCGCCCTTGGTGGATGTTTAATGCCTCTGTAATAATTTGTCGCTCATAGTTTTCAATTTGCTGATCCAGTGCCGTTGGAGCCACTGGTGCTAGCAGAGGGTTTGCCGTTTCCCCCATAGGCATAATCCCCACCGCATATAGCTCAGCGGCATTGGCTAATTCAGTTACATTCCCCGGCCAATGGCGGCGGCTGAGCTTTTTCAAAAATGAGTCATCCAGTGAAGGTAATGGCTGATTTAAGCGAGTACACGCTAGCTCAAGATAGTGATGAAACAGTGGGGAAATATCGGCCTTACGCTGAGCCAGTGGTAGGCAAGTGACCTGAGTTAACGAGAAATAATAATACAACTCGGCGATAATCTGTTGCTGCTTAGTCAATGCTATCAATGGATGATCCGAAATGCCAATAAGACGAAATCCCCGATGGTCTTGCTGCAAATGTTGAACTAAATAGCGCTGCTGAGACGTCGGTAATAACTCAATATTCTTGATCACCAAAGTACCCGCTCCCACTTCGTGAACCCACGTTTCGACGGGAACTTCCTGCTCATTTAGTAAGGTTTTTATCACCAATGGCGATTGCTGATTTGTACTAATTTGGTGAAGATAACGGGCTAAATAAGTACGCCCACTCCCTAATTCCCCTTGTAAAAAAACCGCAACCAAGGTTTCAGAAAGCCCTTGCAATTGTGTTCTTACCTGCTGGGACCACTCACTTAATCCAACAAAATTAAGCATTAATTGGTTTTTACCCCAGCGGCGCTGTAACACCCGCTGCTTACGGGCTGCCAAGGCTTTTTCAACTTGAGTCAGTAGGTATTCAGGGTTAATTGGTTTTTGTAAAAAATCCCAAGCCCCCATTTTCACGGCTTCCACCGCCATCGGGACATCCCCATGACCGGTAATTAACACCACGGGTAAATGTTTATCCTTTTCTAAGAAAAGCGCCATCAGCTCAATACCTGAACATTCCGGCATACAAACATCACTTAATACGATGCCACACCAATCTCGATGCACTAATTCTTTAGCTATTAATGGGTTATCGCATTCATATACTCGGTATCCTGCTTGAGTCAGCAATAGACAATAAGCTTCTAATACATCTTTATCATCATCAATGAGGAGTATGTCATAACTGTCATCAAGCATTTTGCGGTACCTTTTTAAAATCTAAAATCACACATCCATGACCTGCAAGCGTGGATGCAATACGCAGTTCACCACCAATTTGCTGCATGATAGATTGGCTAATCGAGAGTCCAACCCCCAACCCAATCTCTTTACTTGTTGTGAATGGCTTCATTAGCGTATCAGCCAAATGCAGTGGCCATCCCTTTCCATTATCACTGATTGTTAATTCGAGAATATTACCGTTTTCACTGTGATCAATGGTAATTTCTGCTTCTGTCGGACTTGCATCTAAAGCATTTGCCAACAAATTCACCAACACTTGCTGAATGCCTATTTCATCCCCAAAAACATTAGGTAGCACCTCTGGATAATGCAGCGCAACCTTGCGAGTTTTATGTTGCAGTAGCAATACATCCCATGCACCTTGAATACACTGTCGCAAGCAAATTGGTTGTAATTGCTCATTATTATCCCGTTTACGGGCAAATTGGCGTAAAGAGCGAATAATACCATCCATGCGCTTCACTAATTTTTCGGATTTATTTAATGCGGTTAAGGCCGTGTCACACTCATGCTCTGGTAGCGCTTTTTTCGCCATAAATAAATGCATGGAAAGTGCATTCAGTGGCTGGTTAATTTCGTGCGCTAACGTGGTCATTGTCTGGCCAACAACCGCTAATTTAGCGGTTTGAATCAACTCATTCTGCATAGTGCGTAAATTTTCTTCTATTGCCTTACGATCCGTGATTTCCTGTTCAAGCTGTCTTTTTTGCTGGTTAATCTGGTCAATACTGCGTTGTAGCAGCATCGCAATTCGTCCTAATTCATCACGCCCTTCTACTGGGATTGTCGTGGTAAGATCACCGATACTGATCCTCGCAACCGCTTGGTTTAATGCCGTAAAACGCTTAACTAGCCTTGGGCGAATAAAGAGTACATTCAATAATAATGCCAACAATAAGGCTAAACCTGCGGTAATGATAATCGTCGTCCCACTCCATGACATAATTTTGGCTAGTCGATGGTTTAAAGTCTGTAATTGCAAATGGCTACTGCCCAGCTGTAAATCGAGTTGGGAACGAAAGTCTGCAAGAATTCGGTCTTTTTCTGCCGTCACGACATTTAATTCAGCTTGCGCTGTTTGATAATTTTGCAATACGCCCAACATCTGGCTATCGGATAACCCGATATCTAATAATTCATCGATAGTTTGACGTAACGTCACCGAACTAGGATATAAATTAAATGCTGGCTCATTCGCCTGTAAATTGGATTTCAAATATTGCAGGTAACGAGCATATCCCCCGACATCCACGGGTTCTTCATGAGCTAGCTCCCCTTGAATATCATTTAAACGCCCGGTAAGAGCATTGGTGATTTGCTCTTCTAGACGCGCCAATGTGTAGATCAATTGCAGCTCCCCTTGCACATTACGCAGGCGGCTTTGTAACCCTTTTGCTTGGCGAGGATCTTGTTCAATCTTATCCAACAATGAACCCTGTTGTAGGCTAATATCTTGAGATAATGAGTTCAATTCAGTATTGAAGTCATCATGCAGCCAATTGATGCGCGAAGAGAGCGTATTCACCTTTTCTCTCGCTAAAAATAGAGCGTATAGCGCCCTATCCAGACGATGCAGTAAATCTTGGCTCTGAGTCACAATCAGGGCGATTTGCTGGTGATCTTGCCCTGTTAACTTCTGATTAAATGTCTCGATCTGCGCTAAATGTGCGGTAATTTGGTTGCGTAATTGCAAGCGGGTTGAGGTATTCGGCGCTTTTAAAAACTCATTCAACTCATTCACTAAGGTGTTTAACTGTCCTTCAATCAGAAATGATGCCTGCATCCTTGGGAAATAATCCCCAAGGGCGTAACGAATTTGTTTATTCTGCTCCTGCCATGCGTATAGGCTGACGCAGCTAACAATTAGAGTCATGATGGTTCCGGCAATAAAAGCCCCGCGTAAAATTGCGGTAATGCTAAAACGACCAATTAAATTGATGAGTGCCGTTTTCATTTGATAGCTTCCAATGCATTAATCGCTTTACGCTGCTGTTCTTGGAAAAAACGTTGCCAACGCATATATTCTTCTTCCGCTTTGCGGTTATCTTCAAAGCGTGAATAATATGCAGGGTCTTCACTCTCTTTCGCACTCACCGGCATTGCCGTGAGTAACCTTCGAACCTCAGGTAATTGACGTTTTAATTTTGCTTCCGCCATATAAACCGCCCGCCATGCATCTTTTGACTCTGTGAGGCGGAATGTAATCGCAGCGTCAAACAACTGCTGGACTAAACGTTGGCGCTTCAATACCAATTGGACATCCAACGGCTTTGGTGAATTTAATAGCTGGCTCTGCTGATCTTTGCGCGGGCTATTTTCCACCAGTGGAGTCACTGGGTATTTTCCTGTACTACTCTCTGCAAAAATTTGCTGCCCCTGTTCACTAAGTAAAAAATCAATAAATTGTCGTGCTTTTTCTGGGGCTAAGCTATATCGAGTGATGGCAATAAACGTTGGGGATGTCGCTGAATCAGGAAGATAGTGAAATTCCAATTCAGGATCCGCGAGTAAAATATTGGCATAGTTATCAATGATTGGTGCTGCTCCACCAAGCCCTGCTTTGATTTTATCTGCTACCCCAAAACTACGAGATGAAACCGTCGCTAAATTTCCCGACATACTCAGTAAAATTCGCCAGCCTTCATCCCAGCCGCGCTGCTGTAATAATGACTCAATCATCAAATGATAAGTATCCGAGCGGGATGGGCTGCTGATCAATAGCATTCCTTGATATTGGCTATCCGTAAGGTCATCCCATGTTTTAGGAATAGCTAACTGACTCTGTTCCATCCACTTACGGTTAGCTAAAATACCATAGCCAGAAAATGCCACCGCAGCGACAGAATCGGTCAATATTGTTGGTGTTAACCGCTGAGAATACTCTGGGATCCCTTCCAGCATCCCTAATCGATTATGTTGCTGTAAATGCCGCATCAGCATAGGTGATGACGTCAGCACTAAATCTACATTCTCCAAAGCTTCGGTATCCAGCAATCGTTCTAATGAAGCACTCGTGCGATTAATCGTACGGATAGGTACCGCATCAGGGCGTGCATTCCAACTATTCACTATTGCCAGTGTCGCTTCTGGAGAAAATGTCGTTGCAATCACTAGCTCATCACTTTTAGCCAAACTCGTCATAGCTGAAAGTGAAATAACGAGCGCCATCAGCGGGCGAAATAGCTTTATTGATCTCATTAGAGTGTTCATCCCACAGGTAGATGTGATTAATATCAAAGAAAGCAACAATAGTTAGATTTTGTGTAAAAGTGCATTTGAGGCAAATCTTACCCTTTTCGCTTTTCTGCCAATATGACTGACGTCACCCGCTTTATTCTCATTGTTGCGTGATTAAATCAACCATTAGTTACTCATTTTTTGAAATCCATCCGACCTCTTTTTCAGATGAGTCAATTTGACCCACACCTATATTAAATTGAGTCAGTTTTGACTCAAACCATTAATATTGCGATATTTTTTCAACAAGAACATGATGAGCCTGTCAGAAATAAAACGACAAATATATTGAGCAATTTTCTCTTTTTATCTCTATTTTACAGGTGAATCTATGCTGTCATTTCTACGACCTGCCATGGCAAAAAAACAAGTTCCAACGGAACAAGTCTCCGCAACCTATAAGCGTTACCGCGTTCAAGCACTACTGAGCGTTTTTTTAGGTTATTTGGCTTACTATATTGTGCGTAATAACTTCACACTATCAACGCCATATCTAAAAGAAAACTTAGATTTAAGCACCACTCAAATTGGTTTATTAACCAGCTGTATGCTAATCGCTTATGGTATTAGTAAAGGGATCATGAGTAGCCTTGCAGATAAGGCAAGTCCAAAAGCATTTATGGCCTTTGGTCTAATTTTATGCGCAGTGGTTAACTTTGGGATGGGCTTCAGTAATGCGTTTTGGCTGTTCGTTGGTTTTGTCGTACTAAACGGTCTGTTCCAAGGTATGGGAGTTGGTCCTTCATTTATTACGATTGCGAACTGGTTCCCACGTCGTGAACGTGGTCGTATCGGCGCATTCTGGAATATATCTCATAACGTGGGCGGCGGTATTGTTGCACCTATCGTTGGGGCGGCATTTGCTGTTCTGGGAACAGAACATTGGCAAAGTGCGAGCTATATGGTTCCTGCTTGTGTTGCGATTTTATTCGCTGGAGTTGTGTTAGTTCTTGGTAAAGGTTCTCCAAAACAAGAAGGTTTGCCTGCACTGGATCAAATGATGCCAGAAGAAAAGGTAATTTTGACTTCAGCTCAGAAAGAACAATCTCCAGAAAATATGACCGCATTCCAAATTTTCTGTACTTATGTACTGAAAAACAAAAATGCTTGGTATATCTCATTTGTTGACGTGTTCGTTTATATGGTGCGCTTTGGTGTTATCAGTTGGCTGCCTATCTATTTATTAACAGAGAAAAACTTCTCTAAAGATCAGATGAGTGTCGCGTTTCTGTTCTTCGAATGGGCAGCAATCCCATCAACGCTATTAGCGGGCTGGTTGACTGATAAATTATTTAAAGGCCGTAGAATGCCATTAGCGATCGTTTGTATGACGCTGATTTTCTTCTGTCTGATCGGTTACTGGCAGAGCCAGTCTCTGGCAATGGTGACCTTCTTCGCCGCTGTTGTCGGTTGTTTAATTTATGTTCCTCAATTCCTAGCATCAGTACAAACCATGGAAATCGTTCCTAGTTTTGCGGTAGGTTCGGCGGTAGGTCTACGTGGATTTATGAGCTATATCCTTGGAGCAACGTTAGGAACAAGTTTGTTTGGCTTCGTTGTTGACCGTATGGGCTGGCATGCAGGTTTCTATCTACTGCTTGGTGGGATTGTTTGCTGCATTATCTTCTGTGTACTGTCTCACTTCGGTGCATTAGAGTTAGAGCGCAATCGCCAAACTGTATTAGCACAAGGTAAGCTAGCTAACGCTTAATTCTGATAAGGTAGTTATCAATTTAATACCTTAGATTACGAAAAGGCTGGGTTTAGTATTTTCGCTAAACTCAGCCTTTTTCATTGTGATGTTGATACGTCATTCCAATTCCACTATTTGTATAAGGGGAAAGACAATGAGTTCGATAACTAGCAAAGTGCTTGAATTTCAGCAAGTGATAACCCTGTTATTTGGCTGATAACATCAATGCTTAAACCTAATTTCAAACTCGTTACCACTTGTTTTTGTAGGTTTAACCTCATTTGTTTCCTTGCAATAATCCGTTCTTCTTCTCTACCTTTTTCTATGCCTTCATTTCTTAAACGCTGCGCAATATTCATTACAATCTCCTGATGTTCACCAGTTTGGTTAACCAACGTTTTTACTATATGAGTATAAGTTGGGGTGTCCATAACGCTAAAGAGGTAATTTATAACTAAAATGACATCATCTTGATGATTTTGATTGTTATTGAATACCTGAGTTAAACGTTCCGATAAAGCTAAAAGGTTATCCCGTTGTGATGAATGTTTTAAAACCAACTCCATCGCCGCAATTTTACGATGATTCACAATCTCATCGTCATTAACGACAGTGATATCCACCAAGGGCAGTGGATTACAATACAAGTCATAGGCTAAATCTGACCATTGGAAACAATCGGTCCAAGACTGAGAATATGGATACGGTGATTGCTTTCCATGATAAAACAGAATAGGCACCACCAGTGGTAACGTCTTATTACCCTGCTGTAAATGCTGATTCATCGCGGAAAATGCATAATGCATTAAACGCCAACCCATTAACTTATCTGGGGTAGATTGGTGTTCAACTAGCAAGTACAAATAGCCTTCCCCTCGCTCAGTTTCAACCGAATAGAGCATATCCGATAAACGCGAACGTAGGGTTTTGTCCACAAACGAAGCACTGGTCAATGATAAGGTATCAAAATAACATAGCCGTTTAATACGACTAGGAAGATAAATATCAAAAAAGTCCCGAGCATTATCCAGCTTGGTCATAAAACCTTTAAATGCTGAATCATGAGGTGTAGAACTGAGATTATTTGCCATATCCTATGTCATCCAAAGCTACCGATGAGCAAGATACTAACCAATATATTTATGGGACTGTGAAAAAGTTAATCCTAATTCACGACAACACCTTGACAATATAACCGATTGTTATAAATAGAATTATTAACTTATCCTATTAATTAAAAAGCCCTTCAATACGCAGTTAAACTGCTAAAGGGCAATTTGGTATATTGATATTTTTTTATGAGCTATCGTATATTACGAATTCGCAATAAATTGATTACGTAGCGTTTGTAATTCATCACGAACTCGAGCCGCGGCTTCGAATTCAAGATCTTGAGCATGCTTGTACATTTGAGCTTCAAGTTGTGAAATACGCTGTTCCAACTCTTTGGTCGACATTGACTGAATATTAAGCGCCAGATCCTCTTTGTTACTCCCTTTGCCGCGCCCTTTACCTTTGCCCCCGACTTTATGACCGATTTGCAGAATATCGCCGACTTTCTTCTTCAGCCCTTGAGGGGTAATACCATGGGCTTCGTTATACTCAATCTGTTTTGCACGGCGGCGCTCTGTTTCCGCAATCGCTTTTGCCATTGAATTGGTAATTCTATCTCCATAGAGAATGGCTTTACCATTCAAGTTACGTGCAGCACGACCAATGGTTTGGATTAATGAACGTTCGGAACGTAAGAACCCTTCTTTATCGGCATCGAGGATCGCAACTAGAGAAACCTCTGGCATATCCAGACCTTCCCTCAGCAAGTTAATTCCCACCAGCACATCGAACTCACCCAAGCGTAAATCACGGATGATCTCCACACGTTCGACGGTATCAATGTCAGAGTGAAGATAACGAACACGTTCTCCATGCTCTTCGAGATATTCCGTTAAATCTTCGGCCATACGTTTAGTCAATGTGGTCACTAAAACACGTTCCTGTTTTTCCACACGAAGACGAATCTCAGACAGTAAATCATCAACTTGTGTTGTTACTGGACGAACTTCAATGATTGGATCAAGTAACCCTGTTGGCCTGACGACTTGCTCAATGACCTCATGACCGGATTTCTCTAATTCATAATTACCCGGTGTCGCTGAGACATAAATAGTTTGTGGCGCAGCAGCTTCGAACTCTTCAAAACGCATTGGGCGGTTATCTAACGCAGAAGGCAAACGGAAACCATATTCAACTAATGTCTCTTTACGAGAGCGATCGCCTTTATACATTGCACCAATTTGTGGGATGGTAACGTGGGATTCATCAACCACTAACAAGCCATCTGCGGGTAAATAATCAAATAACGTTGGTGGTGGCTCGCCCGGTGCTCTGCCCGATAGATAACGAGAGTAGTTTTCAATTCCAGAGCAGTACCCCAATTCATTCATCATTTCTAAATCAAATTGGGTTCGTTGAGCGACGCGCTGCTCTTCAATAAGCTTATTATTTTCCAGCAGTACCCGACGTCTATCCGCTAACTCAATTTTTATCTGCTCCATAGCCTCGAGAATGCGTTCTCGCGGAGTGACATAGTGAGTTTTGGGGTACACCGTAAAGCGAGGAATTCGATGTTGAATAGCGCCAGTGAGGGGATCAAAAAGTGATAAACGCTCAACTTCATCATCAAATAATTCCACTCTCAGCGCATATTCGTCAGATTCAGCGGGGAAAATATCAATGACCTCACCACGCACGCGAAATGTACCGCGAGTAAACGCTTGGTCATTACGAGTATATTGTAGATCGGCAAGGCGGCGCAAAATCGAACGCTGGTCGATAATCATCCCGTCCGTAAGATGCAGCATCATCTTCAAGTAACTGTCAGGGTCACCTAACCCGTAAATAGCTGACACAGAAGCTACTACAATCACATCTCGGCGTTCCAATAGTGCTTTAGTAGCAGACAGACGCATTTGCTCGATATGTTCGTTTATCGAGGCATCCTTTTCAATAAAAGTATCTGAGCTTGGCACATACGCTTCAGGTTGATAGTAATCATAGTAAGAGACAAAATATTCAACCGCGTTGTCAGGGAAGAAACCTTTCATCTCACTGTATAACTGCGCCGCCAATGTTTTGTTATGCGCCATCAGCATGGTTGGGCGGTTTTCTTGTGCTATCACGTTGGCAATGGTGAATGTTTTCCCAGACCCCGTTACCCCTAATAACGTTTGATGAGCAAGTCCATCTTCCAGCCCTTCTATTAGTTTACGAATTGCCTCGGGTTGATCTCCCCCAGGCTGGAAATCAGAATACAGTTTAAAATCCTTGCTCATAATCACCCCTCATCAATAATCTCCTACCTATGATACTGGATAAAAAACCAGCTTCAAGTGCTGATGATAAATTTCCTTTTTCTTAGGTTGAAATCTATTTACGAAAATGTTATCCCCAAATAAAGCTTGACCTTTTTGAAACTAGATATTTTATGCTTTTGCCTTTTTTACCTTTAATGCAAATATAAATGGAACGCTTGATTTTATTTAACTATTTGTATTTAAATAATATTATTCAAAAGTCCAGAATCACATCAAATAAAGGCAAACCCGCTTGTCGCCTAGCATCAGGATAGTTTTAGAATGCTAATTCACAAGGTTATCCACAGAAATAGTGGATAACTCTGTAAGTCCTTTACCCCCATGCTTTCGCGATGAGTGCAATATTTGTTAACAAGGGGCTAAATTTCAAAAATATGACGAAATGATGAAAATGTTTTTACGCTCAATTTTAGACAAAATAGGAATTTTGTGTTTATTTACGGAAACTACGTAGTATTTTCAGAGTGAAACTTGACAAAAAAAGGATCTAATACGTTAAAAAAGATCGCATGAAAAAAGAATCGAGAACCCCCTCTCTATACCCCATGATATAGAGAGTTTTAGCTCATTTTATAGTGCGGAAATGTCTAGATATTTTCCAATATCATTGAAGGAATGATTTTCGATATGCGGAATGATCCCCAAGCAGGGTGCTTCGATCATTCGTTTTAGTGCCGTGAGATATTCTTGCTGATAAATTCCTGCGGGCTCGACCTCATTGGCAATCCATCCCACTAAAGATAAACCTGCGGCCATCACGGCTTGAGCCGTCAATACTGCATGATTAATACAACCCAGCTTAACCCCAACAACTAAAATGACGGGAAGTTGATGCTCAACCACCCAGTCGGCATACATTTGCTCTGAAGATAATGGCGTATACCAGCCACCAGCGCCTTCTACTAATACCCAATCCGCTTGCTGTTGCAGATTTCTTAACCCGTCGCTCATCACTGAAAATTGGATGGGCTGATTCATTTTCTCGCTCACAATATGGGGTGATGTCGGCGCTTCAAAGATAATCGGATTGATCTGCTCATACGGCACACTGACGCGACTATTCACCTGTAATTGTAATGCATCACTATTACGTAAACCTTGGGGCGTCATTTCACTCCCTGATGCCACTGGTTTATAGCCCACAGTATTAAAACCGTGTAAATTTGCGGCTTGTAATAATGCACAGCTCGACATGGTTTTGCCGATTTCAGTATCGGTTCCCGTTACAAAATAGGTCTTAGTCACGATAAATAATTCCAAACACTGTTTGATAAGTTAATGGCAGCCCTTGGTCGGTATCAGGATAAACCGATATCAATTGCTGCAACCTCTGACGAGTCATCAGCCCCGATTGGCGTCCCGCTGTTAAATGTGTGGCACCAATCCCTTTAACCGAGTTGAGAAGCTCAATCAAATTAGAAAAATAGAGCGTATCCGCTTGTTGAAAAAGCTGATGGCGCCACGGTAAGCAGCTTTTGGTAATCTGCGGGTAGGCTAAAAAACGATTAACATGGGGTGTATCATCCAGCACTTTCCATGCTTGGGATAATTCCCCCAACGAATTTTCCGCCAATGTCGTGAATCCAATCATGCCACCCGGTTTGGTTACCCGATAGAGCTCCCCCAATGCATGTTGAAGGTCATCGCACCACTGAATGGCTAAATTAGAAAATACACCGTCAAAAGAGGCATTGTCGAAAGGAAGTGCATCCATGTCTGCACACACATAATCGTTGGCAGACTGCTTGCTTTTGGCCACATTAAGCATGCCCACAGAAAGATCGAGTGCTGTCACCTGATCCCCACGTTGCTGCATAATTTGGCTAAAAAAACCAGTTCCACATCCCGCATCTAAAATATGATGGCATGTCGATAAACTCGCTGGATTGGCATACTGATCTAATAGCCGTAGTAATTGTGATCCTGTGTTTTGCTGGTAATTAGCCAAAGAGTCATAGCGAGCCGCAGCACGCCCAAAAGCCGACGCTATTTTCTGTTTTTGTCGATTTTTTTGTTTTTGACGACAATGAATATCTTGAGCGCTGCCCTCATGAAACAAACTTAAACTCATGGAGAGCCTCCAATAATTTATCAACATCCTCTTGATGATGGGCTGCGCTCAACGTAATCCGTAATCTCGCGCTATCAGGGGGCACTGTCGGCGGGCGTATTGCTTGAACCCAAATCCCTTTATTCCGCAGAAATTTTGATAGTTGTAGGCTTTTTGCATTATCTCCCACAATCAATGGCTGGATAGCCGTCATGGAGTCCACCAACTGCATATCGGGTAAATCTATATTATTCCTAAAATGGTGAATATTACTCTGAAGCTGTGCTCTTGCCGCATCGGCTTGCTGAATTTGTTGTACGGCAGCGGATAACGCGACAGCCTGTGCAGGTGGCATTGATGTGCTATAAATGAGGTGACGCGCCGCTTGAATCAAGAAATCTGCCGTGGACTCATCACATAATACCGCCGCACCACTAGCCCCGAATGCCTTGCCAAACGTCACCACTAAAATATCAGGCTTGATACCATATTCATCACAGCTACCCCGCCCTTGCCGTCCTCTCACGCCAATTCCATGGGCATCATCCACCATCAGCCAAGCACCATAAGAATGAGCAACTGTATTCAGCTCATCCAGAGGTGCACTGTCCCCATCCATGCTGAACACCCCTTCGGTGATCACCAAGGTTTTAGAGGAGAATGGCTTACTGATCAGTTTTTCCAAAGATGACACACTATTATGGCTAAATCGACGTAACTGCGCTTGAGAATGCATCGCCCCTTCAAGGAGTGATGCATGGCTTAATTTATCCGCCAATATGCGATCTTCGTGGGTCATTAACGCGCTGATCAGTGCATGGTTTGCTGCAAATCCCGAGATAAATAATAGCGCTTTAGGGTAACCAAGCCACTTGGCGAGCTGCTGCTCAAGATCTTTGTGAGCGTTGGTATAGCCTGTAATATGTCCCGAACCACCACTCCCGACACCATACTCTTGCGCGCCTTGTTGCCAAGCGGCAATCACCTTTGCATTCTGGCTAAGACCTAAATAATCATTTGAAGAGAAATTAAGATAATTTTCACCTTCAAAAGTGAGTTCTCTGCCATTACTTTTCTCAATACAGCGACGTTCTCGCCATGCAGAAGCTTGCTTACGCTTCTCCAATTGAGTTTCAATAAAGGATTGCCAGCTCATTAGACTGCCGCATTATAAAACTGTGAGTTATCCGCGGTGAGTACCGCTTCTGCCAGATTTGCGGCTTGCAAATTATCCCCTTCATCAGTTTCAATACGCTCAGGGTTAATATTTAATTTTCGGAACAAGGCAATATCTTTGTTTTCATCTGGATTTGGTGTGGTAAGCAGCTTACAACCATAGAATACCGAGTTAGCACCCGCCATAAAACATAGCGCTTGAGTTTGCTCATTCATGTGCTCACGGCCCGCAGATAAACGCACATAGGAGGTAGGCATCATGATGCGTGCAACTGCAATAGTGCGAATAAAATCAAATGGATCAACATCTTCGTTGTCCGCCATTGGCGTTCCTTCTACTTTCATCAGCATATTAATAGGCACGCTTTCTGGTGGTTTAGGTAAATTCGCCAGCTGGACGAGCAATGCCGCACGGTCACTGACTTTCTCACCCAATCCTAAAATTCCTCCGGAACAAACTTTGATCCCCGCACTACGCACATTATTCAACGTATCTAAACGATCTTGATAAGTGCGTGTCGTAATAATATTTCCATAATATTCAGGGGAGGTATCAAGGTTATGGTTATAGTAATCCAGCCCAGCTTCCGCTAAACGACTTGCCTGAGAATCATCAATCATTCCGAGGGTCATGCAAGTTTCCATTCCGAGGGCTTTGACCTCTTTCACCATCATTTCAAGGTAAGGCATATCGCGCTCTTTCGGGTTACGCCATGCGGCTCCCATACAAAAGCGAGTTGAGCCTGCATGCTTAGCTTTTTTCGCTGATTCAAGAACTTGCTGAACTTCCATCAGGCGCTCAGTTTCTAGTCCAGTTTTATAGCGCGCACTTTGGGCGCAATATTTACAATCTTCGGGGCATGCACCAGTTTTAATCGACAGCAATGTGCTCACTTGAACTTGTTGCGGATCAAAATGCTGGCGATGTACTTGCTGCGCTTGAAATAATAGTTCAAAAAAAGGCATTGAAAACAGTTCATTAGCTTGTTTTATTGTCCACTGTTTTAATTGGCTCACGGAAATACTCCAGTTGAAAAAGTTGTTGCCAGTTTAAATATTGAGATTATCATGTCAACTAAATTGATCTAAAAAAGTTGACGAGTGATTTATATGGACAGTTCCGACATTGCTTTTGATGCCAAGCATATTTGGCATCCTTACACCTCGATGAGCCACCCTATCCCCGCCTATCCTATCGTTGCCGCCGAAGGCGTAGAGCTAATCATGGCAGATGGAAAAAGGCTAGTTGATGGCATGTCTTCTTGGTGGGCAACTCTCCATGGCTATAACCATCCAGTACTTAACCAAGCAGTAACGGAACAACTGGGAAAAATGTCCCATGTGATGTTTGGTGGAATCACCCATCCACCCGCAATCGCACTCTGCAAACAATTGGTAGCCATCACACCAGAACCCCTTGAGTGTGTATTTTTAGCTGATTCAGGTTCCGTTGCTGTCGAAGTTTCTCTCAAAATGGCACTGCAATATTGGCAAGCTCGTGGAGAGAAACGTCAGCGTATTTTGACGCTACGTCACGGGTATCACGGGGATACTTTTGGGGCGATGGCGGTTTGTGATCCTGATAACTCCATGCACGGGCTGTATAAAGGCTATTTACCACCACATATTTTTGTGGATGCCCCTCAATGTGGCTTTCATGATGAATGGGATGACGCCGATTTATTACCACTGAAGCAACAACTGGCTGAGGATCATCAAGATATTGCAGCGATCATCCTTGAACCGATCGTTCAAGGTGCAGGTGGAATGCGTTTTTACCACCCTAACTATTTAAAAGGTGTACGCGAGTTATGTGACCAATATGGTCTGCTGCTCATAGCCGATGAAATCGCCACCGGTTTTGGGCGTACGGGGAAATTATTTGCCTGTCATCATGCTAATATTTCACCTGATATTATGTGCTTAGGAAAAGGTTTAACAGGAGGGTACATGACGCTCTCTGCAACCATCACTACCCGCCATGTGGCTGAAACCATCAGTAACGGAGACGCGGGTTGCTTTATGCACGGTCCTACCTTTATGGGAAACCCTCTGGCGTGTGCGGTAGCAAATGCCAGTCTGAAGTTACTCCTAGAAAGTCCATGGCAAAAAACTGTCGCAAATATCGAACAACAATTAATCACAGAGTTATTACCGTTAGTTCGCTATGACAGCGTTCAGGATGTTCGAGTTCTCGGAACCATTGGTGTGATAGAAATGAAGCGGCCAGTTAACACGGCTGAATTACAGAAGATTTTTGTTGCAGAAGGTGTTTGGGTTCGCCCATTTGGTAAACTGATTTATGTGATGCCGCCGTATATCATTACACCGGAGCAACTCACAAAAATCACCCAAGCCATGGAAAAAGTTCTCACCGCGTAATGGAAAATGTCGCTGAGTTATCCTTTCAGCGACACAGTATACATTTATCTAAACGTCACCCACATACAACCAGCCGATACTTTATAGCGAGCTAATAGGGTTAATTTCCCTGTAATCGGATCAATCTCAGAGACCGAAATATGATCGGATTTTTGTCCGCTAGAAATCAAAAAACGCCCCGTTCCATCAATATTAAAGCCGCGTGGTTGAGTTTCTGTTGGATAACGCCCAACTAAGCTCAGTTCACGACCGTTATCAGAGACTTGATAGTGGCTCAAATAACTTTCGGAACGTTCACTGGCATACAAATGGTGACCATCCGGCGTGATATGAACATCTGCAGCCCAACGCTGGCTCTGGTTACCCGCAGGGTATAACGCAACATTCTGCATTTCGCGATAGCGGGTAAATTTATGATATACATTAATGGTGGAATCCAACTCATTAAGGCAATAAATCACATTTTCGGTAGGATGTAATGCGAGATGGCGAGGTCCCGCTTTTGCCGCCGTGGTGATTTGCTCTGCGGTGGCTTCGGTTAAATAACCGTTATCCGCTAAATCGAACAGGCGAATATGATCTTCACCGAGGCAAGGTATCCAAAGTTGCTGATTTTGTGCATCCATATGGGAAGAATGAGGATGACGCAGACCTTCAACCACTTGGATAGGCGCTCCCGCAACACCATCATTACCAATAGGTAAAACAGCTAAATTATGCTGATGATACGAGGGTACGAATAGGAATTTACCACTATTATCTAACGACAGATGCACGGGTTTTCCCGGCACGCTAGTTTGTGCTTTAAAACGCAATACCCCTTGAACTTCAATTTCATAGGTCACAACGCTCAAGTGAGGTCCCACACCAATATACAGATATTTTTTGTCATGGCTGACCACCATCGGCTGTACTTGTCCCGGTGTATTCACGGTTTGTAGCAGCGAAAGTTCACCGACTTGGTTCATTGCCCATACGTGAATTTGTTGGCTTTCTGGGCTGGCAACATAAACAACCTGATCCATCCTGACTCCTTGAGTGATGATAAATTCGAGCGCAATTAGCGAATTAATGATTCTACCTAGAATAATAGAAAATGCCCCTAAAATCCTGCCTCGCACAGTTTGATGTATAAACACTAATCAACTTCAGTTATCATAAGGCTCTAAAATGAATCCGAAAAAATCATATGGAGTCGTTTATGTCATACCGCGTTATTGCCCTCGATCTCGATGGAACATTACTCGATCACCAGAAAAGAATTTTGCCTGAATCTTTAGAAGTCCTGAATGAAGCCCGTCGCCAAGGCGTCAAAGTCATTATTGTGACTGGTCGCCACCATGTAGCTATCCATCCGTTCTATCAGGAATTGGATTTAGATACCCCAGCGATTTGCTGTAACGGGACTTACCTGTATGACTATTTAGGTAAAAAAGTCCTGAAATCCAACCCAATGACCGTCGATTCCGCTGCTTTACTGATTGATAAACTGCGTGGCTCTGATATTCAACACTTAATGTATGTTGATAATGCGATGCTGTATCACACGAAAACTGAAGGTGTGACGCGCACATTAAATTGGGCGCAATCTTTACCTCAACATCAACGTCCAAACTTCGAATTTATCGAAGATTTCGCCCATGCACTCAACCAATATGAGTACATTTGGAAATTTGCCGTCACCTCGCCAGACCATCAACGTCTGCACGATATTGTTCGTGAAATTGAGTCAGAATTAGACTTAGATTGCGAATGGTCGTGGGAAGATCAGGTGGATGTAGGCCGCAAAGGTAATAGCAAAGGTCAACGCCTGAAAGAATGGGTCGAAGCCCAAGGTATGAGCATGAATGATGTGGTTGCTTTCGGCGATAATTTCAACGACTTAAGCATGCTCACCACCGCAGGTCTAGGCGTTGCTATGGGTAACGCTGTTGATGAAATCAAGCAGCAAGCGAAGCTTGTCACTCGCGTGAATACCGAACCGGGTATCGCCGAAGTGATCCGTAAATATGTTTTGTAAAACGACTCAATCTAAGGCTCTAAGTCATTGGTGTTGTGGCTAGGCCGCAAATGAAGCTATCCCTAGGAGCATACATAAGTATGTGACTAGGGAGAGTTAATGAAGTCAACAACGCTGCGGTGTGAAGAACAACGAGCCTTTAGAATGTTTTAGAAAGAGATGCCGACTTAACCTGCGCAAACACCTTCCGCCCCTTGCGGATCGAAAGTTCATCCCTAGCCCAACGCGTGATCCTCGCCCACAAATAATGCTCATCACCAAGATCTAACTTCACATCCACTTGCTCACCATCCTCAACCCATTCCACCACTTCTGCAGAAAGAATATTTCGAATACTGCTTACTAGGGGTTTTTCGAGCACTAACGACACATCTGAAGCATCGATTCGCAGACGTAATTCGCTGTTTTTATCCACATCGACACGGGGGATCCACAGTTTTTGTCCACCAACCAAAACCGCGGTCATTTGATAGTCTGGATGCTGACTGTGTACCTCTACATTAAGAACGCTACTGAGCGTTTCTTGTTGTAGCCAAGGTCGTAACGCACTACTTGCCCACACCTCTTCGAGAGGCCCGAACGCTTTAACTTTACCTTGCGCCATCACGATGACTTTATCCGCTAAACGTAAGATTTCGTCCAAACTGTGGCTCACATACAGGATTGGGATCTTTACATCTTTTGATAGCTTTTCTAAGTACGGTAATAATTCACGTTTGCGAGGGAGGTCGAGGGACGCTAATGGCTCATCCATTAGCAAAATTTCAGGTGCGGTGAGTAACGCACGACCAATCGCCACCCGCTGTTTTTCACCACCAGACAGCGTAATCGGGAATCGGTTAAGTAATTTTTCAATACCCAGCAATTCAACAATATCATCGAATCTTTCTTTCATTTCCGGCGCCATACCGTAGCGCAAGTTACTTTTCACTCGATAATGGGGAAATAACCGTGCATCTTGGAAAACATAGCCAATATGTCGCTTCTCAGGTGGCAGGCAAATTCCTTTTTCAATATCCACCAGTGTGCGCCCATTCAGGACAATCCGGCCTTTATTGGGTTTAGTGAGCCCACCAATCACGTTGATTAATGAAGTTTTTCCAGCTCCCGACAAACCAAATACGGCGGTAATACTTTCTGTGGGTAATTGAGTATTAACTTCTAGCTGTAAGTCGCCCAATTTTTGAGAAAAATTCAGTTCTAACATATTAGGCTACCCCTAAGCGCTTCTTGCCCCAACGGGTCAGCCACTCTGAAATCAACAACGAAATTAACGCTAAAACAATCGCAATAATACACAGACGCGCTGCATCAGTTTCAGCTCCCGGCGTCTCAATCAATGTATACATGGCGAGTGGAATTGTTTGGGTTTCCCCTGGAATGTTGGAAACGAACGTGATTGTCGCGCCAAATTCCCCAAGAGATCGTGCAAATGCCAGTACAGTACCGACAATTATACCCGGTAAGGATAATGGGATAGTAATCGTGAAAAAGACGCGTAAAGGCGTCGCCCCAAGTGTACGGGCTGCTTGCTCTAATTTTCTATCCACCGCTTCAAGCGCCAAGCGAATGGCTCGGACCATTAGCGGAAAAGCGACTACCGCAGATGCTAATGCAGCACCGCGCCAACTAAATGTAAAGCTGAAGCCAAACCAGTCATACAGCCATTCGCCAATAAATCCACGTTTTCCCATGCTGATCAACAGTAAATAACCCACAACCACTGGCGGTAGCACCAGTGGCAAGTGGATAATACTATCGAGCAATGTTTTGCCGGGAAAATGGCAACGAACTAATATCCAAGCGACCAAGATCCCCAGCGGTAAACTGAAAACCACAGCCACACTAGAGACCTTTAAACTTAGGTAAATCGCTTCCCATTCATAAGCACTTAACATCTGCAACGATATATTCTCTTCGCTATTTGGTAGTAAAACCGTAACGTTTGAACACTTCTGAAGCCACTGGGGTTTTCAGGTATTCATAATAATCACGGGTCGCTTTATTATCCTGATCTTTAACAATTCCCATTGGATATTCAACAGGTTTATGGGTATCTGCTGGGAAAATACCCACGACTTTGACTTTTTGGCTCGCAACCGCATCAGAGCCGTAAACAATACCTAAAGGTGCTTCTTGGCGTTCAACCAGCGCCATACCACTACGAACATTATTAGTACGAGCCAATAATGGGTTAACTGTTTCCCATGCACCGAGATAAGTTAAAGCCTCTTTAGCATAAATACCAACAGGGACATGGTCTGGATCACCAACAGCTAACCGTCCGCCATCTAGCAATTTTTTCCAATCAGTTTGTTTATTGATTTCGACTTTATCAATTTTAGAATCTTTTGGCGCGATCAAAACCAGTTCATTACCCAGTAAGGTATAACGCGTATCGTTCACCATCAAATTTTTATCAATCGCAAAATCCATCCACTGTTGGTCAGCAGAAATAAACATATTCGCTGGTGCACCTTGCTCAATTTGGCGCGCTAACGTTGAGGATGATGCATATGAAGCAACCACTTCAACATTGGTCTCTTTTTTATATTGTGCTGAAATTTCATTCAGTGCATTGGTCAACGAAGCTGCCGCAAATACCGTAATTTTCTCAGCCGCAAAACTGTTACCCACCATTGAAAGCGTTAATGTGGCGCCAGCGACCAGTGATATCAAACCTTTTTTCATTTTAATCCACCCTTGTATTAATTAACCCGCTATATATATCAAGATATAGCGTTAACTTAAAGTTAAACAATGCATAAAGGTGTGCTAGCTCAACAAATGGAAGATTTACAAGCGCTCAATAATAATATCGACAGGAGGATAGACAACGTTAATGTTTTCGTCGCCTATCCCATAGAGATGCAGAAAGAAAAACTACTGGACAATAGATTGGCATTTCTGGTCATTAATCTCGATAGTAGACTCGAGTGAATTACCATTGTAATACTCTAAAACAACGGCTTTAGGTTTACTCAAACCTAAACCATTTTCAAATATATCGCATATCTTATTAAGCTGCTTTTCCTTGATTTCACTATTCAATTTTCGATGAAAATCGGCTTTTGGCATGTCATCTGCTCGATATGAAATATGAATAATTCCCTCTGCTTTTTGAGCACCTATCAACGTTAACCAATCATTAAGTTTGATTGGCGCTCGCTGATTTAGGTTATTCACAAAATCATCCGATGTCTTTTGTGAGCCATTTTTCAACTCACACAATTTTTGCCAAAAAATAGCATTGAAATTATTTTCGGCTGCAATTTCCCAGCGACTACTTACGTCTGGATATGGAATAGTAGGCTTACCCGTTGCATATTTATTGGCGAAAAATCCTATTGGTCGCTCAGTATATTTATTAGTTTTTCGACAGTCATAGATATGTGTCGCTTTTATCGAATTAAATTTAATTCCTTTTAAATCATTCTCTTCTTTTAATGACGTCACCACATTAATTTGAATTAAATCAGTGTTACCTTGGTAATAATCGGTTTCTGGCTTAGCCATATACATGGTTGCCGATTTAGTTTCCATCCATTTTATATATCCAGCAGGTAACTCTGAAGATTTTAGCGTATTTTTCTCTTGAAGCTTTTGGGAACTTTGACAGCCCATCACAGAAATACAGATGGAAGATAATATTATCAATTTAAGTTTCATTTGATGATTCCTACTTCACGTAAATCTTGAGGTTCTAAATTCCCTTGTATAGAACAAAATAGCGTGACCGTTTTATCACTACTCTCTTCGATGATAAATAATTTTTCTGCCGATTCTTCGTCAGGTGCAATATCCCCTACTGGAGAACTATTTTTCAGCCATTTATCAGATAGAGAATTACGATATACAGGGTTATATACATACGAATTATCTGCAATTTTTACTAATTTTATTTCTTTAGATAATATGCGAGCAACCTCATCTAGTGGTTGGCTAGACTCAAAACCCCAATAATAATATTCACCTGTTGGTGCATTTGGAACAACGTCTTTATATTTATTAAAATCTGTATACTTCACTACAAATTTATCGAGTTTTAATGAACCTTCATTAACACTTATTGGTTTTATAAAATCTTCACCATCTATAATTTTTTGTTGATAAAACTCATTAATTATAGGTTTTATTTGATTATTTTGACTGGCATCTTTAAAAAACTCAGCATTACAATTTGATAATGATTTTATCAGCGTTGATGCCGTGGCTGTATTACTAAAAGACATTATTAACAATTGAAATACGATTAAAATACGAAATATCATCATAAACCATCCTTTGAATAACATTTGGTGTTTAAATATTTATAAAAATAATAATATCAAAATTATAACACTAAGAATTTAGAATGGTCATGGTGATTGTTCAGCAAATAGAGTTAATTAAGACAATTCAATAGAAATAACGTTATTTACTGTTGAGTGATGAAAGATAGTAAAAAATCACAAAACTAACTATTTCACCGAGTAAAAATGACTTGCCCCCCAACTATCGAGTAGCCAGAGGGCAATAATTAGCGAGAAAACTAAATGGTCTACAGGTGACTATTTGTTTTCATTGTGATGATGGTGCGGTACGTGAGCTTTAGACAGCAAGTTAAAGAAAGCCCCTAAACCATAGATAAGACCCATGATCAGCGCCATCACAACTGGAACCATTAAAAGAGCAAAGCCCAAACTTTTTATGAGTTCTAACATTAAAACCTCTTCAGTGATACTGTGCTCACCAGCCTTCTGATACGCTGACGAGGAAAAATCAACTATAACTAAAATAATAACGCACAATAGCATTATATTGCATACTATTTTAGACAAATTATTATACTAGCGACATACTAAACGTGCTTTTTATCTATACCGCCAAAAACCTAGGGGAGAGAGCTATGCAGGCTGAAATTCTACTCACATTAAAATTACAAGGAAGTTTATTTGCCGATCCTCGCCGCATCGCGCTTCTCAAACAGATAAAAGCGACAGGGTCAATTAGCCAAGGCGCTAAGTTAGCAGGTATTAGCTATAAAAGTGCTTGGGATGCGATCAACGAAATGAACCAACTCACCGATGACATTTTAGTTGATAGAGCCACTGGAGGCAAAGGTGGTGGCGGAACGACATTAACTCATTATGGGGAAAGATTAATCCAGCTATATGATTTACTAGGACAAATTCAGCAAAAAGCATTCGATGTCCTCAAAGAAGATAGCCTCCCTCTTGACAGCTTACTCGCTGCTATCTCTCGATTTTCACTACAAACGAGTGCCCGTAATCAGTTTTTCGGTACGCTGATTGCCCGGGATCACAACCAAGTTTTACAACATGTTCAAGTAAAATTAGCCGATCAGAAAACCGTGATTAATGCAGCCCTTACGGAATCCAGTGCTAATCGTCTTGGCTTAATCGAAGGCAAAGAGGTGCTCGCACTAATTAAAGCACCATGGGTAAAACTGACCAAACAACCCAATCACAGCCACTACGATAATCAACTAGCGGGAACTGTTTCTACCTTAGAACGTGGTTCTGAAAATAGTGAAATTTTAGTCACTTTAGCGGGTGGTGAAACCCTGTGCTCAACCTTAACGAATCAAGAAGTTGATGCGTTAAAATTGGCGATTGGCGACTCAATTACAGCACTATTTAATGCCGAACAAGTAATTATTGCCACCCTTTGCTAAATTTTTAGTTATTTATTTTATTTACGGCAAATAACCCTGCGGTTTTTTTAGCTTATCCTAACGCCTACTTATTGACTTTGTCTGCGAACCTGATTATCTGTGGTACAAGACATGGTCAATGATAAGGATGCTAGATGGGCTCAATAATAATACAAAATGGGTGCTTTAAGCTTAGTGATACACACACACTGGATATTCAACAACTTGAAATTCATTCTGGTGATAGCTGGGCATTTATTGGCGCAAATGGAAGCGGCAAATCATCACTAGCACGTGTTTTTTCCGGTGAATTACAGCGACTTTCTGGCATAAACCAAAACAGTTTTAAGTCCCCTGTTCGCCTCTCCTTTGAGCAGCTACAAAAAATAATCGCCGAGGAGTGGCAGCGTAATAATACCGATTTGCTCAGTGACGATGAAGAAGACACTGGATATAGTGCCGCCGAAATCATACAACTCCACCATAAAGACAATGAATATTGTTTAGCGCTGGCAGCTAAATTCGGTATCAGTGATCTGCTTTCTCGTCGCTTCAAATATCTTTCGACAGGGGAAACCCGTAAAGTTTTATTGTGCCAAACATTAATGGGAAATCCGGATTTATTAATCCTCGACGAGCCTTTTGATGGGTTGGACGTGTACTCTCGCAACAGTTTAAGTGAGCTATTACTTGATTTACATGAGCAAGGGCTCACTTTGGTGCTGGTCTTAAATCGTTTTGATTTAATCCCTGAGTTTGTCACAAATATTGGCATCGTCGCCGACTGTAAACTCACGCTTTCCGGTGATAGAAAGTCAGTACTTGCTGACACTCTAATTAGTCAGCTACAACACAGTGAAAAAATAAAACAGCTGACAATCCCCGAACAAGAAGACCCAACTACGGATGAGAGTTTAGATCCAGAGACTCCGCGTATCATCTTAAAAAATGGAATTGTGAGCTACAATGATAAACCCATTTTACATGGGTTGAATTGGCAAGTTGACCCTCACCAACATTGGCAAATTATTGGTGAAAATGGTGCAGGTAAGTCCACATTACTAAGCCTGATTACAGGGGATCACCCTCAAGGTTATAGTAATGACCTCACACTATTTGGATGCCGCCGAGGTAGTGGCGAAACCATTTGGGATATTAAGCGTCATATTGGTTACGTCAGCAACAGTATTCATCAGGAATATCGCGTTGCCACTAGCGTACTCAATGTGATTATCTCAGGCTTCCATGACTCAATCGGGTTATACCAAACCCCATCAGATCGCCAAGTTCAATTGGCCTATGAGTGGTTGGCACTACTTGGCTTCGCTCCTCAAACCGCTCAACAACCTTTTCATAGCCTTTCATGGGGTCAACAACGGTTAATATTGATTGCCCGAGCATTAGTTAAACACCCTGCCATGTTGATTCTTGATGAACCTCTGCAAGGGCTTGATGGGCTCAACCGCCTGTTAGTACTCCGCTTTATTGATATTATGCTTAGTCGCGGTAATACCCAATTACTGTTTGTTTCTCATCACCAAGAAGATGCACCTTCCTGTATTACCCATCGATTAAAATTCGTTCCTGATGGTGATAAATACCGTTATGACATCGAAATCGTTGAGCCAGAATAACCATCCAATGGCTGGTGAGTATTTACTTACTAGCCATTTTCGCATTAATTGATTGAATCTTTGTATTACTTAATCCAACGCATATTATTATTGAATTTTTCTCTTGCTGTATCGATTCACTTGAGGTTAAATCTAGTCCATACCTATGATTTACTAAGCAAGTGAAGCAAGCTGAAAATCGTCCAATAAACTAAATCGTTTCATCCCATCTTAAGTTAAATATTTATTGCTAAGATCTCGATGTTGTTGATTTTTTTAGTTTGGCATTGATAAAACGCAAGTTGTCACTAGCGTTCGGGACGACTATCCCTATAATGTAGGTCAGCAATAATTCATTTCTAATTTGAATGTACTGATAGGAGTTTTAGCTATGGCTGTAACTAAACTGGTTTTAGTAAGACACGGTGAGAGTGAGTGGAACAAAGAAAACCGCTTTACCGGTTGGACTGATGTAGAACTGTCAGAAAAAGGTCGCGAAGAAGCGAAAAATGCAGGCCAACTGCTAAAAGATGAAGGCTTTGTTTTTGATTTCGCTTACACCTCTGTTCTGAAACGTGCTATCCACACCTTATGGAACATTCTTGATCAAGTTGAACAGCAATGGTTGCCAGTAGAAAAAAGCTGGAAACTGAACGAACGTCACTACGGTGCTCTGCAAGGTCTGGACAAATCAGAAACCGCAGCAAAATATGGTGATGAGCAAGTTAAATTATGGCGTCGTGGTTTTGCTATCACGCCTCCAGACCTGACTAAAGATGACGAACGCTATCCTGGTCACGACCCACGTTATGCGAACTTAAAACCGTCTGAGTTACCTGTTACTGAAAGCCTGGCAACAACGATTGACCGTGTTGTTCCTTACTGGGAAGAAGTGATCAAGCCTCGCGTAGCTAGCGGTGAGAAAGTCATTATCGCCGCTCACGGTAACTCACTGCGTGCGTTAGTTAAGTACTTAGATAACATGGGTGAAGAAGAAATTCTGAACCTGAATATCCCTACAGCAGTGCCACTGGTTTATGAGTTTGATGAAAACATGAAACCAATCAAACGCTACTATTTGGGTAATCAAGACGAAATCGCCGCTAAACAAGCAGCAGTAGCTAACCAAGGTAAAGCAAAGTAATCACTTACTTTTTTGATACCTAGCAAATTACATTAAGGGTTGAGCTGATGGCTTAGCCCTTTTTTATTGTCATTAATTCCTTCTTCATTCACTTTCATTATAAAATGATGCCGCGTTGAGTGTCGGAATAGCCCATAACCGACTATCATAGGAAAAACTAACTGAAAGGTTTATAAAACAAGATAATGAATAAATTTAATCTTTATGTCTGGGTGGGGTTGATCCTCAGCGCCAGTATTTTAGGTGCGTTGCTGTATATGCTACAAACGGGTGAAATGACACTTGAAGGACCAGCTGGGAGTTCTAATCCAGAATTAATGAAGACTCTGATGATCATTGCCTGTGTGAGTTTTCCAGTCCAAATCGTCAGCATGATGGTACTCAACTATAAGCCTACACTGGCGATTATTATCGCTATCATCAGCAGCGTTGCATTAATGCCAATTACTATTGTATTTGTAATGGGAATGATTTTCTCCGCTATCCGTTGGCGCTACCATCAACTAACACCATTCGATACGACCATTAACGTAGATTTTGATATTCGCCTAACCATGGATAAACGCCGTAATACGATGACCGTGATCCCTCTGGCTATTTTGGGTATTGTATTGATTGTATTGAGCCAAAGTATGGGAATGTTTTTATTTGTACTGGCAGCCTTTTTAGGTTATTTCGGTAAAAAAGCCTGTACTACCACCTATTTAGCGGTTAAAGGTGACCATTTTTATATTCGCCCTAATATCTTCGCCTTTTGCTACCGCATCCCACTCAAGGATATGACCTATCTAAAAACAGAGAAAGGGAAACTATTTTTCTCTGCTAAAGTTGAAGAAACAGAAATTCCATTGTCTGCCACCCCAATCAGTACAACCGCAGACGATCAGGCTAATATAGAAAAATTACTCAGCCGAATTAAAAAATAAGCAAACAAAAGCCAGTTCCTAAAATAGCGAACTGGCTTTTTTCTTTAAATTTTAGTTTATTTATTACGACGGGCAATTACCGCATCTGACAGCTGGCGCAATACTTTTTCTGTATCATCCCAGCCAATACACGCATCCGTGACGCTTTTACCATAAACTAGAGGTTCACTAGATTCTAAATCTTGGTTCCCTTCAACTAAATGACTTTCAATCATCACACCCGTGATTGAACGGTCACCTTGACTGATTTGAGCGCTAACATCCGTAGCGACTTCCATCTGTTTTTCAAATTTCTTACAGCTGTTGGCGTGGCTAAAATCAATCATAATACTTGGCACTAAACCGGCTTTTTCCAAACCTTCACGCACTTCTTTAACGTGTTTAGCGCTATAGTTTGGCTCTTTACCACCACGTAAGATAATGTGGCAATCTGGGTTTCCGCTGGTATTCACAATTGCAGAATGCCCCCATTTCGTCACTGATAAGAAACAGTGTGCCGAACGTGCCGAATTAATCGCATCTATCGCAATTTTAATGGTGCCATCAGTCCCATTTTTAAAGCCAACTGGACATGATAAGCCAGACGCTAATTCACGGTGAATTTGTGATTCCGTCGTACGCGCACCAATAGCTCCCCAGCTCATCAAATCTGCCACATATTGCGGGCTGATGACATCGAGGAATTCTCCAGCAGTCGGTAAACCTTGGTCATTGATCGTTAAGAGCAACTCACGGGCAATTCGTAAACCATCATTGATATTGAAACTATGATCCATATGAGGATCATTAATTAACCCTTTCCAACCTACTGTTGTACGCGGTTTTTCAAAATAGACACGCATAACAATTTCAAGGGTATCTTTTAACTCAGCACGTAATTCATTCAAACGCTGAGCATATTCCAACGCGGCTTTTGTATCATGAATCGAGCAAGGGCCAATGACAACAACAAGACGGTCATCTTTTCCCACAAGGATATTATGAATAGCGTGGCGAGCTTCATGAACGGTAAACGCAGCTTTATCGGTTGCTGGAAATTTTTCAAGCAGAGCAATAGGAGGTAATAATTCTTTTATCTGTTTTATTCTGACGTCATCGTTCTGATAGTTCATACCGGTATATCCACTGTTTATTATTTTTTACTGAAGTTGAGTTACATACCTTTTAAATCTCAATAGCTAACAAATAACTTGAAATGCGACAGGTATCGAATTTTTAATCTAACCGTTCCCCGAGCATCTGTAAACAACCAAACAGACCAGAAAATCATCATTAAATTGTGGTTTGATTATAAAATGAGGTCAAATACTGATATCTAGCACAATTACTAGATTTTAGATGAGTTTTATAGCGTAAAAACATATAGAAACGGCTAAACAACGAGGATGTTACTTTAGCCGTTTTTTTTGTATTTTTTCTTATCTAGCCACGAGACATTGGCTCAGAGCCATTTTCTTTCGCAGATTTCATCCATAGACGAGAACCATTTAGAGCAATACCGAGTAGCAGTAGGTATTCCAACGACATGGCGTAAACACCTTGGATAAAGAAAACCACAATGCTAATGACATTAATTACTACCCATAACAGCCAGTTTTCCACATATTTGCGAGTCATTAGGATCATTGCCACAACCGACAATACGGTCATCGTCGAGTCCCAGAATGGGAAAGCATCGGGTTCAAGCACTGGCATCACTAAATTAGCACCAAACAGATTTAATACCGCCACAGCCCAGTTGGCTAATACACCAAAGACAGCATCAATATTAAACGTCAGAACAATAATCGCGAGGACAGAAATAATTAATGTGGTTAATGCGCTTGGTAAACTTAGCCAACGAATTTTTAATTCTGCCTCTTGAGAGCTGGACATTCGGCTCCAAGCATACCAACCATAAATATTGGCACCAAAGAAAAAGAGTTGTAAAAGCAGGTTTGCGTATAATTGAATTTGGAAAAAAATCACCGCAAATAGAGTTACGTTGATTAGACCAAATAGGTAATTAATCGTTTTTTCAAAACTAGCTAATAAAATGCACAGTAAGCCGGCAATAGTGCCTACAGCCTCAATATACGACAAATCGTAAACACTTCCCCATACAGGAATCTGAACTAATGTATTGGCGGTGCTAAAGAACTCCATCTCAACATCCTATTTATCATTAATGGTTAAAATAGCATTGCTCATCAATATCACAGACGATTCTGAATTTAAATTAAACCGTCAAATCACAACTGTTATTTTAGACTTTCAGCAAACTTTAGCATTTTATTCAATGGCTGCATGGCTTTTTCACGTAACTGCTCACTGACATGAATTTGGTGCGTGACATCATCCCCTTCTAGAGCCGCTGCAATCGCTTGTAAGCCATTCATTGCCATCCAAGGGCAATGAGCACATGTCCTGCACGTCGCGCCTTCTCCCGCCGTTGGTGCGATATAGAGAGCCTTATCAGGGCAGGCTTGCTGCATCTTATAAAAAATCCCTTTATCTGTTGCAACAATCATTGATGGATTCGGTAAATTTTGTGCGGCTTTAATCAGTTGACTGGTTGAGCCGACGGCATCCGCTAAATCCACTATCGCCTGTGGAGATTCTGGATGAACCAATACCGCCGCGTCAGGGTACATGGCTTTCATTTTTTCTAATGACTGAGTTTTGAATTCGTCGTGAACAATGCAAGCCCCCTGCCAACACAGAATATCCGCCCCAGTTTGTTGCTGAACATAACGACCTAAATGCTTATCGGGTGCCCAAATAATTTTCTCACCTAGGCTATCAAGGTGCTCAATCAGCTCAACCGCAATACTGGATGTAACGACCCAATCGGCTCGAGCTTTAACGGCCGCAGACGTATTGGCATAGACCACCACGGTACGGTCAGGATGAGCATCACAAAAACGAGCAAATTCTTCGTCTGGGCAACCAATATCTAATGAACATTGGGCATCCAACGTTGGCATTAAGACATTTTTTTCTGGGCTGAGGATTTTGGCTGTTTCCCCCATAAATCTCACCCCAGCAACTAATAAGGTTGAGGCGTGATGACGAGCACCAAATCGAGCCATTTCTAACGAATCAGCGACACATCCCCCAGTTTCTTCCGCTAAGGCTTGAATTTCAGGATCGGTATAATAGTGCGCGACAATGACTGCATTTTTTTCAACAAGTAACGCTTTGATTCGCTCGCGATAAAATGCCTTTTGATCTGCATCTAAGGACGCTGGTTTTGGTGGAAACGGATAAACGGCCTGGTCAAAATCGATAAACACGCTCATTGCTTGCCTCTGTTTAGCAGAAAGTGGTTTTATAGCTAAAATTTTTCATAAAACCCCTAAATCGTCATACTTTTGTTTTATATACTAAACACGATACTCCAGTTCGCCTTAGAAGTCTCCAACCTTTTCTCGATCAAAATCCCATATATCCTCTACCTTAAATTTCATCGACAGTTTTTCTGATTTGTCTTTCGCTTTTCTACCCATTTATCGGTATCTTAGCCACTCCTGTTAATTTCAATAGGTTAGTTATGGAATCACCTGCAACTTTATTAAATAAAATAATATCTATTTCATTACTCGAACCGAGAATCGAAGCAGTTGTACTGACTGGCTCTCGTGGGAGAGAAAAGGATATTGATGCTTATTCAGACATTGATATCGAACTTATCGGCCATGGCGTAACCGACCTTTTTAACGACAAAAATTGGGTTAGCCTAATTGCCAATCCGCTTATTGCCTTGCATTTGCAAAATGGTGGAGAAAATGAACCAGAATTTCCCACGTGTTTAGTCATCTACGAGGAAGGGCGTAAAGTTGATTTTACGTTTGCAGAGCCTATAAGGCTCAAAAAAATGCAACAAGGATTAGATACGATTTATACCCGAGGCTTTACTGTTTTGTTGGATAAAACAGGGTTAACTGACCAGCTACCTGAAGCCGCCAATATCCGTGTTCTACAGCCCCCATTATTAAGACAAAGTCAATTTGATGAGCTAGTCACTGATTTTTGGTTTGAAGCCCATCAGGTGGCTATCGCACTGACCCGAAATGAATTATGGAGTGCTTGGTCAAGAAGCACGGATATGAAACAATTTTTTCTCAGTTTGCTTGAGTTGAATGCATCACATTCCAATGAATTTAAAGATGTTTGGTACAACGGCAAGCACTACCAACAATGGATGCCGGAGCGCTTTATCAAAGCAACAGAAATAATTTTTGACTGTGGAACTGCACATAAGGCCGCTTTATCCCTGCATTGCTTGATGGCAAGCTTTCTCGAGGTTAGTGCTGAGTCTATGAGTCTATTCAACTATCAAGAAAAACAATCTGTGGGCTTAAAAATGCAGGACATTGTTATCGGGATATTAAAGGATAACGGGCTAATAGCCGAAAAGATGAAATAAATAATGCAGAACTAGCAAGGGAATGCTGGTTTTTGTTTTTTTAGAATTGAAAGTGGTTATTGGTGTTCATTGTTCTTTGACTGAGTTCGAAACCGTGGATGTTCAGGAGGAGACTAATGGAATTTTATGTGAAGAAATTTTTAAGATGGTGGGTCGTGCAGGATTTAAGTCCTTCAGACTTACACTTCGTGTCGAACCTGCGACCATCTTGTCGAGACATGGCTCAATCATTGAAGTTTTACTTGATTGGGATGAGTTTGAATTGGATATCTTTAAGATGGTGGGTCGTGCAGGATTTAAGTCCTTCGGACTTACACTTCGTGTCGAACCTGCGACCATCTTGTCGAGGCATGGCTCAATTATTGGAGTTTTACTTGATTGGGATAAGTTTGAATCGGATGTCTTTAAGATGGTGGGTCGTGCAGGATTTAAGTCCTTCAGACTTACACTTCGTGTCGAACCTGCGACCATCTTGTCGAGACATGGCTCAATCATTGAAGTTTTACTTGATTGGGATGAGTTTGAATTGGATATCTTTAAGATGGTGGGTCGTGCAGGATTACTCGGGCTTTGCCCTCGCCCTTCGGGTCGTTGCGACAAGCGCAACGCTGTCTCGCTTCGCTCGGCTCGAACCTGAACGCAGCTTCTCACCTACACTCAACGTGCAATATATAAATGGTAGAGTTGTTTATTCTTGGGGAGTTTCTTTGAGATGGTGGGTCGTGCAGGATTCGAACCTGCGACCAATTGATTAAAAGTCAACTGCTCTACCAACTGAGCTAACGACCCATCTATATTACTTAAATTGTTTACTACTTTAGATGGTGGGTCGTGCAGGATTCGAACCTGCGACCAATTGATTAAAAGTCAACTGCTCTACCAACTGAGCTAACGACCCATCTGTACTGCTTGAATTGTTTACTACTTTTAGATGGTGGGTCGTGCAGGATTCGAACCTGCGACCAATTGATTAAAAGTCAACTGCTCTACCAACTGAGCTAACGACCCATCTAAAATTTAAATCTCATTGATACCACTCAGATTTCTCAACCTGCTGTTTCTCGTATCAACGGCGGCTTATATTACTGATTTCTGACTGGGGTGCAACGCTTTTTTTGAAAAAATGAATTAAGTGCGCACTAATCATACGGATAACCCCGAAATGTTTGGTTATGTTGCTTCGGGGTTAATAATTAAAGGGCACTCAACTTCTTCTCTGCAAGTTTTGAACCTGCACTATTGGGGTATTGTTTCAATACCTGCTGGTAAACAGCTTTTGCTTTATCTTTCTGTCCCTTATCTTGCATGATAAGACCCACTTTATATAAGGCCTCACTGCTTTTTTGAGACTTTGGATACTGCTTAACTACGGTTGCAAAGTAAAATGCTGCATCATCTTTGCTGCCTTTATTGTAGTTTAACTGCCCCAACCAATAGTTAGCATTGGATTGATATCCAGACTTCGGATACGTTTTGATAAACCCTTGCAATGCCCCAATAGCCTCATCAATTTGTGCTTTTGATTTGCTGTTCATGGCTAACTGAACTGCGGCATTATAATCATCTTTTTCATTACCACCGGAGCTTGGAGCCGCTGCGGAGGTATCTGAAGTCGATGACGCGGGACTTGATGCACTTGAATCTGTTGCATCAGAAGGAGTTGCTGAATCACCGCCACCCGCTTTGTCCAATTGCATATACAAATCTTTTTGGCGCTCAACAACCTGATTCAATTTATATTCACTTTCTTGAATCTGTCCACGTAACATATCGATGTCACGCTGGTTATCGGCTAATTGCTGCTGGATTTGATAAATAATTTGACCTTGAGAGCTAACGGCTGTCTCAAGTTGGGTGAGGCGATCTGCAGAGGAACCAGATCCGACATTGTTGATTGGCGCTTGGGCAATAGCGGCCCAAGGGGCCGCTACGCCAACCAATAACGACAGACCGACTAGTAATTGTCTGAAGTTACTGTTCATAATAGATAATTTCTCTTATCTATTAGTATGCAATGACTGCACGACGGTTTTTCGCGTAGTCTGCTTCAGTGTGACCTAACACAGCTGGTTTTTCTTTACCGTAAGAAACCAGTGAAACTTGGTCGCCTGAAACACCTTTGCTTTGCAGATACATTTTAACTGCGTTAGCACGACGCTCGCCCAGTGCGATGTTGTATTCTGGAGTACCACGCTCATCCGCATGACCTTCAACAACAACACGTACAGATGGGTTGCTACGCAGGAATGCTGCGTGTGCATCTAACATTTCAGCGTACTCTGGAGATACGTTGTATTTATCGAAACCAAAGTAAACAGTGTTGTTCTGTTGCAGTTGTTCCATTTGCTGACGTGCCAGCTCTTCCGCAGACAGACCAGTATTAGTTTGATCCACAGCAGAATCAGCACCATTTTGGTCATTGTTTTTGTTAGAGCTACAAGCTGCGACTGCCATGATTGGTAATGCGATCATCAGCCCTTTAAGCACTTTGTTCAGTTGCATCGTTTTGATCCTTAATATTTTTGCCACACATTATTATTATGCATCACAGATACGGCGACCAGGCAGGAAATTTTACCTGTCCATCGGTTGCCGGAAGACGCGCTTTGAAACGCCCGTCGGTCGAAACTAGCTGCAATATAGTCCCCAAGCCTTGAGAGGAGCTATAAATTACCATAGTGCCGTTAGGTGCGATACTCGGCGTTTCATCTAGAAACGTTGTCGTTAAATATTCAACGTTACCCGTTGCCAGATCCTGTTTGGCGATATGCTGTTGACCGCCCCCGGAGCTGACCATCACTAAGAAAGTTCCATCCGGGCTTACATCAGCATCCTGATTTTGAGTTCCTTCATAGGAGACTCTTACTGGACTACCACCATTAATATTCATTTTATAAACTTGCGGACGTCCTGCTTGGTCCGAAGTATAGACTAAAGTTTGGCTATCCGGCATCCAGCTTGGTTCAGTATTGTTACTACGACCATCTGTAACTTGACGAATTTGCCCACTTGCTAAGTCCATCACATATAAATTCAGGCTACCTGTCTTAGACAGTGCAAATGCTAATTTAGTACCATCTGGTGAGAACGCAGGCGCCCCATTATGACGTGGGAATTTTGCAACCTGACGAACTGCACCACTTGATAGCGTCTGGATAACTAACGCAGAGCTACCACTTTCAAATGTTACATACGCGATTTTTTGACCATCTGGTGACCATGCTGGTGACATCAGTGGTTCAGGTGAACGGTGAACCGTAAATTGGTTAAATCCGTCATAATCTGAAACGCGTAATTCAAACGGATATTGACCGCCATTAGTTTTCACTACATACGCAATACGCGTACGGAATGCTCCACGAATACCGGTCAATTTCTCAAAAACTTCATCACTTGCAGTATGAGCTGCATAGCGTAACCAATCTTTAGTGACTTTAAATTGGTTCTGAGCTAACACTGCACCTGGATTAGCAGCAACATCAACTAGTTGATAACTGACTACGAAGCTACCATCTGCGGCTGGCTGAACTTGACCAACGACAACAGCATTAATGCCCAACGTAGTCCAAGCATCAGGAATGACTTCTGAAGCCGTTCCCGGTTGCTGAGGCATACGGCTTGGCTCAATAGGGTTAAATTTACCGCTATTACGTAAATCAGCGCCGACAATCTGTCCAACTTCTTGTGGTGGCGCACCTGCACCCGCCCACTTAAATGGAACCACACCGATTGGTTGAGCTGAGTTAACGCCTTCAGTTATCTCAATACGGATTTCTGCCTGAGCAACAGTAGCCCATAGCATCAGGAACCCGAAAACTATTTTAAACGCCTGCTTCATCCTAATCTCCCTTACTGCGATATTCACCACCGCAATAATTCGCTGAATTTTAACAAAGGTATACTAACAAAACTAGATAGCACACAAACTATTTATTACATCGCCAAAAAATTTACAATATAGACTACTCTGACTTATTGAAAATTAAGGCTTAAATACTAATGTGCTGCCTGATTTATTAAACGTTTCATAGACCTCTCTGCTAGGTGGTTTTGGCATAGTTGCGAGTTTTGCCGCTCTTATTGCCGCTTCACATAGCGCGGGATCATTTGCTGGACCATTTTTCGGTGTAATACTGACCAATAATCCATCTGGTGCCAGTTTTAATTGCAGCTCACAAGTCCGTCCACGATACGTCGCTGAGTCATAGAATTTACTTTGGATCGCTGCTTTTATTTTACCTGCATAGCTATCAACATCTGCATTAGATGCGCCTGATTTTTTACCGCCTCCGCTGCCAGCAGCAGTCTGTCCGCCTTGCTTACTTGGACCTGATGCAGTTAAATCACCCAGCAAATCATCAACGGATGATGCATTTTTTGCGGCTTCAGCTTTGGCTTTAGCGGCCTTAGCTTTAGCTTCTTTATCTTTGGCTTCTTTATCAGCCTTAGCTTTCGCTTCTTTCTCAGCTTTAGCCTTAGCATCAGCTTCAGCTTTTGCTTTAGCTTCTTTTTCAGCCTTAGCTTTAGCATCAGATTCGGCTTTTTCTTTCGCTTCTTTTTCGGCTTTAGCTTTGGCAGCCTCGGCTTCTTTTTTAGCTTGCGCTTCCGCTTTCTCTTTCGCTATAGCCTGCTCTTTAATTAGCTTTTCTTTCTCAGCTTTGGCTTGCGCAGCGGCATCCTCAGCTAATTTTTGCTCTTCCTTCGCTTTTTTGGCTGCTTCTTGAGCTTGCTTTTTCTGTTCTTCAGCTTGTTTTTGCTGCTGTTCAGTTTCGCGCTGAGTTTGAATTTGTTCTTCTTCAAGTTTTTGCAGACGCTTTTGTTCCTGCTCCTGCTTTTCTCTCAGCTCAGCATCTTGTTTCTGTTGTTGTTCTTTGCGTTCTTTAGCTGCTTGTTGGGAACTTTTTTGCTGCTGTTGAGATTGATTATATTGCTCAACAACAGCACCAGGATCGACCATGACTGCATCAATGACCGTTCCCTCTTCTCCACCGCCGCCAAGTTGAACGACTGTCACTAAAGAGCCTATAACGATTAAAGCAACCAATAAGATGTGCAATCCAATCGACACCATTAATGAACGCTTTAAGTTATCCTGTTTCTCTTTTGTCTTTCCCACTCTGGTTTCCAAAAAAAGAATCGTTTCTTTTCAAACTACATCCAAGCCACAAGAACAGTGGCTGGACAAATTAAATAGGTTGAGTCATCAAACCAACAGATTTGATCCCTGCCCCATGTAACAGATTCAGCGCCTTAATCACTTCATCATAAGGAACTTCTTTAGCTCCGCCAATTAAGAAAACCGTTTTAGGATTTTTCTCTAATTGTGCTTTTGCCTCTGCTGAAATTTGTTCTGGTGGCAGTAACTCTAAACGCTCACCATCGATCAACATATTATATTGATCAACCCCTGCCACTTCTAAAATCACAGGGGGGTTATCACTTGATGATACGGTTTGAGTATCTGTAGCATCCGGCAATTCAACTTCCACACTCTGAGAAATAATAGGTGCTGTTGCCATAAAGATCAGCAAAAGCACCAACAATACGTCCAGTAATGGGACTATGTTGATTTCGGATTTCAGCTCACGTTTGCGACTATTGCGCGCCATTCGCTTTTCTCCCCGTCTTATTTCTTATCTGCAGAGAATGCTTGACGATGCAGGATAGCTAGGAATTCTTCCATAAAGTTATCGTAGCTTTGTTCAAGTTTATTCACGCGTAAGTTTAAGCGGTTGAATGCCATAACAGCAGGGATTGCCGCAAATAAACCAATTGCAGTTGCAATCAGCGCTTCCGCAATACCCGGTGCAACCATTTGTAGCGTTGCTTGCTTTACCGCACCCAATGCGATAAATGCATGCATAATTCCCCAAACGGTACCAAATAGACCAATATAAGGGCTAATCGACCCTACTGTACCTAAAAATGGGATATGTGACTCTACAGATTCCAATTCACGGTTCATGGAAATACGCATTGCACGTGCTGCGCCAGTAATGACGGCATCCGGTGCATGGATATTCGCTTGGTGTAAACGTACAAATTCTTTGAAGCCAGAGTAAAAAATTTGCTCTGTGCCACCTAGTGCATCACGGCGTGCCTGACTCTCTTTATACAAACGAGACAGTTCAATACCTGACCAAAATTTATCTTCGAACGCTTCAGCCTCACGGGTTGCCGCGTTTAAAATTTTGGTTCTTTGAATAATGATGGCCCACGATGCAATAGAAAATCCAAGCAAAACGAACATAATGATCTGAACCAATAGGCTCGCTTTTAGGAATAAATCCAAGATATTCATGTCAGTCACTGTTTAAACTCCGCGACAATAGACTCAGGAAGCGCTTTTGGCTTCATTTTAGAAATGTCCACACAAGCAATTAGGGCGGTCGCCCCACAAAGCAAGTTACCTTGCGAATCAACTAACCTTTGCTGAAATTTTAAAGAAGCTCGTTTTATTTCAACGATTTCCGTTTCAACTTCCAGCAGGTCATCTAACCGAGCACCCTTAATAAAGTCGATTGTCATATTTTTGACAACAAATCCTAGGTTCTCTGCGAGTAAACTTTGTTGATTGATACCTTTATTTCGCAACATTTCCGTTCTTGCGCGCTCAAAAAAAGCCAGATAACGTGCATGATATACAACTCCGCCCGCATCAGTGTCTTCATAATACACGCGAACAGGCCAGCGAAATAACATAAAAATCACTCCGTCTTAGGTTAAATTAATTAACGGTGCCACTATACGCAAGACCGTGACGCTTTGGAATCACTTTGCAGGTAAAGATATCAAAAATAATTGTGGATCTCATGACCCACAATCTGAATTTAGATTAACTGAAGACTTTAATTAGTCCCCAGATAAGAATGATGATGGCAGGCAATGGATGGAACAACACTCGCCAGATGATTTTATTAGGTAGGAAACCCACCCCAAAAATAATCGCGCTGCAAGTTGCCCATATCATTAGGAAACCTAGCCAGATAGGAAATGAGCTAGTATTGGCTGCAAATAGGGATGGATCCCACATAACAGTACCAGCTGTAACTAAAGCTAATACAAGGATAAGGGCCCTAATAGGGCCCTTTCCTAATAGCTGATAGGTTTTATCCATCAGCATATTATTTACTCACCATCTTTAGCTGTTTTAGCTTCTTTTGCACTTTCTGAGTGCTCAAGAGCTAATGCTGCAATCACTGCAAAACTACAAGCTAACAGAGTGCCGAGGATCCAGGCGAAATACCACATATGTTATGCTCCTTAATACAGTGAATGCTTGTTGCTTTCGATAAAGTTTTTGTCCAAACGACCAAACATTTTGTAGTAACACCAAGCGGTGTAGCACAGAATGAGTGGGACAAAAATGATCGCAACAACAGTCATGACTTGCAGAGTGAACAAGCTAGATGTCGCATCCCACATGGTCAAGCTTGCATTTGGCATGATGCTTGATGGCATGATGAATGGGAACATTGCAACACCACATGTCAAAATAATACATGCGATAGTCAATGATGAAAATAAGAACGCCCAACCATTTTTGTCTGCTTTAGTTGCAATCATCGTTAACAGCGGTAACCCAACACCTAGAGCAGGTAAAGCCCACAGGATTGGATACGTGTTAAAGTTAGTTAACCATGCACCAGAAGCGACTTCTACAGTTTTGTTCAGTGGGTTAGATGGAGCATATGGGTCTATTGCTGAAGTCACAACATAACCATCGATACCCATAACTAACCATACACCAGCACCCGCAAAAGCAACTAACGTGATCAGCGCACAAATATACGTGGCTTTACGGGTACGTAGGTGAAGTTCACCTGTCGTACGCATTTGCAGATAAGTTGCACCTTGGGTAACAATCATCATTAAACCAACAACACCAGCTAACAAGCCATATGGGTTTAACAGACCAAACAGATTACCTGTATAAGTCAGATACTGCTGGTTATCAATTTGCAGTGGAACACCCAATAACAGGTTACCAAATGCAACACCGATAACTAATGGCGGAACGAAACCACCAATAAACAGACCCCAGTCCCACATGCTACGCCATTTTGGGTTCTCCAGTTTTGAACGGTAGTCGAAACCAACCGGACGGAAGAACAATGCAGCTAATACCAAAATCATAGCAACATAGAAGCCAGAGAATGAAGCAGCATAAACTTGTGGCCATGCAGCAAACATTGCACCACCCGCGGTGATTAACCAAACTTGGTTACCATCCCAATGCGGTGCAACAGCATTAATCATAACGCGGCGTTCAGTATCTGTTTTACCTAAGATAGGTAATAAGAAGCCAACGCCCATGTCAAAACCATCCGTGACAGCAAACCCAATCAGCAGCACGCCGATAAGGATCCACCACACAAATCGAAGAACTTCATAATCAAACATAAGTGGACTCCTGTTTACTGAACGTCGTGTGCTGAACTATTTTTTTGTTCAAAATGATAACGACCGGTTTTCAGGCTACTAGGCCCTTTACGAGCGAATTTGAACATTAAGAACATTTCAGCAATCAAGAACAGTGTATACAGACCACAGATCAGTACCAGAGAGAAGATCAGATCTTGAGGTGTTAAATTAGAGTGTGCAACCGAAACCGGTAACACTTCACCAATTGCCCACGGTTGACGACCGTACTCTGCCACAAACCAACCTGATTCAATTGCAATCCAAGGTAATGGAATACCGAACAACGCAAGGCGTAACAGTAATTTGCTTTTACCAATACGGTTACGAATAACTGACAGGAATGCCCAACCAACGATTAGCAGTAATGCGAAACCAACTGCAACCATGATACGGAATGCCCAGAACAGTGGCGCTACGTTTGGAATACTGTCTTTAACAGCTTTTTGGATTTGTTCTTCAGTCGCATCAACAACATTTGGAGCATATTGTTTTAACAGAAGACCATAACCGAGGTCTTTTTTGCTTGCTTCAAATGCAGCGCGCAGTTCAGGACTCTTATCACCAGCTAATAATTGTTGTAGCTGACCATAAGAAACCATACCGTTACGGATACGAACTTCGTGTTGCTTCATCAGATCTTTCAGACCTAATACTGGCGTATCAATAGAGCGAGTTGCAATGATACCCATTGCCCAAGGAATTGAGATAGAGAATGTATTCTCTTCTTTTTCATTGCTTGGGAACGCGATTAGGTTAAATGCAGCTGGAGGAGCATGTGTTTCCCACTCTGCCTCAACAGCGGCCAGCTTTGTTTTCTGCACGTCACCCATTTCGTAACCTGATTCATCACCAAGAACGATAACAGATAAGACCGCCGCCATACCAAAGCTTGCAGCAATTGCAAAAGAACGTTTAGCAAACGCAACATCACGACCTTTAAGTAGGTAGTAAGAGCTGATACCCAGAATGAACATAGCACCAGTACAGTAGCCTGCTGCAACAGTATGTACGAATTTAACTTGTGCGACTGGGTTAAGAACTAGCTCGGAGAAGCTAAGCATTTCCATTCGCATTGTTTCGTAGTTAAAGTCTGCAGCGATTGGGTTTTGCATCCAACCGTTCGCTACCAGAATCCACAGTGCTGAGAAGTTAGAACCTAAAGCAACTAACCAAGTCACCGCAAGGTGCTGAGTTTTGCTTAAACGATCCCAACCAAAGAAGAATAAACCAACAAAGGTAGATTCTAAGAAGAATGCCATCAATCCTTCGATTGCCAGAGGCGCACCGAAGATATCTCCAACATAGTGGGCGTAGTATGACCAGTTAGTACCAAATTGGAACTCCATAGTCAGACCAGTTGCAACACCTAGGGCAAAGTTAATACCAAATAACTTACCCCAGAACTTAGTCATATCTTTATAAATTTGTTTACCGGACAGCACATATACCGTCTCCATGATCGCAAGCAAAAACGCCATACCTAGCGTTAATGGTACGAATAGGAAGTGGTACATCGCGGTTAAGGCAAACTGTAATCGTGACAGTTCGACAATATCAAACATCTTGACTCCTTGCTCCTAGCAGGAAGACACCGACTTGCGGCAACCCAGCTTCCAGTATTAAACGGGAAAGCCTCTTAACTACCAGCAAAAAATGCCTCAAAACAACAAATAATTAACAAAAGTAAAGGAAAAAACCTACCATAATAATAGTACGCCTATCTTCACATACAATAAACTTCTTTTACGTGATTCAGATTTGAATTCTGAAGTTATATCAATAATTATACCCTTTAATAGAAAAATAGGTATTTGATCGAGTACCAATTTAAGCAATTTAAACAAATAAAGCCAGTGGTAATAGATTGATCTAAGTCAATTTTTTCTAGCTTGTTAATTTCATTCGTCTCGAATCAAATAATAGTTAGTTAGTTGTTAACTACCTGTTATTATCATTGATATATAACTTTTTACTTTTTTAATAAGATTAAAACAAACTTATAACGTCTTCTTTAATACATCTAAAAAAGAATGTCTATTTTATAATAGCAGCTTATTTTTAAGTTATTACTTAATTTATAAATAAAGAGAATAATCGTAGTTAATCCCCTATATTCAGTTAATCAAATATCACTATAAATATAAAAATTGATCTACTGCAAAATTTGACTAATATGCGTAATGTGCTATTTGCAAGCAAATAAAAAACTCTCTAAATATCACTTTTTAGACTGGTTTATTCTTGGCTGATATAGTTTAAAGAACCCTATTTACAGAATTAAATTCCTAATATATAAATACAAAAAAACCCGTGCTTCATTCTGCAAGCACGGGTTCTGTCTCTTACGTTACCTGAGCAATTAGCTCATGTTTCGCTTATTTATTTAACAGTGATTTTACTGCATCGCCGATATCAGCAAGGCTACGAACAGTTTTAACACCTGCGGCTTCTAAAGCAGCAAATTTTTCATCTGCTGTACCTTTACCACCCGCGATAATTGCACCAGCATGACCCATACGCTTACCTTTAGGTGCAGTAACACCAGCAATATAGCCTACGACAGGTTTAGTGACGTGCTCTTTAATATACGCAGCGGCATCTTCTTCAGCATTACCACCAATTTCACCGATCATAACAATTGCTTCAGTTTGTGGGTCTTCTTGGAACAATTTCAGGATATCGATAAAGTTTGAGCCTGGGATTGGGTCACCACCGATACCAACACAGGTTGATTGACCTAAACCAGCATCAGTCGTCTGTTTAACCGCTTCATAAGTCAACGTACCTGAACGTGAAACGATACCGACTTTACCTGGCATATGGATATGACCCGGTTGGATACCAATTTTGCACTGTCCTGGGGTGATTACACCTGGGCAGTTTGGTCCAATCATACGAACGCCAGCTTCGTCTAATTTCACTTTAACAGTCAGCATATCCAGTGTTGGGATACCTTCAGTAATAGTGATAATCAACTTGATACCAGCATCAATGGCTTCAAGGATAGAATCTTTACAAAATGGTGCTGGAACATAGATAACAGAAGCTGTTGCGCCTGTTGCTTCTACCGCTTCACGCACAGTATTAAATACGGGTAGGCCTAGGTGAGTTGTGCCACCTTTACCTGGCGTTACACCGCCAACCATTTTTGTACCGTAAGCAATAGCTTGTTCGGAGTGGAAAGTACCTTGACCGCCAGTAAAACCTTGGCAAATTACTTTGGTGTTTTTATCGATTAAAATAGACATTATTTAGCCTCCGCCGCTGCTACTGCTTTCTTAGCTGCATCTGTCAGGCTGTTTGCTGCGATAATATTTAAACCGCTATCTGCCAGTTTTTTCGCACCTAACTCTGCATTGTTACCTTCTAAACGTACAACTACTGGTACATTTACGCCAACTTCTTCTACTGCACCAATGATGCCGTCTGCAATCAGGTCACAGCGAACGATACCACCAAAAATGTTTACGAATACGGCTTTAACGCTCTTATCTGAAAGGATAATTTTAAATGCTTCAGTTACGCGTTCTTTAGTTGCACCGCCACCAACATCAAGGAAGTTAGCTGGGGAACCGCCGTGCAATTTAACGATATCCATCGTACCCATTGCAAGACCCGCGCCGTTAACCATACAACCGATGTTACCATCCAGCGCTACGTAGTTTAGTTCCCATTGAGCCGCTTGAGCTTCACGCGCATCTTCTTGAGATGGATCGTGCATTTCACGCATTTCAGCTTGGCGATACAGTGCGTTACTATCAACGCCTAATTTACCATCTAAGCAAATTAAGTCGCCTTCAGTATTGATAACTAATGGGTTAACTTCGATCAGAGCTAAGTCGCGCTCTAAGAACATGGTTGCTAAGCCCATGAAAATTTTCGCGAATTGGCTAACTTGCTTTCCAGTTAAGCCTAATTTAAAGGCTAATTCACGGCCTTGATAAGGCATAGGCCCTGTCAGTGGATCGATAGCCGCTTTATGAATCAGTTCTGGTGTTTCTTCGGCAACTTTTTCAATTTCAACGCCGCCTTCAGTTGATGCCATGAACACAACACGACGTGTTCCACGGTCAACAACTGCACCTAAATACAGCTCTTTAGCAATGTCAGTTGCGCTTTCAACCAAGATTTGGTTTACAGGCTGACCATTTGCATCAGTTTGGTAAGTGACCAGATTTTTACCTAACCACTTTTCAGCAAACTCGCTGATGTCATTGATATCTTTTGTAACTTTTACGCCACCAGCTTTACCACGTCCACCTGCGTGAACTTGGCATTTGATAACCCATGGACCATTACCGATTTTTTTCGCTGCAGCTACTGCTTCTTCTACTGATGAACAGGCATAGCCAGTTGGAGCGGGTAAGCCATAGCGTGTAAAAAGCTGTTTTGCCTGATACTCGTGTAAATTCATGATGTTCTATCCATAATTGAGTCTGGAGGAGCGTGTATCGCCCCTTGCAATTGTTACAGATTTAGCAGCCAGAAAACTGGCTGCATCGGTTACCTCAGACCGGGCAGGTTGTACCCTGCCCTGTTATGTTTCTATACGTCTAACAGTAAACGAGTTGGATCTTCCAACATATCTTTAATAGCAACTAAGAAACTTACTGATTCACGACCATCGATTAGGCGGTGATCATAAGAAAGCGCTAAATACATCATTGGAAGAATTTCTACTTTACCGTTAACAGCCATTGGGCGGTCTTTGATGGCATGCATGCCTAAGATTGCGCTTTGTGGTGGGTTAATGATTGGAGTAGACATCAGAGAACCGAACACACCACCATTCGTGATAGTGAAGTTACCGCCACTTAAATCTTCAACGGTTAATTTACCGTCGCGACCTTTGACAGCCAGCTCTTTAATATTTTTCTCAATGTCAGCCATGCTCATAGCATCAACATCACGCAGAACTGGCGTTACCAGACCACGCGGTGTTGAAACGGCAATACTGATATCGAAATAGTTATGGTAAACCACGTCAGTGCCATCAATAGAAGCGTTAACTTCTGGGTAGCGTTTCAGTGCTTCAACTGCGGCTTTGATGTAGAAAGACATAAAGCCTAAACGTACACCGTGACGTTTTTCGAATGCATCACCATATTGAGCACGTAAATCTTTGATTGGCTGCATGTTAACTTCATTAAATGTGGTTAACATTGCGGTGCTATTTTTAGCTTCCAGCAGGCGTTCCGCGATACGTTTACGCAGGCGTGTCATTGGTACACGTTTTTCACTGCGGTGAGCTAACGGAGCTTGTGGCGCAGCTGGCGCTTGTGCTGCTGCCGCAGCTGGTTTAGCGGCTAAGTGCTTGTCAACATCTTCGCGAGTCAGACGTCCACCAACACCCGTACCTTTAATATCTGCTGGGTTCAGACCGTGCTCTGCTACCAGACGACGAATTGCTGGGCTCAGAGCATCATTGCTTTCTTCTTCTAAACTTGCAGTTTGGCGAGCTGCTGGTGCTGGTGCCGCTTCTTTCACTTCAGCAGGAATACCAGTACTATCACCTAAACGAATACGGCCCAATAGCTGTTTAGATAAAACAGTTGCGCCTTCTTCTTCAATGATCGCTTCTAAAATACCCGCTTCACTTGCAGGAACTTCTAAAACAACTTTATCTGTCTCGATTTCAACCAGGACTTCATCACGCTGAACACTGTCACCTGGTTTTTTATGCCATGTGGCAACCGCTGCGTCAGCGACGGATTCAGGAAGATCGGGAACAAGAATTTCTACGCTACTCATTTTCTATCCTTTAATTATGCAATGTTCAAAGCGTCATTAACCAGGGCCGCTTGTTGTTCCTGGTGAACGGAGTTATATCCAACAGCTGGAGAAGAAGAAGCTGCTCGACCGGCATAGCGTAAACTTGCGCCTGCTGGGATTGCCTCATGGAAATTATGTTGGCTGCAATACCAAGCGCCTTGGTTTAGCGGCTCTTCTTGACACCAAACAAAATCTTTCACATGAGCATATTGAGCCAATACTTTTTGGATGTCGTCATGCGGGAACGGATATAACTGCTCAATACGCACGATCGCAACATCGGTTTGCTCGTTCTTACGACGTTGCTCTAACAAATCGTAATAAACTTTACCGGAACACAGAACGACACGTTTCACATTTTTCGGATTGATTTCATCGATTTCACTGATAACTGGTTGGAATTTTCCATTTGCCAGCTCATCCATGCTAGATACCGCTAATGGATGACGTAACAGTGATTTAGGAGACATAACAATCAGAGGACGACGCATATCGCGCAGCGCTTGACGGCGTAACATGTGATAAACCTGAGCTGGTGTTGATGGCACACACACTTGCATGTTTTGATCCGCACACAGTTGCAGGTAACGCTCTAAACGAGCTGAGGAGTGTTCTGGACCTTGGCCTTCATAACCATGAGGTAATAACATCACCAGACCACACATCCGACCCCATTTCTGCTCACCCGAGCTAATAAATTGGTCAATAACCACCTGAGCACAGTTAGCAAAGTCACCAAACTGAGCTTCCCAAATAGTTAAAGCACGAGGTTCAGTTGTTGCATAACCATATTCAAATGCCAATACTGCGTTTTCAGTTAGAACAGAGTCCCAAACGTTGAATACGCCTTGACCACTATGAACATTTTGCAGTGGAACATATACTGAACCATTGGTTTGGTTGTGTACAACTGCATGGCGATGGAAGAATGTACCGCGACCCGCATCTTCACCAGATAGACGAATTGGAACACCTTCATCAACTAGCGTACCGTAAGCTAAAGTTTCTGCTGCACCCCAATCGAGTAATTTGTTACCTTTCGCCATTTCAGCGCGGTCCGCATAAATTTTCTCAACTCGAGATTGAGCAACAATACCCTCAGGGATTGTGCTTAGCTTAGTCGCCAGCTCAGTTAAACGCTTGATGTCATAGCTTGATTTATATTCTTCATGCCACTCATGGTTCAGATACGGTTCCCATGTATAAGCATTCAGCCCCATCTCACGATATTCATCAACGACACAATCGCCACGGTCTAATGCATCACGATACAGGTTAACCATTTCAGTGACTTCATTCGCTGAAACGATGCCTTCTTCAATTAAACGATCTGCATAGATTTTACGTGGTGTAGGATGCTGTTTGATTTTCTGGTACATAATTGGCTGAGTTGCACTTGGCTCATCAGCTTCGTTGTGACCATGACGGCGGTAACACACTAAGTCGACCATGACATCGCGCTTAAAGGTGTTACGGAAATCTAATGCTAAGCGAGTCACGAATGCGACGGCTTCAGGATCATCAGCATTAACGTGGAAAATTGGTGCCTGCACCATTTTCACAATATCAGTGCAGTATTCAGTTGAGCGTGTATCTTTCGGGTTCGACGTAGTAAAACCAACTTGGTTATTAATAACGATACGCATCGTACCGCCAACTTCATAACCACGGGCCTGAGACATGTTCAATGTTTCTTGAACAACACCCTGACCTGTTACTGCGGAGTCACCATGAATAGTGATTGGCAGAACCATGTTGCTGCGACCTTCATCAAGACGGTCACGACGAGCACGAACAGAACCGATAACCACTGGGCTCACGATTTCAAGGTGAGACGGGTTAAATGCTAACGCTAAGTGAACTCGTGAACCGGCCGTTTCAAAGTCAGACGAGAAACCTTGGTGATATTTTACGTCACCTGCGCTTGAATGGTCTTTATGTTTACCCGCAAACTCATCAAATAATTCAGCAGGTTTTTTACCCAGAATATTGATTAAAACGTTTAAGCGTCCACGGTGTGCCATACCCAGTACAACTTCACGGGTATCTTGTTTTCCGGCATGATGGATCAGGTCTTTCAGCATTGGAATTAATGCATCACCGCCCTCTAAAGAGAAGCGTTTCGCACCAGGGAATTTAGCGCCTAAATAACGCTCAAGCCCTTCTGCTGCGGTTAATTCAGCTAAGAAGCGACGTTTTTCTTCTTTAGTAAATTGTTCTGCAACATTCACGGATTCAAGACGCTGTTGGATCCAACGTTTTTCTTCGGTATTAGTGATATGCATATACTCCGCACCGATTGAACCGCAATAGATGCGCTTCAGGTGGTCATATAGCTCACTGAGTTTCATGGTTTCTTTGCCAATCGCAAATGAACCCACATTGAAAGTCTCGTCAAAATCTTCTTTGGTCAGATTATGGAATGTAGGGTCCAGATCTGGAACAGCTTCACGCTTCCAAAGTCCTAATGGGTCGAGATTGGCATTTTGATGTCCGCGGAAACGGAAGGCATTGATAAGTTGCAAAACTTTGACTTGTTTTGCATCGATCGTAGGATCGCTAACAGAGGTATGGTAACGGGTGGAATCTTTTGCTAAGCGACGGAAATAATCTCGTGCTTGCGAATGTAATTGCTCACCACTAGTACCTACTCCAGGTAGTTGCTGGAAGATTTCTCTCCACTCTGCATCTACGGAATTAGGGTCAGTCAGATAATCTTCATAGAGCTGTTCTATATAAGACTGGTTCGCGCCTGCCAGAAAGCTTGAATCCAGCCAGTCCTTCATTACGCCGTTCTGCATTGTGATCCCTTAAGCTTTATAAGCTTTAGTTTTCGCCGTGGTTAACTAATTGCCGCATTTAAGCGACCTCGATAAAGGTTCTCTTGGACGTGCTTTTTGCATGTTCTCACTTTGGGAGTCCCTTTTATCAATTAAGGGTTTCCCTTTTAAGGAACCTTTAAAAACTGGCTGCGGTTTTTAAAGGTTCCTTGTTTTTACATGCATCTTCATCTTTTTTTGCAGTTGGCTTTTTACTTTCACTTTTACTTCGCACTTGTTTCACTGAATTTTACTTTACGCTTATTTTTTACTTTAAGTGTTTATTTTGTGCTATCCGCATTTAGCCTACGGTACTCAGGTACCGCAGGCTATACCGGTTTTATGCGCTATGTTTTAACAACATAGATTTAATATGACCGATAGCTTTAGTCGGATTAAGTCCTTTAGGGCATACATTGACACAATTCATAATGCTATGACAGCGGAAAACACTAAAAGCGTCGTTCAGATCATCTAATCGTGAATCCGTTTCAGTATCGCGACTATCAATTAAGAATCTATACGCAGCTAACAGACCCGCAGGACCGATAAACTTGTCCGGATTCCACCAGAAAGATGGACATGAAGTAGAACAGCATGCACACAAAATACACTCATAGAGACCATCGAGTTTTTCACGTTGTGCAGGTGACTGTAAGTTTTCACGCGCCGGTGGATTCTTATTATCATTAAGAAGATATGGGCGAATTTTTTCGTACTGGGTATAGAACTGCGTCATGTCAATAATCAGGTCACGCACAACTGGCAAACCTGGCAATGGACGGATCACAATTTTTTTACCATTACGGGTCAAAGCAGACAGTGGCGTAATACAAGCCAGCCCATTCTTACCGTTCATGTTCACGCCATCAGAACCACATACCCCTTCACGACAAGAACGACGGAAAGACAATGTTGGGTCTTGTTCTTTTAATTGAATCAACGCATCTAGCAGCATCATGTCACGCCCATCTTTGACTTCAAGGGTGTAATCTTGCATGCGTGGTGCGTTGTCTACATCTGGATTATAGCGATAAATCGAAAATTCTAATTTCATAATTTATTTCTCCGCAACTGGATTAACACCACGCATTAATAAGTACGAATCTTCGGTGGGAAGGCCTCACGCAACTTAGGTTGCATGTTCACTTCGCGACGAGTCATCGTTTCAGATTGCGGTAGATATAATGAGTGACATAACCAATTTGCATCATCACGATCTGGGAAGTCAAAGCGACTGTGTGCGCCACGACTTTCTGTACGGAAGTTAGCTGCTTGCGCCGTTGCGTAAGCCGTTTCCATCAGGTTATCCAGCTCTAAACACTCAATACGCTGAGTATTAAACTCAGTTGAAGTGTCATCCAGACGTGCATTTTTCAGACGCTCGCGAATTTCTTTCAGCTCTTCTAAGCCCTTCGCCATAGCATCCCCTTCGCGGAATACGGAGAAGTTGTTCTGCATACAAGATTGCAGAGCTTTACGGATCTGAGCAGGATCTTCACCAGTGCGTGCGTTTTCCCAACGGTTGAAGCGAGCCATAGCTTCATCGAGGTCTGATTCAGACGCATCGCGCATTGGGCCTTGCTCCATAATGGATTCGTTCAAGTGCAGACCAGCAGAACGACCGAATACAACGAGATCCAGCAGTGAGTTACCACCTAAACGGTTAGCACCGTGTACAGACACACAAGCGATTTCACCCACCGCAAACAGGCCTGGGATCACTTCGTCTTCGCCTTTTTCGTTATAACGAATAGCTTGACCAGTTACCTTAGTAGGGATACCGCCCATCATGTAGTGGCAAGTAGGGATAACGGGAATAGGTTCTTTAACTGGGTCAACGTGAGCAAAGGTACGAGAAAGCTCAAGAATACCCGGCAAACGAGACTCCAGAACATCTTTCCCTAAGTGGTCCAGTTTCAGTTTAGCGTGAGGACCCCACGGACCTTCACAACCACGACCTTCACGAATTTCAATCATGATTGAACGCGCAACAACGTCACGACCCGCAAGGTCTTTCGCATTTGGTGCATAACGTTCCATGAAGCGCTCACCGTCTTTATTCAGCAAGTAACCGCCTTCACCACGACAGCCTTCTGTGACCAGAACACCCGCACCCGCAATACCTGTTGGGTGGAATTGCCACATTTCCATATCTTGCAATGGAACACCTGCACGAACGGCCATACCGACACCATCGCCAGTATTGATATGTGCGTTGGTTGTAGACTGGTAAATACGCCCCGCCCCACCCGTTGCAAGAATCGTAGCTTTGGCTTTGAAATAAACCAGTTCACCCGTTTCCATGCAAATTGCGGTACAACCCACGATATCGCCATCTTGGTTTTTCACTAAATCCAGTGCATACCATTCGGAGAAAATTGTGGTGTGATTTTTTAGGTTTTGCTGATACAGCGTATGTAACAGCGCGTGACCAGTACGGTCAGCAGCTGCAGCAGTACGTGCCGCTTGCTCGCCACCGAAATTCTTAGACTGACCACCGAATGGACGTTGATAAATAGTCCCATCTTCAAGACGAGAGAAAGGCAATCCCATATGTTCTAATTCAAGGATAGCTTCTGGCCCAGTTTTACACATGTACTCGATAGCGTCTTGGTCACCGATATAGTCTGAACCTTTAACGGTGTCATACATGTGCCATTCCCAGTTATCAGGATGGGTGTTACCTAATGCAACAGTAATACCGCCTTGCGCTGATACCGTATGAGAACGAGTTGGAAATACTTTTGACAACAAAGCACAAGATAAGCCTTGTTGCGAAATTTGTAGTGCTGCGCGCATACCTGCACCGCCCGCACCGATAACAATAGCGTCAAACTCTCTGATTGGCAGATTCATTTATGCACCCCACACAACAATTGTTCCGTAAATTAAGTAAGCCAGCAGACCAACAACAATAGCGAGTTGCAGGACTAAACGAATTGCGATCGGCTTAACATAGTCAGTCAGTACTTGCCACATACCAATCCAGGCATGTACAAGAATTGAGAACAATGTGAGGATGGTGAATACTTTTGTCACAGAGGAGGCAAAGAAGCCACGCCACACTTCGTAGGTAATATCATTGATCGCCACGAAGCCAACGATGTAGAGTACGTAGAGAACGATAAGAATCGCTGAACCACGAATTAACAGCCAGTCCTGGATACCAGTACGGCCTAAAGCTGAAGCATTACTTACCATACTAAGATCCCCGCCAGAATTGCCAGAATTACGGTAATAACAAATGTAATTTTTGCAGATGAATTACCAGCAGCAAGGGTTTCATCAACACAGCCGAAATCCATCAGCATATGGCGAATACCACCACAAATGTGGTAAGCCAAAGCCGTCAAGATGCCCCAAAGAATGAACTTAGCAAAAAAGCCAGTCATTAATTCAGACGCGTATTGAAAACCTTCTGGAGAGGAGAGAGAAGTCCCTAGCAACCAAAGCAGAATACCAACTGCGATGAGAGTAATGACGCCAGAGACACGGTGCAAGATAGACGATATTGCAGTAATCGGGAAATGTATCGTCTGCAAATCAAGGTTGACAGGTCTTTGTTTTTTCACAATTTTGCCCACACAGCTCTTTATTATTTTCCATCCTCCGGACCTGGGGTGGAAATCAGACAGCGACAGGGGTACAAAATGCAACTTAACGCAAACTCTAATCCATCATGTTTGAATAAAATTGCATACTGATCACGCTGGGAACTCCTACTACAGGGTAATCCGGAGACCTGGTGCCAGTATAAAGTCTTCACATTGTTATTACAATTCCCACACAAAAGGTTTGGAGACATTTAGCCCGAACAGTGAGAAGGATCACGATTTAAACATTTTATATAAATGTGCTTATCTTATTTGACAATGATTCAACATTTATCTTACATATAGGGCTGGCAGATTTATCTGAATACGTTACGGATGACTCTACGTCATGTAAGTAGTGTGAATGAGTATGCAAGTATAAACAAAAGTTATGAAAGTTGTTTCCCTTACCACAAATAATGATATTGTAGAGAAAACAACAAAAAAAGAACATAACGCCCTATACACTCATAAACAACCTAACACATTGTTATCGGTCGCAAGATTTCAGCGTTTTATGTGATATCTGGCTAACTTTCTCACCTCACCGATAGAACAATGCGCAAAGACACAGTATAACGCTGAGTTCAGGGTTGTTGAGTGTGGATTATCAAGCGCTAAGGAGACCGTTAATGGCTGATAACAAAGCTAAGATAATGACTGAGAGTAAAGGTACTATTGAAGTAGACATTCTAACCCCTACAATTGGTCAAGATGTTATCGATGTACGAACTTTAGGTTCAAAAGGGTTTTTTACATACGACCCAGGTTTTACCTCGACAGCGTCATGTGAATCAAAAATTACCTATATCGATGGTGACCAAGGTATCCTACTCCACCGCGGTTATCCTATTGACCAACTTGCGACTAAAGCAACTTACCTCGAAGTTTGTTATATCCTGCTCTACGGCGAAGCACCAACCCAAGAACAATACGAAACATTCAAATATACGGTAACTCGCCACACGATGATCCACGAGCAAATCACCCGAATGCTTAATGGTTTCCGTCGTGACTCTCACCCGATGGCTGTTCTGTGTGGTGTAACAGGTGCATTAGCGGCGTTCTATCATGATGCTCTGGATGTTAATAACCCTCGTCACCGTGAAATCACAGCGTACCGTTTGCTGTCTAAAATGCCTACCGTGGCAGCAATGTGTTATAAATATTCAATTGGTCAACCTTTTGTTTATCCTCGTAATGATCTTTCTTACGCGGGTAATTTCTTGCACATGATGTTCTCTACTCCATGTGAAGAATACGTTGTTAATCCAGTGCTTGAACGCGCAATGGACAGAATTTTAATTTTGCACGCTGACCACGAGCAAAATGCATCAACCTCAACAGTTCGTACCGCAGGTTCTTCTGGTGCAAACCCATTTGCGTGTATCGCTGCGGGTATCGCATCTCTGTGGGGGCCTGCACACGGCGGTGCTAACGAAGCTTGTTTACGCATGCTTGAAGAGATCCAAACGGTTGAACATATCCCAGCATTTATCGAACGCGCGAAAGATAAAAATGACTCTTTCCGCCTAATGGGCTTTGGTCACCGTGTGTATAAAAACCATGACCCGCGTGCTACCGTCATGCGCGAAACTTGCCATGAAGTTTTAAAAGAATTAAACCTCAACGATGGTTTGTTAGAAGTGGCGATGGAATTAGAACGTATTGCACTGAACGACCCGTACTTCATTGAGAAGAAATTATACCCGAACGTTGACTTCTACTCGGGTATCATTTTGAAAGCAATGGGGATTCCATCTTCAATGTTCACCGTTATTTTTGCTATCGCCCGTACTATCGGTTGGATCGCTCACTGGAACGAAATGCATGATGATGGTCTGAAAATTGCGCGCCCTCGTCAGCTATATACTGGTTATGACAAACGCGAATTTAGCTCTGACATCTCCAAAAAATAATGGTTGAATTCTCACTCAATTATTGATGAATAAGCCTCGATTTTTCGGGGCTTTTTATCGATGATTACCGCTGATACTCCCGTGGAGTACACCCGCTCATTTTGCGAAAAAAGCTAATAAAGGCGCTATCACTGGCTAACCCAAGCTCTTGAGTAATATAGTAATATGGTTTATCCAAAGCCAATAGTTCCAGCGCTTTAATAAATCGCCATTGTTGACGCCAAGCTTGATAGGTCATGCCCGTTTCTCGCAGAAAAATCCTTGAAATTGTTTTTTCACTTGCCCCTATCGTCTGAGCTAATACATTTAACGGCGGTGGTAATAATTCCATGTCTAAACCGTTAAAACGTCGATCCTGAGGAAATGACAGTAAGGTAGGCTCGGTTGTTGCACTCTGTAATTCATCAATAAACACAGGGATTAAATTCGCTAAACGCCCTTCTTTCCAGTCGCTATCAAATGATGTTAGTGCAATTATCTCTAGTAATTCCCTTAATAACGGCGAAACCTTCAAAATACTCACGTTACTTGATATTTGTGCCGAGTAATCTTGATTGAGATACACCGAACGATAACCGACAGATGCGCGCATTTGCGCTCTATGCTGGATAAATGGCGGGATCCAAGCCACTCGTCCCGGAGGCAATAAAGAGATTTTATTTTCCAAGCTAATGCGAATACAGCCCTGTTGGGTAAATAAAAGCTGCCCCATTTCATGGGTATGCTCTCCTGAATCATGTAGCCCCATTTGCGCCGCAATCCCCAAAATTGGAGCATCATACCAATCTGTTTGGAATTCATCCGTCTGTAATAACCACGCCATAAATGTCTCATTCTTGATATTTATTGTCTTTATTATTGTAATAAGACAAGCAAAAAGCCAATAAACTTCTCAGCATTCCCACAGATTAAAGAGAAGAATATAGGTAAATCAAATGAACCGCTCACTTTCCTTATGGCTTGCTGTGGCTTTAATGATGTTTCCACAAATTGTCGAAACCATTTATAGCCCCGCGTTGACCGATATTGCCGCTGCATTCCACGTCAATGCCCAACAAGCCTCACAAACATTATCACTCTACTTCTTCGCCTTCGCTTTGGGTGTCATTTTTTGGGGAAGAATGTGTGACATTATTGGCCGTAGACCGACTATTTTAGCGGGATTACTGCTATATGGCGTTGCTTCAATTAGCGCTCTTTTTATCTCCCAATTTTATTGGTTACTTATTCTACGCATGCTATCTGCATTTGGTGCTGCTGTAGGATCTATCGGTACTCAAACGGCCATGCGCGACTGTTATCAAGGTCATGAATTAGCCAAAGTTTTCTCAATTATGGGGGTTGCTCTCGCTATCAGCCCAGCTCTTGGAATGACTTTAGGGGCGATACTAGTTTGGATTGGTCATTATCGCGCCGTATTTGTCGGATTAGCCCTACTGGCCATGGTGCTTTTGTTATGGGCTTGTTACAAGCTCCCTGAGACCAAACCCGATAATGTGATCAAAGCTCCATTTTTTCACACTTTTTTACGCATGTTGGGGGATAAACTAATTCTTAGGAATGTGATCTTGATTGCATTTTTCAACATTAATTTATTCAGTTATTACCAACTTGGCCCCTTTATTTTTGAACAATTAATGCTCAATCAACAACAATTTGGTTTGACTGGTCTTTTATTAGCATTTGGCGTTGGGCTTGGGTCCATCATTAACCATTATTTATTGGCTAAAAAACAACCTGCCCAACGAATTATTAGGCTTTCAAGTTTGATCTCTTTCGTCTGCGGTTGTTTGGTTTACTTGCTAATCGATAGTGTTTGGTTTGTTGTTCCCGTTATTGGTGTGGTGGTGGGATATGGAATTGCAATCCCCAATATTCTCGCCCATGCACTTAATGCTTATCAGGATAGAAAAGGCACCGCAGGCGCAATTTTAGGGCTGTTTTACTATATGGGATTAGGACTCGGATTAATGGTCGCAGGCGAGATTCAAAACCTAGGGCTAGTGCTCATCACTTCAAGTCTAATACTGCTTCTTACCGCACTAAAATATCGAACTTGATCTATTTCTATCATCAAGCGCAACTGGAATATTTTCTATTGCGCAGCTATTTTCTAAAGATTTCACGATAATTTTCTAAATAGTTCATGCTGTGGCAAGGCGGTGAACAAAGACAGCTTGGGGAGCATACACAAGTATGTGACCCAAGTGGCTGCGTGAAACCAACACAGCCACAGCGCGAAATATGACGAAAATTAGGCCGGGTTATCTATATCTATAAAGATAGCGTCTACATCATGACTATCATTCAACCACTTCGTCAACGCCTTAATCCCATAACGCTCTGTCGCATGGTGCCCTGCACTGTAGAAGTGGATCCCCATTTCTCTCGCTATATGGATAGTTTGTTCTGAAACTTCCCCTGTGACAAACGCATCGACACCAAATTCTGCGGCTTGCATGATGAATCCTTGGCCACCACCGGTACACCACGCAATCTGGCGGATTTCATCTTTGGCATTATCGCCACAATGCAGTACTTTTCGCCCTAAGCGAGTTTCTAAACGCTCGGTTAATTCTGTGGGTGATATTGGCTGATCAAAGAAGCCAAATGGCATTAACGGCTCAATATTGCCGTTCACTTGCACACCCATAATGTGGGCGAGTTGTGCATTATTACCTAATTCTGGATGGGCATCTAAAGGAAGATGATAGCCATAAAGGTTGATATCGTTCGCTAGTAGCGTTTTCAGGCGGTTTCTCTTCATGCCTTTGATAAGAGCGGGTTCGTTTTTCCAGAAATAGCCATGATGTACAATCACTGCATCCGCATTTAATCTTACCGCTTCATCCAATAATGCTTGGCAAGCCGTCACGCCAGTAACAATTTTTTTGACATGGGGACGACCTTCCACTTGCAACCCATTAGGCGCGAAGTCTTGGAATTCACTGACGTTCAATTCGTCGTTAATCAATTCTTCTAACTTAAAATTATGCATAATTGTGTCCTTAACGCCTTCATTTCTCATTAACTTGTCTATCACTAGCATAAACGGAAAGATTATTTTTTTCTGTGGTATTTATCCACCAGCCCACAAATGACGAATAATTTATATAGTTTCATCATAATAAGAAACCTATGTTATTAATTTATTTTAAAATTTCATCCAGATTTTGACACAAAAAGTCAGCTAACATAGTGAAAAAAAGGTTCTCAACCTGAGAACCTTTCGACTATTTATCGTTAAGAAACGTTATTCACGCGACTCAGTCTTTCTTCGACTTATTGGCAAAGAAAATATCAGATTGAATATCTTCAGTCCGAATAGTGAACAGCTCATTCGTCAAATCTTCAGTCAGCTTCTCAGCACTTGCCATCACGTTTAAATTGAACTCATTGAGCATTTTATTGGCAGCCGCTTTATCCGTTTTCGCCATTTTCAAATATTTAGCTTCCATGTCTTTCTGTTCTAACGCCGTTTTAGCTTCCCACTCTTGATACGCTTTTTTGACGATCGGAGCCAGTTTAGGGTAGTCCGTCATCACCAAAGTTTGAAGTTTACGGTATTTCCAATAAATAGAGTCACTATCTGCTTTATCTGAACCGACACTATAATGTTTTGGATAAGCTTCTAACCCGCTGTAATAAGGCACAAAAGCGGTCAAATCAGCCATTCCCAACCCCACATAGGTTACTTCGCCGATTTCTTGAGGTAACTCAGGGCGCACTTGCATCACATGAGCTTCATAGGTTCTAAATACACTAATCGGTCTCCATGGTTCTTTTCCATTTAATCCATTGGTATATGGGTCATGTTCAGTGCCTTCAAAGTGGTTACGTAGCATCGATTTGGCTTCTTCGACCGACACTTTTTTCTCTGGCGTTAAGAAAGGCGCAAAATTTCTGCCATCAGCCACATCTTGTTTTAACGAAGGATTAAATTGCTGCTGAATAACCCAAACACGCGGGTCATTGTATGTGCGATCACGCTCATCATCTCGGGTATAGGCTTTAGAAAAATTAAACTCACCGTCTGTGGCTGGGTTATAAAGCCCTTTTTCTACCGCAAATTCAATCAGGTTTTTAGATCCTAAAACATCAGGATTTTTCACATCAAAAGCTTGTAAGCGCCCCTGATTTCCTGTCGCAAAATATTTATCTTTAGCTATTTTTTGTGCCATCCATTGATGACCGGTACCCGTTTCTAAATACCACAATTCATCTTTATCAACGACCGCCACACCAAAACCTTCACCCGCACCTTGAGTCTCAATAATATTCCCTAATAACTCCACTGCTTCTCGTGCTGTTTTTGCACGTGAAAGTAGAACGTCCGGAATATCATCTTCCGTAATTCCCGTTTCTTCAACATACGGATCAAATGCCAATGCTTTAGGTGAAGCAAATATAGATTCAGTACCACTGACACCGACACCTAATTCATTAAATCCCGTTGCACCATGTAATTGAGTTTTCCAATTTGGTACGGTTGTATATCGTAATGATTGTTTCGGTAATGGATAAGTAAAATTATTAGCACCATTATGTTCTTTAGTGCTATATATTCCTGATTGATTTTTTTTTGCTGGATGAATAACAAAATGTTGTGCTTTTAGTGCATTACTATCCGCACTCCGAGCAATAATTAAAGAGCCATCTGTCGTGGCATCAGAACCCGCTAGAAGTGTTGTACAGGCAAAACCAGACGATATTAATGCGACATTAATTGACAATGCTATAACACATTTCTTAAATGAAAACATGATATTCCCCATTTATACTCATCAAACTTCAAGATACAGTGTTGTTGACGTCGCTAATTCACGGGAGTCAGCCATTCATGAAGACTCCCAGCGATTCGCTAGTTTGAAGCCTAGCTGCACCTCGAATTATTTAGAGTATATTAATGATTAAATTAACGAATACAGTTTTAGTGGATATTTATAGTATTAATTTAAATATTACTGGGGCTAGATATTAGCAATGGGGTTAATACAATTACCGTGATTCACTTCTCAGTGTGATTTAATTAAATATAATTATTATTTAATTAATTTTTTATTGAATAACATATCTTTATTTTTAATAACATTGATATCTAATTTTTAATTATATTAATACGTCTTTATAAATAAAAAATCCCCACAATTAAACAATTGCAGGGATATCTTTCTAGTGAACTCAATCACTGACTAACGATGGCTTTCCATCGCAACTTCAGAGCTTGCTAACCATACTGGTTTATCGCTGGTTTTTGCCCAGACCTTATGCAGGTAGCTATAAAATCTTGCTCTCTTTGGATAAAACACCATAACCGGAAACGCAATAACGCCAGCTGTCACAGCAGCAGTGCGGCGCAAAATGACCTGATTACGGGAGTATTTTTGATATGTGGACATCGATATCCTCCTTCAGTAGCCACGAATTTTTTGCCGATTCCAGTCTTGCTCTTTATCTTTGAACTTCACTTCGTTACAAAAAGAGGCGCTAAAATCGAACAACCTATTAATTATTTCATTAACTGAACACATAATACCGCAATTTGTGTAATTTAACTACTCATCTGACCACTTAAACATAAAATAAATTGATTTATCGTGCCATTTTCGTTGCTTTATTACATTTATTAACCTTTACATGTAATTAATACACTAAATTGCTACATATCATTAACAATCTATACTTTGATTATCTTCGTTCCCATCTGGCTCAACCTTAGTCGATCATTTTTATACTTTTTTTACATCCCTCCGGCTCTTTTTATCAGCTTCTTTACAAGCAAATGCCTAACCTAGCGCAATGGAAATAATAAGGAGATAACAATGTCACTACTTTCCATTACTGGTGCAGTCCTCGTTGTTGTACTGCTGGTTTATCTGATTTATGCCCTGCTCAATGCGGAGAATTTCTGATATGGCCATCAATGCGCTTTTACTCATCGCAAGTTTTTTACTGGTACTTTTGTTATTAGCAAAACCGTTAGGCAACTTTATTGCTTATCTTATCGATGGCGATATGCCACGCGCTATAACCAAAAGTGAATCGCTATTTTGGCGTTTGAGCGGAATAAAAAAACCGGGGCGTGAAATCCCTGAAATGAACTACTGGCAATATGCCATCGCCATTTTGGTCTTCAATCTTCTTGGCTTTGGATTACTGTTTACGATCTTAATGTGCCAAGGTTCATTACCATTAAACCCACAGCACTTTCCTGGAATGAGCTGGGATTTAGCCTTCAATACCGCCATCAGTTTTGTTGCAAATACCAATTGGCAAGCTTACAGCGGTGAAAATACGCTGAGTTATTTGAGCCAAATGGTTGGGCTGACTGTACAAAATTTTCTTTCCGCAGCAACGGGGATCGCCGTGGTATTTGCACTGATCAGAGCATTTTCCCGTCATGGCAGTAAAACCATCGGTAACGCATGGGTCGATATCGCTCGCATTACCTTATATTTACTGCTGCCACTCGCTATTATTTTTGCGTTATTTTTTGTCAGCCAAGGGGTCATTCAAAACTTTTCCCCTTATGTACTGAGCAATAACCTTGATAGCGGAGCTCAACTGCTACCGATGGGCCCGGTCGCCTCTCAAGAAGCCATTAAATTATTGGGAACTAACGGAGGTGGATTTTTTGGCGCTAACTCATCTCATCCTTTTGAAAACCCAACTGCGCTGAGTAACTTTGTACAAATGTTGGCTATTTTCCTGATCCCTGCAGCACTGTGTTTTGCTTTTGGTCGCCATGTTAGTGATAGCAAACAGGGGCATGCACTACTTTGGGCGATGAGCATTATTTTCGTGATTGCTGCGGCAGTGGTGATCCACGAAGAATATGTAGGAAACCCATTCTTATCCGACCTTCAGGCTAACAGTAGCGCCAATATGGAAGGAAAAGAGAGTCGCTTTGGTATTTTAGGCTCGGCGTTATATGCCGTCGTTACTACCGCTGCATCTTGTGGTGCGGTCAACTCAATGCATGATTCCTACACGGCTCTTGGTGGCATGGTGCCAATGTGGTTAATGCAAATTGGTGAAGTGGTATTCGGGGGGGTGGGCTCAGGTCTATATGGCATGTTGCTGTTTGTTTTACTCGCCGTATTCTTAGCCGGATTAATGATTGGTCGTACACCTGAATACCTAGGTAAAAAAATTGAAGTCCGTGAAATGAAAATGGTCGCACTTGCCATTTTAGTCACCCCCACCTTAGTTCTCGTTGGGACGACAATTTCATTGATGACTGAAGCAGGTCGAGCAGGCATTTTAAATCCGGGTGCTCATGGCTTTAGTGAAGTGCTGTACGCATTTTCTTCCGCGGCCAATAACAACGGTAGCGCCTTTGCCGGTTTAAGTGCCAATACACCGTACTACAACGTTATGTTGGCGCTGGCGATGTTCTTGGGTCGCTTTGGGGTTATCTTCCCGGTTCTTGCTATCGCAGGTTCTATGGCAATCAAAAAACCTCAAGCGGCAAGCCTTGCCACATTACCAACCCACGGTCCGCTGTTTATCGGTTTATTAATCATGACGGTTCTTCTCATTGGTGCGTTGACCTTTGTTCCAGCACTTGCACTCGGTCCAATTGCAGAACATTTGCAAATTTGGTTAGCGGCATAATGAGGGTGAAAAAATGAAAAATCAAAAAACACAATTATTTGATAGCAAACTGGTTCGTCAATCGATTATTGACTCAATAAAAAAATGTACCCCACAAGCTCAATGGCGTAATCCCGTCATGTTTGTGGTGTACATCGGCAGTACCATCACCACCCTTTTATGGCTGGGTATGGCACTCGGCTACGCAGAAGGTAGCGCGTGGTTCAGCGGAATGATCGCACTATGGCTATGGTTTACTGTACTGTTTGCTAACTTTGCCGAAGCCTTAGCTGAAGGCCGTAGTAAAGCGCAAGCCCAAAGTTTAAAAGGGGTTAAACAACAAAGCCGCGCCACAAAACTCGCCGCAGCCTCCCTTGATGCCCCGCAAGAGGCCGTCAGTTCAGATCAACTGCGCAAAGGGGATATCGTGTTAATCCGTGCAGGGGAAACGATCCCCTGTGATGGTGAAGTTCTCGAAGGTGGCGCTTCCGTGGATGAAAGTGCGATCACCGGGGAATCAGCTCCGGTGATCCGTGAATCTGGCGGGGACTTCTCATCGGTCACAGGGGGAACTCGTGTTCTTTCTGACTGGCTGATTGTTGAATGTACGGTTAACCCCGGTGAAACATTCCTCGACCGGATGATCTCGATGGTTGAAGGCGCTCAGCGCCGCAAAACCCCTAACGAAATCGCCCTAACCATTTTACTGACCGCCCTCACGATCATCTTTGTTCTCGTGTGTGCAACATTGTATCCCTTTACACTATTTGCCGCGGAATACGCCGGAGCAGGTAGCGCGGTTTCCATTATTGTCCTGATCGCCCTGCTTATCTGCTTGATCCCCACCACCATTGGCGGCTTGCTATCGTCGATCGGTGTGGCGGGAATGAGCCGAATGCTCGGTGCGAATGTCATTGCCACCAGCGGACGAGCAGTTGAAGCAGCGGGAGATGTGGATGTCTTATTACTGGATAAAACAGGTACCATCACATTAGGTAACCGCCAAGCGTCTGAGTTTCTCCCGCTCACCGGTGTCACTGAGCAGCAATTGGCTGATGCAGCACAATTATCCTCACTCGCGGATGAAACCCCAGAAGGTCGCAGTATTGTCATTCTGGCTAAGCAAAAATTTAATTTGCGTGAACGCGATATTCACGCCATGAACGCCACCTTCGTTCCTTTCTCTGCGATGACACGCATGAGCGGTGTTAACGTCGGTGAAAGAATGATCCGCAAAGGTTCAGCAGATGCTATTCGCCGTTATGTGGAAGCCAACCACGGTAAGTTCCCTGTAGAAGCCGACAAGTTAGTCGAAAAAGTTGCACACTTGGGAGGAACGCCGTTAGTGGTTGTCGATAACCAAACGGTACTTGGCATTGTTGCCCTGAAAGATATCGTCAAAGGGGGCATGAAAGAGCGCTTTGCCCAAATGCGTGCTATGGGGATCAAAACCGTGATGATCACGGGGGATAATCACCTCACCGCCGCTGCCATTGCCGCAGAAGCAGGTGTGGATGACTTTTTAGCGGAAGCGACACCGGAAGCTAAACTGGCGCTGATCCGCCAATATCAATCTGAAGGTCGACTGGTCGCCATGACCGGTGATGGGACTAACGATGCACCGGCACTGGCTCAGGCTGATGTTGCCGTCGCGATGAACTCGGGAACTCAAGCGGCTAAAGAAGCCGGTAACATGGTGGATTTAGACTCTAACCCAACTAAGTTGATTGAAGTGGTTCACATTGGTAAGCAAATGCTGATGACCCGTGGTTCTCTGACCACATTCAGTATCGCCAATGATATCGCCAAATACTTTGCCATTATTCCTGCCGCATTTGCGGTAACGTGGCCTCAGTTAAATGCGCTGAATATTATGCACCTACACTCACCAGCATCGGCATTACTGTCCGCTGTCATTTTTAACGCCTTGATTATCATCTTCTTGATTCCATTGGCGCTAAAAGGGGTAAATTACCGCCCAATGAGTTCACAAGCATTATTGCAACGCAACCTGAGTTTATATGGTTTAGGTGGATTGATCGTACCGTTCGTCGGGATCAAACTTATTGATATGTTCATCAGCTTATTTGGTATTTAAGGAGCCCATTATGAACATGTTTCGCTCATCATTGATGATTCTCTTTTTACTGACCTTAATGACGGGAATTGCTTACCCACTTTTCGTGACTGGGATTGCCAATGTGCTTTTCCCAGCCCAATCCATGGGTTCACTGATCCTGCAAGATAGCCGCGTTATCGGCTCATCATTAATCGGACAGAACTATAAAAATGAAAATTACTTTTTCGGTCGCCCATCGGTAACGGCAGAAACACCGTATAATTCATTGGCCTCTGGCGCTAGCAACTTGGCTATCAGTAATCCGTTACTGGAGCAGCAACTGACTCAGCGTAGCACTGAACTAAAACAGCATAATCCGAACGGAGGTTCAACCATTCCAGAGGATTTACTGACGGCGTCATCCAGTGGATTAGACCCTCATATTTCGGTAGCTGGGGCACTGTATCAAGCCCCTCGGATAGCGAAAAACAGACAGTTACCGCTAGACAAGGTAAAATCGCTTATTGCTGAACATACCCAAACGCCGCTGTTTCGATTCTTAGGGGAACCAGTAGTAAATGTGTTAGAACTTAATATTGCCCTTGACCAGTATCCATGGGAAGCCAATAGCCAAAGTCACTGAGGTTAGTTATGAATAATCAGGAGCCTATCCGCCCGAATCCCGATGAACTATTGGTTAAGGCGAATGAAGATGGACGCGGCAAACTTAAGATTTTCTTCGGCGCCTGTGCAGGCGTCGGAAAAACCTACGCCATGTTACAAGAAGCTCAGCGCTTGCGTGCTCAAGGTCTCGATGTGCTGATTGGGGTTGTCGAAACCCATGAACGCGAGGAAACCGCTGCGCTGATCGATGGGCTCCCTCAGTTACCGTCTATGAAACTCCATCATCGAGGGCGTCGATTGCACGCCTTCGATATTGATGCGGCTCTCGCTAGGCATCCTGCCATCATTTTAATGGATGAACTGGCTTTTAGTAATCCCAGTGGCAGTCGTCATCCTAAACGTTGGCAAGATGTTGAAGAACTCCTTGATGCTGGAATTGATGTACTAACCACCATCAACGTTCAACATATTGAAAGTTTGAACGATGTAGTCGGAAGTATTACAGGAATTCGAGTTAGAGAAACCGTGCCCGACCATATATTCGATGCGGCGAATGAAGTTGTTTTAGTCGATTTACCACCGGATGATCTCCGCCAGCGATTAAAAGAAGGCAAAGTCTATATTCCAGGGCAAGCTGAACGCGCTATCGAACACTTTTTCCGTAAAGGCAATTTGATTGCCTTACGAGAATTAGCCTTACGGCGTACCGCAGATCGCGTCGATGACCAAATGCGCGAGTTTCGTGATGGAAAAGGTGAAGCCCCCGTTTGGCATACTCGTGACGGTTTGCTGCTGTGTATCGGTCACAACACGGGGAATGAAAAATTAGTTCGCGCTGCGGCGCGACTTGCCGCTAAATTTGGCAGTGTTTGGCATGCCGTGTATGTGGAAACGCCAACCTTACACCAGCTTCCAGAAAACCAACGGCGAGCCATTTTAAAAGCACTGCGTCTGGCTCAAGATTTAGGTGCCGAGACAGCCACACTTTCCGACCCCTGTGAAGAAAAAGCCATTTTACGTTACGCCCGAGAGCATAACCTCGGTAAGATTTTAATCGGGCGACGGGATAAACACCGCAAATGGTATAAATTCAATTTGCGCTCAGGTTTCGCAGACCGTTTAGGCAAGTTAGGTCCCGATCTGGACTTAATTATTGTGGCACTTGAAGAAAAAAGTGATTGGGAAAAAGAACCTGAAAGAAAACCATTCACCGAAAAATGGCGTTCTGATATGAATGGTTTTTTGATGGCCATTGTTATGTGTGCCGCCATTACCCTATTCTCCCGCGCCTTTTTATTAGCGCTCGATAAAGCTAACTTAGTCACACTCTATTTATTGGGGGTGGTACTCGTCGCCCTATTTTACGGTCGTCGCCCCTCTATTTTTGCTGCGTTAATCAACGTCCTCAGTTTCGATTTATTCTTTGTACAGCCTCATTTTTCTTTGGCTATCATGGATATGCAGTATTTAGTCACGTTCACCGTGATGCTGATTGTTGGGGTTGTTGTGGGAAATTTGACAGCCGGAATGCGCTATCAAGCCCGAGTCGCTCGCTATCGAGAGCAACGTACCCGTCATTTATATGAAATGACCAAAGAGTTAGGGCAAGCGATGACGACGGAAGATATTGGAAAAACGGGCTACCATTTTCTGAATAATGCCTTTCAAGCCAAAACGTGCTTATTACTGCCAGATGAAAATAATCAGCTGATACCGTTACTAAGTGAAGGCTGTAGCCAATTACAGATCGATAAAGCCATCGCCAAGTGGAGTTTTGACAAGCGCCAACCTGCTGGAGCAGGTACCGATACTCTACCCAGTGTGCCGTATCAATTACAACCCATTACTACTGCCGATGAAACCCTTGCAGTGCTTGCCATTGAGCCTCGCAATATTCGCCAACTGCTGGTGCCAGAACAACAGCGCATGCTGCAAACTTTCACTGGGCTAATTGCTAGCAGCCTGTCTCGTTTGCAACTCACTAAGCAAGCAGAAAGCGCCAAATTAGATATCGAGCGGGAGCAGCTCAGAAATTCGTTGCTTGCCGCCCTTTCCCATGACTTAAAAACACCGCTAACAGTGTTATTTGGTCAAAGTGAAATTTTGATGTTGGAGTTGTCAGCCCAAAATTCACCGCTAACGGATCAAGTCAGTCAAATGCGCCAACAAGTTCTCAGTACTTCGCGTTTAGTGAATAATTTGCTGGATATGGCACGCTTGCAATCAGGGGGAATTTGTCCCAACTTAGAGTGGCAATCTCTACAAGAAATCACCAGTAGCGCGGTAAGAACGCTGGATTACACGTTACATAGTCACCCTCTTGAGATTGATATTCCCGCGGATTTGCTCCTGTATTGCGATGCAAACTTAATTGAACGCGTCCTGATTAATTTATTAGAAAATGCCGTAAAATATAGTGATTCGGATACCCCAATGGGAATTCGAGCCACCACCGAATCACAAAAAGTGCATATCGAAATTTGGGATGCCAGCAACGGTATTCCTGATGGACAAGAGAAAACCATTTTTGATAAATTTTCTCGTGCTCAGAAAGAGTCCGCCATTCCCGGTGTTGGATTAGGCTTAGCCATTTGTCGCGCGATTATTCAAATCCATGAAGGGGAAATTTGGGCACAAAACAATGATAAAGGTGGAGCTAGCTTCCACTTTGTTTTACCTTTAAAGCCATTACCCGAAATTGAAACTGAAACCGATATTTAGGAGCATCTAGCTTACTGTGACTCCCCATCAAATCCTGATCATTGAAGATGAAAAAGAGATCCGCCGCTTTGTTCGACTTGCGCTGGAGGGCGAAGGCTGGAAAGTCTTTGAAGCCGAAAATTGCCAACGCGGGCTGATTGAAGCGGGCACTCGCCAACCTGATTTAGTGATTTTAGATCTCGGGTTACCTGACGGTGATGGGCTCGATTTAATCCGCGATTTACGTAAGTGGAGCAGTATTCCGCTGATTGTGTTATCCGCTCGCGAGGAAGAGTCGCAAAAAGTAGCCGCTCTCGATGCTGGTGCCGATGATTACCTGACTAAACCATTTGGTATTAGTGAATTACTAGCTCGTGTGCGTGTGGCTTTGCGTCGTTTCGGTAAAGCAGGACAAGAAAACCCTACCTTTCAATTTGGTGATGTCACTGTAGATTTTATTAATCGCGTCGTGACCAAAGGAGAAGAAGAGCTCCATCTCACGCCAATTGAGTTTCGCCTGTTAAGCGAAATGGTGGCAAACAGTGGTAAGGTTCTCACTCAGCGCCATTTGTTACTGCAAGTGTGGGGGCCAAGTTATGTAGAGCATAACCATTATCTGCGTATTTATATGGGGCATTTACGTCAGAAATTAGAAACAGATCCCGCCCGTCCGGTGCATTTGCTTACTGAAACAGGCGTTGGTTACCGGTTTATGCCTTAAGTTTTCCGCATTGTGATTATTCTTAAAGTTACATTCTCGGACTTTTACTGATAGTTTATTGGGCTCGGCTACCTATAATTTCTCCATCTTAATTTATCGGAGAATCCCCTGTGTCTTCACTATATTCCCTGCTACCTCGCCGTTTTGCTTCTCTGTTAGTGATTTTTCTCACTGTATTTGTCACAACTAACGCATTGGCGTTAAGCCCTGAAGAAAAAACCCGTACTGAAGCTTTATTAGCCGAATTAGGTAAACAGCAGAATTTAACCTTTACCCGTAATGGCTCCGGCCATAGCGCCGCTGATGCAGAATCACATTTACGCTTAAAATTAGGTAAAACCGAAAAACGCTTAAAAACCACTGAACAGTTCATTGATAACGTGGCATCAAAATCGTCCATTACTGGGGAAGAGTATCAAGTGACCGATGCTCAGGGGAAAGTGGCTACCGCCAATCAGTATCTACATGATTTACTGAAAAATAACGTTGATAAACAAGCCAAGTAGCTTACATCTTTATTCCATAAAAAACTGCAATTTTATGGAACCATTTCAGAATCTATTTAACCAATAGGTCTACAAAACATTACTTTAATGGTAACTTTTTGTAGACCTTATGGTTGTGGAATTTACTCCATAGGTATACACTAAGTTACCTATTGCTTAACTTAGTGTATACCTATGGCAAAAATAGATAAATTATTAAGCGCCTTGGCTAGCGCGGTAAAAGCTGGTGGTGGCATTCATAGTGCGGCAGAGCTTGCATTTATGTTAGGTGAACCTTGCAATCCAACGTTTAGAAAATTTCTGACAGATAGTGTGAAAAAAGGTCAACTTAGAAGAGTCGTAAAAGGGTTATATGAAAGTGTACTTACACCACCAGAACCTGAAACTGCGATTTATAAAATTATTAAAAAACTACGTAGCAATGTATTAAATTATATTAGCCTAGAAAGTCAGCTAAGTTATACGGGAAACATTTCACAAGTGATTATGGGTCGAGTCACCGTTATTACTAAAGGCCGCAGTGGTCGCTTTGATACACCCTATGGCGTGATTGAATTTATCCATACAAAAAAGCCAATTGAGCAGATTGCTCCAAATTTGTACTATGACTCTGACATAAAAATGTATCGAGCAAATACAGCACAAGCCATTATTGACCTTAAACACTGTCAGCGAAATATACATATGCTGGATTTGTAATACGAGGAGAGCGATATGTTAAAACAACAGATTAGACAAATAATCCAAGTAAATCCAGACTATGCAGCGATCACGCCAGTAATAGAAAAAGAAATTTTACATCATGACATTATGGATGTATTAATCAGACAAGGTGCTATGCAACGGCTCACCTTTATTGGCGGAACATCTCTTCGGATGTGCTACAACAGTTCACGTTTATCAGAAGACTTGGACTTTAATGGTGGACATGATTTCAAACCCACTGAATTTGACGGTTTAGAATTTGAGATACAAAAGTATATTCAGAATAAATATGAAACCGACGTTTGGGTAAATAAGCCATCAGAGGAAAAACAGGGGGATACAGTGTCATGGAAAATCAGCATTGTGAAAGAGGCTAATCGCCCTGATTTACCAAGGCAAAAAATGCATATTGATGTATGTGCTATCCCTTCATTTGATATTGAAAAACGCCCTTTACTGAATCACTACGATATTGTTGTACCGACAGAGGGGATCTTAGTTCCAGTTCAATCACTGCAAGAAACGCTTGCAGATAAGCTGATTGCTTTAGCCTATCGAGCAAGACGAATAAAACCTCGTGATATATGGGATATTGTTTGGATAAAACAACGTGGTATTAGCCTATCAAAAACGCTCGTCGAAAAGAAATTGATTGCGAGAAATAAGGAAATAGACGATTTTCATCACGCCATTGCGATACAGCTTAATAAATTGATGCAAGAAGATGACCTACGCAATGATTTTAATGCTGAAATGAGTCGTTTTATTCCTAAACAAATTAAAGAGAGAACAGTTGATAACCCTGAATATTGGGCTTATGTTCAGATTGAAGTAAACGATATTGTCACTGAATTACTAAATAATATTAAGCCAAAGAATCCATTCGATATGGGGTTGTGAAACATCCAACTTTATAAGACATTTCACAACCCAATTTTTACAATTAAAACAACGTTCTAAACCAATCTTCTAAATAATTCGCATTGCAGTCAGCATAGCTACAGCGCGAAGCATAACGAAGATTAGTCCTCTAAATACTTCGTGTTGTAGCAAGGCGGCAAGTGAGCTAATCCCTAGGAGCATACATAAGTATGTGACTAGGGTTAGCGAGTGCAGCTAACGCAGCTACAGCGCGAAGTATGACGAGGAGACGAGAACTTAGTTAGACTCAATCTTAGCCCACGTATCACGCAACCCTACAGTACGGTTAAACACCAGTTTATCCGCGCTGCTCAGTTTGTTATCTGCGCAGAAATACCCTTCACGCTCAAACTGATAGGCTTTTTCAGCCGGCGCATCACGCAGACTTGGCTCAACGAAACCTTGGCGGATCACTAAGGATTCTGGGTTCAACGTTGATAAGAAATCATCTTCTGCCGCTGGGTTTGGAACCGTAAATAGGCGGTCATATAGGCGAATTTCTGCTGGCAGAGCATGTGCTACACTCACCCAGTGAATAACGCCTCTCACTTTGCGACCATCCGCAGGATCTTTATTCAACGTATCCGCATCATAAGTACAGAAAATTGTCGTGATATTGCCTTCTGCATCTTTTTCTACGCGTTCAGCTTTAATAATGTAAGCATTACGCAGGCGAACTTCTTTACCTAAAACCAAGCGCTTATATTGGCGGTTAGCTTCTTCACGGAAGTCAGCACGATCAATGTACAGCTCATTGCTGAACGGCACTTCACGGGTACCCATCTCAGGTTTATTAGGATGGTTTGGTGCCGTTAAGATTTGCTCACCAGCAGGCATGTTTTCAATCACTAAACGGACAGGGTCGATAACCGCCATCGCGCGTGGTGCTGATTCATTCAGATCATCACGGATGCATGATTCCAATGCCGCCATTTCAACGTTATTGTCTTGCTTGGTCACACCAATACGGCGACAAAATTCACGAATTGACGCAGCAGTATAACCACGACGACGTAAACCAGAAATGGTTAACATACGTGGATCATCCCAACCAGCGACATGTTTTTCCATGACCAATTGGTTCAGCTTACGCTTCGACATCACCGTATATTCAAGATTCAGACGCGAAAATTCGTACTGACGTGGGTGACAATCAATGGTGATATTGTCCAATACCCAATCATACAAGCGACGGTTGTCTTGGAACTCTAAAGTACACAGAGAATGGGTGATCCCCTCTAATGCATCAGAAATGCAATGAGTGAAGTCATACATCGGGTAGATGCACCATTTGTTACCAGACTGGTGATGCTCTGCAAATTTAATGCGATACAACACTGGATCACGCATAACCATAAATGGTGATGCCATATCAATTTTTGCACGCAGACACGCTTTACCTTCATCAAAGCCACCATCACGCATTTTTTCAAATAGCGCTAAGTTATCTTCGATTAAGCGCTCGCGGTAAGGGCTATTTTTACCTGGCTCTTTCAATGTCCCACGATATTCACGAATTTCATCTGGGCTTAATTCATCAACGTAAGCCAGACCTTTTTTGATCAGCTCAACCGCATATTGATAAAGAATATCGAAATAATCCGATGAATAACGAATATCGCCGCTCCACTGGAAACCTAACCATTGGACGTCGTTCTGAATAGAGTTCACATACTCAACATCTTCTTTGACCGGGTTAGTATCATCAAAGCGTAAGTTACACTGTCCTTGATAATCCTTTGCGATACCAAAGTTTAAGCAAATGGATTTCGCATGGCCAATATGTAAATAGCCATTCGGTTCAGGTGGAAAACGTGTGTGTACTGACGTATGTTTTCCCGTCGCCAGATCTTCATCGATGATCTGACGGATAAAGTTTGTTGGGCGAGCATCTGCCTCATTCATTGTCATCATTCCTCAGTGCCAAAAGCGCGCTAAAATCGCGTAGTAACCAAATATATTCTACTATAATACGTCAGGAAACAACCGTTTGATTAAGGTTAGTCAACAAAAGGTATGGCAAAGGGATTTTTTTAACAAAAAAACGTCTATTTAGACCCATAACATGACCCCGAGAACGACCATTAGCAAGATTGGATAACTTTGTGCATGGCGTTTATCACTGAGATACGGCATTAAAAAAGAAGCAAAACGGATCCCGAGCCATGAAGTGGCGATCAAAATCAATGCTCCCTTAATATAAATCATGCCCCAAAACCCCGAGCCTAATTCAATGTGTTTTTCCACCGCAAAGTAGAAATACATCACCGACCCCGTGATTGCCATGGGCAATGTCAGCGGGTTCGCAAATGCAGCAGCTTGTAACATACTTGCGCCTCGACGACGCATTAATGGCACCGTCATCACACTGCCACCTACCCCAAGAAACGCCGCCACTGTGCCAATTAGCATTCCAATGGTGCCCTCTGCCAAATAACTTCCTTGGTTTAGATTTATTCCCTTTGGCTGAGTTTTCATAAAACCGGGACGAATAAAGCAATCTAAAATAGTGACCACTAAATAACCGATAAAAATCCAACGGATCCATTCGCTATCAACTGATAAGGCAATCATCGCACCCAAAACTCCCCCAATTGAAATAGGCAAAATGAAAGGTTTAATCATTTTCCAATCCAAATTGCCTTTTAAATAGTGGGCTCGGCTTGAAACACTGGATGAAAAAATCATCACGCAGGTCGATGTGGCAACCGCAATTTGCATTGCAATATCACGGACATCAAGCTGAGATCCCCAAACCAACGTAATAAGTGCATATAAAAGCGGTACAGTGATAAAACCACCACCAAACCCAAACAGTGCCGTAGTGATGCCTGAAATAAAACCAAATAAACACAGAAGAAGCTCCACCGCTGTACCCCCATTATGAATTGAATATTTATCATATCCATCAGAGTACGCTTTGGCTTATGCAGATTTGCCAAGTAACTTTGAGATTTTGCCAAATTGATTGCTCGATATTTGCAGTATAAAAAAACAAAAAATCTCAAATTAGGCGCAAATTTCATATTTGCTCTACACTGTAATTATTCACTTTAGCAGTAGTGACACGGAAGCTTAATCACCACAAAAAAATAGTGAAGGTAAGAGATGAAATGCATCAACTGTCATGAAAATGAAGCGAATCAAGAATCAGGATGGTGTAGCCAGTGCGAGAGTTTACAGGCAAATAAAATCAATGGATTTTTATATTTACCCGCCTTAGGGCTAGTTATTACATTGGTATTATCTGTCATGGGGGGTTACGAGCTCGCCAAGGTTTTGTTCAACTACTATCAAAATAATGGATTCATTCCGCGCTTTTACATTGGAACCATTATTTTAAATTCGACTTATTTACTGCTAATTTTGATTACGTGCTATTTTTTCTTCAGCCACAGAAAAGGCGTTCGTAAATTTGTCATTCCTTACTATCTGTTTGGCATTATTATCAGTTTAGATTCTACCGTCATATTTGCCCAAGCTTATCATGTGAGACTCACTGATGCAGATTACCAACAAATGATCTCCAGCATCATCAGTGCCGTGATTTGGATCCCCTACTTTATTTTTTCAAAACGCATATCTATCGTCTTTTCAAGATAAAAAAATGCCAGCTATTTCAGTAGCTGGCATTTAACTATTTCAGTTAGCTATAACGCGATTATTTCAATACGTTATAAATCACTGTCTCACCGGCAGTCACTTGACCTTGGGCTAAAATCTCAACACCAGCAAAATCATCAATATTGCTAATAATGACTGGGCTAATCATTGATTTTGCATTGGCTTCAAGGAATGGCAAGTCGAGTTTTAGAATCGGCGTACCCGCTTCAACTTCAGCGCCTTCTTCAATTAAACGCGCACAACCTTCACCATTTAAAGCCACTGTATCGATACCCATGTGAACAATCAGTTCGATACCATTGGTCGTTTCAAGACAGAATGCATGATTGGTTGGGAAGATTTTAACAATCGTACCTGCCGCTGGTGCTAATACTTCGCTGCTGGTTGGTTTGATGGCAATACCATCGCCAACAATGCGGCTAGAAAAAGCTTCATCAGGCACATTATCCAATGAGTAAACTTGACCACTGACCGGTGCCACCAAAGATAATATAACATTACCTTTCGCTTTTTCTGGTGCAGCTTGTTTACTCTCGGTTGGAACAGGCGCAGAGACAGATGCAGCGACAGGGCCTTTAGCCAAGACTTCCGTCATTGCCTTAGCCACCAACTCAGCACGCGTACCGACAATCACCTGCACGTTTTGTTTGTTCAGACGGATAACACCCGATGCGCCAAGACGTTTGGCTAGAGATTCATTCACAACGGATGAATCTTTAACACCCAAACGTAAACGTGTAATACAAGCATCGATATTGACGAGGTTATCGCTACCACCGACCGCAGCAATGTATTGACGCGCTTCTTTTTGAATCTCGCTATCATCGCTATGTGCATCGCTGATATTTTCGTTATAACCGTCAGCGGTTTCATCTCCAGCACTGACTTCACGGCCCGGAGTTAACAGGTTGAATTTACGGATCATGAAACTAAAGATGACATAGTAAATGCCAAAGAAGACTAAACCTTGAACAATCAGCATGTACCAGTTTACGGCAAGTGGGTTACGGGTTTGTAGGAACATATCCACCAAACCAGCACTAAAGCCAAAGCCAGAAATCCACTCCATGGTTGCTGCGATATACACCGAAATACCGGTTAATATTGCATGGATTACATACAGTACAGGCGCAACGAACATAAAGGAGAATTCAAGTGGCTCAGTGATACCGGTAAAGAATGCAGCAAACGCACCTGCAATCATGATACCTGCAACTTTCGCTTTATTTTCTGGACGTGCGCAGTGGTAAATCGCTAATGCAGCGCCCGGCAGACCAAACATCATAATTGGGAAGAAACCAGCCTGATAGCGCCCTGTGATACCCACAGTTGCAAGGCCTGCATCAATTGACTTAGCACCACCAAGGAAGTTAGGAATATCATTAATTCCTGCCACATCAAACCAGAATACCGAGTTCAAGGCATGGTGTAAGCCAACTGGAATTAATAGACGGTTAAAGAATGCGTAGATACCCGCACCCACTGATCCCATATCTTTAATGCTTTCACCGAAAGAAACTAATCCGTTGTACACCACAGGCCAAACATACATCAGAATGAAAGCCAAGATGATCATCAGGAATGAGGTTAAAATCGGGACTAAACGGCGACCGCTGAAGAATGACAGCGCTTTAGGTAATTCAACACCACTGTAGCGGTTATATAACTCAGCAGAGAGAACCCCGACTAAGATACCGACAAATTGGTTGTTAATTTTATTGAATGCCGCAGGAACGGATTCCAGAGGAACATTCATAATCATAGAGTAAGATGCAGGAGAACATAGCGTTGTCACCACTAAGAATCCGACAAACCCGGTTAACGCGGCTGCGCCATCTTTATCTTTGGACATTCCGTACGCAACACCAATTGCAAACAACACTGACATGTTGTCGATAATCGCTGCACCGGATTTGATCAGTAACGCGGCGATTGCGCTATTGGCCCCCCAACCATCTGGGTCTATCCAATAACCAATCCCCATCAGGATTGCGGCGGCTGGTAAGACAGCAACAGGCACCATCAGAGCCCTACCGATCCGCTGTAAGTAGCTAAGAATATTCACAAACTCCCCCTTTGTATCGCTTTATTTTTTGTCCCATTTACAGGATCTTATTTTCACGCATCAGAATCATAACTGACAGTGTTAGATTATAGCAGTCGATAGTCTAGATGAATTTTTTCGCGATACAAAATAATTAGCTAAAATCTGTGATAAATATCAATGAAAGGATCCTGTTATTGACTAAATTAGTAGCTATTATTTAAAACTTATTTTATGATTAAAAATAAGTTTTTTATTTTATTTGCTGTATATACTCCAAGTACCTCAAGTCATAAGAAAAGAGTTAATGATGTTCAGCTTATTGGGGCTTGGGGACTAACCAGTATAAATTTAAAGAGACACTAGAGGTAAAAGTACATGAGGCTTATCCCATTAAATAATGCTCATGATGTTGGCGTATGGTCAGCGCAGTACATCGCCGATAAAATCAATGCATTTAATCCGACAGCTGAGCGCCCTTTCGTTCTAGGCTTACCCACTGGCGGTACCCCACTTGCCACATATAAAGAATTAATCGCTTTATATAAAGCAGGGAAAGTGAGCTTTAAGCATGTGGTCACGTTTAATATGGATGAATACATCGGTATCCCAAAAGAGCATCCACAAAGCTACCATACATTTATGCATCAGAATTTCTTTAATCACATTGATATTCAAGCTGAAAACATCAATTTATTGAACGGTAATGCACCGGATGTTGATGCAGAATGTCAACGTTATGAAGATAAAATCAAATCCTACGGTCAGATTGATTTATTTATGGGCGGCGTAGGTAATGATGGTCATATTGCCTTTAATGAACCTGGCTCTTCTCTGAGTTCCAGAACCAGAATTAAAACGCTGACCCCTGAGACTCGCCAAGCTAACTCTCGCTTTTTTGACAATGACATCAACCAAGTTCCCAAGTTTGCATTAACAGTGGGTGTTGCAACGCTGCTGGATTCTAAAGAACTGATGGTTCTCGCCACTGGTGCCAATAAAGCCAATGCCGTTTATGCCGCTGTTGAAGGTTCCGTCAATCACTTATGGACTATCAGCTGTGTGCAGCTTCATCCAAAAGCCATCATTGTGTGTGATGAACCCGCAACATTAGAATTGAAAGTTAAAACTCTCAAATATTTCAAACAATTAGAATGTGAAAACATTGAGAAATTTAATTGATTTATACTCAACGTTATTTTAGTCAAATTTATTATCAAAAATAGACTGAGTATCGAACACCCGATCAGCAATATCCTGCTGATCGGTGACCCATTTACTCGCGGTCAGGAGTTTTAAGCTATGTATGCACTAACTAATTGCATTATTTATACAGGTCACGAAAGACTGGAAAACCACGCTGTCATTATTGAAGGTGAAATCATCAAGGCAGTCTGTCCAGAATCCGAGCTATCCAACACGATTGAACGCAAAAATTTACAAGGCGCAATCCTTTCTGCGGGCTTTATCGACTTACAAGTTAATGGCTGTGGTGGTGTGCAATTCAATGACAATAAAGAAAATGTGACATTGAAAAACCTAGAAATAATGCAAAAAGCCAATGAGCGTTCAGGCTGCACCAGCTTCTTACCAACCTTGATTACCTGTTCCGATGAGCTGATGAAGCATGGCGTTGATGTCATGACTGAATTCCTAAAAAGCAATAAAAACCAAGCGCTTGGTTTACATATTGAAGGTCCATATATTAATCTAATTAAAAAAGGGACCCATAATCCAGAATTTATTCGTAAGCCATCCGTAGAAATGATCGATTATTTATCTGATCATGCCGATGCCATCACCATGATTACCCTCGCCCCTGAAATGGTTGAAGAACATTTTATTCACCAACTCACCGATGCTGGCATTGTGGTTTCTGCGGGTCATTCTAACGCGACCTATGATGAAGCTCGACAAGGTTTCAGAGCCGGTATTCGCGCATCGACTCACCTATTCAATGCGATGCCGTATATTTCCGGCCGTGGTCCAGGTTTAGTTGGCGCTATTTATGATACTCCAGAAGTGTATGCTGGCATTATTGCTGATGGTTTACATGTCCAATGGGCAAATATCCGCAACAGTAAAAAACTGAAAGGCGATAAGCTGGTTTTAGTCACTGATGCAACTGCACCAGCAGGAATAGATCCTGAAACTGATGAAATGGATCATTTTATCTTCGCAGGTAAAACCATATACTACCGTAATGGGCTATGTGTCGATGAAAATGGCACCCTTAGCGGTTCATCACTCACCATGATTAATGCCGTGAAAAATAGTGTTGAACAGGTTGGTATTCCACTTGATGAAACCTTAAGAATGGCAACACTTTACCCCGCCAAAGCCATTGGGGTTGATGCCAGCTTAGGTTCTATTGAAACAGGAAAAATCGCTAACTTAACAGCGTTTAACCAAGACTTCCAAGTCCTTGCAACTTACGTTAACGGAGAGGAAGTCTACAAGCATGAGTAAATAGCTAATGAATCAAAGCCACTCGCTAAAGCAAATTGGTAATATTGATCTCGTAAAACAACTAAATAGCGCTGTCGTCTACAGCCTGATTGATCAACAAGGTCCGATATCGAGAATTCAGATAGCGGAACAGAGCCAGCTTGCCCCAGCGAGTGTCACTAAGATCACCCGCCAGCTACTCGAACGTGGTTTAATTAAAGAAGTTGACCAACAGGCCTCTACTGGAGGCCGTCGTGCTATTTCCATCGTTTCCGAATATAAATATTTCCATACCATCGGTGTGCGCCTTGGTCGCTACGATGCGACCATCGCTTTATACGACCTCAGCGGAAAAATGTTAGCTGATGGGCACTACCCGATTACCGAACCCTCACAACAAATTGTTGAGCAAAAATTAATTGCTGCCTTAGAAGATTTTATTGGGTTACACCAACGGCGTATTAAAGAACTGATTGCGATTTCCGTTATTTTGCCGGGTTTAGTGAATCCTCATTCCGGTGTTGTCCATTATATGCCTCACATCAAAGTGGATAACTGGCATTTAATTGATAACCTACAGCAACATTTCAACCTCACCTGCTATGTTGGGCATGATATTCGCAGCCTAGCGCTCGCTGAGAGTTATTTTGGGGCAACCCGAGATTGTGAAGACTCTCTCCTTGTACGCATTCACAGAGGCGCTGGAGCAGGATTAGTGCTCAATAAAGAGATACTGCTTAACCATCGAGGTAATCTTGGAGAGATTGGGCATATTCAAGTCGACCCTCTCGGGGAGCTCTGCCACTGTGGAAACTTCGGTTGCTTAGAAACTATTGCATCCAATCAAGCTATTGAAACTCGAGTCAAACAACGTCTTGAGCAAGGTTACTCCAGCCAACTCACCCTTGATGCCTGCTCTATTACTCAAATTTGCCAAGCCGCCAATAAAGGCGATGCTCTGGCAACAGAAGTGATTCAGCATGTAGGGAGGCAGATAGGAAAAGCGATTGCGATCACGATAAACCTATTCAATCCAGAAAAAGTGGTTATCGCGGGGGACATCATCGAGGCGGAAAATATTCTGTTACCCGCGATTCAAAGCTGTATTGACTCGCAAGCACTCAAAGGTTTTCGTGAAAACTTACCCGTTGTTACCTCGCAATTGGTGCATAATTCAGCAATTGGTGCTTTTGCACTGACTAAACGCGCCATGTTAAACGGTGAGTTACTACAGAAGTTATTAGAAAACTAATTTATTGGCTTTCTTGAAATGGTTTCTTTCGTTTTTTTGTTATTGATACGTGACTGTTTTATCGTCATCTAATCAAAGTAAATGTCATTTTTCTAAATTCAGGGTTGTTTTTTGCTGACTTTATCGACAAAATGATTATTCATCAAACAAACGAACGCATTTTCTAAAAAATAGTGCAAAAAGCTGTTGACTGTACTGCCTGTAATTAGCATAATGCGCCCCGCAACGCCGATGAAGGTAATGCAAAAAAAGATGGCTATGTAGCTCAGCTGGTTAGAGCACAACACTCATAATGTTGGGGTCACAGGTTCGAATCCCGTCATAGCCACCATATTTTTGCGGGAGTGGCGAAATTGGTAGACGCACCAGATTTAGGTTCTGGCGCCGCAAGGTGTGCAAGTTCAAGTCTTGTCTCCCGCACCATTTCCTTCTCGGTTAAAATTGAATTTAAGATATTGGGGTATCGCCAAGCGGTAAGGCACCAGGTTTTGATCCTGGCATCCCCAGGTTCGAATCCTGGTACCCCAGCCATCTTAAAGACAATAGTTACTCAGAATTAATAATAGATATTCTCGGATGGGGTATCGCCAAGCGGTAAGGCACCAGGTTTTGATCCTGGCATCCCCAGGTTCGAATCCTGGTACCCCAGCCATCTATTATCCTTCCAAGCAGTAAAATCACACAGTAAAGAAATTAAAACGGCTATGTAGCTCAGCTGGTTAGAGCACAACACTCATAATGTTGGGGTCACAGGTTCGAATCCCGTCATAGCCACCATTTCTTTTTTTGTTGGGGTATCGCCAAGCGGTAAGGCACCAGGTTTTGATCCTGGCATCCCCAGGTTCGAATCCTGGTACCCCAGCCATCTCTTCTTCAATATTTATCCCTACCTAAGTAAATTCTCAGATTACGATTATTTATTAAATCCTAGTTTTTTGATTTAACCCATCTTTAAATTTTAATTTAACTCTTGCTGAAATATTTAATACACATCATTTACTTTTGTGTAACTTTTATATCGGATCTGTGATACTCATCATTTTCTTGTAACCTGAGAAAGTGATAACCTTGCGACGAATTGTAGTTAGATTAGATTAGTAATACGTGAGCCCCCATCCCGTCTTAAATTATCAGTCCGACTTTCCAATCAACAACCAAACTCAGTTGTAAAAACCAATAATTATAATTGCTCTAACACAACATTTTTACAGAGAAAATTTATGCGAAACATAATAAAAGAACCACTATATAAAATTTTATATGTGCAGGTTATCGTCGCCATCACTTTAGGTATCGCCCTTGGACATTTTTTCCCAGATATCGGAGAGTCGTTAAAACCGCTGGGTGATGCATTTATCAAAATCGTTAAAATGATTATCGCACCTGTCATTTTCCTGACCGTTGTTACAGGAATTGCGGGAATGACTAACATGAGAACGGTAGGAAGCGTGGCGGGTAAAGCCATGCTGTACTTTATTACCTTCTCAACCGTTGCGCTTATTATTGGCTTAATCGTCGGTAACGTCATTCAGCCAGGCGCTGGATTAAATATTGACCCTGCAACTTTAGATAATTCAAAAGTTGCTGGCTACGTAGAGAAAGCTCACGAGTCGTCCATCGTTGGCTTCTTTATGAATATCATTCCAGATACCGTGATTAGCCCTCTGGTAAACGGAAACATTCTGCAAGTATTATTTATCTCTATTATTTTTGGTTTGGCATTGGCATCAACTGGTAAGCACGGTGAACCGATTGTTAGACTGCTGCAAAACTTCTCTGAGCCAGTCTTCAAAATGGTTGCTATGTTGATGAAACTGGCACCTATCGGCGCATTCGGTGCAATGGCATTTACCATTGGTAAATATGGTATTTCGTCGATTGGTAACTTAATGATGCTGATTATGACGTTCTACATCACATCATTATTATTTGTACTGGTTGTTCTAGGTGCCGTAGCTAAATACAACGGCTTCTCCATCATTGCTTTAATCAAATATATCAAAGATGAATTATGGTTGGTTTTAGGAACCTCTTCTTCTGAAGCGGCACTACCCAGCTTAATGAGAAAAATGGAACACGCCGGCTGTGAAAAATCGGTGGTAGGTTTAGTTATTCCAACGGGTTATTCATTTAACCTCGATGGTACTAACATCTATATGACCATGGCAGCACTGTTTATTGCTCAAGCGACCAATATTGACCTGACTATTTGGGAGCAAGTTTCTCTTCTGTTAGTCGCAATGATCAGTTCTAAAGGTGCCGCGGGTGTAACTGGTGCAGGTTTCATTACCTTAGCCGCAACGTTAATGGTTGTTCCAAGTGTGCCTGTTGCAGGTATGGCTCTAATTCTGGGTATCGACCGCTTTATGTCTGAGTGCCGTGCTCTGACTAACTTAGTCGGTAACGCTTGTGCCTGTATCGTTGTCGCTCGCTGGGAAAAAGAGTTAGATACAGAAAAGCTGGCTCACGCATTCTCAACTAAAAGTGAGTCTTTAGATTCAATCATCACTGAAGAAGATGTTGCTGTTCAACCAACAGCTTCTATAGATGTCGCGAACAAACAATAATTTGCCTACCATCTAATAAAACAAGCCGCTATTGCGGCTTGTTTTATTTAAATCGAATTAATACTTTACTCTACAGCCCCAGCGCATATTTCAGTGCCAATTTTTTTGCTTCTCCGGCGCGTTGGGCTGTCATCAAGCCCAAGTTTCGCAGCATTTTCAAACCCGGTAAATTTTCACTGAATGCCATATAAAACACATCCATACCAGCTTGCATTGCAAGGTTATCAGGTAAGCGACGGCGTTGATAACGCTTGAGTACATCCAGAGATTCCCAAGCTTCAATGCATTCTCGAGCTTGGTAGATCACGTTCAGTAAAACATCCACATCACGATAGCCAAGGTTAACACCCTGCCCCGCTAATGGGTTGATCGTGTGCGCAGCGTCACCAATCAGTACCAACCCGTCCATCACATAACGGCTAGCATGGTGACGCGTTAATGGAAATGCCCCAGAGGCAACGGCATTTACCTCGCCGAGACGCTCTGGAAATGCTTCAGTAATTGCCCCCGTGAGCTGCTCCATCGACATACTTTGAAGACGACGAATTTTGGCAGGGCTGTCATACCATACTAACGAAGCCCAATTATCATACAGCGGTAAAAATGCCCGAGGTCCAGAGGGGTAAAATTTTTGCCATGTACGATCTTGTTGCGGCTCATTTGTTTGGATGGTAATCAGCATGCACGACTGGCGATACTGCCAACCACGACTACCAATACCCGCCATTTTACGCACTTGGGAATTTGCGCCATCAGCGCCAACCACTAATTTCGTGTTAAGAATGCGCCCATCATCCAGCTCAACCATCCACAATTTTTGGCCTTGTGGCTGAGATAAATTAATTAACGAGGCTGGGCAAACTAAGTCGAGATTGCTGTATTGTTCACACTCTCGCCATAATGCAAGTTGCAAAACACGGTTTTCTACCATAAAACCCAACTCAGGCAAGCCTAAGCTTTTGGCATCAAAGATGACATTGCTACCCGGATCTTCCCACGTTTCTAATTCGCGATAAGGTGCACTGCGCATGGCTTCCACATGTTTCCATGCACCTAATTGCTTCAGTAATTCAACTGAAGCACTACTGATTGCAGAAATTCGCACATCGGGAGCTGTTTTGGAGTCAAACTCTACAGGCTGGGCTTTTTCGAGCAAAGCCACTTTCATCCCTTCTTGGGCGAATCCTAATGCCGCAGCTGCACCTGTCATACCTGCGCCGACAACGACAACATCATAAAATTCTGTTAGTTTATTCATCATAGTGGCTGCTATTAACTATTTGATTTGTTTAGTATACCGAAATTTTCTCACCCCCGCAGGCAATATCTGCGCTTGAGCTCTGGTCACTGATGCCTCAAATGAATACAATACTCATCAATCTTTAAAACAATAGGCAAATAGCCTGCCCTTAAGCATTTGGTGATGATATTATTTTAGCATGTTATTACTGAGTGATTTTTGCATTTAATCCATCAGAGAACGCTGTTCTTAATCAAAATGTGGTTAAATCACCAACAATATAGGGTAGGACTTTGGATTTACAACGCGTTTCGAAGTCCATAATTAAGCTCTTCGAAAACACCGGATATACGACATGTCGACAAATAAAAAGTTATATATGAAAACTTGGGGCTGCCAGATGAACGAATACGATTCATCTAAAATGGTCTCTTTATTAGAAAGCACCCACGGCTATCAACTGACTGACATTGCTGAAGAAGCAGATCTGTTGTTATTAAACACGTGTTCTATCCGCGAAAAAGCCCAAGAGAAGGTATTCCATCAGCTGGGTCGTTGGAAATTTTTCAAAGATAAAAAACCTGACATCATCATTGGTGTTGGCGGTTGCGTCGCATCTCAGGAAGGTGATTTTATTCGCCAGCGTGCTCCTTGTGTGGATATTGTTTTTGGACCACAAACATTGCATCGCTTACCTGAAATGATTAACCAAATTCAAGGTAATCGTAGCCCAATTATTGATATCAGCTTCCCTGAAATTGAGAAATTTGACAATCTTCCTGAACCTCGTGCAGAAGGCCCAACGGCATTCGTTTCTATTATGGAAGGCTGCAATAAATATTGCACATTCTGTGTCGTTCCTTATACCCGAGGAGAAGAAGTTAGCCGCCCTTGTGACGATATTTTATTTGAAATCGCCCAACTGGCTGCCCAAGGTGTGCGTGAAGTGAACTTACTTGGCCAAAATGTTAACGCCTATCGTGGTGCAACCTTTGATGGTGAAATCTGTTCATTTGCAGAATTGTTGCGCTTAGTCGCCTCTATCGATGGTATCGATCGCGTACGCTTCACCACCAGCCACCCGATTGAATTTACTGATGACATTATCGAGGTCTATCGCGACACTCCGGAATTAGTGAGCTTCTTACACCTACCGGTTCAAAGTGGTTCAGACCGTATTCTGACCATGATGAAACGTGCTCATACGGCATTAGAGTACAAAGCCATTATCCGTAAATTACGTGAAGCACGTCCGGGGATCTTAATTAGCTCTGACTTTATTGTCGGTTTCCCGGGGGAAACAACAGAAGACTTCGAAAAAACCATGAAGCTCATTGCCGACGTGAATTTTGATATGAGCTACAGCTTTGTCTATTCAGCACGCCCTGGTACGCCAGCGGCAGATTTACCGGATGACGTGACTGAAGATGAGAAAAAACAGCGCCTGTATCTGCTGCAACAACGCATTAATCAGCAAGCAATGAGCTTCAGCCGTGCCATGCTGGGTACAGTGCAACGTATTTTAGTGGAAGGTACTTCACGTAAAAATGTGATGGAGCTTTCAGGCCGAACCGAAAATAACCGAGTGGTGAACTTTGAAGGCACCCCAGATATGATCGGTAAGTTTGTCGATGTCGAAATCGTCGATGTTTATACTAACTCTTTACGCGGCAAAGTGATTCGTACGGAAGATCAAATGGATCTGCGTGTTCACGAATCCCCAGAATCTGTAATTGCCCGTACTCGTAAAGAAGATGAACTTGGTGTTGGTAATTTCCAACCCTAAAGATAGGATACTCAGTGACCGATAACAAACCTGTGCAAATTGCCACACAAGAAATTTTTTTAGAGCCCGCAGATAATCAACGTTTGATGAGCCTTTGCGGGCCATTTGACGACAATATTAAGCAGTTAGAGCGTCGTCTCGGCGTTGAAATTAATCGCCGTGATAACCGTTTTAAACTCTCGGGTAAAGCGCTTAATATCCAAGCTGCCAGTAAAATTTTGCGTCAGTTGTATGTGGATACCGCGCCAATTCGTGGCGTAATCCCTGATATTGACCCAGAAAATATTCACCTTGCCATTGTCGATAGCCGAGTGCTTGAACAATCCGCAGAAAGCGTACCTGATTATGGTAAAGCAGTGAATATCAAAACCAAGCGTGGCGTGATCAAGCCTCGTACCCCAAATCAGGCGCAATATATCGCCAATATCTTAGATCATGATATTACATTTGGGATTGGGCCTGCGGGTACAGGGAAAACTTACTTAGCGGTTGCAGCGGCGGTAGATGCTTTAGAACGTCAAGAAGTGCGTCGAATTCTCCTTACCCGCCCTGCGGTTGAGGCGGGCGAAAAACTGGGATTCTTACCGGGTGATTTAAGTCAAAAAGTCGACCCCTATTTACGCCCGTTATATGACGCTCTATTTGAAATGTTAGGTTTCGAAAAAGTTGAAAAACTGATCGAACGTAACGTCATTGAAGTGGCGCCACTGGCTTATATGCGTGGTCGTACGCTTAATGATGCTTTTATTATTTTGGATGAGAGCCAAAACACCACCATCGAACAGATGAAAATGTTTTTGACGCGCATCGGCTTTAATTCAAAAGCGGTTGTCACTGGGGATATTACCCAAGTGGATTTACCAAGAGGCAGTAAATCAGGCTTAAGACATGCCATTGAAGTGCTTTCCAATGTGGATGATTTAAGCTTTAATTTCTTTCACAGTGAAGACGTGGTTCGCCATCCTGTCGTTGCAAAAGTCGTCATGGCTTATGAAGCATGGGAAGAGCAAGACAGCAAACGTCGCCAACAGTTAAAAGAAGAAAAAGAGCAACAACGCGAGCTTGAAAAGCAGGAAAACCACTAAATGAGTGACGTCATTCTCGATTTACAGATTGCTAGTGAAAATATCGAAGGTTTACCTTCTGAAGCAATGTTCCAGCACTGGGTCAATGCCGTATTACCTAAATTTCAAGCTGAAAGTGAAGTCACTATTCGTATTGTTGACGAAGCCGAAAGCCATGATTTAAATTTGACTTACCGCGGTAAAGACAAGCCAACAAATGTGCTCTCTTTCCCTTTTGAAGCGCCACCAGAGATTGAATTACCACTCTTAGGTGACCTGATTATTTGCCGCCAAGTGGTTGAAAAAGAAGCCACTGAACAGCAAAAAAGTGAAGAAGAACATTGGGCGCATATGGTGGTACATGGTTGCCTACATTTACTGGGTTATGATCATATTGAAGATGATGAAGCCGAAGAAATGGAAGGGTTAGAAACCGAGATCCTCGCTGAGATGGGCTATGCAGATCCCTATCTTGCGGAAAAAGAGTGAGATCTCTATAATTTTTTAACAGAAAGTGTAGTTTTCCAACGCTAACTCATAAATTGTATAGCTAAATAAAATGTTTTAAGCTAACAATTAACTACCCTAGTAATATGGGTTAGCGATATTTTTTAATTAACTGAGGAATAATAAATTAAACGCCATGAGCGACGATAACTCTTCGAGTAGTGATAACCCTGGACCTAAGAAAGGTTTTTTTTCCCTCTTAAATCAACTTTTCCATGGTGAGCCAAAAAACCGTGATGATTTGGTCGAATTAATTCGTGACTCTGAACAGAACGATTTGATTGACCCCGATACCCGTGAAATGCTGGAAGGCGTTATGGATATCGCAGATCAGCGGGTGCGCGACATCATGATCCCTCGCTCTCAAATTGTTACCTTAAAACGTAACCAAACTCTTGATGAGTGCCTTGATGTCATTATTGACTCAGCCCACTCTCGCTTCCCTGTTATCAGCGAAGATAAAGACCATATTGAAGGGTTATTAATGGCAAAAGACTTGCTGCCATTTATGCGTACTGACGCAGAACCATTTAGTATTGATAAAGTGTTACGCCAAGCCGTTGTTGTTCCTGAAAGTAAACGAGTAGACCGCTTACTCAAAGAATTCCGTTCCCAGCGCTACCATATGGCCATCGTCATCGATGAGTTTGGTGGAGTGTCTGGTCTTGTGACCATTGAAGATATCTTAGAGTTGATTGTGGGTGAAATTGAAGATGAATATGATGACCAAGATGATGTCGATATTCGTCAATTGAGTCTTCACTCTTATTCTGTCCGCGCATTAACCCAAATTGAAGACTTCAATGACGCATTTGGTACCCATTTTAGTGATGAAGAAGTGGATACTGTGGGTGGCTTAGTGATGCAAGCCTTTGGGCACTTGCCTTCTCGAGGCGAAACCATCACTATCGATAATTACCAGTTTAAAGTTTCAATGGCCGATAGCCGTCGAATTATACTGCTACAAGTTAAAATTCCAGACGATGCACCGGTTCCTACTTTGGATAAAGAACAGAGTTAATGAACTTTACATCAATGACTCAAAGCCAGTGGTCTCGATTACTGCTGGCTTTACTATTCGGGGCCAGTGGTACGCTGGCTTTTTCGCCTTTTGATCTTTGGCCTGCCGCATTACTCTCAATCTTATTTCTTCAACTACTCACCCTTAATCGCACGGCTAAGCAATCTTTTGCCATCGCCTTTGCTTGGGGATTCGGTTTATTTGGTAGTGGGGTTAATTGGGTCTATGTGAGTATTGCTGATTTCGGTGGAATGCCAGATGCGGTTAACGTCTTTATTGTTATCTTGCTCGCGGCCTATCTCTCGCTGTATCCGGGACTATTTGGTGCATTACTCGCTAAGCTCACACCCAATGCGACACTCTGGCGCCTAGCCTTTGTTGCACCTGCATTATGGCAATTCACTGAGTTTCTACGTGGATGGGTACTCACTGGCTTCCCATGGCTACAATTCGGCTATAGCCAAATTGATGGTCCGATGAAATCATTAGCCCCCATATTCGGTGTGGAAATGATCACTTTGCTGCTATTTTGTATCAGCGGCTTACTTGTTTTCGCCTTAGTCCGTCGCAGCTTAATGGCTGTCGCCTGCGCCGCCATTTTATTATTTGCCCCACTGCTGGCAAAAAATCTCCAATGGTTTACCCCATTAGATGATAAAAAAATGGAGGTGGCTTTAGTACAGGGCAATATTCCCCAAGCAATGAAGTGGGAAGCCGGATTCTTACAGCACACCAAAGACTTGTATGTAAAACTGTCCAGCCCCTATATTGGCAAAGCCGATATGATTATCTGGCCAGAGTCTGCCGTCCCGTCGGTGGAATTAGAAAACCAAGCATGGTTAAAAGCGCTGGATACATTACTTGCTGAGACCAAGACACGGTTAATCACCGGGATTGTTGATGCAAAACCAGGAGATGGTCACCTTGAGTTTTATAACTCGATTATTGTGCTGGGTGATGAGAAAAAACCGTATTTATACCCATCCAAGAATCGTTATAACAAACATCATTTAGTTCCATTTGGTGAATTTGTCCCTCTAGAAGACTTACTCAGACCACTGGCGCCATTCTTTAATCTGCCAATGTCTGGTTTTAGTCGTGGTGATTACCAACAAGCCCAACTCGCTTTAGGTAATATCCATCTGACAGCAACAATTTGCTATGAAATTATTTTGGGCACGCAAGTTCGAGATAACTTCAAGCCAGATAGTGACTACTTGCTGACAATCTCCAATGATGCATGGTTTGGAGAGTCTATTGGTCCTTGGCAGCATTTCCAAATGGCAAGAATGCGTTCTCTTGAATTAGGTCGTCCATTATTGCGTTCAACCAATAACGGCGTCACTGCGGTAATTAATGCAGATGGCACAATCCAAGATATGCTTCCTCAGTTTCAAACTGCGGTTCTTGCAACACAAGTCACTCCAACTACGGGCTTAACACCTTATGCTCGCTGGAGTAATTGGCCAATGTGGGGAACTGTTGTGGTATTTGGTGTGATGGGCTTTATCTTCAGTCGACGTCAAAAACATCAGTAATATCGTATAATGCGAATTGGTAATCCCCAATAGATTCAATATTCTATTGGGGATTTTTTATATTAACCAACTAGTTGCCCCTGTACATTCGCAATCCCAATAGAAACGATGCATCCTGCATTAAAGTCTAAATAGTCATCCTCTATACCATCTGAAAAAATAATCCCATTTTCAGGCATCAATGATTCAAGTAACAATGGATTACTCAAATCAATGGAGCCAAACACCAATTCAGTTCCCGTAGTTTTACTCAAAAAAGGTTCTCGAACACTGAACTGTAGGCGCTTTTCTCCCCAACCAAATCCTTGAGACAGTGGATGGGAGTGAGTGCCTGCTATAGCTTGAGCTCCCGCCAAAATAGACTGGAACCACCCCGTTGATCCCAACCCTGTAGAAACAATAATCCCAGATGAAGATTGGTATTCTTGCTGTCCTTGCCATTTCACCAAATAACGGGCAGAAGTATGACTTTTGGGACCGATAAATAAATCATTTACAGCTAATATTGTCTGCCCATCATTGGTTTTCGCTTCAGCAAAAGTCACCGATTTAGAGACTATCTTGCCATTTAATGTTCTCGTCACTACTTCCGATAATTGCCCGATTTCAAACGGCAGTAATTTGCCATCCCATCGAGAGGGATCTGGATTAATAGCAATGACTGGCTGACCATTTAAATATTTCAGTGTGTTAGCTACTAAGCCATCCTGCCCAATCACCACAATAATATCCCGCGATGAAAATTGATAACTGGGCAATAATTGTCTTTCGAGTAATTGGAAGCGCCCCATTTTCTTTAATATCCCTTCAGCCTGAATTAATTGCTTCTGGTAAAGATCATGCTCAAGTAAGTAATCGCTCACTTCAACATGATTGTGTTCAAGATAAAACTTCGCTTGCGGCCAAGTATTAAATCGCTCAATTAACGCCTGCATCCGTGTTTTTCGTGTTACTAATACAAATCGTGCATCGTCGAATTGACTCATGATTTAGCCCCCTTTTTCATCAGTTGACCAAAAAGATCTGGTGAGAAGTTAATTTCGCCAATTTTTCCTGCATTTTGAGCCAAGGATTCAAAGGCCATTGCCATCAATTGCTCGGGATTCATCTTCGCAAGCGCCATCGCTTTTAAATTTTCTACCGGCAATTGGCTATAAGCTTTCATTTTAGATTCAATCGCATAAGCATCGGCATCTGATTGAGTTCGTTGATTTTCTGCACTAAGAGCGACTAATTCATTACGCTTGGCTTCTAAACTCACTTGTGAAACCAGCTCCTCTTGCTCAATTTCAGCACGTTCACGCAGTAGGGTTCGCTCATTATCAAGACGAGCCTCTTCAATTTGTTGTTCTTTCGCTTGCACGGATAAATCAGTTTCTAATTCTGCCTCTTTTATTGTTCTCTCTTGCTCTACAGAGAATTTTCGCCGTGCATAAATCGCATCATCGGCTTCTTTTAAAATAGCCTCTCTGGCCTGCGCTTCTAAGGCTTTTTGAGTTTCTGGTGACGGCATAATCCCAGAAATAGAAACCTCTAAAATTTCAATTCCCAACGACTCAATCGACGACTGCATTGCCAATTGTTGAGTCACTAACATCACCAATGTTTGCCCCATTAGCAGCGATTCTTTTAGTGGCGTTGTTTGTACTTTAGCCTGAATCAACGTTTGAGCGGTACGGACGACCCTATCAGTAAGCTTTAACGGATCCTCAGATAAGTAACTTTTACCATCATGAGCTAAGTTGAAATTCAATACATTTGCCGTCTTTTCAGGAAACTTCACCTGAAAAGAAATTTGCCCTTGAATACGTAAACTTTGAAAATCTGCTGTTTGCAAATTAAAAATAAATGGCGCTTCTTGAGCATTTAATGGCAGCGCCGAAATTGATGTCTTATCCGCGTTATACCAAAAACTAATTCCTTTTCCCTGCTTACGAACAGCACCATTTACAGACTGAATAACAAACGTTGATGAATCTGATTTGAAATATTTAAAATTAAACATAGTGACCTCTCTTGTTATTGTCCTTATGACCTTAAGCAATTATTGTCTTAATGACACAAACAAGTCAACACTTAAATGTCATAATGACAATAATGATCTTTTCGCGTATAGTTTGTTCATTGAGAATGAAAGAAAATAGGTCAATAACCCCATGACTGAAAAAGAATTTTTATCTACTTATAATCGCCATGATTTTTTATCGCCACTGTTTAGCATTGATACGGTGTTATTCACTTATCATGAAAATACGCTAAAAGTATTGCTCGTTGAGCGAGCAAATCATCCAGAAAAAGGAAAATGGGGGTTACCCGGTGGGTTTATAAATGAAGTGAGTGATAAAACGCTTGAAGAAACGGTGTATAGAAAATTAAAAGAAAAAACAGGGGTGATCCCGCCTTATATTGAGCAACTTTGCACAGTAGGTAATGCTCAACGAGATCCACGAGGATGGTCAGTCACTGTTTGTTATACCGCACTTATCGCTCATCAGGCATGTGCAGCACATATCGAAAGCGTTAGCTCGGTCAAGTGGGTCACCATCGATGAAATCGATAGTATCCCATTAGCATTTGATCACTATCAGCTTTATTTACAAGCCCGTGAACGTCTACAACAAAAATCATTGTATTCGATTGTCCCTGGATTTGCCCTACCTGAAGTTTTTACCTTAGCAGAGCTCCAGCATGTTCACGAAGTTTTGATTGGTAAACCAATACAAAATAAATCATTTCGCCGTCGTTTAGAGCAAGCGGATTTATTGATTGATACAGGTGAAAAACGCCAAGAACGAGGTCGCCCAGCTAATTTATACCGACTAAAATCCCAGTCAGCAGATTATCGATTTGTTCGTAATTTGGAAAATTAATATGTGGAAGAAAAATGCCCTCATAACTTTTCAATATAAAGGATAAAGGGCATTTTTTATTTCTAAAATGATGCTAGCCATAGACGGCTTTTCAGCCCGAGATAACTTGTCCAACCGGCGGTAAAACTCACCATTTCACCTTTATCTATTATCATAAAGGTGGGAGTTGCACTGACGCCAACAAGCCCCGCTAACTGGCCATTGATATCGTTGATAACAGGAAAGGTTAGATCTTTATTTGCCATGCCAGTAAGCAATCGCTGAGGATCTCCTGAACGAATTGCCACTGTCACGACAGGAACACCAGATTTAGCTAAATCTGAAACATTGGGGGATGTGGTATTGCATACACCACACCATGTCGCCCAAAAATAGATTAATACTGGCTGTTTTTCACTCAGCTCGGCAATAGAAACCACTTCTCCTGTTGCCAGAGTCTGTGGCTCCAATAATACAGGAGCTAAGCTTTGTGGTTTACGCCAAAAATCCATTATTGTAAAAGCAACCAATAAAATTAGTGCTAAAACAATAAGTTCTTTGGTCCACTTTTTTAGTCTCCCCATCGAATGATTATTTTACCTTACTGAGTTGTTCTTTAACGATCCGCTCAAATTCCTGTGCATCAACAGCCCCAGGGATCATCTCATCGCCCACCAATGTTGCAGGCGTTCCGTTCACTTGTAGCATATTCGCCAGCTCTAAGTTTTTGCGGATAGCCGCACGGCTCTCATCACTCGCTTTTAATTTGCCATTTCCCGTTGCTTGCAAGGCTTCTTTGATATTTGAATCAGACAGCATGCCTTGTTTTGCCATTAATTTTTGGTGCAACGCAAGGAACGCTTTTGGATTTTCCTTCCATAAAGTCATCGCTAATTGAGATGACTCCATGGACGTTTCTCCTTTAAAAGGAAGATATTTGATAACAACCGCAACATCTGGATTTTTCTTCACAATATCTTCTAACAGTGGGTCGAAACGTTTGCAGTACGGACAGTTAAAATCAGTAAAGTTAACTAAAACAAGCTTGGCATCTTTCGAGCCAATACGTGGACTTGTTGGATCATTAAATAAAGCATTATGCTGATCTTTTAATACCTGTTTCATCTGAGCTTGCTGCTTCTCACCTTGCTTGGCTTGTAGAGCAACAATCGCTTCTTCGAGAATTTCAGGGTTTTCAACCAATGTATCGCGAACTAACTTACGCACTTGCGCTTCTTGGTCTGCAGTTAATGGAGCCGCGTTCGCAGTTGCTCCAAGCATTAGCGAAGAGAATAAAACAGCTAGAATGGTCTTTTTCATTTTTTGGCTCCTTTGGCCTCATTCATAATTGATATTAAAACTTCACGATCAAGTATTGTTGACAGTATTTTCCCCTCTGTCAGATTAGGGCCATAAATTTGGTTAAACGGCACTGCGACTTGCCCACGCTTTTGTAAAAAAGCTGATATTTCAGGAGACGGTTTAGTCCAATCCCCTCTAAACGCAACCACATCCGGTTCGCTAAGTAATTGCTGGACATCATCTCTGAGCAGTACATTATATTTGTTAGCTTTACACGTTACACACCAGTCGGCGGTCACATCAATAAATACGCGTTTATTTTCAGCTAACGCCTGAGCGATCCCCTCTTCAGAGAGTGGCTGCCATTGAACACGATCACGAGCTAATGTCTGATTTCCCTGTTGCTGGTCTATCGCTACCCAAGTAAAAGCAGCCCCCAGCAATGAAAATAAGATAAAAGGGAAAATCGCTGCGCGAATTCCTTTATTTTTCAGGATAAACAGCACCAGCAATAATAAAAATACCCCAGCAATAATGATGGTGTAAGTTGCACCAAAGTGGGGAATTAATAGACTAATCAACCATAAACAGGATACCAACATCATCAGCCCAAGAATGGCTCTCAGTTTCAGCATCCATGTTCCCGGTTTCGGAAGTAATTTAGCAATCACAGGGAAAGCGGCTATGAGTAGCCATGGCAAACTCATTCCAATACCTAACGCGGTGAAAATGAGCCAGAGTTGTTCCATCGGTGCCGCCAATGCAAAGGCGACCGCTGTTCCCAAAAATGGTGCGGAGCATGGAGTTGCTAACAATGTTGCAAAAACCCCTTGCCAAAAATGACCACTGTTCCCATGCCCACCAGCGGTTGCTAGACGGGTATTGGTTTTACTTCCTAAACTAATTTCGAACAAACCGAATAAATTGGCAGTAAATAAGGCGGTGACAATAACCATAAATCCAATAAACCAAGGACTTTGGAACTGAATACCCCAGCCTACCGCTTGTTGACCAACTCGCAATAATGTAATTAACAATGCGAGCAACCAAAAAGAGACCAAAATACCGGATGACGAAAGTAGGAACTGACGGCGAATGGTATTTTGTTCCCCTTGAGGAACCAATAGGACAGAGCCTAATTTCATCGCCAGAACCGGCAAGACGCACGGCATCAAATTGAGAATCAATCCACCAAGGAGAGCAAAGAGTAGGATTTGCCATAAATCAATAGGTTGATTAGATTCACTAATAAACTGTGACCCTGTAAATGGCACTACATCTGCACTAACTTGTTGAGATAACTCTCCATCAGTGACCACAAAGGAGACAGTTTTCCCAACTAAATTAGGAGACTCCCCTCCCCAATCATCGCTAACATCAATAGTTGCAGTTAACTTATCACCCGACGATTTAATGGTGGGTACACCTAATGTGGCCCCATCGACAATATCGGTGAAAATATTGGGCGCTATCCACTCATTACCCGCAACTTTTTGCAGCTCAACAATCAACTGTTTTCCAGAGAAGCTGGTTTTCGATTGCTCAATCAAGCCATTGGTTGCTGGCACACTACCTTTTGCTTGGTTAAATGCCCAATTAAAATCAGCAGGTGCAGGCTCAGTTAAATCCAGTTCAAAAGGATAATCCGTTAAAATGCAGATATTACTGCACGTCGATAAGGTCAAGGTTCCCGATAACTTATCCAGTTTTTCACTGCTGGTTACCGTAATAGGGAAAATAACATCCCCCATATAGCCTTGAGTTGATACCCCTGCAACATCAAAACGCCCCGGAGTAGGCCACAACCAATCCGTAGTTTTTACCGGAGAGGTCCAAGTAATTTCAGGCGCAACGCCCCCTTCCCCTGGTGAACGCCAGTAAGTCTTCCATCCTTCCTCGAGTTTTACGTCGAGTAAAATATCGATTTTGCCCTCTTCTTGTGCAGAACTGAGCAAACGAACTTGAACATGATTAGGGGTATTGTTTGGCATCCATCCCGTGTTTGCGGGTTGCAGCCAGCCAGTATCCGCAGCCTGTAAGCTGCTTGAAAATAGAGCGAATAGAACAAATAACCAGTTAATAAAGAAACGCATGAATCCTCCAGAATAAATGACAGCAACGAACAATACGCCGCGGCTTTCTAATCCCGAAGATTGCAGAATTGTAGGTGACGCCTAACACTTGGTGGGGCATGTATCTCTTCACGGTTTGCTCTATATATAAATAGTCTAGTGCAAAAGATAGCGAATGCAGCTAAAGAAAGAAATACAAAAAAGAAAGGTTCAATCACTGAGGGAACTATGGTGATCAACGATTTTGAACTTAACTCACACGTTGAAAGTTTCACTTCTTTAGAGTCCATCTGATTTGAATCAATCAGGACATCCGGTGCATTGAAGCTAGCTGTGTTCAGTGAGTGAGGCACTAAAAATGTTGCGAACAGACGCTCTCCGACGGCTCTTTGATTCATACAAAGTAAAACCATCAGACAGGCGAGTAGCACTAATCCATTACCCAATTTTAAAGGTCTGCTCATGTGCGTATCTGCTTATCGTCCTGAAATCGCAATAATTAGCTAATAATAAGTTAAATAGAGGTTACATACTACACAGCAAAATATTCTATTCAAGAGGCTACATTTAACTTTACAAATACGTAAATTCGGAAAAATCACTGCAATTTTCCCTTTATCTATAAAAAGCGGCATAAAACTTGCAACTCTATTTTTGAAGAATGAAATACGGAACTGTTTTGCACTCTTTCAGTGCGCGATTATCAAATTTAGGCAATTTTTCACCATATTAGTGCTACGGCTCACAACTGCCTAAATAATATGCGAGATAGCTCCCGAATTTAAAACATTTCGTTTTCAAAACTCATAATTTTTAATTACTTTTTAACAATAATAAAACATACAGCTGATGATCTGGTGTTTATCCAAACCTCACGATACATCTGCAAACACAACACCACAAAACCAAAATAATTCGAGTAATGTGTCACGTGAAAGGCATGCGCAATCACCCGAAATATGGCGGATTTACACCGATGTTCTAAAGGAGCTGTAATTATGCGTATGAGCAAGCTTGTTTTAACAATGATGCTTTTGGGTGCGACCTGTGCAGTTCAAGCAGAAGAATTAAACGGTACTCTGAAAAAAATCAAAGATAATGGCGTGATCGTTGTTGGTCATCGTGAATCCTCTGTGCCTTTTTCTTATTATGATAATAGTCAGAAAGTTGTCGGTTACTCGCAGGATTATTCCAACCAAATCGTTGATGCAGTGAAAAAGAAACTCAATATGCCTGACCTACAGGTAAAATTAATTCCTATTACATCACAAAACCGTATTCCACTACTGCAAAACGGAACATTCGATTTTGAATGTGGCTCTACAACTAATAATTTAGAAAGACAAAAACAAGCGGCTTTCTCTAATACTATTTTCGTTGTAGGGACTCGCTTACTGGCTAAGAAAGATGCTGGCATTAAAGACTTTGCTGATTTAGCTGGGAAAAATGTTGTGGTGACTTCGGGGACTACCTCTGAAATTATCCTGAATCAGTTAAATGATCAGAAAAATATGAAAATGCGCATTATCAGTGCAAAAGACCACGGTGATTCTTTCCGTACTCTGGAATCCGGTCGTGCAGTTGCCTTTATGATGGATGACGCATTACTCGCAGGTGAGCGCGCTAAAGCTAAACAACCAGCTATCTGGGAAATCGTGGGTAAACCACAAACCCAAGAAGCATATGGCTGCATGTTGCGTAAAGATGACCCTCAGTTCAAAGCATTGATTGATGAAACTATCTCTACGGCACAAAAATCGGGTACAGCAGAGAAATCCTTCAATCGTTGGTTCAACCAACCTATCCCACCAAAGAACCTAAACTTGAACTTTACGTTATCTGATGAAATGAAAGCGCTATACAAATCACCAAATGATAAAGCATTAAACTAATAAAAAAGACAAACAGGGTATTACTGAAGTCAGAATCGCAAGGCGGTCGTTCCCGCCTTGCTTTCTCTGATCCTCAGTATTCGGGACAATCAAATTGCCCACAGGAAGTCATATTATGTCGATTAATTGGAATTGGGGGATATTCCTTGAGAATGCCCCATTTGGGAATACCACCTATTTAGGTTGGTTAATATCTGGCTTAGAAGTTACCGTCACGCTTTCTATCTGCGCATGGATCATCGCTTTTCTCGTTGGCTCATTTTTCGGTATTTTACGCACCGTTCCTAATCGCTTTTTAGCGTTTATAGGTACGGCTTACGTTGAACTATTTCGTAATGTTCCACTGATTGTGCAGTTCTTCACGTGGTACTTAGTGATCCCTGAACTACTTCCTCAATCAATTGGTGACTGGTTCAAGATGGAGCTAGATCCTAACTACCAGTTTTTTATCTCTTCTATGTTATGCCTTGGTTTGTTTACTGCCGCGCGGATGACCGAACAGGTTCGTGCAGCTATTCAATCCTTACCTAGAGGCCAGAAAAGTGCCGCATTAGCTATGGGACTAACGCTACCGCAAACGTATCGCTACGTTCTGCTACCGAATGCTTACCGCGTGATCCTACCGCCAATGACATCGGAAATGCTGAATTTAGTCAAAAACTCTGCCATTGCATCCACCATTGGGCTCGTCGACATGGCGGCACAAGCTGGCAAATTGTTGGATTATTCTGCTCATGCATGGGAATCATTCACGGCGATTACTTTAGCTTATGTCGGTATTAACTTAATCATCATGTTACTGATGAGCTTGCTTGAACGTAAAGTTCGCTTACCTGGCACATTAGGAGGGCGATAAGATGGCTTATCAATTTGATTGGAGTTCTATCGCACCAAGTATCCCATTCTTGGTAGACGGATTTATTATCACCGCCAAAATTACTGCGGCAGCAATTGTTGTGGGAATTGTCTGGGGAACGGCTCTCGCAATGATGCGTTTGTCGAATATTAAACTGCTGCGTTGGTTTGCTGCATTCTATGTAAATATGTTTCGCTCCGTTCCGCTGGTGATGGTGTTATTTTGGTTCTACTTAGTTGTGCCTAACTTATTACAAAATATTCTAGGTTTATCACCCAAAAATGATATTCGTTTGATATCCGCAGTGGTAGCCTTTTGCCTTTTTGAAGCGGCTTACTATTCGGAAATAATCCGTGCAGGGATCCAAAGTATCTCTAGAGGTCAGGCAAATGCCTCTCTTGCATTAGGGATGACACAGATGCAAACCATGCGCCTGATTGTCTTACCGCAAGCCTTTAAAGCCATGGTTCCGTTATTACTCACCCAAGGCATTGTGCTATTCCAAGATACCTCTTTAGTGTATGTTCTGGGGTTAACTGACTTCTTCAGAACAGCCACCAACATTGGTGAACGTGACGGTACGCAAGTTGAAATGATACTCTTTGCCGGACTCATCTACTTTATTTTCAGTTTCGGCGCTTCAATGTTAGTGAATTATCTTAAGAAAAGGACTGTCTCATGATTACCCTGAAAAATGTCTCTAAATGGTATGGCCAATTTCAGGTGCTCACCGATTGCACAACTGAAGTCAAAAAAGGCGAAGTTGTGGTTGTGTGCGGGCCTTCTGGTTCTGGTAAATCCACATTAATAAAAACAGTCAATGGGTTGGAGCCGATTCAACAGGGTGAAATTTTTGTTAACGATATCCAAGTCAATAATAAAAAAACTGACCTTGCCAAACTGCGCTCAAAAGTCGGCATGGTATTCCAGCATTTTGAACTCTTTCCTCATCTTTCGATTCTAGAAAATTTAACGTTAGCCCAAGTTAAAGTCTTAAACCGTGGCAAAAAAGCTGCCGAGGAAAAAGCCGTAAAATTACTGGAACGTGTCGGGTTATCTAATCATGCAAATAAGTTCCCAGCGCAATTATCGGGTGGGCAGCAACAGCGTGTGGCGATTGCTCGCGCACTGTGTATGGATCCCATCGCGATGTTATTCGATGAACCCACTTCAGCCCTTGACCCAGAAATGATCAACGAAGTTCTGGATGTCATGGTCGAACTGGCAAACGAAGGAATGACTATGATGGTAGTGACCCATGAAATGGGATTTGCTAAAAAAGTAGCCAACCGCGTTATTTTTATGGATGAAGGAAAAATTATTGAAGACACTAAGAAAGAAGACTTCTTTGCCAATCCTAAATCTGATCGCGCTAAAGATTTCTTAGCAAAAATCCTGCATTAATTATCAACTATGTTGCAGAAAGCCCAATTGGGCTTTTTGCAACATTTTCTTATTGATACTCATCCCCGCGCCTTTTTCATGATGGATAACCTTATCTGCACTTGAAATCTCTCAAAAAATTCTCTAACGTGTTCTAAGTTCAAATAAAATATTGAATAATGCAATTTCCCTCTTAAATAGTTCAAGTTTTAGGTAGTAAATTGAATTATGATAGGCGAACGCTAACTATTTTGTGCGGCTCCTTGGCGATATATTTATAATGCCATCAATTTTGTAGCACAAAATATGACAAACAAGACGAACAGCAAGACCAAGTCCCTGTAAATTCATCTAATCAACGATTCATCGTTTTTTACAGACACAACGGCTTTGAGCATTGTTGTTACTGGGTGTGATCCGCTATGCTATGCGGTTCCGCTTTATAGAAAAAGACATTAACCTGCTACTCATTGAATGTAGCCACTATTCACCATAGGATTATCGGTGCCATGCAAGAACAATATCGTCCAGAAGATATAGAATCTAAAGTACAGCGTCACTGGGATGAAAAACAAACTTTCAAAGTGACTGAAGACAACAGCAAAGAGAAATACTACTGCCTGTCCATGCTACCTTACCCTTCTGGACGACTACACATGGGCCACGTACGTAACTACACCATTGGTGACGTAATCTCCCGTTATCAACGTATGTTGGGTAAAAACGTTCTTCAACCAATTGGTTGGGATGCATTTGGTTTGCCTGCTGAAGGCGCTGCGGTAAAAAACAATACTGCACCTGCACCTTGGACGTATGCCAATATTGATTACATGAAAGGTCAGCTGAAAATGCTGGGCTTTGGTTACGACTGGAACCGTGAAGTCACTACCTGTACCCCTGAATATTACCGTTGGGAGCAGTGGTTCTTCACTAAATTGTATGAAAAAGGTTTAGTTTATAAAAAAACCTCAGCGGTTAACTGGTGCCCACATGACTTGACGGTTCTCGCGAACGAACAAGTCATTGATGGCTGCTGCTGGCGCTGTGATACCCCAGTAGAACGCAAAGAAATCCCTCAATGGTTTATTAAAATCACTGATTATGCAGAAGAGCTGCTGAATGACTTGGATAAACTGGAAGATTGGCCAGAGCAAGTTAAAACCATGCAACGTAACTGGATTGGGCGCTCTGAGGGTGTGGAAATTACATTTGATGTTGCTGAGCGTGACGATAAATTAACCGTCTACACTACCCGTCCTGACACCTTTATGGGCGCAACTTACGTTGCGGTTGCTGCGGGTCATCCTTTAGCGCAACAAGCAGCAAAAAATAATCCTGAATTAGCCGATTTTATCGATGAGTGCCGTAATACCAAAACAGCGGAAGCTGATATGGCAACCATGGAGAAAAAAGGTGTTGCAACAGGTCTGTATGTTATCCATCCATTGACACAAGAGAAGCTACCAATTTGGGTCGCTAACTTTGTCTTGATGGAATACGGTACAGGTGCTGTTATGGCTGTTCCGGCTCATGACCAACGTGACTGGGAATTTGCACATAAATATAACCTGCCAATTAAAGCTGTTATTGGCGATGCTGAAGGCAATACTCCAGATTTATCGCAAGAAGCAATGACTGAGAAAAACGCGCTGATCAATTCGGGCGAATTCACAGGCTTAAGCAATGATGACGGTTTCAATGCGATCGCTGACAAGCTGGTTTCTATCGGCGCAGGTCAACGTAAAGTCAACTATCGTTTACGTGACTGGGGTGTTTCCCGTCAACGTTACTGGGGTGCACCAATTCCAATGGCGACCTTAGAAGACGGTACTGTAGTTCCAATTCCAGAAGACCAATTACCGGTTATTTTACCGGAAGATGTCACCATGAACGGCATCACCAGCCCAATAAAAGCAGATCCAGAGTGGGCAAAAACCACTATCAATGGTCAGCCAGCGCTGCGTGAAACTGATACTTTCGATACTTTCATGGAATCATCATGGTACTACGCGCGCTATACTTGCCCGCAATATGATGATGGCATGTTAGATCCGGAAGCCGCAAATTACTGGCTGCCAGTTGATCAATACATTGGTGGTATTGAACATGCCATCATGCACTTAATGTACTTCCGTTTCTTCCACAAATTAATGCGTGATGCTGGGTTAGTTACCTCAGATGAGCCAGCTAAACGTTTATTGTGCCAAGGTATGGTGCTAGCGGATGCATTCTATTATACCGGCAGTGATGGTCATCGTGTGTGGGTATCTCCAGCGGATGCGATTGTTGAACGTGATGATAAGAATCGTATTATTAAAGCCGTAGACAGCGAAGGTCATGAACTGGTTTATACTGGTATGAGCAAGATGTCTAAATCTAAGAACAACGGAATTGATCCTCAGTTGATGGTGGAAAAATACGGTGCCGATACCGTCCGTCTGTTTATGATGTTCGCTGCGCCACCAGAATTAACTCTGGAATGGCAAGAGTCTAGTGTTGAAGGCGCTAACCGTTTCGTACGTCGTGTATGGCGTTTAGTTCACGAGCATTCACAAAAAGGTGCAACTCAACCATTAGACATCAGCGCATTAACTACTGAACAAAAAGATTTACGTCGTGACCTGCATAAAACTATCGCTAAAGTGACTGACGATATTGGTCGCCGCTACGCATTTAATACTGCAATTGCGGCAATCATGGAGTTCATGAACAAATTAGTTCGCGCTCCACAAGAAACAGAGCAGGATCGTGCTTTAGTTCAAGAGTCATTGGATGCGATTGTGCGTATGTTATCGCCAATTATTCCGCATGCATGTTTCGAAATGTGGCAAGCACTAGGTCATAAAGACGATATCGATTTTGCTGACTGGCCAGTTGCTGATGAGCAAGCTATGATCGACGATACCAAACTGGTCGTTGTTCAAGTTAACGGTAAAGTTCGTGGACGTATTACCGTTCCTGCTGATGCTAACCAAGAATTCGTATTGGAAATGGCATCTCAAGAACCTAGTGTCTCCAAATACCTTGAAGACGTGAGTATCCGCAAGGTTATTTACGTTCCAGGTAAATTACTGAACTTAGTTGTTGGCTGATAAGGAGCCCAAGTGCGCTATCTGATAACTTTATTCCTCAGCCTGTCGGTGCTTGTCACCGCAGGTTGCGGTTTTCGTCTTCAAGGAACAACCCAGCTTCCGGAAGAATTGAAAACACTGCAACTCAGTTCTGGTTCACCTTATAGCTACCAAACACGAGCGGTCAGGGAACAACTCAGACTAAATAACGTGACCATCTTAGATTCTGGTCGCGCAGATGTGCCTATCTTAAAAATAGTCGGTTCATCTGAAAGTACTGACACCGTTTCTATTTATCAAGATGGTAAAGCTGCAGAGAAACAATTGACGTTGGTCATGAAGGCGCAAGTCTTAATGCCTGATGGCACAATTTATCCGCTGGAAACCAAAGTTGTTCGTACTTTCTTCGATAACCCGTTAGAAGCATTGGCAAAAGATGCGGAAAACGAAATCGTAAAACAAGAAATGCAAGAACAAGCGGCACGCAGTATTGTGCGCAAGTTACTGCTAGTACACAGTGCTGAGCTTGAAAAAGCTAAAGCGCAAGCTGCTGAGAAGCCTGTAGCGCAGCAATGATACGCATTTATCCTGAACAGCTGGCCTCTTCGTTACAAGAGTCTCTAAGAGGCCGCTATCTCATTTGGGGCTCCGAGCCCCTCCTTATTCAGGAAAGCCAAGATGCTATTCGCCAAGCTGCACTCCAGCAAGGTTTTGAAGAGCATTTTACGTTTTCATTAGAGCAAAATACCGATTGGGATGAAATTTTTAGCCTTTGTCAGGCATTAAGTTTATTTGCCAGTCGCCAGATGCTTACTCTATTTTTACCTGAAAATGGCCCTAATGCTGCGATGGCAGAAAAACTTCTGCAACTCGCAGGGTTACTTCATCCAGACCTACTTTTAGTCTTACGTGGACATAAACTAACTAAAGCTCAAGAGAACAGCGCTTGGTTTAAAGCTATCAGCCAAGATGGTGTTTATATTAGTTGTTTAACCCCTGAATATCAGCGGCTTCCTCAGTGGGTGTCAAAACGTGCAAGCCAAATGCGCTTAACGTTGGAAACCGAAGCTAACCAATTACTGTGCTACTGCTATGAAGGGAATTTATTAGGTTTAGCGCAAGCTCTTGAGCGGCTTTCACTACTGTATCCTGATGGAAAGCTCACCTATCCGCGTGTAGAAAGTGCCGTGAATGATTCTGCACACTTCACACCATATCACTGGGTAGATGCTGTTTTAGCCGGCAAATCACGTCGTTCATGGCACATTTTAGAGCAACTAGAACGAGAAGATATCGAACCTGTTATTTTACTGCGGGCTATTCAGCGCGAGTTAATGCTGATGATTACATTAAAACGTCAATCATCAACGACACCACTGAAAACCTTATTTGACCAACATAAAGTATGGCAAAACCGTCGCGGTCTATTAGGGGAGGCAATACAGCGCTTAAGTCTATATCAATTACAATCAGCATTGATGCTACTGACCCAAGCCGAAATTCATACCAAACAAGATTTTGCCAATTCCTCTTGGTCAGACCTACAATCTTTGTCCATGCTATTATGCGGTAAAACAGACGCAGAACATTTTATTCAACATAGGTAAGTGTATGACCTGTAAACCTCAAGGCCTTCAGGCATTATTTGGCGGTACTTTCGACCCGATTCATTACGGGCACTTGCGCCCAGTCGAAGCCCTTGCCAAACAAGTCGGCTTACAAAGAGTCATTCTATTACCTAATCATGTTCCGCCCCATCGCCCACAACCTCAAGCCTCACCAATGCAGCGTTTGGAGATGGTACAACTCGCGGTTCAAAATAACCCTTTATTTACCATTGATACTCGAGAACTGCAAAAGAGCACCCCCTCATATACTCTTGAAACTTTAAGTGAATTACGTGAAGAGTTGGGAAGTACTCAACCACTGGCCTTTATTATTGGGCAGGATTCACTGCTATCCATCAATACATGGTATGGATGGGAGCAACTTTTAGACAAATGTCATTTATTGGTTTGTGCTAGACCAGGATATTCTACTCACTTTGCTGATCCGCAAATGCAACAGTGGCTCAATCAACATCAAACGGATAATCCTCGCCAGTTAAGTCTGCAAGCAAAGGGGCTTATCTTTATTGCTGACACCCCTCTAGTTAATATTTCAGCCACTGAAATTCGTCAAAAATTAAGCTCAGGGGATTCATGTAATGATTTAATTCCTAATGCCGTTTTAGAATATATTCAGGCTCATCATCTTTATCAAGAATAAGGTAATACCCTGACCTGCTCACAATGAGGATATGGCTCAAAATAATATTGTTCACTTAAATAGCTATCAGGATATTGAATAAGTAACTGCCGCATCATCAATAATGGCTGGTTTATCGGTATTTTCCCGTCACGATAATCATTAATTAACGCCAATAAATGCTTTTTCTCATCTTTTGTAGCCCTACGTTTAAAATATCCTTGCATGTGGCTAAGCGCATTAACTTGAATATTTTTAGGTGGCATTAATGCAAAGGTCTCCATTAAGCTCGCTTTATATTGTGCAAAAAACAATTTCAAATCATCGCCTTTTTTAATCCCTGCAACTAGCTTACCGGTCAATTGATAGCCAGTCGGTGAATACGCCATGATGAGATACTTATGCTGACTATGAAATAGAATAATTCCATGGTGCGTTAACTGCTGGGCCAATATTTCAAGCCGTTGTAAAAGATACAATTGTGTAAAAAAATGGTCAAGTTGCTGCACATTTTGCCATTGAGTGTCAGTTATAACCGGTAAACTCGCAGGAAAAAATGCCAGTATTTTTTGAGCATGGTGGTGCGGAAAAATAATTCCTACAATTTCATCGCTGGTTTGATTAAATTCTTCTGGTGAAAAACACGTCACAATGGAATGGGTTAATTGCTGTATTTCACTAGATGGATAAGTGATTCCATCTAGTATTAAAACTTTTGGTTTAATTAATTGCACATTATCTCTCTTATCCTAAAATACTTCTGGAGTAGTGAAGATGAGTAACTTTGTAAAGTTAATACAAATTTGTTGCTCAATGGGCGATATATCCCTATAAATTGCCCTCCTACGCCAATAAAAAATAATTTAGCCGATTTTTCCGAAAATCTAGGGTAAAATGGCATCGCTTTGCTGGGGGCAATCCCGAGGAAAGAAAAACTACAAATAGTGTTTAACAAGATATTCTATCAATTTGAATAAAAGGTGAACCTTTTGCAAGGAACTGAACTCCAAAAATTTATTATCGATCAACTTGAAGATGCTAAAGCTGAAGACATCATTTCGATCGACGTTAATGGGAAATCGAGTGTTACCGACCAAATGATTATCTGCACAGGAACATCAAGCCGTCATCTGATGTCTGTTGCTGATCGCTTGATCGATGCTTGCCGTAAACAAGGCTTAATACCGCTAGGTGTTGAAGGACAAGGTATTTCTGACTGGATTGTTGTCGATCTTGGCGATGCCATTGTTCACATCATGCAAGACGAAAGCCGTCGCATGTATGAACTTGAAAAGCTTTGGAGCTGAGTTTGAAATTACAACTCATCGCTGTAGGTACAAAAATGCCGGACTGGGTCCAGACCGGCTTTATGGATTATCTCCATCGTTTTCCAAAAGATATGCCGTTTGAATTAACCGAGATTCCAGCTGGAAAACGCGGGAAAAATGCGGATATTAAACGCATTCTTGAAAAAGAAGGCGAATTAATGCTCGCGGCTGTAGGTAAAGGAAATCGCATCGTCACCTTAGATATTCCAGGTGATCGTTGGGATACCCCACAACTTGCCATTCAGTTAGATAAATGGAAACAAGATGGTCGCAATGTCAGTTTATTGATTGGTGGTCCTGAAGGCCTAGCACCTGCTTGCAAAGAGGCTGCGGAACAAAGCTGGTCATTATCGGCATTAACACTGCCCCATCCGCTCGTTCGCGTCCTTGTCGCGGAAAGTCTTTATCGAGCATGGAGCATTACGACTAACCACCCATATCATCGGGAATAGTCAGGTATTAATTTGTACATAATGGCAATGGGATGAAACAACAACGCACCCCTTTTCGCGACCATACCGCTGAATCAGTTTTGTTTATTCGCCGAGCATTAATTGCTTTCGGCGTCATTGTCATACTTACTTCAATCCTCATTACCAATTTGTATCATCTACAAATTGTACGTCATGACGATTATCAAACACGCTCCAATGACAACCGCATAAAATTAGTCCCTATCGCGCCAAGCCGCGGCATCATTTATGACCGCAAAGGGACGCCATTAGCCTTAAATAGTGCATTTTATCAGCTTGAGATTGTCCCTGAAAAAGTTGAAAACTTACAGGATACCCTAGATAAACTGCGCAATATTGTCGATCTTAGCGATGAAGATATTGTCAATTTCGAAAAAGAACGTAAACGTTCTCGCCGTTTTACGTCGATTGCGTTAAAAACACAGCTTAATGAAGTTCAAGTTGCACGTTTTGCTGTAAATCAATACCGGTTCCCTGGCTTAGAAGTTAAAAGTTATCAACGCCGTTCATATCCTTATGGTTCAGCATTAACTCACGTCATCGGCTATGTGGCAAAAATCAACGATAAAGACGTAGAACGCCTCGATAAAGAAGGTTTACTACCCAATTATGCTGCCAGCCATGATATCGGGAAATTAGGTATTGAACGCTATTATGAAGACGTTCTACATGGAAAAACAGGATACGAAGAGGTTGAGGTTAACAGCCGTGGGCGCGTGATCCGCCAGCTACATGAGCAACCACCTCAAGCAGGTCGTGATATCTATTTAACTATCGACCTTGAATTACAATCTTATATCGAGAAAATCCTCACCACTAGCCGAGCGGCTGTTGTGGTCACTGACCCTCGTAATGGAGAGATTCTCGCACTGGTATCTACGCCGAGTTACGATTCAAACTTATTCGTTAACGGGATATCCAATAAAGATTACCAAGCACTATTAAATAACCCGAATAGGCCGTTAATCAACCGTGCAACTCAAGGGCTATATCCACCTGCATCAACGGTTAAACCCTTTATTTCTGTCGCTGCATTAAGTGAAAAAGTCATCACGCCAAACACGACTATCTTTGACCCAGGTTGGTGGCAGCTGCCCGGTTCTGAAAAACGTTATCGTGACTGGAAGCGTTGGGGTCATGGTAAATTAAATGTGGTGAAATCAATTATTGAATCTGCGGATACCTTCTTTTATCAAGTAGCCTATGACATGGGAATTGATCGTTTATCGGCGTGGATGACAAAATTTGGTTTTGGTGAATACACGGGAATTGACCTCTCCGAAGAGCGCCAAGGGATCATGCCAACCCGTGAGTGGAAACAAAAACGTTATAAAAAGCCTTGGTATCAAGGTGACACCATTCCTGTAGGTATAGGACAAGGCTACTGGACAGCAACACCGATTCAGATGTCTAAAGCGTTAATGACCTTGATTAATGATGGGCAAATTAAAACGCCACACTTGCTCTATGGGACGAAATTAGGCAATGCGATGGTGCCTTATGAAGAGAAAGAAACCAAACAGATTGGCGATATCCATTCCGGGTACTGGGAGCTGGCTAAAACGGGTATGTATGGAGTTGCGAATGCACCAAACGGAACAGGAAAACGCAGCTTTGTTGGTACACCTTATAAGGTCGCAGCCAAATCAGGTACTGCCCAAGTATTTAGTTATGAAACCTATAACGCAAGTAAATTGGCAGAACATCTACGCGACCATAAACTGATGATTGCCTACGCACCGTATGACAAACCAACTATTGCCGTTGCAATCATTCTTGAGAATGGCGGCGCAGGTCCTGCTGTTGGTGATATTGTGCGTCAAATCTTTGACCATGTGCTATTAGGTGATAACAATACCCAAGTCGAAAGCGCAGGCGTAAGTGCAGAGGAAGACCGTTAATCCCATGACTGACGATAAGAAAAAATTACCGCTATCCACACGTCTGCATATCGATGTGCCGATGTTATTGATCATTATTGCTCTATTAGCCTATAGCGCGTTTATTATGTGGAGTGCTAGCGGTCAAGATCCTGAAATGATGGAACGAAAATTGGGGCAAATCGCCTCCGGTTTCGTTGTCATGATAGTAATGGCGCAAATTCCCCCTCGCCTGTATGAAAGCTTGGCACCCCACCTGTTTATTTTTTGCGTTATTTTATTGATTTTTGTCGATGTATTTGGGCAAATTAGTAAAGGTGCCCAACGTTGGCTTGACCTTGGCTTTGTCCGTTTTCAGCCCTCTGAAATAGCCAAAATTGCTGTACCATTAATGGTGGCTCGATTTATGAATCGAGACCAATGCCCACCGACACTTAAGAATACCTTTATTGCTCTAATTATTATTTTCTTACCCACTTTATTAGTCGCAGCCCAACCTGACCTTGGAACGTCCATTCTCGTTGCCTGCTCTGGGCTATTTGTCCTATTTCTTGCCGGAATGAGCTGGCGATTGATTGCAATTGCTGCGGTAGCACTCGCGGCCTTCATCCCGTTACTTTGGTTCTTTTTAATGCACGATTACCAACGTTCACGTGTGATGATGCTACTCGACCCAGAAACAGATCCTCTAGGGGCGGGTTATCATATTATTCAATCTAAGATAGCCATTGGTTCCGGTGGGTTAATGGGGAAAGGCTGGCTGCAAGGTACTCAATCTCAGCTAGAATTCTTACCAGAACGCCATACAGACTTTATCTTTGCGGTATTGGCTGAAGAACTCGGACTTATCGGGGTTCTCATTTTGCTAGGTCTATATATCCTATTGATTGTTCGAGGGTTGTATATCGCTGCTAGCGCCCAAAATACGTTTGGCCGTGTTATGGTGGGAGGATTGATCCTCATCCTGTTCGTGTATGTATTTGTGAATATCGGTATGGTGAGTGGGATCTTACCGGTTGTAGGTGTGCCACTCCCATTGGTCAGTTATGGAGGTTCCGCCTTGATTGTTTTAATGGCGGGATTCGGTATTATCATGTCCATCCATACCCACAGAAAATTTCTTTCTAAGAGTTTATAAAATGAGGCTTAGTATGCGTTTACAATGGATTATGCTTGCCATGACCGCCACATTGCTCAGTGGTTGTGTTAACGAAGACGTTAAACAACCTGCCACTGTGCCAAGCAATGTTCCAACACAAGACGTGTTAGGGGCTGAGCCACACTATGAGCCTTACCACCCAACAGCCAATAACGATTACCAGCGCAACGGCCAAACCTATCAAATTGTCCGTGATCCAGCTCAGTTCTCTCAAGTCGGTTATGCTGCTATTTATGGTCAAGAAGCATCAGGGCACCTAACGGCGATTGGTGAGCGCGTCAATCCTGTAGAATTGACGGCATCTCATCCAACCCTACCAATTCCAAGCTACGTCCGAGTCACTAACATGATGAACGGGCGTATGATGGTTGTGCGTGTTAATGACCGCGGTCCTTATATACCTGGGAAAAGTATTGCACTATCCCGGGCAGCTGCGGATCGTTTAAATTTAATGCAAACAACAAAAATTAAAATTGATGCTATTCAAGTGGCGCCAGATGGTAGTTTATCTGGTCCCGGCAGTGTCGGTTCTAACTTTGTTAAACAAAGCTATGCCCTACCGGATCGACCACAATTAGGTTCTAGTCCTCTTGGGACTCCTGTAATGCAGGAATCTCCGGCTCCGGCAAATACATTACCGGTGAAACAGCCTGTAGAGCCTATGCAACCAACCATGCCAGAAATGAAAGTCAATACCCCAGAACCCGAAGTGGCACCACAAGCCGCGGCTGAACAACCCGTTCCCGAACGTGGTTTTTTAGTCCAAGCTGGCGCTATCAGTAGTAAAGCGAATGCCCAAAGCATGCTTGACGGTCTGAAAACTCAGTTCAATGTTCCGGGGCGCCTACAGCCTTATAATGGCATTTACCGTGTTCAGTTAGGTCCATTCTCGACAAGACAGCAAGCGGTTGATATCCAAAGTCGTCTACAGTCAGAAAAAAATCAACAATCCATGGTGGTTGCACCGTAACGGGTTGTCTACACTTAAGAACTTATGTTGTGAGGGAAAATTAAATTCACTTTCCCTCTGCAACTTAATATCTATCAGGTATAAAATAACGTAAATTTGTTGGCACAGTACAAGAGCTCTTCTCTCTGCTTTTGAACTTTTGTTACACTGCGCTTTTTGAGTAACCGAACATCGGATGTAATGATACAACCATGAAAAATGTCTTCCCATCACGCATTGTGCGTCAGACAGCCTTGGCTTCAGCACTGCTTATTTCTACTGTTAACTTTGCAAATGCTGATGAAGCATTTCCAAATACATCCATACCCGCAGCGCCAACCATCGACGCCGAAGCCTATATCTTAATTGATTATAATTCAGGTAAAGTTCTCGCCGAAAGCAATGCCGACCAACGCCGAGACCCAGCAAGTTTGACCAAAATGATGACCAGCTACGTTATCGGTCAAGCAATAAAATCAGGGAAAATTGGGGCAAATGACATGGTCACCGTGGGTGAAGATGCATGGGCAACCGGTAACCCGATTTTCAAAGGCTCGTCATTAATGTTTTTAAAACCGGGCGATAGAGTCAGTGTTTCTCAGTTAACCCGTGGGATTAACCTACAATCAGGTAACGATGCCTGTGTTGCAATGGCAGACCATGTTGCAGGCGATCAATCTAGCTTTGTTAACTTGATGAACAACTATGTCTCTAAATTAGGCTTACAAAATACGCACTTTCAAACTGTACATGGCTTAGATGCCGAAGGTCAGTATAGCTCAGCTCGTGATATGGCATTGATTGGTCAAGCGCTTATCCGTGATGTTCCGGAAGAGTACGAAATTTATAAAGAAAAAGAATTTACCTTTAATAATATCCGTCAAACAAACCGCAACGGTTTATTATGGGATAAAAGCCTCGCTGTTGATGGTATCAAAACAGGTCATACTGATGCAGCGGGTTATAACTTAGTCGCATCGGCTAAAGATGGCGATATGCGCTTAATTTCTGTCGTTATGGGTGGTAAAAGCAGCAAAGGGCGCGATGCCGAAAGTAAAAAATTGCTGACTTACGGTTTCCGTTTTTATGAGACAGTAAAACCACTGCAAGCTGGAGTTGAGTTTGCGACAACCCCCGTCTGGTTTGGGGATGATAGCGAAGTAAAATTAGGTGTAGTAGATGACCTGTATTTGACTATTCCTCGCGGTCGCTTAAAAGACTTAAAAGCAAGCTATGAACTAACAAGTACTGAAATTGAAGCCCCATTGAAAAAAGGCCAGCAAGTCGGTGTAATTAGCTTCCAATTAGATGGCAAAACTATTGAACAGCGCCCATTAACAGTACTCAAAGATGTTGAAGAAGGTGGATTTTTCAGTCGTTTAATTGATTACATCAAATTGTTATTCCATCGCTGGTTTAGCTAATACTTGAAATTGAAATTAGTTATCCCCATATAGTTTGTATCAGAAAGCCTGTGATGAAATATAAACTATTATGGAATCATAAATTGGCTGGTGAAATCTCTATTTCTCCCAGCCAATTTTTATGCAGGCGCTAATTCATTATTTTAGGAGTGCCCATGAAAACAAAATTAGGTGAACTGCTTGAGTTCCCATGTCCATTGACCTACAAAGTGATGGGCTTAGCACAACCAGAATTGGTTGATCAAGTGATTGAAGTGGTTCAGCGCCATGCTCCGGGTGATTACTCTCCAGATGTGAAACCGAGCAGTAAAGGCAATTATCACTCCGTCTCCATCACCATTAATGCTACTCATATTGAGCAAGTTGAAACGCTCTACACTGAGTTAGGTGCATTAGAATTAGTTAAAGTTGTCCTTTAATTAATCCCGAAAAACCGAGTATAACGCTCGGTTTTTTGTACCTACAAAAAACACCTGCCAATAATACGACAAACTGGTGATCTCATTTCTGTGGCGTTATACTGCCGACTCATCTTTATAGCGTGTGGATATCGAAATTTTGTCAGATAAAAGCATAATACTGCGCCAGCTAGGGCTTGCTCCCTATCAAACCGTTTCAGATGCAATGCACCAATTTACTGAATCTCGTACACCAGAGACGTGTGATGAAATTTGGCTAGTGCAACATCCCCGCGTGTTTACACAAGGTCAAGCGGGTAAAGCAGAACACGTTTTAGCTCCCGGTGATATTCCCGTGATCCAAAGCGATCGTGGTGGTCAGGTAACATATCATGGACCCGGTCAACAGGTTATGTATGTTCTCATCGATTTAAAACGCAATCACATTGGTGTACGTGAGCTTGTCAGTGCATTGGAAACCACCGTGGTCAACACGCTAGCACATTTCAATATTTCGGCTTACCCGCGTCCTGATGCACCAGGCGTATATGTTAATGGCGATAAAATTTGCTCTCTTGGCTTACGCATCAGAAAAGGCTGTTCATTTCATGGATTAGCACTAAATATCGATATGGATCTTGAGCCTTTTAACCGTATAAATCCTTGTGGTTATAGTGAATTAAAAATGACCCAAATGAGAGCCCTGTCTCCAAATGTTACACTAAACGATGTTCAGCCAGTGCTAATTAATCAGTTCTGTGACACACTTGGATTTCATATTGTTCAATAATAATGCTATAATTTTTTAACATTTCTCAAAAAAATTTTAATGGCAAAAAGATAACTGGAACCGGCACATTATGAGTAAACCAATTCAGATCGAGCGTGGAATTAAATATCGTGACGCCGATAAAATGGCACTGATCCCTGTTAAAAACGTGGTCACGGAACGTGAAGAAATTCTACGTAAACCTGAGTGGATGAAAATCAGATTGCCTGCTGACTCTACGCGTATTCAAGGCATCAAAGCTGCTATGCGTAAAAATGGCTTGCACTCGGTCTGCGAGGAAGCTTCCTGCCCTAACCTCTCTGAATGTTTTAACCATGGTACTGCCACCTTTATGATTTTAGGGGCTATCTGTACACGCCGCTGCCCGTTTTGTGACGTTGCTCATGGTCGTCCAAATGCACCAGATGCCAATGAACCCGTTAAACTAGCTCAAACAATTAAAGACATGGCGCTACGCTATGTGGTGATTACGTCCGTGGATCGTGATGATTTACGTGATGGTGGTGCACAACACTTTGCTGATTGTATCAGTGCAATCAGAGAAAAAAATCCAACAATTAAAATTGAAACACTGGTGCCCGACTTTAGAGGACGAATGGATCGCGCATTAGAGATCCTGACAGCAACGCCACCAGATGTCTTTAACCATAACCTTGAAAACGTTCCACGGGTTTACCGTCAAGTTCGCCCCGGTGCAAACTACGAGTGGTCATTAAAGCTGTTGGAAAAATTCAAAGAAGCGCATCCAGAAATCCCGACAAAGTCAGGTTTGATGGTTGGTTTAGGTGAAACCAACGCAGAAATCATTGAGGTTATGCGTGATTTACGCCGTCATGGTGTAACAATGCTAACTCTGGGCCAATATTTGCAACCAAGCCGCCATCACTTACCAGTAAAACGCTATGTTAGCCCTGAAGAGTTTGATGAAATGAAACAGGCTGCAATGGATATGGGCTTCACCCATGCTGCATGCGGTCCGTTCGTTCGCTCTTCCTACCACGCTGACTTACAAGCTAAAGGCGAAGAAGTTAAATAATATTCACGATTTTCATAAAATATTATCAGCATAGACCCCAATAGTTACATTTAACCATTGGGGTTTTTTATTAATCTATCTATAGCGTTTTAATCGCCAATCTACCGCATTTATTAACTGAAACATATAAAAAAACTCGCGCTAGCAAAGCTAGTGCGAGTTTAGGCTGTTCGTTTCTAAGTGTTTAATTACAGAGAGATAACGTTAGCAGCAGATGGACCTTTTGGACCTTCAGTGATTTCAAATTCAACTCTTTGGCCTTCAGCTAAGGTTTTGAAACCATCGCTTGTGATAGCAGAAAAGTGAACAAAAACATCTTTGCTACCATCTTCTGGAGTAATAAAACCAAAACCTTTAGACTCGTTGAACCACTTAACGTTACCTTTAACTTTAGACATCAAATATTACCTTTAAAATAAAATAGACACACCATCTGTATCAAGCTCAGTACATCAGATCTATAAGTTACTTGTCTACAACCTAGATCACGAAAATTGATTTAAATGATAAAAAATTATTATTTATCCGTATTTTCGTCTCTTAAGACGGCGATTATTCTTAATAATAGCCATTAATGCAAAGGTAAGTATTACTGATGGTTAATTTTTCAGAGGTTACTCCTCGTGAATTAATAACCAATCTTTAATATCTAATCCTCCAGTATAGCCCACCAATTTTCCATCATGCCCAAGTACTCGATGACAAGGAATAATCAATGAAATCGGGTTACGAGAATTCGCCATTCCTACCGCGCGACAATAATTGACTGAGCCTAATTTTAAGGCGAGATCTTTATAGCTCCAGCGCTCACCATAAGGAATATCACACAAATGCTTCCACACCTTTTTCTGGAATTCCGTTCCATTAGGATTCAAGGCAACTGAAAAAACCGTCCTTTTATGATTAAAGTATTCCTTTAATTCTTTTGCACACTGTTTGGAATGCTCACTCTTAGATTCTTTTTCTGTTTTTTCATCCACAAAATAGATACTCGTTACCCCGTTATCATCAGCCGTAATATGGATCCACGGTTTAGGAAAGTTTTCTGGTGCTGCCAAATATTGATGATACATAACATCTCCTTAAAAGGATTCACTTACCTGATTGTATATACAGTTATAAAGTAAATTATTTCTACTTTGCAATGATATTTTTTCTCAGTGTGGCAAAAGGAATCATCTGCCCCTCTATTTTTTTATTTTCAATGTTAATAACAGCATAGCAAATAATTCGAATGATTATCATTCAATAATGCAAAACACCATATATTGTATGGTTGAAATAAAAATGATCTATATATAGGATTTAAACATTATTCAATCCACAACTACCACGTATAGAAAATGTAAAGGCGAAAAATATGACTGAGATTACCATTTATAGTAAACCTAACTGCGTTCAGTGTAATGCCACTTATCAAGCACTCGATCGTAAACAGCTTTCCTATCAAGTCATTGATCTTAGCGATAACAATCAAGCAATTGAATTTATTAAAGAACTTGGTTATCAACAACTACCCGTCGTGATCGTTGGTGAACAGCATTGGTCAGGCTTTCGCCCCGATATGATTAACACTTTAGCGGATTAGGCTCCCATTATGGGTACGAAATCTCTCATTTACTTTTCGAGTCGTTCGGAGAATTGCCACCGTTTTGTGGAAAAACTTGAACTACCCGCGACTCGAATCCCCATAGAGCACACAGCACAGAGCCCTATCATCGCCTCACAACCCTATGTTTTACTTTTACCAACCTATGGTGGAGGAACCAGTAAAGGTGCGGTTCCCAAAGAAGTGATCCATTTTTTGAACATCGAAACCAATCGATCATTCATTCGCGGCGTCATTGCGGCGGGCAATACCAATTTTGGTAAAGCGTATGCCATCGCTGGCAATATTATTGCCCAAAAGTGCCATGTGCCTTTTCTTTATCGTTTCGAATTATTGGGTACTGAGCAAGATGTTCAATCAGTCAAACAAGGGCTGAAATCTTTCTGGCAACGCGTTTATAACGGAAATCATCCCCATGGATAAAATGCAAGATATACACAATGTTGATTACCATTCCCTCAATGCAATGCTCAACCTGTATGACAGTGAAGGCCGCCTGCAATTAGACAAAGATAAACAAGCAGCTCATGCTTATTTCCGCCAGCACGTTAATCAAAATACCGTTTTTTTCCACGATCTAAAGGAAAAACTCGATTTTTTAGTTAATGAAAATTACTACGAATCTGAAGTCTTAGAACAATATGAATTTCAATTTATTAAGCAGCTTTTCAAGCAAGCCTACGCTCACAAATTCCGTTTTAAAACCTTTTTAGGCGCCTTTAAATATTACACCAGCTATACCCTTAAAACCTTTGATGGACAGCGATATCTTGAACGCTATGAAGATCGCGTCTGTATGGTCGCCCTCACCCTTGCACAAGGCTCAAAATCATTAGCTTCACTGTTAGTTGATGAGATTATTAGTGGACGCTTTCAACCCGCTACACCGACATTTCTCAACTGTGGAAAAAAACAACGGGGAGAATTAATTTCCTGCTTCTTACTACGCATTGAAGATAATATGGAATCCATTGGTCGCTCAGTAAACTCAGCTCTCCAACTTTCAAAACGTGGAGGCGGTGTCGCATTTTTAATGACGAACTTACGTGAGCAAGGTGCACCAATTAAACATATTGAGAACCAATCCTCTGGTGTGGTTCCTGTGATGAAAATGCTAGAAGATGCTTTCTCTTATGCAAACCAACTCGGAGCAAGACAAGGCGCTGGGGCGGTTTATTTACATGCCCATCATCCCGATATTTTACGTTTTTTAGATACCAAACGCGAAAATGCTGATGAAAAGATTCGTATCAAAACACTCTCTCTTGGTGTTGTGATCCCTGATATCACCTTTCAGTTAGCTAAAAATAATGAAGATATGTACCTATTTTCCCCTTATGACGTTCAACGGGAATATGGTGTCGCCATGTCTGAAATTAGTGTCTCCGAAAAATACCATGAAATGGTAAACAATAAGGCGATAAAAAAATTCAAAATCAATGCGCGAGAATTTTTCCAAACAATTGCCGAGATACAGTTTGAGTCTGGTTATCCCTATATCTTATTTGAAGATACTGCTAATCGAGAAAACCCAATTGCAGGACGTATTAACATGAGCAATTTATGCTCAGAAATTCTGCAAGTTAATCAGCCTAGCACTTATGAAGATGACCTCAATTATAAAACAGTCGGTAAAGATATTAGCTGTAATTTAGGTTCGATGAACATTGCCAGTACCATGGATTCCCCAGATTTTGCATTATCGATCGAAACTGCTGTACGAGCATTAACTGCTGTATCGGATATGAGTTACATCAATTCAGTTCCCTCTATTGCGCAAGGTAATCAGCAATCTCACGCCATTGGTTTGGGGCAGATGAATTTACATGGTTACCTTGCAAGGGAACATATCTATTATGGTTCAGAACAGGGATTGGACTTTACCAATATTTATTTCTATACCGTCGCTTACTACGCATTAAAAACATCGAACCAACTCGCGATTGAACGCCAACAAACATTCGATGGTTTTTCCGCATCAAAATATGCCAGTGGTGAGTACTTTGATAAATATATCAACAAAATATGGTCACCAAAGACACAAACCGTTCAGGAATTATTCCGACGTTCGGGTATCAAAATTCCGACACAAGCAGATTGGCTAGCACTCAAACAATCCGTCATGACCTATGGAATTTATAACCAAAATTTACAGGCAATCCCGCCGACAGGATCAATTTCCTATATCAACAATTCAACATCCAGCATTCATCCAGTAGTTGCTCCGATTGAGATCCGTAAAGAAGGTAAAATTGGTCGAGTCTATTATCCAGCGCCGTTCATGACCAATGAGAACCTCAAGTTCTATCAGGATGCTTATCAAATCGGCCCGGAGAAAATTATTGATACCTATGCAGAAGCCACCCAACACGTTGACCAAGGCTTATCTTTGACGCTGTTTTTTGATGGTGATGCCACCACGCGAGATATTAACCGCGCCCAGATCTACGCATGGCGAAAAGGTATTAAAACCCTGTATTACATTCGATTACGCCAAACTGCACTTGAAGGTACCGAAGTGGAAGGTTGCGTCTCTTGCTCACTGTAAAAGGAAAATAGGCTATGACCACCAGCGCATTAAATCGCCCTATTCAAGCAATTAACTGGAATCGTATTCAAGATGATAAAGATCTTGAAGTGTGGAACCGCTTAACCACAAACTTTTGGTTACCTGAAAAAGTCCCATTGTCTAATGATATAAATTCGTGGAATACTCTCACAGCAACAGAGAAAAAGCTGACTATCCGTGTATTTACGGGACTCACACTATTAGACACCATCCAAAATACGGTGGGAGCGCCTTGTTTAATGGCGGACGCACAAACACCTCATGAAGAAGCCGTACTCTCTAATATCAGTTTTATGGAAGCAGTGCATGCTCGCTCCTATAGCTCAATATTCTCAACACTTTGCTCTACCCCTGATGTTGATGAAGCCTATCGTTGGAGCGAAGAAAATAGTGCCCTACAAAATAAAGCTAAAATCATTCTGTCTTACTATTGTGACTCCCATCCATTGAAGAAAAAAGTTGCCAGTGTGTTTTTAGAATCTTTCCTGTTTTATTCTGGATTCTATTTACCAATGTACTGGTCTAGCCGTGGAAAACTCACCAATACAGCAGATTTAATTCGTTTGATCATTCGTGATGAAGCGATCCACGGTTATTATATTGGCTATAAATTTCAAAAGTCTCTCGCCACCTATAATGAACAGCAGCAAAATGAAATTAAAGAGTTCACGTTTTCCTTACTTTTTGATTTATATGAAAATGAGATTAAATATACTCAAGAGCTCTATGATAGTGTGGGGTGGAGTGAAGATGTAAAAAGCTTCCTACATTACAACGCCAATAAAGCATTAATGAATTTAGGCTATGAGGCATTGTTTCCTGAAGCTATCACCCAAGTTAGTCCTGAAATTTTATCGGCACTTTCTCCTGATGCTAATGAAAACCATGATTTTTTCTCTGGCTCAGGTTCGTCCTATGTCATCGGCAAAGCCGTGAGTACTGAAGATGATGATTGGCTTTTTTGAATAACACCAACAAAAATATCCCGCATTAAATCCCTCAAAAAAATAATAAAATAAATGAAATCATTTATACAATGAACCTTCGCAGTGGGTTAGGCTTATGGCCAACCCACTGAATCACAAAATGACCGCTGAAGCATGGCGAGCATGAAAACATCATCGACGGAACTCACTACTGGACTCACTTTACTCATGGCGATTGCCACTGGCTTAGTTGTTGCCAGTAATTACTATGCGCAACCGCTACTGGAAACTATCGCTGTACAATTCGATTTAACCACTAACATGGCAGGTTTTATCGTGACTGCCGCTCAGTTAGGGTATGCGGCGGGGCTTCTCTTTTTAGTCCCTTTAGGGGATCTTTTTGAGCGTAAAAAACTCATTATTATTATGACATCACTGTCAGCTAGCGGCTTATTGATCACCGCTGTTTCCGATAGTATTTGGCAAATCTTACTCGGTACCGCCCTGACTGGTTTATTTTCCGTCGTCGCTCAAATACTCGTTCCAATGGCTGCATCTATTGCTAAACCTCATCAAAGAGGTAAAGCCGTTGGTACCATTATGAGTGGGTTATTACTCGGTATTCTATTAGCTCGAACAATTTCTGGTGCTGTCGCCATGGTGGGTGGTTGGCGAGCAATTTACTGGGTTGCTTTTGGATTAATGTTCATTCTTATTATCGTGCTAGCCATTAAGCTTCCTCGATACCATCAAAAATCGGCACTTAATTACTTTCAACTGATTGGTTCAATTGGACGGCTATTTTTCACCACGCCAGTTTTAGCGACTCGCGCATTACTGGGCGCCCTGACTTTTGCCAATTTTGCACTGTTATGGACCGCCATGGCATTTTTGTTGGCCAGCCCACCATTTAACTACTCAGAAGGGACGATTGGATTGTTTGGATTGGTCGGTGCTGCGGGGGCCTTGATGGCCTCGCAAGCAGGTCGTTTAGTCGATAAAGGCAAAGGAAAATTAGTCACTACCGTTGGTTTAGTATTATTGCTACTTTCTTGGTTTCCAATTGGATTAGCAAAATACTCACTGATTGCATTTATTGTCGGAATTTTAATTCTCGACCTTGCCATCCAAGCCGTTCATGTAACAAATCAAAGTACGTTATACCGTATTATGCCGGAAGCTCGAAACAGGTTAACTGCGGGCTATATGACTAGCTATTTTATTGGTGGGGCGCTTGGTTCTCTGCTCTCTGGATATGCTTATGAGCAAGCAGGTTGGATTGGAATTGTTATCTCAGGAGCCTCATTAACAGGCATCAGTTTAATTATCTGGTTAATAGGTTTTCGATTTGACCCACAGGTTACCTCCCCTGAATAGCCATCTACTTATCATTCCAATAACTATAACAGTCATTTATTATTATGGTTATTGGCTGGCTTGGTTAAATTTAAATCAGTTAATTTATCGTTATTCCTCATCTCTATTTTGAGAGATTACAATAATTATTATTACGAATAGCTAACAATGATAAATAGTTTAACCAAGGTATAGTTTATATAGAAAAAGTTAATAAGTGACACAGTTAAACAAAAGGTATATCTTGATAAAATGGTATGATTATTGTTCAGCCTGAAATAAATATGTTTTTATATGATAAATTATAAGCGGTTTATCTGTATTTATTCCTCAAACGGATAAATAACCATCTATATTGTAATTATTGAGTAATAAAAAAAATGGTATTGAGTTAATACAATGTGATTATATATTGTTTTATATGATTTTATTTGTCGTATAAAATGCAATTATTATATCGTCAGTTTGCCTATTTTATAGTAAAAATGCAGTCATTGTTAATTGAACTATACTAACTTTGGTGAAATACATTCATAAAATTTATGATTAATGTATCATTATCAAAATAAACTGGATGATATTAATTAAGTATAATTGCTAATTCTAACTTTTAATATACCATTTACACGGTTGATTACAGTTGAAATCTTACCAACTGAAACGAATAAGGTATCCAAATAATGGAAAGTTCATTTACACCGACAGAAGAATTACTCAACGCTCGCGTCGCGCAACAAGATTCACTCGAAAACCCAATTCCTTATCAAGAGATTTTATTAACTCGCCTGTGTATGCATGTTCATGGAAAATTATTGGAATCGCGCAATAATATGCTCAGAGCGCAAGGGGTAAATGAAACCCTATTTATGGCCTTAATGATCCTTGATACCAAAGAATCTCACAGTATACAGCCATCCGAATTAAGTGCCGCCCTAGGTTCTTCTCGAACCAATGCTACACGTATTGCTGATGAACTAGAAAAAATGGTTGGATTGAACGTAAAGAGAGTCACAATGATAGACGCTGCCTACACCTGCATCTAACAGAGAAAGGCTCGGAGTTTTTAAGTGGGTTATTACCTCCACAACATAAAGCATTAATTGATATCTGGTCAAGTTTAGATATCGAAGAAAAACAACAACTTGATAAACTAATGCGTAAATTACTATCTAAACTGGATAACATGAAGGATCAATGACAAATAACCTTATATTTTGAATGGTTAATGTATTTGAGGCATTCTAAGGTTTAAAAAGGAAAAAAAGATTTTCCAGTTACTAATATTTCATTATCCTTTCCGACTATACTTTGCTACAACCCGTCAGCAATAACATCATTTTATATCTTGGTTTCCAGTAGTTGATACTAACTACTGGAAACGATTGTAGTTTTTATTATCCTATATGGGGAAATACCAGTATGAACGCCCGCGAGGATCTGCCTGAAACGCAAACACCGCCGTTGAATAAAAAAAGACAACGCAGAAATGCCCTGATGTTCCTAACCTTTATTTTTATTGCTATTGGGATAGTCTGGGCGGCTTACTGGTATCTTGTTTTACGTCACTATGAGTCAACAGACAACGCTTATGTAGCCGGGAATCAAGTCCAAATCCAAGCTCAAATCTCAGGTAGCGTTATGACGGTTAATGTCGACAACACCGATTTTGTTCAAAGCGGTAGCGTTCTTGTCGAATTAGATCCTAGAGATGCAGAGCTCGCTTTAGAAAAAGCAAAAACAGAATTAGCCAATAGCGTTCGGCAATCTCGTCAGCACATTATTAATAGCCGCCAATATCAAGCCAATATTGAAGTTAAACGCTCGGAATTAGCTCGTTTACAAAATGACTTAAAACGCCGTGAAGTCCTTGGTAGCAGTAACCTTATTGGCAAAGAAGAACTTCAACATGCCAGAGATGCCGTTGTCACCGCCAAAGGGGCTTTAGACGTAGCAATTGAACAGTATAACGCAAACCAAGCCATCGTCCTGGGTACGGCATTAGAAAAACAACCTCTGGTTGAGCAAGCAGCGACCCAAGTGAGAAATGCTTGGCTCACTTTGCAACGAACAAAAATTGTCAGTCCTGTGGATGGTTATGTTTCTCGCCGAAGTGTGCAAATTGGTTCACAAATCACACCTTCAACACCATTGATGGCAATTGTCCCTTCAAGCGGTATGTGGGTTGATGCTAATTTTAAAGAAACCCAACTTGCTGATATGCGGATTGGTCAACCGGCCAAAGTCACCTCAGATTTTTACGGTAAAAAAATCGTATTCAAAGGAACCGTTGTTGGGCTTGATATGGGAACTGGTAGCGCATTCTCTTTATTACCGGCACAAAATGCCAGCGGTAACTGGATCAAAGTTGTTCAGCGCTTACCAGTAAGAATTGCCCTTGACCCAGCTCAACTGGATGAATATCCATTACGTATCGGATTATCCACTGAAGTTGAAGTTGATACCAAAAATAAAGATGGAAAAGTGTTATCTAAAGGCTTACGTGATACACCAGCTTATCACACGTCAGCTTTAGCTGTTGATATGTCTCCTGCCGATAAAATTGTTGCTGAGATTATTAATAATAACTCTGGCAATAAATAAACGGAGATCACCGCGTGATTAATGCCCCATTAACAGGTTCAAAACTCGCTTGGATGACCATTGCTCTATCTTTGGCAACCTTTATGCAAGTCTTGGACTCAACCATTGCTAACGTCGCAATTCCGACAATAGCCGGAAACCTTGGTGCATCGAATTCACAAGGCACATGGGTGATTACCTCATTTGGTGTTGCTAATGCCATTTCTATTCCGATCACAGGATGGCTAGCAAAGCGCATAGGTGAAGTCCGGCTATTCTTATGGTCTACAGGGTTATTTGCCCTCACCTCATGGCTATGTGGCATTTCTGGTAGCTTAGAAATGCTGATCTTATTTCGAGTTCTACAAGGTTTAGTTGCAGGTCCCCTGATCCCATTATCACAAAGTTTGCTGCTTAATAACTATCCGCCAGCTAAACGAAATATGGCATTAGCGCTATGGTCGATGACCATCGTTATAGCACCTATCTGTGGTCCTATTCTTGGGGGCTATATTAGCGATAATTACCATTGGGGTTGGATATTCTTTATTAATGTCCCTTTTAGTGTTGCAATTATCTTTGCCATAATGAAAACACTAAAAGGGCGTGAAACGAAAATATCCATTAAACCAATTGATACAATTGGATTAGTTCTTTTAGTTGTCGGTATTGGTGCATTACAAATTATGCTCGACCAAGGAAAAGAACTTGATTGGTTTAACTCGACAGAGATTATCGTACTGACAGTCGTAGCCGTTGTGGCAATCGCCTTTTTAATTGTCTGGGAATTAACTGATGAGCATCCCGTCATTGACCTTTCCTTATTCAAAGAACGCAACTTTACTATCGGCTGTTTATCACTGAGTTTGGCTTATATGCTCTACTTCGGGACGATCGTCTTACTACCGCAATTACTCCAAGAGGTTTACGGTTACACCGCAACTTGGGCAGGTTTAGCCTCCGCCCCTGTTGGATTATTACCATTGTTAATCACACCAATTATTGGTCGTTTTGGTAATCGCATTGACATGCGCTATTTGGTGACATTCAGCTTTATTATGTATGCGGTTTGTTACTATTGGCGAGCTTATACCTTTGAACCGGGAATGGGCTTTGCCGCCGCAGCATGGCCTCAATTTGTTCAAGGATTGGCGATTGCCTGCTTCTTTATGCCACTAACAACCATTACATTATCGGGATTACCCCCAGAAAAAATGGCATCAGCTTCAAGTTTATCGAACTTTACTCGAACACTCGCTGGTGCAATTGGTACGTCGATTACTACAACAATGTGGACCCAACGTGAATCCATGCACCATGAAAATCTGGCGGAATTTGTCAATCCATACAATCCGAATGCTCAGCATATGTACAGTGAATTGGCAAAGATCGGGATGAATGAGCAGCAAAGTGCTGCTTATATTGCTCGTGAAATTACTGAACAAGGTTTAATTTTGTCAGCCAATGAGATTTTTTGGATATCTGCGGGGGTATTTATCTTATTGATGGTGATCGTCTGGTTTGCTAAACCACCATTTGGGGCTGGCTCTAAAGATGGGGGCGGGGCTCACTAATAAAAAAACCATACACTTATCAGCTTATTGGCTTTTCGTGTATGGTTTTTACGATGGCTAAGTTAATTATAGAAAACTATGACTTAACTTTATTTTGTGACCACCATTGGGACAACATAATCCCTGTGGCAACAGAAACATTCAAGCTTTCCACTTTACCTGTTCCGCCAATATATAGGCTCATATCTCCCTGATCCCATGTACTGTCGCTTAAGCCATCACTCTCTTGCCCAAGAACTAATACCATTTTCTTCGGCAACTGGACTTTCGCAATATCTTGGCTGCCTTTATGGCTAGAGGTCGTTACGATGGTGTAACCAGCTTGACGGAATTTTTCTAATGTCGGAGTAAAACCATCAGCATCAATGGCTTTGACATGTTCAGCACCACCTTCTGCGGTACGAATTGCAGCACCTGATTCCAACATGCCAGCATCTTGTAAAATGACGCCTTGAATACCAAAATGGGCACAGCTACGCATGATCCCACCAAGGTTATGTGGGTTACCCACATCTTCTAACGCTAAAACACAGTCAGTATCTGCTGCTTCTTGCAAATAAGCTTCAGCTTGCATACCACCGCGTTTTTTAATGATAAAACAGACGCCACCATGATGTTCAGTACCTGATGCTTTTTCTAACTCTTCGGCATCGACTACATGGTAAGCTTTACGGTTTGCCGCCATCCATTTCAGTGCATCACGAAAACGAGGTGTTACTGATTGCAAGAACCACGCACGGACAATACCATCTGGACGATTTTTAAACATTGCTTGGCACGCATTTTCACCGTAAATACGTGTCTCTTCCTGACGTTGCTTGCGCAGTTGTTCAGGGTCGATTTGGCTTTTACCAGAGATACCACCATGATCATTTTCTAACTCTTCACTATCTTGTTTAGAAATAGTACGCCATGGAGAACGATCACGAGGTGCTTCATCTCTATTTTCAGAACGTCTATCTGAGCGGCCACCTTCAGGGCGACCTGGGCGACTAGAACGGTCATTGCGGTCATTACGACCACCACTACGCTTATCGCCTCTTCGATCATCTCGTCCGTCACGGGCACCATCGCGACCGCCACGGCGTTTATCATTACCTTTATTATTATCCTGTCCTTCACTACGGACATACATCACTTTTACTTTGCCGTTTTTACCACTAAAATCATTCGTGTCGTTCATCGCTATCCCCTACTAAGCTATGGCGCGAAGATTACATGATGTTGCAAAGCTACGCTACCGATTCGCGCTATTATCTCACCGAAAAGTTGTTGAATATACTTCTATCGTATACAAATCGTTTTGCGTACAATACGTCCCTTATTTTTGTTGCTACGAAAAGTATCTTATCAACCATGAGTCAGAATGCTGTCTATCATCTTCGCCAACAACGTTTAGCCCTTTCGACAAAACCTTTTAAAGCGAGAGGATGTCGAGTAAAGCGCTGCCAGTATTGCTTATTACCTATCCCACAATGTCTATGTGATGAAACAGTATCGGTGCAAGCGAAAAGCCAATTTTGCCTGATCATGTTTGATGGTGAAGTTTTCAAACCAAGCAACACAGGAAAATTAATCGCAGATATCCTGCCTGATACGTTAGCATATCAATGGTCACGAACCGAACCCGATAGCCAATTGCTTGCAGTACTGCAAGATACAACTAGGCAACCTTACCTTATTTTTCCTGACAGTTATGCACAAAATGACCGCATCGTCGTCAATCAGCCCTCTATTTCTGATAAACCCGCCCTATTTATTCTATTAGACGGTACTTGGCCTGAAGCCCGTAAAATGTTTCGTAAAAGCCCTTATTTGGATAATATTCCCATGTTATCCATTAATGACAAGGCAAGAACTGACTATTTATTACGAATTCCTTCAAGGGAAGAGCAACATTGCACTGTAGAAGTCGCAGCAACTGTGCTCGAACAAGCTGGAGATATTGAGGCCTCAAAACAATTATTTGCCCATTTCAATTTATTTAAACATAAATATCTTGAAGGGAAACCTCATCATCCAACTGCTCAGAGAATCCTATCCCAAGATCCTCAATAACCCTTTATAGGGATTATCAGTCATTTTTATTCGTAACCGTTTCCAACCCATTGTGGTGCAAAAATCACCTTCATAATAAAACGTGAAGGTGCTTGTATAATTCAATTAAATTCCACTGATAAACTGGCGCTTCTCTCAAGATGCGGCATAGTATTGCATAAGTTCTCAATATCAATTGAGCGGCATTAATGCTCATCTAAGCAAAGGGTTTGACATCATGGGGTTAGTGAGTCAGTTAGAGTCATTATTTAGACCAAAATCAATTGTGGTTATTGGTGCATCAGAAGACCCAAACCGAGCCGGTTCAGTCATGATGAAAAACCTACTTAGCTGCGGTTTCAAAGGTCCTATCCTGCCGGTTAACCCCAATCGAAACTCAATCCTTGGTGTTTTGGCTTACCCATCAATAGAGAAGCTCCCATTAAAACCTGATCTTGCGGTGATCTGTACCCATTACTCACGTAATGTTGAGTGTTTGCGTCAGCTCGGCGAGGCCGGCTGCAATGTCGTCATTATCCTGTCATCACCATCAATCCAATTTAATGAACTTAAAAAAGTGGCTCAGCAATACCAAATTCGGTTACTGGGTCCCAACAGTTTAGGTTTTTTGGCTCCATGGCAAGGCTTGAATGCCAGCTTCTCTCCAATCCCTATTTTAAAAGGAAAACTGGCATTTATTTCCCAATCAGCGGCCGTGTCTAACACCGTTCTTGATTGGGCAAGGCACCGTGATATTGGTTTTTCCTATTTCATCGCCCTCGGAGATAGTATCGATATCGATATCGATGATTTACTTGATTATCTTGCTCGGGATAGTAAAACCAGCGCCATCCTGTTGTATTTAGAAAATATTAGTGATGCGAGGCGCTTTTTATCTTCGTCTCGCAGTGCTTCGCGCAATAAACCCATTCTCGTGATCAAAAGTGGGCGAACCCGTAAAGCCCAAGAACTCCTTGGTGAAAAACCAAGTTTAGATGCAGCTTATGATGCCGCAATCCAACGAGCTGGTTTATTGCGTGTTCAAGATACCCATGAGATGTTTTCTGCTGTAGAAACATTAAGCTATATGACCCCGCTTAGGGGGGAACGGTTATCGATCATAAGTAATGGATCTGCACCTGCTGCAATGGCTTTAGATGAACTCCTACTTCGCAGTGGCAAGCTAGCAAAACTTAGCACTGAAACACAAAATGAACTTAGTGCCTTACTACCATTAGATCTTTCAACTCAAAACCCGATTGATTTAGGGGATGATTCTACCGTCGATCGTTATCTCAATGTCTTAAATAAGATGCTTGATAGCCACGACCATGATGCTTTACTGCTAATCCATACTCCAAGTGCGATCACTGAGAGTAAATCCATGGCAGCTAAAATCATTAAAACCATCAAACAGCACCCTAGAGGCAAATGGCTAACTATATTAACTAACTGGTGTGGCGAGTATTCCTCTCAAGAGTCTCGAAAACTATTTAGTGAAGCAGGCATTCCAACTTATCGAACTCCTGAAGGGGCGATCACTGCCTATATGCATATGGTTGAATATCGCCGTAACCAAAAACAACTGAAAGAAACGCCTGCACTTCCTATTGGGATCACCGCCAATACTCAGCAAGCTCATGCATGCATTATGCAGGCTATTCAAAACAATAATCTGAACTTAGATACCCATGAGGTTCAACCTATCCTAAAGGCATATGGGTTACATAGTCTACCAACCTGGATTGCCCACTCGAGTGAACAAGCTGTTGAGATTGCAGAAAAAATCGGTTACCCAGTTGCATTAAAATTGCGTTCACCAGACATAGTTCATAAGTCTGAAGTCCAAGGGGTTATGCTGTATTTAAGAAATGCCAATGAAGTGGCTGAAGCAGCGAATGCCATAATAGAAAGGGTATCTACTAATTTTCCACATGCTCGTATTGAAGGGTTATTGGTTCAAAGCATGGCAAATCGAGCTGGAGCGCAAGAGCTAAGAATTGCAGTCGAACTCGATCCAGTATTTGGTTTGTTAATCATGCTAGGAGAAGGAGGTATTGAGTGGCAGCAAGAGAGTCAAGCTGCCGTTGCTTTACCACCATTAAACCTAGCATTAGCGCGTTATTTAGTTATCAATGCCATCAAAGGATCCAAAATTAAAGCTCGAAGTTCCTTAGAGCCACTAAATATTCCAGGGCTTGCTAGCTTACTTGTCAGGGTTTCCAACTTAATTATCGATTGCCCTAATATTACACGTTTAGATATACACCCACTACTTGCAGCGGGTGATGAATTTACTCTGCTCGATGTCTCGATGACATTAAGTCCTATCGATAATAATCCGAGTACCCGATTAGCGATCCGCCCCTACCCAAATGAATTAGAAGAAACCATTAATCTAAAAGATGATTTAACGTGCCTATTGAGACCTATTCTCCCGGAAGATGAGCCGCTCTTAAAATCATTTATTGAACAAGTGACTAAAGAGGATCTTTATTATCGCTATTTCAGTGAAATTAGTGAGTTTACCCACGACGACCTAGCCAATATGACACAGATTGATTACGACCGAGAAATGGCATTCGTCGCAGTGAAAAATGCAGATTCTTATCCAGAAATTATTGGTGTAACTCGTGCGATGGCAGATCCAGATAACCAAGAGGCTGAATTTGCGGTACTTGTTCGCTCAGATATGAAAGGACAGACTCTAGGCTATAAGTTGATGCAAAAACTTTTAAATTATACTCGAGCACATGGAATTAAAAAGCTCACAGCGATTACCATGCCGGAAAATCGTAATATGATCAGTCTAGCCAAAAAACTGGGGTTCCAAATTGATGTTCAATTTGAGGATGGTGTCGTAAACCTAACCCTGCATCTATAATTAACATCAAGAATCTCAGCGTGGGGAATAATTTATAACCTGTATATGGATTAAACCGATACTCAATTTATTCCTAATGAGTGAGGTAAATATGATATCATCGACAGATCATTCGCTTAAATATTTGTATAAAGCGATTTGCTATTGGACTAACAAGAGAAAATTCACACTGTGATGTTGTCAAAACTAAAACAAGCAAAACATCAACAACACTTGGCAAATATGCCTAAATTGTCTCAGTCAGTTGCTGATGTAAAAACGCTCTATAAGACGGAAGATTTTCGTGGTGCTCTGCTTGAACAAATCTCGCAAGCTAAAAATACAGTCTATATTACAGCGCTGTATTTAGAAAAAGATGATGCGGGTAAAGACATCCTTCATGCTATCTATGCCGCTAAACAAGCAAATCCTAACCTAGATATTAAAATTCTAGTTGATTGGCACCGTGCTCAGCGTGGGCGTATTGGTGCAGCCGCCAATTTAACCAATGCAGACTGGTACTATGAAGTTGCTCAGAGTTACCCTAATATTGAAATTCCTGTTTTTGGAATTCCAGTTAATACGCGTGAAGCATTAGGGGTATTACATCTAAAAGGTTTCTTATTCGATGATACCCTGCTATATAGCGGTGCGAGTATCAACGATGTTTATTTACATCGTCACGATAAGTACCGCTATGATAGATATCATTTGATCAAAAATAGCCAATTAACAACAACGATGAAAAAATTTATTGATGACTCGTTATTGTCATCTGACGCGATTCATCGTCTAAATACGGCAAGTAGACCGAAAACAGCCGAATTTAAAAACCTGATCAAACAATTCCGCCTATCTTTAAGAGGTATCAATTACCAATTTACAGGTAATGCATCTAACTATGAATTAGCGGTTACTCCATTTGTTGGATTAGGTAAAAAGAATGAATTAAACCGTACGGTCACTCACTTGATGGGGGCTACAACAAATAAATTAACGATTTGTACACCGTACTTTAATTTACCCGCAGTGTTAGTCAGGATCATCACCAAATTATTGCGAGATGGAAAACAAGTGGAAATTATCATTGGTGATAAAACAGCTAATGACTTTTACATTCCCCCGGAAGAACCATTCAAAATTATTGGTGCCTTGCCTTATCTCTATGAAATTAATCTACGCCGTTTTGTGAGCCGCTTACAACGCTTTATTGATAGTAAGCAGCTAACTATACGTCTATGGAAAGATGGAGATAACACTTACCATCTAAAAGGGATGTGGGTGGATAATGAATGGCAGCTCATTACAGGTAATAACTTAAACCCTAGAGCTTGGGGATTAGATCTCGAAAATGCTGTATTGATCCACGATCCAAAACAAGAGCTTCAAGAACAGCGTAGCCATGAGTTAGAGTGTATTCGAACAAATACCAAAGTCGTTAACCACTACAGTGAACTGGATAGTATCCAGACTTACCCTGTCAAAGTAAAAAAACTTATTCGGCGATTAAGACGGATCCGTGTAGACCGATTAATAAGTCGAATATTATAATTAATGACTATCAGAAAGCGCCGCTCATGTGGCGCTTTTTATTATCTAACGTACTCTAACCTGATCGGTTGTTGTAGAGGTATACCCTCCATGTTATTTATTCAATTAAGAACATTAACGCTTAGTTTATCTCTGTGCGTAGTGACGGGGTGTTCTGGTTTTCACTGGGCAAATGATAATTGGAAAGGCAAAGATAAAGGGCAGCATTTTGCTTTTTCAGCTGCAATGGCAGCGGCGGGAAATGCTTATGCGGATAGACAAAATATGTCTCATCAGCAAGCGGCTCAATTTGGAATACTATTTTCTATCTCTCTTGGTACAGTTAAAGAACTTTATGATAGCCGAGCAGCTGGAACAGGTTGGAGTTGGCATGACTTTACCTATGATGTCGCAGGTGCAGTCGCTGGCTATACTCTGTATCAAAATTTAAAGTAATGATTTAAAAGAAAAAACAGAAAATAGTATGAAAGATAACTTTTAGAATAGATAAAAAACAAAAACCCCGTGATTTTCATCACGGGGCTTGCTATAAGTGGCGGAACGGACGGGACTCGAACCCGCGACCCCCTGCGTGACAGGCAGGTATTCTAACCAACTGAACTACCGCTCCACTTATTCTTCTTTGCCTTTCGGCGACTCATTGCGTGTTGCAATCAATCTTAATTTAATGTCTGGCAGTTCCCTACTCTCACATGGGGAGACCCCACACTACCATCGGCGCTACGGCGTTTCACTTCTGAGTTCGGCATGGGGTCAGGTGGGACCACCGCGCTATTGCCGCCAGACAAATTCTGTTTATTCCCGTTTAAGTCTTTTATCCTTAAACCAGAACATCAATCCTGA
>NZ_GG703817.1:250066-250382 GCF_000156395.1 Providencia rustigianii DSM 4541
GCATTTTTTATACTTTTGTAGACATTAATAAAAAGTGCCTTAAAATAATAATTATCTTATTTTAAAGCACCTTATATAAATAACCTTTTATTACAACGATAGTATCATTAGTTTATCATCTTGCTATAAAAATTATGTTTAAATATTTTAATTAACTATTGTTAACAATAATTAATTCACTTTACTTTGTAATTGTTCTAAATCATGTATTACCATATCTATAACTTCTATTTTAGATTTAGCATAATCATTATGTGGTAACCACGTTGGAACCGAAAGTCCGGGTTTGAATTCCGGGTTTTTAAAAACCCGGAAT
>NZ_GG703817.1:250482-250964 GCF_000156395.1 Providencia rustigianii DSM 4541
TGGTTGCGCGTGGTGAACTTCTTCGTTGGGCAGGGTTCGCAATGCTCACGTACTACTGTACGTTGCGCTTGCTGCACGCTGTCCGCCTTGAATTTCACACTGCTCGCTCATGCCACTCGCTTGTGTGTTTGAAAAACACGTTCAAGTTGAGATTTTTTGAGAGACTCTCACATTGTTTAAGCAAAACAATGTGCGTTGTTTTCAATTTTCAGCTTGTTCCAGATTGTTAAAGAGCATAATTATTCGCAATAGACTATTTGACTAATCTATTCTGAATAATCAGAAAAATTTATGGTGGAGCTAAGCGGGATCGAACCGCTGACCTCCTGCGTGCAAGGCAGGCGCTCTCCCAGCTGAGCTATAGCCCCATAAAGGTAATTCCAGTATCGATTTTTCTTTTCGCAAGAAATTCAGAGTTAATCGAATCAAGACCAGGCATAGATTGACGACGTTTACATGAGTAAACGAGTTAATCTATAACG
>NZ_GG703817.1:251064-251462 GCF_000156395.1 Providencia rustigianii DSM 4541
GCTTCTCGGCTAATTTAATGTCTGGCAGTTCCCTACTCTCACATGGGGAGACCCCACACTACCATCGGCGCTACGGCGTTTCACTTCTGAGTTCGGCATGGGGTCAGGTGGGACCACCGCGCTATTGCCGCCAGACAAATTCTGTTTATTCCCGTTTAAGTCTTTTATCCTTAAACCAGAACATCAATCCTGAACAAGCTGCTGTGTCCTTCACCTTTCGGCTTCTCACTCGCTATTGAAAATCAACTTTATCTCTCTAAAACACCTTCGGTGTTGTCAGGTTAAGCCTCACGGTTCATTAGTATTGGTTAGCTCAACGTATCGCTACGCTTACACACCCAACCTATCAACGTCTTAGTCTTAAACGTTCCTTTAGGACCCTTAAAGAGTCAGGGAAG
>NZ_GG703817.1:251562-252061 GCF_000156395.1 Providencia rustigianii DSM 4541
GTCGGCGGCGAAAGATGGCTATCAAAGAACCATGGACGTTCGAAACAAAATGGCTGGGGCTGGTGCTGGCATGACAGCCGCAGGGGTCGGGATCGGATATGCGGCAAAAAAAGTCTTAGTACCAGGCTATGACTTTGAAATCGGCATGTCGAAAGTACAAGCCTTGACTCGTTTGGATAAAAACTCAGGCGATTACAAGATGCTGAGAGAGCAGGCGCGTGATCTGGGCGCAACGACGGCATTTACGGCGAATGAAGTCGCCCAAGGGCAAGCGTTCTATGCGATGGCTGGTTTTAAACCTGAGCAAATTAAAAATGCGATGAAAGGCACATTATCAATGTCACTCGCCGGAGACATTGACTTAGCCACTACGGCGGATATTGGATCTAATATTTTAACCGGCTTTAAACTGAACTCGGATGAAATGAATCGGGTTAGTGACACGTTAGTGGGGGTGTTCACTCGCGCGAATGTTAACTTAGCCATGCTAGGCGACACA
>NZ_GG703817.1:252161-253578 GCF_000156395.1 Providencia rustigianii DSM 4541
GCAACGACGGCATTTACGGCGAATGAAGTCGCCCAAGGGCAAGCGTTCTATGCGATGGCAGGTTTTAAACCTGAGCAAATTAAAAATGCGATGAAAGGCACATTATCAATGTCACTCGCCGGAGACATTGACTTAGCCACTACGGCGGATATTGGATCTAATATTTTAACCGGCTTTAAACTGAACTCGGATGAAATGAACCGCGTGAGCGACACATTAGTCGCAACGTTTACGCGCTCTAACGTCAATTTAAACATGCTCGGCGATACCATGAAATATGTTGCGCCAGTGGCGGCAGGGCTAGGGGTTGATATAGAAACAGCCGCCGCAGCCGCTGGTAAGCTAGGCGATGCAGGTATTCAGGCTAGTATGGCGGGAACAGGGTTAAAATCTATTTTGGGGCGCTTGGCTGAGCCGCCAAAACAAGCGGCAGAGGCGCTGACAAAGCTGGGAATTAAAACTCGCGATTCTAAAGGTAACTTACGAGAATTCACAGATATACTTGCCGAGTTGGACAAGAAAACTAAAAAAATGGGGAACGCACAGCGGGCTGGGTTATTTAAACACATCGCGGGAGAAGAGGCATTTGCAGCTCTAACAGTGCTAACAGACCAAGCTGGGACAGGGCAACTACAGGCTTTAATTGCAGAAATCAAAGCCGCAAAAGGTGAAGCCGAAAAAGTGGCTAAAACCATGACCGATAACCTTGACGGTGATTTGAAAAACCTCACGTCAGCGTATGAGGATGTCGGGATTCAAATCTTTGGTGGTGCCGATAGTCCATTGCGAGATATAGCTAAAAGCGTCACCGATATTATTTCAAGCTTTGGTGAGTGGGCAAAGAAAAACCCTGAAATAGTTAAAACACTCACAATGATTACATTGGGACTTGGTGCGGTTTTGGCAGTGGGCGGTGGCATATCTTTGATGATTGCTGCAATGATTGGTCCACTTGCGATGGCGAAGCTCAGCTTGTCAGTGTTAGGCATTAAAGGTAGTGGTTTCCTCTCGTTGCTGATTAAGCCAATTAAGCTGATTGGATCTGCGTTTATGATGTTGGGAAGGGCGTTATTAGCTAACCCGATTATCTTAATTATTACCGCCATTGCGGGTGCGGCTTATTTGATTTACAAGCATTGGGACAAGATAGGTCCCTATGTGAAAGGAGTGTGGAATTTAGTCGCAGGTATTTTTAAGGATGCCTTTGATGTCATTCAATCTTTCATTATGAAGTGGACGATTGAGCCAATCATCAAAGTGTGGGATGGAATAGTACGTTATTCAAAAGCGCTATGGGATGGTGTGTCGCAGATTTTTAATCAATTCTGGGAAGGGATTAAATCCTATGTTATGAACTGGACGTTAGTTGGTTTGGTTTATCAGCATTGGGATAAAAATTTATTTCTGTGACATCGCG
>NZ_GG703817.1:253678-256124 GCF_000156395.1 Providencia rustigianii DSM 4541
ACGATTGAGCCAATCATCAAAGTGTGGGATGGAATAGTACGTTATTCAAAAGCGCTATGGGATGGTGTGTCGCAGATTTTTAATCAATTCTGGGAAGGGATTAAATCCTATGTTATGAACTGGACGTTAGTTGGTTTGGTTTATCAGCATTGGGATAAAATTATTTCTGTGACATCGCGCATGTGGGAACTGATTAAAAAAACAATTTCAGATAAATGGAATGAGATTGTCGCTGATGTGACTGCATTACCGGAGCGTTTCAAACAAATCGGTGGTGAAATTATCGATAGTTTGAAGAACGGTATTCTTGAAAAATGGGAGTCACTAAAATCTACATTTGCCGAAATTAAGCAGGCGGCGACAGATTTATTACCTGAGTGGATGTTATCAGATGATGCCAAAGCTGCGAGATTAGCAACTCAGGCAAGTGGTGCATCCGTTGCGGGTAAGTCACTTGCTGGGTTATTTGATAGTGGCGGTTATATTCCACGTGGTCAATTTGGCATTGTGGGTGAGTATGGTCCTGAGATTGTTAATGGTCCTGCGAATGTGACCAGTCGTAAAAGTACAGCGGCATTGGCTGCGGCAGCATTAACACTAGGGTCAATGTCGGCAGCGGCAGATAAGCCGATTCATCCCTATGCCCTACCGGCTAAAAACTACGTTTCTACCCCAGTTAATATCACTCAAAATCGCAGTGAGTCTAGTCGATCCCCGATTGAAATTCATATTCATCCTACACCGAATCAATCAGCCGCGGATATTGCAAAAGAGGTCGCAAGGCAATTAGAAGATGCAGAGCGAAGAAAGCAATCAAGGCGGTTAAGCCAGTACCAAGACAGTGGAGAATATTAATTATGGCAATGGCAGCACTAGGCGTATTTATTTTTCATTTGCGAACAACGCCCTATCAAATGATGCAGATTAATAAAAAATACCGATACGGATTTAATAACCGCGTCGGCAAGCGACCTGCATTCCAGTTTATTGGTCCTGATAGTGATGATATTTCGTTAAGTGGTTCGTTATTTCCATCATTAACTGGCGGTAAGTTATCGTTATTGGCTTTGGAGTTAATGGCAGATACCGGTAAGGCATGGTCTCTAATCGATGGAACCGGCACAATTTACGGGATGTTTGTCATTGAAGAAATCACACAATCAAAAAGTTACTTTTTTGATGATGGTGCCGCTAGACAAATAGATTTCACGTTGAAGTTGAAACGGACAGACGAGTCATTAAGTGAAATGTTTGGTGATTTGAGTAAGCAATTGAGTGATCTCCGTGGGGCATTGCCATTATGAGTATGTTTACGGGGGATGAATCGACACCGGCATTTGTGCTAGCCGCCAGTGGTGAAAATATCAACGCGCTAATCCAAGGGCGTTTAATGTCATTATCAATGACTGATAACCGAGGGTTTGAAGCCGATCAGCTTGATATTGAACTGGATGATAGCGACGGGAAATTAGCATTGCCAAAGCGCGGCGAAACACTATCACTTCATTTGGGCTGGAAAAATGAACCATTAATTTATAAAGGCACGTTCACGGTTGATGAAATTGAGCATAGCGGTGTACCTGATAAGTTGACGATTCGCGGACGTAGTGCTGATTTTCGTGACACGCTAAACGTCAAGCGTGAGCAGTCATATCATCAAAAAACGCTGGGCGATATTGTGAGAACAATTGCGGAGCGTAACAAGCTCAAACCGGTGATAGATGAAAAGTTGGATAAAATAAAGTTAGCCCATATTGACCAAACGAATGAGTCAGATGGTTCGTTTCTGACGAGAGTCGCTAAAACCGAGGGGGCAATTGTTGCCGTAAAAGATGGCAATTTGTTATTCATGCGGCAGGGTGAGGGATTAACTGCAACGGGGCAGCGAATTCAAACGATGTTTATTACTCGATCCGTCGGTGATGGACACCGTTTTTCTTTAGCTGATCGTGGGGCATACACGGGGGTAATTGCAAACTGGTTAGACACACGCGAGCCAAAAAAGAAAAAAGAAGTTGCAGTGAAGAGAAAGCGAAAAACCAACAGTAAAACACCGGCTAAAAAAAGTGAGCCAAAAGAAAAGCAAGGCGAATATTTAGCAGGGGAGCAAGGGAACGTATTGACGCTATCCCATACCTATGCGACTAAAGAAAATGCGGCAAGAGCCGCAAAGGCGCAGTGGGAAAAGATTCAACGCGGGGTTGCCTCGTTTTCTATTCAGCTTGCGCGAGGGCGTGCAGATTTATATCCAGAAATGCCGATAATAGTGAGAGGGTTTAAGCCTGAAATTGATAATGCTGAGTGGACATTAACGCGGGTTGTTCATTCACTTAATGATAGTGGATATATGAGCGCATTAGAGCTTGAGGTAAGAGTTTCAGATCTCGATATGGCGGGAGAAGAAAATTAACACTGTATAAAATCACATGTTATACTGTATGCAATA
>NZ_GG703817.1:256224-256633 GCF_000156395.1 Providencia rustigianii DSM 4541
ATTGAAATTCATATTCATCCTACACCGAATCGATCAGCCGCGGATATTGCAAAAGAGGTCGCAAGGCAATTAGAAGATGCAGAGCGAAGAAAGCAATCAAGGCGGTTAAGCCAGTACCAAGACAGTGGAGAATATTAATTATGGCAATGGCAGCACTAGGCGTATTTATTTTTCATTTGCGAACAACGCCCTATCAAATGATGCAGATTAAATAAAAAATACCGTTACGGATTTAATAACCGCGTCGGTAAGCGACCTGCATTCCAGTTTATTGGTCCTGATAGTGATGATATTTCGTTAAGTGGTTCGTTATTTCCATCATTAACTGGCGGTAAGTTATCGTTATTGGCTTTGGAGTTAATGGCAGATACCGGTAAGGCATGGTCTCTAATCGATGGAACCGGCACAA
>NZ_GG703817.1:256733-257308 GCF_000156395.1 Providencia rustigianii DSM 4541
ACAAATAGATTTCACGTTGAAGTTGAAACGGACAGACGAGTCATTAAGTGAAATGTTTGGTGATTTGAGTAAGCAATTGAGTGATCTCCGTGGGGCATTGCCATTATGAGTATGTTTACGGGGGATGAATCGACACCGGCATTTGTGCTAGCCGCCGGTGGTGAAAATATCAATGCGCTAATCCAAGGGCGTTTAATGTCATTATCAATGACTGATAACCGAGGATTTGAAGCTGATCAGCTTGATATTGAACTGGATGATAGCGACGGGAAATTGGCATTGCCAAAGCGCGGCGAAACACTATCACTTCATTTGGGCTGGAAAAATGAGCCATTAATTTATAAAGGCACATTCACGGTTGATGAAATTGAGCATAGCGGTGTACCTGATAAGTTGACGATTCGCGGACGTAGTGCTGATTTTCGTGACACGCTAAACGTCAAGCGTGAGCAGTCATATCATCAAAAAACGCTGGGCGATATTGTGAGAACAATTGCGGAGCGTAACAAGCTCAAACCGGTGATAGATGAAAAGTTGGATAAAATAAAGTTAGCCCATATTGACCACGAATGAGT
>NZ_GG703817.1:257408-761851 GCF_000156395.1 Providencia rustigianii DSM 4541
GAAATTGATAATGCTGAGTGGACATTAACGCGGGTTGTTCATTCACTCAATGATAGTGGATATATGAGCGCATTAGAGCTTGAGGTAAAAGTTTCAGATCTAGATATGGCAGGAGAAGAAAATTAACACTGTATAAAATCACATGTTATACTGTATGCAATATTAACATCATGACGAAAGGTATATTATCATGATGAATTGTCCTCTTTGCGGTTACGCAGCTCATACCCGTAGTTCTCAGCAAGTCTCAAAAGAAACCAAAGAACGTTATAACCAGTGCCAGAATATTAATTGTGGTACAACGTTTGTGAGTCATGAATCAGTATCAAGATTTGTGGTTAAACCTAAACTTGTAGAAGCTGTAAACCCCCACCCTGATAAATATCAGCAAGCCTCTTTGTCATTATAAAAATATGCCCCTCAATATGAGGGGCAATAATGATTAACCTGCATTGACTAATTCATTAAAGAATTTATCAAAACCTTTCTTGCCACTGTCATCAAATCTCAATTCATTAAACTGGTCAGTGAAAGAGCAGCTTTCATCTATCAGATCATCAAGGTTATGTATTGGAATATATTTTTTAGTGATTTCTAATGCCTGTGGTTTAGTGATGGTTGTTGTGTACTCAGGGGAGCCTTTCAGTTTCTTACCATCAAAATCCACCAAATAAGATGTTACGGTAACTTTATCATTGGGCGTATTAATCAAGGTGCGGTAGATACCATAGATAATTGCACGTTTAGCCAATAATTCTTTTACATCAGTATGATCATCGCTAACAGCTTGAGGAGACAGTCTAATTTTTAACGGTGATTTATTGATAATCTCAAGCGAGTTATTTTCTGGGTAAAAATCACTGAAATATTCCATAGCATCGCTTGCTGTTGCATATGTATGATTTTGTTTTGTGCAGTCATTTTTAGCCAAAAGATAATTAGCGGAATAGGCAAGATTCGAAAATGCACATGATAGGAACGTGAAAGCTACGAGTTTTTTAGTTGAACGTGAAAAGAAGTTAGTCATTACATGCCCTCAATTAAATTGGACTTAAATTAAAGTCTGGTTTTGAGGATAAGTAAAGCCCCTCATGAAGAGGGGCTAAAGCTAAAGGTGGGTTACATCGTGGATGAGATGTGGATGTCGTCTTATAAATCCATTTATAAAACAGTAAATTAGAAGCAAAAAAAAGCCCCCTTCATAGGGATCTGAAGGGGGAGCTAAATGAATAAAGAATGGTTTAATTCGAGATCAAAGATAAAGGATTTTAGATATTGATACTTAGGTTTTTGTGCAGTTTGAAATGCGTTTTACCTACAATAATCCAAAATCGCATTTATCGTTAAATATCTTATTGACGATAACCCGCTTTAATTTGTTCTAAGATATTTTTGTATGTCTCTGCCTGCTTATCGTCTTCCATTGAAGCCACTTCACGTTGCATTTTGATCAGGATTTTACCTGCATCGGCTTGACCAATAGCTTTAAGCATGTGAGTTACTAAATTTTTTAAACAAGTCACTTCATCAGCTAAGGTATTTACGTCTGGCTCTGTTGGAAAATGGGTTTTCATTTATGAATTCCTGTAAGGATAAAAAGTAATTTGCAGATTGTAGCATAGAAGAAACAAATCTGTCGCTTTTCAAACTAGGGGGATATAGGAAGGTAAATGAATTATCCTGCTATGTGGGCATTGAGTGATTATGAGGATTTTCAATCCTTTAAAGATGAATGACTAGTGTGATATTATTCACAAAAATGAACTAAAGGCTATTATTGGCCTTAATTATCATCAATAGGGTGTAGTAAACCATGTCCCAGGTTTCCATAACCACAGCGTGGATACGTGTATTAGCACTTTCCGTTGCTGCTTTTGTCTTTAATACGACCGAATTTGTTCCTGTAGCATTACTCAGTGATATTGCAGAAAGCTTCCACATGACGGTTGCCCACACAGGGTTGATGATCACCATCTATGCATGGGTTGTTGCCGTTATGTCCTTACCTTTAATGTTATTGACGGGCAAGTTTGAGAGGCGAAAGTTATTGGGGATCCTATTTATTATATTTATCCTCAGTCATATTCTGTGCGGGATAGCATGGAGCTTTGAAGTATTGATTATCGCTCGTGTTGGCATTGCATTATCACATGCTATTTTTTGGTCCATTACCGCTTCATTAGCAATCCGTGTTGCACCATCGGGTAAGAAGGCTCAAGCATTGGGCTTATTAGCGACGGGAACGGCACTTGCTACGGTATTGGGGTTACCTCTAGGCAGAGTGATAGGGCAATGGATGGGATGGCGAGTCACATTCTTGTGCATTGGTGTGCTTGCTTTATTTACTATGATTGTGCTCTTACGTTTTTTACCGCGTTTGCCAAGCGAACATTCTGGCTCCTTAAAAAGCTTACCTATTATTTTTAAACGTCCCGCATTAGTCGGTGTATTTGTATTGATTACAGTAGTTATTACGGCACATTTTACGGCGTACAGTTATATTGAGCCTTTTATTCGTGATGTCGCTTTACAGAGTCAAAACTTTGCTACTCTACTATTATTGATTTTTGGTGGCGCGGGTATTTTTGGTAGTGTGTTATTTAGTCGCTACAGTAGCCGTTTTACGCTCACATTCTTACCTGCATCGATTGTCTTACTCACGATTTGTTTGGCTCTGTTTATGCCATTAAGTGGCAACGTTTGGACCATTGTCGGTATTTCTATTTTTTGGGGAATTGCCATTATGTGCATTAGTCTGGGTATTCAAGTCAAGGTTCTTGATTTGGCGCCTGATGCGACGGATGTGGCTATGTCTATTTTCTCTGGATTATTCAATATAGGTATTGGTGCGGGCGCGTTATTAGGCAATCAAGTTATTACACATATGGGTATGACTAACATTGGTTATGTGGGGGCGGTCATCAGTATCTTGGCTCTCACTTGGTGTTTGTTTATCTATATACGTTATAGGACGGTATTTAGTGGCAAACAAGTGTTAGTCACCGATCATTAAGTCTATTTAATTCATTTTGCACTGTATTAATTAAACGTTAGTAGGGTGCTTTTTATTGTGTTAAATTTCTGCAAAATTTTAGATTGATGAATAAATAAAGGTGAATAATGAAAGGACTAGGATTCTTATTAATGTCTATTGTTGCGGAAGTGATTGCCACTACTACATTAAAAGCCTCCGACGGTTTTAGTCGATTCTGGCCCTCATTAATTGTGGTTATTGGTTACGCTATTTCGTTTTGGGGATTATCACAAGTTGTTAAAGTGATGCCATTAGGGATTGCGTATGCTATCTGGTCAGGATTAGGGATTGTCTTGGTTTCTGTGGCTGCGATCTATATTTATAACCAAAAACTCGATTTACCAGCAATTATTGGTATGCTATTAATTATCGTCGGCGTTTTAATCATCAATCTGTTTTCAAAAAGTGGTACTCACTAATGAGGCAAAACAGAGTTTGATATTATTGGAGAAAAGAATGAAAAGGAAAAATCACACTCTGTTAAAAACGGTGATTACGGTGGGAGCGACTACAATGATGGCGATTTTATTGACCGCGTGTAGTAACTCAGAATCGCAAAAAATGACACGGGCTGAAAATTCAGGTGCTCGTTATGCGCAGCAAGTCGTAAATTTAGGACCAGAAGCTCAAGAAGCTTGTGTTTCTGCGGGTGGTTTGCCTTCATTAAACTTAGAGTTGAATGGTGAGAAAACGCCAGTCTGCCAATTTGCCAATGGTCGACGTTGTGCGGTGACGGCGATCCGTAGTGGAGCCTGCATATAAATCAGTGATGAATAGTCCATCAATTAATGAAACGATGGACTATTTATTAAGTGTTATTTTTTGGTAGGGAAAAATAGACTAATAGTGACAATAATACCCACGAGTAAGTAAGCTGCAAAAATACCAATTAGCCACTGTGGCATATCTAAACCTAAAAATGCCCATTGTCTTACAGCACAATCACCGGTCGCTTCAAATACCGATGGAACCCACTCTTGAAGAGGTAGCCAATCAGGGAAGTTGACAAAAAAATCACAAGAAGCAAATGGTGATGGGTACAGCTGTAGCATGGTATGTTCCCATGAAAGCTCTAAGCCTCTCCATGCAGCATACAACCATATACCGATAGCAATCACTTTAACGAGTGTATTTTTAGGTGCAATTGCACCAATTAAGCCTGCCGCAATAATACCCATCAATGCAACGCGTTCATAAATACACATAACACAAGGTTGTAACTTCATAATATGCTGAAAATACAGGGCTGCACACTCAAGCATAAAGGCAGTAAATGCCATGAGTAGCCAAGCAGATCGTCCCTGTGAACAGTAATTAAAAAATCTGAACATAAATAAAATCCCTTAATCAGTGATGCTCCATTTTGCCTTTATCTGAATGATAAAAAAAGCGACAAAATGAGAATAAAATAATAATAGATTAAATTTTACGTTTTATTACAAAAAAGCCGCATTATAAAGAGCCCCCCAGTAATTGGTTGTCCAACTATGGGGGGGCATTTCATTATCATGCGGCTTAAAATAGATGAGTAGATAGGTACTATTAGCGTGGTATGGTGATTAGCCCTATACTTTCCATCCAGTCAGTAGCTGGAATTAACCAAAGTTCTACACCTAATAAACCTGCAATGGTCATCACGATGGTATATGGCAAAGCCATCCATACCATCCGCCCATAAGATAAGCGAATCAATGGCGCTAATGCTGAAGTTAATAGGAACAAGAATGCCGCTTGACCATTTGGTGTCGCTACAGAAGGTAAGTTGGTTCCTGTATTGATTGCTACCGCAAGATGTTGATATTGCTCCATCGAGACTAAGCCTTCATTAGCCGCTTTCATCGCTTCAGTAATATACACCGTTCCTACGAAGACGTTATCAGATACAGCGGATAATAATCCGTTAAATAGATAAAATAATGAAAGCTGTGATGACTCTGAGGATTGAAGTACAAACTGGATAAATGGCGTGAAAAGCTGCTGATCAATGATCACGGCGACAACGCTGAAAAAGACAGTAAGTAGCGCGGTAAATGGTAGCGCTTCTTCAAATGCTTTACCTAAAGCATGTTCTTCGGTGATCCCGCAAAAAGCGGTAGCCATAATAATGACAGAAAGACCAATCAAGCCTACATCCGCCAAATGGAATGCTAAAGCGACAATAAGCCAGATACCAATTATCCCTTGAATGATAAGTTGAGCCTGCTCTTTTTTTGTGCGCTTAGCACTCATTTTTTTATCATGCTCAGTGAGTACTTGGCGAACGGTTTCGGGTAATTCAGCCCCATAACCGAACAGCTTAAATTTTTCGACTAAGAAACAGACTATTAAGCCACAGAAAAAGACAGGGATAGTGACGGGAGCCATACGCAGATAAAAAGTAATAAAATCCCAATCTACATGCTTAGCTATGATGAGGTTTTGAGGTTCTCCCACCATGGTCATGACTCCACCCAGAGCCGTACCGATCCCTGCATGCATCATGAGGCTACGTAAAAAGGCTCTAAATTGCTCTAAAGTTTGTTTTTTCTCAGCGGTATCAATGAAGCTGTCATTTTGCAAATCAGTATTACTGTGCTGACGAGACGCATATTGATGATAGATGGAATAAAAACCAATTGAAACGCTAATTACCACTGCAATGACCGTTAATGCATCTAAAAATGCAGATAAAAACGCACTTGCTAAGCAAAATGATAGCGAGAGAATTCGTTTAGAACGTACGTTTATCAGTAGTTTTGTGAATACAAACAGCAAAAGCTGTTTCATGAAATAGATACCTGCCACCATGAAGATCAATAGCAAGATAACTTCAAGATTATTACTAATTTCATGAGAAATTTGCTTTGGGGTGGTCATGCCAATCAGTACAGCTTCAATGGCTAATAAACCACCAGGTTGAAGCGGATAGCATTTTAAAGCCATGGCTAATGTGAATATGAATTCAACGACTAACAACCAACCGGCAATAAATGGGTTAATAAAATAAAATACAATTGGGTTTATTATTAAAAACAATATGATAACAAGTTTGAACCAATCAGGAGAGTTTCCTAAGAAATTTTTCAAAAATGCTCTTTTTAGACTAAAATCCATTATGATTTATGAACCTCTTTTACTGGTGTTGTGTGACTACACGTTACATACTACTCTTATCTTTTACATAAATTAAGCTTATTCGCTAATAGATAATGCATTAATTATATGAGGTTTTTACGATTAGCCAATGGTTTATTGGAAAGCTAACTATCTCAGATAGTGACAATCTGATATGATTTCTCACAGCCCGTCTAAAAATGTTTGGAATAATAAAAATATGGTTATTAAAGCTCAAAGTCCGGCAGGTTTCGCGGAAGAGTATATTATTGAAAGTATCTGGAACAACCGCTTTCCACCAGGATCAATTTTACCGGCTGAGCGCGAGCTATCTGAGCTAATCGGTGTTACACGAACGACGTTGCGAGAAGTTTTACAGCGTTTAGCTCGTGATGGGTGGCTAACTATCCAGCATGGTAAACCGACTAAAGTGAATAACTATTGGGAGACTTCAGGATTAAATATTCTTGAAACACTTGCCAAACTCGACCATGACAGAGTACCTCAATTAATTGATAATTTACTGGCGGTTCGTACCAATATTGCCGCGATTTTTATCCGTACTGCATTTCGTAATAACCCAGAAGAGTCATTAGAAGTGTTAGCGGGTAAGGATAAAGTAGAAGATAATTCGGATGCATTTAGTGACTTAGATTACAATATTTTCCGTGGTCTAGCATTTGCATCAGGTAACCCTATCTATGGGCTGATCATTAATGGTCTGAGAGGCTTATATACCCGTGTTGGTCGTTACTATTTTTCTAATCCAGAAGCCCGTCGTTTAGCCCTTAGCTTTTACCAGCAGCTGAGCAATTTATGCCGTGAGCAAGCTTATGACCGCATTATGGACTGCGTTAGAAATTATGGTAAGGATAGTGGGGCAATTTGGCATAATATGCAAAGTGCTATGCCATCAGACCTAGCTAAAAATATCTAAACCGAATAATAGTTATCCGTTCTTTTTGTAAGCCAGTGCTAAATAAGCACTGGCTTTTTTATTATTATGATTGGCTTAAATCATCCATATGGTATTTTTTGGTTTTAAATATTGTAATTTTAATTATTTTTGGATGTTAATTCTTCACTGTGTTGGCTTTCGATATTTGGCGATAAAAAAGTTATTCAGGATATTCTATTGAATTTTAAATATAAAACTCTGTTTAATTTATATCACACGTATAACAATAAAAAGAAAATTAAAAGTAACCAATTGATATATAAGGCAAATGAAAAGATTAGGCTATTTTTTGATTGGAATAAAATAGCGAAAGACGAATGAGAATGGAATTTTTGTGGGTTATTTAACTTTTTTGTTAAAAATGTTAATCAACTGTATTGGAAAATAAAAACTAGAATATTATTCTAATCATTAAATACATTTGGTTCTAGAGAGGCTCTATGAAAGTTCTCATTTTAGGTGCGGGTGTTATTGGTGTCACGACAGCATGGTATTTAGCGCAAGAAGGTCATGAAGTGCTAGTGGTTGATAGACAAATGGATGTTGCGGAAGAAACCAGTGCGGGTAACGCAGGGCAAATATCTCCAGGCTATGCAACTCCATGGGGGGCTCCAGGCATTCCGTTAAAAGCAGTCAAATGGATGTTTGAAAAGCATGCTCCTCTAGCGATAAAGCCTGATGGTAGTCTATTTCAGCTTCGTTGGATGTGGCAAATGCTGAAAAATTGCGATATGCAGCATTACACCATGAACAAGAGCCGAATGGTGAGAATTGCTGAGTATAGCCGTGATTGTATTAGGCAGCTTAGGGCGGATACTGGGATCAGTTATGAAGGACGGGAAGGTGGAACGTTACAACTGTTTAGAACTACCAAGCAGTTTGATAATGCTGCAAATGATATCGCAATACTTCAGCAAGAAGGTGTTCCTTATGAGTTACTCTCCGCGGAACAATTAGTGACAGCAGAGCCTGCATTAAAGTTTGTACAGCATAAACTGACAGGAGGATTGCGTTTACCTAATGATGAAACCGGAGATTGTCAGCAATTTACGAAAAAACTCGCTAAAATGGCACAATTAGCGGGGGTTAAATTTAGGTTTGGTTGCCATGTGGAAAATATTTTAACGGATAATAAACGTATCAGCGGTATTCAAATCGATGGAGAAACCTTAGTCGCAGACCGCTACGTTGTTGCTATGGGCTCATACTCTACCGCAATCCTACAGTCATTAGTAAAAATCCCCGTTTATCCCCTTAAAGGCTATTCACTCACCATGCCAATTGTTGACGAAGCACATGCGCCAGTTTCTACCGTTCTTGATGAAACTTATAAAATAGCGGTGACGCGATTTGACGATCGTATCCGTGTTGGTGGAATGGCTGAAGTCGTTGGTTTTAATCTTGATATATTGAAAAAACGCTGTGATACCTTAAAAATGGTGGTACAAGATTTGTATCATGGCGGCGGAGATATCAGTCAGGCTCAGTTTTGGACAGGATTACGCCCTATGACGCCGGATGGTACACCTATCGTCGGCCCGACTGCCTATAGCAATCTATATTTAAATACAGGGCATGGGACATTAGGGTGGACTATGGCGTGTGGTTCAGGGAAACTGCTTGCCGATTTAATCTCTGGAAACACCCCAGATATTGCTGCTGATGATCTATCTATTTTTAGATATATCGATGGTTTTAATACTCAATTGGTAACAAATAATCATTTATCGCCAGCGCGTTAATTGAGCGGTTGAAAATAATTAAATAGTAAGGAAGAGCGATGCCTCGCCCAATTCGTGCGGTTATTCATTTACAAAGTTTAGAACATAATCTATCCGTGATTCGACAGAATATTGGGGCAGCAAAGATTTGGTCAGTACTTAAAGCAGATGCTTATGGGCATGGCATTCATCGGGTTTGGCGTGGGCTGAAAAATACGGATGGATTTGCTGTTCTCGATTTACATGAAGCTATTTTATTACGTGAAGAAGGGTGGGAAGGTCCTATATTGTTGCTGGAAGGTTTTTTCCAACAGGAAGATTTGCAGGTTATTGACCAGTATCAGCTGACAACGAGCGTTCATAGTCACTGGCAATTAACTGCGATTGAGCAAGCGACTCTCCATCAGCCATTATCCGTTTATATTAAGCTAAATAGTGGGATGAATCGTTTAGGATTTACTACGGAAGAATATGTGAGCGTTGTATCCAAATTACAAAGTATGGCGAATGTCAAAAATGTGACGTTAATGAGCCACTTTGCTAACTCAGATATACCTTCTGGAATAGATCAACCATTGCAGAAAATTATGCAATTTGATGGCTTGCATTTGAATACGTGTATCGCTAACTCAGGTGCTGTTTTATGGCACAAAAATACGCATTATGATTGGGTCAGAGCTGGAATAGTGCTGTATGGTGCTTCACCTAGCGGTAAATGGTCGGATATTGAAAAGTATAATTTGCAAGCTGCAATGTCTTTGCAATCAGAAATTATTGCTATTCATGAAATTCAAGCTGGTGAGTCAATAGGCTACGGTAGTAAGTTTACTACGACTAAACCGATGCATATCGCAACAGTAGCCTGTGGTTATGCGGATGGTTATCCACGACATGCCCCATCAGGTACACCCGTATGGTGCAATGGAATGCGTTGTTCATTATTAGGGGCTGTTTCTATGGATATGTTAACCATTGATATCAGTGATTGCCCGGATGCTAAATTAGGCTCTCTCGTTGAATTATGGGGACAAAATATCCCTGTAGATGACGTAGCTGAAGCAGCAGGTACAATCGGTTACGAATTATTATGCGCTCTTGCAAGGCGCGTCCCCATTGATTTTTAATCATAATTTATTATATAGATGGGTTATTAATTTGTAATCATTAATGAGAAAGATAGACAATTCACTGAATTTAGCTTTAAATGTGATGTATACAGCGAATTTGCGGTAAGCTTTCCGCGTAACACATAATTTTTGTCAAACCATCTAAAATTTTTAGGCTTAATTTAATATGTCCAAAACAATTAAAGTAACCACACTTGCTCTTGTTCTGAGTGCAATGTCTAGTGCTGCTATGGCAGGAACTTGGTCTGTTGGTGCATCTGTATTAGCACAAGCAACGCCGTATAAAGGAATTAAGTCCAGCGATTATTTAACGCCAGTTCCGATGGTTAACTATGAAAGTGAGGATTTTTACTTTCGTACCTTAGCGGTTGGATACTATTTATGGAACGACAAAGTCGATCAAATTTCTATCGATGCTTATTATTACCCTCAATTCTTCAAACCAAAAGAAAATGATAACGAATCCATGCGTAAACTGGATCGCCGTCGTGATACGGTGATGGGTGGATTTACCTATAAGCACAATGCGGACTGGGGTACATTAAGATTTATTGGTTCTGGTGATATGCTTGGCGTCAGTAAAGGTTTACGTGGTGAAGCCGCTTATTTATATTCATTCAAAAGCAATGGTTGGGCATTAACCCCAGGTATTGGTATTAAATGGGATAGCGAAAAGCAAAACCGTTATGAATACGGAGTTAGTTCTAAAGAATCGAGAAATAGCGGTTTAGCACGCTATCAGCCGGGCTCTAGTTGGACTCCATATGTTGAGTTATCAGGTAACTACCGTTTTGCTGATAATTGGACATTATTTGCGATGGGGCGTGTTGATAAATTATCAAACGAAGTGAAAGATAGCCCAATGGTTAACAAATCATATTCTGCAATTTTGTGGAGTGGTGTGACTTACACTTTCTAAGTTACGTTTAACAACGTTTCTTAAAATAAACCCCAATATGATTTTTCATTTTGGGGTTTTGTTTTTAGTCTTGGGGTCTATTTTCGCGACAAACCATCACTAAAGATAAACGTGCCGGATTTTGATCTTCTGATTTCATGGGATTGTGGATGCGGGCAGTTTCTACGCATACCATCTGTTTATAGCCATTATTTGGCATATCTTGCATACTGCAAGAGAGTTCCGCCCATGGATTCCAGCAAACGACATCACTATGATGATAATGGTGGAGTTCAATCGTTCTTTCCCAGCCATCATCGCGTAATAAGCTGTATTCCTCAGGTTCAGTATAGATACGGTCTACATGCTTATTGAATTTTAGTGGCTCTGAAGCATAAATTTCTCTGTCAGCAACTTTATCAATATAGTGCCCACCTAAGCCATACACAGTCGCTTTTTGAATATCACTAATATTGAAATAACTGTGTAAAGCTGCTGTCGCTTCAAAGTCACCATGGCTTTCTAACTCTAATTCACAAGTTTCCCCGAGCTTCATGCGTAAAATTAACGTAAATGCATGAGGCCACAGCTTACGAGTCGACTCGCTATCAGATAGCGTAAAGGTGAGGATCACGCCACAGTCATGTTCATTATGAGCGGTGAACTGCCAAGGTGAAATTCGAGCAAAGCCATGGCTAGGGCTACTTACAGGACCAAACCATGGCCAGCAAATTGGGATCCCGCCTCGAATTGCAATACCTTCTTGAAAGGCACTTTCTGGGCTTAGCCAAAGGCACGGTTTTTGACCTGAAGGTTGCCAATCAATTAATTGAGCTCCTTGCAAGCTGACAGCGCCGCGTACTTTCGGATGAGAAATAACAATAAGGGGTAATTCCCCAAGTTGGCGTTGGGTAATGTAAGGAGAAAGTTGCTTAATGACAGGTAAAGCAAAAATTTTATCATGCATAGTCTTGCGCCTGTAGTAATTGGTCTGTAGTCATGGCGATAGCTCAGTGGCTAGAGATAACAATATAACAAACTCACGATACTGCAAGTTGCATACAATTGAAGCTCTACACGCATCTTGGAGTATGTTGAGTCAGACTTCAATGGATACAAAAGAGCCGCCAAAAGGCGGCTCAGTCACACTAATAGCTTAACATTTCTTATTTAGAGATGTGAGCAATCAGGTCAAGAACTTTGTTAGAATAACCAGTTTCGTTGTCATACCAAGAAACCAGTTTAACAAAGTTGTCGTTCAGCGCGATACCTGCTTTAGCATCGAATACTGAAGTCAGTTTTTCGCCGTTGAAATCGGTAGATACAACATCATCTTCAGTGTAGCCCAGAACGCCTTTCAGTTCGCCTTCAGCTGCTTCTTTAATAGAATCACAGATTTGTGCGTAAGTTGCTGGTTTAGCCAGACGTACAGTCAGGTCAACAACAGAAACGTTTGGAGTTGGAACACGGAAAGACATACCAGTCAATTTACCGTTCAGCTCAGGAATAACTTTACCAACTGCTTTAGCCGCACCAGTTGAAGATGGGATGATGTTTTGAGAAGCACCACGACCACCACGCCAGTCTTTGTGAGAAGGACCATCAACAGTTTTTTGAGTAGCTGTCGTTGCGTGAACTGTTGTCATCAGACCTTCAACAATACCGAATTTGTCGTTGATAACTTTAGCCAGTGGAGCCAAGCAGTTAGTTGTGCAAGATGCGTTAGAAACGATTTCTTGACCTGCGTAAGCTTTATGGTTAACACCCATAACGAACATTGGGGTGTCATCTTTAGAAGGACCAGTTAATACAACTTTTTTCGCGCCTGCTTCGATGTGTTTACGAGCAGTTTCGTCAGTTAGGAAGATACCTGTTGCTTCAGCAACAACATCAACACCGACTTCGTTCCACTTCAGGTTTGCAGGATCTCTTTCGGCTGTAACACGGATTTTTTTACCGTTAACAACCAAGTGACCATCTTTAACTTCAACAGTACCGTTGAAACGGCCGTGAGTTGAGTCATATTTCAGCATGTAAGCCATGTATTCTGCGTCGAGCAGGTCGTTGATAGCAACGATTTCGATGTCAGAACGCTCTTGTGCAGCACGGAAAACGATACGGCCAATACGACCAAAACCATTAATACCTACTTTGATAGTCATAGTATTTCCACCAGCTATTTATTCGTGAATTAAGTTGTAGTTAAAGTTACCAAAACCTTGCCAGCCGTCAAGCGGAATCGTGTCAATTATTGAAAAAAATCAATTCTGAAACCACTATCTGCATATTTGTCAGACACTTCAGCAGCAAATCTAGTCGCACGTATTATCGGGATTGTTCAGCATAATGAAACCATCCATCAGTGATATATGTGAGGAATGTCACAAATCAAAACGTAAAGTTCTAACCTTAATAGTCTAGAATAGTTTTCCTCAAAGTGTTGTTAAGTTTTTGTTGCTTGAAATTGGCGTATTATGGCTTTAGTAGGAATCTTGTTCAAAAAAGTATAGGTAATCAATGTCTAGTAAAAATAAACAAACTATTGATTTGTCAAAGCTTAACCAAATCCAACTGCATGTTACACAGCAGGCCGGTACGGAACCTCCTTTTAGTGGTCAATTATTGCATAACCGTAAAGAGGGTGTGTACGAATGCCTATGTTGTGGTACCCCCTTATTTCTCTCTGATACTAAATTTGATGCGGGTTGCGGCTGGCCAAGTTTTTATCAGCCTATTACAGAAAGTTCGATAAAATTTATCGAAGATTTTTCTCATGGAATGCATCGAATTGAAGTCCGTTGTGAACACTGTAATGCGCATTTAGGGCATGTATTTCCCGATGGCCCACAACCAACCGGTCAGCGTTACTGTATTAATTCAGCATCGTTAAGCTTTACCGATGATGAAACTGGCGAGAAGACTGATGGATAGGGTGCTGAAGTTTGCTGAATAAAAATATACTGTTTATAAAAACGATTCAGCCAAGGCATTGGTTTATCTATTCAGAATAAAAAGAATGATCATTATTTTGTTTAATTGATTTTGTGAGGCGTTAACGTGAGCGTAGAAATGGATGAACAACAAATAGAGCACTTACTGTCTGTCATGACCCCTGAAATTTATCAGCGTTTAGTCACTGCAGTGGAATTAGGTAAATGGCCTGATGGAGTGGTACTTACTCCGGAACAGAAAGAAAACACATTGCAGATGGTGATGTTATGGCAATCTCGTCATAACCATGATCCAGAGCATATGACCGTCGGTACTGATGGTCAAATCACCATGAAGAGCAAGCAAGAATTAAAATCCCTATTCCAGGGAGATAGACTCGCAACACTCAAACCACAAGAAAATGATTAAGTTCTCCATTTTCCCCGCTGATTTAGCGGGGATGAACCATCTTATAGTGCATTGATATTGATAAGCTTTGCACCTGCAGTTTGCATTTCAGCTAGTGCATTATCGCTATCCTCAGCATCTAAATTGACGCCGCGGCAACCCTCAGCGAGTACATCTACTCGATAGCCAAGTTTTAATGCATCCAACACCGTAAATTTAACGCAATAGTCCGTTGCAATCCCAAGAATAATTAAATGGTCAATCTGTTGTTGCTGTAGCCAATCATGTAGCTGAGTTTGGCTCACATGGTCATTGTCAAAAAAAGCACTGTAACTATCGACCTGCGGATTTTCCCCTTTGGTGAATACCGCTTGGATAGCATTGATATTGAGCTCAGCATGAAAATCTGCACCATGGGTACCTTGAACACAGTGGACAGGCCACCAGACTTGAGGGTGCCCATTTAGCTGCCCAAGGGTTCCGACGGGCTGACCAGAATTATTGGCAAAGCTTAAATGATCAACTGGATGCCAATCTTGACTGGCGATCACAACAATATCTTTTTGCTGACAGATATCAATTACTTGGTTGGCAATGTGAATCACATGTTCACTTTGTTTGACAGCCAGTGCGCCACCAGTACAAAAATCATTCTGTAAATCGACTAATAGTAAGGCGGATTTCATTATTTCCTCAATTTATTTATCTGGCTATTCATCTGTATAGCTCAGTTCACCACGAAGATTATTTTGCATTAACTCACGAATGTGCTCAGAAGTGTAATTTTGGCTGAGTAAATAATGTAATTTACTTAAAGCGGCTTCAAATGTCATGTCGTAGCCACTGATAACACCCGCTTCGGCTAAAGCATGACCCGTTGCATAGCCTTCCATATTAACCCGTCCAGAAATACATTGGGTTAGATTGACGACAATAATGCCTCGGGAAGTGGCTTCACGGAGGATACGTAATAATTCAGGTTGCTGAGGAGCATTTCCGACGCCATAAGAACGTAGAATTAGCGCCTTAACGGGTTGCTGTAAGATATTTCTAACGATCTCAATAGATAAGCCCGGATATAATGTGACCACTCCAATAGGCTGAGGCGTAATTTGATGCGTGATTAACTCACCAATACCAATCGGTGCAGGGCATGTGTTGAACGTACGTATATGAATCCCAGCCTCCATGAGTGGAGGGCAATTTGGTGAGGTGAAAGCTTCAAAACCATCTGCATGCGCTTTAACGGTACGATTGCCACGGTACAGCTTGTTATTAAAAAATAAGCCAACTTCATTAATCGGGTAATTTGCAGCTAAGTAGAGCGCATTCAGCAGATTAGTTTGACCATCGGAACGCAAAGCTTCCAAGGGTATTTGTGACCCTGTCACAATAATAGGTTTCTTCAGATTTTCAAACATGAAAGAGAGTGCTGACGCAGTAAACGCCATGGTATCGGTACCATGTAAGATCACAAACCCATCATATTGATGGTAATTTTCGCTGATATCATTGGCAATATTTTGCCAATCTTCAGGCGTAATATCAGAAGAGTCGATTAAGGGATGGTGCTCACGGATGGTGAATGTCGGCATTTCTGGGCGATGGAATTCTGGCATTTGTGCCAATTGAGCCTGTAAGTGACCAGAAACGGGGATATAGCCTTGTGGCGAGTGACGCATCCCAATGGTGCCCCCAGTATAGACGACATAAATCGATTTCTTCTGCATTGCTTTACCTAATGATGACAGATGAAGTTCTGTGTATTAATAATTTGGATTATAAGGATTTTGGCCTATTTGAAGGTGATAATCTATGGCTAAAACAATATTTTGCAGATTGATGTTGTGGCAAGAGGGATTTACATGAGTGGAATTCCCCTCTAATTCGAGATTAGAGGGGAACGGTGATCAGTTAATATCGGCGCAGTTTAGGCAAAATGCGTAACGATTTTGAGGATCATTCATTTTTAAGAAAAATTGTGCTTGCTGGCGAATGTCAGTCGCAACAGCCGGTGGTAAGAAACTTTGCAGTACATCCGGCATCATCACTTGAACATTATTGGACAATTCAAGAATTAACTGATCCATAAATGAGAGCTCAGGTTGCATCCAGTCCAGTTCAATGGAATCAACTTTAGCCAGTTCAGCGGCTTTATTTACGGCATCGTCAAAATCACCAAGTTTATCAACTAAGCCAATGTTTAATGCATCTTGACCCGTCCATACACGGCCTTGAGCAATTTTATCAATTTCTGCTGGTGTCTTATTGCGGGACTTAGCAACTAAGCCAATGAATGTTTCATAACCATTTTCGATGGTAATTTGCATCATATCAGCGAATTCTGGACTGATCCCTTTGGTGAGAGAAATATCGGCTAAGGGTGATGTTGAAACACCATCCGTATATACACCAATAGATTCTAGTGAATTTTCAAAGGTATTAATAACTCCGAAGATGCCGATAGAACCCGTTAACGTGCTTGGACTTGCAATGATGTAGTCTGCAGGTGTCGAGATCCAATAACCACCTGATGCCGCCATACCGCCCATGGAAACTACCACAGGCTTACCTGAAGCTTTGGCGGCTGCCAGTTCATTACGGATCAGATCTGAAGCGCTGACGCTTCCTCCAGGACTATTGACCCGCAATACGATGGCTTTGATATCGTCGTTTAATCGTGCATCACGAATTTGAGCTGCGATGGTTTCTCCCCCAGCAATTCCCGGAGTTTGAGGGCCATCCATAATTGCCCCTTGAACCACGATGACAGCAATATTTCCTGCAGCATTACTGGTTTCGGCAATTTTACTTGAGTAGTCATAGATGCTGATGCTGTTAAACGTTTTATCTTCTTTGTTCCATCCAAAATGCTTAGACAAAATATCTTCAGACTGTTCACGTGTATAGATTTTATCCACGAGTTTCTGCTGTAAAGCATATTGTGCGCTGTCTCCCTTAACGGCACGAAGCTGAGTGATCAACTGTTCTGCACCCGGGAAAATTTGGACGGGCTTAGTTTGGCGGTTATCCGCAAGGGCTTTTAAATAATTATCCCAAAGAGTATTTAGCCAAAGAAGGTTGGCTTCACGCGCTTCTGGTGACATATTATCGCGCATCATGGGTTCTACGGCTGATTTATAAGTTCCCACGCGGAACACATGGCTACTGACTTTTAACTTTTCTAATAAGGATTTGTAATACAGTGTATTCGTAGAGAAACCATACACACCGACATTACCGTGTGGTGCAATGAAAACATCATCAGCAAAACTAGCAAGATAATATTGTGATTGGCTATAACTATCACCGACGGCATAGACGGGTTTACCAGAGGCTTTAAACTGTTCAATTGCTTTTCCAATATAAGCAATTGACGGCTGATCTGCGCCAGCAAGGTTATCTAAGCGCAGTACCATGCCAGTGATGCGGTCATCATCTGCAGCGGTACGGATCGTATCCACAATATCAAATAGAGAATTCTCCTGCATGAGGTTGTTGGATGTACCAAGTAGCTCACGGCTCATGCGACCAAAAGGATCTGGAGAGGAAACCTGATCAACCACAACTCCTTGAAGGTCGACAACAAGAGCACCAAAATAATTTTTTTCTGGTTTATCCTCAGATTGAAGTAGGGAGTAGGAACCAATAACTACAAATACCAATACAAAGAAAATGACATTAAAAATCAGTTCCCGAATAAAGTTGATCGCTCGCCAGCTAAATTTAAATATAGTGGCGAAGATGTCCCAGAGTTGTCGCATTTTATCTCCAGTTGAAGGATATTCATCATAGTTTGCATCATCGGCATGACACACGAATAATTTAGAATATCATCTAATTAATTACTGATTAATACTTAAATTAACCAATAGATTCATTCCTATACAATTGTTCACTAATGTAATACAGGATTATTCATAACAAAACCGTTATGAGCGAGGTACAATGGGTGAATGATATTTTTCACTCGTTGGAAATGATATAATTCAATGAATTAATCCTACTAATGAGCCATACTCTGTTGATTAATAAATATGATTAGTACGCTAAGTTCGATTTCATATCATCAACAAAAGTAATCATTTAAATGGATAATAATTCTGTTCTGCTGATTGCTACATCAGCTTACTCTTAATCGGAGACCAATATGGATGCTTTAACGCTTTTGTTGAACCGCCGTTCAGCTTCAAGGCTGACTACCCCAGCACCGCAAGGTGAGCAATTAGATAATATTTTAGCGGCAGGGATGCGAGCACCTGACCATGGGGCTCTGAAACCATGGCATTTTATCGTCATGCAGGGTGAAGGAATCAAGCGTTTTAGTCAATTACTTGAGAAAGCGGCAATTGAAGGTAAGCTTGGTGAAGAAGTTGAAGAAAAAGCACGTAATGCGCCTTTCCGTGCCCCGCTGATTATCACCGTTATCGCCAAAGTTACTGACCATCCTAAAGTTCCTCAATGGGAACAAATTGTCGCAGCAAGCTGTACAGTACAAGCTATGCAAATGGCCGCGGTAGCTCAAGGATTTGGTGGTATCTGGCGTTCAGGCTCTTGGACTGAAGATGCCGTGGTTCGTGAAGGGCTTGGCTGCGAAGAAAATGACCACATTGTTGGCTTCCTTTATCTGGGAACTCCTGAATTAAAAGCGCCATCTAAAGTTCAGTTACCAGACATGAATGGATTTGTGACGCATTTCTAAAGAGATACAACATGACAGAAAAAATTAGATTGACCCAATACAGCCATGGTGCCGGCTGTGGATGTAAAATCGCGCCAAAAGTGTTAGAGCAAATCCTGCATTCAGAACTCGCTAAATTCCATGACCCGCACTTGTTAGTGGGAAATGAAACCAAAGATGATGCCGCGGTTTATGATCTTGGTAATGGTATTGGTATCATCAGTACGACTGATTTTTTTATGCCAATTGTTGATGACCCATTTGAATTTGGGCGTATTGCCGCGACTAATGCGATCAGCGATATTTTTGCTATGGGCGGAAAGCCGATTATGGCGATTGCTATTTTAGGCTGGCCAATTGCTAAATTGCCGCCTGAAGTTGCACGTGAAGTCATTGAGGGTGGACGAGCCGCCTGTGCTGATGCAGGAATATCATTAGCAGGAGGACACTCCATCGATACACTAGAACCTATTTTTGGTCTGGCGGTTACCGGAGTAGTCAATACCGATTTTGTGAAGAAAAATAGTGCTGCAACCGCAGGCTGCGAACTGTTTTTAACCAAACCACTGGGCATTGGTGTATTAACAACAGCGGAGAAAAAAGGCCTTTTACTGCCTGAGCATCAACATCTTGCCGCAGAAATCATGTGCCAAATGAATAAGTTGGGTGCGGTTGTTGCCCCTCTTGATGGCGTTACAGCAATGACTGATGTGACTGGATTTGGTCTTTTAGGTCACTTAAGTGAGATCTGTGAAGGATCCGGTGTACGCGCTGAGATTTCCTTCAGTCAAATCCCTAAACTTGCGGATGTTGAAAAGTATATTGAAGCAGGTTGTGTACCCGGTGGGACACAACGTAATTTTGATAGCTACGGGCATCTCATCGCACCAATGACAGATATGCAACGTAAGTTACTGTGTGATCCTCAAACCTCAGGTGGACTACTGATTGCCGTAAAACCAACGGAAGTCTCTAAAATTAAAGACATTGCACAGCAGCAAGGTGTTTTGTTACAGTCTGTCGGTAAATTATTACCTCCACAGGACAATGTGCCTTTAATTGAAGTGATAGATTAATCTATGCGTTTGTTTATTGCGGAAAAGCCCAGCCTCGCGCGGGCAATTGCGGATGTACTGCCAAAACCTCATCGTCGGGGGGATGGCTTTATTCAATGTGGTGATGACCAAATGGTGACTTGGTGCATTGGACATCTATTAGAACAAGCTGAACCGGATGCTTATGATCCGCGTTATGCGCGTTGGAATCTGCAAGATTTGCCTATTATTCCCGAAAAATGGCAGCTAAAGCCGCGCTCCGCAGTAACCAAACAATTGAAAACGATTGATACGTTACTAAAACAAGCCTCTGAAGTTGTTCACGCAGGAGACCCTGATAGAGAAGGGCAACTGCTGGTGGATGAGGTCTTGGATTACTTTAATCTTCCTTCTGATAAACGTAAGAATGTAAAGCGTTGTTTAATTAACGATTTAAATCCGCAGGCCGTTGAGCGTGCGATCGAGCGCTTACGTGAGAATCGTGAGTTTATTCCGCTTTGTGTTTCGGCGTTGGCACGAGCTCGCGCTGATTGGTTATATGGTATTAATATGACCCGCGCCTATACTTTATTAGGGCAACGAGGCGGTTACCAAGGGGTTCTTTCTGTAGGGCGAGTACAAACGCCAGTATTAGGGTTGGTGGTTAGGCGCGATGAAGAGATAGAACACTTTGTTGCGAAAGATTATTTTGAAGTGAAAGCTCATATTGTTACTCCGCAAGATGAGCACTTTGTAGCAACATGGCAGCCGAGTGAATCCTGTATAGATTTTCAAGATGAGGAAGGACGCTTAATTCATCGTCCTCTCGCTGAGCATGTGGTTTCCCGGATCACTGGGAAACCAGCATTAGTCACTCAATACCAAGATAAACGTGAATCTGAAGTGGCGCCATTGCCATTTTCATTATCCGCACTTCAAATTGAGGCAGCCAAAAAATATGGTTTGAGCGCTCAAGAAGTTTTAGATATCTGCCAAAAGCTCTATGAAACCCATAAGCTCATTACCTATCCCCGTTCGGATAGCCGCTATCTACCTGATGAACACTTTGCCGGTCGTCACGCAGTATTAAATGCGATTGCAGTTCACCAACCAGAACTCACTGAATTTGAGTTACCTGAATTAGATAAGAAAAATCGATGCTGGGATGATAAAAAGGTGGATGCGCACCATGCCATCATTCCCACGGCTAAATCCAGCTCTGTTCGTCTTACAGAGAATGAAAGTAACGTTTATCAGTTGGTTGCTCGCCAATATATTATTCAATTTATGGCTGATGCTGTTTATCGTAAATGCACTATTGATTTAGATATTGAGAACGGTAAGTTTAATGCGAAGGCTCGATTCCTTGCAGAGGCTGGTTGGCGTGTGGTTTTAGGGGGCAAAGAACGTGATGCCGAAAACGACGGTATGCCACTACCTGTCGTCAAAAAGGGGGATGAGCTGTTATGTGAAAAGGGGGAAGTGATTGAAAGACAAACTCAACCTCCGCGTCCATTCACAGATGCAACCTTATTATCAGCGATGACAGGAATTGCCAGATTTGTCCAAGATAAAGCATTAAAAAAAGTATTGCGTGAAACGGATGGATTAGGCACTGAAGCGACAAGAGCAGGGATTATCGATCTCTTATTTAAGCGACAATTTCTCTTTAAGAAAGGGCGTTATATTCACGCTTCTCCCGCTGGGCGAGCACTTATTCACGTTTTACCTGATATGGCAACATTACCCGATATGACCGCTCACTGGGAATCTCGGTTGACTCAAATTAGTGAAAAGCAGACACGCTACGATGATTTTATGCAGCCATTAAGCCAAACTTTAGTGGAGCTAATCCATCAGGCTCGACAGTATACTAACTTGCGTGCATTCAGAGAACTACCGCCAGCACCAAACGCTAAAGGCGCTAAAAAAGGGACGAAAAAATCAGTTAGTGCAGGGAAAACAAAAAAATCGAACCAGTCAGCGACCTGAATATATAAAAAGGAGCTAATGATTAGCTCCTGCTCAATTTAAGTATAAATAATGAATAATTTAGGCTTTTGTTAAATCAAATTCAGCCCAAACAGGGGCGTGGTCAGAGGGTTTCTCCATCCCGCGAATTTCAAGATCGATTCCAGTAGCCGTGCACCGGCTTGCTAATTTCTTAGAAGCGAGTAACAAGTCAATACGCAGACCACGATTGTCATCAAAGCCTTTAGATCGATAGTCAAACCATGAATAGCTGTCAGTCGTGTCAGGATGTTGTTCACGGTATGTATCGACCAAACCCCAATCAAGTAATCTCGCTAGCCATTCACGCTCTTCAGGTAAGAAAGAACATTTTCCTGTTTTTAACCAGCGCTTACGGTTGACTTCACCAATACCAATATCCAGATCTGTTGGGCTGATATTCATGTCACCCATAATTAGCAGTTGTGACTCTGGAGTTTGAGTCGATGTCACATAGTCTTGCAAATCTTGGTAAAATTTTTGTTTTGCAGGAAATTTTGTTGGGTGATCTCGGCTTTCTCCTTGAGGGAAGTAGCCATTTACGACAGTTAATAGCCCTTGGTTGGTTTGGATGTCCGCCATAATGATTCGACGTTGTGCATCTTCGTCATCGTTAGGAAAACCTTTTCTAACAGCAATAGGTTCATTTTTAAGTAACAATGCCACACCATAGTGAGCTTTCTGTCCGTGATAAAAAACATGGTAGCCTAATTTACTCACTTCATCGTACGGGAACATATCATCGTGCACTTTAGTTTCCTGTAGTCCAATGACTTCAGGTTGGTGCTTTTCAATGATAGCTGCCAGTTGATGAGGACGAGCTCGCAGTCCATTAATATTGAACGAAATAAATTTCATGGTTATTTATCACCCATTGATTAGACATAACTGAAGTGATTCTATCAGATGCTACCTATAGTGTAACTATTAAATATATTTTGATTATAATTTATTAGTCTGTTTTAAATTATCTAATTAATAAATTAATGGTTCTTAATTAAAAAATAATTGTTTAAATTATAATTGTAATGCTTTAATTTAATTTAAAGTCAATTGGTTATTTATATTTTAATATGATTTAATGGTAGAGCAATAAAAAATAATTAAATGAAACAGTATAATATATTGCTTTGCTATGTAGGAAATTATAAAAATACTTTTATGAAATATTGTTACTCATCAAATGAAAAAAACGCATTTAATTTTTATTTGATGTTAGAGATTATGGGTCAATCAACATGTTATTACTTAAAAATAATCATGATGGTTTACGTTTCAATAAATAGAATGGGGTCATAGATATGTTCTTTTCAAGAAAATTAGAGGCGTTTATGGCAGTTGTTGAGAATGGCTCGTTAAGCAAGGCTGCAAGGGTGATGAACCGCACGACACCTCCCATCGCAAAATCGATAAAAGACTTTGAAACTAGTCTGGGTAAGCGACTTTTTAAGAGAGAAAAATTTGGAATGACATTAACTAAAGATGGTCAGGAACTTTATAATGATCTCAGGGATCTCTACTTGCAGGAGAAAGAAATAACGAAAAAACATTTCTCTGGTTATATTGTTAATGAGGCGAATATTTATTATGACTGGGGTAAGGAAAATCATTTAATAAATTTATATCAAGCAGCACATAAAAATAATGTACAAGTTAATATATTAAGGTTTAACTATGATGAAGTAGATGAAATTGTTGACTATGATGGTAATACTTTAATTTTAAGTTCTGAATTAGTCATCAGTGAGAGATTTTCATTACAAAAAAAAATCGAAAACTCACCATTGGGTATTTATTGTAGAAAAGAATTATATGAAAAATTTAATCATGATGTGAAGACATTACTGCAACAGAGTACATGGTTATGTGACCCATCATTTTATAAAAGTACATTAATGAGTGATTTGCTTACGAAAGTAGAAGCGATAAACAGTAAATCCAGTATCCGACAGATGGACAATATTGGTTGTTGCCAGAGTTTTATTCAGGATGGGGATTTTATTGGGATTATCGACCACTATCCAGAAGATGAATTGGTGGATAAGTCTCTGATCTATGTATCGCTTAATGGGCTTTTAGAGAGAAGCGATTGTTATATTTATAAATCTAAATCACATTCTAGTGTTTTAAATCGATTTATGGGAGTTGTAGACAAACTAGGAGTCGAAAACATCTAGATGGTGGTGGGAGAAGGATTCGAACCTTCGAAGTCTGTGACGGCAGATTTACAGTCTGCTCCCTTTGGCCGCTTGGGTATCCCACCAGATTTTGAATTGCTGTAATCGTTCACAGCGGGCGGCATCATATCAAATGACGCGCCCCTGTAAAGCATTAATTTTAAAAAAATGTTCGAATGCGGTTTTTTTAATCTTAATGCGTGATAAATCAGCAAATTACTATACTTATAGAATAATTGTACGGTTGCCGTATACAAATACCCGTTGTGCTAAGACCCAATATAATGCATGGCTTAGAACATTTTTTTCAACATCACGACCTGCTCGCATCATATCGTCAGCAGTGAAGGTATGGTCCACATTAATAACATTTTGAGTAATGATTGGCCCTTCATCCAAATTATCATTCACAAAGTGAGCTGTTGCCCCAATAATTTTCACTCCGCGTTCATAAGCTTGGTGGTAAGGACGTGCACCAATAAATGCTGGTAAGAAGGAGTGGTGGATATTGATAATTTGATTTGGATAATGCTGAACAAATGCAGGGGTAAGTACCCGCATGTATTTAGCAAGAACTACGTAATCAGGCTGGTATTGGTCAATTTGCGCCGTGAGTTTTTCATCATGTTGTTCGCGGGTTAAGCCTTCATGACTAATATGATGGAACGGAATACCAAATTGCTCTACGAGGTGTTTTAGTGTGTCGTGGTTACCAATGACAGCTGCAATCTCAACATCTAAGCCGTCATAAGCACTTTTCATGAGTAAGTCACCTAAGCAGTGAGCTTCTTTTGTCACTAAAATTACAATGCGTCGACGACCCGCAGAATTCAGTTCGCGCTTAGAGCCTTCAGGAAGTGCATCATCTAAGTCTGCAAGGAGGGTTTCATCATTAAAGATCCCTTCAAGTTCCGTTCTCATAAAAAAACGACCAGTACGGTGATCAACAAACTCATTATTTTGGATAATATTGAGCTGATGCTTATAACAAATATTGGTGATTTTAGCGATTAATCCCTTAGCGTCAGGACAAATTGTTCTGAGAATTTTTTTCTGTACATTTTTGTGTTGCATGGAACTGTCTAATCCTTAACTAACAAAAGTCCAACTATTTGGACTAAGAGTAATTGTGCAATTGACACGATTTGATATTCATAGAATTAATAACTATCGCAGCACTTTTTAAATTTTTTACCTGAGCCGCATGGACAGTCATCATTACGCCCAACTTTTGGTGTTATTCCATCGATATAATACCAACGCGTATTAATGCGAAGAAAACGGGAGCGTTCATGAATAAGTTGTTTATGATCGACTTTTTCATCAATAAAGCAAGCCGAAAATTCGACATAAGCCTCATCAGGATTTTTGGCATGAGAAGAACTAATGACTCGCAATCCCTGCCATTGAGTGTGCTCAAAGCTTTTGATGATCTCGTCACGCCATTCGTCAGCATGGCAATCTGGGTGCCATGTTTTAATCAAGTAATCCGCATCCTTGTGAACGTAAGCACTATATCTGGAGCGCATTAATTGTTCCGCTGTTTCTGGGATAGTTTGCTCTTGAATGAAGGGAGAGCAGCAATGGTCAAACGGTTTAGGATTACCGCAGCTACAATTATTTTTTAAAGATTGGCTCATTCTTTTCTCGATAAAATAACTATACTTAAAAAATATAGTCTCTAATGATTTTGTAATATGACTATTGTTGGCACAACAAATTATTAATAAAACTAAGTATGGTAGTGGTAGGTATGATATGAAAAATAGAAAAATACTCATAGTTGAAGATGAAAAAATTTTTTGCACTATTCTTCGTGAGTACCTAGAAAGCTTGGAAACTGAAGTCTATATCGCAGACAATGGCGCGTTGGCATTGGATCTAATTACAGAAAAACACCTTACACCCGATGTTATCTTGTGTGATTTAAATATGCCAGTGATGAATGGTGAAACATTTATGGCCGAGCTGGTGGGCCGGAATATTCATATTCCTGTTATTGTCATTTCAGCAACTACCGATTTTACCCAGTTAGACAGGATGTTCCGTTTAGGGGCAAAAGATGCCCTACTGAAACCGATTAAAAATTTAGATGAAGTAAAGATGACTATTCACTCAGCTTTGTATCCTGAGAAGTACGATACAGAAAGTGTTATGGAGCATGAGATCCAAAATATGTCGAATATCCTTCATAGTGATAAATTGGATATGTTGGCTATTCTAAAGCAATTACAACCACCGGTTAGTCAGATTATTAATGGCTATAGAATAAACTATAGGCAATTAAATGAAGCAAATCGATTTGGACTATTACTGGATATTGCAGCGATATCCGAAGAGCAGGTTGGTTTTTATTGCATAGATACAGAACGCTCTCCACAAGAAGGGATCATGGCTGCTTTTTTGATTAGAGTCGTTTTTAATGATTTATTAAAGAGTGCAGTGAGTCACCCAGATAAAAAATTACCTAACATCGATCGTATTATTCACCAAATAAATCATCTTCTTGAAGAGTCTGGTTTTTCAGGGCAGTTTCCGCTTTTACTCGGCTACTTCAATACCAAAACGAAAAATGTAATATTGGCGAGTGCAGGGCTGGAAGCTGAAATAACGACTGAAAACCATCACTATCATTTAGATCGTAATATTCCTTTAGGTACCTTGAAGTCCTACCATTCAAATCGTTTAGATTTTCATGGCGCTCAATGGAAATGCCTTATTCGGAATAATGATCAGCGAATTAAGCTGATGTTTAATCCTGACAGTGAGTTGTAAATCGATTATTAAAAATAACTTCAGATATCATCAATTAGACTCATTACTATTTATTCAGTTTTGATTCCTGATATACTTGCGCGCACTAAAAATGCACCATGGTATATCATTGAATAATAGTGAAGGGTGCTTAGAAAAATTCTGGAGTTATAAAAATGATTAAACGCAAGGTGCGTAAAGCTGTAATCCCAGTAGCGGGTCTAGGAACGCGTATGCTTCCAGCAACAAAAGCGATCCCGAAAGAAATGCTACCAATCGTTGATAAACCTCTGATTCAGTATGTGGTTAATGAGTGTATTGCAGCAGGTATTAATGAAATTGTTTTAGTGACTCACTCATCTAAGAACTCCATTGAAAACCACTTTGATACTAGCTTCGAGCTTGAAGCTATCTTAGAAGCGCGAGTGAAACGTCAGCTCCTTGATGAAGTAAAGTCAATTTGTCCAAGCCATGTCACTATTATGCAAACGCGCCAAGGGATTGCAAAAGGGCTAGGTCACGCTATTTTATGTGCTAAGCCATTAGTGGGGAATGAGCCTTTTGCTGTTATTCTCCCTGATGTAATTTTAGACCGTTACAGTACTGATTTAACGAAGTTTAATCTCAGAGAAATGCTCGAACACTTTGAGGAAACTGGGGCTAGCCAAATTTTAGTTGAGCCTGTACCAGAAGAAGAAGTCTCTAACTACGGTATTGTTGACTGCAATGGCATTACGCTGAATCCTGGAGACAGTAAGCCTGTTTCGCGGATGGTCGAAAAACCAACTAAAGAAGAGGCTCCTTCCAATTTATCGATTGTGGGTCGTTATGTGTTATCCGAAAAAATTTGGGATGCATTAGCAAGAACTGCACCAGGCGCTGGTGATGAAATTCAATTAACTGATGCTATTGCTCTTATGATGGAAAATGATGAACCTGTCGAAGCTTACCATTTATGCGGTAAAAGCCATGACTGTGGAAATAAATTAGGCTATATGAAAGCATTTGTAGAATATGGTATTCAACATGATACTTTAGGAAAAGATTTTTCGTTATGGGTTAAAGAGTTTGCGGCTAAATTAGCAGCATCAGAAACAACGAAATAATCCAACCAGTTAGTTGTTAATTATTAAAAGCTAGCCAATAGGTTAGCTTTTTTTATGTCTAGAAATAAAACCATATACTCATTTTTTAAGCGTCAATTAATGATGATGTACATATATATACTATTACATGCATGACGTGTAAATTAAATGCAAAAATAAGTAATGACTCTTGACGAGATTAAATACGTAACTTTACTTTAACTGAAATTTTATTTCATATAGTTATTTTTTAACTGAAGAGGTAGTAAAGGGATAACTGAATAAAAGAATGTGAAGTCAGTCAGGATTATTATGATATATATAAAAAAACACCCTTATGAAAAGGGTGTTTTTAATAAAGGAGAATTTGGTTATTAGATTAAGAAATCATCTAAAGATTTACCTTGTTCTTCGATTGCTACTTTGATGACGGCTGGAGTACGGCCTTGGCCTGTCCAAGTTTTAGTTTCACCATTTTCATCAACGTATTTATATTTAGCAGGGCGTGCAGCGCGTTTAGCTCTGGTGCTAGTCCCTTTAACTGAATCCATTGTTTGCAGAAGGTCATTTAAATCTACACCTTGCTCTAAAATCATTTCACGAACTTTTTCCAATTTACGGTTACGTTCTTCAACTTCAGCACGAGCTTGGCTTTCTTCTTCTCTGCGTTCTTCAACAACGACAGTTAATTTTTCTAGCATTTCTTCCAATGACTCTAAAGTAACTTCGCGAGCTTGAGCACGAAGAGTACGGATGTTATTTAATGCTTTTAATGATTCGCTCATTTTCCTGGTCTCAATTTTATATGTTGGCATGTGTACAGTAATAATAGAGTGCTATTTTAAATTCTGCAATAGCTAAATTACCTTCTTAGTTTAAAAGTTATCTTTAACGAATGCAATTTTTTTACAAGGGAAATATAAAAATTTTCACTATTATAAATAGCTCTATTATCAATAACAGAATTAATGGAAAAAGGTAATTAGAAACACCCTCTAGCTTTTATATTAATACACATAACAAACAGTTTCACTTTTGGATGCAGAGGAATAAAAGAGAAACCTTTAACTTAAATTTTCTTTTTTTGATACAGTTAATTAGCAATACGTGCTACGGATTATACCTACTGAGGATAATATCAAATAGGAATTTATTGTATTTAACTCATAGATTGCGTTAAATTTATCGTCTAATTTAACATAGTAGTGGAGAACAGTTTTGTATGATTGACTGTAAATGCAGAGTTAGGGTTAATCTTAAAATGCCTTTATGATAAAGTATTTACGAATATTATTTTTAGGGAATAGCCAGATGGCACAGCTATATTTTTATTATTCTGCGATGAACGCAGGTAAGTCAACAGCATTATTGCAGTCTTCATATAACTACCATGAACGTGGTATGCGCACACTTATTTTTACTGCAGAAATTGACAATCGCTTTAGTCATGGAAAAGTCTCTTCTCGAATTGGCTTATCAGCAGATGCGTTATTATTTTCGCCCACAACGGATATGGCTGACATTATCAAAAAAGAAAACAGCGCGCAAAAAGTGAATTGTGTGTTAATTGATGAGTGTCAATTTCTTACCAAATTACAGGTGGAGCAGTTATGTGATGTCGTCGATAATGTCGATATTCCTATCTTATGTTATGGGCTACGTACAGATTTTTCCGGAGAGCTATTTGCTGGAAGTCAGTATTTATTAGCGTGGGCTGATAAGCTCGTTGAGCTTAAAACGGTCTGCTATTGTGGGCGTAAGGCGAATAAAGTTTTACGTATTGGTAGTGATGGGATCCCAATGTATGAAGGAGCGCAGGTCGATATCGGCGGTAATGAAAAGTATATTTCAGTTTGCCGAAAACATTACTCTGATGCCATAAAACAAGCACAGTTAATGAATAGTGGCATTATTCAAAAAAAGCCCATCAATTTCAATTAATGGCTGATTAATATTAATAAACCAAATAATTTACTAATGCTAATATCACGCAATATGGGTGATTTTGTCAGAAAAAGTAAATTAATGATTTAAATTAAAAACTTGATTTGTCGCACTAGATAGTCGAACAGTGTTAAATACTAGAATAATGGTGACATCAATTTATGATAAACCCCATGCCTTTAACATGGGGTTTTCTTTTTATGAGTTCACTTACTTTTTCTTTATAAAGGTGTATTTATCTTTAGTTCATGAGTTTTTCTAACAAATAATAGTGATATGAAGCTATTCGGTTTTATTTTACTCATTCATTTTTTAGTGAGATTAAAGAATAATCTATGAGGATTAGGTTATATCTTATTGATTGTTTCCAGCAGATACCGGATATGTCAAAACTTTAGATAGCCCCCCATAGTCATTGACTACTTGCCAACTTGCATGGGTGATATTACGAGGAGCCTCTGAGAGGGGCATTCTACTCAAAGGGGGCAAAATTAAACTATTTCCGTAGTCATGCTGGTTTAATTTAATTTTTACCAACGTGACATAATAGGGAGTAGGATTATCAAATTGCCACTGAGCATCTTTCTTACTTAGTGTCACTTTCTGGAATATTTGGTTATTAGGAACCGCTAAGTGGCTTGGGCGGTAGATTACCTTAATAATGATATTCATGGTAATTGTCTGCTTGTTATTCTTACTACGGTCGTTGGAGCGCTTATGAGCGGGTATCGCACGAGTACTGAGAAAAAATAGTGATTCAGTATCCGCAGGTAGTTTATTCTTTTCTTTTAATAATACTTGAGGACTAAATTTACTGTTTGCATCCAGCCCAAATAAAGGTGGATTGACTTCAACATGCGAGGATTTTTCACCCTCAATAGTATTCGTTACAGTAGCTTGAATTAAATAGGGAAAACTATCGTCATTGACGACAGTAAAAGTTGTATCAGAATTGGCGTTATTAATGATTAACCGTGTCTGTTCTAAATGTAAGCCCGCACTATGGGCAGCAAAGTTAGCAGCTAGGAGCGGTATAGTGAAGATAAGTTGAGTCAGTTTTTTCATACTACCTCTTCTCATTGATAAAGAAAGTTTGATAGTCCTGACATCAGTATAAATTGAATTATCTATTTGATCCTTACTGATAAATGAGGATCAGATAAGGATTAGTGGCTAATTATTAATAAAAAGGCTCCAATAGACATTGGAAAAAGATCCAACACTATTGAAGCCTTATAACGGGTTAGTTGGCTAAATCACCAAGAAATACCAGTTTATTTTTTAGTGACTTTCTTTTCTGCTTTTGGCGCTGTTGAAGCAACGCTTGGCTCAGAAAATTCGCGACCGTAGTAAGAATCCAGTAACAGCTGTTTAATTTCTGAAATCAGTGGATAACGAGGGTTCGCACCAGTACATTGGTCATCGAACGCATCTTCAGATAACTTGTCTAAACGTGCTAGGAAGTCTGCTTCGGCAACACCCGCTTCACGGATAGATTTAGGAATACCTAAATCTGCTTTCATACTTTCTAACCACTCCAAGAGACGCTCAATTTTAGCACCAGTACGGTCGCCTGCTTTTGATAGACCAAGATGATCTGCAATTTCAGCATATTGGCGGCGTGCTTGTGGGCGGTCATATTGGCTAAATGCAGTTTGCTTAGTTGGGTTATCATTCGCATTAAAGCGGATAACGTTACAGATTAATAACGCATTTGCTAAACCGTGTGGAATGTGGAACTCAGAACCTAATTTATGAGCCATTGAGTGGCATACACCCAAGAAGGCGTTCGCAAACGCAATACCTGCTAAGGTTGCCGCATTATGTACGCGCTCTCTGGCAACTGGATTTTTAGCACCTTCATGATAGCTAGCTGGCAGGAAGTCTTTCAGTAAACTTAGTGCCTTCAGTGCTTGTCCATCAGAGAATTCATTTGCTAGTACAGAAACATAAGATTCTAGTGCATGGGTGACAGCATCCAAACCACCAAAGGCGGTTAAAGATTTTGGCATATTCATGACTAAGTTAGCATCAACAATTGCCATGTTTGGCGTTAATGCATAATCAGCTAATGGATATTTTTGGCCTGTTTTATCATCAGTTACAACCGCAAATGGTGTAACTTCAGAACCTGTACCCGATGTCGTGGTGACAGCAACTAACTTCGCTTTTACGCCCATTTTCGGGAATTTATGAATACGTTTACGAATATCCATAAAGCGTAACGCTAATTCTTCAAAGTGGGTTTCTGGATGTTCATACATAACCCACATGATTTTTGCTGCATCCATTGGAGAGCCACCACCTAATGCGATAATGACATCAGGTTGGAAAGCTTGCATCTGAGCTGCGCCTTTACGGACAACCGATAATGTTGGATCCGCTTCAACTTCAAAGAATACGTCAGTTTCAATGTGATGTTTTTTCAGAACATCGACAATTTCATCGACATAACCATTATTGAATAAATAGCTATCAGTAACGATAAAGACTCGTTTTGCTCCGTCAGTGGCAATTTCCTCTAACGCAATAGGGAGGCATCCACGGCGGAAATAGATTGAGTTAGGAAGTTTATGCCATAACATATTTTCAGCTCTTTTCGCGACCGTTTTCTTATTGATTAAATGTTTTGGTCCTACGTTTTCAGAGATGGAGTTACCACCCCAAGAACCACAACCGAGGGTTAACGATGGTGCCAGTTTAAAGTTATAGAGGTCACCGATACCCCCTTGAGATGCTGGAGTATTAATCAATATACGGGCGGTTTTCATTTTTTCGCCGAAATAGCTGACGCGTTCATGTTGGTTATCTTGGTCGGTATATAGGCAAGACGTATGACCAATACCACCCATTTCAACGAGTTGTTCAGCTTTTTCAACTGCATCTTCAAAGTTTTTTGCGCGGTACATTGCTAACAATGGAGACAGTTTTTCATGAGCAAAAGGTTCTGATTCATCGATGGCTTTGACTTCACCAATCAGGATTTTGGTTGTCTCGGGAACGATAACACCTGCCATTTCTGCAATTTTAAATGCAGGTTGGCCAACAATAGCAGCATTTAAATTACCATCTTTAAGGATGATATTTTGTACGGCTTTAAGTTCTTTGCCTTGTAGCAGATAGCCACCGTGGTTAGAGAAACGTTCACGAACTTGGTCATAAACAGCATCAACGACGACAACTGATTGTTCAGATGCGCAAATTACACCGTTATCGAAAGTTTTTGACATTAAGATTGATGCAACAGCACGTTTAATATCAGCAGTTTCATCGATAACAACAGGGGTATTACCTGCACCCACGCCAATAGCCGGTTTACCTGAACTGTAGGCAGCTTTTACCATACCCGGTCCACCAGTGGCTAAAATCAGATTAATGTCAGGATGGTGCATCAGGGCATTGGATAACTCCACTGAAGGGGAATCAATCCAGCCGATAATATCTTTTGGCGCACCAGCGGCAATCGCGGCATTCAAGACAATTTCAGCGGCACGGTTGGTGGCAATTTTTGCACGAGGATGCGGAGAGAAAATAATTGCGTTACGTGTTTTTAAGCTAATTAATGACTTAAAGATAGCCGTTGAGGTTGGGTTAGTTGTTGGCACGATACCACAAATAATCCCGATAGGTTCGGCGATGGTAATTGTACCAAAAGTTGGATCTTCAGAAAGTATACCGCAGGTTTTTTCATCCTTATAAGCGTTATAAATATATTCCGAAGCAAAGTGGTTTTTAATCACTTTATCTTCCACAATTCCCATTCCAGACTCTTCAACAGCCAGTTTTGCTAATGGAATACGCGCATCGGCAGCTGCTAGTGCAGCGGCACGGAAGATTCTATCCACTTTCTCTTGAGAGAAGTTGGCAAATTCACGTTGTGCTTTTTTGACTCGAGCAACAAGTTCATTGAGTTCAGTAACATTAGTTACGGACATAGATTACTCCTGATAAAGTTAAAATTTTTAAGCCAATGAGCAAATTATCTATAAAAAACTATTGTAATAAGACCACCCAAAACAAAAGTATAGATAAACTTAGCAATAAGTCCTTACTTCACTGCCGATTGGCTTATAAATCTCAACTAAATAGCTCTAAAAGTAAAAGCACGGATAAACTAACTTATCGATTTCTTAAGTGTAGATTAGCAAAAAAGGAATTTTATAAAGTGATCTAAATCACAAATATTGCATGCTGACACCATTCAGCATGCCTGTTTTTCTGTATTGAGAGATTTATGAAAAATTGATTAATTTATCGATAAAAAATGGTGAAGAAATAACTAATTTTTATCGATTGTGTGCAGTTGAAATAAATAATGTCAGTAACACGCACAAAATGATTCTTTCTCTAAGGAATTTAATTGGTTCAGTGATAAAATAAGAAGGGATGACCATGTCGTATTTAAGCATTTTATGAGGATATTAATGGGTGAGCGCAACATTACTTGATTTATCAGGCTATATTAAATTTTTTATTGGTCTATTTGCGTTGGTAAACCCAGTTGGCATCTTGCCTGTGTTTATTAGTATGACGAACTATCAAACGAATGCGAGTCGCAATAGAACCAATACCATCGCTAATACCTCAGTGGCGATTATTTTATGTACTTCACTACTTGTTGGTGACTCTATATTGCAACTTTTTGGTATTTCAATTGATTCATTCCGGATTGCGGGCGGAATCTTGATTGTGACCATCGCGTTATCGATGATTAGCGGTAAGATTGGGGAAGATAAACAAAATAAACAAGAAAAAACAGAAACAGCAATAAGAGACAGTATTGGTGTTGTCCCATTAGCACTCCCATTGATGGCTGGACCTGGTGCGATCAGTTCCTGTATTGTTTGGTCTTCTAGATGGACTGGCTGGCAAAATTTTCTTGGACTAGCATTAACCAGTATTTTATTCGCTTTTTGTTGCTGGTTATTGTTCCGTTCTGCCTCACTGTTGGTGCGTTATCTGGGGCAAACAGGCATTAACGTTATTACTCGTATTATGGGCTTGCTATTAATGTCCCTAGGTATTGAAATTGCAGTGACTGGCGTGAAAGCGATATTCCCAGGCCTTTTATAATCGATTGAAGTAAGCCGCTATCTTTATGCGGCTGCTTTTCTTCTTTGCTTCAATAAACCATCCTCTTCTCGACGTTATAAAATCTTCCACCTATTAAACCAAAGTACATAGCCCAAATAGTTCACTATTGGGATGAATTTTTTTTGTGATTATATGTCGCATAATTTACAAAATTAGGCGAAAAAAGTAAGGAATTGTGAGCTGCGTAAATTTATTCACTATTCTCATCACTGATTGTTAATGATATGTTTGGATTATGAAGATTGAGCTGATTATCTGTATTTTATAATAAAAACTCTATCCAATTGTTTTATTAAAATAAAAATAAATTCTAACCTCAATTTACTTTTAAAAAATAAACAAATAAATCAAAAAATGTTAATAAATTGTATGTTTTTTATTGGTTGTTCACGGGAGCTCATAGCGGAATGGGGCGTTGAATTGTCTATGTTCTGACCATGAAGTTCTGTTTATGAGTTTTTCATCGCCTGTAATAAAGTGAGACAGCTATCCCCTTATCCCAGAAAGGAGCTACGATGAAGTTAACCACAAAATTCAGTCTACTTTCTTATTTAGCCATTTCATTTCTCACCTCAGCTCACGCAGCCGAAACTTTAAAAGTTGATAAAACGCTACAGTCCATCACCATCAATAATGGCTCTGAAGTAACTTCTCTTGATCCCCATAAAGTAGAAGGTGTTCCTGAAGGGAATATTATTTTAAATTTGTTAGAGGGGCTGGTATATGACGATATAAATGGCCAGCCTGTCGCGGGAATGGCAACGAGTTGGGAACATCAAAATTATACGGTATGGACATTTAAATTAAGAAATGGAGCGAAATGGAGTGATGGAACTCCGGTCGTTGCAGAGGATTTTGTATATAGCTGGCAAAGGTTAGCTGACCCCAAAACAGGCTCTCCGTACTCGAGTTATCTACAAAATGCTTATATTGAAAACGCGGATGAGATTTTAAAAGGTAACAAACCAAAAGAGTCCTTAGGCGTGAAAGCGCTAAATAATCAGACGTTACAGGTTACTCTTAGTCATCCGGTACCTTATTTTATCGATATGCTGTCTCATACATCGATGAAGCCAGTTAATCGAAAATCCATTGAAAAATATGGCGATAAATGGACTCAACCCGGAAATTTTGTTGGCAATGGCGCGTATATATTGGATGAGTGGACTGTGAATGAAAGAATCGTTGTAAAGCGCAATCCTCTCTATTGGAATAATCAACAGACTCAAATTGATCATGCGACCTTTTTAGCGATAACATCGGAAGTCAGCGATAATAACCGTTATCGTAGTGGTGAAATTGATATTAGTAATTCTGCTATTCCGCCTAATTTATATCAAAAAATGCTCGCTGAGAAACCGAAAGAGCTCTATGTTCGCCCATATCTTTGTACTTTCTATTATGAAATTAATAACCAAAAAGCGCCGTTTACCGATCCTCGAGTTAGAGAAGCGATTAAATTGGGTTTAGACCGTGAAACAATTACTCATAAAATCATCAATCAGGGACAAACAGTCGCGTATGGCTTTACACCTACTTTTATTAATAATGGTAATTTTGCTCTACCCGAGTGGACAAAATTATCGGCGCAACAACGTTACCAGCGTGCAAAACAATTACTCGCTGATGCAGGATACACACCACAGAATCCATTAAAATTTAATTTGTTATACAACACTTCTGATCAAAATAAACAGCAAGCTATTGTTGCCGCATCTATGTGGAAAAAAAATATCGGCGCAGAGGTCACTCTACAGAATCAAGAATGGAAAACGACGCTACAAAATCGTCATGAAGGAAACTATCAAGTGGCGAGAGCTACATGGTGTGCAGACTATAATGAACCGTCTTCCTTCTTAAATATGATGCTATCGGAAAACAGTAATAATACCGGTTTTTATCAAAACAAAGCTTTCGATAAATTACTACTCGAAGCTTTAACCGCGCCTAATGATACTGAACGCCAAAAAATTTACCAACAAGCTGAATCCTTATTAGATCAAGACTCTGCGATAGTGCCTGTTTATTATCGAGTGAGTGCAAGAATGATCAAACCCACAATCGCAGGATTTAAAGGAAATGACCCCCTTGATCATATGGATATTAAGCGGTTATATATAAGCACAACTAATTAATAATATCTAAATAAACACAATAACTGTTTACTTACAAAGTAAACAGAAATATCCACAACACAACCAAAACAAGAGTATGGGAGTAACCAAAATAATGAGCAAATTATTGAATAAATCCTTTGTTGCTTTAAGCGTTGCCGCTGGATTGCTCGCGACAACGATGGCAACCAGTTATGCCGCGGTTGTTCCTGCTGGGGTTGAACTGTCTAATAAACAAATGCTAGTAAGAAATAATGGTTCTGAGCCTCAATCCCTTGATCCTCATAAAATTGAAGGGGTTCCTGAATCTGCACTCGCAAGAGATCTTTTGGAAGGGATTACGATTATTGGACCTAATGGGGAGATTTTACCGGGATCCGCAGTGAGTTGGGATAACAAAGATTTTACGGAATGGACATTTAAAATTCGCGATGGTGCCAAATGGTCTAATGGTGATCCCGTTACTGCTCAAGATTTTGTGTATAGCTGGCAACGCTTAGCTTCTCCAGATACAGCATCTCCGTATGCGAGCTATTTACAATATGCTCATATTAAAAATGTTGATGACGTTATTGCAGGCAAAAAGAAGCCTGAAGAATTAGGTGTAAAAGCGCTAGATGACAAAACGCTCGTGATTACATTGAGTGAAGCCGTCCCTTACATTCCAAAATTATTAGCTCACTCATCGATGTCCCCAGTCAATAAAAAAGCCATTGAGCAACATGGCGCTAAATGGACTCAGCCCGCAAATTTTGTGGGTAATGGTGCATATAAGCTGAAAGATTGGACGGTGAATGAACGTATTGTATTAGAGCGCAGCCCAACATATTGGGACAATGGAAATACAGTTATCGAACAAGTGACATTCTTGCCAATTTCATCAGAGGTGACGGATGTTAACCGTTATCGTAGCGGTGAAATTGACATGACTTATAGTAATTTACCGATTGAGCAGTTTAAAAGCTTACAACAAAACATGCCAAAAGAGCTGAAAGTCAGCCCATACTTATGTACGTACTACTATGAAATTAATAACGAAAAACCGCCATTTAATGACCCAAGAGTCAGAGAAGCATTAAAGCTTTCTATGGATAGAGATACCATTACCTATAAAGTTAAAGCGCAGGGAGATATTCCCGCTTATGGTTTCACTCCGCCATTTACGAGCGGCATGAAAGCAGAAAAACCGGATTGGTATGCCAATATGACCCAAGAACAACGTAACGAAAAGGCAAAGAAATTATTAGAAGAAGCGGGCTATAACAAATCTAATCCATTGAAATTTAACTTATTATATAATACATCCGATTTGCATAAACGCATTGCTATCGCGGCGTCCTCCATGTGGAAGAAAAATATTGGCGCTGAAGTTAAATTGGAAAACCAAGAATGGAAAACTTTCTTAGATAGCCGTCACCAAGGTGCTTATGATGTTGCGCGAGCAGGCTGGTGTGCGGATTATAATGAACCATCCTCATTCTTAAATATGTTGTTGTCTTATAGCAGTAATAATACCGTGCATTATAAAAATAAAGACTTCGATGCCGCCATGAAAAAAACCTTACAGGTCAAAACGGATGAAGAACGTGCTGCACTGTATCAACAAGCAGAAAAAATCTTAGATAAAGATTCCGGTATCGTTCCTCTTTATTACTATGTAAATACCCGCTTAGTGAAGCCATATGTGGGTGGATACACGGGTAAAGATCCATTAGATAACTTGCATACAAAAGATCTGTATATCATCAAACATTAATTACAACAGGCGGGCTGAATGCTAGCCCGCCATTTGCCAACTTGGCGTATGAAGTAGGAAAGGGCAATGTTTAAATTTATTGTGCGTCGTTTGCTTGAGGCAATTCCGACCCTGTTGATTCTTATCACTATCTCATTTTTTATGATGAGATTAGCACCGGGAAGCCCTTTCACAGGAGAACGAAAACTGCCTCCTGAAGTCATGGCGAACATTGAGGCGAAATATCACCTGAATGACCCAATGTATAAGCAATATTTCAACTATTTGGTTCAGCTTTCTAAAGGGGATTTTGGTCCCTCTTTTAAATATAAAGATTATAGTGTCAATGAGTTAGTTGCAAAAGCCTTCCCTGTATCAGCAAAACTTGGTGCCACAGCATTTGTCGTCGCTGTGCTCTTTGGGGTTTCTGCAGGGGTGATTGCGGCATTAAATCAAAATACGAAATGGGATTTTACAGTCATGGGATTTGCCATGACGGGGGTTGTCATCCCAAGCTTTGTTGTTGCACCGTTATTGGTGCTGATTTTTGCTATTCATTTGAAATGGCTCCCCGGTGGAGGTTGGGATGGCGGTAATTTAACGCATATGATTTTGCCGATGGTGGCATTGTCGCTCGCTTATATCGCCAGTATCTCCCGTATTACGCGTGGTTCAATGATTGAAGTTATGCACTCTAACTTTATCCGTACGGCGAGAGCGAAAGGTTTACCGCTACGCACTATCATTTTACGCCATGCTTTGAAGCCTGCATTATTACCTGTTTTATCGTACATGGGACCTGCATTTGTCGGGATCATTACTGGTTCAATGGTGATTGAAACAATTTTTGGATTACCGGGTATTGGACAGCTCTTTGTCAATGGTGCGCTTAATCGTGACTATTCATTAGTATTGAGCTTAACCATTTTAGTGGGCGTACTGACGATTGCTTTTAATGCGATTGTGGATGTGTTGTATGCCGTTATTGATCCTAAAATTCGTTATTAAACCGGAGGAGCACTATGTTATTAAATAAAAAAAATAGTGAAGCTCTGGAAAACTTTTCTGAGCAATTGGATATTGAAGGACGTAGCCTCTGGCAAGATGCGAGACGCCGGTTTATCCATAACCGAGCTGCAATTTTTAGTTTATGCCTGCTATTTTGCATTACATTATTCGTTATTTTTGCTCCCATGTTATCGCCATTTTTGTATGACGATACGGATTGGGAAATGATGTCCATGCCACCAGATATGGCGACGGGGCATTATTTTGGTACCGATGCCTCGGGTCGAGATTTGCTAGTCCGTGTTGCGATTGGTGGACGGATCTCATTGATGGTCGGTGTGGCGGCAGCATTGGTGGCGGTCGTGGTAGGAACATTATATGGCTCGCTGGCTGGTTATGTAGGCGGGAAAGTTGACTCCATTATGATGCGATTACTGGAGATCTTAAATTCCTTCCCATTTATGTTCTTTGTCATTTTATTAGTGACACTGTTCGGAACCAATATTCTACTCATTTTCGTCGCAATTGGGATGGTGTCATGGCTCGATATGGCGCGTATCGTTCGGGGTCAGACACTAGGTTTAAAGCGTAAAGAATTTATTGAAGCGGCATTAGTGTGTGGTGTAAGTACACGACATATTATTTTACGTCATATTGTTCCCAACGTATTAGGTGTCGTCGTGGTTTATGCATCGTTATTAGTGCCTAGCATGATCTTATTTGAATCATTCTTAAGCTTTTTGGGACTAGGAACTCAAGAGCCTCTGAGTAGCTGGGGAGCATTACTTAGCGATGGTGCTAACTCAATGGAAGTGACACCATGGCTGCTGTTAATACCCGCAGGATTCTTAGTGGTGACACTGTTTTGTTTTAACTTTATCGGCGATGGCTTACGTGATGCCCTCGACCCGAAAGACCGCTAGAGGGATGAAATATGCAAAATTCAACATTCAGTAGCCCTCTGTTATCGGTCAAAGACTTAAATGTCAGTTTTACGACCCAAGATGGTGATGTAACCGCAGTAAATAAACTCAATTTTGAACTTAGTGCTGGGGAAACCTTGGGGATTGTTGGGGAATCGGGTTCAGGAAAATCACAAACTGCTTTTGCATTGATGGGATTATTGGCAAAAAATGGACGGATCGGCGGTTCCGCTGTCTTTAATGGCCGTGAAATTTTAAATTTAAAGGAAAAAGCCCTTAATCGGATGCGTGCTGAAGAAATCGCCATGATTTTTCAGGATCCAATGACGTCGCTCAATCCATACTTAAAAATTGGTATTCAGCTTTCTGAAGTGTTAATGCTACACAAAGGGATGAGCAGAAAACAGGCTTTTGATGAATCAGTACGTATGCTTGATGCGGTAAAAATGCCAGAAGCCCGTAATCGGATGAATATGTACCCTCATGAATTTTCAGGAGGAATGCGCCAAAGAGTTATGATTGCAATGGCGTTATTATGCCAGCCTAAATTATTGATCGCCGATGAACCAACAACCGCGTTAGATGTGACGGTTCAAGCGCAGATTATGACGTTACTTAATGAACTGAAACGAGAATTTGATACGGCAATTATCTTAATCACCCATGACTTGGGAGTTGTTGCGGGTGTTTGTGACAAGGTGTTGGTGATGTATGCCGGCCGAACGATGGAATATGGGAGTGCCCGAGATATTTTCTATCGGCCATCTCATCCGTATTCATTAGGGTTACTTGCGGCTGTGCCTCGGTTGGATGGGGATGATGATAACTTGGCGACGATTCCAGGTAATCCCCCTAATTTATTAAGATTACCTAAAGGCTGTCCATTCTCACCTCGTTGCCAATATGCCAATCAAACTTGTATGGATCAGGAGCCGCAATTATCTGCGTTTGCTCAATCTCGTTTGCGTGCCTGCTTTAAGCCTGTGGAGGAGTTAGTATGACCGATCAAAAAAATAGGCAGGTTCTGCTAGAAGTGAATGATTTAAAAGTTCACTTTTCAATACGAGATAAAAAACAATGGTTTTGGCAACCAGATAAAAGCCTCAAAGCCGTCGACGGGGTAACGCTTCGTTTATATGAAGGGGAAACCTTGGGCGTAGTCGGGGAATCTGGGTGCGGTAAATCGACGTTTGCGAGAGCAATTATTGGATTAGTCAAAGCCACTGGTGGTACGGTGACTTGGTTGGGGCAAGATCTATTATCGATGAATGATAAGCAGTGGCGCAATGTACGCAATGATATTCAGATGATATTTCAAGATCCGCTTGCATCGTTAAACCCACGCATGACGATTGGCGATATTATTGCCGAGCCACTCAAAACCTATCATCCCAAAATGCCCCAGAAACAAATCACTGAAAAAGTGAAAAACATGATGATGAAGGTAGGATTACTGCCAAACTTGATCAACCGTTATCCTCATGAGTTTTCGGGGGGACAATGTCAGCGAATTGGGATTGCTCGTGCATTAATTTTGGAACCTAAGTTGGTGATATGCGATGAGCCAGTTTCAGCCTTGGATGTATCAATTCAGGCGCAAGTTGTGAATTTACTACAAGAATTACAGCGGGAAATGAAGTTATCGCTGATTTTTATTGCCCATGACCTTGCGGTTGTTAAGCATATCTCTGACCGCGTGTTAGTCATGTATTTGGGGCATGCAGTTGAGTTAGGTACTTATGATGAGGTGTATAACAATCCGCTACATCCTTATACACGAGCACTGATGTCAGCTGTTCCTGTTCCCGATCCTGATAAAGAAAAAAATAAGCAAATTGAGTTATTGGAAGGGGAATTACCTTCACCGATCAATCCACCATCAGGTTGTGTATTTCGTACTCGTTGCCCAATTGCAGATGAAGAGTGTGGAAGAACCCGGCCATTGTTGGAGGGAAGCTTCAAGCATGGGGTTTCTTGCTTAAAAATTGATCCTTTATAATTTTTAATCTGTAGAAATGGAAAAAGGACCTATGCAGGTCCTTTTTCTCGTTTAGAACAGCAAGGTGATTTTTACTGTTTCCATTCAATATGCTGGAAAGGATGTTGAGGATTTCGGCTGATCAGAATACGTGCAAAAATATCTTCAATATCATCTTCAGGACTTTTGGCTAGTCCAATGATGATTTCACTCATTTGCTCTAAAGGTAAGCCTTGAGTCGCAAGGATATGCCAGTTTTGACTGAAAGGCACGACTTCAGCTGCACCACATTCTTCAAATTGTAAAGCAAAAATAACTTGATCAGCGGGCTCAAGATTGTCCATTGCGCCTTCAAGGAAAAGGTCATAGGCAATTTCGATGATTTCATCTTCATCGATCAGATTGATATTGGGTGTGTGGCTCATGACTTTTCCCTAAAAAGCAAAACTACAATAATGGACTAAAGAAGTAACAGAGGCGCTCAACAACACGGTTCCAGAAAGGACGTTGTTCCCATTCTTCAATCTCTAAGCGGGTAGAGCGCGCCATATAATCATACTGAACCAGCGTCAGATCGCTACCAAAACTTTTATCATCGATGACCACTGTAATTTCAAAATTTAGCCATAGGCTGCGCATATCAAGGTTTACTGAACCGACTAAACTGAGTTCACCATCTACGGATACACTCTTGGTATGGAGTAAACCATCTTCAAATTGATAAATTTTAACGCCAGCTTCCAGTAACTCGGTGTAGAAAGAGCGGCTTGCCCAGCGAACGAGGAATGAATCATTGTGGCGAGGCATAATTATACTGACATCAACACCTCGCATTGCTGCGGTACAGATAGCATGCAGCAAGTCGTCGCTAGGAACAAAGTACGGGGTAGTCATGATCAGCTGCTTACGCGCGGAAAACATGGCGGTCATTAATGATTGTTGGATTAAGTCATCTGGGAAACCAGGGCCCGATGCAATCATTTGGGTGGTGTGACCGTTATCCTGCTCAAATGGCATAACATTGGAATCAGGTGGAGGAGGGAGCAGACGCTTTCCGGTTTCCATTTCCCAGTCAAAAGCATACACAATACCCAGCGTAGTACTGACGGGACCTTCCATTCTCACTAAAATATCTATCCATTCTCCAACACCGGAGTCTTGCTTAAAATAGCGAGGATCCACCATGTTCATACTGCCGGTATAAGAGATATAGTTATCGATGATCACAATTTTACGGTGTTGACGTAAATCCATACGGCGTAAGAAAAAACGCATCAGATTAACTTTTAATGATTCAACAAACTCTATACCTGCCGCCCGCATTTTGTCTGGATAATCACTGCGGAAAAAATGCCAGCTACCAGCAGAGTCAACCATAATACGGCATTTAACTCCGCGTTTAGCAGCATTCAATAAGGCTTCAGTCACTTCATCGACTAACCCGCCTGGTTGCCAAATATAAAACACCATTTCGATGGAGTTCTGTGCATTATTGATATCATTAGCAATTGCTTTTAATGAATCTTCGCTGGTGGTCAATAGCTGGATACGATTACCTTTTACTCCGGCAATTCCTTGGCGTTTCTCACATAGCTGGAATAATGGCTCGGCAACGGGGCTATTATCATTGGCAAAAATATGTTTGGAATGACGCAAGTTTTCGAGCCATGTGGCGACAGAAGGCCACATTTGGTGAGCTTTATCAATGCGACGTCGTCCTAGGTGTAACTCCCCAAAAGCGGCATACGCGATAATTCCCACTAAAGGCAGGATATAAATAATTAGCAGCCAAGTCATTGCCGACGTTACCGGTCTTCTGGTGACCAGAATACGAACGGTTACTGCTGCAACAATCAACCAATATAGGAAAAACAGGAGCCAACTCATTAAGGTGTAGACGGTTGCCATAATTGATAACAAGCCTCACGGACAGAGAGAAAAAAGTGTCATAAAACGAAAATATGTCTTATTAAATATAGACTAAGACTAAACATACCAGAATTTAGCAAAAACACTGAATAAAAACTCTGATAAATAAATAAAAACGCAATTAATGATAATTGCTCAGCGTAATAACAATGAGATTTTTGATCTTGCAAAGGTGTATTAGTATTAAAAGTTCTGCTTGGTTCTCTTGAGTAAAGGAATATAATATTTCGCCATCACGATTATTCATAGGATAAGGATTAAAGAAATGAGACGCAGCAGGCAAGAAGTGGGTCGTTGGAGAATGCTAAGACAAGTTGTTCGCAGACGTCGCCGTTGGTTAGAAAGTCACTCTCGCCGTAATATGCACATTTATACGATCCGTAAACTCGATATCTATCGACGTCGTCATTCTTTGCTGTTCAGCCAGTGGATTGAGTAAGGATATTCACGTTTTTACTCACATTTTTCACTTTGATCGCTAAACCTTATTGAATATGATTGCTATTTGCATTTAAACTATCAGTCATATTCGATAAGTAAACAGCTGTAGGGTAAAAATTACATATGCGTGGGATCAGACTCGTTGTCATCATTGGTATCTCATTATCAATTCATGCCGGCTTAGCGATGGCATGGATTTTTAATCAACCTAAATTTCCTCAACCCGAGGAACCTATCTCGATAGCGATGCTCTCGTTTGCTGAGCCTGCGGCAGAAACTCCAGTGGAAACATCCTCAGAACCGGAACCAGTTGTTGAGCCAGAACCCGAACCGGTCATTGAACCTGTTGTAGAACCCGTGATTGCTCTCCCTCAGAAAAAGCCGGAAGTAAAGAAAAAACCGGAACCGAAGAAAGAACCTAAAAAAGAACAGAAAAAAATTAAAGAAGAGCAAAAGCCTGTTGAGAAAAAATTGGCGATGAATAATTCTTCCTCATCGAATCAAGAGCCAACAAATAAAGAGTTAACTAATAAGGTTGGAGATACTACAGCTAAAAATACGTCACCAGTGGCAAGTCAGACTCAAGGTAGTCGTGGGCCAAAAGCGCTGAATAAACAATTACCTGAATATCCAGACCGTGCTCGTCGCTTAGGTAAAAATGGTTATGTCAAAGTACGTTATGATATCGATGAAGATGGCCGAGTGCAGAATGTTGAATTTGTTGAAACATCCCCGAAAGGGCTTTTTGAGCGGGATGTTAAACGCGCTATGAATCGCTGGCGTTATGAAAAACTCCCTGCTAAAGGGTATGTGACAGAAATCCATTTCAATATTGATGGTTCGGTGAAGCAAGTATAATTTACTATAAAAAATTAATAAAAATGGCGCTTAGGTTAGCGCCATTTTTATAGAAAACATTTCGATGTCACTAAGAAATTATGACTCTGAACTTTCTAATTCAAAATGCTGCTTACCTTCAGGTAATGGACGAGGGGTATTATCATCGTTTACCGCAACATAGGTAAACACTGCATCCGTCGCTTGATAACGTTGACCTACTGGATGAGTTGCTACCTTCTTTACCCATACTTCAATATTGATGGTGATTGAGCTTTTACCTGTTTTTAAACAGCGAGCATAGCAGCAAACCACATCACCCACAGCAACAGGCTTTTGAAATTTAATACCATTGACTGCTACTGTAACTACGCGACCTAAAGCAATCTCTTTTGCTAAAATAGCACCACCAATGTCCATTTGAGACATTAGCCAACCACCAAAAATATCGCCATTCGCATTCGTATCTGAAGGCATAGCTAAAGTACGTAAAACTAGTTCACCGTTAGGTAATTGCATATCCAACTCTTTGTTAAAATTAAATAATGACTATGATTCATTGCTGTTTATAGCAAACAATCGTTAGCATAGTAAACTACAAGGATACATTCAGTCACGATGATTTGTAACAAATCACAACGATAGGTAAAAAAAAAAGCTGCGACAATGCGCAGCTTATTTATATGGTTGATAATCCAAAAGAGTTTATTACTCTTCAGGCTTCTCCGTATGGGGTTCTTTAATCATATGTTTGAAAATATACACCACACTGAGAATAGTAAAAATTAAAGTTGCTGCGGTTAGTCCGAAGACTTTAAAGTTTACCCAGACATCTTGAGCCATCCAAAATGCGACATAAATATTAATCCCTGAACATGCGATAAAAAATATCGCCCACGCAGTATTCAATTTTAACCAGTAACTATCGTCTAGCTTAATTTCTTGATTACTGCCCAGCATCCTTTGAATAATCGGCTTTTTAGTGAACCACTGGCTAATTAATAATGCTAACGCGAACAGACCATAAATAATGGTCACTTTCCATTTAATAAATGCATCGCTATGGAAAATAAGCGTTAATGCTGCAAATGCCATAACAATGACACAGGTAATTTTAGCCACTTTTTCGACTTTCTTATAAATAAGGTAAGTCGCCAGTAAAGCAAGAGGCGTCGTGACCATTAAGGCACCACTGGCATAAAAAATATCATATCTTTTGTAAACAATAAAAAAGATAACTAGAGGAATAAAATCAATAAGTTGTTTCATAACAGTGGATTCAGATCCTTGACGTAAATATATTCAACTTAAACATAGTGGAATAGTTTAACGTATTTTGTGGAGATTGTTAAAAGTTTGCGGTTATTTATCCATAATTGATGGCGATAATCTATCGAATTTTCACTATTTTACCTTTATTTGACTTACTCCTAGATAAACTTTATTAGTTCGGATATAAATAGTCTATATAATAAATTAACTTGCTAATTTTTAGAGATTTTTCATCCATGATAAAGGCTAGGTTATATAGTTGGATGCCAGGTTTGCAGACGCTATTTAATTATCAATTGGCGGATTTGGGGCCGGATATTAAAGCGGGGCTATCCGTTGCAGCAGTGGCATTACCCGTTGCTATAGCCTATGCCGAACTGATGGGGATCAATGCTATTGTTGGGTTGTATGCGTGCGTTTTACCCATGCTGATGTACGCCTTATTCGGTACATCAAAACAACTGATTATTGGTCCTGATGCAGCAACCTGTGCAGTGATCGCAGCTGCCGTAGCGCCTTTGGCGATGGGCGATGAAAATATCCGCTGGCAGCTGATTATTGTGATGAGTTTAATGACGGGAATCTGGTGTTTAATTGCCGCTAGATTCCGTTTCGGTATGTTTGCAGATTTTTTATCTGGACCAATTTTACAAGGCTTACTTAATGGCGTGGCATTAACCATTGTCGTCAGCCAATTAGGTAAAATTTTTGGTATTAATTCTTTGCCTTCAGGATTTATTGAGCGACTTGTTGCTTTCCCACTCTCATTATCAGAAACCCATATTCCTACATTTATTGTTGCAGCACTCACTTTAGTGGTGACCATTTTTATCAAGCGGGTGCGTAGCAAGTGGCCTTCGTTACTGATTGCAATGGTATTAGCAACAGGGGCGAGCATGCTTTTTAATCTTGAACAATATGGCATCCATACAGTAGGTAATTTAGGCGATGGTTTGCCTTTTATTGGTACGCCTGATTTTGCACCAGGATTGCTTCGTGACTTGGTCACACCATCCTTAAACTTAGCGGTTATCAGTTTTGTGAGCTTCATGATGACGGCTCGAAGTTTTGCGAGTAAGAATGGCTATGCTGTGGATGCAGATCAAGAATTAAGGGCATTAGGGATTGCGAATATTGCATCGGCACTCTCTCAAGGATTTGCCGTGAGTGCTGCGAGTAGCCGCACTGCAGTAAATGATATGATGGGCGGAAAAACCCAAATGGTTTCCGTGGTGGCGGCATTAAGTATTTTAGTCGTTTTATTATTTTCTGTGGATCTGCTCGGTTATATTCCTATGCCAGCATTAGGCATGGTGCTGATTATCTCCACATTTTCATTAATTAGCTTTCGCAGTATTTATGCGATGCGTAAGCGTAACAGACAAGCGTTTTTCCTGTGCGTATTTACGCTTTGTGCGGTGTTACTTGTCGGGTTGATCAGTGGTGTAGGCTTTGCGGTGTTATTAGGGTTATTGCAATTTATTCGCATTATTTTTAGGCCTACAGATCAGTTATTGGGTGTCGATGAGCAGGGAATGCTACATTCTATGAATCCAGATAATGAAATCCAGCCTGTCGATGATGTGCTGATTTATCGGTTTAATTCCCCATTAACCTATTTCAATGTTAACTATTTTAAAGAAAGACTGAATAAGCATATTGATAGTCAACATAAACGTCCTGCATGGGTAATAATCGATGCTGCGGTGAGTTTTACGCACAATGATGTCAGCGTTTTTTCGGCGTTAAATGATCTGGTCACATCGTTAAAATCTAAAGGCGTCACATTAGTTCTTGCAGGGCGACGTACATCACTTAATCGCTGGCTAGAGCAGAATAAAATTAATCGTTCAGATGATGATCTACTAGTAGTGCCTGATATCTACTTTGCAATCCGTTTAATTCAAAGTAAACAGCATATACAGCAAAAAAGTGTTGATGATCGTCAGAATGAGGAGCACAGATTATTAGATTAAAGGCAAACAAAAGGGCGTACTTATACGCCCTTAAGAGATAAATAAAAACTTAGTTTTTATTGTTTGCTGGTTAGCATATATAAACGGAAAAAGTAAATTAATGCAAAAGCCGCCACCATATTGTTAGCCAAAAATGAAATTCCATTTAAGACGATATGGTTAATCTGCAAATTACTTAAGATCACGCTCACTAACATTTGTGTTGCCATCCAGATTAAAATCATCGGTACAGCCACTCGCCAATTTGCATAAGCTAGCTTCCAACTTTTCCCCATCGCGCCAAATGGATTTATTTTTTCGGTCATTAGAATGGCAGGGGCGAGAGAAAAGCCAATTGCCAATATAACTCCGGGTAAGACCATGAGGGTGATGCCTAATTGAATTAGGAGGGAACAGACGACTAAGAGCAGGAACATCGATGGAGCTTTACTTAGCGAGGAGACCAGCGCTTGAGTTCCCGTCATTGCCTCACCACGGGATAAACCAGCAATATAAGCGAGCACGCCACATATCAGGACTAAACTACCCAGTGTCACGGATAAAATCAAACCAAAAGACACACGTAGAATACTGTTTTTCTCTTCCTCTGGTAAGTTCAGAACCCAGTTCTGCAACCCTGCATTGCCAGCTTCAAGGAGCTGACTTTGGGCTTCAACTAGGACACCAATCATTCGTTCATTGGGGATCAGTACCGCGTAAACAATAACGCTAACGACAGTGGCTAATAGCACGATGGTGAATAGGCCATTCAGCTGGTTTTTGAAAAAATTGACACTATCGCTGAAGAGTGAATTGGCCGAAATGGACATGTAACTGCTCCTATCTACAGACGGAATAAAAATTTGAGGGTGATTGTAACTGAGTATCTGGCTTAGAGGTAGAGAAAGATAAGAAAAGTCTGGGAGTTAATAGGCATGCGTGCATTGAATAACTAATCGGCGTAATTTTATGAATAAGATACACGCTTTAAAGATGTATTTTAAATATATATTTAAAATCGATATTAATTAACCTCAAATATAGAATCATTTTTTATTTTAATAGTTACTTATTAAAAATTGATTCAAATCAAAATAGAAAAAATCAGTAATGGAATAATAAACTCAGATTTATCGCACTGTATATAAATTAGCAAAAGATGTGATCTTGATTTGAATATGGATTCTAATAATAGGCTATATTTTTGCTAAAATAATAAACATAGGAATGGGATTGACAATGAAAAAACTCACTGCGCTTGTATTAGCGGCTGCAACTTTAGCTCCAGCTGCTTCTTTTGCTCATGAAGCTGGCGACTTTTTATTTCGTGCGGGTACCGCAACAGTAAGACCAAATGCTGGCGGCGACGATGTTAAAATTAATGGCCTTGGCAATTTAGGTCATTTCGATGCAAATAATAATACCCAATTAGGTTTAACTTTCGGTTATATGATTACCGATAATATTGGTGTGGAATTATTAGCGGCAACTCCGTTTGAACACAAAGTCGGTACAGGTCCAACAGGTAATATTGCAAGTGTTAAGCATTTACCACCAACCTTAATGGCACAGTATTATTTCGGTAGCAAAGAAGATAAATTGCGTCCTTATTTAGGTGCTGGTATTAACTATACCTTCTTCTTTGATGAAAAATTCAATAATACAGGTAAAGCAGCTGGTCTTTCAGACTTAGATTTATCAAGCTCTTGGGGCTTTGCAGCTCAAGCAGGTATGGACTATATGCTTGATGAAAACTGGATGTTAAACGCCTCTGTATGGTGGATGAATATTGAAACGGATGTTAAATTTAAAGCGGGTGGCGAGCAATATAAAGTTGATACTCGTTTAGACCCATTTGTCTTTATGCTTGGTGTGGGTTACCGCTTCTAATATTTAAAGGATATAAGCAAGTTAACGCTTGAACTAATGGATTAGAAAGCAGTAAGAAATCCGGGAATAAATATATTCTCGGATTTTTTTGTTTTTACAGATAAATAATTTTTAAACGATATTATAAATTCTGAATGTTAAAAATGACAAATAATAATTAACAAGTCATAAACAAGTTTGGCGTTCGCCCTAAGGAAATATAACTAAATTAAAATTATTTAATTTGGAAAGTTCTCTATTTATTAGTTTTGTGATGTCAATTTTTGACACATTTAATATATTGAACTAAAGAAAAAATAAAAATAAAAAGCCATCAAATAGATGATGGCTAAATTAAAATAAAGTTAGGAAATTATTTCGCTGTGGCCGCTTTCATTTTAGAAACAAACTCCGTTAATTTATCGAGCATCACATTGGGTTGGTTTAGATTATTTTCAATAATTTTAACCACAGCAGAACCGGAAATTGCACCCGCAGCACCATTACGAATAGCTTCTGCAACTTGTGCGGGTTCTGAAATACCAAAACCTTGTAGAGCAGGGGCTGCACCATATTGTGTGAGCTTATTCACTAAATGAGTTAATGGCATTTGTGCTCGTTGCTCTGTGCCTGTCACTCCAGCGCGTGAAAGTAAATATGTATACCCCTGACTGTACTTGCCGATGTCTTGCAGTAATTCTTCATCTCCATTTGGTGGGCAGATAAAGATTGGAGCAATACCATGGGAGGCTGCGGACTCACGAAATGGCTTAGATTCGCGCATTGGAACATCGGCAACTAAAACCGAATCAACACCAGCTTGTTGGCAACGTTGATAAAAATTATCGATACCATTAGAAAACACTAAATTTGCATACACTAATAAGCCGATTGGCATCTCTGGATGCTTAGCGCGAATTCGCTTTAACAGTTCAAAACAGAGAGTCGGCGTAATTTCGCTTTTAAAAGCTCTTAGGTTTGCATTTTGAATGGTAGGACCATCCGCTAAAGGATCAGAAAAAGGGATACCAATTTCAAGAGCATCAGCACCACCTGCAATTAAGGCATCCACAATCTTTAATGATTGCTCAGCATCGGGATCACCCAACGTCACAAAAGGGACGAATGCGCCTTGGTTTTTATTCTCTAGGCGTTGAAAAAGTTGAGTATAACGTTCCATTAGATTTCCCCTTTGCTAGCCAAAATATCATGCACAGTAAAAATGTCTTTATCGCCACGTCCGGATAGGTTGACGATCAACAATTGTTCTTTATTTGGTTCTTGCTCTGCCATTTTTAATGCGTAAGCGAGGGCATGGGAAGACTCTAATGCGGGAATAATACCTTCTTTACGGGAAAGTAGCTTAAATGCATTTAGGGCTTCATCATCAGTAATTGAAACGTATTCAGCGCGCCCAATACTGTTTAAATGTGCATGCTGTGGGCCAACTGAGGGAAAATCTAGCCCAGCAGAAATAGAGTAAGATTCCTCAATTTGTCCTTCAGACGTTTGCATCATGGGTGATTTCATTCCGAAATAGATCCCGACTCGTCCATGTTTTAGAGGCGCTCCATGTTGTCCGGACTCGATACCTAATCCTGCGGGCTCAACACCAATCAGACCGACATTCTCTTCAGGTATAAAAGATGCAAATAAACCGATAGCATTAGATCCGCCGCCAATACAGGCGATCACGGCATCAGGTAAGCGACCCTCTCTGTCTAAGATTTGTTGCTTAGCTTCATCACCAATCATCCGCTGAAATTCGCGTACAATGGTTGGATAAGGATGGGGGCCCGCGGCGGTACCCAGTAAATAGTGGGCTTTATCATAGCTACCAGACCAGTCTCTTAATGCTTCATTACAGGCATCTTTTAATGTGGCTGAGCCGCTATGAACAGGGATCACTTCAGCCCCCATGAGTTTCATGCGAAACACATTAGGAGACTGACGCTCAACATCTTTTGCTCCCATATAGATACGGCATTTCATATTCAATAAAGCACAAGCTAGAGCTGTTGCTACACCGTGTTGGCCTGCACCTGTTTCGGCAATAATTTCACTTTTACCCATGCGTTTTGCCAATAAAGCTTGCCCTAAAACCTGATTAGTTTTATGAGCACCGCCATGGAGTAAATCCTCGCGTTTTAGGTACAGTTTAGTTTTTGTACCGGCGGTGAGATTACGGCACAACGTTAATGCGGTTGGACGACCCGCATAGTTTTTCAGTAAGTCATGAAATTCAGTTAAAAAGTCTGGGTCACTTTGCGCTTCAATAAAGGCATCTTCAAGTTGGTTGAGTGCTGGGATTAAAATCTCTGGGACGTATTGTCCACCAAACTCACCGAAATAGGGGTCTAATTTGCTCATTGTCTGTTATCCATTTTATACGTTATTCATTGTTCGTTGGTTGACTATTAACTTACCGAACGAGCGCTTTTTAGCGAAGTAAAAACTTGATTAATTTTTTGCTCAGATTTAATGCCAGGTTCGACTTCAACACCGGAATTAAAATCTAATCCGTTGCAGACCAGCTGTGCAGCATGCTGGCAGTTTTCAGGTGTTAGCCCGCCTGCAATCATTAATTTATGTTGGCTATGTTTAGGGATTGATGACCAATCAAATGTCTCTCCTGTTCCACCAGCACCGTTATCCAGCAGTAAAATATCAATCAATGGGGTGTCGTACTCCGCCAGTTGAGCTTGGGACATATTCACAGCTTTCCAGATTTGGCAGTGCGTAGGTAACAGCTGACGTAATTGCTCAATATAGGGATTATCTTCATTGCCATGGAGTTGTACTGCGTGCAGAGCGAGTTGTTGTGCAATGTGCGCGACAAAATCGACGGATTGATTACGAAAAACGCCGACATAGTGAAGTGGTGCAGAATGAATAATCTGCTTCGCTTGTGACAGCGTCACTTTTCGTGGTGACTGTTCTGCAAAAATAAGCCCGCCAAACATCGCTCCAGCATCGAAAGCTGATTTAGCGTCTTGCTCTCGGGTTAAACCACACACTTTATGCTCGCCCACCAATAAATTACGTAATGCTTGCTGCAAGTCTGTTTGCTCCATGAGTGCGCTGCCAATCAGAAAACCATTGGCGACATCTTTGAGAGCTTGAATATGCTGGTGCTGATGAATTCCAGATTCACTGATAACAATAGTTTCAGCGGACAGCTGCGGTGCTAATTGACGAGTACGATTGAGATCAATAGACAGGTCTCGTAAGTCGCGATTATTAATTCCTACCACTTTGGATTTCAGCGTAATCGCGCGTTGCAACTCATCCTCATTACTCACTTCGGTTAATACGCCCATATTGAGTTGATGAGCAACGTCCGCCAGTAAAATGTATTGTTCATCGCTTAATACTGAGAGCATCAGTAAAATCGCATCCGCTTGGTAATAGCGAGCAAGATAAATTTGATAAGGGTCAACAATAAAATCTTTGCACAGTACGGGTTGAGCCACGGTGTTACTGACAATCGTCAGATACTCCATATTTCCTTGGAAATATTTTTCATCGGTTAATACTGAAATAGCAGATGCATAGGGAGCATAAATACTGGCAATTTCAGCGGGATCAAAATTTTCTCGAATTAAACCTTTTGATGGAGAGGCTTTTTTACACTCCAGAATAAAAACAGGACGTTTGGCCTGTAACGCAGTGTAAAAACTGCGTTGACTCGGTTGTATTTGGGACTGAAAACTGCTTAATGGTTGGCGCGCTTTGCGTTCCACCAAATACACCATTTTATCGTCAACAATCTTTTGTAATACAGTGCCTTTCATCTTAATGCTCCCTTGCAGCTAGTGCTGTCACACGGCTAAATGCCTTTCCACTACGAATAATATTAAGTGCGTGTTCGCTGTTTTCTTTTAAATCTTCATAACCATTAATGCGCAATAACATAGCAACATTGGCAGCAACGGCAGCTTCATGAGCGGCTTGACCGTGACCTTGTAATAATTGAGTGAGTAAGATGCGGTTTTCGTCCGGCGTACCGCCTTCTAAATCTTTCAATTGATACGGTGCTAACCCAAAATCCTCAGCGGTGAGGATATATTGGTGTACCTCACCATTTTTTAGCTCAGCAACGTGGGTGGGTGCATGTAATGAAACTTCATCCATCCCTCCACTGTGTACCACAGCTGCACGTGTAAACCCAAGCATTTGCATTGTTTTTGCTACAGGTTCTACAAGAGAATCTTGGTAAACACCGACCAATGATAAAGGTGGTCGAGCAGGGTTAATCAATGGACCCAGAACATTAAATAGCGTTCGCGTTTTTAATTGAGTTCGTACCGGCGCGGCATGACGAAAACCACTGTGGTATTGCGGTGCGAATAAGAAACAAATACCTAATTCATCCAGTGCATCGCGAGCACTCTGTGCACTTAAATCTAACGCGATCCCAAATGCAGCTAATAGATCCGATGAACCTGAGCGGCTGGAGACGCTGCGATTACCGTGTTTTGCTACTTTAATTCCACACTCTGCGGCAACAAATGCGCTCGCTGTTGAGATGTTGATGCTGTTTGCACCATCGCCACCGGTACCAACGATATCGCTGAATAGGTAATCAGGACGAGGAAACGGCTGCGCATTTTCTAAGCAGGCTAATGCAGCACCTGCAATTTCTTGTGGTTGTTCACCACGCATTTTCATGCTGATTAATACGGCGGCCAATTGGGCCTCAGTCAGTTCACCCTGAATAATGGCGTTAAATAAATACTGGCTCTCTTGCTGTGTTAATGCTTGAGCTTTAAATAATTTGTCATAAATATTTTGCATGATTGGCTCTCTCTGTCCCATTAGTGCGAATGTGATGTTGTTTTCTTGGGGGTAGAAAGAGCCCACGCCACCGTATTTTCTAACAACTGCTTTCCTTGTGTGGTTAAGATAGATTCCGGATGAAATTGGAACCCGCACACTCGCTGTTCATCATTACGTACTGCCATAACCATGCCATTGGATTGTGCACAGATGGTTAATGCCTCTGGGATCTGACTTCCGACTAAGGAGTGATAACGTGCCACTGAAATTGGATTTTCTAATCCTGCAAACATAGCTTGTTCATCATGAGTTGCCATAGAAGCTTTGCCATGTAAGATTTCTCCTGCGGGAGAGACCAATCCGCCATAAGCTTCCACTATCGCTTGATGCCCTAAGCAAATCCCAATAACTGGGATAGTGCCTTTTACTTTATGTAAGACTTCCGGCATACAGCCTGCTTCACTTGGTTTTCCCGGACCTGGCGATAGCACAAGAATGGGATTTTCCAATGTCTTCAGTACCGTTAAAATATGCTCAGCACAAACGGTGTTACGGTAAATAACCACTTGATGACCGCTAGCACGTAATTGATCTACAAGGTTATAAGTAAAGGAGTCAACGTTATCGAGCAGTAAGATATTTGCCATTAGAATAACTCCTCAACTTGATGGGCTTGGGCAATAGCTCTGATCACCGCACGTGCTTTATTTCGGGTTTCATCCGCTTCTGCTTGTGGGGAAGAATCCAGCACGACACCACCGCCTGCTTGTACAGTCGCCACACCATTTTCGACATAAGCTGAGCGGATCACGATGCAGGTATCAAAATCACCTTTACCATTAAAGTAGCCCACTGCACCGCCGTAGGAGCCACGACGCTCTTGCTCACACAGTGCAATTAATTGCATCGCTTTTACCTTTGGTGCACCAGTGAGTGTGCCCATATTCATACAGGCTTGATAAGCATGAAAAACATCTAAATCGTGACGTAATGTGCCAACAACATGGGAAACTAAATGCATGACAAAAGAGTAGCGATCAACTTTGGTCAAATTGTCGACATAGCGGCTACCAGCTTCACAAATTCGAGCTAAATCATTACGGGCTAAGTCCACCAACATAATGTGTTCAGCCAACTCTTTTTCATCGGTGCGCATTGCCAACTCGATACGGCTATCTAAATCTAAATCAATTTCGCCCAGAGCATTACGACCGCGAGGACGAGTACCCGCAATAGGGTAAATTTCAACAAGACGCGTTTGGGTGTTATATTTTAGTGCGCTTTCAGGAGAGGCGCCGAACAGAGTGAAATCGTTGTCTTGCATATAAAACATATATGGGCTAGGGTTTTGCGCCTTGAGTTTTTGGTAAGCGATTAGGGGCTCTGCACAAGGCATACTGAATTTACGTGATGGTACAACTTGGAAAATATCACCGCGATAAATGGCTTCTTTGAGTGTATTCACTACAGTGCGGTACTCATCATCTTCTTTATTGGTGGTGACAGAAAAAGTTGATTTTTCACCTAATGGTAAAGCGGGTAAAAAAGGGCGGCACAAAGCAATAATCTGGCTGTGACGCTGGTGGATGTTTTCGATAGTTGCCGGGTCATGGGTGAACATTAGCGTTTTTAGGCGGGCGGCTTGGTTCTGATGGTCGATCACTAAATAGTGTTCGGCGACAAAAAAACAAAAATCTGGACATTGATTTGTCGCTTTAACCTCCGGCAATGCTTCAAAGTTAGCAACCAGGTCATAAGCAAATAAACCGCCCATAAATAGCATTTCAGGTTTGGTCAAATAAGCTTGCGCTAAAGCAGGTAATGCCCGTAAGACATCAAGGCATGATGCGCTTTTCAGACGATTATCTTCATCAAGTTGATTATCTGGTGAGGAAAATGAGACCGTCAAGTGGTCAGCACAGATTTCAGCGCTTGCCATGTGATCAGCTAATTGATCTTGGATTAATGGCAGCAATGCTTGGCCATTTTCAGTTAAGGCTTCAATTTCTACGCGTTGACCAAACGCACGGATACGTAGGGCGCTATCAACAATCAGCAAGCTTTGAAGATTCGCTTTATTTGTCACTTCTGCTGATTCTAATAACATAGAGGCAGGCTTATTCTGGCATAAGTGATTAAATAGCAACGTTGGATCCGGTTGATAGTTTATTGGGCTATCCAGATGATTAAAATGTGCTAATGTTGTGTTTTGTTTATTCATTTTCTTGCCTTAAGCTAATTTTAGACATAAAAAAACCCGTCAGTTGAGGACGGGTTAGGCACTGAGGCATTAATAATCTATGCGTGTGCGGCTTCCGCCCAATTTGGGAAGTCGCGCCACCAACGATTTGATAAATTTAATACGCTCATAGAATGCCTCACTGGATAACTAAATTGATTTTAATCTTAACTAATCTTGCGTACTAGTAAACTGGATCGCGATGATTGTGTCAACCGCTATTTGTATTTATTTTAAATTTTCGTTAATTCGAAAATGGAGACGATAAAATTATGTCGCAAGAGTCGACGTCAATACTGACTCGCTATGACTTACATAGCCATACGAACGCTTCAGATGGAGATCTAACCCCCGCTGAGCTGGTCGAGCGTGCGATACAAATGGGAGTCAACATTTTATCCATTACTGACCACGATACTTGCGACGGCTTAATTGAGGCAAGAAATTATGTCGCAGAAACTCAACGCCCGTTGACGTTGGTCAATGGTGTAGAGCTTTCCACATTGTGGGAAAATATTGAAATTCATATTGTAGGTTTAAATTTTTCACCTTCGCATACGGCGATGGCGTCTTTACTAAATGCTCAATCTCAACGCCGATTAGAGCGTGGAGTTGAAATGGGGCGTCGATTACAAAAAGCAGGTATTGAAGATGCATGGGAAAATGCCCAAGCACTTTCTGGTGGAGGGCAGGTAACACGCGCCCATTTTGCACAATATATTGTTAAAATTGGCAAAGAAAAAACCATTAATAATGTATTTAAACGCTACCTTTCCAAAGGAAAAACCGGATATGTACCTGCGCAGTGGTGCAGTATTCAAGACTCTATAGACGCTATTCATGCTGCGGGCGGGGTCGCTGTGCTCGCACATCCATCAAAATATCAGCTGTCTAATAAGTGGCTTAAACGGTTAATTGCACATTTTAAAGAGTGTGGCGGGGATGCCATGGAGGTATCTCATTGCCAACAGCCAGCGAATGAAAAACGGTTTTTAGGTGAGTTAGCCTTGTCTGCGGAGTTAAAAACATCTGTTGGTTCAGATTTCCATCGACCTTGTTCTTGGATTGAGATTGGGCGTAATTTATGGTTACCCGATGATGAACAAGCCGTTTGGACACTTTGGGATCAGATAAAAACCGCATAATCATCTGAATATCGCCTAATTTATTGATGGAACATAGATTGGGTGTAAAATAGTTCACATAAAAATTGTTTCGTTTAACCACTGCCATGATGGCAAATTGAATGTGCTGTGGTTGTATTATTTAGCAAGTAGATAGTGCCATTTTTAGGTCATTTACCGGATGATGCTGTCGATATTAAAGATCAGAGGTCACTATGAGCCAGTTTTTTTATATCCATCCGGACAATCCACAGGCGAGGTTGATCAGCCAAAGTGTTGATATCTTGAATAAAGGTGGAGTTGTCGTTTATCCAACAGATTCAGGTTACGCCATTGGTTGTCGTTTAGAAGACAAAGATGCCCTTCAACGTATTTGCCGTATCCGTCAATTGGATGCGAACCATAACTTTACATTAATGTGTCGTGACCTCTCGGAAATATCAAACTATGCCCATGTTGACAACACGGTATTTAGATTGATTAAAAATAATACGCCGGGTAACTATACGTTTATCCTGAAAGGCACAAAAGAAGTCCCTCGCCGTTTGATGAACGAAAAGAAAAAAACCATTGGTTTACGCGTACCATCCAACCCAATTGCCCGTGATTTATTAGAAGCGGTTGGTGAACCATTAATGTCGACGAGCTTAATTTTGCCGGGGGATGATTTTACGCAATCTGATCCTGAAGAAATTCGTGACTTACTCGATAAACAAGTGGATTTAGTGATCCACGGTGGTTATATCGGGCAAAAACCAACAACAGTCATTGATTTTACTGATGATGTTCCAGTTGTTGTCCGTGTCGGAACTGGGGACCCAACCCCGTTTGAATAAGCCCAGTTAAGCCGAAGATTAGTAATAGGGGATTAAGATAAACCTGTGTATAATGCGCAGGTTTTCAAATTCATCACTTTTTGCTGATTGAGCGAGAAGTTATTTGACGCCTGTGAAGGCGACAACTGAGGATCTTATGAGTTCTAAACCGCAACAAACTGAAAAATTACAAAAAATTCTTGCCCGCTCTGGGCATGGTTCCCGCCGAGAAATTGAGGGCTTCCTGAAAGAAGGCCGCATTAGTGTCGATGGTAAAATGGCCACATTAGGTGACCGAGTTGAAGTTACAACATCAACTAAAATTCGTCTTGATGGTCGCCTATTAACAATCAGAGAGCCAGAAAAAGACATTTGTCGTGTAATGGCATATTACAAACCTGAAGGGGAATTGTGTACACGCCATGACCCTGAAGGTCGTCCAACGGTATTTACGCGTTTACCAAAATTAACTGGAGCACGTTGGATTGCTGTGGGTCGTTTGGATGTGAATACAAGTGGATTACTGTTATTCACGACGGATGGTGAATTAGCTAACCGTTTAATGCATCCAAGCCGTGAAGTTGAGCGTGAATATGCAGTACGCGTATTCGGTGAAATCACGGATGCAAAAATTCGCCAGTTAACCATGGGCGTCCAGTTAGAAGATGGTCCAGCCTCATTTAAAACGGTTTCATTCCGTGGTGGTGAGGGAATGAACCAATGGTATAACGTGACATTAACTGAGGGACGTAACCGTGAAGTTCGTCGCCTATGGGAAGCGGTTGGTGTGCAAGTTAGCCGATTAATTCGTGTTCGCTATGGTGATATTGACCTACCAAAAGGCTTGCCGCGGGGTGGTTGGACAGAGTTAGGATTAGAGCAAACTAACTATTTAAGAGAGTTAGTTGGTTTGTCTGTTGAAACTGAAAGTAAAGTTGCCGTTGAGCGAGATCAACGTCGACTCAAAGCTAATCAGATTCGCCGTGCAGTAAAAAGACATACTCAAGTCGCATCGCGTCCAGCATCAAAACGACAAGCTTCTCGACCTACGGCCAAAAAACGTACTCGAGCTTAATTAAATCGTTTTTGAAATATTATGAAGGCTATGGTGATTACCATAGCTTTTTTTATGCCTTAATTTAACCTGATTAGGTTGAATAATGATCTTATTTGGCTTATGTATTCATTTGTTTTATTTAAAAACAATAAAAGAAAATAAATTACTAATACTAATTATCTGTTTCAATGAAATAAATTGAATGACTTTTTTATATATCTAATGCTGCGGAATTATACATTGTAGTTATTAGCGTTTGAATTAAATAGGGGATTGTTAATTTTAATCGGGTTTTGTCACAAAGTTGCATTTTTATTTTGTTAAAACTACGTATTTAATATATTTTTAACAAAGCTCAATTATCAAAAGGTTCTAAGACTTCATGCAATGTTTAAAATCAGCAAAATGGCTGGCATTATTCAGTCTTGGTACAACCAGTTGCGATGTACACCAACCCTCAGTATCTGAAAATGGGCGATTTTTTTACGCTAATGAATCCTCTGATAATTATAGTTTCTTACTTGATGATAAACCCGCGGTTATTCCTAAATATACAGTAGGCAGTGTGATGCTAAAGCCGGGATTACATTCAATGGCCATAAACGGAGGTAAAGTTATTCATTTTATGGTTTACCCTGGAAATAAAGGGGGAATATTAAATCCTCAAAGAAATTTTTATTACACTTATAATTTTATTTATGGAAATAATGGAATTTCATCTATCTATCATTTAACAGTTCAAGAATTAGTGGTTGGGGATTATTTATTAAAAGGCAGATTACATAGCAGCAATAGCTATGTTATCGATAATAATGTTTTTAATTGTGATTATCCCATAGGGACAAAAATTCCGGAAAATTTAGATTCATCAACTACTGTGAGTAAAGTTAAAACAAAATGTTTCTCTCGAGAAGAATTAATAAAAAATCTTACAGAAGGTGAGATATTTATATCCCAGATGCTAGCGAGAAAAGGTGTTTTTTCACGAGATGAATCCGTTACATTATCATTCGAATATCCGTTAAATCGTCCAGATTTTCGAGATGAGAATATTCAGCATTATGCGGATAATATGATGGAAATTGTTAAGGTGTATCGTGAGTCTACAAACCCAAGCCAAAAGCAGGATTTTTATAATCAATATCATACGATAGTCTTAAAAATGGTAGAGATTTATGATAAGTGGGGAAGTGACGGTGTCTGTGTTGAAGAAAAACAAAAATATGAGGATTTTATGGTACAAACACGTGCAATTTTTAGTGCAGGCACATTAATTCAACAATAATGATAGCGATTATTGTGTTATATGCCTGAACTGAGGATAAGTTACCAATCAATACCTTTTTGAGCTTTAATTCCTGCATCAAAAGCGTGTTTTACTGGGCGCATTTCTGTCACTGTATCTGCAAAATCTAGCAATTCCCGATGGCAAGCTCGGCCTGTAATAATCACTGACTGATTTTCTGGTCGAAGCGTTAATGCATTAATAACGTCAGAAATAGGAAGATAATGATAACTCACCATATACGTGAGTTCATCGAGGGCCACTAAGTCATATTGTGGGTCTTGCAGCAGCTGTAATGCATTGTGCCATGTTTCTAAACAGGCTTGTGTATCTGTTTGCTTATTTTGAGTTTCCCATGTAAACCCTGTCGCCATTACATGAAATGGTACGCCTAAAGGTTCAAGAATATTGCGCTCACCGTTATCCCAATTCCCTTTAATGAATTGGACAACGGCGGCTTTTTTTCCATGACCGATTGCACGACATACCGTACCAAATGCTGCCGTTGTTTTACCTTTACCATTTCCCGTATAGACAATGACAATGCCGCGTTCCAGTTGCGCAGCTTCAATACGTTCGTCAACTTTTTGCTTCAAACGCTGTTGACGTTCGCCATGTCGGTCTTGGCTCATTGTTTACTCCGCTTTAATTGGCTTCAGGCTAGGTTGTGCATCTACGCTTGCGCCTGTTTGACCTAAACTATCATCACCCATTAAATAAAGGTAGGTTGGCATAATATCGGCTGGTGTTTTTAATGTTGTTGGATCTTCATTAGGGGCAGCACCAGCGCGCATTGCTGTACGGGTCCGTCCTGGATTAATGCAATTAACACGTAAGGTTGAATCTTTATACTCATCCGCTAATACTTGCATTAAACCTTCTGTGGCAAACTTAGATACGGCATAAGCGCCCCAATTAGCTCGCCCTTGTTTTCCTACACTCGAACTGGTGAAAATTAATGAAGCCTGTGGTGCTTTGAGTAATAAAGGAAGCAATGCTTGCGTTAACATAAAGCCTGCATTGACGTTGATCTGCATGACATCATGCCAAATGTGGGGAGGTTGTTCTGTTATTGGTGCAATGACACCAAGTGCTCCAGCACTGTGTAATACACCATCAAGATGAGAATGTTGTTTTGCGATATTGCTGGCGATAGTTTGACAATCTTCGCTGGTCGCATTAAGTAAGTCAATCAGGTGAGTTTCAGCCGTTTTTCCTGTTAAATCAAAAATATGTTTTTTCACAGCATCTAATTTTTGTGGGTTTCTGCCCAATAAGATTACTGAGGCGCCAAAGCGTGCATAAGTTAATGCCGCTTCTTGACCTATACCATCAGTCGCGCCGGTAATTAAGATAGTTTTACCATTTAAAAGATCTTGTCTAGGCTGATAATGAGGCATATTTTTTCCTATCGTATTTATTCGCGGTGATAGTTATCATCGCTGGGATTACATAGATAGCCCAATTTAACACATTTATTTAACTTCGGTGGTCGCTCGTCATTGTTTTTTTACTGGTTGTTTGTGACTAATCATGCGATTATTTTTTAGTTAGCGTTAAATATTAGAAGGATCAACTTGTGGAGTATTTCTCTTTGTACGGACTGTTTTTAGCAAAAGTAGTCACTATCGTGGTTGCGATTGTCGTGCTAGCGGTGTTTGTTTTTGGTGTGGGCATGAGACGCCAAGGGAGTAAAGGTGCCTTAAAAATCACTGATTTGGGCGAAGGCTATCGTGAGCGTCAGCGTCAAATGCAACAGACCAAAATGAATGACTCAGAGCAAAAAGCTTGGGCTAAGGCATTTAAAAAACAGCAAAAGGCAAAATCGAAAAATGAAAAAGCAGGGGCTAAAGTCGGGCAATCATCCGTTAAAAAGCCTTGTTTATATGTCTTAGACTTTAAAGGAAGCATGGATGCCCGTGAAGTTAGCTCTTTACGTGAAGAAATCAGTGCAATTCTGGCAGTTGCAGATCAGCAAGATGAAGTTTTACTTCGATTAGAAAGCCCTGGTGGTTTAGTGCATGGTTATGGTTTGGCGGCATCACAATTAATGCGCCTTAAAGAGAAAAATATTTCTCTTACTATTGCAGTGGACAAGGTTGCTGCAAGTGGCGGTTATATGATGGCGTGTATTGCCAATAAAATTGTCGCTGCACCATTTTCTATTATTGGCTCAATTGGCGTTGTTGCTCAAGTTCCGAATATTCATCGTTTACTAAAAAAACATGATGTTGATGTTGAATTGCACACTGCGGGTGAATATAAACGTACATTAACCATGTTAGGTGAAAATACAGAACAAGGGCGTAAGAAATTTGTTGAAGATTTAAATTCAACCCACGAACTATTTAAAGATTTCGTCCATCAAAATCGTCCGTCTCTTGATATTGCTGCGGTAGCAACAGGGGAATACTGGTATGGAACTCAAGCCTTAGAAAAAGGCTTAGTGGATGAAATTGGTGTCAGTGATGATCTGATTATTAATGCTATCGAAACTAAAGAGATTATTAGTGTTCGCTATGTCTTAAGTAAAAAGATGGTTGAGCGTTTTACTAGCAGCGCGGCAGAAAGCGCAGATAAGCTTTTATTACGCTGGTGGCAAAGAGGGCAAAAGCCACTATTGTAATTATCAGAATACATTTGTCATCATCAGATAATTGTTACCAATATTTTATTTTGGACTAACATTAAAAATACCGGCTCATAATATAGCCGGTATTTTTTGGTCATTACTCTGGGTCATTGAGTCGATATTTTTCCGAGAATAGATGGGTTAGATGTTTGTACATGTTAAAAGCGGCTGCGCTTTTAAAGGAGGGGATCCCATTTTCATCGAGGAAAAACTCGCCTTTAAAAACTAAAACATCGCTATGCTGTTCAACGTTATCAACAAACATCCCATGAATGTAATCATCGTGGTTTTTAATGATATCGTTGGCTTTTTCAAGCAGTTCCTGTTTTGAAATGTATTGAATTTCATTGCTCATATTATCGCTCTCTTGAAAAAATAATTGGTTGCTTCTAGCATTTTATCAGGTAGAGTGTGTGGTTTTCAATGTGGCTAAACACCATTATATGGTTAAAATCAGTCAACTAGAGCAGTTTGTATGCTTTTTAGAATAATGTGGCTGACCTACAAAATTTGTTCAAACACAAATTATTGTACGAAAAAATATTGATATATTGTGATTATATCGCAATATAAAAAAGAGATTCTCATTTTGCGCATATGGATAGAAAATGCGCCATTGTTGATATTAGGTAAAGGTAAATATGGGTAAAGCTCTTGTTATAGTGGAGTCCCCGGCAAAAGCCAAAACGATCAATAAGTATCTTGGCAGTGGCTACGTTGTGAAAAGCAGCGTTGGTCACATTCGTGATCTGCCGAAAAGCGGCTCTGGTTCACAATCCGGCTCACAAAAGAGTACAGACTCATCTACCGATAAAGCAAAAGATAAAACAAAGAAAGTCAAAAAAGATCCTCAAGAAGCGTTAGTAAAACGCATGGGGATCGATCCTTATCATGGGTGGAAAGCGAATTATCAAATTCTACCGGGTAAGGAAAAAGTCGTTTCTGAATTACAATCTTTAGCTGAAAATGCAGACCACATCTACCTCGCGACGGATCTTGACCGCGAAGGGGAAGCGATTGCATGGCATTTACGTGAAGTTATCGGCGGTGATGACTCGCGCTTTAGTCGCGTAGTCTTTAACGAAATTACCAAAAACGCAATTACTCAGGCATTTGACAGCCCTGGCGAATTAAACATCGACAGAGTTAATGCGCAACAAGCTCGTCGCTTTATGGACCGTGTCGTCGGTTATATGGTCTCTCCATTATTATGGAAAAAAGTGGCTCGAGGTCTTTCTGCTGGGCGTGTTCAATCCGTTGCGGTGAGATTAATTGTTGAACGTGAGCGCGAAATTAAAGCTTTTGTTCCTGAAGAGTATTGGGAACTTCATGCTGATTTAGCGGATAACGCGGCAATAAACCTGCGAATGGAAGTGACTTCTCAGTCAGGTAAAGCATTCAAGCCAGTTAATAAAGTACAAACTGAATCAGCAGTTAAATTGCTAGAAAAAGCGCGTTTTCAGGTTATTGACCGTGAAGACAAGCCGACTTCAAGTAAGCCAAGCGCACCATTTATTACGTCCACACTTCAGCAGGCTGCGAGTACGCGCTTAAGCTTTGGTGTGAAGAAAACCATGATGATGGCTCAGCGTCTCTATGAAGCGGGTTATATCACCTATATGCGTACTGACTCAACTAACTTGAGCCAAGATGCAGTAAACATGGTTCGTGGGTATATTTCTGACAATTTTGGTGAGCAATATTTGCCAAAAGATGCCAACGTTTATACCAGCAAAGATAACTCTCAAGAAGCGCACGAAGCGATTCGTCCATCCAGTGTCGATGTTTTACCTGACTCACTGAAAGATATGGAAAATGATGCTAAGCGCCTGTATCAGCTGATTTGGAATCAATTTGTTGCTTGTCAAATGACACCGGCAAAATATGATTCGACGACGCTAACAGTAAAAGCTGGGGATTTTGAACTAAAAGCTAAAGGGCGCACATTACGTTTTGATGGTTGGACGAGAGTCATGCCAGCACTACGTAAAAATGATGAAGATAAAACCTTACCGCCTATTCAGGTTGGTTCTGAACTATCTCTGCTGGAATTATTACCAAGCCAGCACTTTACTAAACCACCAGCACGTTTTAGTGAAGCTTCATTAGTTAAAGAATTAGAAAAACGTGGAATTGGTCGTCCATCGACTTATGCGGCGATTATCTCAACTATCCAAGATCGTGGTTACGTTAAAGTTGAAAACCGTCGTTTCTATGCAGAAAAAATGGGTGAGATTGTCACGGATCGTTTAGAAGAAAACTTCAGCGACCTGATGAACTACGACTTTACTGCACGAATGGAAAACCAGCTGGACCACGTAGCGAATCATGAAGCTGAGTGGAAAACGGTCTTAGATGAGTTTTTCTCTGACTTTAGCAAGCAGCTAGATGTTGCAGAAAAAGATCCTGAAGAAGGTGGAATGCGTACTAACCCAATGGTTATCACATCAATTATTTGTCCTGATTGTGAGCGTCATATGGGAATTCGTACTGCATCTACAGGGGTGTTTTTAGGCTGTTCTGGTTATGCATTGCCACCAAAAGAGCGCTGCAAGAAAACGATTAATCTGATCCCAGAAGATGAAGTTCTGAATATTCTCGAGGGTGATGATGCCGAAACCAATGCATTAAGAGCGAAACGCCGTTGTCCAAAATGTGGTACAGCGATGGACAGCTATCTCATCGATAATGGTCGTAAACTCCATGTTTGTGGTAACAACCCAGCATGTGAAGGTTATGAAATCGAAGAGGGCGAGTTCCGCATCAAAGGTTACGATGGTCCGGTGATTGAGTGCGACAAATGTGGTTCTGAAATGCACCTGAAAATGGGGCGTTTTGGTAAATACATGGGTTGTACCAATGACGAGTGTAAAAATACACGTAAGATCTTAAGAAGTGGTGAGATTGCGCCGCCGAAAGAAGACCCGGTACCGCTACCAGAGTTACCTTGTGAAAAATCGGATGCATATTTCGTACTGCGCGATGGTGCAGCTGGCGTTTTCCTTGCCGCGAATACGTTCCCTAAATCACGGGAAACTCGTGCACCATTAGTTGCTGAGCTGCAACGTTTTAAAGATCGCTTACCTGAGAAATTAGCGTATTTGGCCGATGCGCCAGCGCAAGATCCGGAAGGTAATCCAACAGTGGTTCGCTTTAGTCGTAAGACGAAACAACAATATGTTTCTTCAGAGAAAGACGGTAAGGCGACAGGTTGGAGTGCGTTTTATGTTGATGGTGGATGGAAAGCCAAAGAATAGTTTTTATTCTTCATACTTTGCACTGTAGCGGCGTTGGCTACACTCGCTAACCCTAGTCACATACTTGTGTATGCTCCTAGGGATTAGCTCGATTGCCGCCTTGCTACAGTACAAATTATTTTGAATAAATATATTCGTCATATTTCACGTGATATCCGCGCTAGCCGCCTTGTTCTAACGCGAACTATTTAGAATAAATTTTGGGAATTTTGTTACGAAGTTCAAAACACGAAACTCAAAGCTAGAATCATTATAGAAGAGTCCTCAGGGCTCTTTTTTTATGCATAATCCGACAGTTATCACATAACAAAAGCAGTAATCGCCCATTGCCATTTATTTATTATGCTAACGTTTAGGTTAAGGGTAATAATCACAGTAAATGACTGGAGGCGGTATGAAGTTCAAGTTATGTTTATTAGCTGCATTATTGACGACTAGTGCGGCGTATGCGGCACAAACTACGGTAGCGCTGAAAGAAGCGACAGCTAAAGGTGACGGTAAAGCCATTGGTGAAGTCGTCATTTCTGAAACCGAGTATGGTTTGCTTTTCACCCCTACATTATTTGGCTTGCAAGCAGGTGGAGTGCATGGCTTTCATGTTCACGAAAATCCAAGTTGTGAACCGGGTGAAAAAGACGGTAAAACTGTTCCTGCACTTAAAGCAGGAGGACATTTAGATCCAGCCAAAACAGGTATACACAAAGGGCCTTATGATAAAACTGGACACCTTGGTGATTTACCGGGTTTAGTCGTTGATAGCAAAGGTAATGCGACTTACAGTGTGTTAGCGCCAAAATTAAAATCCCTGAAAGATATCCAAAATCGTGCATTGATGGTGCATGCGGGTGGGGATAATTATTCGGATCATCCAGAGGTTCTTGGCGGTGGTGGAGCAAGGATGGCTTGCGGCATTATTCCTTCGTCATAATTCGCACTGTAGCTGTGTTGGCTACACTCGCTAACCCTAGTCACATATTATGTATGCTTCTAGGGATTAGCATGCTTGCCGCCTTGTTCTAACGCGAATTATTTAGAATAAATGGTTATTCAATACGTTGTAAAAAGGCGCTGAAACTAGCGCCTTTGTTTTATATATTTGCAATTTTAAACTACCAAATCTTAATACGCTTTTCTGGGGCGAGGTAAAGAGCATTATCCTTATCAACGCCGAAAGTGGTGTACCAATCATCGATATTGCGCACAACTCCATTAGCACGGAATTGGTTTGGGCTGTGTGGATCGGTTAGGATTTTATTGCGCTCAGACTCTTTATTAGACAACTCTTGCCAAGTTCTAGCCCATGAAATGAAGAAACGCTGTAATCCTGTTGTACCGTCAATAATTGGTGGTTCACCATTAGGATAATTTTCTTTAGCGAATTGCTTATAGGCGCTCAAGGCAATATTTAACCCGCCCAAGTCACCGATATTCTCACCAAGGGTTAATTCACCATTAACTTTTTGTCCATCCACCGCAAATCCATTGTATTGGTCGACCAACTTTGCAGTTTTTTCTTTAAAGTGAGCTTTAGCACTGTTGCTCCACCAGTTACGTAACTGGCCCGTACCATCATATAAGCTACCTTGATCATCAAAACCATGTCCCATTTCATGACCAATCACTGCGCCAATTGCGCCATAGTTATAGGCAGGGTCGACATTTGGGTCAAAGAATGGTGCTTGTAAAATAGCGGCAGGGAAAACAATTTCATTCTGGACTGGATTGAAATAGGCATTGACAGTTTGTGGTGTCATTCCCCATTCCCACTGACGGACTGGTTGACCAAGTTTACTCATCGCATCGTTATAGGACCAAGCTTCAACTTGCTTATAGTTATCGAGTAGAGCATTTGGCTTCAAATTAATGCTACTAAAATCATTCCATTTTTCGGGGTAACCCACTTTAACCGTAAATTGCTCCAATTTTTTCAACGCTTCTTGGCGAGTTTGTTCATCCATCCAATCATTATCTTTCAAGCGGGAATTAAAGGTACCGCGAACATAGCTCACCAGATCGTTAATTTTCTCTTTAGACTGAGGATTGAAATATTTCTCAACATAAATTTGACCTAATGGTTCACCTTGCAAAGAATTAACCGTTTGAATAGCGCGTTCTTGGCGAGTACGTTGCTTCTCAATACCATTAAGTTTTTTCGAGTAAAAATCAAAACGGGCATCGGAAAGGGCTTGATTTAGATAGCCTGCATGGTCACTGACATATTGGAATGTAAGATAATCCTTTAAGACAGAAACAGGCGTTTTTGCGAAAATTTGCGCAGTTTTTTCGACTGCCGTATCATTTTCAACAACAACTTTAGCTAACTGTTGGTCACTTAATTTCCAATGTTGGATAAAATTATTCCACTCAAAACCCGTGGTGAATTTTTTCATCTCAGATAGAGTCATTGGGTGGTAATTTTTGATAGTATCCCGGCGCGCTTCAGGGCTCCAATGAACTTCAGCAATTGATTTTTCTAAATCGAAAATTTGTTGAGCCTTTTTCTTAACATCTTTCTCTCCTGCCAGCTTTAATATCGTCGCAATATAAGCAATATAGTTTTTGCGGATCTCTTTCATCTGTGGCGTATCATCAAGATAATAATTGCGGTTCGGTAAACCAAGCCCACCTTGCCCAATATAGAGCACATAGGTATCAGGGGCTTTTGCGTCCAAATCTACCCAATACGAAATCAATGAACTGTAACCAGGGCGAGTCATCAATTGACTAATATCATCATGGTTTTTGGCTTGAGCAATATCCTTTAAATCCCCTTTAATTGGGGATAAACCCGCCTTTTCGATACTTTTTTCATCCAGATAGCTTAGGTATAAATTACGAATATTACGTTGGTTATGGTTGAGTTGGTTATCGGGTATTTTTTGAAGTTCTTCAATGATGGCTTGAGTTTGTTTTTCTGTATTTAAATATAAATTTACGAATGAGTTAATGCGTGGCATCCCTGTTGGGATCTTGGCGTTATTAATCCAATCTTTATTCACATATTGGTAAAAATCATTTCCTGGCTGAATTGCATCAGATAACACAATTTTTTGCTGGCCGTAGGATAGCTCTTTGGCTAATAAGTGTGGTGCAAAGGATATGGTCGACATGCCAATTACCATGGCTAAGACTTTCATACGCATTGATAGAACCTCTTATTTAATCGAAATAGGGTAATTCATAACTAAAATATTAGTCTAAAGGGAAATAAAAAACGGCATATTTACCATTCAAGCATAGTTAAAGGGAAAAATAACCTGACTTTGCAATACCTTACTTGCTTATTACCTTTTTATACTCGCTAGATGAAATATTGTCATCATACTGTTTATTCCTCATAATTTAATGTTATATTGGTTATATATATATTAATCAATATTACTTTTTGTTATATGTAATGTTTTTTAGCTATAGCTAAAACGGTTTCAAGCAAGGGGTGGAGCAATAATGAAATTACAGCAACTACGTTATATCGTTGAAGTGGTCAATCATGACCTGAATGTCTCTTCGACGGCGGAAGGCTTATTTACCTCTCAACCGGGGATCAGTAAGCAAGTCAGAATGTTGGAAGATGAGCTTGGAATACAAATTTTTGCGCGTAGCGGAAAGCATTTAACCCATGTTACGCCCGCGGGTGAAGAGGTTGTTCGTATTTCCCGTGAAGTACTTTCAAAAATTGAAGCTATTCGTTCAGTTGCCGGGGAACATACTGTTCCTGATAGAGGTAGCCTTAAAATAGCTACGACTCACACACAAGCACGCTACGCATTACCGCCAGTGATTAAAAGTTTTATTGAGCGGTATCCCCATGTTTCCCTTCACATGCAACAGGGTTCTCCAACCCAAATAGCGGAAGAAGTTTGCAAAGGAAACAGTGATTTTGCGATAGCGACTGAAGCCCTACATTTATACAGTGACTTGATTATGTTGCCTTGCTACCACTGGAACCGTTGTGTGATAGTTCCTAAAGGGCACCCACTGACAGAAAAAAAGAATGTCACAATTGAAGATATTGCTCAGTATCAAATTGTCACCTATACCCACGGTTTTACCGGGCGCTCGGAGTTAGATGTGGCTTTCCAAAAAGTGGGATTAGAGCCAAAAATTATTTTTACAGCAACGGATGCGGATGTGATTAAAACCTACGTTAAATTAGGTTTGGGCATCGGGATCATTGCGAGCATGGCGGTCGATCCTGAAGTTGATAAAGATTTAGTTGTTATTGATATGCGAGATAAATTTAGCTATAGCACCACGAAAATTGGCTTTAAACGAACCAGTTTCTTGCGCAGTTATATGTATGATTTTATCTGGCGATTCGCACCACATTTAACACGGGATGTGGTAGATAAGGCAATTGCCTTGCGAAATAATGAAGATATTGAAGAGTTCTTCAAAGATATTCCGCTACCTATTTTGTAAGTAACAAAACGACATTGGCACAAAATCTATAAAGGAAATTACTAGGGAGACTATGATTAATAGTGCTTAGTAAAAAAATAAGGTGCCCAAAACGCCAAGGAGGAGTTATGTCGTTGAGTTTAAAAACAGAAAGTGCAGCAACGCTGCATGTTGGTGACAAACAGTATAATTACTTCAGCTTATCCCGCGCAGAGCAAAAACTCGGTAGCGGGGAGCGCTTACCTAAATCCCTTAAAGTCTTACTTGAAAATCTACTACGCCATATTGATGGTAAATCTGTGGTGGAAGCTGACCTACAAGCCATTATTGATTGGCAAAAAAATGCTCATGCAGATAGAGAAATTGCGTATCGACCTGCACGGGTCCTAATGCAAGATTTTACGGGTGTTCCTGCGGTTGTTGACCTCGCAGCAATGCGTGAAGCAGTTCAATCCCTCGGCGGAAACGTCAACCAAGTAAACCCATTATCCCCTGTTGATCTGGTTATCGACCACTCAGTGATGGTCGATGAATTTGGCAATCAACAGGCATTTAGCGATAACGTCGAAATTGAAATGCAGCGTAACCATGAACGTTATCTCTTTTTACGCTGGGGGCAAAAAGCTTTTAACCGCTTTAGAGTTGTTCCTCCGGGAACGGGGATTTGTCATCAGGTTAACCTTGAGTATCTTGGCAAAGCCGTATGGTATGAAGAGGTTGGTGGCCAGCTAGTGGCTTATCCGGATACCTTAGTGGGAACAGATTCGCATACCACCATGATTAATGGGTTAGGCGTACTCGGTTGGGGTGTTGGCGGAATTGAAGCGGAAGCCGCAATGTTAGGCCAGCCAGTATCGATGTTGATCCCAGATGTCGTTGGCTTCAAATTAACGGGAAAACTTGCTGAGGGCATAACCGCGACAGATTTAGTGTTGACCGTGACCCAAATGCTCCGTAAACATGGTGTGGTGGGTAAATTTGTTGAGTTTTATGGTGATGGACTCGCCGATCTGCCATTAGCTGATCGTGCAACCATTGCCAATATGGCACCAGAATATGGTGCGACATGTGGATTTTTCCCCGTGGATGAAATCACACTGGCCTATATGACATTAACAGGGCGTCATCAAGATGAGATTGCGCTGGTGGAGTCCTACAGTAAGCAGCAGGGTTTATGGCGCTATCAAGGGGATGAACCCATTTTTACCAGTACATTAGAATTGGATATGGGCACGGTAGAATCCAGCTTGGCTGGACCAAAACGTCCGCAAGATAGAGTAGAGTTAAGCCAAGTACCTCAAGCGTTTCAAGGTGCAGTGGATTTGGAACTTAACAAAAAAGATAAACATGCTCATCCACGGATAAAATATCACGATCAAGAATTTGAACTGACTGATGGCGCGGTGGTAATAGCTGCGATTACCTCTTGTACCAATACTTCTAACCCGAGCGTGTTAATGGCTGCGGGACTATTGGCGAAGAAAGCGGTAGAAAAAGGACTTATACGCCAACCGTGGGTGAAAACCTCATTAGCTCCGGGTTCTAAAGTCGTTACAGACTATCTTGCATTAGCGGGCCTATCTCCTTATCTCGACCAACTCGGTTTTAACCTTGTGGGTTATGGATGTACTACCTGTATTGGTAACTCCGGTCCATTACCAGCACCGATTGAAGACGCGATAAAACAGTCCGACCTGACCGTCGGAGCGGTACTTTCTGGTAATCGTAACTTTGAAGGGCGCATTCATCCTCTGGTAAAAACAAACTGGCTCGCGTCTCCGCCCCTAGTTGTGGCGTATGCCTTAGCTGGAAATATGCATATCAACCTGAAGACGGAGCCTCTTGGCATCGATAAACAGGGCAATCCGGTTTATCTGAAAGATATTTGGCCATCCAGTGCTGAAATTGCCTTAGCGGTAGAAAAAGTGAAAACCGATATGTTCCGCAAAGAGTACAGCGCGGTATTTGATGGAGATGAAATATGGCAAACGCTGAGTGTTGAAAGCTCGTCAACTTATCATTGGCAAAAAGATTCTACCTATATTCGACATCCACCATTCTTTGAAAATATGCCAGCAACACCTAAACCAGTTGCAGATATTCATGGTGCCAACATTTTGGCGATCCTCGGTGATTCAGTGACCACTGACCATATTTCACCTGCGGGTAATATCAAGAAAGATAGCCCTGCGGGTCGTTATCTTCAGGAACATGGCGTTGCCGTCACAGATTTTAACTCCTATGGGTCTCGTCGTGGTAACCACGAAGTGATGATGCGGGGAACCTTTGCGAATATTCGTATTCGTAATGAAATGTTATCCGGTGTTGAAGGCGGCTATACCTTGCATATTCCAACGGGTCAACAAATGGCAATTTTTGATGCTGCGATGTTGTATCAGCAACAAAATCGTCCATTGGCTATCATCGCAGGAAAAGAGTACGGTTCTGGCTCTAGCCGTGACTGGGCGGCAAAAGGGACTAACTTATTAGGCGTGCGTGTGGTGATTGCTGAATCTTATGAACGAATTCATCGTTCCAACCTGATTGGTATGGGGGTTGTTCCTCTTGAGTTTTCGGGGGGTGAGACGCGCAAAACCTTAAAACTCAAAGGGGATGAGCTGATTGATGTTACAGGATTACAATCATTAACACCGGGACAGAATATTAACGTGAAAATTACCTATGGTAATGGAGATGTAAAAGAGGTAGTGACACGTTGCCGTATTGATACCGCGACTGAGATGGAATATTACCGCCATGGCGGGATTTTACATTATGTTATCCGCCAGATGTTGCATTAAATTATTGAACCAATGCCCGCGGCGTATCACTGTGGGCATTTTTTTACTGTTAATTCTTAAACTTTGTTATTTCTCAAGTTTTTCAGCCTAATTCTAAGCTATTGTGTTAGTCAGTATTCAGAAAAAGCTCTGTAGTTTGATGGAATGAAATTACCGCATTTATCGAAATAGCGTAAAGGAAATCAATATGGCAAATATCAATGAAACTGATTTTTATAAGGGCGCACTATGGGCAGCAGATATTTTATTAAGTACCTCTCATTGCGCTGGTGCCAATGATGAAGTACGCGATATTTTAGAACATATCCCCAATTTATATTCCGTCGTGATGAGAACCCCAGAGGCTGAGGTTCATGATTTAAGATTATATGCAGATAAAGAGTTCCCATTGGGAATGAATGCAGAATACACCGCAATTGCGATTGCACCACTGAAAGACTTCTTTGATATTTTGCCAATCACTGAACAAGATCTTGATTGTGCCAGTATGGATGTGGAAACCTGGGGTGTTGTGGCCGATTTACCTGACGGTAAGAAAGATTTATTAATCGCGGGGCTATTATCACCTGAAACCGCTCAAGTTTATGCACAGCGATTGTCTGAGCAGTTAAAATTGCAGCAAAGTACGGCTAATTAACGCTCGCCTTGTATTATAAGTAAGCAGAAATGAACAAAAACGCCGATACTGTATTTATATCCAGTATCGGCGTTTTTTATGACCGCTTTTTAATGTTCCGTAAGATTACAGAATTTTATCTTCTGCCAATTGCAATGCAAAATAGGTGAAAATCAAATCTGCACCGGCACGTTTAATGGCACCAAGGCTTTCTAAAGTGACGCGAGTTTCATCAATAGCACCGGCTTGAGCTGCAAACTTGATCATGGCGTATTCACCGCTAACTTGATATGCACCAATAGGTAATTGAGTGCATTCGCGTAGGTCACGAATAATATCTAAATAAGCCCCAGCAGGTTTTACCATTAACGCATCGGCACCTTCTTGAGCATCAATTAATGACTCATGTAAGGCTTCACGACGGTTCATCGGATTCATTTGATAAGTTTTTCTGTCACCTTTTAAGCATGAACCGGCAGCGTCACGGAATGGACCATACAATGCGGAAGCAAATTTTGTAGAGTAGGACATAATTGCAGTATCCGTAAATCCGGCTTCATCCAATGCGCGACGGATTGCGGCAACTTGTCCATCCATTGCGGCAGAAGGTGCGATGAAGTCAGCACCGGCACGAGCAGCAGCAACAGCTTGTAATCCAAGATTATGGATGGTGGCATCGTTATCAACGAAATCGCCGTGCATAACGCCACAATGACCGTGGGAGGTATATTCACAGAAACAAGTATCGGACATCACCACCATTTCAGGCACGGTGTCTTTACAGATACGTGACATACGAGAGACTAAACCGTTATCTTGCCATGCATCGCTGCCAGTTTCATCGAGATGATGTGAAACCCCAAATGTCATTACTGACTTAATTCCCGCTTTAGCAATGCGCTCAATTTCATAAGCAAGGCGCTTTTCTGGAATGCGAACTACCCCGGGCATGCTAGCGATTGGTGCATAGTCATCTAAGCCTTCTTCAACGAAGATAGGCAAGCATAAGTCGTTAATAGAGAGATGGGTTTCTTGGAATAGGGAGCGGAGTTGTTCACTTTTACGCAATCTTCTCATGCGTTGGATAGAATGCAGGTTATTCACAATATCTCCTTGTTAGACGAAGAATAGGCATACAAGATTAGGATTAATATGCGGTATTTTTTCGATGTAATTTTTTGATATAAAAGTTGCGAACAGTATAAACCCTAAAAAAAGAATGTGAATATAGCAATTAGCAAATGTATTACATTCGATTGTTTTGATGAAAATAGGGGCTAAGGCAGAATGATCAAGGAAGAGTGCAAGACACTCTTCCAAGTTGCAGAAAATGTTATTGATGCTTAAATAGCAGATGACCCATTTTTTCAGCTTTTACATCTAAATAGTGTGCATTACTTGGGTTACGACCAACAATTAATGGCACTCGTTCAACCACATTTATTCCCGCTTCACGCATGATATCAATTTTTTTCGGGTTATTAGTCAGTAAACGGACTTCATTAATCCCCAGCAATTTATACATGTCTGAGCAGAGGGTGAAATCGCGTTCATCCGCTTTAAAGCCTAGTTTAAGATTGGCTTCGACAGTATCTAAGCCCTGGTCTTGTAAAGCATAAGCACGGATTTTATTCAGTAATCCAATATTTCTGCCTTCTTGACGGTGATATAATAAGACACCGCGACCAATCTCACTGATTTGCTTAAGCGCAGCTTCTAACTGAAAGCCACAGTCACAACGTAAACTAAATAATGCATCTCCCGTTAAGCATTCAGAGTGAATACGGCTAAGTACCGGCTCAGCCCCTGAAATATCGCCAAAAATTAATGCGACATGGTCTCGACCTGTTGCAATTTCTTCAAAACCTACCATTAAAAATTCACCGAAAGGTGTCGGTAATTTTGCTTCGGCAACACGTTTTAGCTGCATATTTTCTTTCATTAGTTAAAGTAACTCTTGCTTAATTAATAACGTAAATCGATATAAGACAATTATTATAATATATCGATGCTATATGACGTTTGCATATAGAGTCAGGCATTCTTTGCACACTGCCGACGCTGTACTACTATAACAGAGTAAATAGGTTGTTCATGCAAGTTTTATTAATAAGGAAATAATGAATTTTTATGGAATACATTAAATGAAAAAGACAATTTATCTTATCGCTATTTTTACATTTTTATTGATGTTACCGCCGATAATTATGATAGGCATAGGCTGGCAATGGACACCAGAGCAGCAACCGACAATGAAAGGGTTACTGTGGTTAACGGACACTGCCGGAATGCCCTATAGCATTATCACGTTTATACTGCTGACCTTACTGACTTTGTTTGTCTTTCGTCAGTCTAAAGCGCAGTGGGTTAAACTTATCGTGATTATTTTAGTTTGTATTTTGGGCCAGCAAGGCCTTAAATCATTACTAAAGAGTAGCTTCCAAGAACCAAGACCTTATGTGGTCTGGATGGGCGCAACGTATGGGATTGATGCAACCAAATTTTATGAACTTAAACGCAGTGTGCGTGCAGACGTAGTTAAGGATACGGTTAAATCAAATGACCTGATCCCTAAATGGCAACGTAAACATTGGCAAGCTGAAACAGGATATTCGTTCCCATCTGGGCATATGTTATTTGCTGCGGGTTGGGCTTTATTGTTGATCGGTTTATTTTGGCAACGTCGTCAATATACATTAGCTATATTCTTAGGTCTTTGGGCTGAAGGGATTGGGCTAAGCCGAATGTTGCTCGGTATGCATTGGCCAATTGATATCCTGACATCAACGTTTATTAGCGGTTGTTTTGCTTTGATTGGATATGCCATCTTCAAATCACATTGGTTTGAAAGACGTCAAGCATAAGGGGCACTAATAACAGTCACTGGGACTATCTTGATGAAAAAGGAGCATTTTTAGTGCTGGAAGATACGGGCTGTTAATAATTTACTTTGTCTGGAAGCGCCGAAAATGCTACCTTATCAGATAGATGTTTTGGAACGAGAAGAACTGATAACGGGAACAAATGTGAAATACTTTCTGATTTTATTACTGGCGGTCGCTATTTTTATTGTGTCGATTACGCTCGGTTCAAGCAATGATCAGGTTATTACATTTAACTACCTGATTGCAAAAGGGGATTTTTCTTTGTCCTCGTTACTTGCTACCTTATTTGGTGTCGGTTTTGTGCTGGGCTGGTTGGTCTGTGCTGTATTTTATTTACGCACGATTGTTAGCTTAAAAAATGCACGTCGTAAAATTAGACGTTTAGAATCACAATTAGGTGCTGAAGAGAAAACTATTTCTGACTCAACCGAATTAGTGACGCCTCAGAACAAGGAATAGTCCTCAATGTTCGAGTTGCTTTTTCTGCTGTTACCTGTTGCCGCCGCATATGGCTGGTACATGGGGCGCAGAAGTGCTCAACAAGATAAGCAGCAGCATGCAAATCGCTTGTCCCGTGATTACGTGACAGGCGTTAACTTTCTATTATCCAATCAACAAGATAAAGCCGTTGATTTATTCCTTGAAATGCTCAAAACGGAAGATAGTTCCGCGTTTGAAGCGCATCTTACCCTTGGTAATCTATTCCGTTCCCGTGGCGAAGTTGAACGCGCCATTCGTATTCACCAATCGCTGGTGGAAAGCGCCGCATTATCCTTTGAACAGCGCCTGTTAGCGACTCAACAATTGGGTCGTGATTATATGACTGCGGGTGTGTATGATCGCGCTGAAAATATGTTTCAACAGCTGACGGATGAAGTCGATTTTAAACAGAGTGCATTGCAATCCCTATTAACTATCTATCAACTGACTAGTGATTGGGGCAAGGCGATTGAGACTGCCACTAAATTAGTGAAATTAGGCGCCGAAGAATTACGCGAGCAAATTGCACATTTTTATTGTGAATTGGCAACCCAAGAGCTTGCAAGTGATGATATTGACGGTGCGTTAAGTTTATTAAATAAAGGCGAGCAGGTAGATAAAAATTGTGCCCGAATTTCAATAATGAAAGGGCGTATTTTTATTGAACAAGCTAATTATGAAAAAGCGATTAACGCATTAAAGCAAGTTTATTCTCAAGATCGTGAACTAGTGTCTGAAACGCTACCTCTATTATACGAGTGTTATCAACACACGGGGCATTCTGATGATTGGGAAGCTTATTTACGTCAATGTGTTGAAGGTAATTCAGGGGCAATTGCTGAGCTTTATCTTGCCGATATTATTGTTGAAAAACAAAATCATGAAGCCGCTGTCAGTTATATTAATGATCAAATTCAACGGCATCCAACCATGCGTTTATTTTACCGTCTGATGGATTACCATTTAGCGGAAGCAGAAGAGGGTCGAGCTAAAGAAAGCTTGATTTTATTACGTAAAATGGTTGGTGAGCAAATCAGAACTAAACCTGATTATCGCTGCCTCAAATGTGGTTTTACATCCCGTGCATTATATTGGCACTGTCCATCTTGCCGCTCTTGGGACACCATTAAGCCCATCCGCGGGTTAGATGGCCAGTGACAACGTCACTTTTTTAATTACGTTAACACTCAATAAAGGCTATAGAATGATTTCCTCAACTGAGAACCTCACTCGCGTTACGACTCACTCGCCAATCATTGTGGCTCTTGATTATGAAGATGCTAATGCGGCGTTAGCGTTTGTCGATAAGATTGACCCGCGCGATTGCCGCTTAAAGGTGGGTAAAGAAATGTTCACTTTTAATGGTCCTCAATTTGTTAAGTCACTCCATGATCGCGGTTTTGACGTTTTTCTTGATCTGAAATTCCATGATATTCCTAATACGGTTGCTCGTGCGGTCTCTGCGGCTGCTGAGATGGGCGTTTGGATGGTGAATGTTCATGCGAGTGGTGGCGCTCGTATGATGGAAGCTGCTCGTCAAGCGCTCGAAGTTTATGGGAAAGATGCCCCTTTATTAACAGCAGTGACCGTTCTCACCAGTATGGATGCCTCTGATTTAGCAGGTATCGGAATCAACTTAACGCCAGCGGAATATGCAGAACATTTAGCATTACTCACTAAGCAGTGTGGCTTAGATGGTGTGGTGTGTTCTGCTCACGAAGCGAAAGCATTGAAAGAGTTATGTGGGCACGATTTTAAATTAGTGACCCCAGGAATACGCCCTGTGGGAAGCGAAGTCGGTGACCAGCGTCGTATTATGACGCCACAGCAGGCTATTGAAGCGGGTGTGGATTATATGGTCATTGGGCGACCAATTACTCGCAGTGACGATCCTGCGCTAACCTTGCAACAAATTAACCAGTCAATCAGAGAATTAGTATGAGTGACGCGAATAGCCGTTTAGTTTATAGCACCGATATTGGGCGGATTGAGGAAGAAAAACCACAAATCACTCGACCCAAAGGCGATGGTATTGTGCGTATTCGTCGCGAAACATCAGGTCGTAAAGGCAAAGGTGTTTGTGTGGTTACGGGGTTAGATCTCAATGATGTGGAGCTAACAAAACTCGCCGCTGAGTTAAAGAAAAAGTGTGGTTGTGGTGGCGCCGTCAAAGAGGGTGATATTGAAATCCAAGGTGATAAACGCGACTTGCTAAAACAGCTTTTAGAAGCCAAAGGCTACCAAGTTAAATTAGCTGGTGGCTGAAATGAAATAAAGAAGGGGAAACATTACGTTTCCCCTTTTGCTAGGATATTAAAGGACTTATTTCTTCACTTGATTTCCAATAATACCACCGATAGCCGCTCCACCTACAGTGCCGAGTGCGCTTCCATCTGTTAATATAGCTCCTCCGACAGCACCGATTCCAGCTCCAATTGCTGTATTTTTATCGCGTTTTGACATATTTGAACAAGCACTCACGCTGAATGCGACAGTTGCAATAATGGCCAAAGTGAGGATGCGTTTCATGATAATGACTCCAACATGGTTGTTTCTAGTGATAACTACCTATAAAAATATAGCAGAGTTAAAATATCACGAATAAGGTGTAAATTGATCAGAATAATCAGAAATAAATGTCAAGAAGTGTGGGTTATTTAACATTAAATGCTAATGTTTGAATTATGTAGAGTTTTGGACAAAAAAAGACCACGAGACAAAATCTCGTGGTCAGATAATAACGAAATCTTAGAAATTAAGCCGCTGGGCGAGCCACAATATTTCGTGTTTCCATACGTACTTCAGCAATGTTGACATCGATAATATCATTCAGCTGATAAGCTTTTTCACCTTTAATTAATACGCTACCCGTTTCTTGGCTACATTGAATTTCATCACGTACACTGTGCAAGAATGGTGCAGGGACAAAAGCGACCGCGCCGTTATTAACGAGTCTGACACGAACTCCACCGCGAGTGATATCGATGATCTCCGCAGGGAATTTAGTATCAGTACCCTCGAAAGGTTTCAGATAACGGGAATATAGCCAATCACCTACATCTCTTTCTGCCATACGGTTAGCACGACGACGTTCAGCCAACTTAATCGATAACTCTTCACTCGGTTTCTCAGTGGCTGGCGTTCCTGCAATAATCGACTTCAGCAGACGGTGGTTTACGATATCAGTATATTTACGAATTGGTGATGTCCATGTTGCATAGGCATCAAAGCCCAAACCAAAGTGTGGACCTGGATCGGCTTTCACTTCTGCAAAAGTTTGGAAGCGACGAATACGGCTATCTAAGAACTGGGTTGGTTGAGAATCCAGTTGACGGCGTAACTGACGGAAACCTTCAAGGGTGAGTAGCTCATCGCCATTCACTTCAATACCATTATCTTTTAACGTTTGAACTACTTGCTCGATTTGTACAGGGTCAAAGCCCATATGAACGTTAAATACACCAAACCCTAATTTATTTTTCAGTACATTAGCTGCACATAAGTTAGCGGTAATCATCGCTTCTTCAACAATACGGTTAGCCGTACGGCGACTCTCGGCAACGATATCGAGGACATAGCCATTCTCATCTAAGATAAAGCGATAATCTGGTCTATCTTTAAAGACTAATGCATTGTCATTACGCCATTTCAGGCGCTTATCAGCCATCTCTTTTAATAGCAAAATTTGCTGAGTATCGGCATCTGATTTTGGCTTCCATGTGCCAGTTTCTTCTAACCAATCAGAGACTTCATCGTAGACTAATTTAGTTTTCGATTCGACCCAAGCAAGGAAAAACTCAATATTGCTATCAATAGAGCCATCTTGCAGGATTTGAGTGATACAGACTAAAGCGGGGCGACGTTCATTAGGACGTAGGGAACACAGGTCATCTGAAAGTTGGCGAGGCAACATAGGAATGTTGAAGCCCGGCAAATAGTTAGTGTATGAGCGTGCTAATGCTAACTTATCTAACTCGCTACCTTCTTTAATATAGCTGGTTGGGTCAGCGATAGCGATGTACAGCTTTAAATTACCTTCCGCTGTTTTCTCGACATACAGCGCATCATCCATATCTTCGGTACTAGCACTATCGATAGTCACAAAGTGTAGGTCGGTTAAGTCTGTACGCTCGAGACCTTCATCATCGCGCTCGCTGTCAACCATTGCTGGTTCAGTACGGTCTAATTGGTGACGGCGTAACGTTACCCACCATGGGGCATAGTGGTCATCACCATACGTAATGAATTCAGTGATATCAGCGTAAAAGCCTTTATCGCCTTTTAATGGATGACGACGCATTTCTGCGACAACCCAGTCACCTTGTTTAAATTCGTGAGTGATCCCATTGACTGGACGGCAAGATATTGCGTCTTTTAAGAGCGGATGGTCAGGAATGACGAACAGTCGATTATCGTTATCTTTTTTCTGAATTTTACCGACAAAACGGTTAAGAAAAGGCTCAATCAACGCTTCTGGTTCAGCAAATTCACGATCTTTATCGGTGTGGATCGTGGCAGAGATCCGGTCACCATGCATCACTTTTTTCATTTGAGGTGGCGGGATAAAATAGCTTTTTTGTCCGTCGACTTCTAAAAAGCCAAAGCCTTTTTCAGTACTTTTAACCAGACCTTCAGCACGAGGTGTTTGAGCGTGCAACGTTTGTTTCAGTTGCGCTAATAATGGGTTGTCTTGAAACATACTTACCGTTTATTTGAGGTTGAGTTTGGCTCTATTGTTGCGTAAGACAAAGTCTTAGAGCAAGGAAAAAATGCGAATGACATCATATCTGTGTGGTAATTCGCATCTAAGAGCAAAGGGAGTTAATCTTCTGGATAAACTTTATCTTTAAATTCACATAAATCTTCAATAATACAGGATCCACATCGCGGCTTTCGTGCAATGCAGGTATAACGACCGTGTAAGATAAACCAATGGTGGCAATCGACTTTAAATTCAGCGGGAACTACTTTGAGTAGTTTTTCCTCGACTTCTACCACATCTTTTCCTGGCGCAAACTTAGTTCGGTTACACACGCGGAAAATATGGGTGTCGACAGCAATGGTTGGCCAGCCAAATGCTGTATTGAGCACAACATTGGCTGTTTTGCGTCCTACTCCGGGTAAAGCTTCGAGGGCTTCACGATTTTCAGGCACCTGACTGTGATGTTTTTCAATGAGTAACTTACAGGTCTTATACACGTTTTCAGCTTTAGTGTTAAATAACCCGATCGTTTTGATGTACTCTTTGATGCCATCGACGCCAAGAGCTAACATTTTTTCTGGCGTATCAGCGATAGGATACAGTTTAGCTGTCGCTTTATTAACGCTAACATCGGTGGCTTGAGCTGATAACAGGACAGAGATAAGTAACTCAAAAGGGGAGTTAAATGCAAGCTCCGTCGTCGGTTTTGGGTTGTCATCGCGCAGGCGAGTGAGAATTTCAATACGTTTAGTTTTATTCATTGCTCACAAAGCTTCAGGTTTAAGAAAGATGGCTGCCACAACCTTGTTCTTTTTGATATTCACGTGCAGGTTGTTGACCTAATTTTAGAGCGGCGCGCTTTTTCATTTTTTCATCGATAAGATATTTACCTGCCAGCATTAATGCTAGACCGATAAAAGCGCCCGGAGGGAGCATAGCGAGTAAAAATGGTGAGTCAAGGTGTAAGACCTCTATACGTAATGATTTTGCCCATGAACCAAGCAATAAATCAGCGCCATCAAATAGGGTTCCATTACCCAAGATCTCCCGTATTGCTCCGAGCACAAACAGGGCAGCGGTTGCTCCTAATCCCATCGCTAATCCATCAATTGCCGATAAAGGAACGGGGTTACGAGAGGCATAAGCTTCAGCTCGCCCAATCACGATACAGTTAGTCACGATCAATGGAATAAAAATCCCCAGAGACTCGTATAAGCCAAATGCGTAGGCATTGATTAACATTTGTACTGCACTGACTACAGAAGCAATAATCATCACATAAATGGGAATACGAATTTCTGAAGGAACCCAACGGCGAAATGCGGAAACGGCCACATTGGTACATACCAGAACTAATGTGGTTGCTAGCCCAAGACCAAGGGCATTTGTAGCGGTAGAAGAGACCGCTAGCAGAGGGCATAAACCCAGTAGTTGGACTAATGCAGAGTTATTTTTCCATAACCCTTGAGCAAATAAATCTTTCGTTTCACTACTCATTATTCATCCCCACAGATAGGATAATTGGCTAATTCTTCAGGCACAGTTTGAATAAATGCGGCAGTACGTTTTGTGGCATTAACGACCGCTCTTGGTGTGATAGTTGCCCCAGTAAATTGGTCAAAATCACCACCATCTTTTTTCACTGCCCAGTGAGGGTCTTTATCAGATTCAATTTTTTTACCCGTGAAATGCGTGATCCAATCGGAAATTCGGGTTTCAATTTTATCTCCGAGCCCTGGAGTTTCATGATGTTCAGTTACTCGCACACCCAGTACAGTACCTTTAAAATCGGCCCCAACGAGTACGTGGATTGCCCCAGAATAGCCATCTGGAGCCGTACTTTCTAGCGCAGCTGCCACAGGTTGACCATTTTTACGGGCAATATAAAGATGGCGAGGTTTTTTATTTCCTAGTATAGCTTCGTTAGTGACTAGATAGCACTCTTTGGACAGCTCATTATCATATAAAGATTCAGGAACGACTTGATCGAGTAGTTTTTGCTGCACTAATGCAGCTTGCTCCGCAATGGTATCTTTAGTCAGAGTATAAACAGCAGCACTTAATGCTGTTGTCCCTGCGGCAAACAGTGCCAGAATCACTCCATGACGACGCATTGTATTTAACATTCTGGCTCCTTATTTATGTCCGTACGCACGAGGCTGCGTATAGTGGTCAATTAATGGTACGGTGATATTTGCTAATAAGACGGCAAATGCTACCGCATCTGGGTAACCGCCGTAGACACGGATAACCCAGACTAAGAAGCCGATAAGTACCCCAAAAATAATTCGACCTTTTGGGGTTGTTGATGCAGTGACGGGATCCGTCGCGATAAAGAACGCCCCTAACATCGTCGCCCCTGACAGCAACTGTACCAATGGTGGTGAATAACGGGCATCATCGATTAACCAACTGACGATGGCGAGTACTGCCAACGTACCGATAAACGCTACAGGGATATGCCAGCTGATAATTCGACGGCTGAGCATAATTAATCCCCCCAGAAGATAGGCGATATTGACCCATTGCCAACCAATACCTGCAAGGGAGCCTTGGAGAATAGGTTGCTGCAATACTTCAGAGATCGAGTGAGTGAGTAAGCCAGTTTTAAAACTATCCAATGGAGTGGCTTGGCTCATGCCATCAATACCGGTGCGTAGCTGATCAAGAGTCACGCCGGTTGATGTATGCCCACTAAAAATAACGGCTAGGCTATCTAATCCGGAAATATGTAATTGTTGTAATTCTTGTGGTGGTAGCCAGTTAGTCATTTGGACAGGGAAAGAAATAAGCAGAACTACATATCCCACCATGGCAGGGTTAAATGGATTTTGTCCCAATCCGCCGTAACACTGTTTCGCAATAATAATCGCAAAAATAGTCCCTAAGACAATCAGCCACCAAGGCGATAGCGGCGGTAAACTGACCCCTAAAAGTAATGCAGTCACAATGGCTGAATTATCTTTTAGTACTGGGAGTACAGGCTGCTTACGCAAACGGATAGATATCGCTTCTGTTAATGCGGCAGTCGCCATCGCTAATGCAATTTGGTACAGAGTACCCACGCCGAAAAAGTATGTTTGAACTGCAATTCCGGGAATTGCAGCAAGTAAGACCCAAAACATTACCTGACTGGTACTTTGTTTATCATGAGTAAATGGGGCACTGGCTATTTTTAAACGGCGAGCTTTGTTATCAAGCGGTCTAAATTTCATCTTTTTATCACTTACTCTATAGTTGACTGTTCATTTGATTGTTGCGCTTTTTTCGCTTTGACTCGCGCAATGGCGGCAGCAACGGCAGCTTTACGTGGGTCGACTTCAGCGTCGATCTGCGGTGCAGGCTCAATCACTGATTCCGTGGCTTGCTGAGCAGCGGCTTTTTTGGCTTTTGCACGGGCGATAGCGGCCGCAACGGCGGCTTTGCGTGGGTCGACTTCAGCGTCGACCTGCGGTGCAGGCTCAATCACTGATTCCGTGACCTGCTGAGCAGCGGCTTTTTTGGCTTTTGCACGGGCAATGGCGGCAGCGACGGCGGCCTTGCGTTGGTCGACTTCAGCGTCGACCTGAGGTGCAGGTTTAATCACTGATTCCGTGGCTTGCTGAGCAGCCGCTTTTTTGGCTTTTGCACGGGCGATAGCGGCAGCGACGGCGGCCTTGCGTGGGTCGACTTCAGCGTCGACCTGCGGTGCAGGCTCAATCACTGATTCCGTGACCTGCTGAGTAGCGGCTTTTTTAGCTTTTGCACGGGCAATGGCGGCCGCGACGGCAGCTTTACGTGGGTCAACTTCAGCTTCAACCGGTGGAGCAGGCTCAATGTGTAATTCTGCTTGCTGTGCAGCTTTACGCGCTTTAACTCGAGCTAAGGCTGCATTCACCGCTGCTTTTCTTGGGTCATCACTTGAGACTTCGCTATTTTGCTCTGTTAACTCAGTCGCTTTCTGTGCTTGTTTTGCGCGCAGCTGTGCTTTGCGCGCTTCTCTAGCTGCAATGACAGCGCTATTATCAGGTAATTCTCCTGAAATAATCTTAATAGGTTCAGAAGACAAACCTTGTTTTGCCTTAACTCTTGCAAGAGCAGCATTGACGGCGTCTTTATCAACGTCATCAACTTGAACAGCAGCTTTTTTATGACGCTGTTCACGCGCTAATTTTTCGCGTTCCATACGCTGTTGTTTAGCTTCAAAGCGTAACTTAGCTTCTGCGGAACGACGCTCTTCTTGAGTAATTTCACGAATTTCCGCTTTTTCCTGACGGTAATATTGAACAAGTGGAATATTACTTGGGCAAACATAAGCGCATGCACCACATTCAATGCAGTCAAACAAGTTATGTTTTTGAGCTTTTTCGTGCTCATCGCCTTTACTAAACCAATAAAGTTGCTGTGGTAATAAGCCAGCAGGACAGGCATCAACGCACAAACCACAGCGGATGCAGGCCTCTTCGATTGGTTTTTTCCCCATCTCTTCCATTGTTGGGACTAATAAACAGTTGCAGATCTTCACAACAGGAACATTAAGGTCGGGGAGGGTAAAGCCCATTAAAGGTCCCCCCATTATTACCATTTGTTCATCTTCAGGCTCAAACCCAGCTTGTTGAAGTAGATGTTTTACTGGAGTACCAAGGCGAGCCCAGAAATTTCCTGGTTGTTTAATGGCATCACCGGTCACAGTGACCACACGCTCAATGAGAGGCTGCCCATCAATTACTGCGCGTTTGATAGCGACAACCGTTCCCACGTTTTGCATCAATACCCCTATTTGGGATGAGCGAGCACCAGAAGGAACTTCTTTACCTGTCAGTATCTTTGTCAGTTGTTTTGCGCCACCTGACGGGTATTTTGTTGGGATCACACGAATAAAAATTTGTCGGTCAGTCGATGTTAATGCCAGTTTTAATGCCTTGATGGCTTCTGGCTTGTTATCTTCAATTCCAATGAGTACTTGGTCTGGATTTAAAAGATGTTGTAATACACGGCAACCCTCAATAACTTCCTGAGCATGTTCTTGCATTAATCGGTCATCGGCGGTGATATAAGGTTCACACTCAGCGGCGTTGATAATTAATGTTTTAATCGCATCTTTCCCGCCTGCTAATTTAGGAGCAGTAGGGAAACCCGCGCCACCTAAACCCGCAATTCCCGCTTGTTCAATTTTATTAAGTAATTCATCACGGGAAAGTTGATGGTAATCAGGTGCTGGGTGTAATGGATACCAAGCATCTTGCCCATCGGAGGCAATCTTGACACACAGCTCTTTTAACCCTGAAGGATGAGCGGTAACCATGGGTTCAATAGCACTAATAATGCCAGATGTTGAGGCGTGAACAGGCACGGTACGACCAGTACCTTTAGTTAAAGGTTGCCCTTTAAGGACTTGATCGCCAACTTGGACAATCAATTCACCTTCTGGTCCCAAATGTTGCTGTAAAGGAATAATTAGCTCATTCGGAACGGTAGAAACTCGCATTGGTGTCTGACTTGACTGTAATTTATTTTCCGGTGGATGGATCCCACCGTCAAAGTCCCAAATATTATCTTTTTTCAGCCAGTTAAATAAATTAAACATGTGCATTACCTCTAGTTGAGGCTTGAGACTGAGCTAGAGGCTCTACGGTAATATTTTTGACTGGGATTGTATTTAAATCCCATTTCCAGTTAGTTGTGGTTGTTTTAACAGGCACCATTTCAATACAGTCGGTTGGGCACGGAGCAACACAAAGGTCACATCCGGTACATAAATCTTCAATTACGGTATGCATTGCGCGAGTGGCACCAACAATTGCATCCACAGGGCAAGCTTGAATACATTTGGTACAACCGATGCAATTTTCTTCATCAATAACAGCAACTTTACGAACAGGATTCTGTGCGTTCTCATCACCATCAATAGGTTGCGGGTCAACGTTCATTAACTCGGCAATTTTGAGCATAACTTGCTCGCCGCCGGGGGCGCATTTATTGATCATTTCGCCATTGTTTGCCACCGCTTCAGCATAAGGACGACATCCCGGATAACTGCATTGACCACACTGGCTTTGCGGTAGAATCGCATCCAGTTTTTCAACAATAGGATCTTCTTCAACTTTAAAACGTAATGAGGCATAACCTAAAATCAGACCAAAAATGAGTCCGAAAAAGGCTAATATGCCAATCGCAATCCATAATGACATCATTAGAATTTCACCAAACCACTAAAGCCCATAAATGCGAGAGACATCAGCCCTGCAGTAATTAGGCCAATTGACGAACCCTTAAAAGGTGCAGGCACATTTGCAACGGCTAGGCGTTCACGAATAGCGGCAAATAGTACCATGACAAAAGAGAACCCGACTGCGGCACTAAAGCCATAGACAGCGGATTGCAGGAAATTGTGGGATTGATTGATATTAAGCAGTGCAACCCCTAATACCGCACAGTTGGTAGTGATTAACGGTAGAAAAATCCCCAATAGACGGTACAGCGTTGGGCTGGTTTTTCTTACCACCATCTCAGTAAATTGTACGACGACGGCAATAACAAGAATAAAACTCAATGTACGCAGGTATATGAGATCTAAAGGGATCAAAATCAACGTATCGATCAGCCACGAACTAATTGAGGCGAGCGTCATCACGAACGTGGTCGCAAACCCCATCCCAATCGCCGTTTCGAGTTTTTTTGAAACACCCATAAATGGGCATAACCCTAAGAATTTAACCAGAACGAAGTTGTTTACCAACACCGTCGCAATAAAGAGTAATAAATAGTCAGTCATTACATTGCCTGAAATGAGAATAAAAGCCCAAAAACTGACCAATGTCAGTTTAACGGAGGCTATGATAACAAAGCTATTTTTGTGATGCTTATCGATCTTGTGTGAAAGTCATTTTCACGTGTTTCGAAACTTTCAAATAAGGAACAAAAAAAGCAGCACCTAACAGGGGCCATGCGAGGATTTGAATCGCGGTTTGGTCATCAATAGGCGAAAAGGCAAATGTTTTTAAGCCAATTAAAACTAAAACGAGTAACCAAATGGTAAAACGGCGTGGGAAATTACGGGAACGTTTGAACATCAATTGAGTGACATGCAGACTGAATAAGGTCATTGTGATACTGATGGCGAATGAAAGATACCATTCAGGAGTAATATAACCGCTCCAGTTATCAATGCTCGTTACAATCTCATAAAACTTGAGGCAGTACATTACCGTCATACTACAGACAGCGAAAAGAGTCAGTAATAGATAGCTTGCAGGTACTAATAGCCAACCCGTAATACGGCCAGCGTTATAAGCAGAAGTCATAAATTAAGAGTCCATTATTACTAAACAAGATAGATAATTTATAATCCTATCATAGATTTATTTGCCAATTGATTCGTTCTGATGATACTTTTTCAGAATAGCAAAATATAGCACTTACTGTGAGGTTCAAATGTCCAAACCAATTAAAGTCGGGATCGTCGGCTACGGTTATGCGAGTAAAACATTTCATGCGCCATTTTTAGCGATGCTTGATGGCTTCGAATTAACAACGATTTCCAGTAGTGACGCCAATAAAGTCAACATTGATTTTCCTGATGTAAAGGTTGTGGCAACACCAGAACAGCTATTTGCTGACCCTGAAATTGAATTAGTCGTTATTCCAACGCCTAATGATACTCACTATCCACTTGCTAGGGATGCATTGGCGGCAGGTAAACATGTGGTGGTCGATAAGCCGTTTACGTTGAGCGTTGAAGAAGCCGTTAAATTGAAAGAGCAGGCTGAAAAAGCCGGAAAATTGCTATCGATTTATCACAATCGCCGTTGGGATTCAGGTTTTCGAACAGTGCAAAAAATCTTGCGTGATGGCTGTTTAGGGGAAATTAAATATTATGAATCTCATTTTGATCGCTACCGACCGGTTGTTAGACAACGTTGGCGTGAAGCAGATATTCCCGGTGCTGGAATTTGGTATGATCTAGGTCCACATGTTATTGACCAAGTATTACAATATTTTGGAAAGCCGACAGGGATTACTGTGGATTTGGGAATTATTCGTCCGGGGGCTCAAGCTGTGGATTATTTCCATGCAATGCTGGAATATGGCGATAAAAAAGTCGTTCTGCACTCCACCACACTCGCTGCTGCACCAATGCCAATTTATACTATCCACGGTATGCAAGGTAGCTATGTTAAGTATGGCTTAGATACACAGGAAGATGCATTGAAAGGCGGTGCTATACCTCAAGGTGAGCATTGGGGGGAAGATCCTAACCTTGGAATTGTGACGTTGTCACAAGGCGATGACATGGTCAGCAAACCGTGGCCAAACGAAAAAGGAAATTATGGCGGCTATTATGACGCTATTCACGATGCTATTCGTCTTGGGAAACCGAATCCTGTAACCCCAAATGAAGCTATCGATATTATGAAGCTGATTGAGGCAGGTATAGCGTCAGCACAACAAAAGCGTACCATTGAAAATATTTTCTAAGGTTCACCGCTGAAGATAAAGCCAGTCATTAAATACTGGCTTTTATTTATGAGAAATCGAATGAATTTATTAGCAAAACTCAAGATAGACTCTTTCTTGTTAATCATGATTGGTGTTGTAGTTGTTGCCAGTATTTTTCCTTGCGAAGGGAACGTCAAAATATTCTTTCAATACTTAACGACTGCTGCAATTGCGTTACTATTTTTTATGCACGGCGCGAAGTTATCCAGAGAATCTATCGTAGCTGGAATGGGGCACTGGCGACTGCATTTACTGGTATTTGCGAGTACATTTATTCTCTTTCCGATCATCGGTGTCGCGTTGCGGTTCATGGTTCCTGAATGGATGTCTCCAACTGTTTACATGGGATTTTTATATCTATGTGCGCTTCCTGCTACCGTACAATCAGCGATAGCGTTTACATCAGTGGCAGGTGGAAATGTTGCATCTGCCATTTGTAGTGCATCGGCATCCAGTATTTTAGGTGTTTTTTTATCGCCTATCTTGGTGGGTATTCTGATGGATACGGATGGTAGCCAAGCGATGGATACCTTGAATGCTATCGGCTCGATTATGTTACAGCTGATGCTACCGTTTGTAGTGGGGCATTTATGTCGACCACTGATTGCTAATTGGATTAACCGTCACCGTCGGTTAGTGAATACAACAGATCGGTCATCAATTCTATTGGTGGTTTATGTGGCATTTAGTGAGGCTGTAGTAGAGGGGATTTGGCAAACAATTGATGCGTATTCACTGTTTATTATTACCTTGGTCTCCTGTTTCATACTCGTTGTGGTGATGGTTATTAATGTCATGTCAGCGCGTATTTTTGGCTTTAATAAAGAGGATGAAATTACAATCCTTTTTTGTGGTTCAAAAAAGAGCTTAGCCAATGGTGTTCCAATGGCTAATGTCTTGTTTCCTGCGGCTTCAGTGGGGATCATTTTATTACCATTAATGATTTTTCATCAAATTCAATTGATGGTTTGCGCCGTTATCGCCCAGCATTACGCCAAACGTTTAGACAAACATTAGTTTACATTGAATTTAAGAAGGCAGTTTATCTGCCTTTATTAATACTGATAATTTAGTTACAACATACAGGTGGGGTAATAACAAAAAAGAACATGGGCATCAGTGCAAATTAACTATAAAAGGAAAGGTTAAACAGGGCAGAATAGGTGCTCTGCCCAAAGATCAGAAGGGTTAGCGATTAGCCGCTTTACGTGTCAATTCCGCTTTTTCACTTTCGGATAAAAATGCCATGGTTAAACCATTTCGTTGTGCTTGCTCAATTTCACTCGAGGTTAGACCAGCTTGCGGGGCAGCAACATTATACTCATAAGGAAGCTCAATGCCTTGAACGGCAGGGTCATCGGTATTAATTGAAGCCAATACACCATGAGATAAAAATGTTTTCAGCGGATGTTGAGAAAGTGAAGCTACAGTACTGGTTTGCATATTGGAGGTTAAACAGCTCTCAATGCCAATGTGATTTTTAGCCAGATACTCAATAAGTTCTGGATCTTCAATAGCTTTAACACCATGACCAATACGCTGAGCACCTAATTCTTTGATAGCATGCCATATACTTGCTGCTCCAGCCGCTTCACCTGCATGAACAGTAATATTGAGCCCGGTATTACGTGCTTTAATAAAATGTTCTTCGAATAGAGCACCGGGGAAGCCCAGTTCATCACCAGCAAGGTCAAGTGCACAAAGCTTATCACGGTGAGCCAGTAAACCTTCGAGTTCAAGAGCGCAGGCTTGTTGACCGAAAGTACGGCTTAAAATACCGATTAAATTAACTTTAATATCATACTGGCGACAGCCTGCAGCAATACCATCAATAACGGCTTCTACAACGCTTTCAACAGGAAGCTGATGTTTCATCGCCATGTAGTAGGGGGAAAAACGTAATTCTGCATAATCAATACCAGCATTAAATGCATCTTCAACGTTTTCAAATGCGACACGTTTACAGGCATCTAAGTCTGCTAATACTGCAACACCCCAATCTAATTTAGTTAAAAAACCAACCAAGTCAGCTTCTTGCCCCATAATTTGGACGTGAGGTCTTAATGCTTCAATTTCATCGGCCGGAAGTTGGATATTGTGTTGCTGTGCAAGGGAAAGAATAGTTTCAGGACGAATATTTCCATCAAGATGACGATGGATATCGGTTAAAGGGAGTTGTCTATTTATCACAATAAATGATCCTTATGAATGTTCTGCCCCCATTTTGTCTGTAATTACATAAAAAGCAATGAAAAATATAGTTAATATAAGCAAAAACGCCAGTCATAAAGACTGGCGTTTAATCAATTTATCGTAGGATAAATTATTGTGCAGCTGGCGCAGCCGGTGCTTCTGCTGGTTGCTCAACTTCTAATACTTGCTCGCTAACTTCAGCGCCTTCAGCAGGTTGAGCTTCTTCTTCGTAGCCCATAGTATCTTCTGGACCAGACATCATTTTCATCTTAGTTAAGAATTCAGCTAAGGTATATTTGTCATCGTTGAAAGTCAGGTCATTACCTGCAAATTTAACAGTCATTGTTAAATCTTTTTCGCTATCGATCATCCAAGGATGTTTTTTCTCTTTTGCTTTTTCTGCACGCTGTTCGTCAGTCATGAACATTTCTTCGAACGGGTTAGAGAACATGTCAGCAGTCAACATTTGTTGAACACCTTCAAATTCAGCAGTAACTTGTTCTTGGATGGCCTTTTTATCTTCGGCAGCCGCTGGAACACCGCCATCTAAGATCATAGCTTGAGTCATTGACTCAATAATCATTGGCTTGTTCAGTTTCATGCTGAAGTCAAAAGAGGTGATCAGCTTTTTGAATGCTTCATCAACTTTATTAGACATTGCTAATGAAGTGACTTCGTCCTGATTCCACTGGTTGAAAGTGATATTCAGGTCGATAGAGCTTTGGCCAGCTTCGTTTTTCCAGTAGAACGGGCTAACAGTCAGTACTGGTTTGCTTTTCATTAACTCTGGTAAAGTAGTGGTGAGCATTTGCATTGCGATAGCTTCGCTTGCTTCAGATGGGTTACCACTTGCTAAGCCTTCAGCTAACGCTTTGTTATATTGTTCTACAAATTTACCTAATGCTTTCGCATCTAATTTTTCGATAGCAACAGTTAATTCACCAGAACCTAAGTTTTGTTCTAATGCTTTAACATCGCTAATTTTGTAAGTCATGTTACCTTTAACGTCTTCGCCGTTAATTGAGGTATCACTAGCAACACTTAGGTTTTTGAAAGAGAACTTAGTCTCTGGGATGTTAACGTCAGTATCAGCGATAACAAACTCTTGTTTACCTGTGTAGAAACCGTATTGAGTTCTCTTCACATTAGAAAACAGTTTTAGACCTTTCATGGTAACGGCTTCTGAATTATTTGCACTGCTAACAACGACGCTATCAGTGACTAATAATGCATCAACAGTTTCTAAGTCAGTACCTGTTGAGATATCTAATTTTGCACCACTGAACGAGAATTTGCTGTCATCTTTAGCATATTCAAGAGGAATCAGTTCAATGTTAGAGTCAACATTTTTGCTGTAACCGATAACCGCAGTACCATTCATGAATGGCTTACCTTTGGTAGCTTCGAACAGCTCTTTAGTTGCTGCTGTATTGGCTAATTCAACATTTACTGCGCCTAATTTAGGCATTAAGTTGAATTTAGCAACTTGCGTTAATGGTAATGGACCATGAGCAATATCTGCTTTGAATACGATATTTTCATCAGGTTTACCTGCTGAACCAATCACGATGTCTGCTTGAGAAGAGAAAACGCCACGTTTGTAGTTTTCCATTTTAAAGCTGACGTCTGAGCTAGGGTCGTTTGCTGTAACAAACTCATTTGATTTATCAATGACTTTTTTCAGTTCAGCTTCAACTTTAGAGCCTGTATACCATGATGCACCGGTCCATGCAGCACCTAGAGCAACGATAACACCAACCGCAACTAATGACTTTTTCATTGTAGACATCCATCCTTTCAGTACGAGCGTAGCGTACCTACGTATAAATAATATAAGTTTTATTACCCGTTTTACTGTGTGTGTAAACGGCTAAATACAGAATATGACACTAAATATTAAACACTCGAGCCAACTTACCATCTCCATAAATGGAAAGGTTATCCTCATAGGCAGGTAAAAAAACAGATTCACCAGAATTCATGTTTATTTCTTGAGTACCAGTGCGTAACACTAATTCGCCTTCAATACAGAATAAAATTGAAGCACTATTATTAGTAATGGATACTCCCGAGCGGCTAATAGAATATATATTAAATGAAAAATCTTCCACTGGGATCTTATATTTCCAGACATTTCCAGATTTTTCGGGGATATTGAGCAAATCGCGAGCTTTAGTTGACTTAAAATCAATATTATCAATCAGTTCTTTTGTATCAATATGTTTACTGGTCAAACCTGCGCGCAATACATTATCAGAGTTTGCCATAACTTCTAAGCCAACACCTTCTAAATAGGCATGAGGTGTTCGGGCATACAAAAACATTGCTTCACCTGGTTGTAATTCAACGATATTTAGTAGAAGAGGGGTAAATAGCCCGTTATCATCGGGATATAAACTTGTCATCTGCTTGATTGAATTCCATGGTTCACCTTGTTTACTATTTAGCGCAGCTTTTAATACACCTAATGCGAGATCTTTTTGCTCACCAGTCAAATTAAGAATCTGTGCAAATAATTTTCCTAGTTTTTCTTCTGTTGGCTCTTGAATAAATAATTGAATATCAGGATGGGCTGCAGAGATAAAATCTAAATATTCGACAATTTCGTCGATAGGACGAAACGCATTCATGGCTTTAAATGGTGTTAAAGCATAGATCAATTCTGGCTTATGGTTATCATCTTTATAATTACGAATAGGGGAATCTAAAGGAATTCCAGCAGCATTTTCTTTAGCAAATCCCGCTTTAGCATACGCTTTATTTGGATGTACTTGCACTGATAATGGTTGTGCAGCACACAAAACTTTAAAAAGATAAGGTAGGCGACCAAAGTGTTTAGCAACTTTCGCCCCTAAAATTCGCTCTGGGTCATCATTGATCAATGATTCAAGTGAAACTTTTTGATTTGTTTGCGGTGAAATCACCTCAGAACTTGCCTTTGGGTGGGCTCCCATCCAAAGTTCTGCCATAGGTAAATTGTCCGGGTTTGGGTAACCATACAGTTGGGTCAGGGCGGTTTTACTACCCCAATCATAGTTCTGGACTTTGTTTATCATTTTCAGCATAACGAAATTCTCTTTTTTGCAAAAATCAACTAATTTCCTTTTTACTACAGTACAATAAGCTCGACCAAGTCTCATAATTGAAATTCAATTTGTGGCATTATACTGCTCGGTTATTTGCTTACCTGCAAGCAGATGATTCTAAAATCAATTATTCTGAGTATGTACCTAAGGAGCTAGTAATGGCAGCCACTCGCATTGAAAAAGACTCAATGGGACCAATTGAAGTACCTGCTGACCACTTGTGGGGCGCGCAAACGCAGCGTTCTTTAGAACATTTCCGTATCTCTGTAGAAAAAATGCCTGTTGCCTTAATTCACGCATTAGCGGTGACTAAAAAAGCAGCGGCAAGTGTGAACATGGATTTAGGTTTGCTGCCAAAAGATCGCGGTGACGCAATTATCGCTGCGGCAGATGAAGTGCTCGCTGGCAAACACCCAACAGAATTCCCTCTTGCTATCTGGCAAACCGGTTCTGGTACTCAAAGTAACATGAACATGAATGAGGTGCTAGCTAACCGTGGTAGCGAGATCCTCGGAGGTCAACGTGGTAATGACCGTCTGATTCACCCTAATGATGATGTTAACAAGAGCCAAAGCTCCAACGACGTTTTCCCAACAGCAATGCATGTCGCTGCGGTTGTGGGGATCCGTGAACATCTCCTGCCAGAACTGAAAGTTCTGCACAAAACTCTCGACGCGAAAGCTAAAGAATTCAAAGATATCGTAAAAATTGGTCGTACTCACTTACAAGATGCTACTCCATTGACTTTAGGCCAAGAAATTTCTGGCTGGGCGGCAATGCTGGCTCACAATGAAAAGCATATTGAAAACTCAGTTCCACATGTTTGTGAACTGGCGCTAGGTGGAACAGCTGTTGGTACGGGTCTAAACACGCATCCTGAATATGCGGTACGTGTGGCGAAGAAAATTGCTGAATTAACCGGTCAACCATTTGTTACTTCACCCAACAAATTTGAAGCGCTCGCGACCTGTGATGCATTAGTTCATGCTCACGGAGCCCTGAAAGGCTTAGCTGCATCATTAATGAAGATTGCTAATGATGTTAGATGGTTAGCTTCAGGTCCTCGTTGTGGTATTGGTGAAATATCAATCCCTGAAAACGAACCAGGCAGCTCAATCATGCCAGGTAAAGTTAACCCAACACAATGTGAAGCATTAACCATGCTGTGCGCACAAGTGATGGGTAACGATGTAGCTGTTAACATCGGTGGTGCTTCAGGTAATTTTGAGCTGAACGTATTCCGCCCAATGGTTATTGATAACTTCTTACAATCTATTCGTTTACTCGCGGATGGTATGCGTAGCTTTAATGAGCACTGTGCTGAAGGTATCGAACCAAACCGTGAGCGTATTGAAAAATTACTGCATGAATCTCTGATGCTGGTAACGGCTTTAAATACCCACATTGGTTATGACAAAGCAGCTGAAATTGCTAAAAAAGCTCATAAAGAAGGTCTTACCCTGAAAGAAGCCGCACTGAAATTGAACTACTTAACTGAAGCTCAATTTGATGAGTGGGTTCGTCCAGAAGACATGGTTGGAAGTATGAAATCTTAATTTATCCATCACAATAAATTGAGGTCAGCCCCGATACTAACAATAGAATCGGGGCTTTTTTTATCGTTCGATATACAAATTTAATCTTGGAATGAGTAATTCTACAGGTTTAGATCGTGGACGATGGCGTAGCGCAATCTGATCAACATGGTAATCTGATAATTCACCAACCGTAATATCTTCAAGACTTTTTTCTACGGCAAAGATAAGCAATGGTGTTGCACAAGGATACTGAACCTGTTTCTGACTCTCTTTATCCCATACTCTGGCAATGGGCTGAACTTTTACAGGGCGCTGGGTTTTTAAAATGGCATCATGAGGAAGAGAGCGGATCAAGGCTATTTCATTCTCCAATTGCAACTGCCAATGTTCCCTCTGCATATGAGAAGGTGTTCGACCACTTTCTAAACTAGCCTGTAATCTACTAAGCATCTGTTCTTGAGTGACTTTATTAATAACTTTTTTATTTGCCCACCCAAAGCGAACCGTATCCACATCTACAATCGACGTGATTGTTCGATAGGTATTAAGGGTTAATAACCCATGAAGGCTCTCGCGTATAAACTCAAAACGATGAGATTCGTCAACCTGAGTAACGATATTTTTTATGCTTAGTTTTAATTGATTTATATCGGTTATTAACGATTGAAAGAGATGGTAATCGGGTAGGGATGCTTCGATAACGATGGCACCAGGCAAACGAATTGCCGCTTTATTACTAACAGATTCAGATTTATTGTGGATAAAGAGCAACTTAAATAGCTCAATAGTATGGTTAATAGCATCGATTCCAACGTGTTTATCAACAAATATCGAGGAAACTTCGTTATGTTCATCACCTTTAAGGACTTCAGGCAAACTGAATACACAGGCCTGAATGCGGTCTTGCTTAGTTAGATGATGGCAAAACTGGTTAATGTTGAATTCTAATTGATTAAAATGAGTGATTAATTCTTGTTTTTTACTCATCACAGAGCCTTTTTAGTTACAACATTCAGATGGGTGATAAACCAAAACTAACATTAGCTACTGTGTTTATCAATTAATTTCAACCAGGAAGAGAGGAACTAGGGATACCTATGTGATTATACTCTTATTACGATTCATACTGAAAGGGCTATATTCTATAATCCAATTTAATATCAATGTATTATCTAAATTTAACCTGAACATCGTCATTATTACCGGAATATAAATAATGCCGATGCTCAGGCTATCGAGCCTATTGACTAAAAATAAGCTCGATATTAGCCGCTAGCATTTATTCTTCAGCTTATAGCCGATAGCTACACCAAGTAATAGAATTACCGAAATGAACAATGCGACGCCATTCCATCCATAAAATGACCAGAAAACCCCACCTAATGTACCTGCAATGCTGGAACCTGCATAATAGCTAAAAAGGTAAAGAGATGAAGCTTGTCCGCGGGCACGCTTGGCTCGACGACCAACCCAACTACTAGCTACCGAATGTCCTGCAAAAAAACCAGCGGTTAACACAGTCATACCCGTCAATATTATCCATATGTTTGGGTGTAACGTTAATACCACGCCAATAAGCATCATACCAATAGCAGCAATGAGCACTCTGCCATAACCGTATTTCTGAGTTAAACTACCCGTTTTTGTTGCGCTATAAGTGCCTGTTAAATAGATAATAGATAAAAATCCAACAACTGATTGGCTAAAATTATAGGGTGGCTCCAATAAACGGTAACCAATATAGTTGTACATTGTGACAAAGGCGCCCATCAGCACAAAGCCTTCAATAAACAACCAAGGCAATCCCTTATCTCGTAGATGTAAGTGTAGGTTAACCCAAAGATTTCTAGGTTTGAGAGAGGTGGCCCTAAAATGTTGGGAAGGGGGTAATAAACGCCAAAAACCAATTGCGGCAATTAACGCTAAAGTGCCTAAAATAACGACCGCAACCCGCCAAGAATAATAATCAGCTACGACACCAGTCATTAGACGCCCGCTCATTCCACCAATCGAATTACCGCTAATATACAGTCCCATGGAGAGGGCTACATAGCTAGGATGGATTTCTTCGCTTAAGTAGGTCATCGCAACCGCCGCAACACCACTTAAAGATAGACCAACTAATGCTCGAGCAATCAATATTCCTTGCCAGCTTTGCATTACTGAACTCATTAACGTAAATATTGCTGCACATGTGAGGGATATCACCATCACATTTTTACGGCCAATAGCATCTGAAATAGGCCCAGTAACCAGTAAACCCAGCGCCATCAGCCCAGTACTGAGTGAGAGTGATAAACTTGCAGTTGCCGGAGAAACATTAAAATCGGAGGATAACATCGGTAAAATTGGCTGGACAAAATATAGGAGGGCGAAGGTTGCAAAGCCCACGGTAAAAAATGAGAGTGTCACCCGCAGATAGAGAGCATCATCCCGTTGGATATAATGCTTTTTTGGATCGCTGCTGATCAAGGTTTTAGTCGTTTTATCCTCCATGATGGTGTTCGTTGAAAGGCGATTTGATGACGGTTCCATAGGTATTCCTTGACGGTGCAACTCATTTGATTTCGATCAAAGAATAGAAAGTTTCAACTTTTTTGTCTAATATATTAATTATACATAATAATATCTTTAAAGTATCAATTACCATGAATATTGAATTACGCCATTTGCGCTATTTTATTGCGGTCGCAGAAGAACTACATTTTGGACGAGCAGCCGAACGCTTGCACATATCTCAGCCTCCATTAAGTCAACAAATTCAGTTACTTGAAGAGAAAATCAATGCGAAGTTACTGGAACGAAATAATCGAAATGTTGCACTAACCCCGGCTGGGGCTATGTTCTTAAAAGAAGCTTATCAAATCTTGGGACAAGTCGATGCCGCAGCGACCAAAGCCGCTCGAATGGAAAAGGGCGAACTTGGTGAACTCTCTATTGGTTTTACATCGACGACACCCTTTATGCACAAGGTCACGATGAGCTTACGTCAATACCGTGAAGCTTATCCCGACGTATCAATTCACATGCACCAGATGAACACTAAACAGCAAATTCCGCCACTAGTAACTGGGCGAATTGATATTGGCATCATGCGTAATACAATATTGCCGGAGCAACTTGATTATCAGTTACTGTTTAAAGAGCCTTTTATGGTGGCAGTTTATGAAGGTCACCCATTGTTAGCTTATGAAGATACTGGCGTTAGTATTCAGCAACTCGCAGCTTATCCTCTGGTCTTCTTTGAGCGAGAGGTGGGCACTGCATTATATGATGAAATAAATCATTTGCTGGCTTCTGAGGGCGTTGTACCCACGATTTCTCAAGAAGCTGGTGAGGCAATGACTATTTTAGGATTAGTTTCTGCTGGGATGGGAATATCAATTATCACTGAGTCTTTCACTCGAATGAAAATTGATGGTGTGAGGTACCTCAAGTTAGCGAACAGTCAGGCCACATCAGAAGTTTGGTTAGTTTACAATACAAGACGCACCCAGCCAGCTGCAGCGAAGAAACTAACCGAATTGTTATTACACAATATTGTCGGTCAATCGAATCAATAGATTAACGAGATATATATCACATTTCGTATGTAAATGAAGTCATGAATTTCAGCGCATAGGGCATAATCACGGGTAGCGTTATAACGAATTCTGAGCTAAAAATGACAAATCAAACGGGCCACATTGATCAAATTAAACAACTGAATACAGGAATTGTGTACCGAGTTATTGCTCAGCATGGTCCAATTTCTCGTATTGCGTTGTCTAAGCAATCTCAACTCGCGCCCGCAAGTATTACTAAAATCACCCGTGAATTAATGGATGCACACCTCATTCAAGAGCGTGAGTTTCCAGTCTTGGGTTTGAGAGGACGTCCGGCCATCGGTCTGGTGACCGAAAGTGAAGGCTGGCAATTTCTTGCAATCCGAATTGAAAACAATCAACTGACACTTTCACTCAAAGAAATTAGCTCGAAGACTCTTGCAGAAAATAGTTATTCTTTTGACGTGAAAGGAAATCAACAATTTTGCCTGCAATTATCTGCGCTAATGAGTCTGTTTTTTGAACAGAATAAGAATTGCTTGGAGCGAGTTACCGCAATTAGCATTCTACTCGATGGTATTCTAGATTCATCTTCAGGTGTCATTTATAGATTACCAAATTATGATTTAGATGCGTTGCCGATTAGCAATTATTTGACAGAACAAACTGGATTACCCGTTTACTTGAATCCCTCAGTAAACGCATTAGCGCTTATGGATAATTTAAGTTATTCAACCCAGCGAAGAAACAAAAACATTATTTATTTGCAGCTACATGATGTAGTAAATATTGCCGTACTCAATCAGGAAAAATCTTTAGATTCCAGTACCCGACATCCTATTTTATTTGGTCATATTCCTGTAGAGATCTTACAGGGACTTGATTGTTATTGTGGTGGGAAAGGGTGTTTAGAAACATTGGTATCCGTTTCATCCATATTAAAACAAGCGAGAATATTGCTTGCAGATTATCCGGCGTCGATATTAAACCAAAAAGAAATAAATATTGAAGCTATTTGTCAGGGAGCAAATATTGCAGATTCATTATGCTTAAAAATACTGGATTCTGTTGCTCAGCAATTAGCACACCCGTTAGCAATGATGATAAATATACTCGGCACTCAACTTATTCTTATCAATTCCCCATTAAATAGTTCAGATGAATATTGGTATACCCAATTGCATCATTATATCAATTTATATGTAAATCCCTTGTATCGTTCAAAATTACTTATTGAAAAGTCAACATTTTCTATTAAAGAAAGTGAAACTGCGGTTATTCATCACTCATTATATGATGGTTCGTTGTTACTAAAATTATTACAAGGTTAGTACAATTCGATAAAGTTCTTATTATCTTACACAAAATTGAGCTAACGCAAACTTCTTATTTTCCCATTCCCATAAACTGAATTCATGTCATTTTTACAGCATTTTGCTGCCACACAGTCTGTCACTTCAGGATAGAAAAAACATGATGAATCTATTTATTACCGGGACAGATACAGATGTCGGGAAGACGGTATCGACACTAGCAATATTACAAGCACTAAATAATCAAGGAATTAAGGCTGTAGGATATAAACCTATTGCCGATCAATGCATCGATACGCCCGAAGGGAAGCGCAATAAAGATGCTTTATTCATTCATAGCGTATCGAAAGATCTGGTTTCTTATGATGATGTGAACCCAGTTAGGCTTGATGATAACTATAGCCATGAAAATAAAATTGATTTCAATAAAATAAAATCAGGATTAGACCGTCTTCATGAGCAATGTGATACGGTGGTTATTGAAGGTAATGGGGGATGGCGTTATCTGCTTGATGATAATACTTTCTATGCAGATTGGCTCAAAGGGCAATCTGTCGGTGTTATTTTAGTGGTAGGAATTCAGCATGGCTGTGTTAACCATGCACTATTAACCGCTGAAGCAATAAGAAATGACGGGTTGCCGTTAATTGGCTGGGTCGCAAACAGAATTAACCCTGGCTTAGCTCATTACGCTCAAATCATCAAACGTATGCAGCAGCACATCAAAGCACCATTGCTTGGTGAAATCCCATATTTATTACGTCCTGAAGAAAAAGAGTTAGGGCATTATTTAGATGGGGAAAAACTGCAAGAATTCGTTGGCGTTCCTGCTCTATAACTTATCTACGTAATCAAAATAAAAGGGCACTTGAATGAGTGCCCTTTTTTGTGGAAAAAATTAATACGAGAAGATTTACTGATGACGAGTATAAATGATTTTATAAGTATCATTCTGGCAGTGTCCAACAACTTGCCCTTTAGCAGGGTCAACTTCATCATTGGGAACCGCAACTAAACTAAAACCATCTTTGGGTACGCCATTATTTATGATTTTTTGCCTAATTTCCTCAATGACGCTTTCACATGAAGCGTGAGCAAAAGCAGGGGCTAAAAGCGCTAAAAATAAGGGTATTACAATTTTGGTTTTCATCATTTATCCTACTTTAATACGTTTATGCCACATCAAAACCATGACAACAAATTACGGATTTGCGATTGGACGACCACTATTTACATCAAGACAACGTTGAGTATTGGGCTCCCAATAGGCATTCAGATTTAAACTTTTCTCACATTTATCTTTTGCATCAAATGCGGCATCGATTTTATCGAATTCTTTCTCTGTACGACTATTCACTTTAGAACGTAGCATTTTAGTTTCATCCCACTGTTCTTTTTCTTGGCGAGCCTGTTCCTTATTAAGAGGATCATTACCGCTACCGACAGAGACACAAGTGCTGCCAGCTGTACAAGAGGTATTAGCGGCTTGTGCGGCACTCATTCCCATTAGTGGAAGGCAAAAGCAAATCGCGGTAAGGCTCTTTTTAATAAACTGCATTGACGTGCTCATGTAAGTTCCTTCTGTGATCAAGCTAAGTGTATTAACGGAGTATAGCTAAAAATCAAGGGGTTCGTCTTTATAGAATAGTACGAAAAATTATCATTGTTTATGAACGGTTAATCCTGCGAATGTTTGACATACAGGCATCAACTCTAATGTATTCACATTCATGTGTGCTGGGAGTGTTGCAACCCAAAAAACGGTTTCAGCAATATCGTCTGGTGTTAACGCCTCAGCACCTTTATACGTATTGGTAACTTTATCATCATCCCCTTTAAAGCGCACATTGGAAAACTCGGTACCCCCAACTAAGCCCGGTTCGATATCGGTAACTCGAATTTTTTTACCGTATAAGTCTGCACGTAATCCTAAAGAAAACTGTTTTACAAATGCCTTAGTCGCGCCATAGACATTACCGCCTTTATATGGCCAAGAGGCTGCAGTTGATCCGATATTAATAATATGCCCGTGGTTTTTCTCGACCATATCCTGTAATACTTCGTAAGTCATGTTCACCAACCCTTTTGTATTCGTGTTGATCATCACTTCCCAGTCATCCGGGTTGGCATCAAAAGCAGGTTCTAACCCTAAAGCCAATCCCGCATTATTGACTAATATATCAATATTTTTAAGGTGAGAAGGTAGGCTAGAAATTGCGTGCTGAATAGCTTTTCTATCTTGAATATCAAGGGTTAACGGATAAAATTTATCACCTAATTCTTGATGCAAAGCATTTAATCTTTCTGTTCTGCGCCCTGTACCAATTACCGTGAAATTATGCTGAATAAATTTACGTGCAATTGCCTCACCAAAGCCTGATGTTGCACCGGTTACTAAAATAATCATAGGGACCTCATGTTGTTATCATTGTTTATTTATTGATTCATTCTAACTCTTTCTTCAGGAGTCTTCCAAGTCCCTTTAACTGGTTAGAATATCATCATTTTTTTAAAGAAGTAGGGAGGATATATATATAGGATCTTCTGCAATATTTAAAATAAGGTAAATGATATGAAGTTATATATAGATAGCATAAATAGCAGCCACTGCAATGATAATAGATATCTGTTATTAAAAAAATGCATAGAAAAAAATAGAGTGAGTAATATAAAAATAGATAATATAACTTCAATAAAAAATACAAATGAGAAATTAAATAACTTTGATAAACTGATTGTTCTAGGTGATAGCCTTTCAGATTCAGGAAATATTTTTAAAAGATTCAAAAGGATTTTCCCCTCAGCAATTCAATATTATAAAGGCCGATTCACCAATGGATTCACTTGGGTTGACCACTTAAGCAAACCCAATTTACTCTTTAATAAATGTGTGAATTTATCTTATGGTGGTGCTGTCGCAGGGAACTATAAGCTTAAAGAGGGATTTGCCTGCCATTTTTTGTCAAGTATTAAAAAACAGTTAAAAAAGGTAAAAACAACGAAAAACGATTTAGCGATAATGATGGCAGGTGCAAATGATTATATGACATACAAGAAAGATGATGTGGATAGGGTGATAAAAGCACAAAAATCCAATATGACTAAATTAATAAAAAAAGGCACTAAAAATATTATTATTGCTGGAATACCTGATATCTCACATACGCCATCAGCTAAAAGCAAAACTAACGAACAACGAGCGAGGTTAACCTCCTTAAGTATGGAGCATAATGAAAAAGTTCGTAGCTTAGTTAATGAGATGAGTTCTAAAAATAAAGATATTAAAATTCACTTTTTCGATACCAACAAAATCTTTGAATCAGTTATTGAAAAAGCCAAAGAATTACCCGGATATGTAATCGATAAGAGCTATTACAGCGGAAGTTATGTCGAATTAAATAAAATAGATGAAATGGTCTCTGATCATAAGCATATATTTAATGATAGAGTTCACCCATCAGAAGAGGTCCATGCCATTCTTGCTTATGAGTTTGAAAATTTCATAAAGGAAAAGTTTTTATAATTTGTAATAGCATAGCCATGGATGGCTTGAAAGTTAAAAAGCAAGGTACTAAAAGCACCTTAGATAAAAGTATAAAAAATACCCAGAAAAGCGATAAACAAACCAACACGATTAACCAGCCAGAACGCTGGATTTCTTCATTTTATACTTTAGTTCGCATAATGCATATTATGTTAAATAGCATTCATGGTTATATCAGTCTTTGTTAGTTATGCGGTTTAACGTCATTCCCTACTATTTAGCCGTTATTCTTGTATAGATGAAATGCTCTCGCAAAATCTAGAGGCTGTGAGTATTGATTGCCACTAACCTTCATTTCTTGTAATCTTCGCAGGCTTTAAAAACATAAGATAATGACACAGGATAATAATAATGAGCGAGCATACTTCCAAAGACCCATTGCATGGAATCACACTTGAAATGCAAGTGACTGCATTGGTCAATCGATATGGCTGGCCAAAATTAGGTCGTATCATCAAAATCAATTGCTTCACCAAAGATCCAAGTATCAAATCGAGCTTAAAGTTTCTTCGCAGAACACCATGGGCACGAGCTGAAGTTGAAGCTCTCTATCTTGATATGTTAGAAGAGAGTTCAATTGATGAAACTGATTTATCCCCTACTTCACCATGGGGAAATCACCACAATAAAAACGAAAGCTAACGGTGCGTGATTTCAAGATAGAGATATTGTTGGCGATGACTATTTAACCCATTCGACTAACTCATCAATCTGTGAGTGAGAAAACACAGAAATCCCTGATTGGGATAATAATGTTGTTGCGACCCCCATACCTGGAACTGTCTTGCCATTAAATGTTCCATCATAAATAAGATTTACTCCACAAGTGGGACTTCCATCGGTTAAAAGTGCAGCAACGCAACCTTCCTCTTCAGCCCGTTGCAAAGCAAGCCATGCTGCCAACTGATAATGTGAAGTCACATCAGTTCCCGTACTTTCAAGCATCTTAGCGTTACCTTGCATCACCTCATAACCAGTCGCTGAAATAATTTCTACAGGTAAGCGTGGAGTTGGTAACCCAGCGGCCAACTCAGGACAAAATATCACTAAACGCTGCTCTTCCTGCCAACGTAATAAAACTGTTTGTAAATGCGCTTTTGCTGTTCCGTTGTAGCGAACGTTATGTCCCATTAGGCAAGCACTAACGAGAATCTTTTTCTTCATTCTATTGGCTCATGTTCGAAAGAATAAAATTAACTCGCTCATCAACAGACAAACAAGGTATCTCAATCAATTTATAATTGTATTGCTCATATATAGAAACCATCGCATGGTAAGTCATCACTGAATCTTCAAAGGTCTGTTTTCTTTCCACATCCTGAACATAGATTTCTTTCCATGGCGGTGCTATAAATACTGTTTTTTGATATTCAAATATGCGAATTGCTCGGTCTAAATGCTTGGGTACTGCTATTTCACATAATTGTAAATAGCCTGCAATATCAGGCAATCCACGATCAAAAAAGCTTAACCCATTATTATTGTTCGCTAAATGCCATGAGCGAATTTCCCAGCATAGCATCATTTCAGCAAACGCTTGTTTATCTAGCCATGGCAGTGCACTGCCTCCAATACGTACCTGATCCTGAATAATTGCCCTACCAGACTCAGGTAAACAGTCATATTTTTGGGCAATCAATCCCTCAATGATTGCACTTTTGCCAGCCCCTGGACCGCCTGTAATAATGACTCGTTGTTGGATATCTGACACTTAATTTCCTCAATATTTTGTTATCTTGGTTGCTGTAATAAATGACCTTTTCCACGCCCTTTCTCAATAAAGTTTACTGACAGATTAGTTAAGCATTGAAACTTTAAATAAGTCATCAATCAAACATTTATTTCAAGATACTTACCCAATAAAATGTTATTACTGTATTCAGTCATTTTTAAAATGTAACTAATGGAGAATAAAAAGAAATTTATGTTGATTCGTCTTGCAGCTACAAATGATATTGCACCATTAATCCATATTGATAGCTATGCCAAATTTGATAATACTCGTGAACAACAAATTGAAAGTTGGGTTAAAAATGGGAGTTGCTATATTGCTGAAAAAAAGGGTGAGGTGTTAGGATATGGCGTATTACATTATCATTTCTTTGGTTGTGGTTTTATCGAGATGATCATGGTTGATGAACAGTTTCCTCACCAAGGTATTGGCTTAGCATTATTGGATGCCCTCAAGGTAAACTGCCATCATTCTAAGTTGTTTACCTCTACCAATCAATCCAATCTGTTGATGCAAAAATTGCTCTTGAGGTCAGGTTTTATCCTGAGTGGGCAAATTGATAATCTTGATAAGAATGACCCTGAACTCATTTTTTATACTGGTAAAACTTTATGAAAACTCTATCCATTACTCGAGTCTCTGAGCTTACGGGACTGACGACAGCAACGATCCGTTTTTATGAGAGTAAGGGATTAATTGCTCCGATTGGTCGAAAAGGGCTCACTCGAATTTATGCCCAAGAAGTCCTCACTCAACTCTCATTAATTATTTTGGCAAAACAAGCACAATTTTCATTAGATGATATAGTCGAAATGTTAAATAATTTTCCAGAAAAAGGCATCGAACGCCCTGTCCTTCGAGTTAAAATAGATGAAATCGAACAGAAAATTCAAGAATTACAAAAGCTAAAAGAAGGGTTACTCCATGTAGAGCAATGTTCAGCTGAAAACCATTTACAGTGCCCTAAATTTCAGAAAATTTTGTCGATTAGTTTAAAAAAAAATATGACAAAACTACTCAAAAATCCCTCTTGACTTAAAGTTAACTTGAAGTTGTATCATCCGGCATATTGAATCCAATTCCATTAGATGAATTATTTATCTCAATGAACAATAAGGAATTTTTATGCCACGTTCCGTTCTTTGGCTCGCTGCGGCTTTAGCTTTATTTACGACAGGAAATTCTCTTGTACTGTCTGTTGCTGTTTTAGTTGGATCCCAACTCACAGATGACCCAGCCTATGCCACGCTTCCCCTATTAACTCAATATATTGGATTAATTGCAGCATCAGTACCTATCGCTCATTTTATGATGCGGTTTGGTCGGCGTGCTGGGTTTATTCTCGGTGATATTGGTGGATTCGCCGGCGCCCTGTTAGCCATAGCAGGAATTTATACACAAAATTTATTTATTTTTTCTATTGGAACATTTTTCACAGGTACCGCAATCGGCATCGCGAAGCAATACCGATTTGCAGCATTAGAAGAAGCCCCATCCTCCCTAAGAGCCAAAGCCATTGGTCTGGTAATGAGCGGAGGAATTGTTGCAGTCTTAATTGGCCCATCACTGGCGATCTCAACACGAACAATCGTCTCTAATTATCCATTTATTGGTACATTTGGTGCTTTATCCATTATTTATATTCTTGCATTTATTCTGTTGTTATTCTTACCATTAAAACTCAACCCAATTAAAAAAACCAGCATAACACCTTCAATAAATCGCACGTATCGACAGCTTTATTCTCAGCCACTATTAAGGTTGATTGCCGTTGTGAGTGCGGTCGGCTATGCCTTAGTTGTCTACATGGTCGGGACATTCTCATTAGCGATGAAAGCTCAGGGATTTGATTTTGCTGCCATTGCATTTGTGTTCCAGTGCCACATATTAGGCATGTTTGCCCCTTCATTTTTTACAGGGCAACTTATCAGCCGTTTTGGCGTAAAAACCTTCGTTTGGATGGGCGCAATTTGCTTAGTTATTGCCAATATTGTTGGGTTAACAGGAACTAGCTACGCACATTTTCTCGTCACGATGACATTAGTTGGATTGGCTTGGAATTTTATTTTAATTACTACAACCCATTTATTGCCTCAGACTTATCAAGAAAATGAAAAAGCAAAAATTCAAGGTGCGACAGATTTTCTAATTTTCAGTTTTGGTGCTATTGGAAGCTTAATTGCAGGATTCGCATTCTATTTGATGGGATGGCATTCAGTAAATATATTTGGATTAGTCGTGGGTGCTAGCGTGATTATTATTATGATATGGCTACGTAATAGCTTAAGTACACAGCATTCCTGATAATGCATTAACTCAATTAAATGGCAGTAATTATTTTTCACCTATTTATTACGGCCATTTAACGTTCTAATTTTCACACTACGATTCCTTTAACACAATGATCCCCTCGACCCATTCTTCTCCTATTCGCAAAACATGGTCTTCTAGATATATATTGCGAGTAATCGGTGTTAATTCAGCGCAATCAACTTATTGAATAGTTCTCATTCAATTATAAATTGCTAAAGTTAGTCACTTTCATTGATAATATCTGCGCTTTATTTCCTATGCATACACAAAATCAACTGACTTACTCGTGATTTAAAGGGTTTTTATATGAAATACAATAAATTAACAGTGCTTGTTACAACACTTATGGTCGCAGGGACAGCTAATGCGGTAGAAGTATATAACCAAAATGGTAATAAATTTGATGTTTATGGCCAAATTGATGTGCGCCACTATATTGCTGACTCAAAAAGTGGTGAAGATGGCGATGACTCACGTGTTCGCCTAGGCTTTCGTGGTGACACGCAAATTACCGATCAATTAATTGGTTATGGTCGTTTTGAGTGGGAAACACCAACAAATAAATCTGAAAGTGATAACGAAAACCAAAATCGTTTTGCGTATGCAGGGTTAAAATTCGGTGATTACGGCTCTCTGGATTATGGTCGTAACTATGGTGTGATTTACGATACTAACGCATGGACTGACGTACTACCGTTATGGGGTGCAGACACCATGGACCAAGAAGATAACTTTATGACGGGTCGTAACCGCAACTTACTGACTTACCGTAATAATAATGCATTTGGTTACGTTGATGGCTTAAGTTTTGCTTTGCAATACCAAGGCAAAAATGGCGATCAAAACCTCTCCTCTAGTGATGATGCGTTGACTAATAACGGCGATGGCTACGGTTTCTCTACAGCCTATGAATTAGGTTACGGCGTCACTTTAGGCGGTGGCTACACTAACTCAAATCGCACCCCAGCTCAAAAGAATCAATCTACAGGCGCAACCGGTAAACGAGCTGAGGCTTGGAACGTTGGCGGAAAGTTTGAGTGGGAATCACTATATTTAGCAGCAATGTATGGTCAAGCATTGAACACCACTCGTTTTGGTGGCGATGATGAAGAATCTGTCGCGAACAAGTCAGAAAACCTAGAAGTTGTAGCATTATATGAACTGGATTTTGGTTTGACCCCTTCAATTGGTTATAACCAATCTAAAGGCAAAAATCTGGGCGAATTCGGCAATAAATATTTAGTGAAATACCTTGCTGTTGGTGCGGCATATGAGTTTAACAACAATATGTCAGCAGTCATCGATTACAAAATTAACCTACTGAATAAAAACGAATTTACTCGCGAATATAATATCAATACCGATAACGTGTTGGGTCTAGGATTAGTTTACCAATTCTAATCATGGGTAAATAGAATAGGCGCTACCGTACAATTTTATCGATAGCGCCTATTTTTTTATTTAGATTGTTTTAAAAAATCTTCATCATCGAGTACCCATAACGGCTCGATATCGCTATCTTTTTTAATGACCAGAGATGGGTCTGAACGTAGACAAACGCCTCCATAATGTCCCCCGATCGTGAAAGTACAGACTTGAATATAACGACCTGAAACCTTAGGCAAGCACCACAGCTGCTGATAAACATTTTCTTGATAATTAAATTGCCCATCAGTTTCATCCAAAACTTCATCCAGATGGTCAACTAAACCAATATTATCCCCACAGCGCCCTGCTATTGGCTTAACGGCGTAACCTGTTTGGCGTAACTCATCATTGATTTCAAAATCAGTGTTCAATAAATACGGATGATGAGGAAACAATGACCAAAGGATAGGTAGAATAGCTTTATTTCCAGGTATCACCGTCCATAAAGGTTCAAACACACGAATTTCGGGACGTAATAATACATCAATTAACCGAACATCATTATGGTGAGGATGCCCTGTGCAGATAGGTAAAGCAGAAAAGGTAATGTCGCTTTCACTTTCTTGGCGCAATTGCTCAAGTACAGTTTCCCATGCCCATGTTTTCCACACGCATTCTAATACACGCCCTTCACCATCAACCACTTGCCCCGTTTCATTCCACTCTAATTCGTCTAAACCATGAATAATTTTATACTCAAATCCAGCGGCTTTAATGGATTGAGCCATAAATAAGGCATGGTAGTCTTCCTCACCATCATTATCTTGCATGATGTGAATAAACGGTTTTGCCGAAGTATGCTTCCAAGTATCCGTTAATATCTCGTTAAGACGTTCCCCTGGATTCCAACCCGTTTTTAATCCGCCAACCTGTGCCCATTTTTCGATAATTAACCCAGTCTCAGTATGGCAAGATGCAGAGTCTGCATTATATTCATAGACTTTCAGACCCCGTTCATCCATACAGAAATCAACCCTTCCTGTGACCATATCATGACGACGGTTTTGCCATGACAAACGTAAACGTGGCCATAAAATTTCAGGAATATTAAATAACTTCAATAAATTATCGTCTTTTAGTACTTTTTCTGTCGCGTGAAGATACATTAAGTGGACTTCATTGGTCGCTTGCATCAACTTATTTTCAGCGGTGCTTGAGATAGTAAAGTACTCATGGGGATCTGCATTCAGCCTATGTCCACGCTTATCTTTGACATAAGCATGCTCAATTGGGTTAGATTCATCTAACCATCCATAGTTAAAATTGATTTGGCTATCTAATTTAGAACCATGCAGCTGCATGAGCTGCGGATTGACATCTGGCTCAATATAGGCGAACTGGTCATTTTCTGTCTGGACCATCCACCCGAGAATGGTGGTATCCGTGAAAGTATCGATTACGGTATAAATACCATTATCAAACTGCAAGGGAAGTTCGCGGGTCCACTGCTGCCCCACGGGAAGTTTATGATGTAAGACATTTTGCTCAACAACACGGACTTTATCGTCAAAAACATGTGTAATAACCGCCACGTGACCCGTTTTTTGAAATTCCCCTCCTTCAGCCCAAATTAATAGACTTCCAGCAACTGGCTTAACTTGACTGCCATTTTTAAATGCCCGTAGAGGTAAAATGTCATCATCAACCACATGACGTAAAAATCTCAGAGAAAAAATCTCGTATGCCATTCCAACATCAGTAAATACAACACCATAATTGAGATACAGAAAGCGGCGTGCAAACTCAACACACTGCCACTTATATCCCATATATTCGTTACCAATATAGCTACGAAAGGATATGTCATCATGCTTATCAATATCTTCTATGGAACTGTAATCTGATGAGTAAATAGCGACCCCGCCTGGGGCATAGCCAAGTAAAGTACCAAAAGGTTCATGTTGCGAAGTAATGTTACTCATATTACAGCTCCACTGATATTAATTAAATTGCAATTATAAGACTGCTAATAATCAGTATACGCTCGTAATATTGAAAAAACCTCGGTTTTTCATAGACAAAAAAAAGCACCTAAGTTATAGGTGCTTTATGGTGTTGAATTTATGAATTCAAGAGGATACGTATTTTAACGGTGTCCCCGGGTATGGTTGTTTGATGACCAACTGAAAGTAGAGCTAGTGTCCACCACTCGATCTTTTTTCTTTTGAACTCGTAATTTTTTAGCTTCTTTTTCAACTTCAGCGGATATTTCGGTAATGATTTGCTTTTTAACTTTGTTCTCTTCGCTATTACTTAATTCACGTCCAAGACTTTTACGCTCTTGCGCTAACCGCTGCCTCACTCGCATTCGTTGAGACTCGGTCATTTCTTGTAGTGTTAGAATTTTCATATCATTACTCCCTACGCAGGTTGAAGTCCTGTATTAATATAGCACGCTGATATTTTTTAGTCCTGCACTAGGTGCCATCAATACTGTTTAGGAGTATAGTAGCCAATATCGAAATTAGAATTGATATGAATCACTTTATTTATTATGGAATTAGCCTCATCCCCTCAAAATATTCGCCAACTCTTAATCTCTGACACGCCTATTATTGATGTCCGTGCTCCTATTGAATTTCAGCAAGGCTCTATGCCGTCAGCGTTGAATTTACCGTTAATGAATGATGACGAACGTACCGAAGTCGGTATCTGCTATAAACAGAAAGGCTCCGATAAAGCAGTAGCTTTAGGTCATCAATTGGTGTCTGGGGAATTACGTGAAAATCGAATAGCTGCATGGAAAGCAGCATGTCAGCGATACCCTGAAGGGTATATCTGCTGTGCTCGTGGAGGAATGCGTTCCCATATTGTCCAACAATGGTTAAAAGATTGCGGTATCGAATACCCTTTAATTAGCGGTGGATACAAGACATTACGCCAAGCAGCAATTGATGCCATTAACGAATTATCCCAGCGCCCCGTCATTCTTATTGGTGGCTGCACTGGCAATGGAAAAACGTTATTAGTACAAAATTTAGATGATGGTATTGATCTAGAAGGAATCGCACATCATCGTGGCTCCTCTTTTGGGCGTACACTAGAAGCCCAATTTTCACAAGCCACCTTCGAAAATTATCTCGCTGTATCCATGCTAAAAAAAGCCCCTAACCATAACCGTTGGATACTTGAGGACGAAGGTCGCGCTATTGGCATCAATAGCCTACCAGAGCCTATGCGAGCAGCAATGGAAGCCGCCAATATCGCCGTCGTCGAAGATCCATTTGAATTACGTATGCAAAGGCTAAAAGAAGAGTATTTCAACCGAATGACTCATGATTTTATTGCAGCCTATGGGGAAGAAAAAGGTTGGGATGCCTATAGTGAATATCTGCATCATGGGTTATATGCCATTCGTAAACGTTTAGGTTCTCAGCGTGCCATAGAGCTAACAGTATTACTCGATAACGCATTGATTGAGCAACGAAAAACAGGTCATACGGAAGTTCATTTTTCATGGTTAAGCCCACTACTCCATGAATATTATGACCCGATGTACCGTTATCAACTGAGTAAAAAGCAGCAACGCATCGTCTTCAAGGGGACGTTTGAAGAAGTGACTGAATGGGTTAAGTCAACCGCAAATAGGTAAATACTCCATTATAAAAGGTGACAGCGTCACCTTTTACCTACCAAATAACAAAATCACTTTCTAAGTGCTAGCTCACTCACACCTTGGTAAATCAATTTAGAGGCTAATCCCCCTAAGAGCAGACCAACCGCCTTCCCTACGACTTTATGGATCCGGGAATATGTCCGCCTAACGGAAGAAAGTGAAAAAGTTTGGCATAAAATAATCCGCCAAATTAGTGACGCCAACACAATTCCTAGCCAAATAACAATTTTAGTCCATAGCGGTGTCGAGGTTGAAATAGTTGTAGAAAAAATACTGACAAAAAACAGAACCGTTTGCGGATTGGATAAATCCGTGATTAATCCGCGACGAAAGTAAATTCCGGTAGGAAAAATTTCCGTTGCATTTTCAGTGGCTAAATTAAGTTGAGTTCTATTACGAAAAATACTCACTGCATAATAAAGTAGATACAAGCCGCCTAAAATCTTAATCACTGAAAAGAGAGACTCAAACTGGGTCATCAATGTCACCAACCCAAATAGCCCTAGCCCTGAATAAATAGCATCTCCCAGCACAACACCATATCCACATGTCAGCCCTGCTTTTTTCCCTGAGCTGAGGGTGGTTTGAACGACAGTAAATAAGTTAGCGCCAGGATTGAAAAAAGTGAGTACAAATAAAAACAGCGTAATGATAATGCTATGTAGAGGATCCATCATTGTCTCTCTAATCAGTCGATGATGTTTCCATTATAGACATTGAAAATGCTAAATTCCTGAATCTGTGTTCGTATTCAGATAAAAAATTAACCTTGTTGAGAAAGTGTTTTTCTACGCTGTAGTAACCATTTATCTAGCTCATTAGCAAACTGCTGACGATCCCGTTGGTTCATACTTGCAGGCCCTCCCGTTTGTACGCCACTTGCGCGCATGGTATCCATAAAATCACGGATAGTCAGGCGTTCACGGATTGTCGCTTCACTGTACCGCTCTCCACGAGGGTTCAAGGCAACCGCCCCCTTTTCCATGACTTCTGCTGCCAATGGAATATCCGCAGTAATAATCAAATCGCCAGCTTGAGCACGTAAAACAATTTCATTATCAGCAACATCAAACCCTGCTGGAACCTGTAAAGTTTTCAAAAAAATAGACGGTGGAACGGAAAGACGTTGGTTAGCGACAAAAGTAATTTGCACTTTATCCCTATCCGCGGCTCGATATAAAATTTCTTTAATCACTTTCGGACAAGCATCCGCATCAACCCAAATCACCATCATTTTCATTTAAACCTATTAAATTATTACTTTAGCGTATCATAACATGTTATCAGTAACTTAGGAGGTACAAACCTGAGTAAGCCCAAGGATTTGAGCTTACCGACAATACAATTAGCGCAAAGAATTGAACGTGCTGATAAAAGAATCGACATCTTGCTGAGTTGTTGACCATGAGGTGCACAAGCGTATGCAGGTTTTACCCGCTTCAGGGGCCGGCATGCTGCTTAACACATAATGAGCTAACAATTTAGTAGCTAGTTCGTCAGGCAGGATCACAAACACTTGGTTTGATTCAACGGGTGCGAGGAACTCAAAGCCTTGCTGAGTAAAGAAATCGGCTAAGTTATTCGCCATTTCATTAAGATGTTTACCCAGTTTAAAATAGAGGTCATCCGCAAATAACGCGTTAAACTGTGCTGCAAGTAACCATCCTTTTGCTTGCAATCCGCCCTTTTGCTTGATGCTAAAACGAAAATCTGATTTTAAGCTTGGGTTTAAAATAACTAAAACTTCCCCCGTTAATGCCCCAATTTTTGTTCCACCAATATAAAAAATATCGGTTAATTGCGCGATATCCTCAATGGTTAAGTCACTGGCATGGGACATCAAGCCAGAGGCTAAACGAGCGCCATCCATAAATAACAACAACCCATGCTGATCACAGACTTTACGTAGTGCTATTAGCTCTTCTTTACGGTAAACAGTGCCAATCTCAGTCGAGTTACTGATATATACCAATTTAGGTTGAACACAATGTTCATCGGTATGAGCGGCTAAAACCTGTTCAATCAATGCTGGAGTTAACTTACCTGACTCAGATTTAACCGTAAAAACCTTGTGTCCAGTGGCTTCAATTGCCCCTGTTTCATGCACTGCAATATGCCCTGAATCCACAGCAATTGCGGCTTGATGGGGTCTTAATACATGAGAAATCGCTGTTAAATTGGTGATCGTACCACCATTAAAAAAATGAATATCTGCATCCGGGCGCCCAATACGTTGTTTCAGTTGCTCAGCAACGCTGGCACATAACTCATCTGTGCCATACCCTTGAAAGCGCTTACCCGCTAAGCGATTTAACTCATCCATTACTGCTGGGTGCGCAATTTCATTATAATCATTGATAAAACTGTACATGGGGGCGACCTACCGTTAGCTAGTTGACTGTGTTCGAGATTCGAAATAAGCCAATAGTTATATTCGTATAGTATTCAATGTTCAATGATATTTTTTAGCAGATCGCACTTACTGATTAGCGTGTCGCCATAAAATGTCGGTTTTTCCCTTTAAGCAACTTGCTGGGCGATTTTTAATGCCAACTTGCGTTCCGTTCTTTGGCTTACCCACACACTGAGCAAAATCACTAACATGCCAATAAACTGTAAAGGGGTTAGCTGTTGCTCCAGCCACATCCATCCCAAAATAACCGCACTCATGGGACTGAGAAAACCTAATGATGCAACTGAACTGGGCCCGAGTATTGCCAACCCACGAAACCAGAGCGCATAAGTCAGTGCCCCGCCAATCAGTGTTAGATAACTTAATCCCACAAGATTGAGCATACTTAACGAAGGTAAGGCAGGTTCAAAAAATAGCGCAAAAGGCAATAAGACCAAACCCCCCGCAGTTAATTGCCACGATGTAAACGTCAAGGCTGACACGGGCGGCTGCCAGCGGCGACTTAATACCGTCCCTGCGGCCATGGATAACGCACCAAACAATCCTGCAATCACTCCGGTTAGATCCAATCTCGCACTTGGCGTTAGCAATAAGATAGCGACACCAAAGATCCCCGTAAATGCCGCCATAATTGAAATCCTGGATAGCTGGCTGTTAAGTAACCAACGACTCAAAAATAGCACAATCAGTGGCTGAACGGCTCCGACAGTAGCGGCAACCCCGCCAGGCAAGCGGTAAGCCGAAATAAACAATAGCCACCAAAACAGCGAAAAATTAAGAACACCAAGAATAATCACTCTCAACCACCAGATACCTTGGGGTAATTGACGGAGAAAGAGCAACAGTAATAAACCGGCGGGTAATGCACGTAATACCGCTAAAGTCAGCGGCATACCAGCGGGTAACATTTCTGTGGTAATCAAATAGGTACTTCCCCAAACAATGGGGGCTAGTGCTGTTAGAAACAAAACCCAATATCTATTCATCATTAAACTCAGCTTGATTTATCTTGAGGTCAAGATAAATTCAAACAATCTTGACGTCAAGATAATTTATTGTATGATTCGCCTATGGATAGAATCGATAAAATCACTCAACAATGGGAACGTGAACGCCCAGACCTTGATATTAGTGCCATGGGGCTAATTGGTCGCTTAGGTAACGTTGCTCATCACCTGACCCGAGAAATGGAGAAGGTTTTTACGCAATTTGGTCTGAACCGATCAAGTTTCGACGTACTTGCGACTCTACGTCGTGCGGGGTCTCCTTATACGCTGACCCCCAGTGAGTTGCTGGCAACCTTAATGGTGACTTCAGGCACCATGACCAACCGGATTGATCAACTGGAAAAAGCCGGTTATGTCACTAGGCACACCAACCCTGATGATGGACGTGGCTTTCTGGTAAGTTTAACGCCTGAAGGGTTAGATTTGATAGATAGCATGGTAACAGCACACACACTAAATCAAGCTCGTTTAGTCGCTGCACTGTCTGAAGAAGAGCAGCAGGCTCTTAACCAGTTACTTCGTGGTTTTTTAGCCTCATTAGAATCCTAAGCAATAGGGGAACTCCATTTCCCCTTTTCGCTTAGTTATTTAATTCAAAAGGTAACATTTTTTGTGAGCGTTCAAATTGGTCACACAGATACACTAATTGCAGCAGACTTTCTGGCGTTTGGTTATCTATTTGCAGATAGTTATCCAGCAACTTAGCAAACCATAGCATACCGAGATCTTGCAAAGTTCGGACAACATCGCTGAGCTCATCCGATTGGTTCTCTGACAACCGTTGTCTTCCAGTACAACCTTGGGTCTCTAGTACTGAAAAAATAGGGCGCGTTATTTGCTGAGCTAAGGTGGGTTCAGGTGCAAATGCCAGATTATCACGCTGCTTTTTAGCCATATATTCCGCAATCGTTGTCATAAACTGAGAAGCCTGTTTCTTACGCGGAATAGCGTCAAAATCAAGATAAAACAGTTCAATTCCCTGCTCTTTCTTCAACCATAATGTTTTTGGTATTAATTGGAGATGTTGCTGATTTTCATTAGCTTGTAGCGAAATAGCCTGGATATCCCAGCCTTTTTGGGTGATAAACCGTAGCTCCTCAATTTGATTATTTTCACTTCCTTGCCAATTTAAGCGCAAAAATACTCGGTTTTGGTGGATATCACAAACAGGCCAAATCACACACTGCTCAATTTCGTTCCATTGCAAAGGTTCATAGCTCGCGATGTGCAGCACAATGGGTTCAAATTGCACCTCTTCACTCAGATTAGACAAATATTCCGCAGCAACTTGCCAATCAGTAAAACCCAACTGACTTTTTAAGGATTGATAATCATCAAATGAGATAAGTTTATCGCGACTTATTGCGTAGCTTTCACCACTTGCTGAGAGCTTTCCTTCATCCGATATCCGAGGGGCATGCAACTCAAATCGTCCACGCATCAAATTATCCGCAGTCTGCTTCCAAATCGCTAAGGTTTGCCACACATTACGGCGATTAAATGTGGTATCAAGAGAATTGGCTCTTGCTTGGGAACATTGCACCACATTGTTCTCTTGATGATCCCAAAAACTCAATGTTGCCCCAATCGCACCGCTCTGAGTCTGCCACCACTGCGCAGCGATAGGCATCAACGACAAAATATCTGTCTTCGTATCATAATGACGTCGACCAAAAGCCCGTAGCGTTGCTATCTGGGATTCATTGGCATGGGCTAACTGATACACATAGGCGCTAATTTGTGCAATAAACCGCAGAACTTGACCTTCATCCATCGTGAAATGGCGCTGAGCTAATAACTTAGCTTGATGGCTTAACCGCTTCAAATAATTAGCCAATCTCGGTAATCCTTCGGCACGAGCGGACATATTCAGCAGATGTAATTGTGCTGCACTACTTTGGCTGATATGGGATAAACCTTGGCGCAGCATATCGTGAATAAAACGCTGTATGGTCTCAAGCACCTTATGTTCATCATCGCTAAGTTTCTGCTGATGGGGATTGACTTGAATAAGATCTTCAGGCCAATTCCATGGCTGATGGTATTGAATAAACAGCTTAGCAATGACCGCCAAATGCAGGGCTTTTTGCTGCTTTTCAGGCAGTGAGGACAATATCCCTTGAAAGCCGTTACCACGAATATAAATAATCGGTTCTTCGTATTGTGGAATAAAGATTTTCAGTTGGTTGGACTGATCGTCAAGAATCAAGCTCCGATCTTGCCAATCCTGTACGATCTTCACGGCTAATCGGCAATCAGGTTTACTATTCTGCTTAATCAGTGCCTGTGGATCTAAGCTGAGTAGCTCAGGTAATAGAGGCTCTAGCTCGATAGAACCTGAGGATTCAAGCTCCACGTCTGCACTTTGCTCATGATTATGGCTTTGTACCCACAAAACGGCAGCAAGAATATGCTTACAGCAACCTGTCGCTGAACAGTCACAACGAGACTTTTGGATTCCTTGAGGATCTAAAGTGACCTGTTGACCATCACTAATAAAAGTTCCATCCGCTAAACTTTCGGGATCTACCTTGTTATTTTCCAGATCTTTGCGTGCTCGACGCAGCAAACCTACGTTAGCAAATACCGCTAATGCATCATCGTCATAATGTAAATAGAGGTTTTTCCAACTCATTGCATCACCTCTGCCAACCAATGGGCGAAATGCTCTGGGGTTAATGCCGCCACATTCATGCCTCGATCCGCCAGCTTTTGGGCAATTTCAGTATCATAGACCGGTAAGGCTTCATCATCTAGCGCGGCCAATCCGAGCAGTTTAACTTGTTGGCTATTCAAGCGCTCAGTGCAACTAAGCAGATTATTCAGCGCCCCACCTTCTTCAAAATCACTGATAAGGGAAATCACCGTTCGTTTAGGATTGCGGATCAGGCTTTCACAATAATTCATCGCCTTGGCAATATCCGTTCCGCCACCAAGTTGTACGGTCATCAAAACCTCCACTGGGTCATGGGCTAGATGAGAGAGGTCAACGACTTGGGTATCAAATACCACGAGAGAAACCCGTACCGTTGGCAATGCAGCTAAAATACTGGCACACACTGCCGCATACATTATCGAACTGGCCATTGAGCCACTTTGGTCCACACACAGAATAACATCCCACGGCAAGTGCTGTTGTTGCCGAGAATTAAAATAAGGCGTTTTGATGACTAATCGCTGATGTTGAAGATCATAGTTCTTTAAGTTGGCGGCAATGGTTGCTCGCCAATCGAAATTACGGCTATTGGGAATTAATGAACGCCTAAAGCGATTGCGCCTGCCGGTTAGCGCCTGCCGAAATTGGTTGCGCATTTGGCTCAAAATATCATCCACAACTTTACGAATAATATTCTTTACCGCATCGCGAGTTTCCTCACTCATTTTTCCACGTAAGCTAAGCAAGGATTTTGCCAGTGCTTTGGTCGGCTCCATGGCATTCAGGGCTTGAGGATTTTTCAATAAGCTACTGATTTCATAACGTTCTAAAGCCTGTGTTTGCATTCTTTCAAAGGTACTATTGGGAAAAAGTTTACGGGCTTGATTTAACCAATTCACTGCGGTCAGTTGAGAAGCATCTAACGATCCGTGGCGTCCATTTTCTTGGCGTAACCCACGACGCTGGTATTCACGGCGATATAAAAAATCTAATGAGCGTTCGATTTTAAGCTCATTTCCATTAAATGTAGCCTGCCCCAATGCATTATCGGCATATTGCCCCAAGATCAAACGCCAACGTTTTGCCAGCTGGATCTGTTCTTCGGTTAATTTGAGTTCTTCCGGTTGCGGGTTATCCATGGGATGGCTCCTCACTGTGTGACTTAAACCAGCCAGTTAATCCTTGGTCAGCAAGTTGTTGTTGAATTTTTTGTTCTAATTCCATGGCTTGTAGAAGCTGCTGTTGATTAAATTGAGCTTGATGCAACGTGAGGTCGTGGGTCTCGATGGACAGTTTCTGAGCGACTACCCGAGCCATATTGGCATTTTGTTTTGGTGTGAGCTGACTGAATGCAAAACGCAGATCTGGCAGAACTTGAATAAAGCGATTGTCATCCCACTGGCTTAATAGCTGGTTCAGCAACTCGATTAGCAAGGGTAAACGTACCACTAATTCTGGCGCTGTACGCATGATCCCAATAAAGTAACCGATGGCGAGTTCCGGATCGCTCCCCAAACTGAATGTGCGTTCAATCTCTTTTGTGAGTACAGACTCGTCGATCTTTCCTCCCAGATAGCGGATCGCATCCACTGCCCCTTTAATTAATGGCGCATGATTAAGCTGTCCGTCTAAGCGATCGAGCTGTGCATAAAATTCAGTGGAATAGTCACTGTGTGGGTTGATTTCAGGAATGAAGGTGATGAGCTCTCGACATGAAAGTAGCGCATTAAAATCGTGCTCTTGTCGCTGTTCATCTCCTTGGCTAATCTGATCAAGGCAATAAAATGCTTGTTGCAGCACCTTATCGAGACGCTGGCGTATCCCACTATCCTGCTCAATATCAAAGACACTGCGACCTCGCCATAAATGCACTAATTTATGGCCACACGCCACCAATGATTCAAACTTGGCATCTTGCTGAATATAGCTATCAAGCAAGTTAAACAGTGTCGGAATACGCTGATGCAACCCAATCAATGCCGCTTGCATCAATAAGGTCACGGCACTTTGGCTTGAACGACTGACACCTTGCTCCTCTAACTGTTTCTCCATTTGTAAAATCTTATTCAATGCAATGGATTTCAGCTGAGTCCCTTTCTCGGATAACGCAATTAGCTCCCCTTCCACATTGGGTGTCCACGCGTACTGCCACTCTTCGAACAATAAATCCATCTGATTAACCGATAAAAAATTGGGTCCTGCAATTAATTTTGCAAAATGGATCTCTAGAAATGCTAAAAGATGTAGAAAGCGGCTACGTAGACGATGTTGCTTATTGCGGTAGACATCTAAACGACTAACTTTGGCTAACGTATCATCCAGTTTAAAACGAAAGGCTTTTGCAATGTCATAAGTTTCCGAAACTAATGGTGGCGTGATAGTGCCTTTGGGGATCTGCCCTAAGGTAAAACCAGAAAAACAGGTTTTTATCTCATGCCATAATTCATTTTGACTTTCATCTAAACTGCCTTTGATAAATGCACTTTGTAGCCCATCCAAAAGGTCATAGCGGCCTGGCCCCGTGTGTCCACGAAAAGCCGCTAATCTTAAGCTCTGTTCTGCGGCCAATTTAACCGATAAAAATCCCGGCGCGGCATCAAATTGTTTTTCTCTCAGGGATTCAGCCACTTTAGACAAAAATCCAATGCCTTGTTGATGACGATAAATGGCTGTAGGGATCATTTTTTGTTGCAGTTGGTCAGCACGTTGCTGTAGTAAGCCTTCCCAGACTTGCTGATAAAATGCAGGTGACGGCATCCCCGATGCATAGCCATTTAGTGCATCAAGACGGTCATAACTGTAGCGGATCAGCCAAGCGCTATCCTGCTCTGCCATTTTTTGCTGTTGGGTAAATTGTTTTTGCTGTACTGGTGTCAGTGCAAAGTGATGCTCAATGGACGGAGCTAATCCTTCAATTAATGCAAGGGTATGAAATCCCCCCGTCACTACCACAATTTTTGCGTTCGGCTCTTGGGATTTAATGGTTTGGATATGGGCTTGCATATGGGATTCACGTTGGGTCGACCCCTCAGAATCAAGAACTTCAGGCTCATAATCTAAACGAGCCAAAGCACACCAAATAAAACTGTCACGGAAAAATCCCGTCCAATTGGCAACGGACTCTAATGGGCGTAATTCGAATAAATGTTCCCATAACTCATCGTGATCTCGACAACCACATTTTTTAGCTAACTGGGCAATAAACAAGCTATGCGCAAGATAACGCTCTCGTTGTAAACTCTGATTTTGATTGTCTATTTTGTGGTCGAGAGCAATTTGTGCAGCCCAAGGTAAATCAATAAATCGAAGTTTTGCATTGTGCTGGTTACCAGCCTGTAAAGCCTGCCATTCTGGGGAGTATTCACAAAAGGGGAAGTATGCAGATTTAGTGACAGCGTCACTTTCACCTTGGTCAATATCCGCTATTTTTAGCTCCGTCTGCCCCATTATGGCGATCGGTGGACGAGTCTCGCCATCCAATAGGCCGACAATCAGTGAATTAAAACTATCCGGACCTTCAACTAACACATAATCAGGCTGAACCTGCTCAATTAAGGTCAATACGCTATACGCACACGCTGGGCTATGATGGCGAACAGGTGCAAAATAGATATTTTGAGACTCAAGGGATTGCCACTGATTGAGTGCTTGTTGTAGCCGTTCGGGTAAAGTGATGGATGACAAACTCACGGATTTACTCTCTTATTGAAAATAAATGACCAAGCGACCTTGGCCATTTCTGAGTGACTAACGTTATTGCCAAAACTCTCGCGAGGCTTCAAAAAAGGCTTTCCATTCAGGGCTCTGTTTGGCTCTTTCTCGTGCAACGTTATCAATGTAATAACGCATCCGTTTGATGTCATCCGCGTTATCTTTGAGCACCACCCCAATTAATTGACGAGCCACCGCGCCTGCACTTAATGTCCCATCCCCCAAATAGTGGGCTTCTAGCGCACAAGCATAGGCAATATTGACGGCTTCCGCGGTGGACATCACTGCATCAGGGGTTTTAATGCTTCCCCCATCTTTAGTATTTCCCGAACGTAATTCTTGGAATGTAGTGACTAATAATTCAATGACATTATTCGGAACGGTTACCTCTCCATCCAACTCCCCTAATTCTGCCGCTAATTGCTTATTAATCAGCTCAATTTCAAATGCAGGGTCTTGAATCGGTTTTACAGTTTCAAAATTAAAACGACGCTTCAGTGCTGATGACATTTCATGAACACCACGGTCACGTAAGTTCGCCGTACCAATCAGATTGAATCCAGATTTAGCACTGATCCGCGCATTATCTTTCATTTCTGGGATCATCATTTGCTTTTCTGACATCATGCTCACCAACACATCTTGAATTTCCGGTGGGCAACGGGTGATCTCTTCAAAACGGACAATTTTGCCCTCTTTCATCCCTTGATACAGTGGCGAACTCACCAAGGCTTTTTCTGTCGGACCTTCTGCAAGCAATAACGCATAGTTCCACGAATACTTAATATGGTCTTCCGTTGTTCCCGCTGTTCCTTGAATGGTTAACCCAGAATCCCCGCTAATTGCCGCGGCCAATAACTCAGATAACATGGATTTTGCCGTACCCGGCTCTCCCACTAACATGAGGCCTTGTTTACCGAGTAAAGTCACTATCGCTCTATCTACCAGCGCATCATCTCCGAAAAACTTCGGTGTAATTTGCAGTGACTCATCCCCTAAAATAAATTGCCTAACCGCTCTCGGTGAACGTAGCCATCCTTGTGGTTTCGGGTTAGCTTTATCCGCTTGTGTTAATCGTTCAAGTTCATCCGCGAAGCGCACCTCTGCGCTTTCGCGCAGAACACTTCCGTCTGATTTTTTTGCTTTCGCCATGTCTGTTTCCTAAATGAATGTGCTAATTATTGAATTACCAAGGGGTTTTCTTTTCCCATTCAGGGTCAAAACCGGCACAGGCATCAGCAACTTTCAGATAATCTGCATAACTTTCTGCCAGAAGGATCGGAGGAACATTTTTCAATTCAAGATAGCTGCGATTCCATGAACTTTTTTGTGATTGGTCAAAACTCAAAGAATAAAGTACCGCTGGAATATTTTCTTCAGGCACATAACTTCCACTAAATTCGATATATACATAGCAATCTAAGCTAGCAAAATATTTCGAATAGTGGCAAAAACTTCCACCGTCTTCGGCTTGACCACGTTGATAGCCCATCTTGGTTAATACGCCGCGTAACGTATAGGTATCCGTGACCCAACCTTTTCTATCTTCAATTTCTGTGAGTGTTAACTCTAATTCAGGAATTTTATGTTCCATTTGTGAGAACAAAAATTTCACTTTGTAATCTTTAAAATGCGCCATCCACGCTTTACGATCCGCATCAGACAATAACGCCGCATGGGCCAGTTTGATTGACGAATCCGCACTTAATTCGACCTCATCATCCTCAAGATCCAACAAACTCCCATCATCGGATGGACGGAACTGATTAATCACTTGGTCATCTTTAACTTCTAGCCAAACCAGTCTTTCAATTAAGCCACGCATAATGGGATGATTTTGAATATATTCTTGCCAATCTGCTGTACTCCACAAACGCTCTGCACACATTGCTTCATACAAACGGGCGGTTTGTAACTCGATGACTTGCTTTAGTTCTTTTTTACTTGATGTGAGTAATTTTTTCGATTCTTTAATCAATTCTTCATTGTCAGTTTTACGCGCCGCAGGTAAGGCTTTGATCTCTTTACCTTCAGGGTTAAATAGCACCAATTTTTGTTGGGCATCTAACTTGGCGGTAAAGTTTCGGTCACCATATTCCAATACCAATGTCCCCGTTTCATCCATACCGGCGGTTGGAATAGTACGATCTGCCAACTCATCTGCACTCCAGCCATTACGCTGTGCAATGATGGCAACTAATCCACGGGCTTTTTCCTGTACTGAGGTTGTCCGATAGCGGCGAGACAGTGACAATAATAGTTGGATAATCAGAGGGTCATTACTGACTGCAATCGCGTCAATCATCGCTTCGATTTGAGCACGGCGTTGATAATGGTCACGCATATAGTTACGGAGCATCGTGACGGCAATATGCCCTTCAATGCCACAAATTAGCGCCAACATGCCTTTATCACTGATAGCAGAACCTAAATAACGGCGCAAAACTTCATTTTTGATATCGTTATACGTCTGCTCCAGCGTGTAATTTTCATATTGTGAATAATACTCTGGCCAGCGTTTGAGCCAATTTTGATAGTTAGCCAGCCGCTGAGGAGCATCTCGCTCAGCTTCTGCCATTGCGACTTCCAAAGATGGGCCTGCAATATCTTGGTTGATAAAACTGTTCAGAATAAAACTACCCAGTTTACGCTGGCTATCTACGGATAATAGGCTGATATAACGCTGCAACAGCCCATTACCTGCTGGCATTTTTAATTTCACCGCAAGGATGATCCACCAGCGAATAATCGCCGGATCGACTGCTTTATTATCCTGCCATTTCAGCGCAGGGATCGCGCCTAAATCAAACCACGCCATACTAGCTGGCGCTTTACCTTTCAGGCCTGTTTGGGCTTCGGATAATAAGACTTTTGGCGATAAGTAGCTGGATATATCTTCACCGAGTTGTTCCAGAGCCGTCAGTAGTGCCGCACGAACTACTTCTCGTTTTTCTTTCTTCAGTAATGCATACAGCGGTTTTAATGAATCTGGGTGTTTTAAGCGCGCTAACCATTCAATTGCCGTGACACGAATTTCTTGCTTACCGGATTCTAATCCCTCAGCGGCACTCACATGAATATTTGGCAACGTTTCTAATAATTTTTGGGCGCTTAACCGGTGGGTTTTATTTTCCCCCAAGGCAAGTTCCATGATCCGCGGAATAAAGCGCGCAGGAACCTTTGGAAATAATGCTAAGACATCAATCGCGTTGGCAGCATCATATTCTTGGTAATTTCGGTGACCTTCATGCTGAGGGATCAATCCTAATGCTTCACTTAAGAAATCAGGATATTGCATAAAGAACGGCCAGACCTGCTCCGCGTCTTTAAACATGGATAGACCATCGGTATAAGAACGCAAACACAGATCGGCAATCAAGCGATTTGGGTTTTTAAAACGACACAGCTCAAGTCCAGCCTCAAGTTGACGCAATTCTATTTGGGAAATAATCCGTTGCGGCAGCCCTCGAGTAATATGGTAACTTGAGAAATTATCGGTATCTGGACGGTTATGGTTTATCAAGCGTAATGCATGAAATAACGTGAACTCAGGAAGATTAGAGATGCGTTCTTTATGCGTAATGACGTTATATTCATGGTCAGAAATCACCCCTACGCCGGTATTTAGTTTGGTTAATATCCCCGCACACTCATCTTCGTTGTGTTTTTGAAGTTCAGCATAGTGACGTTGTGCCCACGTATATTTATGTTTTTCTTGCTTATTTTCTTCTAATTCTCGTTCCGCATTTTCTTTAGCTTTTTGCTCCATTTCACGGAAGTTAGTCACTAAAATATCAACTGCACTTTCAGGAAGTGGCGTATCTTCAAGCATAATAATTTCAGGTAACTCAACCTCTTTCACTTCATTCGCGGTATCCATCACGTCGAAGCGGGAAATAGCGCTTTCAATACTTTTTAATACGGTTTTATTGGTTTCAACGTTTAACGCAGCTTCAAGTACATCACGATCTTTACCAATACGTGCAAACAGATCCGCCGCTTGAGTTCGCTGTTTAGGGGTGCCTTCCAATAACACTTTGGTTAAATGCATTTTGACAGATTCAGCGGGTAAGACTGCCACCACCGGCTCTGCAGCTGTACGTACTGTTTTTAATGCGCTGGTGGCAAATAACACCAAACTATCAGCAAATTCGCGGCTCAGATCCTGATCTTTTTTCAGGTGATCGATGAGTTGAATTTGCCCTGCTGCTGACAATGTATTAACCAAAGTCTGCTTAACAAATTCTTGCTCTGCCAGTAAATAGGCTTTTAATCCCGGAATGGCAAAGAATAAATTTAGGTGGTCATAGTGGTAATCAGAGAGATTTTGGCGATCAAAAATACCATACAAAATGGTATTGGCAGGTTGCTCAGCCTCTGTCTCAACTAACTGACTGAGTAGCTCTAAACTCCAATGTTTACGATGCTCGTACTTTGCATTACGGGAATTATCGAATGTCGTCCCAAATGCATCACACAGTAAATACATCATCCATGACGGTAGTTCAGGCGTCAGTACTTTTATATTCGCTTCTTGGCAAATGGCTGCGAGCACCTTTGCAAAGCGGGCAATTTGGATGGGGGTAATGTCATCACCGACTTTGGAATATAATTTATGACGGGCATTTTTACTTTGGCGAATTAGCTTTGAATACGGGTTAGCATCAAAATTATTACCTGGCCACCACCAATCAACAGTACCTGGTTTATCTAATAAAACGGTCACTTTTTCTTTATCTAATTGACCCAGTTTCATCAAAATTTCAGGGGATTTCCCCTCAATAACATAGTCAAACAGCTCTTTGGGTAAGCTTTCTTCAAATGCCGCTAATGGTAAGAGGGTTTCTTGTAAATATTGTAGCCCTACCGTTGCCCCTTTTTCACCATAAATTGGAAGAAGGTCAAATGTAACTTTCGCCATGTTAATTTCCTAAATGTATTTATATAACAAATTCTTACCATTTTTTGTGGTGAGTCTCAATTTGATTATTCTTATTCCTGATTATTTAATTTTTATCCTTAAATTTTCATTTGGAATTAAATGCCAATAATTTAAATATCCTCAATTAATCCCCCTCAAAAAACTGTACTAATCTCTTAATATTGGGGGATTCAATAACAATAACGGCGCAATGACAATTAACTCCAGAAATAACAGCTATATTTATTTTTATCCATTTTTGTATCTTTAATCATTGTTTTTTGCTCATGCTATTGCTCATTTAAACACCATAAATCCATTGACTAGATCAACAGTCTAATATTAGACTGTTTGTATATTTAATCTGAAACACTGGAAAACGAAAATGAAAAACTCGATTACTTACACAAATGCTCAAGGGCTGATCCCGCCTCGCGGGCATTATTCGCATTGCGTGACAGCCAATGGGTTTATCTTTATTTCAGGACAACTGCCTGTTGATAGCCACGGTACAGTCCACACAAATGTGCCTTTTGCACAACAAGCCGAACAAGTATTGTCAAATTTAGAGGCCTGTTTAACGGCGTGTGGCGTGGGCAAGCAACATCTTGTTCAAGTTCGTGTCTATATTGCAGATATGAATGACTGGCAGGTATTTAATCAAATTTATGCTACTTGGATTGGGGAATATCGCCCTGCTCGTGCAGTAGCAGGCGTTTCAGAGCTACATTTCGGCGCTGGCTTAGAAATTGAAGCCACCGCGGTTGCAGCAAACTAAATCATGAATCAATAGGGTCACACTATGAAAGAATTAATATTACCCACTTATCAAGATGTTGAAGCTGCCTCTGCACGCATTGCTAATTTTGCGCATAAAACCCCTGTAATGACATCCTCAACGATAAATAAACAATTTGGGGCTGAATTATTTTTTAAATGTGAAAACTTTCAGCGGATGGGTGCATTTAAGTTCCGAGGTGCACTTAATGCACTCGCACAATTCACGCCACAGCAGAAAAAAGCCGGTGTAATTGCGTTTTCTTCCGGCAACCATGCACAAGGGATCGCTCTGGCGGCACAAATTTTGAACATCCCTGCAACAATATTAATGCCTCTGGATGCCCCTGAAGTCAAAGTGGCCGCTACAGAGGGATATGGTGCAAGTGTTGTCAGATTTGATCGTTATACCCAAGATAGAGAGCAATTGACTCAAGAGTTGGCAACCCAACAGGGGCTTACAATTATTCCACCTTTTGATCATCCGCATATTATTGCTGGGCAAGGTACATCAGCCAAAGAGCTATTCGAAGAAGTTGGCGAATTGGATGCCTTATTCGTTTGCCTTGGTGGTGGCGGATTACTGTCCGGTTGTGCGCTGGCAGCGCGAGCATTATCCCCTAATTGTAAAGTTTATGGCGTAGAACCGGAAGCCGGCAATGATGCCCAACAATCGTTTAGAAGTGGCAAAATCGTGCATATTGAAACCCCAAAAACGATTGCGGATGGTGCGCAAACTCAACATATTGGGCATTATACTTTTGCCCTGATCCAACAAAATGTTGATGATATTTTGACTGCCACGGATGAACAATTGGTTGACTGCATGAAATTCTACGCTGAAAGAATGAAAATGGTCGTAGAGCCAACGGGGTGTTTATCCTTTGCGGCAGCGGTAAAGATGAAAGAAGAATTACGCGGTAAACGTATCGGTATTATTGTCAGCGGCGGAAATGTGGATATTAAACGCTTCGCAGAATTAATGTTAGCTTAAGCAATTAATGCCCCTTCTCTATTAGAATTTCTACAAATAGTTTAACATTGAACAAGATATCGAAAAGATGAAGGGGTATGGTCATGGCAAAACCAAAAGAAAATAGCCTACTGGCTCAAGTCGAAGCCATTGCAAAAGGTCTCAGTGAAACTTTTGCCCCGTTTTGTGAAGTGGTTGTCCATGATTTGAAAAATCCAGAGCGATCTATTTTATCTATTCATAACAATCTATCTGGGCGCAAAGTGGGTGAACCCACGACCGAATTAGGATTAGCCAGAATAGCATCCGCTGATTTTCCAAATATTATCGCCAATTATGCAAACCAATTTCCAGATGGCCGTCCGGCAAAAAGTACGTCGATCGGTATCAAAGATGAAAATGGTCAATACGTTGCAGCACTGTGCTTAAATTTAGATATGACACAGTTTCGCAGTATGCAAAGCATGCTTTCTCAATTTACCGAAGTTGGTTGCAGCCCAATTAAAGAGCATCTTGAGCCCATTGGTAGTGAAGCTATTCGCAGCCGTATTGATCAGTTTGCCGCCTCTCTTGCTGCGACGCCACGATCACTAAAAGCGGATGAGCGTGTCGCTCTCATTGAATTACTACGCCGGGAAGGTCTTCTGGATATCAGAAAATCTATGGATACTATTGCCCAGCATCTTGGCGTTTCTCGAGCGTCTGTCTATTTATACGCAAAAAAAGATAGCGAGTTTACTAAAAGTTAACAGGAACGAGGATAGTTATTTTTGTTGGTATTGATTATCTGTTTTTAGCCATAGCCTTTTAGACAGACTTACTGCATAAATAGCCTATCGTCACAAAACATGGAAATAAAATGACAAATACTGCGCCTTTACCTCTGTATTATGATTCTTTTGGGAAACCAGAAAACCCTGCCGTTGTACTGATCCCCGGTTTAGGGGGGCATAACATTAGTTGGACCACTGAATTTTGCCAACAAATTGCCGATGCGGGGTTCTATATTCTCCGCCCTGATAACCGTGATGCGGGTCTATCACCCCATTTATCTGATTATCCGTCGATTGATATTGCTGAACTCTCGAAGAAATTACAGGCTGGAGAGCCAATTGACGTTCCCTATACGTTATTTGATATGGCTGATGACTATATTGCGTTATTAGATAATTTATCCATTGAAAAAGCGCATATTGTCGGGCGCTCCATGGGAGGGTTTATCGCTCAAATCATTGCGGCGAAAGCTAACCATCGAGTACTCTCTCTGTGCCCAATTATGTCATCTACTGGTAATCCGAACTTACCACCAAGTGAACCTGACGTTATGCAGATGCTCACCAGTTCTGGTGCTGATCCTAAACAAGATTTAGATGCCTATTTAGCCGGACAAATCGCATTTTATCGTCGAATTGGCTCAACTTGCGTCCCATTTAATGAAGAACATTGCCGCAATTATCTTTTGCAAGCTTTAGCTCGAAATTATTCTCCTGAAGGAACTAAACGCCAGCTGGTTGCCACTGTAGTGACTGGTGATCTAAGGCCTCACTTACCCAACGTGACCGCACCAACATTAGTGATCCACGGAGCGGTTGACCCGTTATTCCCAGTTACCTCAGGTCAGGATATTTTTGACAATATTCAAAATGCTGAATTAGAGATTATTGATGGTATGGGACACGACACACCGCCAGAGTTAAATCCAATCATTGCCGACATGATTATTTCGCATATGCAAGGTTGCTAAGTCTGACTGAGTGCGGATTATTGTAAGCGCTCCTCTAGGAGCGTTTTACAACCATCCTTGTTTTTGATGTTGGGTACATATAGGACAGATTTTCTTATCCTGCTCCCATGAAAAGAATGGCAATTGGCATTTCTGGCAAGTGCTATCATGATAATGATAAATCGTAGGTTCGCTATTTTTTGCAACATGGGGATGTACATGAATAGATTGTGGAAAACAGACCACCTGACAACTCATACATCCCGTGCAACGCTTCTCATCCACTTTGAATTGGTGATCTTCAATTTCAATCGCTTGCTCATCGCACACTTTGGCGCAAGCGCCACATAAAATACAGCTCGCCGCATCTAATTCAATCTGAAACCAACTATCTTCAGGATAGAATTGTTTCCTCGCGTTTAAACCGGTTTTCACCATTCCTTTATCTAGGGGTTGCAGATCCAGTTTTTGACGAAATAACATTCTACGGCGTCCACTATCTACGGGAGCAGGCTCAGTGATTGTTAATCGCCAGATAGGCTCTTGTAGTGCTTGTAACTTGAGATTTAAGGCTGCCAACGTAGGCAACCACTTATCCACGAGTGGCTCAGGAATTTGCATTCCACGGATAGCATATTGGCGGTGCCATACAATAAGCTCTTCTGTACTGGCTAACGGTTCATCATGGCTAATCACCAAATCACTATCTTGGTAGGTTCGTTCATGTGGAAGAATATTTTCAATCGCATCGACTGGGCAACTAAATAAACAGTTACCACACTGGTAACAGAGTTGGTCATCAATTTTCGCATCCATAAAACCAAAAGAAATAGCGTCTACCGGACAATTGGTTGCACAGTTTTCACAGAGGCTATTTTTCAGTCGCTTTCTCACGCACCTATCATTGATAACAGGCTCAGGAGGAAGATCTAAATGGATAAAACGACGCATAACTCTTTTCCCAATCACATCGGATATTAGTTTATTTAATTCAACTCTAATCAATATAGTAGCGAATTTATTTATAAATAAAACAATATGACAAAATCTGCATATTTTATGGCGTATACTATATCAATTCATATTATTTGATAATCAAGTAACTGTTTTTGATCTGGCGTAAATCTACAGATGCCAAATGATTTTTCCTGCAATTCCCAACAAAGGTTTGTATATGAATAATTTTGAGTTTTACAATCCAACCCGTATCGTTTTTGGTGAAGGCAAAATTGGCGAACTAGATCGCTTAGTTCCTACAAATGCAAAAGTTTTAGTGCTGTTTGGTGGCGAAAGTGCTCGAAAAAATGGCACTCTTGATGAAGTCACGGATGCATTAAAAAGTCGCCAAGTTGGCTATTTTGGTGGGATCGAAGCAAATCCACGTTATGAAACATTAATCAAAGCTGTCGCCCTAATTGAAAATGAAGGCTATGATTTTTTGCTTGCTGTCGGTGGCGGTTCAGTGATTGATGGAACCAAGTTTATTGCGGCTGCGGTGAATTATCCCGGGGATAAATGGGAAGTTGTGACCAGCGGTGGATCAACCATTAAAACTGCCCTTCCTTTTGGTACCGTACTCACCTTGCCTGCGACCGGTTCTGAAATGAATAAAGGCTCAGTGATCACCCGCGAAGAACTGCATTCTAAACTGGCGTTTATGAGTGACAAAGTATTTCCACAATTTTCTATTTTAGACCCTGTTAAAACATACACTTTGCCCCCTCGTCAAATCAGTAATGGGGTTGTAGATGCATTCGTGCATGTTATCGAGCAATATTTGACCTACCCGGTCAATGCCAATGTTCAAGATGCGTTTGCTGAAGGCTTACTAAAAACCTTAATTGAAATTGGTCCTAAAGCGCTGGAAAACCCAACGGATTATGATGTCCGAGCCAATTTAATGTGGACCGCTACGTTAGCATTAAACGGTTTAATCGGTGTTGGTGTTCCCCAAGACTGGGCTACACATATGTTAGGACACGAAATTACCGTGCTATACGGATTAGACCACGCCCAAACTTTAGCAATCATATTGCCTTCCATGATGCATGAAAAACTAGCGCAAAAGCAGGCTAAAATGGCGCAATACGCTGAGCGAGTTTGGGGTATTCATGACGGTAGCGAGAAAGAAAAAGCGTTAAAATCTATTGAGTTAACTCGCCAATTTTTTGAATCAATGCAAGTTAAAACGCGTTTCAAAGATTATCAATTAACCCAAGATGTTGTTGAACCATTAGTCGACAGCTTAGTGGCCCATAATATGGTGACATTAGGTGAGCATGGGGATATTACACCGGAAGTTAGCCGTCGCATCTTTATCGCATCATTATAATTTGTTGAGATATTGACCCAGTATAAGAGCGCAATTTATTGCGCTCTTTGTCTATTAATAATTTAAGATGGCTCTATTTTAATTAATTAGAATAATTGATTTATTTTTTAGACAGTTATGTTAGCAGCAGATAACTCTGCTAAAGATTAAAGCTCGATTCATAGCCAGATCATTGATTGGCAATGGCACAATAGCCTACTCAAAATATTGTTTTAGTTTTCACTTCCTACAAGCCATTTATTAGCGTACTAATTTTATGTATTTTATATAACTGATTTGCATAAAACATGTGTATAACAAAAATATTGTCTTCTAGGTCGTGAGTCATGTTGTCTAAATCTAATATCTCCAATACAGCGCTGTTAGTTTCCTCACTTCTCCTCACTATTGGGCGCGGTGCAACTTTACCATTTATGGCGATTTACCTCACAAGGCAGTACCACATGGCAATCGACATTGTGGGTATTGCCATGACAATCGCGTTAACGGTTGGTGTACTCTTTAGTATGGGGTTCGGAATACTCGCAGACCGTATAGATAAAAAACGCTGCATGTTAATTGCGGTCATTGCATTTATTTGTGGTTTTATCGCCATTCCATTGATGAATAGCGCACTATTGGTAACCGTTTTTTTCTCATTAATAAACTGTTCTTATTCTGTATTTTCTACCGTCTTAAAAGGCTATTTTGCGGATACACTCTCCTTAGCCCTTAAAACCAAAGTATTTTCCCTTAATTACACGTTTATTAATATTGGATGGACAGTTGGCCCACCCATCGGCACTTGGTTGCTGATGTACAGCGTTAATTTACCGTTTTGGCTCGCGGCCATTTCTGCAGCTGCGCCTATCTTTTTTATTCAACGCTTCGTTCAAAGTACGAGACCGGCCAGTTATGTCGATGGTCAACCACGGGTATGGAACCCAAAAGCGATGCTACACGACCGTGCATTAGCGTGGTTTATTCTCTCCACATTCCTCGGTTCATTGGTATTCGGTTCATTCATGACATGGATCTCCCAATATATTATTACCGTTGCGAATAGCGATTTTGCTCAAGCTGTTATTGGGGTGATTTTACCGGTGAATGCGATTGTTGTTGTTTCTTTGCAATATACGGTTGGTAAGCGAATTACGCCTGAAAATTTAAGGCGACTAATGACCATAGGCAGTATGTTCTTTGTTGCTGGTTTAGCGGTATTTATGGGGGCTGGAAACAATCTCTATCTATGGGCACTGGGCTCGTTTATTTTCACCCTCGGTGAGCTTATTTACGCCCCGGGAGAATATATGCTGATTGATAGCATTGCTCCCGAAGGCATGAAATCGAGCTATTTCTCAGCACAAGCACTGGGGTTATTGGGAGGTGCATTTAACCCAATGATGACAGGATTCGTGCTAACCGAACTACCGGCTTATTCCATCTTTATTATTCTGATGGTTGTGACGGTACTGGCTTGGCTGAGTATGTTGAATGGCATGAGGATAAAAAATAATCAAACCTTGGCTATCTAAAAGAAATCCCGCTAATGATACCCTCCTTAGCGGGATTCTCTGGTAACTACTTTCTTTTTCCAGATTGAAAAATCATTTTATGCGAACTTTTTAAGACCTACATGGTGGTCTATAACGCTTCCAACGTTTTACGTTTAATGGCAAACACAGACAACGTTGAGTTCCTGGTCGGGTCGATTTTTCTTACGAATGATAAGCAAAATAACCATGCTACCCATCAATGCTAATAAGGTTCCCGTGAAGCTAATAACGGTATAACTATATCCATGGGATAAAATACCCGCCCCAACGGCAGCACCAATGGCATTTCCAAGATTAAAAGCACCAATATTAACAGAGGATGCCAGTGCTTGCGCCCCAACAGCCGCATTCATCACTAAGATTTGAATCGGTGGTACTAATGCAAAACTACAAATACTCCAGAATAATAAACCTAATGTTGCGCCTAATGTATTAACCGCAATAAACGGAAATAGCACCATACTGCTCGCCAACAATAGAAATAATAACATTAATGTAGGGTATAAGGATTTATCTGCAAAATATCCGCCAAGATAATTACCAATACTAAATCCAACACCAATGACCACTAACATAATAGTTATTGTTTGGTCAGACGCATTAATAAAGTGCATCAGCATCGGTGTAATAAATGTATATAAGGTAAACATTGCACTTGCCCCTAATACTGTAGACAGCATGCCGAGCATCACTAATGGACGTTTTAAAATACGCAGTTCATTTTTTACATTCACAGTACTGCCTTGAAGATGACTAGGAATTGCAAAAATTAAACTCACAATCGTCACCAGCCCTAATGCTGAAATCGCATAAAAAGCCTCTCGCCAGCCTATTAACTGAGTTAATTTGGTCACTAAAGGTACCCCTCCAATTCCCGCAATAGTTAGTCCCATAAACATGGCAGCAATCGCACTGGCTTGTTTTCCCGGGGGGACCACACTGGCAGCGACTATTGCACCTAGCCCAAAGAAAGCACCATGATTTAAGCTTGTAATTAGCCTAGAAAGTGACAGTGTCACTAAGTCAGGCGATAGCCCAGAAAGAAAATTACCCACTGTAAATATTGACATTAAAAACACTAAAGCTACTTTTGGGCGCTTACTGACCAGCAACAATGTCATTATAGGCGCACCAATCATCACCCCAAGCGCATAAATCACAACCACGGCACCGACAGAAGGAATATCTTCCTGAATATTTTCAGCAATATACGGTATCATTCCCATTGGTGAAAACTCAGTGACACCAATAGCAAATGCCCCGATTGATAATGCAATAAGCGCAGTATTTATTCTCATTTTAAGATCCTAATAAAGCCATCCAAATTGACCGACGGCAATTTTTCCATATTGAATGGCGTAGAAAAACCCGTTAAGGTGGGAATAACTTTTGCGAGAATTGCAACAATGAAAATTACTTTAGATGAGTTACAAACCTTTATTAGTGTGGTCGACAGCGGGTCAATCACTCGTGCTGCTGAACAACAATGTATGACTGTATCCACGGTAAGTAGAGCGCTATTGCGATTAGAAGAAAAAGTTAAAACCACATTACTCTATCGCACCACACGCTCGATTAAATTGAGTGAAGAAGGCATTGCATTCTTGCAAAAAGCGCGAGAAATCGTCAATTTAGCCCAAGAAGCTGAAGATTTGCTTTCAGCCAGGCAATCTATCCCATCAGGTAAATTACGAATTGACGCCTCCACCCCTTTCTTGACCCATGTTATCGCCCCTCTAATTCCTCTATTTTATGAGCGATATCCTCAAGTTGAGTTAGAGATCAATAATAATGAAGGCATTACTAACTTATTAGAAAAAAAGACCGATGTCGCTTTTAGGATCGGAACATTGAAGGATTCGTCCCTAAGCGCTACGTTACTTGGCTATAGCCAAAAAAGGCTCGTAGCAAGCCCTACTTATCTCGAGAAATATGGTACTCCTCAAAATATCGAGGATCTAAACAAACATTGCCTGCTCGGGTTTACAACACCGGAATCATTGAATTATTGGCCAATAGAAGATTCTAGTGGCAACTTATTGAAAATTCATCCGAATATTGCGGGCGCTAGCGGTGAAGTTTTGTACCACTTAGCATTACAAGGCACTGGAATTTTATGTTCCGCTGACTTTGTGACTTTAGATGCCTTTGCCAGTGGCCGCCTCGTCCAAGTTCTTGAACATAAAACTATCTCGATGAAACAGCCAATCAATGCGGTTTATTATCGAAATCAGGCAGTTTCCCCTCGCCTAAGCTGCTTTATTGATTTTATCAAAAAACATACAACCAAAATCGAACCCAGCTAATCCTTAGTTGGGCGTTTTCTAAACCCACTGAGTGTGATCCCAGTTTGTCGTTTGAAATAACGGCACAAATAGGAGGTATCTTCAAAATTAAGCTCATTGGCGATGCCTTGAATAGATAAGGTACCTAAATCCAGCAATGCTTTGATCTCTAAAACAACCTGCCTATCAATTAATGCTTTAGGCGGGTCTTTAAAGAAATCTTTTGTAATCTGAGATAAGTAAAATGGCGTAATAGACAGCTGTTTAGCGTAAAATTTAACGTCTCGATGTGTTTTGCAATGCTTTGTAATCAAATCCCAAAATCGCCAACATAATTGCGATTTGCGGCTACGATCTTCCTGTAAATCAATATTTGACTGTTCAACTTGATTCGCTATTTCTAAGAAAAAATTTTGCAAATGATGACGTAATTGCAGTTTGCTAAACTCACTTTGTTGTTGAAGATAATAAAGCAGAAGTTGATGCCAATGTGTAAACAGCGTTGATTGCAGTTGTGTCATGGGTAAAACAGGATAAATATTAAAGAATGCAAATAATGGATTCGGTAAAACAAAAGCCACATCGGCTGCAAATCTTTTATCTAGCATAATGTAGTCAATTGAAAAATTTTTAGATTTTTTCTTTAACATTAAAAATGTATCGTCATACAACACTAAAATGTCATTTTTACGTACTAGATATTGTTTAAAATTAATATTAAAAACACCTCGCCCCTGCCGACAAACACACAGAGTGACATAATCCGTAGACAATAATGTATCCTGCTTTTTGTCTAAATTTGTTATTCCTGCACTAACGATATCTTGCCAATGATACTGGTGGTTTTTTAAATTTCGCATACTCATATCCTGATATTTTCCATCGCATCCTAACATAAGTTGTCAAAAGTACCCAAAATGATCGATTTTTGCGCTTATAAAACATAAATAAATACCTAAAATAAGTACCATTCTATAATGCACAAAATACAAAGGTAAAAAATGGTGTTATATACAGAACGATTAATATTGCGTCCTTGGCAACTCACTGATGCGGAAGATCTCTATCATTACGCAAAAGATGAACGTATTGGCCCTATTGCGGGATGGCCTCCTCATCAAAGTGTTGAAGAAAGTACTGAAATTATTAAAACAATTTTTATGCGCGACAATGTATTCGCCGTGGCATTAAAAGAAAATAATAGAGCTATCGGGCTCATTGGCTTATCAATTGGAAAACAGAGTAATTTCCCTATTGGTGATAATGATGCTGAATTAAGTTATTGGATTGGAGTCCCTTTTTGGGGGCAAGGTTTAATTCCTGAAGCGATTCAAGAAATTATGCGCCACGGTTTTAAAAATATAAAACTCGATAACTTATGGTGTGGCTATTTTCAAGGCAATCAGCAATCAAAAATTGCACAAGAAAAATGCGGTTTTAAATATCATTCAACGTTAAAACCTCAATTTATTGAGTTGATTGGTGAAACTAAAACCGAAGAAATTAGCCGTATTAGTTACAATGAATGGATTAATTTTATTAAAAAATAATTACTGAGACGCTATCGTTTTTTAGATGGCGTTTTTTTTGGAGGATAATTTATTGGTAGTTTTCCCCGCCTTGCTGATCAATTTGTAACAATCTGCTGCAATTTTATGAAAAGATCCCACAGCCTGCATCCATCAATGCTATGATTTCCTGACACTTATAAACAACACATCATATTATAAAAATAACCAAGGTAAACACATGCAGGACTACGGTATTTGGACAATCATCACTCCCATCGTCACCATTCTTTTGGCGATCCTAACCCGGCAAGTGATGCTCTCATTGATGTTAGGGATCTTGGTTGGCTTCACTGTTATCAACGATCACAATATTTTACTGGGTGTTCGCGGTACAGTTGACGGAATTATCGATACATTTGCTTCCGCAGGGAATACACGCACCATCGTCTTTATGGTCATGATCGGTGGGATTATGCGCTTAGTTGTTGTCACGGGCGGTGTACGCGCCCTCGTACAGCTTCTCACAAACAAAACCAGACTAATTAAAAATCGAACAGCAACACAATTATTGGCAATTCTAATCACATCATTGATCTTTATTGAAAGCTCAATTAACCAGCTGGTGGCTGGTGCATCAACTAAGAATTTGGCTAGACAATATGGCGTTGCTCCAGAAAAAATGTCCTATTTAATTCAAACTGCCTGTGTTTCGGTCTGCTCTTCCGCCATTATTAACGGTTGGGGAGCGGTCATTATGGGGTTAATTGGAGTACAGATCTCTCAAGGACTGATTTCTGGCGAACCTTTTGATATTTTAATTAAGTCTATCGGTTATAACTTAATGGCATGGTTATCTCTCGCAACCATTTTATTCTATGTTCTCACCAATATTTCGTGGGGACCGATGAAAAAAGCCGAAGACAAATACCAGCAACACTTTGTTTCAGGAAAGCTGACTAACACAACAAAACAAAGTGAAGAAGACGAAATAATCGAGCACCCAAATGCCTATTCAGTTCTGAACTTTTTTATTCCTATTCTCTCCACTGTATTGATGGTGCCTGTTGCCCTCTATATCACTGGAGATGGTGACTTTACTAAAGGTAGCGGATCAACATCAGTCTATTGGGGAGTCATGTTCGGTACCGCCGTTTCTTTCTGCTGGTTTATCGGAAGAAGGCTACTGAATATCGATAACTTTTTTAAAGAATTATTTATTGGCTACGCCAGTATGCTAAAAATCAGTTCGATTATGATCTTAGCCTTCTTAATGGGTAATGTATCTTCGGAACTTAACACCGGCGCTTATATTGCCGAAGTGACCCATGGAATAATGGCACCTGGTTTTTCTATTGGCTTCATTTTCATTATCAGCGCCATCATGTCCCTCGCAACAGGGACCTCTTGGGGAACGTTTGCGATAATGATCCCCATCGGTGTGCAATTGGGATTATCTGTGGGTATGCCAATAGAATATATGATTGGCGCCGCTATCTCTGGTTCTATTTTTGGCGATATGACTTCACCCATTTCAGCCGATGCGATCGTGGCATCAATGGCGACAGATTGTGACCATATTGAACATATTCGTACTCAAATGCCATATGCAATAGTTACCGCAAGCGTGGTTCTTGCGATTTATCTCTATTTAGGTTTTACCAATTAATACAGGGGAATTTAGATGTCACTTCAACAAAAATTAACTCAATTCGCTAAAGTTGACTTGCTTAAAGCATCGACCCCACTGAATCGACTAGATAATTTATCTCGTTTGTATGGGCGCGAAATTTATATTAAACGCGATGATATGACCCCTCTTGCTATGGGTGGCAATAAGTTACGTAAACTCGAATTTTTAATGGCTGATGCACTCGAAAAAAATGCAAAAGTTATCGTCACCGCAGGTGCCATTCAATCTAACCATGTGAGACAAACTGCAGCTGTCGCCGCAATGTATGGATTAAAATGTGTTGCGTTATTAGAGAATCCAATTCAAAGCGAAGATCATAATTTTCTAAGCAATGGAAATAAATTACTCACCGATTTATTTGATACTCAGTGCGTAATGTGCGATGAATTAACCGACCCTCAAGCTCAAATGGCAGATTTAATTGAATCATTAAATCTTAACGATGCCTATATTGTGCCCGTGGGCGGTTCGAATGATATTGGTGCATTAGGCTACGTTCAATGTGCCATTGAAATTGCACAGCAAAAGCCCACTGATATTGAATTTGATAAGATTATTGTCGCATCGGGTAGCGCAGGAACCCATGCCGGGCTCGCTATCGGACTGCAAGAGTTACTCCCTAACTCACAACTTATCGGTGTGACAGTTTCTCGTAAGCAGCAAGATCAAGCGCCAAAAGTTGAAAAACTGCAACATGATTTAGCTAAGTTACTACAGATTGAAAAAACACCAAAAATTACCTTATGGGATAACTTCTTTGCGCCTATGTATGGTATGCCAAACCGTGGTGGTTTAGATGCCATTAAATTGCTAGCGCAAAAAGAAGGCATCCTACTGGACCCCGTTTATACGGGTAAAGCGATGGCTGGTTTAATCGATTATCTCGATAACTCATCAGAAAAAACACCCGTATTGTTTGTCCATACTGGTGGCGCACAAGCACTATTTGCCTATGCTGAAATCAACAAAACGATAAACTAATTTTAGGGCTCTATGGGAGATTAATTCCCCCATAGAGCGCTTTATTTATCTGTACTTTTCCGATTCGTAATCACTAAGCCAAGTACAATTACACAGCCCCCCAATAAAACCATTGACGTGATTTTCTCATTTAAAAAGAGTGTACCGATGATGACTGCCGTTAACGGATTAAGTGCAATAAATGAGCCCGCACTGGCTGCTCCTAACTTATCGACACCTTGGTAGTACCAAACATATGCCAATGCAGAGCCTAAGATGCCTAAATAAACCAAGCTAATAAAATCATTGGAGGATAAATGTGTAATCCCTTCTATTGTTAATACACCTGTCATTCCCGAGACTAAAATAAGTAACAATGTCCCAAATAAAACAGCGTAAGTAACCGTATGCAGTGCACCAACTTCACGAATAACATGCTTGCCAGCAACCGTATAGATCCCCCAACTCACTACGCAACCCAATATCGCTAAGTCACCTTTGTTCGTCAGAAAACCTCGAGTATCTGAGGTTTGATCGGACAGTAGTATTACCGCCCCCGTAACACAAAGTAAGATACCAATCCCTTTAATCTGCGTTACTTTTTCTTTCCAAAGTAAAAAAGAAATTAAGGCAATCATCGCTGGATTAATGGCAACTAATAGTGCTGCTCGTGATGCAGGAATAACCTGCAACCCGTAGAAAAATAAAATTTGGTAAACAAATATCCCGCTCGTACCGAGTAACATGATTTGCCCTAACTGGGATAATGTGATTTTTTTCCAACCAATCTTGGTTAAGCTAAGTAGTGAAATCAGCGCTATGCTAGCAAATATAAAGCGTATTGTGGCCGATAATAATGGGGAAATATCCGTTTGTAATACCCTGCCAGCAATAAAGGTTCCTCCCCAAATTATAGAGACAAAAACCATCTGTAACATCATCAGATTAATGGGTACTTTCTGAGTGACTATTTTACCTTTTTCCATTTCTGCCTCTTAGAATAAGAAAATTTGCATTTTATTGACCCAATGCAATAAGACAGATAAGTTATTTGTTATCTACTATCATAATCAAATGAGCATTTACTCATGACACTTGGACAACTTGAGATATTTACTATTGTTGCTGAATTGAAAAGCTTTACATTGGCCGCAATGCGCTTAAATATTTCCCAATCTGCCGTTTCCCATGCGATTAAATCTCTCGAAAAAGATTTAAATATCAGTTTATTTACTCGTGAACAAAATCAAATATCACTGACTGAAATTGGGCATTCATTACTGATTCGCGCTCATCATATGCTGAGCATTCAAGAAGCAATGAAACAGGAATCACTTGCAGCTAATGGTTTAAAAAAAGGTATTTTGCGGATAGGTTCATTTGGCCCAGGATCTTCTATGACAATTCTCCCTCCACTGCTTAATACTTTTCGCCAACAATATCCTTTTATTAATATTATTGTCGATGAAGGTGATGATGAAAGTGTGGCTCGCTGGCTGCAAGAAAAACGTGTTGATATTGGATTTGTTGTATTGCCCGATGAGCGATTTGATACGTTTAAAATAAGGCAAGATCAATTTGTTGCGATATTACCATTAGGGCACCCTCTTGCAGAATATGATAGCGTAACATTGAAGCAATTATGCGATTATCCATTTAATCTGACCCAAGCAGGATCAGGGAAAACAGTCATGGATTTATTTTCTGCACAAAAACTGACGCCCCAAATCCATTTTAGAACACGCCAGTTACTGAGTACTTTTGCCTTAGTCGCCCGTGGAGAAGCGGTCTCTATTGTTGCTCAACTCGCCATACCCGAAGAGACAACGAATTTAGTCATCAAGCCTCTATTTCCGAAAGTTGAAAGAAATGTCGCATTGGCGATGAATAACCAGAATGAAGCCTCTCCAGCGGCAAAGGCATTCATCAAGCTGGTAGAAAAAATAAGTGTTCGATTACCGGACTGAATTTGTTAGGCGATAATGAATGACATACAAGCAATCTTCTGTTGGATAAATCTCGCGGATTAAATTTTTCAATGTATCTAATGCCATCGCTTCTTGTGTGGCATGATAGTCAGAAATATCGTCATAGTTGAGCGGTTCAACCGAGAGTATTTCAATATCGGTATAGTATTTTCCCGTTTCTAGCGCATAAACTTTAACAATAGAGCCAGGAACATAATGGCTTTCACTTTGGTCACGAATAGTAATCACTTTCTCGCCAGAAACTACTAATGGCAATAAACGTTCAAAAAAAGTAATTGTGTCTGGGATATTTTTCACCGTTTTTCCTTAATCTTCTCTTAATTCAATAAATGCTATCCCATGTAGTATATCAACAGCAATCTTTCGATTATCAATATTATAAGGTTTACCATGAATTTTTCAGATCACACTGCAATAACGTATAACGAAAAAAATTTTTATACACTTGAGCATCATTTTTGGTCTGCTATTTGTTTATCAACCTATGATATTACACCGACAACTGTCGCCTACTTCTCTGAGCTAAATATGCCCATATTCAACTATATTTATTTACACTCAGGGGCGACGACAGCCAGTTTTGAAGTGGCGAATGACTTATTTAAGCAGCAATCAAAGCCCTACGTTTTAGTTGTCCATTCTGCGGAATTAGCTAAATTTTCAGCGTTGATTCAAGAGTATCAACTTGTTAATGATGGTGAATCAACAGCGATGGTATTAGAACAACAGGATTTAATTAAGCAGGCGCCATGCTGTTTACCTGATTTTTATCACATTGAACAATGTAACCAAAATTTATCATGTTGGGCTGAACCATTAGTTACTGCATTTCCAGTAGACTCTGATGTTGAGGTCAAAGATGAAGAGTCTGTTATTGATCAATATATTCGCTATCATCAGCGTGCGCTGGATAAAAATATCAATATGCTGCACTTTGTCTTATTCCATCATCAGCGCCCTGTCACCAGTTTAACGCTTACGATTTATAAGGATCTGGCTCGTTTAGATGATATTGGTACTGATATTGAATATCAACGCAAAGGCCTTGCAACTATGTTAATCAAACACGCCCTTCACATATGCCATCAACACGATATAAAACGGTGTTATTTAGAAGCATCTAGCGATGGGCTCTCTGTGTATAGTAAATTAGGATTTAAGCCTATCTTTAATTATTACAGCTATATATCCGAATAAAATGTTGCCCAACCGATTTCAGTTGGGCATATTTTTATTTTATTTATTTCACTTTAATCGTTGTATACCAATGTTGAATATCATTGACTATAACTGAAGTATGATTATTCCCAGAGCTGTCTTTAAAATAATGATCTAATGTTGGATAGGTTTTATACGTTATATTCGGATTAGCAATGTCATTCATCATTTTCTCTGAACTTTCAACATCAACATTAATATCTGCTAATGTCTGGATCACTAAATGCGGTTTGTTCACTGATTCAAGCAACTTTTTATTGTCAATTGTCAGAGCTTCATACCACCAATTTTTTCCATGGTTGCTAGGAAATTGGTCATCCTCTAATTGATTCTGTAATACAGCATTCGCGAACTGTTTAAATCCTTCAGTTGATGCTTCAACTTCCTCTGATGGAACACTGTTTTTTATACTATAAATAACGTCATCAATAAAATATTGCCCACCACCATTGAGTGAAATTGATGCATCAATAAAATCAATTTTTGATGCAATAATATTTGTCACTATTGCACCTTCACTACCACCCAGTAATACAATGTTTTTATAGTCTTTTTTTATTTCATTTAAGACTGTTATGTAGTTATCAACCCTTTCATAGTAAGAATCATTTTGCATATAGACTATTGGACAATCTTCAGTTAACGCACTTTCATTTTCCTTACCAGTTTGAGGGGTTAACCCTGTTTTTTCTACTAGTAAAATATCACTATTGGGTAATATCTGGCTAAAGTTAGCCATTATATTTTGATTATTTAAGATACTTTTACAATCTGACCCTTGAATTAAAACTAACAAATTTTCAGTTTTTTTTGATGTGTTTTTCAACAAGTAATAATGGATCTCTTTTTCGCCACTCTTCAGCACTTGTTTTTCATAATTGGTAGTTTCAGATAATGTAGTCACGGGATAGCTAAATACACACATGGCTATAAAAATAATTTTTTTCATTATTGCATCTCAATAAGCTTGATATTTAACCTGAAAATACAGCGTATTATTCAACAGTATCCATGATTTCTTTTGTAGATAACTTAAACCCCAATCAAGTAGCATATTCATGCCAATACGATGATTGAATTAAAGCTACCATAACAAATAAATTAATTAGATAGTATCATCTAGCTACAGAAAAAATTATCGCTCAGCGTAAACTGACCAAATAATACAATTTAGCAAGGGGACATGTATACCGCACAAAATGACCTGTTGACCTTGCTAATATGATTTATAGATATTGAATTGAAAATCTTTACATAGGAATGCGACCTAGGCCAGAAGATGAGATAGCAATCATCGAAAGTGTTGATGATTTTGAGGGTTGATATATTATCAGTAGATATACATCAATGGCTTTAGTACCAATAAGTTAAATAACAATCTTACATGGGATCAAACACGCTATATTAACCCCATATCGATTAACACGCTTTACATCAGGTAACTGAGACATGAATATTCCGCTCTACTATTTACGACATTACCAATCGATCGAAAAGACGTTTTGGACCTCGATTTGTGAGCACAGCATACAAATTGCACAACATACAATCTGTTATTTGACCCCGCTGAATTCTCCTGCGTTTAACTTTATCTACTTACAGCCTGACTCCACACATCACGCATTTATGCAGGCTTATAATCTGTTTGTGGCACAAAAAAAGAACCACACATTGGTAATCCCTGAAGAAATGTTGCCAAAAGTGGTCAAAGATATTGAAGCTCTTAATTATAAACGTGACAGCGTCACAACCGCAATGGCACTCTCATTATCCCAGCAAAAAGACGTAAATTTACCCGACAATCAAGTTGATATTGTTTTAGCCAACCATGACCTTTCCCTCTGGGCTAAACCTTTAGTTTCTGCATTTTATCTCTCAGAAGAACATGACTTAGTTATCCAAGAATATGTTCGTTATCATGAAGATGCCCTACAACAAGGTGCTCCACAATTTCACTTTGTACTGTTAGTTGATGGTGAACCCGCCACATCAATGACGATAACCATTGAAGGCGAACTTGCTCGATTTGATGATATTGGTACAGAACCTAGGTTTCAGGGAAAAGGCTATGCTTCTCAACTGATTGATTATGCATTAGCATTTTGCCGGCAACAGCGAGTTGAGCATTGTTTCTTGGATGCTTCTGAAGCAGGATTTGATCTTTATAAGAAATTTGGTTTCGAACCACTATTCCGTTATATCAATTATGTTTGGTGTGAAAATAATGCTCAGTGATTGATTTAAAAATGGATTACTACCACACTTTGCCGATAGCTAAAAACTATCGGCAAAGTGTTAGTGATTAAATTTCATCACATGCCGTTTTTAACGACGCCGTTTGCTCGAATTTTTCCATTCCCAGCTCAATTAAACGACTAATCAGCTCTTGATATGTCATTCCGCCTTGCTGCCATAATTTAGGATACATACTAATATTCGTGAAGCCCGGTAATGTATTAATTTCATTGATAACCACATCATTAGTATCAGTTAAAAATACGTCAACACGGGACATCCCACTACAATTTAAGGCTTGATAGGCTTCTAGTGCAATTTGACGAATTTTTTCACTAACAGCTTCGTCTAAATCGGCGGGAGCAACAACAGAGGCACCGTTCTCATCAATATACTTAGTGTGGTAAGCATAAAAACTATCGTGTAAAACAATTTCACCGCATGGGCTAGCGAGTGGCTGTTCATTACCTAAAACTGCACACTCAATTTCTCGCCCTTTTACTGCACTTTCAATCAATACTTTAACGTCAAATAGGAATGCAAAATCCAGCGCAGCATAAAACTCGCTCTCATTGTTTACTTTACTGATGCCAACAGAAGAGCCTTGATTGGCAGGTTTAATAAACAATGGTAAGCCCAGTTTTTCAACGGTTGCAGCATAGCTAATTTGCTCTCGCCCACTTTTTAATATCGTGATAAATGGTGCAATATTTAAACCTGCATCACGTAATAAGCGTTTGGTAACGTCTTTATCCATGCAGGCAGAAGAGCCTAAAACACCTGGACCTACAAATGGCAGATTCGCCATACGTAATAGGCCTTGCAGTGAACCATCTTCTCCTAGATTGCCATGAACAATAGGAAAAATAACATCAATTTGTGGGAGTGGTTTCGCATCTTCCAGAGAGATAAATTGTTCTTTTTGCTTTCCAGGAACGATAGCAATGCTGCGTTTTGGAGTGTTTAATGCAATATGAGCAGGGTCATCACCGTGGACTAAAAAGTTGGCTTCATCATATTCATGCCATTGCCCCTCTTTATTAATGCCAATCAAGCACACATCAAATTTATTACGATCTAAACCATTAATAATATTTTTAGCTGACTGAAGAGAAACCTCATGTTCAGTCGATTTTCCACCAAAAATGACACCAACCCGGATTTTGCTCATTATTTACTCCAACTTGAAAACATCAAAATATATCAAGGAAATATAGCACGCAGAGAAATAGTTATGTCATAAAAACTTTGTTTCTTATGGAGGTTCGATGATTTAATAACCAAATTTGCATGCTGGTATAAATTCTCGGTCTTCTACTGAGTCAGCTGTAGGCTTTGATTCACATTCTCGATTAGCCATTCCATGAAAATCCCCCCCGCACTGTGTGTATTTAACATTTTAGGCGCAAGAATATAGTAGGCAGAACCATCTTCTATGAAACCTTCCGGAGCCATTAGCTGTCCTGATTTAATCTCATCAGCAACCATCAAAAATGAAGCCATTGCGATTCCTTGCCCTGCCAACGCGGCCTGTAGGCACAAATAAAAGTGCTCAAAATTAATCCGTTTATTGCCTTGCAGATTCACGCCAGTTCGAGACTGCCATGTTTCCCATACTGTTGGCCGAGATGACGGAGTCAGTAAATTCATTCGCTGATATGGCGTATCATCGACACGTTTGACGACTCCCATTCTCTCTGCACAAATTCGTGTTGAATGAATATTATCATTCCATTTGAAATCATTGCGCCGTAGAGCCAAATCAACCCCAGTTTTAGCAAAATCGATAGGTCCGCCAGCCGCAATTAAATGGACGGTAATATCTGGATATTGCCGATAAAAATCGGTCAATCTCGGGATCAGCCATTTCATCGCTATGGTGGGCTCACAAGATAAATTCACGACTTGTATGTCCGGTGGCTGCTCTAGTTGCTTTACTGTTTCTGCAAGTTGTTGAAACATACTAGTTGTTGTTTGAAATAACAATTTTCCTTCTAACGTCAAGAAAATAGCGCGATTTCGTCGCTCAAACAAATGAATACCGAGGTGTTCCTCAAGTAATCGGATCTGGCGGCTAATTGCGCTATGTGTAACATGCAACTCTTGTGCCGCTTTCACAAAGCTTTCGTAACGTGCGGCCACGTCAAAAAAACGTAATGATGCTAATGGAGGTAGTTTCATAAATAGGTAACGAAATCTGACAGATTTACATGAGGATAAATCGCTTTTTCAATATCTGCAATCTATTGATAATAAAACTCTCAAATTAGATTGATTGACTTATCTTTCATCAATATTTAAGTCAGTTTTCATTGTCTTTAGGATATTAACTATGAATGAAATTCTTGCTGTCGCAACTATCACGATCCTCGCTGTGATTAGTCCTGGACCTGATTTTGCTATGGTAACTAAAAATAGCTACTCTTATGGTCGTAGAATTGGGTTATTTTGTGCTCTAGGTATAGCTATAGGAGTACAAGTTCACGTGCTATATACCATTTTTGGGGTCACGTTGATTATTATGAGCTCCCCCATGCTATTTCTTGTCGTAAAGCTCCTGGGGGTTGGCTATTTGGTTTATATTGGCTATAAATCATTAACAAACAAAACGCTAATCAGTACTGAAGATAAAATTGGCGACTTTATTGAACCATCAATATTAAGCGCATTTAAAACCGGTTTTTTAACCAATGCCTTAAACCCTAAGACCATGTTTTTCGTGGTATCTGTTTATACTCAAGTTATTCAAGCCAATAACTCACAATGGCTAAATTTTGGTTATGGATTATTTATTTCTTTTGCTCATTGGATCTGGTTTAGTTTGATTGCCCTCTTTTTTGCCGCACCATTAATCCGCAATAAGATCTTAAAATATCAACTCGCTATGGATCGGGTAATTGGGGGGCTACTCATTATTTTAGGTCTCTCTTTATTATTTTTTAATATTAACTGATTTGAAAATGTATTTTTACTTATCACTAGTGCTGTTATTTTTTTATAAAACAACAGGCTAAGCTTAACGAAAAATTAAGGTTTAACTTTCGTTAATGGTAATACTTGGCGTCTTTAACTAACGTGTTCCTAACGCTACTTTAGGAATAAATTTATTTATGAGCCGTCTATGTATTACCTTGATATATTTATATTTTATATCATTCTCTTCATTTTCAGAAAATATGCGCCTCAATGTCTCTCAGCCACAGAAAACACAATATATTCAAACTCTCACCTTGCCGGGAAAGTTTATTGCTCAAAATGAAATTTCAATCGGGTCACCATTACAGCAGCAAATGGTGACTGACGTTTTTGTTGAAGAAGGTCAATGGGTAGAAAAAAACCAACTATTAGCGACATTAGAATCTCCTGTTCAAACCGCGTCAGTTAAACAATTACAAGCTGAAATAGAGAAAGCAACGGCTTATATCAAACAGCAAAAAGCCTTATCTGTTCAAGCGCAAAAAGAATTGAACCGACTCATTCCATTAGCAAAATCAGGCGTAATTTCTGCCAGTGAGTTTGAAAAAACCAAGTCGGATTCTATCGCTGCGAACGCATTATTAGAAGCCAGCCGCGCAGAGTTACGACAATTACAAGCACAATTAACCAAAGAACAGAGCCAACAGGATAAATCACGAATTATTGCGCCTGTTTCGGGTGTAATCAGTGAGCGCTTAGCCATGCGAGGAATGCTTTCTGATAATCAATTACTGTTTAAAATTATCGAAAATAATCAAATTGAGTTTGAAGGGTTAGCTCATGCTTCGGAGCTAAAGAATTTATCACGTATAGATTCAATCGCCTTGAAAACCGAAGACAATCAGCAATTATCTGGAACTCTACGTTATCTATCCCCTAAGGTGGACTCACTCTCTCAGCAAGGGAAAATACGTATCAGTTTAGAGGGAAATCAATCCCCAATTCAGGTAGGTGAATCGGGCATAGCGATGATTTCGTATGCAGCGAAGCCACAAATAACCTTGCCATACAGTGCCATTCGAACACTCAATAATGGCATACGTATTATTTTTATCGTTGAAAATAATACAGTAAAACAACAAACAGTCACTATCGGAAAACCTCACAGCGGTTTAGTTGAAATATTATCGCCGATATCCCTCGATATTGATGTAGTCACTAATGCACAAGCTTTTTTAACTGAAAATGATGCAGTGACGCCAGTCAAGGATAGTGAATGAAACTGCAATTATCGTCATGGGCAATTACTCGCCCGATTCCAACTATCGTGATTTTTCTCGCACTCACCATCGCTGGAATATTTTCATTTAACCAATTATCTGTTACTGCTAACCCAGTGATTAACTTTCCAATTGTCACCGTCACCATCACTCAAGACGGTTCATCACCGACAGAAATGGAAAATGCAATTACTAAACCCGTAGAACGTGCTGTTTCGGGCATTCCTGGAATTCGTCATATTTCATCGACAATAACCGAGGGTATTTCAACCACTGCAATCGAGTTTGATTTAAATATTGACGCTTACATTGCGACCAATGATATCCGAGAACAAATAGCTCAAATCAGGAGTGACTTACCCCAAACCATTGATGAACCGTTAATCAATCGAATTGATATTGAAGGTGGTGCAATATTACGTTACGCGATTTCTTCTGATACTCAATCTATTGCCGACCTTTCATGGTTTGTTGATGACACGATTAGTAAACAGTTAATAATGACACCCGGCGTACAAAAAGTGAGTCGTCTAGGCGGTGCGGATAGCGTGATCCGCGTAGAACCAGATGCAAATAAACTCGCATCATTACAACTGTCAATTGTTGGTATCAATGAATTACTAAGAAGTGTTCATCAAAATTCGGCTGGAGGTTCTTCAAAATACAATTCACTGCAACATACGATTCGGATTTTAGGTGAAAAAAAGAGCGTTGACGATATTAAAAATATTCAGCTTCCGATTGGTGACCAACGTTGGATAAAACTTGATGATATTGCGACCATTTACCAAGGGCAAAAAACAGCCAAGACAATTTCACAGTTAAATAATGAAGATGTCGTGGGTTTTGCTGTTTTTCGTGCGAAAAACTCTAGTGATACTGAGGTTGCTAAAGGTGTTGAACAGGCACTTGAACAACTCAGGCTTAAACACCCTGAAATGTCGATTCAGTTAGTATCATCGACAGTGAAATATACCGAATCTAGCTACCATTTAACCATTCAGACCTTATTAGAAGGTGCATTTCTTACCATCATAATTGTCTTCTTTTTCTTAAAAAGTTGGCGTGCAACTCTTATTGCAGCAGTCGCATTGCCGCTTTCTATTCTTCCAACATTCTTTATATTGACTATTTTCGATTACACACTAAATAGTATAACTCTACTCGCCCTCACCTTAGTGATTGGCATTTTAGTCGATGATGCCATCGTTGAAATTGAAAATATTCAAAAATATATCGAGCGTGGTGAACGCCCATATTTAGCCGCATTAAAAGCCTCGGATGCTATTGGGTTTGCTATAGTGGCCATTACCCTTACCATTGTTGCCGTCTTTTTACCTGTCAGCTTTATTGGTGGTTTTATCGGTAAATACTTTGTTCCTTTTGGTATTACCGTTTCCGCAGCGGTGCTTTCCTCATTACTCGTTGCCAGATTAGTCACACCATTAATGGCTGCCTATGTATTACTACCAGCAAAAAATATTAACCACCAAAACTCCATTCCTAAATGGATTAAAAAATATACGCAGTTATTATCTGCAACGTTGAGGCACAGAAAACTCGCTTTATCTTTAGCCTTAATTTTTTTAATCGGCTCAATGTCTAGCATAACTTATTTACCCGTAGGCTTTATGCCTGACGGTGATATGAGTGTTAGCCAAATTGAGGTGGAATTCCCACCCGGAACTCCCGTGGAAAAGACACAACAAGCCATTAAGAATATGGCGCTAAAACTAAAAGATCGCTCGGAAATTAAATCAATATATACCATTGCAGGGATCAGTGACGATGCTGATGGTATTGCTCAGCATAAAGGTCAATTGATACTGACATTAACGGCTCCCAATGAGCGAAAAATGTCACAAAAGCAATTTGAAAATTCGATCTCTTATTTGTTGCAACAAAATCCTGATGCTCGATATACCTTTAGCAACAGTGATGGCAATAAAGAATTTTCACTCACGTTTACTGGATCCAATCCTGATGAATTAGAAGTTGCTATGCACAAATTGCGAGATGCGGTTGCAACCGTTAAAGGAATTAATAATGCACGAGTCGTCAAACCGTTATTGCGTAAAGAACTCATCGTCTCGCCTAACTTACCGGATTTGGGAAGAACCGCGGTAAATGTCGAAGAAATAGCGAATACTCTGCGGGTTGCAACTATTGGTGAATCCAACTCACGTAGTGCAAAATTCAATTTACCAGAGCGGCAATTAGCTTTACAGGTCACTTTACCTGACTACCAAAAAGACGATGTGGATGTTTTAAATAATTTATATGTCCGCAATAATGAACAACAAACAGTTCCTATTAAATCGGTAGCTAGCATCGATTTCAGCGATGGTCCATCCCAAATAGACCGGATCAATCGTTCCAGAAAAATGTCTATCGAAGGTAACTTAGAAGGCCTGACTTTAGGTGAAGCAATAGAAAATGTGATGGCTTTGCCAGAGTATCAATCCTTACCTATAAGTGTTGAACCACTGGAATATGGCGACATGGAATATATGCTTGATATGTTTGAGCGGTTTAGTTCAACGATGATATTTAGCATATTATTGGTTTTTGCGATTCTTGTTATCCTTTTTAAGGATTTTATCCAACCAATTACCATCTTAGCAGCCCTTCCGTTCTCAATTGGCGGCGCTATTATTGCCTTAGTACTTTATGACGCCATGATCGACTTACCCGTCATTATCGGAATACTAATGCTAATGGGAATAGTCACTAAAAACTCGATTTTATTAGTTGAGTTTATTTTAGAGAAAGAGCGCGCCGGATTACCCCGTGACGCTGCAATTATTGAAGCCGGCCAAGAACGTATTCGCCCTATCATTATGACAACATTAGCTATGATTGCTGGCATGATACCATTAGTGCTGACTAGCGGTGCAGATTCAGGTTTTAGAGCACCTATGGCGGTCGCGGTTATTGGTGGGTTAATAAGCTCTACGTTGCTCAGTTTGCTATTTGTGCCTGTAATTTATAGCTTTATGGATGATTTAAAAAAGAAAATCTTACCCTTACTTGCAAGATTCACATCAGTTACTCAAGAAGATAGAGACATAAAACACAGGTAGGAATAGTAAAACAAGGCTCCCCGAAAATGAGAACTACACCAAATTTCGGGGAGTTAGAAGTATGAGGATGCTAATTAGGCGGTCAATGCTAATTTTGCACCAAACATTAAGAATACAGCGCCAATACAGCTATTTGAAAACTTGGATAATTTTTTATTATGCTTAACCATATTGGTCACTGCGACTGCACCAAATATCAGCATAGATAAATAAAACATACTGCATGCTTCCAAGATCACGCCCAATACAAAGAATGGTACGCCTGCGTTTGGATATGCAGGATCAATAAATTGGATAAAGAATGAGACATAAAAAATAATCATTTTAGGATTTAACAGACTTAGGACGACCGCCTTTTTATAGGTTCCTTTAGTTTCTAAAATGATGCTATCAACATCTGTTGCTGACTCTTTTTTATGTAATACCGAATATAGCGTTTTAATACCTAAATAAAATAAGTAGGCGGCACCAGCATATTTAATAACACTAAAAAATATTGGTGAGGTTTTGACTAAAGACGCCACACCTAAAAATGATAAAAAAATGAGCAATGCATCACCTGTAAATACACCTAATGCTGCTTTATATCCATTTTTTACACCATATTTTGCACTGCTTGTTAAAACAAATAGAGAATTAGGGCCTGGTACCAGAGTAATAAAAATCACACCGATAAGATAAGTCCATAAGTTTGTAATACCTAGATTTTCAAGCATAGGAAACCCGCTAACTCAATAAAAGTTATAACAATAAATTCACATTCATACTGAATAGAGACTATGATACACACCTTTCATTTTCAATAAAAGATATCACTATATTATTAGTGATATAACAAATTTAAATTTTAATTTATTCGAAAAACCCAGATTAAACCAATTGAATCACAGTTATAATATGAAACAAAAAACCAAATTTATGATAGCAATCAGAAGCAAGCCAAAAACAAAATTAAAGCAATATTTTATTCTGAATAAAAAATAAAACTCGATATCTAATTCCGGTTAATTACCATGAATGAGGATAGTGAATTGTTTTAGATTTCAAGATATAACATGAGTAGCTACCGGTTATTATCCAAAAATGATTTTAAGCAAATAGCTGTAGATGTGTTGTTTGCTCTCTTCCATAAAATAAATTCAGCTTCATTAATAAATAGGTATTAATAATGTCAGTTCAGCAACAAAAACCTTGGCAACAAGCCCTAATGGATGGTGCAGTCCACACTTTACCGTTAAACCTTGCCGTTATCCCTTGGGGAGTTTTAGCAGGCTCAATGGCAGTAGAAACGGGATTAACGTTTTGGCAAAGTATTGCAATGTCTGCAATGGTTTTTGCTGGTGCAGCGCAATTAGTCACTTTGGGATTGCTAAACTCAGGGGCGGGCTATATCACTATCATCATTTCTGTATTTTTTATTACCTCTCAACATCTGCTATACGGATTAACACTGCGCCCACACGTGAAAAATTTCACTGCGCCACAGAGATTAAGTATTGGATTCTTATTAACCGACGAGTTATTTGCCATCAGTGCAGCCAAACGACAAGCATTAAGTTTCCCCTACTTATTTGGTGCTGGCTTTAGCTTTTATCTTGTTTGGTTGGTTACTAGCTTATGCGGCATTGTCATGGCCAATCTCGTGGGAGATCTGAGTAAGTTGCATCTCGATTTTTCTGTTGTAGCAACTTTATTAGCTATCGTGGTGCCATTAACCAAAAAGATCAGTACGGCTTGTGGAGTATTATTTTCACTGGTTACTGCCATCACCCTCTCAATGTATTCAATTAGCAGTGCGATTGTCATTGCCGGTGTGGGTGGAATGTTTGTTTCTGTTGGGGTTGCACGTTTATTCGGAGAAGAAAAACGATCTGGATTTTGATAATTAGCTTAACCGCGGTCGTTTTTTCTTTGCGCTATGTTTTCCTTATTCCTCAATTACCTATACGGTTACCTTTAATCGTTCGACAGGCCCTAAGTTATTCAGCTCCCTGTTTACTGACTGCCATTTGTGCTCCCGTTATTTTGCTAGAAAATCATGAAATTCGTAGTTTCCCGGATAACCCTTATTTATGGGGAGCGCTATTTTGTGTGGTTGTAGCATCCATACTTAAAAATATGCTGCTAACAGTAGGATTAACATTAGTCTTTTTCTATGGGCTGATTTACTTTATGGCATAATTGTTTTCTTATATTGCGTAAATTATAAAGCATCGGTGGCTACCTTTGCTTTATAATGCCCCCTCATTTGCTATTTTAAGCTTATTTTTTGTACCATTTATTGGAAAATTTACCCCATGTTGAATAACTATGTTTTACGAAGTGTTCGCTATATGTTGGATTTGAGCGATGCTCAGATGGTTGATATCGTAAAACTTGCAGACTTAACGGTCACTAAAGAAGAAATGGTTCTTTGGCTTAAAAAAGACACAGATCCTGATTATGTCGAATGTAATGACAATGTACTTGGACATTTTCTTAATGGATTGATTTATTTTCGCCGAGGCAAAGATGAAGAGCGTCCGATGCCTGAAGTAGAGACTCGTTTGAGTAATAACATTATTATGAAAAAATTGCGGGTAGCCTTCGAGCTTAAAGATGTTGATATGACTGAACTTTATCAGTTAGTTGATTTTCGTGTATCCAAGCCAGAGCTAAATGCTATTTTCCGTAAACCAGGTCATAAAAATTACCGTGAATGCGGGGATCAATTGCTACGCTACCTGCTTAAAGGACTCACTATCCGCTTACGTGGTGCTTAAGCACTATCCGTATAAAGGGGAAAACAATCCATTTTCCCTATAAATTTTGCGTTAAATAACTAAGAAATTTATCGACTATCGGTGATAGTGAACGGCGAGTGGCATAGACTGCTCGCAACTCAATGGGAGCTGGTTGAATATTTTCAAAATGAATTTCGACTAATTTCCCTTGCTGAAGATTATCCTGACAAGCCTCTTTCGATAATATTGCGTATCCTAAGCCGTTAATTGCCCCTACACTCGCAAGCATTCCACTATTTACTCTATATTGGCTCGTCACAATAACTTTTTTCTGTTGCCCATTTTTTTCTAAAAATATCCACGGCTGCCCATGCAATGCACTTAAACTAGAAATACATGGCATCTCGGATAATTGGCTAATCGTTTTAGGGGTCCCTGTAGTTTTAATTAACTCCGGAGAAGCCACGATAACACTTTCCCATGATTTAAGAAGTTTTGAGTGGTAACGGCTATCAGCCAGATCCCCACGATGAAATGTCAGTAATAAATCGATATCATCACTGATGACATCCAAGGGAACTAATTGGGTATCACAATGGATAGCTAATTTGGGGTGTTCGATAGCAAATTTGGCCAGTAATTCTGCCAATAACAAGCTTCCAGACTCACTGGGAATAGTGAGCCTTAAGGTTCCACAGAGCTCTCTCGGATCACGAATTTGTTGCAGTGTTTCTTCTAACTCACTATATAGTTTATGGCTTTTTTTCAGCAATAAAGCCCCTTGCTCGGTTAAACGCATTTGTCTTGTTGTTCGTTCAATAAGTTGACAATTTAATTGCGCTTCTAACTGCTTTATGGCGCGACTAATATTTGATGTTGGCATAGAGAGTAACTTTGCTGCATTCGCAAAGCTACCTTGTGACGCCACTGCGACAAAAATGCGTAATAAATTCAAATCAACCCGCATTTGACTACCTAATTCGTTATGACTAATAAGGCACTAATAACATTAGCAGTAACCAAATGCCATTATTTTTTGGTAACGCTGAGTGAGCAATGAATCAATATCGAGTTGGCTTAGCTCCGCTAAATCCGCCAGTAATTGTTGTTTCAGATGTTGCGCAGCTAATTGATAATTACGATGTGCGCCGCCTAATGGTTCTGGAATAATTGTATCAATAATTGCCAACTCTTTTAATCTAGTCGCTGTCATTCCCATCGTTTCAGCCGCTATTTGGGCTTTTTGGGAATCTTTCCATAAAATAGATGCACAGCCTTCTGGTGATATTGCTGCATAGGTACTGTATTGCAGCATATTAATTCTATCGCCAACCCCAATACCTAATGCGCCGCCTGAACAACCTTCCCCTGTGATCACGCAAATAATAGGCGTTTTTAAATGGGACATTTCCATAATATTTCTTGCGATAGCTTCAGCTTGACCCCGTTCCTCGGCGCCAACTCCCGGATATGCTCCCGCAGAATCAATAAAAACCACCACAGGTAAATGAAATCGCTCCGCCATTTTCATTAATCGCAATGCTTTTCGGTATCCCTCTGGAGAAGGCATCCCAAAGTTTCTCATCACTTTTTCTTTGGTATCTCGCCCTTTTTGCTGCCCTAAAACCATTACGGGTTGTCCATCCAAACGAGCCAGTCCCCCCACAAGGGCTTTATCATCGGCAAATGCGCGATCTCCAGCCAGCTCCTCAAATTCAGTAAAAATTAATGGAATATAATCAAGAAGATAGGGACGTAATGGATGCCTAGCCAATTGCACAATTTCCCATGCGCTCAATGATGAAAATATTTTTTTTGTTAATGAAACACTTTTTTCTTCAAGAAGTTGGATCTCTTCTTCAAGTTTTATTTCAGAAGCATGACTCTGTTGCTTGTATGCAACTAATGCATCAATTTTTTCATTGAGTTCAACAATCGGTTTTTCGAAAGCAAGAGAATGAATAGACATACACACCTTAAAATTAATATATCAATTTTAACAGTGTAAATAGAGAATCAATCCTATTCTATTGATAAAAATAGGATTGATTATTATCAATAATGGGATAATGCTATTATTCGTTCAGATTTTTACGTAACAATATCGAAATACTGCCATTCATAAAGACTTCTTTATCTTGAATATAACCTAATTTATCAGCAACTCTTAATGAACGACTATTTTTCGGATCAATGAAACAGATGCTCTGTTGATGTTTTTTCTGAGATATTAGCCAAGATAACGCGGCTTGCATTGCTTCTGTTGCGTAGCCTTTTCCTTGGTATTCCGCCGCGATTACCCATCCAGCTTCTGGGATCCCTTTGATGGGTGGCTCTACCGTTCGGTGGAAATCTGCAAAACCCAGATCCCCCACATAGACGCCAGTATTTTTATCTCTTACCGCCCAATAACCGAAGCCAAGTAACGGCCATAATCCCCCATAGGCGAGCATTCTCATCCACGATTCTCGCTCCGTGGAAGGCTTACCACCAATATGTTGTACCATCGATGTGTTGGCCCATAACTGTGTCAAAGCAGTAAAATCACTCACTTCATGTTTTGACAAAATTAACCTGTCAGTTTCCAGTGTCGGGATCAATTGAGTCTCCTTACTTTCATTACCTAAATGGTGGTTCATCAAATGTTCTTAATTTTCGAGAGTGTAACTTATCCCCCTCTTGTCTTAAGAGATCGATCGCACGAATACCAATTTGTAGATGTTCTGATATAGCTCCCTCATAGAAGCTATTCGCCTGCCCCGGTAACTTAATTTCACCATGAATTGGTTTATCAGAAACACATAACAACGTCCCATATGGTACGCGAAAACGGTATCCTTGAGCGGCAATAGTGGCGCTCTCCATATCGACAGCGACAGCACGGCTTAAACTAAAACGTCGAGCTGTCGCAAAGAAACGTAACTCCCAGTTTCTATCATCTGTAGTTACCACAGTTCCGGTACGTAAGCGCTGCTTAACTAACTCTCCGGGCATATTGCTTACTTGTTTAGTTGCGTCATATAACGCCCGTTGAACTTCAGCAATACTAGGAATCGGAATATCTGGTGGTAATACGTCATCTAGAATATGGTCATCCCGTAGATATGCATGAGCTAAGACATAGTCACCAATTTTTTGGCTTTCTCTTAATCCACCACAGTGACCTATCATTAACCATGCATGAGGGCGTAATACGGCTAAATGATCACAGATATTTTTTGCATTCGATGGACCAACACCAATATTAACAAGAGTAACACCAGCCCCATCTCGAGCAATCAGATGATATGCAGGCATTTGAAATTTTTTCCACGTTAAATCTGAGGTGGCTATTTGTGGGTCTGCATTTTCAGCTGTTAGATAATTATGACCTACACAGGATAAGGCAATATAGCGACTCTCCGGATCACAAATTTGCTCACATGCCCAGTTAACAAACTCGTCGACATACCGGTTATAGTTAGTAAATAAAATATATGGCTGAACGTGTTCTGGTGGTGTTCCTGTATAATGCTTTAGTCGAGCAAGGGAAAAATCAACCCGTAGAGCATCAAAATGGGAAAGTGGCATATCATCCGTGACATGATATAAGCCATCGGTAATATCATCACTAATATGCGATAAATCAGTAATTGGGAAATGAGCGGCTAAGCTACTGCTCATGCTTCTATCGAGTATTAAGTCAGACCCATCAATCACAAATGGATAAGGTATTTCAGTTTTAGAAGGACGAACTGCAAAGGAAACATCATAATCTTGCTGAAAAATTGTCAATTGCTCAACGAGATAAGCTCTAAATAAATCAGGTTGGGTAATTGTAATACTATAATCACCCTGCTTGACAAAGCGTGCATATGCGCGAGTTTTTTCACAATGGTCGACTTTACCAATCCAAGTAACACACAATTCTGGGTAGGCGAATAAACCATTTTCTCTCGCTTTTACATCTGGAATGGTTCCTTTTTCGATGTAGGTCGCGATTGCATTTCTTAATGCTTCGATCGCATTTGAATAGAGTAATGAAAGTTTTTCTATGGTCTCTTCAATCGAGAGATTTTCATATTTTCGGTATTGTTCCAAAGACACACCCAACTCCTTATCAAATGACGTAATTTTGCTGGATCAGTGTATGTTATTCATTGTCTTCTCACAAGAAATTGCTTTTATCGTCTGATTATTTAATAGATTATCTTTCGCAATTTTTATTAATTAATATTTAGTTAAATTTACGTAATTAATTTTATAAGTATAAAAATTATTTTAAGAAAAAACTTATAGTCCATCACCATTAATTTATGATTAATTACTTATGCATTATATATTTTAAAGTGATTTCATATTACTAACAGTATATAAGTTTATTTTTATAAAAGCTGTTTCAATACTTTATAGGTATTAAGGAAATTTAATGAAAAAAACACTTTTAATTTCATCTATCACTGCTTTATCTATTCTAGCAGCCTCTTCATCTGCATTCGCAGCTAAAACAGACACCTACAATTGTGATGGACAAAAAATTAAGGTTTCTTTTCCTAATCAAGATACAGCAGTGATGCTTTATAGCGACGAATTAATTGTTATGAAAAGTAAGGAAGCCGCAAGCGGAGCTCGTTATGTGGGTGAGAACTTCCAGCTATGGAGTCATAAAGGCGGGTTAAATCTGGCAACTATTTCTGAAGATGATGCAGTCAATAACCGTGTATCAGATGATAAAGGTCGTGATTGTAAACTGGTTAAGTAATTTAAATTAAGAATTAATGTACGGCATTAACTGTAATAGTCAATGCCGTATTTTTATTTAGAATAGCCAATACTAATTATTGGCCAGTAATTTTCTATAAAATTTAATTTGTTAGTTGAAATATGAAATTTTAGCACCATTGAAAAATAGGAGTAACTAAAAGTACGATTTACTATTCCACTAAATGAAAATTGTAATTAGGTCTCTCTATTGTTTTACCAACAACGGAGAACCTATTTTATAATGGCATTCTATACTCAATAACCCCTGGTTTTTCTGCAACCCAATTATACAACTTTTGTCCTCGTAAATTGGTTTCTTGTGTATGCCAATATAAACGTCCACATTGATTTTGTTTGGCCTGATTATGAACAAATTCAATCAGCTGTTTTCCCACATGCCTTCCTCTAATTTCTGGCGTGACATAGAGGTCTTCTAAATAACAGAAATTATTTTCTGCCCATGTTGAACGATGATATAAGTAATTCACAAAACCAACCACGTTATCCCCTTCCAATGCAACAGCACAGTACATCGGTTCATCTGCATTAAAAAAGCGTTCCCAGGCTTTTAATGTGATCTCTTCACTTAAATCAACGTTATAGAATTTTTGATATTCCAACCAATAAACTAACCATTGTGGGTAATGTTCTTGAGATACAAATTCAACTGTTACTGGTAATGTTGCACTATTCATAATAACCCTTCCATTTGTAGACATATTACATAATGGGGCTATAGTACTTAGCTATCTGGTACTTCATAAGATACACTTTTGTTATTTATTTAGGATCCACTTTAATGCGCCGAAAACAGCAAGCTCAATTTCCGCTTTTATTGATTGAAAAAGGGCGAATTAATGAAGGGGTATACCATACCATTCGGAATGCAATTCTAGATGGCAGAATTATTGCGGGAATTAAATTACCTTCCACGCGCGCCCTCGCAGAAATGATGTCAATTTCTCGCAACTCTGTGATTGCTGGTTTTGATCGTTTAGTGGATGAAGGCTATCTTTATACTAAATCAGGGTCTGGGACCTATGTATCCGCACAAATTCCGGATGAGCTAGTACGCACAACAAGTCAACCACAAGTGGACGATTCACCAGAAAATCATGCGGTTTTTCTTAACCCCATAATAAATGATTTAGATCACCTATGGGAACAATCTCGCCCTAATACCGATAAACATCAGGTATTTAATATAGGTATTGGTTGTGTAGACCAATTTCCTCATGACCTTTGGGGACGTCTATTAGGTCGAGTTTGGCGTAAATCAAAACTGGCTATTACCCACTATAATCACCCTGATGGTTATGCTCCGTTAAAAAAACTACTTGTAGATTATGTGCGTTCAACCCGAGGAGTACACTGTACAGAAAAACAAATTATTATTGTTAATGGTACCCAGCAAGCTATCAATTTAGTTGCTAAAGTATTATTAAAACAGAAAGATAAAGTTTGGCTTGATGACCCCGGATATGACAGCGCCCGGGCAATATTTACTGCAGCTGGCGCCTCAATTGCCCCAATTCCATCCGATGATGAAGGAATGGATATCGCCTATGGAGCCAAGAATCATGGGGATGCTAAGCTGATTTATACCACACCATCCCATCAATTTCCTTTAGGCATTACGTTAAGTTTATCTCGCAGATTAGCGTTATTAGATTGGGCACAACAAAACAATGCATGGATATTTGAAGACGACTACAACAGTGAATTTCGTTTTCTCTCTAAACCGATCCAAGCTTTGCAAGGATTAGATAACCACCAGAGGGTTATTTACGCTGGTACATTTTCAAAAATGATGTATCCAGGATTTAGGTTGGGATTTTTAATTGTTCCAGAAAATCTGAGTGCAGCATTTACTATGATGAAGTACTACAGCGATAGTCATTGTAGTTATTTAGAACAAGCAGCCTTAGCCCAATTTATTCAAGAAGGTCATTACGCACGTCATATTCGAAAAATTCGTAAAATATGCCATGAACGGCAAAATGCTTTCTGCCAACATATTCAATTATATGTTCCTCATTTATTTGATGTGCAAATGACTGATTCTGGTATCCATACAGTTTGCTGGATAAAACAAGGTTATAGTTTGGATATTATCCTAAAACAGTGTCGAGAGCTCAATTTTGGTGCCCAACCTTTGTCTCGCTACTGTATTAATAGCCCAAATAATAATGCAATTCTGTTTGGCTATGCGGCGCATACTGAACAAGATATCATCCAGAGTATTCAAGATTTAAGTCAAAAGCTGTTGAAGATATACCCAAGATAAACAGAAGTAATTTTCGCCCTCATTCTGATTGCTGCTAAGAACGAACAGCTTATAAGATAACTTTAATGCACACTTTATCACCATATTGAGGTTATCTTATGACAAGAATAAATTACCCGTCAGAACTTGAGGTTGGAGATATTATTTTCACCAGTATTGGCACTGAGTTATTTCGTCAAATAGCCTCCGCATCACTGTGCTGGAGCAACCATGTCGGTATGATTATTGGGCATAATGGCGAAGATTACTTAATCGCTGAAAGCCGAGTTCCGCTGTCAACAACTACGACACTATCACGCTTTATCGCTCGCTCAGCTGAGCATCGTTATGGTGTTCGTCGCTTATCGACACATCTTGATGAACACCAAAAACAGGCGCTTATTGATGAAGTTCCTTCAAGATTAAATAAGTTCTATCATACGGGGTTTAATTACGATTCATCTCGTCAATTTTGCTCAAAATTTGTCTTCGATATATATCAATCTGCCCTGTCCATTCAGATCGGAGAAATCGAGACATTTCATACATTATTGTCCAAAAATCCCGATGCAAAACTTAATTTTTGGAAACTTTGGTTTATAGGCTCTATTCCGTGGGAACGTACAACGGTGACTCCCGCAAGCCTATGGCAACACCCCGAGTTATCACTCATTTATCGCAGTCATGATGATATTCACTAAGCCAGATTAGTCGATTGATTGATTATTCCCTCACGCTATTAGCCCCATTAAAGTGGGGCTTTATCTATCATTTCAAGACTTTTAGGAGCAACTTCAGCTGTATACTTGTCATTTCTTTTGACTCTCTTCATCTGTCACCATACCCTCCTTAGCACAAATGATTTTTAGTCTCTTATTTGCTTGCTCAAAGGGCTGACTGGATGAGCAAAATTTAGTGAAATAATTAGAGGGAAACTCAATGGCAAATCAATTTAGAGAAAAACAAGTTCCTTTAATGTTATTGGTTTCTTATGGTGATTCGTCTCCGAGCAGTAGCAACCTAGGCAGTTCTAGTGGAGGAAACAAAATGGAGTCAAGATTAAGTAGCCTTGAAAATGATATGAAAGCAATCAAAACTGATGTGGCGGTAATTAAATCAAATTATCTAACAATCAGTGATTTACATAAAGAGCTTGGTTCTCAAACCAAATGGATTGTTGGCATTATTCTTGCAGCTTCAGGTATTAGCTTAGCAATTGCGAAATTGATTTTTTAAGTGTCAACAAGTAGGCATAAATTAATCTTTTGAAATTTAATATAAAAAGGCACCCCTTGAGTGCCTTTTTAGTCGCTAACTCTTTGCTAGTTTATTTCGTTGAGAGTTCTCTACGAATGATCTCTGCTCCTGCGCTTAAGGCATTGAGTTTACCTCTCGCTACCTGATGAGATAAAGGAGCCATGCCACAGTTGGTCGAAGGATAAAGCTTATCTGCATCAACAAACTGAAGCGCTTTCCGCAATGTATCCGCGACTTCCTCGGGTGTTTCTATAGTATGGCTTGCCACATCAATAGCCCCAACCATCACTTTTTTTCCTCGAATCAATTCAAGCAGGTCCATAGGAACGTGCGAGTTGTGACACTCCAGCGAAATTATATCAATATTAGAAGTTTGTAGCTTAGGGAAAGCCTCTTCGTATTGCCTCCACTCCGTTCCCAAAGTTTTCTTCCAATCGGTATTAGCCTTAATGCCATACCCATAGCAGATATGCACCGCAGTTTCACATTTAAGCCCTTCAATCGCCCTTTCTAATGTGGCGATCCCCCAATCATTCACTTCATCGAAAAAAACATTAAACGCGGGTTCATCAAACTGGATAATATCGACACCTGCTGCCTCTAATTCTTTGGCTTCCTGATTGAGAATTTTGGCAAACTCCCAAGCAAGTTTCTCACGGCTTTTATAGTGATTATCATAAAGTGTATCGATCATTGTCATTGGGCCGGGCAAAGCCCATTTAATAGGCTGATTAGTTAGCTGTCGCAAAAATTTAGCATCTTCCACAAATACGGGCCTTTGACGAGCTACTGCCCCAACAACTGTAGGTACACTTGCATCATAGCGGTCACGAATTTTAACGACCTGACGCTTCTCAAAATCAACGCCACTAAGGTGTTCAATAAATGTTGTCACAAAATGTTGTCGTGTTTGCTCACCATCGCTGACGATATCAATACCGGCTCGTAACTGATCGTCCAGAGATAAACGCAAAGCATCTTGTTTACCTTGGATTAATTCTTCATTTTGTAACTTCCACGGAGACCAAAGTGTTTCAGGTTGTGCAAGCCAAGATGGTTTAGGTAAACTGCCAGCTGTCGATGTAGGTAATAATTTTTTCATAATAAATGACCTTTTATTTTTAGTTAATTAGTGTGTGTAGTTAGCAGACCATTGATCAAGAATATTCTTATAGGGCTTAATGAAGTACTCTTCAGTAAATTTCCCCTGCTCAATAGCCAACTGGCTACGCTCTTCTCGGTCATAAACAATTTTTGTTAATGAGTAATCTTGCTGATTCAGGCTTGGCTGATAACATTCACCTGCCACAGAATTTGCATTATAAATCTCAGGTCGATAAATCTTTTGGAAAGTCTCCATCGTACTTATCGTACTAATAAGCTCAATATTCGTGTAATCATTCAGTAGGTCACCTTTAAAATAAAAAGCCAAGGGAGCCGCACTATTTTGAGGCATAAAATAACGCACTTGCAGCCCCATTTTTTTAAAATATTGGTCGGTCAAGGAAGTGCCTTTCTGTTGGTACTCTATGCCTAATGTCGGGTGTTGGTTTCCTGTCCGATAATAAACATCTTTATTTGAAACGCTTAAACATATTATTGGTGATTTATTAAAGTTTTCTTTGTATTCATTTGAATTCACAAAATATTTAAATATATTGCCATGCAGATCACCAAAATTATCTGGAATGCTAAAGTTAGGTTGATTTTTATTATGATCTAACAGCAATACACTAAAATCATAATCTCGCACGTAAGAGGAGAAATTATTACCTACAACACCCTCAATACGCTGGTTTGTTTTTTGATCAATAATATTGGTTTTTAATATTTCAATTACAGGGAATGTATGACCCTGATTTTCAATCTTCATTGAAACAGAAATGATTTCAAGTTCTACTGAGTAACGATCACCTTTAGGATTATCCCAATACGCAAGTGAATTAAAACGATTATTAATCATCATCAACGTATTTTTTAAGTTCGTCTGGCGGTCTTTTCCTCTAGCTAAATTAGCAAAGTTGGTCGTTATACGAGTATTTTTAGAGGGGTTATAATTTTCATCAAAAAGACTGCTCTTAATCGTAAATGTAAAGTCTCTGTTCATCGTGGTTTTATTTCCTAAGCACTGATATGAAAATTTTATTCGCCCCTTGATTGCCGAGAATTTTCTCGTCATCTCATTTACCAATCTTCATATTCTCAATAAGTTATGAACCATTAATGCCAGAGCCTTTCGATGAGTTAAAGCGACTTAATTTCATTAGAACATGAACTATATTCATGATCAGGTATGTAATGCGTGGTTATTTAGCCATCCAGATGGCTTTAAAGCCACGGATTTACACGCTTTCCAATAAAAAATTATTCATGCCAGATTAATTGAATTGCACTATGTATCGCGCTTAAAAAAGATGAAAAAAATCTAAATATTTAAAATATGGATAGCGTGGTCTTGATAAAAATTAAAAATGGGCATCTCAAAATAGAATATTGAGTAATTTTCAATCAAGAGAATGTGAAAAAATTCAGACTATATGAATGCACAAAAAAAAGGCACTCGCCCCCGAGTGCCTTTTGACTACAACTCACTGAATTTAGAGTAAAAAACTCCTATTCAGCGGTTCTGGTACTAGTGCGGATTAGGTAGTCAAATGCGCTAAGTGCGGCGTTCTAAAAGTGACTTAGGTGATTGATATAAAAGGACTTAGTCAATAGTCAATGTCCACATATTGACCACGCTTGAAAAGCCTCTTTTGACGAGAGGCTTTTTATTCTTCTTATATTTCAATGGGTGGGAGTAGTTTTTTAGCCTGTTCAATCAAGGTTTCAATAACTGCCAGAGGAATATTTGGCTCATAACAAGTTAATGTAAATTGATGGGTAACATCCGAGTAAAAAACTTCAGCAAGTTGTAACACTGGATCAGTATTCGCAACATTCAATTCAAGGTACATCCCATCCCTAACAATGTCACTACCTCTCACAAATTCGTATACAGTACTATCAAAAATCATAGTTATCTCATTAAGTGATGTGGTCACATTTTATTAATTTTAAGTGTTACTACAGGCTCAAAGGTGTCCATCGGCTTTGACTACTGTCTCATGGCATAATACTATTTCAAAAACAAATTTCGTAAGATATAAAAAATCATTTTATTACTTAATTAGTCGTATAAAAAATAATGCATATTTATTAATTTCATCATGAGGACTTTATATTGAATGCGTATGTCCCCCCTCCGAAATATAGCTCTATTTCAATATCCATTCCTGCTAACTTGAAAGATGATTTTCTGTTAGAATGTAAGCAAGCTGGATTAGATGCTGTTGAGCCAATATTTTTATCCGTTGATCCTCCCAGCACCATAGAATTATTATTTGAAACATTAAAAAAAAGCAAAGTCATGGTGCCAAAATTAATCGAGGTGCTACACATGTTTATGAAACAACGCAATGTTAAAATTGAAGTCAGTGATAATAAAAAAATCATTGAATTATCTGGTTATTCTGAGGAGGAAGTTCGCCGTTTACTAGAAGCGAGCGAAGTGATTCAAATTTCTCATAAAGAAAATGATAATGATACCATCTAAAAAATTAGCCCTGATATGAATCAGGGCTATTTCTTCTAAAACATCTCCACCTGTTTTTCTCCCCTATGAGATCTTGGTAACTCATCTATTGGAATTTTAAAACCTTCAGGAAGTTCTTGCGGGATTGTTTTTGTGAGATAAATCTCTACTGAGGTTATAGTCGTAAAAGAACAACCACACAGCATATTCTGGCACTGATGATAGCTTCTACGGGTTTCACTACTCATGGATTTACTGGTTTTGGTATAAGTCACAGCGCCACACTGGGGACAATTGAACGCCATTTTTTAACCTTGGGTTTGGAGTATGCCTTAAGTTAGGTTAATCTATTCATCACAAAAATCAATTAAAAATCAGAAAGGAATTCCAATGAGTAATAAAGACGGGAAAATTGAATTTTTCAGTTTAATAGTTTCTATTTGTACTATGCTTGTTTTTATATCACCTATTTTATTACTTAATTACTTAAAAACATTAAATTCACAAAACATATTTCCATTTCTTTTAAGTGAAACATATATTTTCCCTTCCCTATTGTTTATATCTTTTTTTTGGGCTTTTATAATACTTTTCCTATTCATCATTCCATCATTTTTTTATCTTACAACAAGAAAAATTTCATCAAAGAGTGATATCAAAGAATTTAAATTACCATTATTTGAATATTCATCAATTATTATATTAAATCCTATATTATTATACTCATCTCTTTGTGTTTTTAATATTGACAACATTTTCGGTGCAATAATAACCGTATCAATACTAGCCATCAACACCATTCTTATTTTAGGGTCAAATATGATTTTGAAAACAAAAAATAAGAAAAACTATATATTTCAAACCATATCACTCATCACTATAACATTTTCAATATACCTCATTATATCCTTCTACATTAACCTGTATATTTCTTATATACCTTTTGTGCTTTTTTTAATATACCTTTCAGCAACCTTAATTAAAAATAGAAGTCGTGTTATTAATTCCATAAAATCAATTGATTACTTTAAATCATTGGAGTTTCATGGTGTCTTTAATATTTTATGTATCATTTCCCTGGGTTATATCGCCACTCTTGTTATTGCAGGAAATTTAAATGGTGATTTGGAAGTCAATAATGGGTTCACTGATTACCTATTAACACTAGTAGTTTTTTATATAATTCCTAATTTATTATTTTTAAATGCAAGTGGATTAATTAGATATGTTCTATTTGCCTCATACTTATTCATTGTTTCATTTCATTCAAATATTATTGAAGTTATTTCTTATCGTTCGTTTAACACTATGAATTTTATAAATGATGAAGCCATAAACATAAGCATTCAAAAGTGGCATGATGTTAAGTTACCGATACCTTTAAAAAATGATAAAATCATCATGACCTCTTTTAACGCATTTCAAACACAAAAATATTCTTTATTATGTAATTACGATGATAGTAAGTATTTAACTTATAAAATTCATTTTGAATCATTATCTGAACATTTAAATCGTAAAAATACTACACACTGTGTATTAGCTGAAAATGAAAATATTCATCTTATTCAATCCAATAAGCTTATCGAAACTATTCCAGTTTCAGCCGAACCTATCCCTCATCAATACCAACATCTTTGATCCTTATTTCTAACTCCAAACTTGTGACAAAGCCGTGACCATCGATTTGATGAACAACTCGGCTAATCACCCACTGGTGACTATCAATGGTCGGTTTAAAGCCTGTCACGGTCACTGGCATCTCAGGATAAAGGTCTGCGCGACCCTCAGCTAAGGTAATATTAAATTCTGCTACGCCCCTTTGTAATTTTGACCATTTGGCCGCGGCGGCACGTTTAGCCGATTGCTCGTTTTTAAAGGTTTGTCGCATTACAAAAACGTTACCCTCGGCGCCCTCGATGTAATCGCCCTCTTTTTTACTCGACTTCTCTTTTTTAGGCTTTTGCTTACGTTTAAGATTGGTTTTCTTTTGTTTGCCATAGTTCAAATCTAGCCAATAGGCTTGTACGCCAGTGTACGCTTGCCGGTCAGCCAATCGAAAATAATGCCGATCGCCACTTTCCCGCATGATGGTAATCACCGATAAGGCCTTTCCGCTTTGTGTGACGCCTTGATTAGGAACGATAAATAACAAACTGCCATTTTTAATGGTGGCTATCGCGCCGAGCATTTCAGCCATGCGCGTTAAGAAACTGATATCGCTCTCATTGGTCTGGTCGGCGTGATCAATTTCAATGTGCATCAATTGTTTGCTAACGGCGGGTTTAAGGTTATAGCGCCCTGCTATCGCGCTCACCACATCAGAGACTTTGATATCGTGCCAGCTATACTCCCTTTTGACGTTGAAATCTTGCCGAAAGTCCGCACTACGGGCGGTGACGGTGATTTGGTCGGGAGGGCCTGAATGGCTAATTTCATCAACGGTATACATCCCTTTATATATCAAGGCTTCACCTTGCCAGCCCAGGGAAACTGAAATTTCAGCCCTCCGCGCTGGTAACGCAATTTTGCCGTCAGTATCATCGATAGTGAGTTCTAAGGTATCAGCTTCAAAACCGCGATTATCCGTTAATGTTAATGACATTAGCCGGTCATTGACGCTCAACAGCTGCACGCCCCCGACTGTTAAATCAAATGCAGGAACTTTGACTAAATTCCCCTCAGCCCAATCCATAAAAGCCATATTCACCACCTAGCCAATTCAATATGCCTAGATTGGCGTCACGCGCGTAGGTGAGCAATCGCCCGTTGTTCTCTTGTGTCTATGAGAACGCTAAGTACATGATTTGTTATCAAACATCCCTGAGAATGAGAATAAATAGACATCAGGAGATAACAGCGATGGCCGTATATCATCACGGTGTTGAGGTCAATGAAACTACCGACCTTAGCACCCTTATTCGAGATATCGACACCTCAGTGATTGGGATTGTCTGCACCGCAGAAGATGCCGATCCCGAGGCGTTCCCACTCGACACCCCCGTGTTAGTTACGCGCATTAAAACGGTACTTAGTAAAGCAGGAAAAACCGGCACGCTTTACACCACACTCAAAGCCATTGACGACCAGTGCAGCCCAAAAGTAGTCATTGTGCGCGTTGCTGAAGCGAAAGAAGGCAGCGAAAAAACTCAAGACCAATTAGTGATTGGTGGTACCGGTGACGATGGTCGCTATACTGGCCTTTATGCCCTACTGACCGCCGAAGCCAATATCGGTGAACGCCCGCGCATATTGGCAGTACCGAAACTTGATACCAAACCGGTTGCTATGCAGCTTGCGATTTTTGCCGAGCAGATCAAAGCCTTTGCCTATATCAGCGCGAACGGCTGTAAAACTATCGCGGAAGCCAAGAAATACCGCGAAGATTTTAATCAGCGCGAAGTGATGATCATCTACCCTGAATTTATCGCCTACAACTTGCAAAGCGGTAAAAATGAAACCATTCCCGCCACCGCTTACGCCATTGGTTTACGTGCCAAGATTGATGCGGAACAAGGCTGGCATAAGTCGATTTCTAACGTGCCGGTTAATGGCGTTCTGGGTATTAGCGCCGATATTTATTGGACATTACAAGGTAAAGACACCGACGCCAACGATTTAAACAGTCACCAAATCACCACGTTAATTAAGCGCGATGGCTTTCGTATTTGGGGTAATCGCACCGGTGATAATGAAATTTATACTTTTGAAGTCTATACCCGCACCGCGCAAATATTGGCTGAAATGATCGCCGAGGCGCATTTTAGCTATATCGACAAAACTCTCACGCCATCATTGGTGAAAGATATTGTCGATGGAATCAACAGTAAAGGCGCGCAACTCGTCACGCAAGGCCGTTTATTGGGGTTCCAATGTTGGTATGACCCATCGGATAACCCGAAAGAAAATTTACGCGATGGCAAGGCGCACATACGCTACAAATATACCCCCGTACCGCCACTGGAAAACCTGTCTTTAACACAGGAATTCACTGACGAATATTTCACTGTTTTCGACCAACTGGGCTAAGGAATTTCGATTATGGGTATGCCTAAAAAACTCTTTTTGTTTGATCTGTTTATTGATGGTCAAACCTACCTTGGACAAGTAGAAGAAGTCACCCCGCCAAAGCTATCGCTGAAAACGGAAGATTATCAAGGTGCCGGTATGGTGGGTTCCGTTGCGGTCATGATGGGCTTGGATTCAGGCGCGTTAGATATGGAAGCCACTATGGGCGGCTTGCTGGCTGAATTATTGGAAAGTTGGGGCGGCACGATTGATGGTAAGCAATTTCGTTTTGCGGGCTCTTACTACAATGATTCAACTGGCGAATCCATCCCGTGTGAAATTCAAACCCGCGGGCGCTTTACTGAGCTTGATTTTGGTAGTGCAAAAGCTGGCGATAATACACAGCATAAGTACACCATCAAAAATACCTACTGCAAGATCACCATCAATAACAAAGAAGCCTTTGAGGTGGATTTGCTGAATATGGTGTGGAAAGTCAATGGCAAAGACATGTTAGAAAAACATCGCGCCAATATTGGCCACTAACTTTTAATAGGAAGATTTACTATGGCTGAAGTTATTCAATTCGACGCACCTATCAAATTAGAATCAGGGCAAGAAGTGACTGAAATCACTATCACGGACACCATGAAACAAGTTGGCGCGCTGCGTGGCTTAAAATTGTATGACGTGATGACTTCTGATGTGGATTCACTGATTAAGTTACTGCCCCGCGTCACCTCACCCCGCTTAACTGAGCGCGATGTTTCACAGCTTCCGATTCCGACATTTAATGCGTTAGCGACGGGTATTGCCAATTTTTTAGTACCGAGCTCCCCGCCAGAGATGACAGACATCGCGGACGAGTCATAGAGTGCCCCAACGTTGAAACGGATGAGTTAATCGCCGATATCGCCACCGTTTTTCACTGGGCGCCGTCTGAATATGACGCCATGACGGCCTCTGAACTCCTGTTATGGCACCAACGCGCAGCCGCCAGAACAGGAAATGAACCATGAGTAATCGCAATTTAAATATCAAAGTTTCGTTAAGTGCTGCGAATAAGCTATCTTCCCCTGTTAGTGCTGCACAGCGCAGCGCGGCAGGGTTAGCGACACAAATCAAAGCCACACAAAACACTATCCGCAACCTACAAAGCCAATCGAAAACATTCGAGCGACTTTCTAATTCCGTCAATAAAAACTCACAGGCTTACGAGACAGCTAAAAATAAAGTCAAAGCGTTACGCGACCAGTACCCGCCACTAACCCAGCAAACTGAAGAACAAAAAAGAGCTTTAGCTGCTGCTCGTTTGGAACGTGATCGCTACGGCCGCACGCTTGACAAAGAGAAACAAAAACTTAATAACGTGACAGCGTCACTCTATCGTCATGGCGTATCGGCACGTCAAAGCGGTGATGCCACAGCACAAGTGACGCGACGAACTGAAATTTATAATCGCCAGTTAGATGAGCAACGCCGACGGTTATCTGCCGTGACTCGAGCGCAAGGTCAATATGCCAAGTCAAAAGAGTTACGTAATAAGCTAGCGACGGGGGGTGCAATCGCGACCGCGGGCGGTGCCGGTGCGCTTTATGCAGGCTCGCGAATTACGGCTCCTGGTCGTGATTTTGATGAGGGTATGTCAACGGTTCAAGCCCTCACCCGATTAGATAAGAATTCTCCTCAGCTGGCGATGTTACGCCAACAAGCCCGAGAACTGGGCGCCAGTACCGCTTATACCGCCACTGATGTTGCCGCCGGTCAGAAGTTTTTGGCCATGGCCGGTTTTACACCTGATGCAATTAAGGCGGCATTGGGTGGCGTATTGAACATGGGTTTAGCCGGCGATATGGATCTTGGTGAAGCCTCCGATATTGGTTCAAACGTCCTGACTCAATTTCAATTGAAAGCCGGTGAAATGAACCGCGTCTCTGATGTACTCACCGCCACGTTTACCCGTAGTAATACCGATTTACGCCAACTCGGTGAAACCATGACCTATGCAGGCCCTATTGCCGCACAACTTGGCGTCAGTCTTGAAAGTATGGCAGCGATGGCAGGAACCATGGCTGATAACGGCATTCGAGGCAGTATGGCGGGTACATCGCTCCGCGCCGGTTTATCACGCATGGTTGCTCCTGTTGGCAAAGGTCAAGCCGCCCTCGACAAGCTAGGGATTAGCGTTAAAGATGCCAGCGGAAAACTGCGCGATGCCGACGCGATTTTAAAAGATGTTGGCAAGAGTATGCGTAAGTTTGACCAAGCCAGCCAGATTCGCATGAAAAAAGATATTTTCGGCGAAGAAGCGATGGTTGGTATGGGCGCAGTAATTGATTCGGTGATGAATGGCCGTTATGACGCGCTGAAAACGGCCAATATGGGCGCCGAGGGCGAAGCTGATAAAAACGCCAAGGTTAAGATTGATAACTTAAAAGGCGACCTGAAACAGTTGCAATCCGCGTGGGAAGATCTCGGTATTGAGATCCAAGAAAATGTTGATTCCCCTTTGCGGCGTGTGACTCAATCATTGACTGGCTTTATTGGTCAAGTTGGCCAATGGATGAAAGCACACCCTAAAATGACGCAAGCCCTTGCCGTCGGTGGGATTGCCATTGCAACATTAGTAACTGTACTCGGTACCTTAGCCCTTGCTGTAGCAGCAGTTATTGTTCCGTTTGCTGCGATGCGATTAAGTGTGTTTATGCTCACCGGTGGCCGTGGTCTCGGTGGACTTATTCCTAAATTAGGCTCATTTTCGTTTGGCTTAAAAAGTTTAATTCCTTCCATTGGTAAAACAGGTCGCAGCGTGCGTGATTGGTTGCCTATCTTTAGCAATGCTAAAGGGGCAGTTAGCCAGCTTTCATCTGGCGTGATGGCACTTGGTCGAACCGGATTTACGAGTATTTTAGCCGGCGCGGCCTCTACCGGTGGCGCCCTTTCTTTGTTATTCACCAATCCATTAGGGGCATTAACGGCTCTTGGCTCTGGAATTCAAGGACTTGCCACTGTTGGGTTTGGTAGCTTAATGACCGCCGGTAGTAACGCGATTGGTGTTATTGGGGGCGGTTTTTCCTTGTTATTGAGTCCTGTTGGGTTATTTGTCGCAGCCATTGTGGCGGCTGGCGTGTTGATTTATCAATACTGGGAACCGATTAAAGCCTTTTTCAGTGGATTTTGGGATGGTTTCACATCTGCCCTTGCCCCGATGGGTGCGGCATTCAGCGCCACCTTTACCCCATTCGCCCCGATATTCGATGGCATTTCAAATGCCGTCAGCAAGGTCTGGAACTGGTTTAAAGAATTGCTTTCACCGGTTCAACTGTCTACTGAAGAATTGAAATCCTGTACTGAAGCCGGTCAGGTATTTGGTGACGTGGTGGGTAAAGCCATCAGTGCCCTATTCTGGCCAATTCAGCAAGTCGCCAAAGGCTTAGGCTGGATATTAGAAAAGCTCGGCGTTATTCCTGATGCAGCCAGTGCCGCTGCCGATGCAGCAAGAGCCATGGGTGTTGACCCGAATGAAAAAGACCCATTTAAGGTACTCAATTCGGTTTCATCCTATGCAGGGAAAACCGCCAAAGCCAATGAGCAAGCCAAAAAACAGCAAGCCGAGGCAACCAGTAAAATCACCAGTAGCGTGATGGTTGCGGGTAAACAGTTGGAAAAAAGCAGCGAGTTACAGCAAAAAGCCAATGAAGTTAACCCGTTAGAGAATGCAGAGAAATACGGTACTTTGGTTTATGACGGCGCAGAGAAAAAGAGCAAAACCAAAGGCAGTAAATCCGCGTTAAGTGATGCGGCCGAAAGTGTCGATAGAAATAAACTCGGCGATATTGTGTTTAAAAACTTTCCTGCGGTGACGGCGGTTGATGGGTTGTATCGAGAGCCACGTATTTCCGCTCAAAAGCAGCCGTCATTGCTATCACAACTCAATGATTCCCTTATCAATACGTTTGCTCCTATTCAGCCAAAATTGAGCGCAATACCTGTGGCGGTATCCCCGACCCGACCAGAACGCCAAGTGATGCAACCTGAATACAATACCTTTGAATTACATTTCCACGGGGTTGATGTGAATAACGAGAAGAAGCTAGCCGACGTTGTGAAGCAACAATTAACCGCACTATTACGCGAACGCGATAGCCGCCGCCGTTCCAGCTTAAAGGATCAGGATTAATATTATGATGATGATTTATGGTATGTTTGTGTTTGAACTACGCACCGCCCCTTATCAGACTTTTAACCATTCACTCGACTGGCGCCACGTTAAAAATGACCGTGTTGGCCGCAGTGCCAAATGGCAGTATGTCGGCGCCGGTGAAGATAAAATCACGTTGTCCGGCACGCTTTACCCCGAAGTTACCGGCGGTGATGTGTCGCTGGAATTACTGAAAACTTCAGCCTATGTGGCTAAGCCACTGCCTTTGATTGAGGGCACAGGAACGATTTACGGTATGTATGTGATCACTAATCTGGTTATGGATAGGACAGAGTTTTTTACCGACGGTAAGGCGAAGAAAATAGATTTTACGCTGTCGTTAAGTCGAGTTAGTGAGGATGTTAGGGAGAGACTGGCTGGGGTGGATGTTGGGGAATTGATGGGGCTGTTTTGATAATATATCTATATTAAATAGGTCAAGTTTCCATAAATATATCTGTCAAAATTACAGCCTTTCATTGAATTCGAAAGGCTGTAATTAAGGTTTGCGTACATATCAAAGAATCAATTTAAAGCCAATGACTTAGACTCATAAGCTTTAAAATGAAATTTATAATTTCCTTCTTCTATGCGCCCTAATTTTTTATTAAATATATGAACGTTAAAGTTGTGAGGTTGCCCTACACCTATTTTAATCGTTAGATCCGATATATCAGTGTTAGGACAAGTTGTTTCAGTTGTTATAACTTCAACGATAGGGATAGTCTCAAAGCGTGGGTTAAAATGCCCAGTAAAGGTAGCGAATTTATTACTTCTAATAACTTCAATTTCAATATCGCCTTCATAGCAATCTTTAGTATTTGTTTTGTCAACTTGCCCTAAAACCACTACAACAGGATTTTTTTCATTACGATTGAGACGAATATTCTCACTAGTTTGTGATTTTAGCTCTTCTTTTAAACTTTCTATCTCAGAGCGTTGTACATCTATGAGTTTTTCATATTGTTCCTGTACTTCATCAATATTTTTCTCATGGGTGGACAGTTTTTTAATATTATCTTGTAATTTTTCTTTCTCTTCTAAGAATTGCTTTTCTTTTTTGCTTCTTTCTTCTTCTAGTTCATTATTTTTTTTTATTAATGCAATAAGCTCATTGACATAACTACCCATTTCATCAGCACTACCTGCCAAACGGTTAAATATTGTTAAATAGCTCATTAAATTTTCATCTTCTGAATAATCAGGGTATCTAACTTTATGGTCAATCTCACTCCAACCTTCTTCAAAAATTGTCCTTGTTTGAACTTCACAATAAATTTGTACCGAATGTATATTTGTAGCTGGGACTAAATAATGTATCGAACGATAGTTATAAAAATGTACTTTCTGCTCACAGTCAAGGTGATGAGAATATATGTCCATGACATCCCCCTCCCTGTGATATATAATTACAGGCTCATCTTCCTTAATAACCCATCTAGATAGAATATGATTATGTACTTCTTCCCAGTCACTTTTGAACAAATAAATTGCTCTAACTCCAATTAAATCAGTGATTATTGCTTTATAATTCCCAACATTGATGCTTTTATATTTTTCATTTAACTGTACTTCATTAAGCTTTCTAACTATCTTTTTTATCACATGAGATACACTTTTTATTCGCCAGCGAACTGAATGTACTGCGTTGCAACGTTGTATCTTCTTAGCTATGTATTCAGCTTCATCTAGTAAGGTCAGTTCATTTTCTTTATAATCTTCTGCAATTTCTTTCAATACATCTATAGCAATACCACTTCTTTCAACACTTTCAGCACTTACACCCATATCTTGTAAAAACTGCGAATTATTATTTTCTATACTCATAATTTTTGACCACAAAAGTTGGTGACTTATTATCAATTTATTATCTTTCACTTAAATTATTTAATGCTATTTGTTACTTAATTATCACTATAATTAGCTCTATCAAGTCTCACCCAAAAAATCACTATCATCTAATTTAAAAAATAAATCAACATTATTAATATTCATATTTCAATACTAAGATATTCATCTAAAACATGCTATTTATTTATAATTGATACATACGGTAAAGGATTCTACACAATAAATACATTAATTATCTTAATGCCTGTCTCACTTTGGGCTAACTGGCCAATTAATATCCAACCCCAACTCAACATCCACCCTATTCACCTGCACTCGATACTCTTTCCACGCCCTTAACTGCTCCCGTTCTTCATCTGTCGCAATACCAAGCTCCACCGCATCTTGCAAAGGGGTAATAGCATCAGAAATTTCACGTAGTAATGTTTGTTTTTTTGTTTTATTTTCTGAAACTACGCGTTCTTTTGGGCTTTGATATACATAAATTTCACCATTTTTAACTCGGTGAAAATCAGGGTTTATAATGGTTTTCTCATCTAGCTCCAAAACATAATATCCTTCGGGATAAAGCATAGATATATCATTGGAAATAGACGCAATTATCCCTTCATCATCATAAAGTATTTTGACGGTGTTTTGACTAAACATTGATTGTTGCTGATACCAGTCGCCGTCAATATTTTTCAGATAAACAATATTGGAATAATGTGAAGTATCAGGAAGATAACGCTCAAATTTTTTAGTTAGTGACATTTAACCATGCTCCATTAACAAGTATTTGTAGTGTGGCAACTCGAGCTTTATTGATATAGGTGTCTTGAGATCCTGCGTTGACGCGATATAAACCAACAATAAATTGGTGCATTGGAAATGAGGTCCATGCCGATATATTGACAGGAACTTCGGTATAAGCCGATATTCTGAAACTTTTATTACCTAGTGTGCCTCCAATTTTACTATCAACCTCAGCTTTCGTATAAGCTCCCACATCCCCTGCATTCAGCGAGATATCCGCACTTAAAGCCTTGTTGTTAACTTTGCGTCCACTTGGCACGCGACCATTGGCATTATTATTGGCATTGGTCGCTGCCGTATTCGCGCTATTTGCAGTTGTTTGTGCATCGGTACCGGCTTTTTTAGCATCCGCAACTTTGGTGTCAGTTTCTACCTTGGTATATGCTCCGACATCACCCGCAGTCAGTGAAATATCTGCACTTAACGCTTTGTTATTAACCTTTCGCCCGCTGGGAACCCGTCCATTGGCATTATTATTCGCATTGGTAGCGGCTGTATTGGCACTATTTGCGGACGTCTGTGCATCTGTGCCCGCTTTTTTCGCGTCCGCGACTTTAGTATCCGTTTCTACCTTGGTATATGCGCCGACATCACCCGCAGTCAGTGAAATATCGGTACTTAACGCTTTGTTATTAACCTTTCGCCCGCTGGGAACTCTCCCATTCGCATTATTATTCGCATTGGTAGCGGCGGTATTGGCACTATTCGCGGTCGTCTGCGCATCGGTGCCGGCTTTTTTCGCGTCCGCGACTTTAGTATCCGTTTCTGCCTTGGTGTACGCTCCGACATCACCAGCATTCAGAGTGATATCAACATTTAGCTGTTTATTATTCACTTTACGAGTGATTGGAACGGCACCAACGTCACTGGCCGTCAATTCAGTGATTCTTTTATCCAATACCTGAATAGCGTCATCCACGTATTGGCGTGTTGCTAATACAACAGTCGGATCAATCTTCAGTGTTACCGACTCAGTATGGCTAACAATCAGAATCATGCGGATGGTTTGCGTGCGACCAGAACCCTCAGCTAACAGTGGTTTATAGGTCTCAGGACAATTAGCCACCGCCACCAATAAACCCGATTTATCAAACAAACCGATTTCGCGTATCCACCAACCGCCCTCATTTTCGGGGATCACTTGTTCAGCAATAACTTGGTTTGTATTTATCGAGTCAATAAACAACGTGTTGATGGCTGCACGGCGTTTTTCATTGACTAATTTAGTCTGTTTAGTATCCGGTGCGGGCAATATGCCGCCGCCGTCACCCACAGCCATGTGTGTTAACTCAATTTTTGTGCCGAGAGCTGTCGCCTCTGCGAGCACTTTTTCACCGTAAGTGGTGAGCAATGCAAAATATTTCATTGGAGAGTGACCCTCATTTCATCGATAACGTGGATTGCCGCCCCTGTGGAGATAATCCCACCGGTACTGATCACATCTGGCGTATATGGGTAAACCGTAAGTTCATCACCGCCATAACTGGTCGCAGCGCAATAAATACTTCCCTTAGTTTCAAGTTGAATAGTCATTCCAATAAGATGGCGACTTGCTGGCTTAGCATCAAAAATTAATGCTTCTAACTCCCGATACATTTCTTCAGTAATACCCGTTTCAAGTACGCCAATATCAAGGCGAAATGTGCCGGCAGTTTCGTTAGTTTTCCACCACTCAATCACCCGAATCAAATAACCGAGAGGCTCTACCACACGACGCAATGCTCCGATGGTGCCCTTGTGTTTATGAATAAACATCGCGGCCTTGATAGCATCGCGTTTGGCTTTTTCTGACCAGTTTTTATCCCACCGATCAACACTGAACGCCCAGGCTAAATACGGCAGTAAATGTACTGGACATAAATCAGGGTTCCATAGAATGCGAATGGGGATTGGCACACGTTCTATTTCCGCTAAAGCCTCAGCGGCGGCAAGCTCTAGTGCTGATGAACCGACAGGCAGTAATCGGCTATTCATCTGAGCCCCCTAGCGCCACATTAATATGGGTACAAAAACTGGCCTGTGTTTTATCTAATTTGATATCTGTCGAGGGCTTTTTCAGTTCCACACGTTGCACGCCTTGAACATGTAAAGCCGCATAAATAGCACTGAGCACAATGTCACGACCTAACCGGTGTTGCTGTGTCGCATAGCGTTTCACTTGTTCCTCTGCCGTCACCATAATCGGCTCATATTCAGGCGAGGGATAACAATAAATCACCGCATCGATTTCATAGTTAACGATGGTTGCCGATTGAACGGTGACGCGGTCAGCGACAGGGCGTACATCCTCATCGTTTAAAGCCAGATCCACTTTTTCGATTAAATCAGCCGGTGCAGAACCATTCCCCTCACGGGATAACACCGTCACAGTGACATGAGCCGGTAACGGGCTGATCACCGAGGCATCAGATACCCGACCATCAGCACTGCGAGCATGATACTCATAGCTGCCTATAGGACCTGCAACACTAAGGGCTTCAAAGGCGGCAGGAATACGCAAGCGTAAGTTAGAATCTGACTCATACACCGGCGCAATCGGTGGAATAGCGCTCTCGTCACCGGCGGATAACATCAACCGCTTAACGTTATTATTGGCGGCGAGTTGATCGAGATCCGCCCCTGTAGCAAAAGCGACCATTGAAGCGCGCGCTGCTTCATTCACACGCTGGCGCCAGATTAATTCACGGTAACTATTTTCTTGTAATAACTTGGTCAATGGCTCGGATTCTAGTTCCAAGGTACGGGCGACAGCTTCCCGCTGTTCTTCAGGCATAGCAGCAATTAATGCTGTTTTTCGCGCGGTAAATATCACCTCAAAATCTAATAGTTCGACCACGTCCGGTGCGGGTAATAAACTTAAATCAATACTGGCTGCCATACTGTTACCTCACAGGAATAGAAATCGAAACTGGCTCACCCGTTGGCATAATCACACCCGATAAACTGACCGCCATTTCACCAATATCTGAACGAATATAATCAATGGTTTGTAACCTGACCCTTGGCTCCCACTGCATCAGCGCCATATAACAAGCGCTCATGATTTTAAGGCGCAGCGCAGAGTTTTGTGGCTGGTCAATCAAGTCATACAACAGTGAGCCGTATTGCCGGCGCATTACCCGCGAACCGATTGGCGTTCGCAAAATATCCGCGATACTTTGGCGAATATGCTCACTGTCAGTCAGGTTGCTCCCTGTTTTCCCATTCATGCCGCAATATTTCATTTCGGCCCATCCGTACGACTGCCGCCACGTTCAACACCGCCATGATTATGATCATCAATAACAACCCCATTTGAAGAAAACGTTCCATTTTTATGGGTAATATTTCCAGTCATTTCACCGCCCTTTTCCACTTTCAACGTGGCTGTGGTGAGGTTATTAGTACAAATGACGTTCGGTGTATCAAATTTGATTTCAACGGAGGCTTTGCAAATCACTTTTTTAGTTGTGACCGTAATTTCGTCGCTGGCTTCAATCACCGCTTTTTTAATGCCCACCGCCTTTAATGTTCCGTTTTCGGGCTCATATTCGATAACCGCACCATCAGAAAAGGTATGATTCAATGCATTAGCTGAATGTGACGGCGCGGGATTATCGTTGCTGTATAACGAACCCAAAACAAAACCGGTTGTTAACTCGCCACCAATAGCGCCAATTAACACTTGTTCTCCCACCGTTGGCGCCCAATGGCTGCGTGACTCACCGGCACGCTGAACTAACCATCTAATCCAATCCGTGACCAATTCACCCGATTGAACGCGGCAACAATCATTGTCTAAGTCCACTTCAGTGACCACACCTTGACGCAAAAGATTACTGAGTAACCGATATAGCTCTTGCGCATTCATAGTTGCCCCACTAAATCGAGATAGATTATTTCCAACAAGCCTAGGCGCTCATGCTCTGAAAGCCCCAACAACTCCCGTTTAGGATAACGCGCCCGCGCCAACTGATTCACGGCACCCTCAAGCCCATATTGATGCTCTCTGGCAATGGCAGCGGCTTTACCTTGAAAACCCACAACCGCACTGTTTTGGGTGCTACGCGCCTGTAAAAAATGCACAGCACGTAATCGCCGAAACATAGGAACATTACGCTTAGTGGTTCGTTTTACTGATGAGAAATTAATATCTAAAAAGCGTAAGATATCTTGGCGATAAAACGTTCTTACTGCGCCTCTATCCTCATCAAATCCGGTGATGGTTTTACCGCGTCGACCTTTGGAACCTTGCCAATTTCGTAGCGTACGAACATCACCACGATGGATAAAACGGATCTGCTGCTGGGCGCGTAATACTTTACGTTTACGGGGTTCATACGCTGTGCCGTCCGCATTTTTTTGGCTACGAATACGTTTTTGTTGAGCCGTTCGAATAGCCTTGGCTAATTTTGTTGTAAGTCGTTTTCGATATGCATTCGACGTCGTAGAAAGTAACCTTTTTAATTCATCATCTAATTGCGTCACCAAGGAATTATCATGCATACGTCAATATTCCTTCTTCGATTAACTTATCCCAGTCAGGCAGTGGCCTATCTGGAAAGTTAGGCTCTAAAGGACGGCCAAAAATAATTTTCTCATCTTCAATCTTGATCACCACTCGCTCAGTGGCTTTAATCGTAAAAAGCACGTCAATTTTTTCGCTATCGAGAATATCCGCATCAAAGCGAATACCAGATTTACGTTTATCAGGGTTAAACAATAAATCGGGTTGATGTTTCTTCGCCCAGGTTAAAATCGCCAATATCAAGTGATCCAACTCACCCGAGAAATCCATTGCAAAGACATTAATCTCATATTCGGTCAGATAAGAAACGGATGCCGTGCCGGTTGATTGAATATTGCCGCTAGTGACATAAACCTCTAACAATTCTGGATTTTGTTTAAAATAAGGGGCAAATTTCACTAATATTTCACGCAATAAATTAGGCTTCAGCATGATTAACCTCGGTAATAATAAAGTGATTTTTGGCAACGCATTTCAAGGCGTTCTTGTGATGATGCCACCCCACATTTAGGCTCTTGCAGTAGCACCACTCCACCGAGCAAAATTACAGTTAAGAGCGATACAAAAACAATAAATATCAATATATTAATTAACGTTTTCATTTCGCCACCTTGCACTGATTTACTATGTCGACGATATAATTTTGTAGATAGGTTATTTTTGCTCTGTCCTGCTGAATTCCGGTTCGGATATCGTGAACAATAAGTCCACCTTTTCGAGTGAGTCCGACGCTGGCAACATCGCCCACGCTGCTGGTGCTGGTAGCACTACTGATGGCGAGCTTACAGGTTGCAAGGTCGGCGCTGGCAAACCGCACCCGACGACGCTCAGTGAGTAAATCATCACGCAAACTCTGAGATACATTTTGTTCATCTGATAATCTCTGGTTATAGGTCACATCGAGCTGATGTAACTTGCCTTGCGCCTCTTGTAGCTGGGCGAGTTTCTCTGATGCATCCATAAAGGCTTGGGCGCTAATGGCATTCAATGCCATTTGATGCCCCAATACAGTTGCATCTAATTTGGATTGATAAATCAACCGAGTGGCACCAAATACCATGCTGCCACTGACTAACCCAACGGCAATGTAAGCCAGTAATGCATGGCGATTGCTGCTCATCATAGCCCCCAATCACCGCACAATAATTCGGCCTCTTGGTCACGGCGGATCACTTGGCCATAACAGCCGTTCGGCTGGCCTTTGGTTTGTCGACAATCTTTACCGCCATCCCGCGTCCATTTTGGCAGTTCTGCGCAGGCGCCTTTGATATCACCCGCATTTAACTTGCGATAAAACGTAGATGAAAAACATTTAGAGGGGCCAATGTTATAAGGGCAAAATGACGCAATACCAGCGATTTGTGGCTCAGTCAGCGGGACATGGACATGGCGTTTAACCCATCCAATCGCTTTATCCGCTTCAATTCGATTTAATTCGTCGCATTCCGCTAGTGTGAGTTTGGTACCCAGTTTAATTTTCTGGCCATCAATACGCGTTACCCCGCGACAAATGGTGACCACCCCGCCTGCATCACGATAAGCCTTGAGTAAATTACCCTCCTTTTCATCCAAAAAACTGGAAAGGATCACGCCACCACTGGCACCTGAAATAATAAGGGCAATAACTGCCTGACTTAATCGTGACTTCGTATTCATGTCATAAATCCTTTGGTGATTGCTCTGTGACTCTCACGATGTTTTGAATATCACGCTCAGTAATAGGATGGCGGGAGAAATAACGCTCCAATATCTGTGTGCGTTTTATTTGTTCACGCCGGTTTAGCCGGTAGGTCAGTACCCCTAATGAAATACTGGCAATCAACCCAGCCAAGAAACCCCATTCATACAAAGAAAAATCACCAAAAAAACCTAAAATGCCTGATCCGCTAAAGAAGCTACCAAATCCTGAAAGCGTGTAAGATAGGCGGCTGTACCAATCACTCATGCTGTTAATCCTGTTTTCTTAATCCCAAAGTTGGATTATTTCTTGCTGTGCTGCTGGTGCGATGTCAGGTAACTCTACCCATTGCCCTGCGGCTAGCTGTATGCCGCCCTCAACAAGATTCGGATTTGCCTGTAACACGTCTTCAACAATGCCTTGCGTACGCCCATAATGCCGCCAACACAATAGATCAACTGTGTCACCTTGCAGCGCCTGCACTTTCATCAAACTAGCTCCGCAAACATGCGCAATTTACCGAGAATATCCCGCACTGCATTTTGTCCATCGCGGCGTAGATCATCGATTTGGGTACTCAGTGCTTGAGCATGCTTTTCACCATCCCGCGTCGTGTCAATATCGCGATAATTTTCAATCAATAAAGCTTTCGTGAAGCTATACACCGCATGGTGATAGCGAAAAACTAATGCAGTGGTATCGTTAATCGACGATGACGGCACGGTAGATAATTGATTGAATCCGTTATCTTTCTGTTTTTTACACCACTCATCCAATAGTTGATTCACATACAGAACCGCTTCTGTCGTCATGTGCTTTAAGCGACTTGTAGACACATTGCCGGTTAGGCGCATCGATTGCCTCAATTGAGCAAGTCCAATCACAGGCCAAAAGTCGCCCGAGGTGATTTTCTCATCACCATCATTAATGCTCTCGTATTGCACGGAATGGATCTGTTTTGCGGCCACTAAGCTCATGATTTACCCTCTGAGAAAACGGAGGTGGACAGCGATAACAGAGAGGATTAGCCCTTTATCATTGCTGTGCCTCCGTGGCTTGCGGGTGCAACTCGGTTATTGCTACTGATTATTTTTTCTCAGTAACCGTTGATTTCTTTTGTGTTTTTTTATCTTTTGACGGCTCAACACCGTCTCCTTCCACAGGAATGGCGGGCTCCTCTACAGCTTCTTCTTTCTTATTGACCGCCCGTAATAACTGTTCAATCTCTTTTTTCACGCCAATGTCTTTATCAGTCAAAATGGCTTTTTGTAGGTACTCAAGCGCTAAAGTTTGTTGTTTTTCATCACCTTTCAGTGTTAAACCAATCACCTTGTACAGCTTGGCGCGTGCGCCATCAGGCATATCTGACTGTTCGGTAATGTGTTCCAGGGCAAGTAATTCTTCAAGTGACGCTGTCACTTCATCATCTTTACCACTGGCTTTGACGGCCAATGACCAATCACAAATTTCATCAACTAAAACAGTGGCTAAGGTTCGGTTATAGTTATCAGGCAATGGCAGATTAAATTGAATGGCATATTCAGCCATTTTTAAGGCTTCGGAATACAAACCGGCATCGATATGCCAAACCAAAGTACGGGTAAAAACTTCATCAGCGACACCGCTTTGGCTTTCCAACACACCCTCAATCCAGCCGCGATAATTAGGTAAAACCTTGCGCTTATAAGCTGCTTTGCGGTCATTGCCTTGAATGTTGCTTAACTGCGATTGGTCAGCGCGTAAACGATGCAAAATATTTTCATATGCCGTCATATCCGCTCGTGACATTTCGCCATTAGACTCGCCACGACGTGAGGCCATCACCCTTTGCCAGTGCTGCTGTGCTGGTGTTAAATGTTCCATAACGTTTCCCCAATATTGGCTTAGATTTCTTTGCTTTCTGCATAATTGATACCTTCAATCAGGCAGGACAAACCATAATCTTCAATCACATAGCCCTCATTACCCGACGAATAAGTCGCTATACGGTTATATTCCGGCTCATCTTTAATCACGCGGCGATATTTGCCTTTCTGCCAATACACCGACAGGTTTTTAAAAGTGGTGATTAACGTTGCACCATCAGGGAAAAATGGCACTTGTAAGGTTGGCAAATTACCCATTGAACTCAGCTTCAACAGTTCATTACCGGCAAGCATTTCCATATTTGGATTTTGCTCACTGTGCTGGTTCATAATCTTGAAATTTTTATCCGTATAAAGCTGATAACCGGTGATCGCCACTAAACCTTGCGCGCGGCGATGCCACGGATCTAACAATGAATTCACCGCATCGAATACCATGGCATCTACGTTGGCATACATCCCTTTGGCAATGATCTTTCCGCTTTCATCACGGCTGGTTAAGGTGACGTCTTTCATCACCCGCTGTGGCGCGGCATTACGGATTTTTTGCAGCCAACCAATATTGACGTCTTGCAGTAATGGGTTTTCGATTTTGTTGGACTTTTTCACCCGCTTCACACCGTTAAAACCAATCATTAAGCGGTCATTGGCTTCTTGTTGTGCAATCAGCTGGCTGATCATCGGCTGAAATTCAGGATGCCCCGCCCATGCATCTAGCCATGAGTACGGTACGAACGTATCCCAGTTGGTTTGGTCACAACGGTATTCATCACTGTTTTCATCATTCACCTGTTCGGGGTTACGACGGTCTGTGGTTGACGTGTTAGTGCTAGCAATCGGACCATTCACGGAGCCAAAAACTTTTTGTCCCTCCTGGTCGGTCACACCAAATGAGTTAATTTGTTTTAGAAATGGGCTGTTTTCCATTTTGGCTTTTTCTAAGCGCTGTTGAACCGTTGGATCAACACTAAAATTTAATGACGAGCCCTCACGGCGTATCCCGTTTAATCGGGCTTGCTGGTCAAGCCATGAGAGATAATTCGCGAGCGATTCATTACTGATACCCATAGTAAAAACCTTTTATTTATTTGAAGTTAAGAAAGTGAAGCGAGAATTAAAACTCTGCCAACTTGTTAGAGCCACCGGTCACCAGTGGACGACTTTCTCCCGACCCCTCTGTCAGCTCTAACTTTTGCTTTAATGCGTTAAAGTCGCTGGTTAGCTGCGAGAGCTCCCGCTTTTGCGTTTCATGTTCAGTTAGCAGCGTTCCGCATTGTTGTGCAGTCAATTCAATGGCTTTTTGCAGGTTGGCGGCTTCTTCTGAGTGGTGATTACGCTCAAGCCCTAGCCACTGTTTCACCGTGGATAAGAATTTTTTACCGGCTTCTTTCTCTTCTTGATGCTCCTCGCGTTGCTCGCTCAATAGGTAACACTCCGTTTCTAATGATGCTGTAAATCGATTGCCAATCTCAGGTAAGCCACGAGAGGCGGTGCTAAGCTCAATCGGTCGTGAACCTACGGCAGCGGGATAATCGGTTAACGCCACGCCCGTTAAATAAGCGCGCTTGGTTTGCGGAAATGAGGGGTAATATTCAATGCTGGAAAAAATCTTTTGACCTGTTTTATTCAGGTTAACAATGAAATCATCTTTGAAGTCGTCAATATCAATCGTCACTTCAAGCCCAAGCTTACCCTTTAACTCACCCTCAGTAAGCTCGACGGTATCCACTGCCGCAATCATGCTGTAGCTACGAAATTGGCTGTCTGGAAACAAGCTTTTAATGTGGTCTAGATTCACACGACCACAATAAAAATTAGGATCATAGTCCTTAGCCATTTGCTCAATATGTTCGCGCTCAACGGGAAAACCGTTAAGTGTCATTCCCTCGGCACAAGCAATCAGCTTTATCTGACGTGTTTTTTTACCCTGTGGCATAAATCAATCTCCATTCCTGACATGACTGTCATTTCGATAACGCTACTATCGCAATCATTCTCTTTTTGCTCAAAGGGTTACGGTTCTCAGACGGCTATGAGAACCCTTATTCATAGAGGGTTACGCGCGGGCGTGACAAAGTGACAGCATGATGAAAACAGACATTGACCCACGACAAGAAGCCAAGGAACTTTATTGGCAGGCTTACAGCGTTTCGCAGATAGCAAAACGGCTGGGCACGAGTATTCATACAATTTATTCATGGCGACGACGTGATAAGTGGGATGAGGCTTCCCCTATTCATCGCGTAAATGACCAGACTCATGTAAAAGTACTACGCATCATGGCGAAAGACACCATGACCGCCCATGACTTTAAAACGGTAGATTTTTTAAATCGTCAATTAGATCGCTTTGAACGATTAGAAGCGAAAAAACAGAGCTCAGGCGCAGCCAAAACTAAAAACCCAAAAAACCATTTCACCCCAGAACAAATTGAACAGCTGAAAACGTTAGTATTGGGTACCTTATTTGAGTATCAGCGCCAATGGTGGGATGAGCGCTCGCAACGCAACCGATTTATTCTAAAGTCACGGCAAATCGGGGCGACATGGTATTTTGCTCGCGAGGCCTTATTGACGGCATTGGAAACCGGTAATAACCAAATATTTCTCTCTGCTAGCCGCGCCCAAGCTTTTCAGTTCAAACGCTTTATTCAGTTGCTAGCAAGGCAAGTGGGGGTTGAGCTTAAAGGTGGCGATGAAATTATGTTATCCAACGGCGCTATTCTGTTTTTCCTTGGTACCGCTGCTGCAACCGCGCAATCGTATACCGGCGACCTCTATTTCGATGAGGTATTTTGGGTATCGCGTTTCTTGGAATTGCGGAAGGTTGCTTCAGCGATGGCCACACAATCGGGTTTACGTCGTACCTATTTTTCTACACCTTCCAGTGAAGATCACGAAGCCTATGAGTTTTGGACCGGGGATTTTTATAACAAAGGAAAACCTGAAAAAGAACGCAAAATCATTGAGCTATCCCATAAGGTATTAAAGTTTGGTCATTACTCTGGTGATAGTATGTGGCGACAAATCGTTAATATTCACGATGCCATAGCACGTGGACTTAACCGCGTTATCTTGGAGGAAATCAAAGACGAAAACCCGCCTGATGATTTTCGCAATTTGTACGAATGTGAGTTTGTTAAAACGGGTGAACGAGCATTCAGTTACGATGCATTGATTAATTGCGGTGTGGATGGTTACAACAGCCATATATGGTCCGATTGGAAACCTTACGCCCCTCGCCCATTAGGCAATCGCCCTGTTTGGGTTGGTGCCGACCCAACGGGTACCGGAGATAATGGCGATGGTTTAGGGCTTGTTATCGCATCACCTCCGGCAGTGAGTGGCGGTAAATTTCGCATTATTGAAACTGTTCAATTACGCGGCATGGCATTTGAAAAACAAGCGGAAGAGATTAGACGTATTACACAACGTTATAACGTGCAATCCATCACTATCGATGGCACGGGGGGTACAGGCGCCGCTGTACACGAACTTGTCGTTAAATTCTTCCCCGCGGCCAACCTACTTAACTATTCCGCCCCTATCAAACGCATGATGATCATGAAAATGCAAATGCTGATCCGTAGTGGCCGCTTTGAATACGATGCAGGACTACACAAGCCGCTTATCACCTCACTGATGACCATCAAGAAAATTCAAACCCCAAGCGGGATTATCACGTATGAATCAAGCCGTGTACGTGGATTAGACCATGGCGATCTGGCATGGGCCGCAATGAATATTTTCTCTAATGAAGCCATATCCAGTGAAACTGGCAGCACTGGCGCGCAAGTAATGGAGTTTTAAACATGGACCAATCCACTGAATTAGCAGCAACAAACGAACAAGCACAAGCACAAGCCCCTGAATTTTGCTCCTTCACCTTTGATTCACCCTCAATTGTATCGAGTGGCAGTGATCTACTCGACTGCATGGAATGCGCCCATAATGGCCGCTGGTATGAAACTCCGATTGATTTTAATGGGATTGCGCGCTCGTTTACGTCGTCTGCGGCTTATCATCAATCCCCCTTGGTATTTAAGCGTAATGTGATCACCAGTTGCTTTGAACCTACGCCCTATTTATCGCGACCTGATTTCATCTCATTTGCACAAGACTTTGTAGTTTTTGGCAATGGCTACCTTGAAAAACGCATTAATCGACTCGGCGACATACTGACGCTTAAACCCTCGTTGGCAAAATACACCCGCGCCGGTGTTAATGAGGGGCAATATTGGCAAGTGAAAAATTACCAAGATGCCTATGAGTTCCGCAAAAATAGCGTTCTTCATCTGAAAAACCCGTGTATTCATCAAGAGATTTACGGCGTTCCCGATTATTTAGCAGGGCTCATTTCAGCTAATTTGAATCACTCAGCCACTCTATTTCGAACTAATTATTATGAGAACGGTAGTCACGCCGGTGTGATGGTTTATCTCTCGACGGCTCTTGCAAATGATGAAGCCGTCGAGTCATTAAAAAAATCACTCACCGAAGCCCGCAAAGGAAAAGCATTTAAGAATATCTTTGTGTATGCCGCCAATGGTGAAAAGGATGGAATTCAGATTCTGCCATTCTCACAAATCAGCGCCAAAGATGAGTTTGTTGGTATCAAAGACACCACACGAGATGATTTGTTGGCCATGCACCGCATACCGCCACAATTGATGGGGATCATTCCGCAAGGCGCCGGTAGCCTTGGTGATATCGAAAAAGCCGCAATGGTATTTTGGTTCAATGAGTTGCTGCCGCTGATGGAAAGCATGAAGTCGATTAACGACATGCTAGGCGTTGAGGTGATCCGCTTTAAACAATATGCATTATTGGACTTTGTGACACAGGCTAAGGATAAAGAGCCTAACTATAAATAAGCCATCCAATTCACGTTAGCCATCCACATTTCCTTTCATACGCAATAGAACGGCCATAGCGCCGTTTTATCTATTCGACATATCCAAATCTATTTTTTATCTCATCTCAGCTGTACAGCCTGAATACTCACAAATAACACCACTCACAAGCTAATCACATCATAGCCAGCGCGGCTCACCTTTACCCCTTTGCGCGCGCTTGCTCCCCCGCCTCGCCCGCACACAAAAGAGGTGGGATTTTGTGCAGTTGTGCGGAGGGTTCGAATCTAGGCGGTGTATGGGCTTTGGTAGGGAATACGTTTGGGGAAGAATTGTTCAAATTTGTGTACTTTTATATTTTCTAAATAAGTTGATTGATCTAAGTATAAATTTGAATATCATAGCGTACAAAAATATGGTCCAATTGTACTTTTAAAGTACAATCTGTTAGTTGTGAATTTCTTATAAATGGTGATTTAAATGAACCTAAAAACAATTATTAAAAATAATGGAAGTAAAAATGATAGTATTTCAATAGATAAATTCTTTCAATTTATAATTGTAAAAGACCTTGATAAAAATCAAAGAGAAATAACCATTTACAATGCGGTTGTAATGAATGCAGAAACAAACAAGCCCGACATTACTTTATCATATAAATATAATTATGAAGATGCAAAAATAAAATACAACGACACTAATGATTGCCATTCATTCTTTCAAAACGAAGATATTCTTAAACAATTTTGGGGGGGTAATTCAATATTTACAAATAATACAGTAGAAAAGCTAAATGAAATCACTAAATGTACCACGCCACAAAGTGTACATAATTATCTAAATAGTAACAATCCATGCTCAGGCTGTTTTTATATAGAGCAAGATGAAAAAGATAATATTGAAAAATCCTTAATAAAACCTTTGAAGATAAAAACCAATGCTAATGGTGTTGTATTAAATGACTGTGAAACAAAATTAATACTACCAGAACCTTATAGAAAATTAATCCTTAATGGATTTTGGTTTAAAAATATAATAACTGTAAATATAGATAGAAACGAAAAGAATCTCGAATTAGATTTTTGTATTGATTTATTAGGAGCAAAGTACTCATCTCCGGATTTCAAAGTCTATTTATTAACTGATGAAAAATACTCATTAAAAAACACTAGAGCATCTATTAGCTATTCTAACACAAACATTGATCTATCTAATTGCGAAGTAATAAAAGTTTACTCCCAAAATAAAATGATATACTTTGAAGAGTGGGTTAAGTTAGGAATAAAAAGCAACTCTCTATTAAGAGTAAAAATGAATACTGCTTCTGAAAGTAAAATATTTTCAATTGGACTAAAAAAATTAGATCTTACAATAAAGTTTGAAAATAGTGATAAAATTATATCTCGGGAGAAAAATTTAATCATTTTCAGCTTATTTTTATCACTTTTTCTATCTTTTGGATTTGATATAACCAGACAGGATTCTGATAATTTTAAATTGATATTTCCCTTTCACCTAAAAAGTATATTTAATATTGATGCCTTATGGATTTTACTTTGTATTTCAATACTTACAAAATATGTATATATAAATAAAACAAGGAGTGAACACTCATTGACAGTAATATTATTTACTCCTCTAGCAGTATGGTTTATATGCTATATATTCTTCCCGCCGGTATTTTCTTTAAATAGATTTTTTTGTTGGCTCTATTACTTAGATCTTATTTTTGGAGTTTTTTTAGTGTTTTTTTATTTGAGAGTGCTATACTTAAGAAGTAAACGAAAGAAAGGGGTGATTTTGAAGTTAAATGTGATAGATAAGTTCATGGGAGCTTAAAATGAAAAGCTACAATAATATATTATATTCACCCACTCGCTCTGAAGAGCATTTGTACATTAATGACAATGAATATTATCGTTACATGGATAATCTTTATATCCCTAATGTTCCATCAGATTTAAGTTTAGAGGATGTTATTTCTTTATCTGAGATTAGAATAAAGCTTGGAAAGGAAATAATTAACTATACATATACAAAAAATACAATTAAAGTTTTATTGAATCATATAAATACGATCAATAAATTTAGACTATTAGATTTTGGATGTGGCAATGGAATATTAAGTGAAGTAATAAAAGAAGATTCTTTGTTTAACATTAGTGAGTTAATAGGCGTTGATGCGTGTGAGTATGCAACTATGCAAGCATTAAATACATATGAAATAAATTTAAATAATGATTTAAATTTAGGTATTTCAGCATCAATATTTGGAAATAAAAGAATAAACATATCCACATCACTGTTTGATAATACACGAAAATTAAATTTAGATGATAACTATATCGATGGTATAGTCTCAAGCTTTGTTATGCACTTTCGAGTCTATGATAATCAATTTTTAGAATTATTTAGAGTGTTAAAAAAGGGAGGGGTTTTTGTATATAATGATTATATTTACGATAAATATCCGTCTCATGCAAAAAAAACAATCAGAAAATTGCAAGATATTGGATTCACTTTACTCAAAGAAGAAACTGAATTTTTCCTAGAACCAAAAAGTAATACTTTAAAGCCACAAAGAATTATTATTTTTACTAAATAAAACGTGTACATGGCACTATACCTCTATAGTGCCCACTTTCGGAATCGGAAAATGGTTACAACCGTTACACCCTACAAAAACCACCTCTAACCCACTGATTAAAAAAACTCCGTTGTAACTTTTTGCTGGTTACAAAACAGGGGTTAAAAATTCATATCCTTATAAAACAATAAGTTACCTTTTTGATTTGTAACCTCTTAAAATGGTTACACGTAACCACAAAGTAACTCATTTGTAACCTTTGTCATTCCCTATATTTCTATATACTATCAATAAGATACAAGACTATTTTAATTTTGTAACCATTGTAACCGCTTTCCGACACCCTCCCACTAATTCTGATTGCTCGTCAAAGAGATTAAATAATAGTCCAGTCTGACTTCACTCTTAGCAAACGAAATTCGTATCACAAATAACAGTGAGGGTTTCGGAAAAGCGTTACAACCGTTACACCATCCAAAAACCAATCATAACCTATTGATAATAAAGCACTCTCATGTAACGTTTGAACCGTTACAAAGCATCACAAAATAGAGTCTAAAACGTTACATCCTTATAAAACAATAAGTTATATTTCTAATTTGTAACCTTTTAAAACCGTTACACGTAACGGCAAAGTAATGCTTTTGTAATGTTTTCATACATCTACATTTTGATTATTAATCAATTAGTTATAGAGTAATATTAAAATTGTAACGTTTGTAACGCCTTTCCGAACCCCTCCCACAAATTCTCTATACTTATAAAAGCGTTTAAATAATAGCCAATTATAACTCTACTGTTTATAGAGCTATCTACTCTGTGTTAATGACCATGCAAAACTGTCAATTTCCCTGACCCCTTCGGAAAACAGTTACAACGGTTACATACACAAAAAAGACTTATAACTTATTGATAGTAATATACTCCGATGTAACTTTTTTCGGTTACAACAGGTTACAGAGCGAGCCTAAAAGGTTACACCATAATAAATCAACACGTTTGCAGTTAAGCAGACTTGCAGAAGGAGGGATACTTTTAGATAAAAGAAAGGCTGCACAAGGCAGCCGATAGAAAGGAAATAGACAATAACTAGCTTTCACTGTTTTCTTGGAATACCCAACATCTGAGCACATCAGGCTTCGTTAAAGTACTCCCTACCGCAAGCGTGTTATTAAACTGGCTGTTCACCACACTTCTCACCGTCTTAACGCCCACAAACTTACGCATGCGCCCCGCTTTCAATAAGTTCTTAATATCTGTATTCAATAACATAGACTGACGGTACTCACTGGCTACCTGTGCAATATGGTTAAAGTTCACCGCATAAACACCCTTTTCACTACTATGATTCACACCAAAGGCTTCATTATCGTGTAAATAATCAAACAGCTCCCAAAACTCCATCACTTGCGGTTGGTCGAGTTGGATCGCTTGGACACGTTGTTTGGCCAACTCAATAATAAAGTCGCGGGTTTGGCGAATATGAGCCGCCTTTACAGGGAGAACTAACGATAACGTTTCCAACAATGCGATTAGCTGTGCGTGATTCTTGGCGATCCGCTCATGGTTAATCGCCTTATCTGCAAATAACTGCGCCTGTAAACCATCTACGCGCTCATTATATTGCTTTAATATCTCTGTTTCTTTCATCAGCACCGTAGGCAGAAAACCGGATAACTTTTCTATGGGATAACGTTCCAGGGCAATGGCGGCATAACGGGTTTCGACGCTCTGCTCGGCTTTATCGGTATACAGATGAATAATTCGTTCTAAAACGGCGCGTGACGCGTTAATTTCCGCATTCTGTGCAATCACAATGCTGCCTTTAAATAACGGCTCATAGGTCTCATTCCCGCTATTTTTGACGCCTAATGAACGCGTCGCGCGGCCGTTATACAGTGATTTAAGTTCTTCCCAATCAAACGCTTTTAGTTTTGCGTTATCTTGCACACGGTCACTTTCAATTAAACACACCGGCAAATTACTAATCTGCGAAAAATTTCGTCCTCGAGCTGCGGCACTGGATTTTGATGCATCGAATCCCTCGTAATCGGCGCGACCACATAAACGCCATAAAAACTCAATCAACGTACTTTTACCTGAACCAGGCTCACCGCAAATTTCTAAAAATGGGTAGCTTTTATGGGTCTTGCGTATCTGCTCTGCGAAGAACGAGCCCAGCCAGAACGCCAGCACTACATAACCTTTTGCACCGAACGCCTCCCAAAGGGATTCTAACCAACCAGTATCAAACTCATTCAGATCCGTATTGATTGCTAATGACGGACTAAGGCTTAGCGTCTTGATATCCAATTTATTAAGGGAAAAATAATCTTCTTCATTTAACGTAAAACACTTACCATCCTGCACTGCCACACTATTAAACACATACACGCCATACTCTTTGTTGTAGCCCACATAATTTTGCGTGATCACCTCTTTGATATCCGGCAATGCTTGTTTGCAAATGCGGTCCAATTGCAAAGTTGTGCCGGTATAAACCGCCCCTTTGGCCACATGCAATAAACGCTTTTTAAATTCACTGGCACTGGTTAGCTGTGAGGCAGTAAAAGTGGCTTTAACTTGGGGTTGACGAGGAAAATCGACGCGCATGTAATACCATGATTCATCGGTTTCAACGGATTTTTGGAAATATAACGGAGTGGGATAACAATTGGCGATTTCAACTACCGTACCAGACTCTTTCACCGCTTTTTGTCTAGCTTCATCTTCATCTAAATCCGGCTCGGCATCATGAATACGCTCAATGGTTTTCATCATTTTATCGATATCCAACTTAAACCAATACAAACGGTTATCGTGTTGAAAATCGAACTCTGAGCGCTCTGTCCAATTGAACATCAAACGGGCTTTTTCGAACGCGGTTGAAGCTAGCAGTAACTTGCCATAATAGCGATAACGGGCAATATCGCGTTCCGTTAGCTTGCCTTTCATATGCAAGTCATTCCAATCATTGCCAGTATCGATTTCAGCCGGTCTGGCAGCAGTGGATCGCCATCCATCATCGATACTGCGGGCAACAAATTTCTTCATGGCTCGCTCACCGGCTGCGCCATTATCCAGCGCCCAAACTAAAAGCGGCTTTTTATTGTTACCTATAGCGGCTTTCAATGCATTTAAAGCAACTTCAGGGTAATTATGGCAAGTCATTAGAGAGACAGCGGGAATACCATTTTGAATCAAGCTGAGTGCATCAAAAATACCTTCAGTTAACCAAATCTCTTTAACTTGAGTTAAATCCTGTTGCGGCAGTGTCCACCAATGCCCTTTATAGGAACCAAAGAAGTTAGCTTTGCGATCAAATCGTGACGGTCTATCAATAATCCGTTCCCAATAAGCGCCCTCCGGTAACGAAAATTTAATCGTTGCCGCCCCTAACCCATTAGCATGATAACTCGACTCAGAATACAGCCCCTTTAATGGTGCAACATCTAGCCCTCGTGCGTGCTGTAAATAAGCATCTGCGGCTGCATTCGGGGCTTGTTGCGTCTTGGGATAGTGTGCTGACCAGTCATCAAATATATCGGGGTAGATTTCTTTAACAATCAACTCAGCGCCACATTTATTTTCACGCCCACAACGCAACACAAACGGCATTTCAATGGAGGTAAATAGCTCTTTTTTCTTGCAACTTGGGCATACACCTTGGCGTAAATAACCGTTTTGTTCTTTGAATTGAAAGTCGTGTACGAGGCGAGGTAATAACGACTGAATATGATATGATTTCATGTGATAACCTTAGAGCACACAATCCACGTCCATCCCGTAGGTTGTGTGCTTTTTATTTGCAAACGAAGTACAGAGAATGATTTCTCATACGCTCCGATAATGTTTGTCTTTCAATTCGCTTAATATTTGGCAATCGATGCATAATGTGCAGCCCATTACCGCTTGGCGGCGTGCTTCCGGTATCGGATGATCGCAATTTTCACATTCAAACGCAGATACGCTATTAACTGGCTTTCTTGCCGCTTCAATATGTTGTTCCAGTACTAGTGCAGCATGGTCATTGGCACGGTCAATAACATCAGACATAGTTAAGCTCTCCGGCTTGTGACTCGAATTTGTCCGCTTCATCAACTAATAATTGATGTATTTGCGCGTAATCTAATTTTTCAGTCAGAATTTTGTCGGCTAATTGGCGTTGACGATCCGCATAGCGATTCATTAATGATTTACGTTCATCTTCCCTATTAGCCTTTATATTTTCAGCGACGGGGGTAAATACTGGTTCTGGAATATTTCTCATTTTAAAACCTCATTTTTAGGTAATAAAAATCCCTGACCGATAAAGGTCATTGTTTAAGTTTGAATACATAAATAATCAAAAATAGTTATATTTTAATAAATAGATTTAATCTCGATCTCATTATTTAATTAACTATTATCAATAGGATACGTTCCGATTTTTTAGCCATGATCGGCAACATGGTGTGTGATATATTTGCTATGCCTGTAATTTTCTTGACCAGAATCAGGCATAACAACCACCTACCTACTAAAGGAATAAAACATGTGTGATGACGAAAATAAAAAATTAGTTAACCAAGGTTCTGATGATTTAAGAGAACTCCACGTCATGTTTGAAAGAGCACCTAATGACGAGGAAAAGAAACCCGATAACGAGGAATAATTTACATGACCAATCAACAATCTGTTTCTAATAACGTTAGTTTCCATGTTCACTATTGTTACTTCATGGAAAATATGACCGCTATTTTTTACAACCGAGTAGATAAATTCTGTATTTTTATGCAATTGCTGCTTGGTTCTGCGGTTATGGCAGATTTCATGAACATGACGTTGATTGGTCTTATTATCGCTATTATTGCCGCTTACCAGTTCAGCTGTAATCCCGCAAATATCGCGAGTAACGCTAAACAACAAGCCATACGTTATAGTGAAATTATTCATGATTTACCTACTAGTAATAACTCTGAGATTCAGCAAAAACTCAAAGCATTAGAAAAAAAAGATAGCGTAATACTGCTTTCTATTCGTGATGCTAGTTATATCCAATCATCTGTTGCCACAGGAAACCTTGATACTGCAAATAATAAATTTAAAAAATTAGGCTTTTTCAAAAGATTTATCATTTTTATCGCCGGTGGTATCCAGCGCTAAACGGTATTAACTCCCTTATTTCGCCATTCACAAGACAGATCTTCTTTTATTGTTATCGTGAACAAATGTGAATGGCTATTTTGTTTCTGACTTTGCTCTATGACATATCGAAAGAAGCTTAAAAACTTGGCAAACGAAATACTTGGGCTAAAGTCAATCATTCCATCCACCGAAATCAAGACGGTATTACCAACATTACTCAAGGGAAGAAAGTGCATTAATTGTGATAATTCAAAAACAACGCTATTTATTGGTGAATACTTATCTTCAATACAAATATATACCCCGTTTTGTGTATTCTTAGCGAGTAAATTACTTTCCATCTTTCTCTCTCCACAGCCCATCGATATATTTTGTCGCCTCGGCCATTGCATCGAACTTGCCGAACGACTCCCCTACATGCCAAACGTGGTATCGCGTGATTGGTGTCCGTATCTTGCGAGGCAACGTAATAATCGTAAACCCGCGATACACGGCACAATGACGACTCACACCAATAATCCGGCTCATTGCGGCTTACCTAAGCCTAACCACACTAACCAGCCGTCGCGCATCTCCGCAGGTAACGACTCATACGCCAGCCTTAAACCACTGTTCCAAGCTGGCAAATACACATAGTTCTCAGCACGACTAGAGCCAGGCTTTTTCATCTGAATAATCGGTAACTTCCCTGCTTTTCGCATATCAGCAACCGCGCTTGTAGGTTTGCCAATCATTTCCGCGAATTTTTCCTCGGTCACACCATCTGACAGACTTACGATTTTCTCTCTCATCTGCTACCCTCTACTATCAGGCGCTTTCTAGCGCTTTAGGACTCTTTGCATCATTGCAAAGACATATCAATTACTCGATACAATATGGAGTTCTCAATATAATGTCAAGAACGCAAGGAGAGAAATTGCGATTAATGCGCAACTCCGAACAAATGACGAAAAGAGAGTTAGCTGATTTAGCAGGACTAAACTATGCGACTTATCACGGCTATGAAAGTGATAAATCTAAAATGACGTTTGAATCAGGTGTGAAAATATTCTCAGCCAATCGATTCAGAAAATACCGAGACTGGTTCATGTTCGATGAGGTGAATCCAGAGGCTGGACAAATCGCACCGGCCTTAGCACACACTGGGCACGAAAATGCAGGATCATCCCACTCAGACAAGAAAACTGGATAACAATACATTTAGCATTCTGTGAAGTTATGAATTTACAGAGTGAGCAAACCATCGGAGACACTTCTTATGGCAATTAAGAAACTCGAAGATGGTCAATATGAAGTGGACATTAGACCGGCTGGCCGCCAAGGAAAACGCGTCAGACGTCGATTTGATACAAAACACGAAGCCGTTTTGTTTGAACGTTATGCTCTATCAAACAAAATGCACAAAGACTGGCTAGATAAATCCAATGATATTCGCCCCCTACAGGACTTAATTGATTTGTGGTGGAACACATTTGGTAAAAGCAATGCTTATGGGCGAGATACATTATTTAGAGCAACGCGCATCGCAACCGCGCTAGATAATCCGCCGATGTGCCAATTAAACGATAAGCAACTGGCGTTATACCGTGAACTCCGGCTCGCTGCTGGAATTAAGCCCTCCACAATAAATCGGGATTTTTCTGCACTAAGCGGCATTTTTACCGCATTAAAACGCACCGATTTATTTATGGGACAGCATCCAATACGCGGATTGGGACGGTTAAAGCAAAAAGCGACCGAAATGTCGTATTTAACTAGTGAAGAAATCGAGCTGCTGCTTAATTTGCTGAAAGGCGACAATAAGAAAGTGGCGATCTTATGTTTGAGTACCGGCGCGCGTTGGGGGGAAGCCGTTAAATTAAAACGCGATCACGTTATTCAAAATAAAATCCGATTCACCTTTACCAAAACAGGCAAAGCGCGAATAGTGCCAATTTCTCAAGAAGTTGCGGATATGATTTGCGAGAAAAAATCGGGGATGCTATTCCCAAGAACGTCTTATCACATGTTTAGAAGACACATAAAGACTATTAAGCCGGACATGCCACTAGGTCAAGCTACCCATGCATTACGGCATACTTTCGCAACTCATTTTATGATGAATGGCGGCAGTATTATTACTTTGCAGAGAATCCTAGGTCACTCAACATTACAGCAAACATTGACCTACGCTCACTTTGCACCGGATTTTCTTCAGGATGCGATTACGTACAATCCACTAAAAGGAGGAACGGCGTTAGCACCTTAGTTATTCGTATTTGGATGATTTGAACGACATAAACCGATGCAAACTTAGCTTTTGGAATGTCCACAAATTGTCCACACTGGAATGCATTTCTTCGCTGTAAGTACCACCAAATCAGCGTTTAGATCGTCCACAAGTTGTCCACACTTGAACACTTTTAGGCACTTTTGAGCCCTTTTTGTACAGATTATGCACAAAAAAAAGGCACTCGCCCCCGAGTGCCTTTTGACTACAACTCACTGAATTTAGAGTAAAAAACTCCTATTCAGCGGTTCTGGTACTAGTGCGGATTAGGTAGTCAAATGCGCTAAGTGCGGCTTTTGCACCTTCTCCGGCTGAAATGATAATTTGTTTATATGGCACTGTAGTACAGTCGCCCGCAGCGAATACACCTTTTACATTGGTTTCGTTACGTGCATCAATTTCTATTTCGCCCATACGGTTACGAGCAACTGTATCGCCTAACCAATTTGTATTTGGTAACAAGCCAATTTGAACGAATGCCCCAGCAACCTCTAAAGAATGTACACTGTCATCGGTACGGTCTTTATACTCTAAGCTAGTCATTTTGCTGCCATCCCCTTTCACTTCAAGGGTTTGAGCATTTAAAATAATATCGATATTACCTAAGCTGCGTGCTTTTTCTTGTAACACTGAGTCAGCTTTTAATTCTGAAGCAAACTCAAGAACCGTAACATGCTCAACGATACCCGCTAAGTCGATTGCCGCCTCAATACCAGAGTTACCACCGCCGATCACAGCCACGCGTTTGCCTTTAAATAATGGGCCATCGCAGTGTGGGCAGAAAGTAATACCTTTGGTGCGGTATTCTTGCTCACCCGGTACACCCATATTTCTCCAGCGTGCTCCTGTTGCAATAATAATACTGCGTGCCTTCATCACGCCACCGGAGGCAGTTTCAATTTGATGATAGCCACCCACATGTTCTGCGGGGATTAATTTAGTCACAGACTGGCCATCAATGACATCCACATTATAACTATCTACATGATTCTTCAGGGCACCTGCTAAAATGGCCCCTTCTGTTTTCAATACCGAAATATAGTTTTCGATATCTACAGTATCCATAACTTGGCCACCAAAACGCTCACCGACCATACCCGTACGGATGCCTTTACGTGCAGTATATACCGCTGCCGAAGCGCCAGCAGGACCACTACCAATAATTAGCACTTCAAATGGTTCACGTTCACTGAGCGATTTCGCGGCGCGGGCATCAGCATTAGTATCAACTTTGCTAACAATTTCACTCAGTGTCATGCGGCCTTGGCCAAACTCTTTACCATTTAAGAAAACGGCTGGAACACCCATGATGTTGCGTTCGTCGATTTCATTTTGAAATAATGCACCATCAATTGCCGTGTGTGAGATGTTTGGATTCAGAACTGCCATCAAGTTTAGCGCCTGAACGACATCCGGACAGTTATGGCAAGATAATGAATAATAAGTCTCAAAGTGAAAATCGCCGTCTAAGCTTTTCACCTGATCCAATAATTCTTGGGCTTCTTTGGATGGATGTCCACCGACTTGCAGTAGAGCCAGAACCAAAGAGGTAAATTCATGGCCCAATGGAGAGCCTGCAAAGCGCACGCCAATATTGGTCCCTGGGTTGGTGATTAAGAATGATGGTGTTCTCAAAGCGCTATTTTGCTCTACACGCATAGACACCATCTCAGACAACGAAGCAATTTGTTCAAGTAATTGTTTTATTTCGTTAGATTTTTCGCTGTCATCTAAATTTGCAACTAATTCTACGGGTTTGGTTAATTTTTCTAGATAGGCTTTTAATTGCGCCTGTAAATTATTATCGAGCATGTAATCCCCTTGTCTATAAATTCGGGTACATTTACCCGTTGTATAGCCAGGTTGCAGGCTTATACATTATTATGTTTGGTGCCTGCAACTTGGCTTACTTTGCAATTTACTTAATCAATATTTATTGATTAGATTTTGCCGACTAAATCTAAAGATGGAGACAGTGTTGCTTCGCCTTCTTTCCATTTAGCTGGGCAAACTTCACCTGGGTGGCTTGCAACATATTGAGCAGCTTTAACTTTACGCAGTAAGTCAGAAGCATCACGACCAATACCTTCAGCGGTGATTTCAATAGCTTGAATGATACCTTGTGGGTCAACAACGAAAGTACCACGGTCAGCCAGACCTTCATTCTCACGCATATTTTCGAAGTTACGAGTCAGTGCGCCTGTTGGGTCACCGATCATTGCGTATTTGATTTTACCGATAGTTTCAGAGCTTTCGTGCCATGCTTTATGAGTAAAATGGGTGTCAGTAGAAACAGAAAAAATTTCTACGCCCATTTTTTGGAATTCAGCATAATGGTCAGCAATGTCACCTAATTCAGTTGGGCAAACAAAAGTGAAGTCAGCTGGGTAGAAAAAGAAAACGCTCCATTTACCAGCAACATCTTTCTCAGTCACTTCGATAAATTTACCGTCTTTAAAAGCTTGATTAGTGAAAGGTTTGATTTGAGTATTAATTAATGACATTTGATATTCTCCTGTTTGGTTGCCTATTAAGTTACTGTTTTCTAGTAACTTAATCCAATCAGTCGTCACTATCGATTTGATAGGTATAATCTAATCATTAATTTAAAATTAATAGGCCGGGCATTAAAACGCTTACTAAACTAATCAGCAAGCGTTTTATGATATATCGACAGAAATAATCTAGTTAAGCCATAGTGGCAATGGTTTTTCGAAAGCGCATTAAGGCAAAACTGAAGAAAACACTACCTATCACAATCAAAATAATGAATTGTGGCCAAACAATCTGGAAACCCGCCCCACGATATAAAATGGCTTGAGCTAAGTTAACAAAATGTGTGGTAGGCATCGTCAGCATCACATCTTGAACCAGTTGCGGCATACTTTCCCTCGCCGTCATTCCCCCAGAAAGCATATTTAGCGGTAATAAAACTAATATCATTAATAACCCAAACTGAGGCATCGACCGTGCTATCGTTCCCATAAAAATACCAATCGATGTTGTTGCAAATAGACTCAATGCGACCCCACACATAAACAATAAAATAGAGCCTTCAATCGGAACTTGTAGCAAAGTTTTAACTACCAATAACAATGAAACTCCCGAAGCAATCAGAACCACCAATCCCATTGACCAGATTTTTGACATCATGATTTCAAAGGGTGTTAGCGGCATTACCATCAAGTGTTCGACAGTTCCATGTTCCCGCTCACGAATCAACGCTGCTCCGGTTAATACAATGGATAACATGGTGATATTGTTGATGATCGCCATCACTGAACCGAACCATGATTGAGTTAGATTGGGGTTGAAGCGCATACGGACTTCAAGATCCACAGGTAAGCTTGTTTGACTACGATACTTCGCAAGAAATTCGTTAACTTCACCGAGGGTAATATTTTGGATATAACTGTTTCCCAAAAAAGCCTGACTCATTCGTGTTGCATCGATATTCAGTTGAATAGCAGGATGACGCCCTGCTAGGACATCACGTTGAAAATTAGGTGGAATATCAATGGCAAAAGTATAAGCCCCGCGATCAAGTAGCCCATCAATTTGATTCGGAGTGATATCCGCAGGCGCCAAGAAATACGGTTCATAAAAACTATTAATAATCCGGTTAGAGAGCTGAGATTTATCCTGATCAGCAATCGCAATCGGAGCATTATGTAATGAGCCAGGTGTCACTGTCGCCGAGGAATAAATAGAGACGGTGAAAGCAAACACAATCAATGCCAGCATCGCTTTATCACGCCCTAAGCTACGTAACTCTTTTACTCCCAGATTAAAGATATTTTGTATTTTTTGGATCATCCCTAAGACTCCTGTTTTTTCAGGAAATAGACACTTAATCCAATCACGATTGGAATGGTGATGACTAAGGGAATAAATGAGGTTTGCAAATCAAAGATACTTAATCCCTTCGAGAATATCCCTCGAGTGATCGTCAGAAAATGGGACGTTGGATATACCATTCCCACCCAACGGCCAATCCCCTCTAAAGAAGATACAGGGTCAATCATTCCTGAAAACTGCGTCGCAGGGATCAATGTGATAATTGAAGTTCCGAAAATAGCCGCAATTTGGCTTTTCATAAAGCAGGAAATCAATAGCCCCATTCCCGTAGCAATCGTGATATAGAGAAATGCCGCCAAACTCAAGGATAAGAAACTACCTTTAAACTCCACCCCAAATACGTACACAGATAAAATGCAGAGTAAAACAAAGTTAAACATTCCCAAAATAATGTAAGGAATCTGTTTACCTAGTAAAAACTCCAATTTGGTGATCGGGGTAACATATAGATTAATTATTGACCCTAACTCTTTTTCTCGTACCACACTTAATGCGCTAAGCATGGCTGGGATCATCATCAATAATAGAGGAATAACCGCAGGAACAATGGCAGGAAGGCTACGTACGTCCGGATTGTAACGGTAACGGGTTTCTATATCTACGGCAGGCACACTCGCAACACCGGCAGGTTGACGAGCCGCCATGGAGCTTAACCACGCTAAATGCATAGCTTGAACATAACCACGTACCGTTTCAGCACGATTGGGCATTGCACCGTCAATCCATACCCCGAGCTTAACTTTGTTTCCTTTCGCTATATCTCGAGCAAAATTAGGTGGAATTTCAATAGCCACCGTAATTTGCCCACTTCGCATGCCTAACTCAAGCTCTTCATAATTTTGTAGCGGAGGTTGTTCGATAAAATACCGAGATCCCGCTAAATTCAAAGTATAGCCTTGGCTCAGCCCAGTTTGGTCACGATCTAACACGGCAAAACGTAAGTTTTCAACATCCATGCTAATCCCATATCCCATGATAAACATCAGGATCACTGTGCCGAGTAACGCTAAAGTAGAACGCACAGGGTCACGACGTAATTCCATGCCTTCCCGAATGCTATAACTAAATAGTCGACGAAAGCTAAAGCGTTTTTTTAAAGATTCTGCAGTTTGCTGTTTTAATCCAGCATCAACATGGAATTCAGGTGCACTCTCTTTTCCAGCGCCACTATCCCCAACCGCATCTTGTAAGTAGGCAATGAATGTGGCTTCTAGCGTCTCTAAACCACGTTTTTTGATCAAATTTTCTGGTGTATCACAATCTAGTACCTTTCCTGCATGCATTAGTGAAATTCGATCGCAGCGCTCTGCTTCATTCATAAAGTGCGTTGAAATAAAAATAGTGACACCGTCACGTCTTGATAAATCGACCATCAAGTTCCAGAACATGTCCCGTGCAACAGGGTCTACCCCAGAAGTTGGTTCATCTAGTATCAACATTTCAGGCTGGTGGATAACAGCAACAGCTAGAGAAAGCCGCTGACGGATACCTAAAGGTAAATCATCTGGCAGCGTATTTCGCACTTCTTCAAGATCGAAACGTTGGCACATTTCATCGATGCGAGGCGCTATTTTCTCTTCTGGGATATGAAAAAGTTTGGCATGTAATACAAGGTTTTGTTCAACAGTCAATTCGCTATACAGCGAAAAAGCTTGGGACATATATCCAACCCGCTTACGGGTTTCAATATCCTTTGGATCAATCTCTTGGCCAAAGAGCCATGCTTGCCCTTCACTTGCTTGCAATAAGCCCGTCAACATTTTCATCGTCGTGGATTTACCGCAACCGTTAGAGCCTAAGAAACCAAAAATTTCTCCTTTGGGGATTTCGAAGTTAACGTGGTCGACCGCCACGAAATTGCCAAACCGCATGGTTAAATCTTGAGCTTCAATGGCAATCACATCATCTTTGCTAGTATCCCGAGGGGGAATGATGACTTTCTGGTGACCACTGCGTTTTTCCTCAGGCAGCAAGGCAATGAATGCCGCTTCAAGATCATCACAACCAGTTTGTGCTTTTAATTCAGAGGCATGTCCTGTTGCCATGACTTTGCCATCATCCATTGCTACAAGCCAGTCAAAGCGTTCCGCTTCTTCCATGTAGGCCGTTGCAACTAAAACACTCATATTTGTTTGCCGTTCTCGAATGCGGTCTATGAGATCCCAAAACTGAGCACGCGATAATGGATCCACACCCGTTGTAGGTTCATCAAGTATCAGTAAATCCGGATCATGAATCAGCGCACAACATAAACCGAGTTTTTGTTTCATTCCTCCGGATAATTTACCCGCAGGTCGGTCTTTAAAAGGAGCGAGTCCTGTGCTTTCAAGCAAATCTTGAATCCGATATTCCCGCTCTTCATTCGATTGACCGAATAGTCGCCCAAAGAAATCAACGTTTTCATATACGGATAGCGTATGGTAAAGGTTTTTCCCTAAACCTTGAGGCATATACGCAATTTTTGGGCATACATTTCTGCGGTGCTCAGCATCGTGCATATCACCATTGAGTACAATAACTTGCCCTCGCTGAATCACTCTAGCTCCAGCGATCAGTGACATTAAGCTTGATTTCCCTACGCCATCTGGACCAATTAGCCCCACCATTTTTCTGGCCGGAATGGCAAGAGTGATGTCATCCAACGCACAGTTATCACCGTAATGTTGGCTGACATGCTGTAAATCAACAATCACATCATCCATCAATTTATCGGTCATTGTGGTAGTCTCACCTCAAGTTCTGTCGGCCAAGATTCTTGCGGGTCTAAACGAATATACGCTTTACCCGGTAAACCGGTTTTGACATATTCTAAGTGTTTTTCTAGAAGTTCAGGTGAAATGCGCGCTCGTACACGGAACATGAGCTTTAATCGCTCGTTCTGGGTTTCAACTGTTTTAGGCGTGAATTGTGCAACACTGGCGACAAAAGTTGTCTTAGCTGGGATCACAATATGTGGAGCCGCATCAAGAATAATATGAACTTCACTACCTAAAGCCACTTTGCCCGCTTGCTCTGTTGGTAAGAAGAACGTCATATAAACATCGCTTAAATCCACCATATTAAGTACTCGACCACCGGAGCCGAGAACTTCACCCGGTTCAGCAACTCGGTACTGAATACGGCCATTACGAGGCGCTTTTAAAATGCTATCTTCTAAATCTGCAGTAATCCGCCTTTCGGTCGCGGTGGCAGCTTCTACGCGATTTTTTGCCTGCACAATTCCCGCTTGAGCAGAATCAATGGCGGCTATTGATGCAGCGACCTGTGCTTTCGAGGCTTCTAACGCAGCTTTTGCCCCCTGCATTTGTGCCGTATCATCATCAACTTGCTGTTGAGATACTGCATTTGTTTTCACTAATACACGAGAACGGTTTAGCCTTTTTTGTGCGGCATCTAATTCAGCTTCACGCTGACGAACAACCGCTTGTGCTGCCAATTTTTCACTTTTACGTTGCACTAATCCAGATTCAGCCGTAACTACAGCGCTAATTGCTTGACGCAATTGTGCTTGAACTTCATGAAGTTGTTCCTGTAATGCTCGGGTATCCATCCGAGCCAGCTCTTGCCCTTGCTGAACAAAATCACCTTCTTTAACTAAGATGGTATCTATTCGACCAGCAGTTTTTGTTGCGATATCAATTTCTGTCGCTTCGATTCTTCCGTTACTTTGAGCAAAACCACCAGACAAATCACTAGAATTCATACTCCAATAATAAAAGCCTCCAGCGACTATCACGAGAACCAAAATAATATAAAACACTATTTTGCGATTATTTGTTTTCATACCATCCCTTTTCTATTTATAGAATAAATGAGTAAGTTACTGTTGTTATTTTGATTATTACCCTAAAAATTAGTCACATTACAAAATAGTTTTCACTTGAAATAAATATCACGTAAATATTTATTATTTCCCAAACGAAAGACTGTAAAAACAGCACGCAAACTCTACCTATCTTATTATTTAATATAAGTTTATCAAAGTTTAGCTTAAGTTAAAGCACCCTGTATCACAAAAAGGCGACTCACGCTTAATTTAGAATGAAAAATGTAGAGTTGAATATAAAAAAGTAACAATAAAATCAATAACGTTATTTACCTCTATTACTTTAGTAAAAAAAACATTATTTTTCCGTTAATTTTATTTTTAATAAATAATTAATAAAGCATTAAATCATTTTAATTTTCATTAAAAAATGCCGTTATTAGTTATCGTTTAGTTACTTTTTCAGTATTCTCAAAACCAAATGGATCTTAATCATGAATAAGCTAACCAGATAATTACTGTTGTTCTAAAACCATCCTGTTTGCTATCATGCGGCCATTGTTCAACCAAAATAATCAAAATAAAAAGGAGGTTAATCTTATGCTGTTGTGTGATCTTATTGAATACTCACACTTCTTTGGTAATCGCCAGTGCTCAGGCTTTCACAGTTTTATACTGCGATAACCCTGCCTGAGCAAAGCAGCTAAAGAGTCTTTTCTCAGCTTACTGGGTTGTCGTGATGACAATACCATGGCGTTGTTACGCCTAAATTTCGAGTAAGCTATGAGCACATTATTATCTGTAAAATCATTAAACTACGATACATCCACCACATCACTACTTTCAGACATCAGCTTTACCCTACAGCAAGGGGATCGTATTGGGTTAATTGGCCATAATGGCAGTGGAAAAAGTACCCTACTAAAATTATTAACGTCACAATTAACACCTAACAGTGGGTATATCACCTATGCTAATCATTGTGTAACCGCCTATATTGAGCAGCATTTGCCAATTGATGTTGCACAGTCAACACTCATCGATGTTTTACTCCAAAAACTCCCAGAGCAAGAACAAGTTTCAGAACGCTGGAGAGCTGAAGTGTTGTTATCTGAATTAGGCTTTGCTCCCCATCAATGGGCGCAATCAGCTAATGAAATTAGTGGTGGACAACATACCCGTTTGTTATTAGGACGCGCACTGATCAGCCAACCTGACCTGTTACTGCTAGATGAACCGAGTAACCATTTGGATTTACCTACCTTAATTTGGTTAGGTAATTTTTTAGGAAACTGGAAAGGAAGCTTTGTATTGGTTTCCCATGACCAATCATTACTCGATAAAGTCACCAATAGCACATGGATTTTACGTGATAAAACACTGCATTTTTACCGTTTACCCTGCAGCTTAGCTCGACAAGCTTTAGCTGAAACCGATCGTGCAGATGAGCATCGCTATCAAGCTGAACAGAAGGAAATTGACCGTATTGCTACCAGTGCTAAGCGATTAGCTATCTGGGGGAAAGTTTATGACAATGAAGGGCTTGCCAGAAAAGCAAAGCAAATGGAAAAGCAAATTGACCGTTTGAAAGATGATCAAACAGATCTTTCTGAGGGTTATCACTGGCAGTTACAATTGAATGGTAAGTCTATTCCCGCCGATCGTGTTCTAGAATTGAATGGTACCAAAGTCACAACACCGGACGGTAACTTGCTATTTGCTAGTAAGTTTCATCAAATAAAAAGCGGTGACCGCATCGCAATTATTGGCGCAAATGGCTGTGGGAAATCCACGTTGTTACGTTTAATCTGGCAAAAATACCAAGAGAATTTGCGCAATGAAATGCACCTCAAATTTCATCCTGCAATTTCTGTGGGCTACTATGACCAGCAACTTGCTCAGTTGCATGGTGGGGATAGCCTGAGCGATGCACTACGAGATTTTGCACCATTAACCGATGAGCAGAGAAAAATGGCACTAATTAGTGCTGGTTTTGGATACTCACGGCACCAACAGAAAGTGGCAACACTGAGCGGAGGTGAACGAGCAAGGTTATTGTTTATCGGATTAAGTCTGGCTGAATATGAACTTATTCTGCTTGATGAACCGACAAACCACCTTGACCTTGAAGGTAAAGAAGCCTTAAGTGAGCAAATTTCGCAGTTCAACGGCGCATTATTGGTTGTCAGCCACGATAAATGGCTCATCGAAAATAGCTGCCAGCGTTATTGGTATATTCACAATAACCAGCTTGAAGAATATCTTAATCTTGAAGATATTTATCAACAGATTGAGTGTCAGTCTTATTCACCACAGCAGGACTTGACTGATCTTACTGGTACAAGCCTATTTTCTAAAAAAATAGACTTCGTAGAGTTACCCTCGCACCAAGATGTATTATTAGAACAGTTGTTGATATTAGAAGATAAGCTACAAGCCGACAAACAACGTAAAGTGGCTCATCAAAAACCGTTACTTCAGCAAGAATGGATTGATGAAATAGCTAAAATTCAATCACAGTTAGGACTTTAATAAATCCCCCCTCTGCTCATCAATGAGGTCAGAGGGGGATTTTTCTCCTGAGGCGTGTTCAGCAAAATAATTATTAATAAAGTAACGCAATGTTTTTCTGTGAGTCTAGTGATTACCCAGCATTTTAGTGGTCAATTTATGAATAACTGTTTTGCCACTATTTAGCTCAAGATTTCTGTTTTTTAGCACGCTTAAAGTAAGACATAGGAACATTAGGGCAAACAACCTCTTTAAATTTCCCTTGTTTTTTTGTTGCTAATGCTAATTTTTCTTCCGTTATTTCAGTTTGTTGAGTTTGATTCATCGATATCGTTTCTTTCATGTAAGTTTGCTCTTTTGCTTGAATAATTCGGCTTGTTTTTGCCATGTTATTTTCCTTCCCCTACTAATAGACTAGCATTTACTTGTTCAATTCGGTTAACTGCTTGGTTAATAATTTCAACTACCTTGGCAGCCTCTCCTTTTGATAGCTGTTGCAACACAATTTTATGTCTGAGTAGTGATTTAAACTTATCTACCGCAGACTCAATCTCATTTGCAAACTGATTTCCAGCCCTTAACTCTTGTGCATATTTTAGTTTAGCTTTCACTTCATTAAGAATTTCAACTTTTAGCAGCAAAAAACAACGTCCTTCCGGCGTGATCTCATAGCACTTACGCCCTTTAGCTGTTTCCTCGCCGATTGAAATAAAACCAAGTTCTTCTAATAGCGTCAACGTAGGGTAAATCACACCAGGGCTAGGACAATATAACCCTGCCGTTGACTCACTGATTTTTTTGATCAGCTCATAACCATAATTCGCTCTATCTACGAGTAAATGCAAAATATAAATGCGCAATTGCTTTGGATTAAACATTCGCCGAACACTTTTGCCATCACATAAACAGTTTTCTACAGATTGCTTGTTTTCCATGACATTTCTCAGTCGTTGAGCACGGTAAAAACCGATATATCTAATATCATAGAGGCTTTTTAGAAAAATGCTAGCTTTAGATATATCGGTTTTTTGCAATGCGTGCTAATGATAATTATTACCATTCAGATGGTAGCGAGAAAATAAGTAAAAGACAGCGCAAAAAATGTTTTTAGCCGTATAAATATAAGAAAAAAGTCAGTTCTGGGAGAGAACTGACTTTCTAAGGCAAGAATATAACTCGATTGTATTAGCCTATATTCGGCAATAAATTAAATACAATCCCAAGTTGAATGGTAATCACCGCAATACCACATAAAAAAACAATGAATAATGCGGGAGTCCCTCCCAAAACTTGATACTTACGCGGATTAGCATGACGGGATTTTAATGCCATTGCGCTTGGTAATAATAATGCCAAAACAGATAAGGCGATCGCCGCATACCCTAAGGCCATAACAAAGCCTTTTGGATAAAATAACGCAAAGATCAGTGGAGGTAAAAATGTAATTAACCCTGTCTGGATTCGCCCTGATGCATTATCTGAACGCTTAAATAAATCAGCTAAGAAATCAAATAGCCCTAATGCCACACCAAGAAATGATGTCGCCAGAGCCAAACTCATAAACATTTGGGCGACAAACTCGGTTTGACTGGATTGTGCCACTTTTTTGATGGCATCAAGTAAACCATTTAGCCCCGCATTTTCCGCAAGAATTCCTACAAATGTATGCGTTCCTATGCTGCCTAATGTGGCTATCTGCCATAAAATATAGGCAACTAATGGGATAGCACTACCTACAATAAAAATAAGGCGTAATTTTTTAACGTTTCCGCCCATATATTTTACAATACTTGGCACACTGCCATGGAAGCCAAATGAGGTAAAAAATACCGGTATCGCCGCTAAAATAAGTATTTTTTCTGTTGGTGATGATAATAAATTAACCTGTTCTACATGGGGTAACATTAATGCCAAAATAATCACTAAAAATATGATTTTTGCTGCAAACAAAATACGGTTAATAAAGTCCACCGACGAGGTACCAAAGCACACAACACCACCGCCAATAACAGTAAAAATGACAATTCCTAACCAATCTGCCATTTCAACAGAAAAACTGCCCTTTAAGTTTGACGTAATAATTTCACCAGCACCCGTTACATACGCTGCCGTTAGTGCATACATTAGAAACATCATACTGAAGCCTGTAATGAATTTACCTCCAGCCCCTAAATAACGTTGAGCAACGCTCCCAATGCCCGTTTCATGAGATTCATGTTGATAAACCTCAACAAGTAATAATGCGGTGTAGCACATCAAAGCCCATAGCCCTAATAGCATCGCCAAACTAACCATAAAACCATTGCCAGCAGCAGCAATCGGCATCGCTAACATTCCTGCACCAATCGTAGTACCTGCAACAATAAAAACACTACCAAATGTACGATTTTTCATATTGAGATCCTAGCCAATCAATTAAAGACTAACTTTTTGTAGGGAATGACTGTGTTTGTTTTCTTCATCAATGAGTTGTTGTAGTTTGTCTTCAAAGATGTTTTTCAGCTCATTCCAGTAGTTTTCAAAGTGCTGCTTGTCTCTCAAGCAATGGGTCATAATTGCGGCTCGAAGGACATAAATAGAACGAACTTTATGCCATTCTTCTTCCTTGAAGTTCGCATCTAGACACAGATTTTGAGGGTTATCACCATACTCTTCATAAGTCAGTGATGTTGATGAGGTTAAAAAATCATTAGCGTAAGTCCGCCCAGCCGCATAAGAACATAATTCGTATAAACGCTTATTAAGCTGATTTTGCTTTTCCAGCGAGATGTTTCCCGTTTCCCTGAACATAAAGTTAATCATATGGAAGTCAGGGGCTGGCATCGCAACTAGCGTAAACTCACGCCCATCAATCACAAAAGACGGGCTACTATTGATTTTATCAATCATCCAGTTGGCGGTTGTGATACCCGCGGCAATCACTTTTCCATACCCCAATAAGTTCAATGGAACTAACCGATGAGCAGCCCAAACAGCGGCGGCGGTTGCACCTGCTTTAGAACCTTCCATAATCGACGATCCCAGTAGCACATTTTGCTGTTTATCCGTTTTACGGCTGCTCTCTTTAACTTCCTCAAAAACATACGCAGCGTGGTAGGATATTAAATCCACAATGCGTTTGTCTTTCATGCAGATAGCGCCTGCAGCATAAGAAATAAATCCAACTTTATGGGGATCTACAGTAATCGAGTCGGCTTGATTAAGTGCCTTAAAACTTTCATAGACATCCTGTTTCGGCCAAACCATGTCCACAGGAAAAATACCGTCATTATGATAGCGCTTAATTAGGGCTTCATACTCAAGGAATTGATTGTTCTCATCTCGGAACATCGCACACGCATAACCCGCATAGGCTGCATCGATGTGAACATAGAAAGAAACACCAAAGCGTTGTTCACATTCTTGACGTAGCTTTATCACTTCGGCAACGTTATCAATAGCGCCAGTTTCCGTTGTGCCAACAACAGCAACCACTGCAAGAATCGGCTCACCTTGTTCAATCAATGAAAAAACGATATCACGCATTTTCATTACATCGGTACGATAATTTTTATTGACGGGTAATTGAACAATATTTTGTTGACCTAGTCCCAAAATATCCATCGCCTTCATCCATGAGTAATGTTTGGATTGAGGTACTAACAATTTTCCGAGTTTGCCCTGCTCAACGCCAGCGCCTCGGCATGTCAAATCACGAATTTCTTCGAATAATCCCAACTTTTTTAGCTCATCGATTAAATCGAGAACATCGCAAGTACGCATATTCAATAAGGCAGTTTCAGACGTCTCAGTAAGCAAAACTTTCGCTTGAGGGTGTTTAGACATTGCTAACGGTAGCGTTTTAATGTTACGTGCTACCCATAGTCCCTCATAGTTAGCGACTGTTCCGCCGGAAGTAATATGTCCCCACGATGTTTGCACGTCATACCCAAACATGGCACACAGGTCTAACCCAGCCTCAATCTCTAATACCGTTGTGGTTGGTGAGGATTCTTGGGCGCAGTTATTTGGGTTGTACATCATCGCCATAACATAGGCGAGATTTGAAATCATGAGCGTATCCGCATTCATGTGCCCCATATAACGGGGAGAAAACCACGGAACTGATGTTGATTTCAATTTAGAGGAGAGCTGATTCAGGATACCTTCCGTGCGGTATAAGGTATCTCTATACTCTGGTGCGTATCTATCGACTGTAGTTGTTAAGTCTGGATCTTCAGGATGATAACCTGACCGCCAGTGTATGTGTTCGGATATTGCATATTCCATCATTTCTCTGAAAAAAACCGCATTTTCAGATTTAGGACCGAGAAATAGTGCATCTACATTCATGTTTTTATTGTTAAAATTATTCATTATCGCTACACCTTCAAACTACAGTTGGCTAATGCCAACCGCATTTAAGTGACCAACTTATTATCATTGGAAAGTGCAATAACGGGGGAATGTCTTTGTCAAATGACAACTTGTTAATGATATCGAAGAGATATATCGCTTAACCTATATTGAAAGGTAGACAAGCCGTTAATGAGCCAACTTGTCTATAGATATAATCCATCTTCATTAAAATATTAACAAACACATCTCAATTTCGTTCGGATTTGTGGACAGGTACAAAAATTCAAAAATTAATTATCTGTAAAGAGATATTTACGCTAAAAAGACTTGATAATGTAAATTATTTGTTATAAATGAAAAATAATTTCATTCTCAATGGATTATATTGATAAATAGCTAATTCAAAAAAAACAATCATCTATTTAATTGTTTATCAAGATAATTTTACCAAAAAGATCACCTGATTCCATATGATTATGAGCATCAGTTACTTGTTCCAATCGATACACTTTGTTAATGATTGGTTTTATTTCACCTTTTTGTAACATTCCCCATACCTGCTGTTTTAGCTCCTTCGCAATATGAATTTTTTCATCAATACTACGAGAACGCATCGTCGACCCAGTATGTTGTAAGCGCTTAACCATCATCGGCATCATATTAAGGTTTGTTGGGTTACCTTTCATCATGCCAATTTGGATGATTCGACCAAATTTAGCCGCCACCATATAATTTTTAGAGACATAGTCTCCACCGATGATGTCAACGACGATATCCACACCATGAGAAGCAGTGAACTCAAGTGCGACGGAAACAAAATCCTGATTGCGATAGTTAATGACACAATCTGCACCTAAAGATTTAGCGACTGACACTTTTTCATCTGACCCCACCGTCGTAATCACGGTTGCTCCAAATGCTTTCGCTAACATGATAGCAACGCTACCAATCCCTGAAGTTCCGCCATGAATTAATACAGTTTCACCTTGCTTTAATTGACCAATTTGGAACATATTGGCCCAAACGGTAAAAAAGTTTTCAGGAACTGCAGCGCCCTCTTCAAAGGTTAAATTACCGAGAGGTAATGCAATATCTTGATGAACTAAACAATATTCTGCATAACCCCCTCCAGCAACTAATGCACATACACGGTCGCCAATCTGCCACTGTGTGACATCATCAGCCATTGCAACTACTGTTCCTGAAACTTCAAGGCCCATAATAGGTGAAGCATCTTCAGGTGGTGGGTAAGAGCCTTTTCGCTGAAAAATATCAGGCCGATTCACTCCTGCTGCCTCAACTTTTACAATCATGTAACCAGCAGAGAGTTTTGGCAGTGGAATATTTATTAATTGCAGTTTATCCGCATCGCCTGGCTCTATAATATCTACGGCTGTCATTAATGGGGGTAACGGTGAGAAAATGTTACTCATTATGTCCTCTTTTTATAGGTTAATAGGATAAAATGATATTTTTTTGTTTATTCTTGTGTTAATTTAATGCTAATAAACTGCTCAAAGAAAGTATTTACTCAATTGATGTTTTTGTGCGACTTTCTGAATGTTAAATACCTTCATTTAATATATTCCAATTTTTAGAATTAATAATATCTTTTAGATTAGCATTTAATTCTAAGCTTATTTAGTTAGCAAATTTAGCTTCTTTTGCTTTTTTATTTAATAAGCCAATTCTGCCTTATATAGCACTTACCAGTCGTCATATCTTATGCTAAAATTGACTCATATCAATAATTTTAATCTGATTGAGCTTTTAATATGATCCCAGAAAAAAGAGTTGTTCGTCGTATCCAGTCTGGTGGTTGCGCAATTCATTGCCAGGACTGCAGCATTAGCCAACTTTGCATTCCTTTTACGCTGAATGAACATGAACTGGATCAACTAGACAATATTATCGAACGTAAAAAACCGATTCAAAAAGGCCAAGCCTTATTTAAAGCGGGTGATGAATTACGTTCTTTATATGCTATCCGATCAGGCACAATAAAAAGCTATACCATCACCGAAGAAGGTGATGAACAAATTACTGGCTTCCACTTAGCTGGTGACCTTGTTGGATTTGATGCAATTATCCATACTCAGCACCCAAGTTTTGCTCAAGCTTTAGAAACTTCAATGGTTTGCGAAATTCCATTTGAAACGCTAGATGATTTATCTGGCAAAATGCCTAACCTACGTCAGCAAATTATGCGTCTGATGAGCGGTGAAATTAAGGGAGATCAAGAAATGATCCTCTTATTATCCAAGAAAAATGCGGAAGAACGTTTAGCTGCATTTATTCTTAACCTCTCACATCGCTTTGCAGAACGTGGCTTTTCACCAAGAGAGTTTCGATTGACCATGACGCGTGGTGATATCGGTAATTATCTTGGTTTAACCGTTGAAACTATCAGCCGTTTATTAGGTCGTTTCCAAAAAAGTGGCATGCTCAGCGTTAAAGGTAAATATATCACTATCGATGACATGACTAAACTGACTGATATCGCAGGAAAAGTTTATTCCGTTTCTTGCTAACCTCTTCTAGACGGATCACAAACTTGGTGATCCGTTGTTATTTTTTCAGCACACATCTTGCCTATTTATCCCCAATAACATAGTTTAATGATATGGAACTATCCGTTTATTAAGAGGATATCTGTATGGCTGACTATAAAAATCTTTTAGTAGCAATCGACCCAAATCAGGATGATCAACCTGCATTAAGACGAGCTGTTTATATCGTGCAGCGTAATGGGGGACGGATAAAGGCGTTCTTACCTATCTATGACTTATCTTATGATATGACGACCCTACTTTCTCCTGAAGAACGTAATGCAATGCGCAAAGGCGTCATCAGTCAAAAAGCAGCATGGATAAAACAGCAAGCACACTTCTATATTGAAGCCGGAATTGAAATTGAAATTAAAGTCATTTGGCATAACAAGCCTTATGAAGCCATCATTCAGGAAGTCATCAGCGGTCAACATGATTTACTATTGAAAATGGCACACCAAACTGACAATTTGGAATCCATTATTTTCACACCGTTAGATTGGCATTTGCTCAGAAAATGTCCATGTCCTGTGTGGATGGTAAAAGATAAAGTTTGGCCTGACCATGGCTCCGTGGTGGTTGCGGTTAATCTGTCGAATGAAGAATCTTACCATGATGACCTCAATATTAAATTGGTCGAAAAAACGCAAGATTTAGCTCGACGCGTTATCAAGGATCAAGATATCCATTTAGTCAGTGCGTACCCTATCGCCCCCATGAATATTGCTATCGAACTACCGGATTTTGACCCGAGTTTGTACAATAACGCGTTACGTGGTCAGCATCTGATTGCCATGAAAAGCTTACGCCAAAAATTTGGTATTGATGAGAAATTTACCCATGTTCGTGAAGGTCTGCCGGAAAAAATCATTCCCGATATGTGCGAAGAGCTACATGCAGGCGTTGTCGTTCTGGGGATTTTAGGTCGTACAGGCCTATCAGCTGCTTTTCTTGGTAATACTGCAGAACATGTCGTTGATAAACTAAAATGTGATTTATTGGCGATAAAACCGGATGGTTTTGTTTGCCCAATTAATGCATCTGAAAATGACTAATTAAAAAGATTAATTTATTAATCTGTAGAAGCTCATAAATCGACATATTTATGGGCTTTTTTATTTTCTCCTATTATTACTCGAAATCCGATTAATAATGATCATGATATTTTGATATAAAAACGCCCTGATTTCAGGGCGTTTATTCTAATCAAAACTTTTATTCACTATTACAATGCTTTTAAAATTGCATCGACACTGGCTTTTGCATCCCCAAATAACATTTGGGTATTTTCTTTAAAGAATAATGGGTTTTGTACACCCGCATATCCAGTATTCATCGAACGCTTAAAGACAATGACATTATTTGCTTTCCAAACTTCCAATACTGGCATTCCCGCAATTGGACTATTTGGATCTTCCTGCGCCGCAGGGTTCACCGTGTCATTTGCACCAATAACTAAAACCGTATCCGTTTCAGCAAAATCATCATTAATCTCGTCCATTTCTAATACAATGTCGTAAGGGACTTTGGCTTCTGCTAATAATACGTTCATATGACCGGGTAAACGCCCTGCTACAGGGTGAATACCAAAACGTACTTTGATACCGCGTTCGCGTAATTTCGCTGTGATATCGTGAACTGGGTATTGTGCTTGAGCCACTGCTAGTCCATACCCCGGAGTGATGATCACTGAAGTGGAATTTCTTAGCATTTCAGCCACTTCTTCCGCCGTTGTTTCTCGGTATTCTCCCATTTCTTCTTCTGTGCCCGTTGAAGAACCATCGGTACCGAAGCCACCGGCGATCACACTGAAAAATGAGCGATTCATCGCTTTGCACATAATGTAAGAAAGAATTGCACCAGAAGAACCAACTAATGCTCCCGTAACGATTAATAAATCGTTGCTCAGCATAAAACCTGCCGCCGCAGCTGCCCAACCTGAATAAGAGTTCAGCATCGAAACAACGACTGGCATGTCAGCCCCACCGATAGAGGCAACCAAATGCCAACCGAAAGCTAATGCAATCACTGTCATGATAAGCATCAGGAAGACTTGCAGGCCCACACTGTCAGTTTTAACAAAAATAACCAACAGAATGAATGAAACGACTAATGCAGCAAGGTTCAATTTATGACGATTTGGCAACATCATCGGTTTTGATGACATTTTTCCAGATAATTTTCCATAAGCAACAATTGAGCCAGTAAAGGTTACCGCACCAATGAAAATACCTAAAAAGACTTCCGTTAGGTGAATATTCTCCATCACCGCATTGGCATGCCCTTCACTTGCAATAAAGCTGTTAAAGCCAACAAGTACCGCAGCAAGACCCACAAAGCTATGTAGAATCGCCACTAACTCTGGCATTTCAGTCATTTCAACTTTTTTCGCTAAGCGGATACCAATCACAGCACCAATAACCATTGCAGTAATCATCCAACCCACATTAGCGCTATGGGGTCCCATGATGGTAGCAATCAATGCAATCGCCATTCCGATAACGCCGTAAGTATTCCCACGTTGGGAGCTTTCATGGCGAGATAGTCCTGCAAGGCTGAAAATAAATAGGATAGCAGCAACAATATATGCCGCTGTCACAACTCCACTCGACAACATAAGTTACCCCTTATCCTTTACGAAACATTTTTAACATGCGTTGGGTCACTGTGAACCCACCGAAAATATTGATACTGGCGATCAATATGGCAATAAAGGATAAGAAACTTACCCAACCACCACTGCCGATTTGCAATAATGCACCGACAACAATAATTCCCGAGATAGCATTAGTGACCGACATTAACGGCGTATGCAATGCATGAGTTACGTTCCATACCACGTAATAACCCACCACACAGGACAATGCAAAGACCGTAAAATGCGATAAAAACTCTGCAGGTGCGGAGTTAGCGAACCAACCAAATAGAATAATAGCTAACGCCATAAGACTAAATTTGGTCACCGGAGACATTTTTTTCTCTGGTGCTTTTACTTTTTCTACGGCTTTAGGTTTAACTTGTGGTTGCGCAGAAACTTTGATTGGAGGAGCTGGCCAGGTAATTTCTCCCTGCTTAATGACAGTGACGCCTCGGATGACTAAATCATCAAAATCAATGTCAATTTCGCCATTTTTTTTCTTTGCAGAGTAATTTCATCAAGTTAACAAGGTTTGTGCCATATAACTGTGATGATTGCGTTGGTAGGCGACTAGGTAAATCCGTATAACCAATGATTTTTACACCATTGTCAGTCACAACCAATTTGTCTGCTTGAGTTAATTCGCAGTTACCCCCTGTTTGTGCAGCAAGGTCAACAATCACACTACCCGGCTTCATAGAGGCAACCATTTCTTTGGTGATCAGCTTTGGCGCTGGTCTGCCCGGTATTAATGCCGTGGTGACGATAATATCGACATCTTTAGCTTGTGCTGCAAATAATTCCATTTCTGCTTTAATAAACGCTTCCGACATGACTTTAGCATAACCATCACCACTGCCAGCCTCTTCCTTGAAATCAAGTTCAAGGAATTCTGCGCCCATACTTTGCACTTGTTCTTTAACTTCTGGACGTGTATCAAAAGCACGAACGATCGCACCTAAACTTCCCGCTGCACCAATGGCCGCTAATCCAGCAACCCCAGCACCGATAATCATCACTTTGGCTGGTGGTACCTTTCCTGCCGCAGTAATTTGCCCCGTGAAAAAGCGACCAAATTCATGAGCTGCTTCAACAATGGCACGATAACCTGCAATATTTGCCATCGAGCTTAATGCATCCAAAGATTGCGCTCGAGAAATACGAGGAACTGCATCCATAGCCATGACATTAATATTACGTGCTTTCAAAGACTCCATTAAATCAGGATTTTGTGCCGGCCAAATAAAGCTGACTAAAGTCGCCCCTTCTTTTAATAATGAGATCTCATCGGCTTGCGGTGCATTTACTTTAAATACAATATCTGCTGCCAGTGCCGTTTCACGATCAACAATTTCAGCGCCTACTTGCTCATACGCAGCATCGTCAAAACTTGCTAGATGTCCCGCCTGTTGTTCTACACACACAGAAAAACCCAATTTCAATAATTGAGTTACCGTAGAAGGTGTAGCAGCAACACGCGCTTCATTGGCAAGTCGTTCTCTTGGTATACCAATACGCATAATGTTCCCTTTTTAAAGCATGAAGTAATCTAGTATGTAAGTTAATTAGCAAAATATGACTATCTAGTTAAAAAGAAAAGTCTTATTTTGTCGTTAAACCGTTTTAAAATGTTCTAATAACCTACTGAAATTAACTTGATTGATCCATAATTGATCACGTTTCTAAGACAGTAAATGGAATTCACCGTGAAAATCTTAGTTTTAGGTCAATAAAACACTGGATACTTAAAAAAAACTGGTAAATTTGACTAGTCAACCAATATTTGTGTCCTCGCTAAATAAAATAATGCGACAACATAGACAGTTACGTGTAATAATCTCGCCTATGTGGTACAACTATTATTCAGCATGTTTATAATAAATTACGCAAGTCGGAAGGATTTTGTATGAAGCTGAAAACTACGGTCATCGCAGCCGCGGTGTTATCATTAACAAGTATAACTGCGACTCAAGCGGCTGTTGAATTGACGCCAAAACAGGCTAAAGAATTACAACCTTATGAGCGTATAACAGTCACCGGGCGTTTTAATGCTATCTATGAAGCATCCGATGCTGTTTCCCGTAGGGCTGATAAAATGGGGGCAAATGCCTTTTACATTCAAAGCCTTGATGATATCGGTGATAGTGGCAACATGCGTGTTGTTGCGGATGTGTATGCAAAAGATGCACCTAAGATTGAAGAATCAAAACGTCGAGTATTTGATGGCATAGAAGAGATGTCCAAAGCAGACGCTAAAATATATCAACCTTTTGATACTGTCACTGTCAGTGGTTTCTACCCGTCTCAACCAGATCTATATGAAGCATTAGCTAAAAAAGCAAAAGAGAAAGGCGCTGCGTCTTTCTACTTAGTGCGTAACGTTGCCATGAATGATGGTGGTAATACGCTAGCAACGGCTTATATCTATAAAAAAGACGCTCCTGTACGCCAAATTCAAAAAGAAGATGCAGTTGTTCCTGCTGACTCTGAAGCCGGACGAGCAATGTTAGCGGAAGGTGGCGAAGCCGCTGATAAAGTATTAATTCCTGGTGTTGCCAGTTCAGATGAGCCAACCGAAGCGGTCGGTCGTTTCTTTGAGACATCATCTAGCCAACCTGGTCGCACTAGCGTGACATTGCCTAACGGTTATGTCATTGAAGAAGTGAACAAAACCGCAGCAGCAATGATGGTTCCTTTTGATTCCATCACGTTCTCTGGTTATTACACCAATACGCCAGAAGTTCGTTATCAAATAGCGAAACGTGCTGAAGCGAAAGGTGCTAAATATTATCATATTACGAGAGAATGGCAGTCTAATGGTGGCAGCGTAACCATTAGTGCGGATCTATTTAAGTAATCGTTAATAAGACTCTTCTAAAAGCCAGTTTGTGATACAAACTGGCTTTTTTGTACCCTCTATTTTAAGCAAACAATGCATTCTCCCCCGATCGTATCCACTTGTTTACCTTTAGTAACCAAAAGTGAATAAAACTTCTGCTTAAGTGCATATTTTTCCATTGCATCTGGTTCATTTCATTCGTAGAATCCACACACTAATTTAGTAGGCGATCTCACTGGATTTATCCTCAGTTATAGTGAATCTAGTTACGACAGTCTCTATCTTAACGTCATTTTAACTTTTGATTGCAGAACAACCAGGATATACATTGAAAAACACTCTAAGCCTTACCGCCCTAACCGCGCTAGTTCTCAGCTCAATGGTTGGTGCCGGTGTTTTTAGCCTTCCACAGAATATGGCTGAAGTGGCGAGTCCATTAGCATTAATCATTGGATGGTCCATCACAGGCGTCGGGATCCTATTCCTTGCATTTTCTCTTTTATTTCTTTCTAGGATACGTCCAGATCTTGATGGCGGAATATTCACTTATGCAAAAGTTGGATTTGGCGAGTTTATTGGCTTTTGTTCCGCCTGGGGCTACTGGCTGTGCGCCGTCGTTGCCAACGTATCTTACTTAGTCATTGTCTTTGCTGCGATTAGCTTCTTTACCGATACGCCAGATAACATTGTATTTGGTGATGGTAATACATGGCAGGCTTTAATTGGTGAGTCTATTTTACTGTGGGTCGTTCATTATTTGGTCTTACGTGGCGTACAAACTGCTGCGGGTATCAATAAACTTGCCACAATGGCAAAACTCATCCCCCTCGGTTTATTCATTGTTTTGGCTTTTCTTGCTTTCAAATTAGATATTTTTGATGCTGATTTTAGCGGCATAGAACTTGGAATTCCCGTCTGGCAACAAGTCAAAGATACCATGCTCATCACGTTGTGGGTTTTTATCGGTATTGAAGGTGCGGTGGTCGTTTCTGCCCGAGCTAGAAATCGCCGTGATGTGGGCCTTGCTACCATTTTTGCCGTTAGCTCTGCATTAATTATTTATATCTTAGTTACTCTACTTTCCCTGGGGATCATGCCTAGAGCTGATCTTGCTGAGATCAAAAACCCATCAATGGCAACCCTGATGGTGAGCTTGATTGGGTCTAGCGGCGATATCATTATTGCTGCGGGTTTGATTATCTCCGTTTGTGGCGCCTATTTGAGCTGGACAATTATGGCGGCGGAAGTACCGTACATTGCCGCTCAATATCAATCATTCCCAAGAATTTTCAATAAACTCAACAAAAATGACGCGCCGTCATCTTCTTTATGGCTCACCAATGGTGCAGTACAGTTGTCATTGGTTTTAATTTGGCTAAGTGGCAGCAACTACAATACATTGCTAACTATTGCCTCTGAAATGATTTTAGTTCCCTACTTTTTAGTCGGGGCATTCTTGGTTAAAGTAGCCTATAGTCGTCATAGTAAAGCATTACTTGCAGTCGGCTTAGTCGCTAGCATTTATGGTTTATGGCTATTATATGCTTCTGGTTTGATTAACTTGATGCTATCCGTTGTTTTGTATGCACCAGGCATCTTACTGTTTCTCTATGCTCGTTCCCAGCAAACATCTAAAGCCCCACTGAAACTCGCTGAGAAAATATTGATAATAGCTATCGCTGTCGCATCTGTTCCCGCTCTCTATTATCTCTTAACCTAGCTTTGAGTTTAAAAGGTACTAAGTTCTCATTTGGACTTAGTACCCTCCTATATTTCAAACGCCCTTCACTCCGGACTCTATTTAGCTGTCTTTACTTCTAGTTATTTTTCTAAACGCCCATGCTTTACTGGTTAACTTGAGATCGTAAAATCAATTACGGTGTTGCAGGTATCTTTTGTTTAAAAAACAACAAGCATGTTGTAACTAAAAAGCCGGAATGTCAGCCACAATAAATAAGTAAGCAAGAATAAAAAACGCACCTGCTTATTGAAAGCCGGTGCATTTTAATAAAATTAAATCAATGATCTATAATTGCTGGCTCAAGCTTTCCATCGTCTGGATAATCCGTTTATCGGAGATTGGATATGGCGTCCCTAATTGCTGTGCAAATAGGCTCACCCGTAGCTCTTCAATCATCCAACGCACTTCTTGAACCTCGGGTAATTTTTTCTGTAGAGGAGTTAATTTGCCCATCCATTGCTGCCACATATTTTGCACATGCTCAACTTTACTCATTTGCGCACGGTCACGATTCGGATCAATGGCCAGTTTTTCTAAACGACGTTCAATACCGTTCAAATAACGAAGGATATCTGGTAATCGTTTCCAGCCCTGCTCTGTCACAAAACCTTTAAATACTAACCCTGACATTTGTGCTTTTAGATCAGATAAGGCTAACGCCATCGAGAAATCAACACGACCTTTTAGGCGCTTATTAATAGCAAACACCGATGTTAAAATTTGTTCAACTAGCTTCGCAATGTTAACCACGACATCGTTAAGTTCAGCACGGGCATATTCCTTCAATGCTTCAAATTGCTCTTCATTCCAAACTGCGCCACCATAGTTATCAATCAGTTGGTCAACACCACAAGCAATACAATCATCAATCAGCTCCAGCACTTTACCATACGGGTTAAAATAGAGACCTAATTTTGACTTATTAGGTAATTTTTCATGGAGATATTTAATTGGTGAAGGAATATTTAATAACAGTAATCTGCGCACTCCAGCCCACATGGCTTGTTGTTGCTCAAATTCAGTTTCAAAAACACGAATACCAACGCTGTTTTTTTCATCCACCAACGCTGGATAAGCTTTCACCGAGTACCCACCTCGTTTCTGCTCATAGCGTTGGGGTAATTCACCAAAGCTCCAGATATGCAAACCGCTCTGTTCGATACCGTCATCAACCACTTCAGATAAGGTTTCTTGCACTTTTTCCTTGAGACTATCTTTTAGTGCATCAAGATCTTGCCCTTCCGCGATGGTTTTATTTTTATCGTTAACAACTCGATACGTCATTTTTAAATGCACAGGCAATTGATCTAGCTGCCAAGCTTCTCTTTCAACTGTCACACCTGTCATGCGACGCAATTCGCGTTCAAGCTTATCCAGCACACTGCCCTCTGGATTGGGTACTCGCTCTAGAAATGCTGAAGCATAGTTCGGTGCTGGAACAAAGTTACGGCGAATCGGTTTAGGTAATGATTTAATCATTGCCACAATTAATTCATGACGTAACCCCGGAACTTGCCAGTCAAAACCAATATTTTGAACCTGATTTAAAATCGCTAATGGGATATGTACCGTGACACCGTCAGCATCAGTTCCCGGCTCAAATTGGTAACTTAAGCGGAATTTTAATTCACCTTGGTACCAATAATTAGGATAGTCGAGTAATGACACATTTCCCGCATCCTCCTTAATGAGCATATTTTTCTCAAAGTTAAGCAAGTCTGGTTGCTGTTTTGAGACATCTTTCCACCATTTATCAAAGTGACGAGATGAAATCACATCATTAGGAATTCGCTGGTCATAGAACGCAAATAACGTTTCATCATCCACGAGAATATCGCGACGTCGCGATTTATGTTCTAAATCCTCAACTTCAGATAGTAACTTTAAATTCGCTTTAAAAAAGGCGTGGCGAGTATTCCAATCACCCTCAACTAGTGCATGGCGAATAAATAATTCACGACATAATAATGGATCAATCGATCCATAATTCACTTGGCGGGATGCAACAATAGGCAAGCCATACAATGTCACTTTTTCAGAAGCCGTTACCGCGCCTTCTGATTTTGACCAATGAGGTTCACTATAATGGTGCTTAACGAGATGCCCAGCAAGTGGTTCAATCCATTCAGGGTCGATCGCCGCCGCAATTCGCCCCCAAAGTTTCGAAGTTTCAACTAGCTCTGCAACCATTGTCCATTTTGGCGGTTTTTTAAATAATCCAGAACCTGGAAATATCGTAAAGCGAGCATTTCTTGCCCCAGTAAACTCATGTTTTTCCGCATCTTTTTGCCCAATATGAGATAGCAAACCAGCTAATAGAGAAACATGAATACTACGGAAGTCAGCCTCCACACTATTGATTGCAATACCTTGTTCTTTAACGACTTGTCTTAATTGAGTGTACAAGTCCTGCCACTCTCTAATTCGTAGATAGTTGAGAAAATCCTGACGGCACATTTTTCTAAACTGAGCATTGGACAATGCTTTTTGTTGTTCTTTTAGATAGTCCCATAGGTTTAAAAATGCCATGAAATCGGATTGCTTATCGTGAAAACGACGATGCTTTTCATCAGCCGCTTGCTGCTTATCAAGAGGTCTTTCACGTGGGTCTTGGATCGACAATGCCGATACAATCACCATGGTTTCTCTCACTGCACCATATTTTCTGGCTTCAATCACCATACGTGCTAAACGTGGGTCTACGGGCAGTTGCGCCAATTGGCGTCCTACATCCGTTAAACGATAACCTTTATCAGCCTCTTTATGTGGCTGAATTCCCCCTAACTCTTCCAGCAGTTTGACACCATCTTGGATATTACGTTTATCCGGTGCCTCTACGAATGGAAAAGCAGCAATATCCCCAAGACCAATCGAAGTCATCTGTAAAATGACCGATGCTAGGTTAGTTCTTAAAATTTCAGGATCGGTAAATTCAGGACGAGAAAGAAAATCCTCTTCAGAATACAATCGGATACAGATACCATCAGAAACACGTCCACAACGCCCCTTACGTTGATTCGCTGAGGCTTGAGAAATAGCTTCAACGGGTAAGCGCTGTACCTTAGTACGATAACTATAGCGGCTAATTCGAGCATAACCGGTATCAATCACATATTTGATACCTGGAACTGTTAATGAGGTTTCCGCAACGTTAGTTGCCAAAATTATGCGGCGCCCACCATGAGGATGGAAAATCCGATTTTGTTCGCTGTTAGACAGTCGCGCAAATAATGGGAGTATTTCCGTGTGACGTAATTGCAACTTAGTTAGTGCATCAGCGGTATCGCGGATCTCTCGCTCTCCGCTCATAAATATCAAAATATCGCCAGGGCTTTCTCGACCTAGCTCATTCACAGCATCGATAATGCCATCAATTTGATCCCGCTCACTGTCATTGTCATCCCCCATAATTGGGCGATAACGGACTTCCACAGGATAAGTACGCCCTGAAACCTCAACAATTGGCGCATGGCCAAAATGACGAGAAAAACGCTCAGGATCAATCGTCGCAGAAGTAATAATCACTTTAAGGTCAGGGCGTTTAGGTAATAATTGACGTAAATATCCCAATATAAAATCGATATTTAGACTACGTTCATGGGCTTCATCGATGATAATTGTATCGTATTGCAGGAGTAATTTATCATTCTGTAATTCAGCGAGTAAAATACCATCGGTCATCAACTTAACTTGAGTTGTTTCACCAACTTGGTCACTAAAACGAACTTTATAACCTACGTTAGTACCCAGCTCGCACTCTAGCTCTTGAGCTAATCGTGAGGCAACTGAACGAGCAGCGAGTCGCCTTGGTTGAGTATGCCCAATAAAGCCTTTAATTCCTCGACCTAATTCAAGACAAATTTTAGGTATCTGAGTCGTTTTACCTGAGCCAGTTTCACCTGCAATAATCACCACTTGATGATGTTGTATTGCTTCTAGAATGACTTGTTTTTTCTGGCTAACGGGCAAATTATCGGGATAAATAATTTTGGGGACATTAAGGCATTTTTTTTCAACTTTTTGCTTAGCCTTTTCAATATCCCCTTTAATGACTTCAATAACCGCCATACGCGATTTTTGATCTTGTATTTTAGCAATTCCATGGATTCTTTTTTTGAGCAGCCATTGGTCACGTATTGAAGTTTGTTCAATTTCAGCATTGAGTGTCGATAGAATGGGGTCCATTCTCTAATCCTTATATTTCAATTCATTACATCATCAGCAAGTTAAACTTCCCCTACGCTGACTAAAGATAATATTTAGTTTTATTTTGTAATTTTAGTTATTTCATGAAAATACCATCAATTTTTTTGAACCTAGTCTTCTAAAAATCTTCCTATCAATCTACCCTATGTCGAGTATCATTATCGTTAATAGATAGAGAGTTACACCGATTTCGAGGGAAACAATGAGTAACGTATTATTATTAAAATCCAGCATTTTGGCAGACTATTCGCACAGTAACAAAATGGCTGATTATTTTATTCAGCAATGGAAAGCAAAAAATCCGGCTGATGAGATTACTGTTCGAGATTTAGTTAATGACCCCGTCCCAGCCATTGATCGTGAAATTTTAGCAGCTTTTGCACCGAGTGACACTAAAACCGCTGAACAACAAGCACATTTGGAACTGTCGAATCAATTAATTGCTGAACTTAAGCAAAGTGATGTCGTTGTGATTGCCGCGCCAATGTACAATTTTACGATCCCATCTCAACTGAAACATTATTTTGATTTTATTGCTCGCTCTGGGCAAACATTTAAATATACAGAACAAGGTGCTGTCGGGCTATTAAAGGGTAAGCGTGCATATATTTTGACGAGTCGTGGTGGTATTTATAGAGATACCCCAACCGATATTATCGTGCCTTATTTAACACTGTTTTTAAATTTTATTGGGATTACTGATATTGAATTTATTTTTGCTGAAGGAACTGCATTAGGCCCGGAATCAGCGGAAACTGCTCAGTTACAAGCTAAATCTCATATTGATGCTCTGATTGCATAACAAAACGCCTTGTTAGATTTAGTCTGTTACCTATCTGCGCACAATGATGTGCGCATTTTTATTTTTTCTTTACCCACTGCCCATTAATGCCTCGTACATATTCTCCCTTGTCTGCACGATCCACCAGCTTTTGCCCTGCAAGTTTCGCAACATCGTTGGTTTTTAAGTTATTCTTTCTTGCGATTTCATCGTATTTTACTTTTCTTTCTGCGTTGATTTGTTCAATCAATACCTTCGCCTCTGGGTTATTGGGATCGACAACGGCTAAATATCCTGAGAATGTTTCTCCAATTAATCCTTGGTTTTTACCTTCGTCCACGGTCAGAGCAAATGCAGAAAATATGCTAAAGGCCGAGAATAATATAATCACTTTAATCAAATTTATCATTTGCTGTGAACCTCACCAAATAAGTCACTATTTTCTTTCAGCAGTTCCTCGACTTGTCGGTCCGCTTTGATCTGAATTTCATGTTCAATCTTAACATTCATATTGATATTAATAGGTTTATCTGGTGTTGCAACTTCTACCCGTAAACAAGCTGTCAACCCTGCAACCATTGCCATCACTGTTACTAATTTTAATGTTTTCACGTTCATCCTTTCTTTATTACAGAATCACAGATTTTTTTCCAACCACTCTTCTAAGCCACTACCAAAGCGTAAGCTACGCCATAATTGAAAAACATTTTCTTCATGGTGGTAATTTAAGTGAACTTCACGTTTCTTCGCCTCACGGGCGTTATATCCTTCAAGAATAGTCGACATTGTTAATAGCCCCAAGTTGGTTAAATTAACATCAGTGCGACTTTTTTCTATTTCTAAATATTGCAACCAACCAATCGCTGAACCCGCAGAGATATTATCTTTAGCAATAGATTCAACAAAATCTGTTTCTAAACGCAGTGTTAGTGGGCCACTATTTTCCAACCAGCCACCCCGAACAATCCATTCAGGGTTGTTCAAATAAAAAGGCAATTGTCCATTAACTCGACCGGAAACCGCAAACTGAGAAACTTTAAGCTTGGTAAATAATTCGCTGAGTTCCACGTCATGAACACTAATGGTAGCGGGTTTGTTTTGAGGCCAACGTAATAAATCTAAATTAACCTCTCCCCCCAGCATTTTAAAACCCACATTACTTAACTGTATTGGCGTTGTTTCAGTAGGTGGATAAGTTCCGGATAAATCAGCTTTAATATCTGTAAACTCAAACAAGTTAGAAACATGTTTAATCCGTAATTCAACCGGAGATTTTTCACCCAGCGTCCAAGTGCTATTGTGCAATTTCCATGGGAGGACAAAATCTAATCCATTTAATTCACCATCTTTTAACCAGAGACTGGTATTCGCAACACGCCAGTGTCCGCCTGCAATAAATCCACTCTCAGGAGCGATAGAAAATGCAGCCTGAGAGAATAGCTTTCCTTGCCGTAATTCTATTCCAAGATCTTTAGGAATTAATGTCTGAAATGCAGTGACCGATTGCTCAGGCCAACGCGCTTCCCCTCTTAGACGCTCGCCATCCCAACGCCCAAATATTACGATAGGCCCAACTTGTTGAGTACTTAAATCCCCTTTTAATTGAAAACTTGCAGGAGATTGACCTGTTAGGTCAGCATTGACCGTTGTTTTCGGTAAATAACTGTCTACGCCAAATTGCATTTTGTCGCTGGTTAATTGTAATGAACCGTGGAAATTAGCTTTACTTTCATCCCGCTGCCAAATTAGAGGTTGTGTAAGAATTAAACGTGGCGAGCTCATCGAAAGTAAGCCGTATTTGATCTGGTCAAATCCCGTTGTTAGGCTATTTAGCGTTAGTTGTGTATCTTGCCAGCTTCCATTTCCTTTGATATCCCAACGAGCAGCCAATGTCGGTAATTGCGCATTTCCCCAATAATTCCAAAACCACTTTCCTTTATCAATATTGAATCTATTTGCCGTTCCATCTAAATGAACGACAAAATCCCCCCAATACTGTTCTTTCACTTTCACAATGGCCTGTAAACGCCCTGAAATTCCCTCGGCACTCAAACGAGTGCCCGCTAGCGGTAAACGTATTTCATTGAGTAAAATTGTCGGTGTCACTTGTCCATAGGCTCTCATTAAAGAACCGGGCAAAAATGCAACCGTCGGAGAAACTATCTGACCTGCAATTTTTGCAGGTAAATTAATGTCCAGCACCATGTCATCATATTTAACTTGTCCATATAGCCTGAAGTTAATATCCGCATTGAGTAAATTAATATGGCTAGGCTCAACCGTTAGTACAACGTTAGCTTTACCTTTTTTAGCATCCGTCAGCATATTTAATCGACCCGAAACCTTCATTTCATTGATAGTTTGATTCCAGTGGTCAATTTGAAATGCAATGCCGCCATGCAACGGAATTTCCGCATCCTGCCAGTTCCATCGTCCATCTGAAACGATCAATTGAGAAGCCGATATTTGCCAAGGTAGGTAAAATAACTCTCGCTGAAACTCCACATCTGTGACTGAGAGTAAACCTTGGTCGCGTTGCCAATGAAGTTTGGCTTCTAAACGTTTACCCAGCTCCACCAATTTAAAATGTGCAGTAATATCTCCCGTTTCAGGCATTTGCTCGCTGGTTAGAGGTAACGCTAGTTGAGCTGTTAATTCAATGCGCTGAGGTTCAATATTCGATACTTTAGTTGGGTTAAGCGGATCGTTCGGGAGTGTATCTTGAGGCAAATTTATAAAAAACTCATTGGTCAAGAGTTGTCCCGACGGTGTAATTAATGAGGATAAGGATATATTTTTTCCTCGATAATCTAGCGCTAATTTAGCGTCATCTGTACGACGCAACCAAAGACTACCTTGGTATTTTTCCCATGACTGTAAATTAATACTCTCTATTACCAGTGAAAACTTTGGGATTGAATTCAATAGGTCAGAAATATTGGTGGGTTCTGTTGGTGAATTATCATCGGTTTTGATTTTATCCATGCACTCTGCTGCAAGGTTTAAACCATCAATATTTATACGTAGTGGAAAAAATGAAATACGAGTGTTGTCCAAATTGGCGATAGAACAATTGTCTACCGTTATTCTTATCTGCGGGAATTGTATTTGCCGCCCCACTAACTGAGGATCAGAAAGTGACAGCGTCACGGGATGCGGTAAAAAGTGATTTGCGACAATGGGTACCCAGCGAGAAAACGTGGTCCACAGTAAGACTAAGAGCGCAAAGCTAACTCCAAGTAAACAGAGTAGTATTTTAAGAGCCCTGATCATTAACTGCGTCCTTGTTTAAACATATACTTCACTCGTATGTTAATACTTCTTATGGCTTGGCTACTTTTAACTCAATAATAGTATTGCATTGTTAAACATAAAGCATAAACGAAAATCGAAAGTAAACAGATAGATATTTTCTGAATTTATAGATGATTTACACTACCAATTGTCTTATTCTGAACTTATCTATTAGTAGGTTTTTACTTTTACCTACCTGTTATTTATTGGTTCCTATGAATTATGGAGTCCCTCTGATGAAAATTGTTTCTTATAGTACCAAACAGTATGATCGCAAACATATGGAACAGGTTAATCGTCAATCAAAATTTGATTTTAATATTGAATACTTTGATTTCCCACTAACTGTTCAGACTGCCAAAAACGCCGTTGGTGCCGATGCAGTGTGTATTTTTGTGAATGATGAAGCTAACCGTGCTGTTTTAGAGGAGCTAGCTGCTCTCAATATTCGAATTTTGGCATTGCGCTGCGCAGGGTTTAACAACGTTGATTTAGATGCTGCTAATGAACTAGGTATTGATGTTGTTCGTGTTCCAGCATACTCCCCAGAAGCGGTAGCCGAACACGCTGTTGGTATGATGCTGTGCTTGAATCGACGAATTCACCGTGCATATCAGCGCACCCGAGATGCCAATTTCTCCTTAGAGGGTTTGACCGGGTTTAACATGCATAACCGAACAGCGGGAATTATTGGTACAGGCAAAATCGGTCAAGCAACCTTGAGAATTTTAAAAGGCTTTGGAATGCGCCTGCTTGCCCATGACCCATATCCAAACCAAGCTGTCTTGGATCTTGGTGCAGAATATGTCGATCTGGACACGCTATACCAACAATCCGATGTTATTTCCCTACACTGCCCTTTGACACCAGAAAACCATCATTTATTAGATGAAAAAGCATTTAATAAGATGAAACCAGGGGTTATGATCATTAACACTAGCCGTGGTGCATTGATTGATTCAGTCGCTGCAATTAGCGCATTAAAATCGCAAAAAATCGGTTCATTAGGCATGGACGTATACGAAAATGAACGCGACCTGTTCTTTGAAGATAAGTCAAATGACGTTATTCAAGATGATATCTTCCGTCGCTTATCATCCTGTCATAATGTTTTGTTCACTGGACATCAAGCATTTTTAACTGAAGAAGCCTTAACGAGCATCAGTTTAACAACGTTAAATAATATCCAGCAAGTCAGCCGCGGTGAGATTTGCCCAAATATTGTTAAGCCTTAGTTGGACAAGTTAGGATGAAAAGATTAATCCCTCTTACGTTATTAGGCTTACTACTTGGTGCGTGCCAGACGCACCAAGTCAATGCGGGTAATAGTCATCAATCCCTAGAGCAACAGTTAATGCACCATAATTTTGTGCTTACTGAAGTTAATGGTAAAAAAGTAAGAAATAAGCAAATAGCCCCAGCCATTTCATTTGGAGAGAAAATGTTTGTCTCTGCTTCTATGTGTAATGACTTTAATGGCATGGGGACATTTGATAATACTACGCTAAAAGTAAAGTCACTAACTAAGACAGAGTTACAATGTGTTGATGAAGATCTCTCGCGCTGGGATTCGATAATAAATCGCATGTTAACGGAGGGTGCTACAGTGGAATTAACCAAGAATCGCTTAGTTCTCCTACAAGGTCATTATAAACTTGTGTATACATTAAGTGACTATATGCAATGATTTTTAATTTATAAAAAAATAAAAAACCACATTCCAACTAAAGAATGTGGTTTTTTTTATTTTATTCTGTACTAGATAAAAATGTTACCTAGCCTGTGTAAAAAGCAAATTAATCTCTGTGGCTTTAGAAATTTTATTCATATAATTATGAATGTTTGTGCTAAATGAAATTTCTTTCACAATGCTTAAGCTACGCAGTACTGGAAAGATAATAAAGTCATTAATATCCACGGTATTTACATCTCGTTTTTCTAACCACAAATCTAATAAATCCATATGAGGTTCAAGCTCGATAAGTAATGTATGAGTTTCCTTTCTCAGCACGTCTAAATCCCCATGAAACTTACTCACGCGCTGGATATAGGTCGCTTTAGCCTCAGGGGTATTTGTCTCTGGAAATTCAGACTCAGTGAAACGTGGAGTGACTAGTTTTGATACTGTCGATGATACGGCTTTATACCAGTTATCAATTTCAGTGCTCATTTCACCGCTTGCATATTGAGGCTCTTTTAATTGATCAATGTAGCGAACGATATCTAGGCTTTCAGGCAAGTAGCTACCATCATTTTTTTGTAAAATAGGTACCATTTTACGCCCGATCATCTTAGTTGGTGTTTCTATATCACTATCGAGTAAAATAATTTCCTCAACTGCTATTTTTTTAAAACCAAAAATCATTCTCGCACGTACACAAAAAGGACAATGATCATAGATATACAATTTCATGAGAACCTCACTAATTATGTGATAAAAAACCAACGATCTCATTACAGTATACTTTATATTTACCTTTGTTGTAGCAATAAATAAAGTTTCATTCACTAATATCATTAGTTTATTTTTTAAATAACAAAAAAAATAAAAAATAAAAAATTTAATCATAATGAAAGCAACAAAATATAATTTTTATTATAAATATAACAATAGTGGTAAGACCTCATCCATTTTATAATAATTACATATGTCGTTGATTAAATTATTTTAATTTAAAAAATAAATCAGTGAAATTTGCCAATGCAATTAGTTTCAAAGTGAAACATATTATCTATATAAATAGACAAAAAACTTGTTTTTTACATGGAGAAATTCGTTTCTAATCGCTTAACAAACAGGTTTAACCTTATAATTATAGCGGTATATTCTTATTGTTAATCCCATTAAGACTATTCAAAATAACCCTGAAATAATTATGTGTTACATAATGAAACATATAATCAACAGATAGTTCCTAAAAAAAATAAAAACCGTTTTTGTTATATCTATAGCTTTTAAATTCTCTTTTAATTTAATATAATATATAACACAAACGAATAATAAAAACCTTTATAATAAGTTGAGTATGTCATATGGACATTCATAGTATCATCGGTACTAGAATTAAAAACCGAAGAAAAGAGTTAGGTTTGTCAGGTGCAAATTTAGCGAGTAAATTAAATTTAAGTCAACAGCAAATATCCCGATATGAAAATGGAATAAACAAAATCCCAATAGACCATCTACTTGATATTGCAGACATTTTAATGTGTCCTATTGAGTGGTTTTTCAAAGGATATAAGAATGAAGATAATGATAACGAACAAGTCCCTTTTGATATAACGAATAAAGAATTACAATATGCAGCAGAAAGCGTCATCGTTTCAACAAAACATCAAATATAAATAATCGAATTTAGATATTAAATTTAGAAAAAGAAATGGCCTATATTTATATAGGCCACTTTTATGGTTTTATTTAAATTGTTTATTTGAATATCTAAAAATAGAAAATAACCATATTAATCGTAAGTAATATCAAAAACCATATGAGATCTCACTTCCCCTGTTGAGACATAACTATCATATTGAAAATAGCGTGCAGCATATTCCAAAACATAGGTTCTTTCTTGAGTATTCGTTAATCTTCCAACATCATAAATTTTCCCAAAGTTAATTGGGGCATAACTTTTTCTTTCAATAACTTGAATACCGACACCTTTAGCTGCATTGGAGCCTGTTGCTTCATTTTTTAATACACCTTCCACTGCACTTACTGAATGATTACCACTAAAATCCATTTTAATATTTGCGTAGCCAGAGGCTGTTGTTCCACCACTGCATCTTAAAACAATATCAAAATTCTTTGTTCCCGCAACAGTATCTCGTCCAGTCAATTGAGATCGTTTAATTGTTTCAAGATAAACATTTTGATTTTTACCACTTTCAATCATGCAAGAAGGAGACACAATTGTAATTGCATTTGCTGTTAATGACGTTGTTAAAATAGGGCTATAACTATTTCTATCACCATACCGAGTATATTCCCCTTTCGCAATTGAGCCAGATCCTGTTACTGCTGCGGTTTTTATCAATGTTAAAGTAAATGTTGAACCCGCTAAGTAGTAGTTTGTTCCCCATCTACCACCATTAACAGTATATGTATCAGGGTATGTCATGCTTACTTGGCCAGCACGTTCAAATCTCATGCCAATCCCCGGAACACTCGATTGATAAATACGACTACCAATATCTCTTAATCCAGGCATGACAATTTCAGCATCAAGGTCATTACGACCATAGCAAGTAAGATAAACGTCATTGGAGGATGAACGTAACGACCAGCTTTTTCTCGCAATCACCCCACCTACAGCTAAATTTGGGTCAACAACAATTCGTCCCATATCCATATCCAGCTGATAGGTAGGTTCACGCGTCCTATCACAATGGCTATATCCGGTCATATGCGCAGAGGCATGACTTGCCGCAAAGAGAGCCCCCATTCCAATCAACAAACGCCATTGATTTATTAGTGGCATAAACTCTCCTGACTATTTCCAGCCTCTAGTGAAAATGAACATTGCCCATTTTCCCACTTAATCGTTGCTATTTTTGCATCTTCATTGTTAATAAAGACGGTGCCACCTTGCCCAACAATACCGATATATTCATCGTTCGCATTAACAACATTTGCACCAAAAGGCATCGGTTTATGATCGGATCTGACAACATGAAAAACAGTTGTTTTTTCAGCTTTTGTGTTAAAGGTCACTTTCACCACACTGCCTTCATAAGGGACAACTTGCTCATTCGTATTGCTGAATACGATGTCATCAGAGCTACCTTTTGGATCAATCTCAATATTATTAGTACGATAAGGTCTAACATAGGGAGCAATAGCATAACCGTGGCTATCGATTGCGGTTCCATGAGCCCCGATAACTAATGCCCCTTCAGCGCCTTTAGCTTCAATCAATGCAACTGTCGATGATGTATTTGGGGATAGCGTCACCCCCCCCGAATGGACGATCATCGAACCATTTGCTGAGACACCATATTGGCGATAACCTTGTCCTTGGCTATAGTTGGCATTTGTATTCACCAATGAAGTTTGGTAGCCAGTATTCACTGCAAAATTATTATTGCCACCATTTTCTAATGATGTATTCAGACCATAGGTCCAGTAGTTATCCGCATCAAGTGCGCCACTGACCCCAACTTGAGAGGAACCAAATTTTTCGTTATTGAAAACCGTATTTGAGGTAATTGAGGTATAGTTTCTATTACCGTAATAAAGAGGAAAGCTGAGGTTTAAACTTACTCGGTCATCTTGGCTTCTTTCTGAATTGTCTGCATACACTCTCATTAATGAAATACCGTACGAAAGACGATCAAACTGGTTGTTATAATTCAACTGAAATTGTTTTTCTATCCCTGAGCGATCCCAATAACTCGAAATACGCCCCGTAAAATAGAAACTGCCTAAATCATAAGGTAGATTTTGGTTAATTGTGTAACTGAAACCATTTTTTTCACGACCTAGTGATCTATCCTTACCATTTTTATCATAATCAATCGCATATAATGCATTTGACAGGCTGTAATAATCTTCAGTTGAATAACGGTAAGCAGCTAAAACCAGATTAGTATCTGTTTGCGAAAACATTTTGTTAAACGTAAAACGATAGCTTTGTCCCAATTCTGTTTTATTATTGAACACGATTCGAGATTGGGTAAGATCAAACGCCACTGCACCAATAACCGTATTCACCCCTGTACCAATCAAATAAGCTTGATAATCATCAAATGCGGTAACGCCACCATATAATGTGAACGTATTATTTAGTCCGTGCTGTAACGTACCTTGCATAATAAAGGGTCGATTGCTCAAACCATCGGTATCTGCTTTTCCTCCTGAAAACTGATAACGGGTATAACCTGGACGTACTAGCTGGGCTAATGAGGTATAAGGCACGCTAAATGATGATTCACTTCCATCCGCTTCTTTCACAGTCACGACTAAGTCATTACCCGACCCCGATGGGTAAACATCAGTGAGGTTAAATGGGCCTGGAGGCACCGAGGCTTGATAAAGAACGACATCATTTTGTTTTACTGTTACTAAAGCATTACTTTGGGCAATCCCTCTAATTTCCGGGATAAACGAGTTCATGCTATCGGGATACATCGTATCGTCGGTAGCAATTTTGGCACCTAATAAACTCACACTATCAAACATGTCACCATCAGTATAAAACTGACCGGCTGTCGCCTTTGACTTCAACGATGCGATAGGTCTTTGTAGATAAGTTTGGTTACTGTTCCATTGGGCGCCATTACTCCGCTGCCAACTTAAATGACCAATATGTTTAAGTAACCAACCATCGTAGCTAAAGCCTGCATTTAATCCTAGATAGGCACTTGCATCATTAGAACCATTAGAGTGACTGTTATAGTAATTGCTCATATAACCTAGATTTAACGCAGGGATCCCTGTATCCCAAAATTGTTCAGAAACATAGCCTCGAGATGATTTTTGCTCATAAATTTGAGGTACTGAAATATCAACACGCAATGTCGATGTGTGAAATGTATCCACCACATCTTGGTCACTATTCCACTCATTCAGGAATAAACATTGTTGGGTTTTCACATCTGGATTGGAGGTAAACTGCTCAACATTAATACCAAAATCAGCTAATAAGGCAGGGGTATAACATGCACCAAGCTGCCCATTTTGTTTAGCCACAAAATCGAGTTCAAAACGCCCTTTCCAATTACCATTGGTATACACATCAACAGAATATTTTCCTGGACTAATACCTGTGGCATTGAAGCGCTCTAAGTCGACATTTTCTTGGCTTCCGATGATAAAACCGCTGTTAAATTCATAGGCTGTCTCTTCTTCACCCCAAGCAGAAAAAGTCGGCAACGCACAGACTGTGACCACACTAGCCACTGAGAGTATGTTTGAATATTTATTTTTTAACTCTCTCTGAATCATTTCTTAATCCTATTTTACGGTGGTTTTTACCGTAACATCAGAACCATAGTCATTGATATTATTGATAATAATTGCCATTCCTGACCCTAAAGGCTTTTTAATCGGAACTGTTAATTGACTTTTAGGCTCTAAAAAAATTGTTTTATCATTTAATCCATTAGCACCATCTGTAGAAATTTTTGTAATAGTAATAAAGTATGGCGTTGGATTGTCGATATTAAGGTTGCTGCCAACTGATTTAACAACCAGCTGTTCTGGTGCCAGCTCGCGGCTACCAAGTCCTACTGGGCGATAAAAAAATTTAAAACGAGAACGGATCGCCAGTTGCAGTACATTTTGATTTTCTTCAGCTTTATTTTTAACCATCGGTGGAATGTCTAAAATATTCAGCCACCATAAGGATTCTCTATCCTGTGGAATGGCAGACTTATCCATCAATTTAATACGAATAGTTTGTCCACCTTTCGCTTCAACGCGTGAAATTGGTGGAGTAAGCTGAAATGGAGTTTTTATGGTGTCTGGAGTTTCAGATGCGTCACCAGTATCAAGCCATGCTTGGGCCATTGCGGGGCGGTCTGCACTGTTATTTAGCTGTACCGTAATTTCTTTTTCATCACCCGAATAAATAAAACGTGTTCCATTAACAATAATATTATTCGCAAAGACGGTCATGCTAGACAGTAAACAGACACAAAAAAGGATGGCTTTCATGTAGACCTCTAAAAAGAAAAAGCGGCTGTATATCCACCGCTTACAGACTCAACGTTTTTATCAAAAAATAAGATAAAAACTAACCTATGAATTAGTTATAAGTAATTTCGTAGGTTGCGTAGCTTTGAACTTCACCCGCAGTTGCTTCAGTTGGGGTTTCAGAGATGTAGCCGACGAAATAAGTGAAACGTGCATTTTCACCATTTTTTTCACCCGTAACAAGCGGTTGGCCAGCATCACCAGGATAGATTTTCTTGTTTGCTTTACCGTCAGTTGACAGTGCTAATTGAACTTTTTGAGCTCCATTAACAACGGTATTTGCTAAGTTACCGCCAGTATTTGCAGCTAAGTTACCACCGGTCCATCTAACGCCCAGCTTAGCGGTATCGGTCACAGCTTGAGTACCTTGTAAACATTTACCAATTTCAATAGCAAACGTTTTTGGTTTTAAAATGGTGCTTGCTGTAGTTTCTTTAATTTCTTTTAAAGAAACTGGCGCCAAATAAACGGTAGCATCGCTGCCTTGCCCATCAACAGAAACCGTACAAGATACATCCATAACTTTACCGTTGAAGTTAACTTGACCACCGCCAACTGCTGTTGCTGCGTTTGCTGTAGTAACACCAAAAACTGCTGCTGTGATAGCGGTCAGTAATACTTTTTTCATTTTTAATTCCTAATATGATTTTTTTATTTGTTTAGAAAAAATTTATTACATGGCCTTTTATCTCGTACGGTAAATGCAAAAACAGAAACCGACCGTATTTAGATACAGTCAGAAGTAAGCATATTTTTATCTTTAGTGAATAGCTTTAAATGCACGAAGACGTATGACTTAACTTATTCTATTTTTGAACCAACAATCTAAGCGACCATATAATTCGGAGCAGAGGATACATAAAAACTTAAGGAACATTAAATCGTTTTTTACTTTCATCAATCAATTGATTAATAGATAACACCTATTGTAAGTGGCTTATCGATTGAATTTTTCAATATACAATACACACCTAATAAGTCATATTGAGAGCCAAAAGCAGATGAACACTAATGCAATAACGTAACATATAGTGAATTAAACCATTATTTTACTTTATTTTAGATTTAAATAAAAAATACATATTTAACATTTAAGTCAAATTTAATTATTTTATTTACATTTAGACACTTTTTCTAGTAATTCCATTACAAAATAATATAGCTACAACAACTAAAAAAAACCGAAATTAATAAATTAAATTTATATATTTACTTGATAATCAGATTAGGGCTTTGATAAATTAATAAAATTTAATATCGAATTGTTATTCTCAACACCTATTAACTCGAGTGGAGAGTAAATTTATTTAAAAAAGATAAATACACACTTAAGATAAAATAAAAATTCAATAATATGCATTTTATCAGCGGAAGAGTCTAGGTTGGATAAGATATGGAAAACACTTTAAACGTTAGATGGAGATATAAATAATAAAAAATCACAAAAACCGCAATATAATGCTCTTATTACATAATGACTTTTTGATAATTCAACTGTATTGAACCTCTTTAACACGTAATCTAAGTAAGCGGAAATAATCATTAGACTTAGCGCAATACTAAATAAGTAGTACTTTTAACTCAAAAACTTGATCTTTATCAAAAAATCAAAATTACAATCTAACTTAGTGATATTTAAGATTATTTGAAAAAATGGGTATTTTACAAACAGAACAATTTCTCTAACAAAAAATACCATTAGGAATATTCCTAAAAACACCTAATGCGTGTTTTTCATTTGACTTAAGTTCGGATTTTGATGAAAAAAGCATTTTTTGCTACGTGTGTAGTTATTTTTTAGCTAAATACCTTACCTCATGACTAACAAATCAATCGTTAGAATAACGTTAACAGCACCTCTAATTACATAACATATCCGTACAATATCTATATTAGAACGACAATATGACAATATTGAAATGTATAGTAGAAATAATATTTTATTCTAAAACTTTAAAAATAATCGCCAAATAATAGAGTAAAAGTTAATAATGAAAATAAAAATCAACCACCAACATAAAATTACATTTCATCAACCATCTATTAACGATAAAGCAGATATTAAATTAGGTGAAAATACCTAGATGGGTGATAGAAAATTCTTCGGTAATACAGATTGAAGCTCCATAATTTGAGTCTCAAATAGATAGGAATATATTTAGATATAAAAAAACCCTCAATAGTTTACTCACTATTGAGGGTCGCTTGATAAAGCATACTTGATATCAACGGGGACTAGGCCGATTCATTATATGATCTTCCCAATCAACTACATCGATTTCTCTAACAGCAATATGCCGAACAGAGATGCCTTCATTGTGCATAGCCGTTTTTGATCCGGTTTTCAATGGATGCCATGCTGGTAATGGCTTCTCTTCCATTAATAAACGATAAGCACAAGTATTAGGTAACCATTGAAATGTTTCCAAATTATCACGAGTCAGTTTGATGCAATCATCTTCGTACTTAAAACGATCGGCATAATGCTTACACTGACAGGTTTTAATATTTAACTGATTACAAGCAACATTAGTAAAATAGATTTCATCAGTATCTTCATCCATTAACTTATGCAGGCAGCATTGCCCACAACCGTCACACAGAGATTCCCATTCTTCATCTGTCATTTCATCTAATGTCTTAACCTGCCAGAAAAACTCAGACATAATACTGCCAAATCCTATGCTTAAATTACTCGAGTGGTCAGCGAGTTATCATTAATAGATAGCTTTAACATATCACCAGAAACTAATGGACCAACACCTTCTGGCGTCCCAGTCAAAATGACATCCCCTGCACGCAAGGTAAAGAAACGGGACATATAGCTAATAAGAGGTAACACTGGCGTGATCATATCACGGGTTGAACCAGACTGACGAACTTCCCCGTTAATCTCTAAGTTTAACTGTACATTTTGGAGGTCATTAGTACTACTAACCGGGATAAAGCCAGAAATTGGACATGAACCATCAAACGCTTTACTTTTTTCCCAAGGCTGCCCTGCTTTCTTAAACTTAGCTTGTAGGTCTCTAAGCGTTAAATCTAAAGCCACAGCAAAACCCGCAATTGAACGAGACACTCGATCTTCATCCGCATTTTTCAGCGGCATGCCAATTAAAATAGCCATTTCCACTTCATGGTGAACTGAACCTAAATCTTTAGGAATAACAATCGGCTGATTCGCATCACATAATGCAGTTTCTGGCTTAATAAAAATAACAGGCTCTTCAGGATGAGCAGATCCCATTTCTTTAATATGCTTGGCATAATTACTACCAACACAAACCACCTTGTTTACCGGAAAATCTAATAAGGCACCTTGCCAATCGCGATGTTGATACATTATGGTAACTCCTATTATCGTTATTGTATTTTAGTAGCGATACTATCCGCCATCATACAAACACTGAGCGCGAAATAATATGAACGATTCCAATGCATGATAGTGCGGAAGTTTTGTGTCACTAAGAACGTTCGACCTTCTGGATCATCAGGAATAACAACCCATGTTTTCACGTCTGGCGCAAGTTGAGCAAATTGAGGTAATTTAACTCCGAGTTTTTCCCACTCTTGCACGCTCTTACCTTGCTCTGTTTTTACCCCTTCAAGATTACGATTAAAGTCAGCGGGTAACGTAACTTGATAGCCCCAAGGTAAAGCTGCCTGCCAACCTTCCGTAGATAAATAGTTGGCGATAGATGCAAAAACGTCCGCTTTATTATTCCAAATATCCATTTTCCCATCGCCATCACCATCTGCGGCATAGGATAAATAAGATGTTGGCATAAACTGACTTTGTCCCATAGCACCAGCCCAAGAACCTTTCAGTTGTTGTTCTTCAGGAATATAACCTTTATCCATGATTTCTAAGGCCGCCAATAACTGTTTACTAAATAGCGTTTCACGGCGCCCTTCAAATGATAGCGTTGCCAAGGCTGAAATGACGTCTTCTTTACCTTGAGAACGCCCAAAGCCACTTTCTAGGCCCCACAAGGAGACAATGAATTGAGGTGGAACGCCATATTTTTGGCTAGTCGCATCGAGAGTGGCTTGATTCTCTTTATATTTTTCAACTCCGGCATTAATGCGAGATTGAGGCAGTACATTCTTAAGATAACTTGCCAGCGTCACTGTGGCACGTTTTTCTGGCTGACCTTTGTCTGCTTTCACAACACGTTCAAGAAAATAGATATTGGCAAAGCCACGGTCAATGGTAGATTGCTTAATGCCTTGTACCGCAGCATGTTGTTTCAACAATTCCACATAAGCAGGAAATTGCGAAGGGTCACGTTGTTCAATCGGAAACGCTTTATCTAATGCGATAACTTCTTTTTCAATCGCCGCTTCCTGCGCCATTGTCAGTGTGTGAGTTGTATTAGTTTGTGTGGTAGTTGAATGCGGTTGCTGGGAACTACAACTTGCTAAAAATACACCAGCGACTAATGTATATAATAACGTTGGCCTCATTTTTATCCTCCTGACGATAATGGCTTTTGCGAAATATCCTAATTTGTATTAATCGTTTAACTCTCGGTATTCAGAAAGCAAATTTTCGACCGGAGGTGGGAATTGTAGATAATAACCAACTTCTTTAAGGTCAGCTTTAACGCGTTCAATGTCAGCATTTGCCAGCTTTTCACGCTTATCTAACGCAATAAGCATTGAAAACTGAGGTTTACCAAATTGCTTTAATAGTTCTTCAGGTACCCGTGAAAAATCATCTTTTTTTTCGACATACAAATAAGTTTGATCGCGGTTAGAGCTTCGATAAATTGCACAAATCATTATATTTAACTCTTTTTCTTAGTTCATGAGCTTGCTTGAAGTATACAGTAACTATAACATACTATTGTTTTACTGAGTATCTTCACCCGAGGATTGTTTCGGAAATTTTAATTTGCTGAGTCTAGATAGATGCCACAATCGCCAATAGAACTTAAAGGCAGCAGTTTTACTCTTTCAGTCATTCACTTACATAGTGAAGAGCCTAAACTCATCAAAAAAGCGCTGCAAGATAAAGTAAGTCAGGCTCCTGATTTTCTCAAAAATGCACCTGTCGTCATTAATATTGCAGAATTAACGCATCATGCGGATATGTATAGTATTCATAAAGCGATCGTTTCTGCGGGTCTGCGAATTGTAGGTGTCAGTGGCTGTACCGACCCTATTTTAAAGCAAAAAGTTAATGAAGCGGGTTTGCCGGTACTTATTGAAGGTAAAAGCAAAAAAGCAACAAATACCGTTAGTACTGACGTCACATATGCAAAATCTGACATAGCTTCTCAATCAGTTCCCGTCGAATCTGCCTATCGAAAAACACGCATTATTAATACTCCTGTACGTTCTGGTCAGCGCATTTATGCGCCAAATAGTGATCTTATCGTCACAAGTAACGTGAGTGCAGGTGCAGAATTATTAGCAGATGGTAATATTCACATATACGGCGTTATGAGAGGTCGTGCCCTTGCTGGTGCGTCTGGTGATGTTGAAAGTCAGATTTATTGTACTCATTTGCAGGCCGAATTAGTGTCTATCGCTGGTGAGTATTGGCTGAGTGATCAGATACCTACTGAATTTCTCGCCAAAGCAGCTAAACTTTGTTTAGTTGATAACAAACTTAATATTGAATACTTAAATTAGACCTTATTTACAAGGAATTATTCATGGCACGCATAATCGTTGTTACTTCTGGTAAAGGTGGTGTTGGTAAAACCACTTCAAGCGCGGCCATAGCTACTGGCCTAGCACAAAAAGGAAAAAAAACCGTTGTTATCGATTTTGATATCGGTTTGCGTAACCTTGACCTTATTATGGGATGTGAACGTCGAGTAGTTTATGACTTCGTGAACGTGATTCAAGGTGATGCAAGCTTAAATCAAGCGTTGATTAAAGATAAACGCACAGAGAATTTATATATTCTTCCTGCCTCACAGACCCGCGATAAAGATGCATTAACCCGAGAAGGCGTTGAAAAAGTTCTCGATGAGTTAGGCGATAAGCTTGGTTTTGACTTTATTGTTTGCGACTCACCCGCAGGTATTGAAAGTGGTGCGTTAATGGCGCTGTATTTTGCTGATGAAGCCATTATTACTACTAACCCTGAAGTCTCTTCCGTTCGTGACTCTGACCGAATCTTAGGTATTTTAGCGTCAAAGTCTCGCCGTGCTGAAAAAGGCCAAGAACCAATCAAAGAACACTTGCTCTTAACTCGTTATAATCCAGGCCGCGTAACTCGTGGTGATATGTTAAGCATGGAAGACGTGCTAGAGATCTTATGTATTCCTCTGATTGGGGTTATTCCGGAAGATCAATCCGTACTACGCTCATCAAACCAAGGTGAACCTGTTATTTTGGATACAGAATCCGATGCAGGACAAGCTTATAGTGACTGTGTTGATCGTATTTTAGGTGAAGATCGCCCTATCCGATTCATTGAAGAAGAGAAAAAAGGCTTCTTAAAACGCCTATTTGGGGGGTAAATAATGGCTTTATTGGATTTCTTTCTGTCGAGAAAAAAACCGACAGCAAATATCGCCAAAGAGCGATTACAGATCATCGTAGCAGAACGTCGCCGTGGTGATAGTGAACCCCCGTATCTTGCAGATATGAAGCGAGATATTTTGCAGGTTATTTGCAAGTATATTCAAGTAGATCCAGAAATGTTAACCGTCCAGTTTGAACAAAAAGGGGATGATATTTCTGTCCTTGAGTTAAACGTTACGCTTCCAGAGAACGATGACGTAAAACCTGTAGAGCAGTAATATTGAGTAAGGCCGCTATAATACGATAGCGGCTTTAATCTTCTGGCTTAATCTAAGCTGAAATTGATTTGTAAATCCATATTTCTTCCTAGCCCCTTTGGCGGAGGACCGAGAGGTTTACAACGGCGTATGGCATCCAAAATTGTACTCTCAAAAAATTGGCTTTTTTCTGAGCTAACCACCGAGGCATTGACGATCTCACCTTGTGACGTCAGTTGAAAACGTATCTGAACACCTCCCTGTATACGCATTTTTCTGGCTCTACGCGGATACTGTTTGTGGCTATCAATTTCCCGTTTGATCTTGTCTAAATAGCGTTGTTTGGTATTGGTGTTATTTTCACCATCAGAAAAATGAGAAAGATCACCTTGCAGCCCTGCTGCTAAGGAATTTACTTTGCTTTCTCCTTCTTTTGCTCTTTGGGTTTGTAAGTCATCCCAAGGGCTTTCTTTCTTGGCTTTTTCTTCTGGTTTTTCCTTATTTTTTAAAGGATTGCATTTTTCGGATTTTACCTCTTTGGGTGTTTTTTCAGCGATGGTATTTGATGCATTATTTTGATGGCTATGCTGCTTGCTAACCTTGATATTCGCGTACTCAAACTCCTCAATGGCATTGAATTCATCTCCGACTACTGATACGGTTTCTTTGGGAATGCTCACTTGTTGTTCAATTAAAAATTGGCTTAAAGCGACGGTTACTACTGGCGAAATTAACGGTGCTGTCATTTTGAATGACAATGAATTAAATGCAAAAAAAACAAAAATAAATGATGACGCAGTGTAATAAGCCGGAAAGCAGTAATCCATAATAAATTCGAGAATATTTCATGGCGATATTCCTAATCAGCCCCAGCAGAAATTACTGGGGCTGAGCCTTAGAAGTGACTGGTCACACTTAAACGAAGGGATCTCCCCGGTGCTGGCATCATGCTACGTGTCAGCGGGTCAATGTAATATTCGTTTAATACGTTAGAGGCTAACAGTTCCACTAACAGATTCTTATTCACTTGATAAGTGACATATGCATCTGTGACAAATACCGCATTCCAACTCATCGGATTATTGTTTAGTGGTGCATAAGAAGGGCCAAATCGACGAATCATATTAGCTTCATCTTTATTCTCTGTTTTGGCGTGATATCGCACACGCCCACCGACTTCCAAGCTTTCATTAAAGAAGCGCATCCCCACATTAGTGTGAATACTGTACTTAGGTTGCAACTGAGTGCGAAGGTAACCTAATGGAAATCCGCCTTCCGTACATACTGAAGCATTAAATTTATTGAGAGGGTCTAGCCGTGCCATAGAGGCGTTATCGCAAACTTCATTTTTTAATCGGTAATCAATTCCTAAATCCCCAAAGAAATGTCCATTATCATAGCGGGCTAGCACTTCTAATCCGGCAGTTCGGTGCTGATCCATTTGTGAAAAGACCAAATTGCCATCACGATCAAACGCGTTGTCAATAATATTATGGTAATAGTTGATTCTAAAATCAGCAGCATTTTCAGCGTTTAACCAACTTTGTAAATTACGCACATAACCAATTTCAAAAGTATGGCTGCGTTCTGGTTTAAATGAACGTGTTCTTATGACGCCATCACCAGCCCCTGAAAACCCAATAGTATCTTCAAAAATGCTGGGCATTCTGACGGTTTCGGCGTAGCGTGCAAACACGCGGTCATTATCAGAGAGGTAGACAGATCCTCCTATAGATGGGCTCCATGCAGAGTTAATGCGCTTACCGGGGTTTTTATACTTTTCGTTCTCGTTAACTAAAATATGCTCCAATTCTTTATGCGGGGCACGATACGCAATGATTGCCTTCACTTTTTTTTGACTAATGGGGTCAATCACCTCTTCCGAGAGATCAATCCCTCCATCATAAAATGGGTTATTCTCCGTAGTGAATTTTCCGTCTTCATCCACTCGCCATTTAATATATTCCGAACCTATAATACGAAATCCCTCATACTCTTCTTTCACTGTATAATAGTGTTCCGCACTTTTTAAGGAATACGCAGGAAGTGATAGTGCCTCAGCAACAAACCACTCTATTTTAGAAGTTCCAATGCTACTGTCTGGCCAGAACCCTATATCATTGTAGCCATCAAAAGTTCGCCCTTTGCTATCCACATACTCTCTCACTTTACGCGCTTCCTCTTCAGTGAACGGTCGAGAATATTCGAAATTCATGGCTTGCGGAATTTGATAAACGGCGAAGTTATGGTCTTTTGCTTTTAATCGACGTTCCCTTAATAAATCACGTGACCAATAGTTTTGGTACTGAATACCCGCATTTACATTCAGCCAATTTGTTGGTCGCCAATCTAATTTTATTGCTCCGCTAAACTCTTGGCGTTTACCTTCTCGTGGAATAGCTCTAAATGTATTTTTTTTAGCGACTATTGCATCTAGTGCATATATATCGTCATTACTGTTAATCTCTTCTCTAATAAAATTCCCGATTAGAGTCATATCAAAGTTCGGAGTAAACTGTGATTTGTTAGATAAAGTTAGCCCTTGCCTATTATTAATTTGATTCAGTTTTATTCCATCCACTAACGTGCCATCTATATTGGGATTTTTTCTACTTAAACTGTTAACTGACCAATCTAACTCAATAGCTTCCCTAGGTAATCCACCAGCAGTATTCGAATTTAAATCCGTTTTCGTTAGCCAGTACCCCAGCTGAAGATCAAGCAACGACTGCTTTTCAGATTTAAAACCATAATTAGCATAAAATGATCCTAAACTTATATTAGCCAAGGGCCATTGGGGAATTTCTCCTGCTAAATCATGAAAACGAATTTGTGAAGGCATAATTTCCCCGTAATGGCTTTTTGTATGCACATAGCCAAGGGATATTTTTTGTGATTCAGAAAGTTGCAAATTCATTTTTTGCAGAAAAGTTTCGCTATTACTCGAGGTATTCCCCACTTCTTTGGTTGGTAAGTACACATCCGCAACAAAAGGAATATTGGGATCCACCATTTTTTTGGAGTTATCGATATCGGTAGTAATAATAGGTTCTCGGAAATAGTCTGCGCCATGACGACCAGCCAAATAGTTTCCTTGATTTCGGTGACTATAGGCAAATAGTAGATTAAATTTTTCTTGGCGCAATCCTAGCGCCACTCGCACTGCACTGTCTTTTAAATTAAAAAAATTCGAATTTCCTGGTTGATCTGGTTCAACTGAAGCTTTTGGATCTCTATAATAAATCCGAGTTCTATAATTTTCTTTGCTTGCCAAGCTATCCTTGATAGCTGAATCATCACGATAATCTGTACCAAGGGTAAATTCGTTAATTCTTGGTTTGGTTGAATTAGTCCGTGTTTCTAATTTAAGATCTATTGCGAAACGTTCATCTGATGGAACGACATCATCAATACTGAGGGTTTTAACCGCAACACCTCCACCAACCGAAGTTCGAATATCACGGTCTAACATCGGGCTTTTTACTACGGTAATACTGCTGATCATATTGGGGTCTACATAGTTTCGATTATTCGCCCCGTTGTAGCCACGCCATACGGTGATGGCTTGCTCCGTACCATCCACTGTAACAGGTACACGTCCTTGACCTTGAATACCTCGCACATTCGGGTCTAACGCCCCGCTATTACGGGCATCGCCACTATAGACACCAACCCCGTGATTAAGAACATCCGCAGGATTAGTCCCTTTATAGCGTTCTACAGCCTCTTTGCTAATATAAATATTTGACTCATCCCTATCATATTGATCATCACTGCCTTTTTGATCCCGCAGTTTAATCGTATCCGTCTTGTCTTGTACCTGAATATTACCAACTTGCTCACGTAAACTTGAATAAGCAGAAATAGAAATAATACCCATAGATAACCCTGTAGCAATTTGTATTGCCACTATCGCTTTTACTTTCATAAACCATCTCAATACAGATTAAAACGTTTTACTAAAATTAATGCCCACTTCGCTTTTATTATAGGAATAGCTTATTTTTGCACTACTATCGTTGAATTTATAATTAATATATAGCGTTGGTGTTAATGATAAAAATGTGTGACCTAATAGCGTTATTTGGCTATTTAAAGCCCATGACTCATCGTGTCGCTTTGTATTAAGTGAACTGTCGAAATCGAAAAAATTATGATTGCTGCTTATTAATTTATTGACTAACTTGTTCGTGCCAAATACATTAATTGACCCCACGGTTAACCCTGATACTTGATAGCTGTCACTTTTATATTGCTCAATATTTTTACCACCATATAAATTTGAGAATAAACTCCATTGCGGATTAACCGAATAAATTGCCGTTATACTGTAATTAATATCATAACCTGAACGCGATTCTCGTTTTCCGAAAAAAAATTGGTTTTTATACATTATGTTAGACAGTAAATAAAGTTTACTGCTGGGAGAATATGCGCTAGTAATGCTCGCACCTACACTGTAATGGTCAAATAAATGCCCTCGCCAATTAATATCTACAATAGGTGAAAACGTGATCTTTTTATTCCCGTAAAGATACTGATAGCTTACTGATGAATAACTTGAAAAACGCCGTTTTACTGAGCGATGAGGATATTCCCATACATTTCCACCGACACTGGCTAACAGTGAATGCCCTCGATTCTGCCAAAGGATTTTATTGGCATTTCCAGAGAAGCCATACACCAAACCGGATTTGATTTTACTACCTTGCATGCACCAGATAGCACCACATTGCTGTTCATCATTACCGTGAGCCTCCGTATAGTTAGTGTCATACTTTAAGTCAGTATTGAAATTCCCTTGCCAATGAGCGCGATTTTCTAATGCTGTAATTTCATTATCTATCTGTTTTATTCGGTCTTCAGGTAAATTTACTCGATATTTATTTTTTATCTTTTTATATAAACCTAATGCTTCACGATGATAGCTATTTTTTATATAGATATGAGCTAGCTTCATTTCAGAGAACACTGAACTCGGGTTTTCAGTGACTATTTTTAAATAAAACTTCAGTGACAATGGGTAATCACCATTAAAATAAGCTCTTTCTGCTGAAATATAATCCACCATACCTTTATCGTGATTTTTATCATTCAGATAGACAGGTAATAATTCATCAATTTTTTGGAATTGCTGCCGATTGACTAAATCATAAAGAATAAAACCAAGGTCGTCGACAGTTTTATTAATTTTAAGAGGGATTATAATTGGTGATTTATTTCTTGTGTTATTTATTTCATTTAAAACTTCAATTATCTGTTCATATTGTTGATGCCCATAATTTTGTTCAGAAAATGAATTTGCAGAAAACAATAATAGAATTAATACCTCAATCTTGTTGATTATTTTTTTCATCTCACTTCTCTTTTCTTTTTTCATAAAAATACAGGTAGGCAAAATCACTTTTGCCTACCTGATAGTCACGATATTGCTAAACAAAGATTGTTAAATAAAGAAATTACTCTTCGGTTTGGCTACCAGCAAATGCAGTATCATATTGATGGTCACTATTAAACACTGCGACACCACCAACATGTTCCGCATTCTCGCCAAAGAAGCGCCCATAACTCATTCCTGAGACAGTGTCATTGGCAATTGCTGAACCCGAGAATGAACCTGCATCTTGGATTTTCCCCTCGAGAGCAATTTTTAGATCTTCGCCCTGTAATGAACCAGTGTAATCCTTATCACCAAAGTCGGCTTCAAATACACCGGCGAGCTTTTTCTCACCATCATATTGGTTGATACCAGCAATGGTATAAGTTGCTTTACCTTCGGTAGGTACTGCCGTTGTGGCGTCTAGACCAGAGAAGAATGCCGTATGTTTAGCATCGTCTGCCGCTCCAGTTTGTGACCAATCCCCATAATAGACTTCAGCATCCGCTACTTTAGCAAACTGAAATTTACCCATATTTGAATGACTTGATGGTCCGCCACTATTGACTATCGTTACATCTTCGTCTGTTTTTGTTCCCATCTTAGTCAGGCCTAATAATGAGATTGTTTTTCCTCCAGCAATACTGCGATGCCCAATACCTGGATCACCCACTTTTCCCCCATGCGGACCTCGTGCAAATTCCGTTCCACCAACACGAATATCCGATCTTTCTGTTTCATACGTTTGGCTCTGCGCAGATTCTGTTGCAGCCCCAGAAAATGAAGAGATACCCGCAAATAATATAGCTGATACTAATACATTAAATTTAAACATAATTATGTCCTTATATTAAAGATACGATGTTATTAATAAAACAATAGAATTTTATCTTTTAGATAAAAATTTGTGAGTGCCACAAATTGAAAATGAGTATATGCAAATGAGTTTCATTTACAAATGACGTAGTCATAATTCAACTAAAAATCATTGTATTCATTGATTTATTTTTATCTTTTAAATTCAATTAATTAAATAATGGATGCATTCTATTGAACGTTAAAGGGATCTATAATCGATTAGATTTACTTTTATTATGCTTAATTAATTTGTTTTTTAGGAAGAATTACAATGTTGATTTTAAATATCGTTTATATAAAAATAATTTTATTATAAAGTTTATTCATATTTTGGTGGGTAAACTTATATTGAAATAAAACTTATCAAGTAGAATAAAAAAGGATGGAATAAAAATTTACTTTAAATGTCTGTCAAAGGTACAAAAAATTCACTACTTTTTGTACCTTTGAGCATATTAGGCTTGGCTAAGTAAGGTTGTTAGTGGGCCTTCCAGTAACTTACCTCTCCAACCCGCCAGTAATTCTGGCTCACATGATTTCTCTTTCAGCCCCCAATGAACGGCTAATAGTTGGTTAATTTGGCGACGGGAGGCTAACAGCTCAGGGTTGAATTTTTCATTTTCAGCAACCTCTTTCACTAATGCCTTAATCTCTTTAAAGATGCTTTTATATTGGCTATGTTCCGTGATATTTGCCACTGGAGCTGGATATTGGCTAGCATCCAGTTTCTTAGCATCCTCAACAATACTCAATAAACGTCGGCCGTGGCAGCGAATTTCCTGCCCTGATAGCCCCAAAGCATCCAGCTCACCCAAAGAGCTTGGTAAATAACGAGCCACTTTCCACAGATTTTCTTCTCTGACGACAAAATTAATCGCCATATCACGAGCTTTAGCTTGATCTAATCGCCACGCCGCTAATATCTGTAAGCAGGCTAATTGTTCATCACGTAATTGCCACGCATTAGTGATGTTCAAATAGGCTTTTTCCGGTTTTACCACTTTCTGACGGCGTGCTACAACACGCTGGCATTCATCTTTGGCATCATCCAGATAACCCGCTTCAGTCACTTTTTCCATTAAAATTTTGGCCAGTGGTAATAAATACAGCACGTCGGCGGTCGCATAATCGCACTGTTTAGCGCTTAATGGGCGAGCAAGCCAATCTGTACGAGATTCACTTTTATCTAGCTCGATACCTAAATGTTCCACCACTAGTGTCGCAAATCCACAGGATATTGGATAACCAAGAAAGGCTGCAACGATTTGAGTATCGATCATTGGCTCAGGCACACAACCAAAATCATGGATAAAAACTTCAAGATCCTCACTACCTGCATGGAGAAACTTAAGTTGATTTGGATTGGTTAACAGCGCTTTAAATGGGCTGAAGTCAGTCATTAATAAAGGGTCAATCAATGAAACCTGATTTCCATCATACAGTTGTAGCAGACCCAGCTGAGGGTAATATGTTCTTGTGCGTACAAACTCGGTATCCAGTGCTAACCATGGAGCATCACTGGCCTCTTGGCAAACCTGAGCTAATTCGCTATCTGTAGTTACTAAACGATAATTCAAAACAAGTTTCTCTTTATTATATTTTGACTAAATATTTTTGACTGATCACAGTAACGCCGGTAAAAACCGGCGTTACACACTTTACTTTTGATACTACTCCCCCTTTATTCGGAGGTTTTTTCCTTCTTCTGTAGCTCTTCAGCACGTAAATCTTTACGTAAAATTTTGCCTACATTAGATTTTGGTAGCTCATCACGGAATTCGAAAATTTTTGGTACTTTATACGCCGTTAACGAACGGCGACTAAACGTTTTTAACTCATCCGCAGTCAAGTTTGAATTCTTCGTCACAATAAATACTTTGACTGCTTCCCCGGTGCTTTCACTGGGAATACCAATGGCAGCACACTCAATAACATCGGGATGAGCAGAAATGACATCTTCAATTTCATTAGGATAAACGTTAAAACCAGAGACTATAATCATATCTTTTTTACGATCAACAATACGAATATAGCCTTCTGTATCTATCTCAGCGATATCCCCTGTTGCTAACCAGCCGTCCACAATGGCTTCACTCGTTGCATCAGGACGATTCCAATAGCCTTTCATTACCTGTGGACCTTTCACCCACATTTCGCCTGGCTCACCAAACGGAACTTGATGACCATGGTCATCAAGGAATTTTACGTCTGTGGATGGAACAGGTAAACCGATACTACCACTATAAGCCGTCAGATTATATGGGTTCCCTGTGACTAAAGGTGAACATTCAGTTAAACCATAACCTTCTAATAAATGACGTCCCGTTAACTCTTGCCACTTTTGCGCTACCGCTTTATGCACTGGCATGCCGCCACCGACCGAAAGTCTTAAGCGGGAAAAATCCAACTTATGGAATTCTGGATTATGGAGCCATGCATTAAATAATGTATTTACACCCGTTATCGCGGTAAACGGATAGCGAGCAAGCTGTTTTATCGTATCCGGTACATCTCGCGGATTAGTGATCAACAAGTTTACGCCGCCCACATTGATGAATAATAAGCAGTTAACGGTTAGTGCAAATATATGGTACAACGGCAATGCCGTCACCACAGCTTCATTTCCAAAATGTAAAACTGGTCCATATGCCGCTCTTGCTTGGGCAATATTCGCCAACATATTACGGTGAGTCAACATCGCACCTTTAGCTACACCGGTTGTTCCGCCGGTGTACTGAAGAAAAGCCAGATCGTCACCTGTAATATTCGGTTTTATATATTGCATCCGATACCCTTGATGCATGGCACGGCGAAACGAAATCGCATCAGGTAAATTGTATTTAGGTACTAAGCGTTTCACATATTTCACCACAAAATCCACAATGGTAGCTTTTGGGCGAGAAAGTTGATCACCTAAACGGGTTAAAATAACGTGTTTAACTTTAGTGTTATAGACGATTTTTTCTAATGTCTGAGCAAAGTTAGAGACGATCACAATCGCGGTAGCCCCACTGTCATTCAGTTGGTGCTCTAACTCTCTAGGGGTATACAGAGGGTTCACATTGACGGCCACCATCCCAGCTCGCAATACGCCGAACAGGGCAATAGGATATTGCAGAAGGTTTGGCATCATTAAGGCAACTCTGTCACCTTTCTTTAGACCTAGGCCATTTTGTAGGTATGCGGCAAATGCTCGGCTTCTTTCTTCTAATTTACGATACGTCATTACCGCGCCCATATTAATGAACGCAGGCTGATCCGCATATTGAGAAACTGCATTTTCAAGTAACTCTGCTAATGAGGCGAAGTCATCAGGGCTTATTTCTTCAGGTACATCAGCAGGATAGTTTTTTAGCCAGATTTTTTCCAAAATGTTACTCCTGAATTTAGTGAGTTATTATTTTTCCACACAACCTCTTAACAAATTATTAACTCATTGTACCAGTTTGAAAAATAAACAATGTTAAGGTTGAGAGCTCTATCACTAAATTATTTTCATTCCTTCAAGATAAAAATAAGGCGGACAATGCCGCCTTATTTAACTTGGTTTCAATTTATCAGATTTTAATCTGTATAAGATTTTCAGATTATACACCGCAATACAGGTTTTTTGGAGCGTTAAGCCCGTTTTTAACGCTTAAACCTCATTCACTTAATCTTCTGTCAGATAAGTTTGCACCTGTGCGGGACCTGCTGGATAACCATAACCCCATCCCCAAGGATGGTTATAATAATATGGTGAACCATAGTAGCCATAACCCCATGGACCCGCAGGTGGCGGCATCATAACACTTTGAGCAAGGCTCCAGCGCTGATACCCTGTCACATCCATCGTAACGTAGTTATAGGGTACTTCACCTATCTTGCCTGCCTGCTCTCCTGTGATCTTACCAACCACAGTTAAGTAGCGGTTATTAAAATCGCTTGGCTCAACAAAACCATTGATGTAGGCATAAATACGCCCAACAGATGGGGAGTTAAGTTCAGGAGCCGCATCATATTTATTCAGTACCATGGTCGCAATTTCGACTCGGGTTCTTTTTGGTTCATTTAAAACTGAAAGTACTTTTCCTCCCAAACGTGCTTCCTGACCAACATACATTTCAGGCGCATTCTGTATGGATTTAAGATTATCCGCTGGGTTTGGTACTGAGCCCTTAATAGATTGTGGAATGGATACACAGCCTGTCAGTGCTAATATGCCCGCAATTAAAATACTTTTAATCACAAAGCGGTAGCTAAATTTACGTTTCATTTACCACCTCCAATTAGCCATCATTATAGAGTTAGAATATGTGCTTTAAAACTGTGAATGAATAGCATCACACGATATGTTCAGTAAATTAATATCTGGTCACATTATTAACTATAATAATAGCTTATTTGACCATCGATTCTATATCGTAGATTAAAAAAATGGCTATATGATGATTATTCATATAGCCATTGACAAAATATTTAAGGAAAGAAATTATTCCCGTCCGGGTAATTTTTTCCACGTAACTTCGTTGCGCAGATAAGTGGGCTCTACATTCTCAACTGCGGTCACTTTCCCTGCGAGCCAAAGTTGTCTTGCGATAGGCAACATATCTTGCGCATCGGGTAATGTAATTTGGCTATCGCTAATTGCTAATGAGCCAGAAAGAAGTTCAGGGTATGCCAACCAGCCAGTACCAGCATGACACCAATTCCCCATTAATGTCGAAAATTGTGCTTTAAAATCTGCGGGCATCATTACAGCTTCAGTCTCTTCACCTAGCCAAAAGCCTTGGGCATCTCGTTGGTATTGAGCACAATAGATTTCAGACATACGAGCATCAATAGCAACAAGGATCTGCGTTTGTCCCGTTGAACGGTATGCACCTTCGGCTAACGCCATCAGTGATGAGACACCAATCATTGGCAGGTCTGCACCAAGTGCGAGTCCTTGAGCAATCCCCACGCCAATTCGTACGCCCGTAAAACTCCCCGGACCACGCCCAAAGGCTAAAGCATCTAATTGATTTAATGTGATACCCGCTTCCGCTAATACCTCTTCAACCATTGGCAATACTTTTTGAGTATGCTCTCGTGGAGAGATGGCAAAACGCGAAATAATTTCAGCGTCATGTTGCCCACCCGCACAACACAGCGCAACGGAACAAGCTTCAGTTGCTGTATCAACAGCTAGAATATAACTCGACATGCCTAAACTCCGGCAAATATTAGGTTTGTTGTTACCACCGTCTTGGCGGCAACCTGAAAGATGGGCGATATATTAGCATAAACTACCCGCCCGATCGTAGAAAATTAGTCTTCTGAGTTGTGTTCAGACCGTTTTTTCTCAAGGAACTCAATGGCTTTATTTATGCTTCTTGTTCTTGGAGATGGCGGCAAGCTACGTAAAAAAACTTCACCATACGGACGGGTCACCAATCGGTTATCGCAAATCACAATAACGCCATAATCGGTGGTATCTCTAATTAAACGCCCTACACCTTGTTTCAAGGTAATCACCGCGTCAGGCAACTGCACATCTGCAAAGGGATCGCCGCCACGTAACTCACAATCTTCAATACGGGCACGTAATAAAGGGTCATCGGGGGCTGTAAAGGGTAATTTATCGATAATGACGCAACTGAGTTCATCACCCCGGACATCAACCCCTTCCCAAAAGCTGCTTGTTGCCACTAAAACCGCATTTCCCGCAGCAATAAATTGCGCCAACAATTTATTTTTACTGCTTTCCCCTTGCATCAATACTGGCAAAGTCAAGGAAGCTTTAAACTCCTCAGCCAGCTCACGCATCATTAAATGGGAAGTACAAAGGAAAAAACAGCGACCTTTATTTTTCTCAATCAACGGTCTTAGCATCGTGGCTAATTTTTGGGCACTTCCCCGTTGATTTGGTTCAGGTAGAAAACGAGGAACACACAGTAACGTCTGGGTTTCATAATCAAACGGGCTGGCTAATAGCAATGTTTTCGCGGAGTTTAGCCCTAATCGATCGGTAAAATGACTCAGTTTTTCGTTAACAGATAATGTGGCAGACGTAAAAACCCAACTGGCAGGCGTGCCAGCAATCATTTCACTGAATTTGTCCGCAACCGTTAATGGTGTTAACGCTAATAAAAAATGGCGACCGTAGCTTTCAAACCAATAGCTATAGCCCGGTATCGTCACATCTTTCAATCGATTAAGTCGATTTCGATAAATTGTCACTCGTTCAAAGATAGAATCTAACGTTTGAGAACGACCCAATGAGGTTTTGACCACTTCATAACACAGTTCAAGGGCATCATCGAGCAAGGTTAAAGAACGCTGTACTTCAGATAATTTGAGTAATTCGCGTAAATTACCCCGAAAACTGTTGTCCCCGAGATTCAATCGAAAATCTAACGTACTTTGGGTTAGCCTATCTGCGCTTTTTTGTAATTGCGCTTGGTCTTTTAGCTCAGTACGGTATGTCATGACCATATCGCGAGCCAAATCCAATAGCTGGCGACTGCTTAATTGTTGTCCAAAATATTGACTCGCAATATCTGGGATCTGATGGGCTTCATCGAAAATCATCACGTCGGCCTGGGGAATTAATTCACCAAAACCCGTGTCTTTTACCACTCTATCCGCCATAAATAAGTGGTGGTTAACGACAACAATATCCGCATCTAATGCTTTGCGGCGCGCTTTAAGTACAAAGCATTCTTGATAGCGCGGACAATCGCTGCCTAAACAGTTATCATTGGTGCTCGTGACTAATGGCCAAACTGGGCTATCTTCTGCAATATCATGGCAAGTGCTGACATCCCCTAATTCGGATTCAATTGACCAGCTACGCAGTCTAACTACCGCAGTTAAAATCTCTGGTTCAAGGCTTCCTCCACCTAAAGATTGTTGGTCTAACCGTTCCAAGCATAGATAGTTTGACCGACCTTTAAGTAATGCGGTTTTACCTTGGTAGTTCATCGCATCGATGATAGACGGTAAATCACGGTGATAAAGTTGGTCTTGTAATGCTTTCGACCCCGTGGAAACAATCACTTTTTTACCACTACGCAAAGCGGGTACTAGATACGCGTATGTTTTCCCGGTTCCTGTTCCCGCTTCTGCCACCAGCACATGTTGCTGTTCAATAGACTGAGAGACAGCCTCAGACATAGTGACCTGCGCCGCACGAGGTTGAAACCCGGGGATTGTTTTTGCTAGAAAGCCATCTGCTGAAAAGTCGTTAGACACCACAAACCTACGTTGATTAATTTTGATAAAGATACTTTAACATGAGTTCTAACTGGCTGCTGCGCTAATTATACTTTCCTTAACGAACTGATTTTCATCACTGTGCCAACCTGATATTCTTTATGCATATTGATAATAAGGAACAGTTATGACTATTGAACGTATTGACCCAGATACCCGTTGGTCTGAAGCCGTCATCCATAATGGCGTCGTTTATTACACCAGTGTCCCTGAGAAGCTGGACGGTGATATTGTTATTCAGACCACAGACACATTAGCCGCGATTGATGTGATGCTAGAGCGTGTCGGCTCAGATAAAAGCAAAATTTTAGATGCGACGTATTTTTCTCGCAGATAAAGCCGATTTTGCGGGAATGAATCAAGCGTGGGATGCATGGGTTGTTGCAGGTAGCGCCCCTGTCCGTTGCACCGTACAAGCGGCACTAATGAAGCCAGAATATAAAGTAGAGATTAAAATCGTTGCCGCGATTGATTAGTCTTGATTGATACTTGAAAAGAACATCTGCCTAATGCCGGTCACCTTACGTGAACGGCATTATTTTTAACTGGATATTTTGAGCTTTAGCTGAACACTGTCACTTAATTTTCATCTTCTGCGTTTACGGGGCTATAAGCTTTGTGCCAGAAGTGGACGTTGCAAGCACAGTAGTTTCTCATTAATACAGTAGTTTCTCATTAATGTAGCGCTAACTTTCTCTGCTAACACACTATTTATATTAGCTTATTTTTATTAATTCATTGAAATTCATTTACAATAAAGCTAGCCTAGTGGGAATCCTGAAGCAAGGTTATGAGTGACACTAATGCGCCTTTCTTATTGATATTGATACAGCTTCATTTGATTAATATTTTATTAATGAAAAAAATCTGCACGGATAATTTCAATTTTTTAGTTTTGTGACACTTTACCTATCCGAATAAAAGGGCTAAGAGCAATGGAAGAATATAAAAAAACTTGTGAAGATGAGCTTGACTGGGTGGTTGTGAATCAACTCCATGAGGCGACACTTCAAATGAGTAAGAGTTGTTTTGAATTCAAAAAGATATGCGTAGGGCTCATCGGTGCAACTTTGGCGATATTAGCAAAACTTACCGATGGTAAACTTGATCATTCTTATTTTTATATAACTTTTATCCTATGTTTTGGTTTCTGGATCGCAGATTTTTCTGCATATTATTTTCAGAGGAAAACTAGGATAGCTATGAATAACAGACTGATTGCATTAGCTAATAGAAATTTAATTAATGGCTATCCAACTGAAAACTTAGAGGTAACTTGGTTTAAAGCAGCATTTAACCATTCAATGGCTCTATACTACACTTTTGCTATCATAGAATTTATTGGATGGCTCGTTTACGTACACATGGGTAAGTAATATGAATATTTTTGTCAGCTACACGACTAGAGACGATAATGTTAATAAAAAATTATTAGAGCGTGTATCAGAGATCGTTTCGCTTTATGGCCATTGCTACATCGACCTATTACATAACACCAAAAAAGATAAACAACAACATGTCGAATTCATGTTATCACAATCTAATTTGCTAATTTTAATTGCATCGAGTTCAGTTTTTACTTCAAAATGGGTTCAATGGGAACTTGATGAGGCCAAAAGATGTTACATTCCAATTATTATGGTTGAAGCCAAGTCAGACATGAATAATATCTTAAAAAATTTGAAATCAATATTAGCAACTAATGCTTATTTACTATCTAATCACAGAAGTGAAAAATTTAAAAATTCATCTGAAAATACAATGAGTTTATTGGGTGGCAACGTTTAACAATTATTAATTACTGTAATAAAAAACAATTTCATTTTAATTTCTGGTGTATTAATAACGCATTACACGCCAATTATATTACCTAGTTACTATTAAAAATTTTATTTTTTGATGTATATTCAATTGATTGAAATACAGCGTAGTTAGTAATAGGTTCATAATACCATCAAAAAAATCATGGAGGAATTATGCGCCACAAAAAGCTATTTCTTAAGAAAAAGATATACCTTTTTAAGGGATGAACTTCCACTCATCGCTCAAAACGGACTGACAAATTTGATTATATGTCGCCCATAAAAACCGACTTTACCCATTCTGGTGAGAAATTTTCAGATGTGATTGTATATTGAAAAGCTATTAAAACTATATTATTGAATATAGTCCTAATAGCTTTAAGAATTGTATTATCGATTACGACATTTTAATCAATACCATTCCTACCAGTAGGAACACAATTCCGCCCCAACCTTTGTAGTTTAAGCGTTGATTAAATAAAATCCAGCCAGCGGCTACCGTCGCAATAATACCGAACGCGCCCCACAGTGCATAAGCGATAGACAATTCGATGCCTTTGACAGCTTGTGCTAATGCGCTAAATGCACCTAATACAGCGACAAGTGACAAAATTCCTAGCCAATAACGTTTAAACCCATTCGACATTTTTAATAAAACGTTAGCAATAATTTCCAGTACAACCGCAAGGATCAGGAATGCCGCATGCCACCATTCAAATTGGTTATCCATGTTTCACCTCTGATTTCATAGGTTTACTTGTTAATGCTCGAGCCTTCGCTGCACTCACTACTTTTTGGGTAGCATGTCTTACTTTCTGTGCCGATTGGCTGGTTGTGGCTTTCTTGGTACCGGATTTTATTAAAGCAATACCCGCGATCAGAAAGACCAGCCCACCAATTTTCATCGGTGACAAAGACTCATCAAACCAAAGCACGCTGAAGGTGGTAATCAATAAAATTCCCACACCTTCCCACATGGCGTAAGCAACACCAAGGGCGACTTTTTTGACCGCTACAGCAAGCAAAATATAGGAGGTCGCAATCATCACATACATCACCGCCATACCGGTAAAATCACCGCTGACGCTGGCATGTTTCATTGATAATGTACCTATTACTTCAGTGACAATAGCTAATGCTAAAAATATCCAATAAATCATCATATAATCCCTCACGATACAGCCACGCCATAGCCTGCTTTTTGCACAGCAAAAAATAATAATTAGCTTAGTTCTTGGGCATGAAGCTGTTAAAAATTCAAACAATAACAACGAATTGCTGTTTTTATTCAGCAGAATGAATAATCGAGAGAGACGCTATAACGCACCGCACCAGTGGTATTCACTGGACAGAATGGCAGAAAGGAAAAGTTTGTGTGTTGTTCTTCTTTGGGACTTACTGATCTTGACATTAGTCGCGATAAGCATGATATCACATTCATTTCATCAGATGGACATCCATCCAAGTTACTCCGAACCCTCATATAGTTAATTGATCGAATTCCTTTTTATCATGCCAAAAATATTAAGTCAATGAATACAAACACCTTTTCCATTGACTACTTTATTGCATAATTATTCATTAATATGCTAACCAACCCTAGTGAGCGCCCTATTTTGTCGAATAACCAACCGATTTATCCCACATTTCTTTTTAGAAAATTTGATTGAAAAAAATTTATTTTACCCTCTTTTATGCTGCGCTAAATTAACTTCATATCCATTTTCCACGTTACCATTGACAACCCTTAACAACAGGCTTCTTATAGTTAATATATGTGAAAAGAATAAATAAGAGAGATACATGGATACCTTCAGCCTAACGTCTAATAGCTTTCAAAACTCTACTGACGCAACCCCCCTTCCTTATGATGTTGTTTCCATTCAATCCCAAGTTGTCTATGGTAGCGTTGGTAATAGCATTGCAGTTCCGGCATTGACCAAACAAGGGTTGAGAGTTGCGGCAGTTCCTACTGTTATCTTGAGCAATACACCTCATTACAGCACCTGCTATGGTGGAGAACTGCCGAGCGAGTGGTTTCGTGGTTATCTGCAAGGATTCGTTGAGCGAGGTAGCTTACCGTCTGTAAGAGCAATTTTGACTGGCTATTTAGGCTCACCAAGTAAAGCGCATGACTTAGCCGATTGGTTAGCTTCAGTTCGTGAAGAACATCCAAAAATACCGGTAATTGTTGATCCTGTGATGGGAGATGAAGATAGTGGTTTTTATATTCCACCTGAAATTGCTGATGTCTATCGCCATGAAGTCATTCCGCTTGCCACAGGCATTATTCCCAACAAATTTGAGCTTTCAACGCTCAGTGGGCAACAAATTCATACCCTTGAGGATGCGACTCGAGCAGCTCGATCATTATTAAAGGGTTATACCCAGTGGGTTATTATTACTAGCGCCTTTCAGCCAGATGATGAGAGCATTGAAGTGGTGTGTGTTACCAAACAAGATGTGGCCGTCATTCGTCATAAACGTTACCCTGTCACGCCAAAGGGCACTGGTGATTTATTTGGTGCAGAACTTACCGCTCAATTATTAGCAGGTTTGTCCGTTCCTGATGCGGCTAAAATGGCATGTTTGCGTATCGAACAAGGGATCATTCATATGGCAGCGACAGGACGTAGCGAGTTAGTACTCTAGTTCTTCGTGGTGACTAGTCCTGATATAGGTTAACAACTTTTCAGGTATAAAACGCTCGATGAACTTCATTGGGCGCTTTATAATTTAATGATAAATGGGGGCACCTTTCATTATACAACTGTATTAATACTCCATTTTTAATATTCCATCGTTCCGTTCTGTCAATACATTTTGATAATAATCATAGCCATACGTCATTGAATATTATACTTTTTATGTATTTCTTAAAATTCCGCCGAGCAATACCGTAAACCACGATTTTCCGTGAATAAGCATCCGTGAACAAACTTAAGTACGTGTCCCTTTCATGGGGTCATTTCAGTCACTTCAAAAACTGCTGGCTTTTTACATAGCTCCTCTTATCAGAACCAAAAACAGATTCAACCAAACAGACAATTAAATAAAATTACGCTATTCTATTTGCCTTAAGGATAACTCAAAAGGATTAGCGTTATGTCAGAGAAAAATGATCCCGAAACAGGTGATGAATGTCAATTTGTGTCATATCATCACCCTCAATGGAAAGATGATGGAACATGCCACTGGGATGATGTTCAACTTCAGCCAAAATCCTTTAATGCGGAAGCCAAATGCGTGGTGCCCCCAACGAAGATTATTCCGGTCATTTTTTACCTGGGGTGATGGGGAGTAATTTAAAGTCATCCGGTGGTAAATTTGTAAAAGATGAAATGATTTGGCGCGGAGATAGCGATATACAGGTTTATGTCGACTGGGCTAGATTAAATGGAGAACAACGTAGAACATTGTTAAATCCCGCTGAAACGGTTGTTGATAATGGTGGGCTCATTAATTCTAACGTGTATTCATTAATTACGGATGATGGGTTGGGGAATTGTGGAACATTACTTCAACCAAGAAAAGAACGGGGTTGGGGCGAAATTCTCAATTTTAGCTATGGGAATACATTGAGTGTACTTCAAGGTGCGTTGTTAGATGATTGGCAAAAAGCGGTCAGACGACGTGCCGAGGGTAAAACGGCATTCAGTGACAATCCGAAAGAGAATGGCATTGTTCGTCAGTTATGTAATACCGTGTTAGGGACCGAAGATAAACACGAAGATTGTCTGACTGAAAAGGAAGTCGGTCATTTTTTAAATTTTCTCTATCCTTTACATGTGTTTGGGTATAACTGGTTGGAAGATAATACCATTTCTGCTGCTAAATTGGTTGAGTATATTGATAAAACCCTCCGATATTACAAAAGCCAATATGGACACGGTCATGGCCTCGCGATTGAAAAAGTGATTTTAGTCACCCACTCCATGGGAGGATTAGTAGCTCGTTATGCCATGAATCCGCCAGACGATGCAGAGTTTAAGGGGTGTCAGGATAAGGTGTTAGGTGTTGTTCATGGCGTCATACCGGATTTAGGGTCACCCGCCGCCTATCGCCGGATGAAAGTGGGTGGAAAACAAGAAGGACTGGCGGGCATTGTCATGGGGAAATCTGCCGAAGAATTGATGCCCGTATTAGCGCGTGCACCGGCACCTTTACAGTTATTACCTGCGCCAAACTATACCAGTAATGCCCATGGAATGGCGTGGTTTAGTGTTGAAAAGGGGAATGCCGATGGGCGTGATTTATCCTTACCCCAAAAAGGTGATCCGTTTGGGGAGATTTACCTGAATAAAACCTTATGGTGGCGGTTGTATGAGTCTGACATCCTCGATAAAGAGGAAGCGATTAGCCAAAATAATTGGGAAGAGTATGTTATTTTAATGAGGAAAAAAGTCCGTAGTTTTATTTCATCATTAAATATCGCTGGTTATCATCCTAATACCTATGCGTTTTATGGGCACACAATACCATCCGATGGCTCTGTGAAATGGCATATCACATCAATTACCTACCCGAAAGATACGCATGACAGTGATAAAAAAATCCCTAATAACTACCGTGAAGTACCTTTGCCGTTTAACCGCTCTCGTCTTTATGAATTAAAAGCCTCAAATTCTGCGGGGGATGGAACGGTGCCTGTCGAGTCCTTTAAAACCCTACAACGCCAAAACGGTCAATCCATTAAAAGTGTGCTAGCAACGGATGTAGACCACCAAGGCGCTTATGAAGTCAAAAACCTTAAAGATATTCATCAGCGTCCTGCACTACAATTTACCCTGCGTGCTATCGCTAAAATGGTCCAAGAGGTGCCAGCATGTTGATGACGACATCGTTGCGCGCAATATGCTTTTCTTTAGGTATGATGTTTTTTATTCCTACGTTGCATGCCGCTCCCATGGTTAAAAAGGACTCTATTATGGTTGACCCCTTATTTTCTAAAACAAAACCGCAATGTGCAGGGATTTATGTGATGGATGTTCCCGAATCGCTTAATAACGGGACACATAAAGCTAAGTACAATGATTTTAATATTGAAAGCCTATTTATTTATCCGCCCGCGTTTAAGCAACGTATTGCATTGCGTGAAGAGGCGCTCAGAAATCAAAAAACCAGTCAAAAAAATGCCCCTGTATTGAAAGAAGTCATTCAACTTTCCGACAATCAAGGAGTAATTTTTGATAAAAATCAAAGTGGAACAGATGACGCTTACCGAACATTAGAGGCACATGTGTATATCAACCATATAGCCTTTATTATAACTATCGATATTCTTGATTTGTCAGCCCCTAAATATGCCAAAGATAGAGAAGATTATTTAAGTTATGGATTTACTGAGTTTAAACTGAATGACAAACCCACTAAATTAGCCGCAATGCGCTCATTAATTTCGCGATTAAGCGGTCGATTAGATCATGATATTCCGACTGATAAAGGATGGTGTATTCCCAATGGGTTTATTGCTGATGATGGTGGGCAACCTAAGATAGAGGTCGGTTTTAGTTATGAAAACGACGATTTTATATTTGGTATCAATGCTAATAATACGATGATTGATAATAGTGATACTCTTTTTGGTCGAAGTGATGCAATTAACGATGCGTTAAAAGCATCAAGCATGAAAACCCTAAAAAAATATGCGTCTGTGGCAAATGGTATTCCATTTGAAGCATGGCTTTTTGAAGGTACTCAAAATTATGAACAGAAAACGCGACAGGTCTATGATTTCATACTCTATGCTAATGAATCTGTTGCCTCAACATCGAAGCTATTAGCAACAATAGGATTAAATAGTAAACGAAAACAAACTCGCTATAGCGAAGCTCAAATGGTTGAAATTTGGGATCGAATTGTCGGTTCGCTACGTTATAAACCGAAAGCGTTTTAATTCACGCTAGAGCGATAATTCTGTTGTTATCGCTCTGATTTAACATAAAGGTGCTACATCCGCTTAGGCACTCAACCAAAAAAGCCTATCCACGGGCTCAAAACCTCCCTTTTCTACCGTAAAAAACACCACTTATTATATTGACCATTTGTTATCAAAATGGCGATTTTGGTTTCAGCATAAAAATGACACTAAACGGCAAGGTTTTCCAGAATTGCCATGATTTTTTAGTTGGTGTAGGTTCGGGAGTTGCTGGTAACTTGGATTCGATTAACAGCATGGCATTTTATTTGCCTTTTTCTACTTGATCAACGACCGCCAATTTAAAGGCTAGAGAATAATCACGTTGAGTTCGTTTACTTGTTGGTTTCATTACACTCTCCAATTTTAAGTTAGAAAAGTGTCAACCTTATTTAGGACGGGTCAGTGGTATAAAAAAGGCCCTATATTTAACTAGGGCCTTCACAATGAAACTCAATGTATTTTATTCAAACTCGTTCCATGAACGACCATCACGAGCAATCATCGCAACAGAAGCAATCGGTCCCCATGTTCCCGCTTGGTAAGGTTTTGGCATATCGTTATCCATCGCCCAAGCCTCCATGATGGAATCAACCCATTTCCATGCTTCTTCAACTTCATCACGGCGAACGAACAATGCCTGGATACCACGCATGGCTTCTAATAATAAACGTTCGTAAGCATCAGCGAGATGAGTTTGATTAAAGGTCTCAGAGAAACTTAAATCCAGTTTGGTGGTTTGTAAGCGGTGCTTATGATCCAAGCCCGGTGCTTTGTTCATGATCTCGATATCAATCCCTTCATCTGGTTGCAGACGAATGGTTAATTTGTTCTGCGGTAAATCTTGGTAACTATCAGAGAAAATATTCAGCGCAGGCTTTTTAAAATACACCACCACTTCTGAACATTTTGCTGGTAAACGTTTCCCTGTACGCAGGTAGAAAGGAACGCCAGCCCAACGCCAGTCATCAATGTCAACACGCAGTGCGACAAAGGACTCGGTCATACTCTGCTTATTAGCACCCTCTTCCTCTAAATAGCCAGGCACTTTTTTACCTTGAACAAAACCCGCTGTATATTGACCACGAACCGCTTTTTCACGAATGTTAGTATGGTCAATACGGCGTAATGAGCGCAAAACTTTTACTTTCTCATCACGAATACGATCTGTGGTTAAATCCGCAGGAGGAGACATCGCAATCATGGTTAAAATTTGCAGTAAATGGTTTTGCACCATATCACGCATTTGGCCAGCTTGGTCAAAATAACCCCAACGCCCTTCAATACCCACTTCTTCCGCAACGGTAATCTGCACATGGTCAATCGTGCGATTATCCCAGTTGTTGATAAATAGTGAGTTCGCAAAACGTAGCGCTAACAGGTTTAATACGGTTTCTTTACCAAGATAATGGTCAATTCGGTAAACTTGGTTCTCTTCAAAATATTTAGCCACTTCATTATTAATTTCTTGAGAAGAAGCCAAGTTTGTACCCAATGGTTTTTCCATTACAACGCGGTTTGGCTGTTTATTCAGACCTGCATGACCCAGACCATGGCACACTGCGCCAAATGTATTCGGTGGCATTGCAAAATAATGGATGGCAGGTTGAGTATCCTGCTTTAACATCTCAGCGAGGCGGACAAAGTTATCTGTCTCGTTGACGTCTAGGTTACAAAAATCCAAACGCGCACTTAATCGACGCCAAAGTTCGGGGTCTAATTTTTCTTTTAAGAATTCATTTAACGCTTTTTCGACAAACTCTATATAGTCGTTCTGTTCCCATTGAGCGCGACCAACGCCGATAATGCGGGTATCTGGATGGATATAACCTGCTTTTTCCAATTGATATAGCGAAGGAAGTAACTTGCGACGGGCTAGGTCACCCTTAGTGCCGAATATAATCAAGTCACAAGCTTGAGCAGCATTATGTACCGCCATGTTGGTTCTCCTCAATTTGCGGAATTTAGAATCTATCCCATTAGCCTGCGAATTTATGTCTGTCTAATGGGATAGGCTCTGAGCATTATTGTTATGAAAAATTGACCGTTGCCCGCTAATGTACCTTTTTGCTTCTGTTCCGTAAATATTGATGATACTGGTCACAGTTTTTATGCTGAAAAATCCAGCATACCACGTTGAATTTTAGAAAACTAAATAACTGAATGGTTACAGCCTTTGTAAGAAAATAACCGATTTTGTAGTGAGTTTACTGAGCCGAAAATTAGATACGGGTCATACTTTCGTAAAAAAGCCCTTAATTGCCCTACGTGTTTAGATGGCTTACCTCTAAGAGGTAGTATATTTTCACTCTTATTGAAATAGTAACGCCACAATACCCTGATGGCATAAAAATTTCTCCTTTCGCTGAAATAGGCACTTTTGTTATATGAATATTTTAGAACAAATGAAAACCAGCCTCGATTTTTTAAGTAAATCAGAAAAAAAAGTGGCAGAAGTAATTTTAGGTATGCCCCAAAAAGCCATTCATTTGAGTATTGCGGCCTTGGCAGAATTGGCAGAAGTCAGCGAGCCTACCGTCAATCGGTTTTGCCGTAAAATGGAAACCAAGGGTTTCCCCGATTTCAAATTAAAATTGGCACAAAATATTGCTAATGGAACACCTTATGTTAATCGTCATATTGAAGAAACAGATACGGTTAATACCTATACCCATAAAATTTTTGAATCGGCGATGGCGGGATTAGACAACGTGAAACACACGTTAGATATTAGCGCCATTAACCGAGCCGTCGATTTGTTAACTCAAGCACGAAAAATTAGCTTTTTTGGCTTTGGCGCCTCCGCGGCTGTCGCCCATGATGCTATGAACAAATTTTTTCGCTTTAATATTCCAGTCATATACTTCGATGATATTGTGATGCAACGCATGAGCTGTATGAATAGTGGTGACGGAGATGTGATTGTGCTTATCTCACACACAGGAAGAACTAAAGCATTGGTTGATATGGCGCAACTTGCTCGCAGTAATGATGCAACCGTGATTGCAATTACTTCTGAAGATTCCCCTCTTTCTCTCGAAGCCACCCTATCGATTATTATCGATGTCCCTGAAGATACTGATATGTATATGCCAATGGTTTCTAGAATGGCTCAACTTGCTGTGATCGACGTCTTGACAACTGGATTTACTTTGCGAAGAGGCGAAAAATTTAGAGATAACTTGAAACGCGTCAAAGAAGCATTACGCGATTCGCGGTTTGATAACGTCTGAAAGAAATAACAATGTTGAAGAGCACGATATAAGACTGTCAGGCCAAATACTTTTGTTCGCCTGATAGCATTAACAAATTTGCTGTATATAATAGCTGTGCTCGTGTCAGCACCCTTATTTGCAGTAAATAGGTTTCGAAATGGAGTGAAATGGTTTCACTTATATTTGTACCATTACAGGTCACGGAGTAATACATGTCTAGACGGCTTAGAAGAACTAAAATTGTTACAACCCTTGGTCCAGCAACCGATCGCGATAATAATCTAGAAAAAATTATCAATGCTGGTGCTAACGTTGTGCGTCTCAACTTCTCACACGGAACTCCTGAAGACCACATGGCGCGCGCGAATAAAGTGCGAGAGATTGCAGCCCGCTTAGGTCGCCACGTAGCCATCCTCGGGGATCTACAAGGTCCAAAAATTCGTGTTTCTACTTTCAAAGACGGTAAAGTCTTCCTCAATATTGGCGATAAATTCACGTTAGATGCGTCACTCGGTAAAGGTGAAGGCGACCAACAAAAAGTGGGCATTGACTATAAAGGTCTTCCTGCTGATGTCGTTCCAGGTGATATCCTGCTTCTTGATGATGGTCGAGTTCAACTCAAAGTTCGCGAAGTCAAAGGGTTACAAGTATTTACTGAAGTCACTGTTGGTGGACAACTTTCAAATAATAAAGGCATCAATAAGCTTGGTGGCGGTCTTTCAGCTGAAGCGCTGACTGAAAAAGATAAAGAAGACATTAAAACCGCGGCTAAAATTGGTGTTGATTTCTTAGCAGTTTCATTCCCTCGTTCAGGTGAAGATTTAGATTACGCTCGTCGTTTAGCTCGTGATGCGGGTTGTGAATGTCAGATAGTGGCTAAAGTTGAACGTGCAGAAGCCGTTGCTACCGATGAAGTCATGGATGAAGTTATTCTCGCTTCCGACGTTGTCATGGTCGCCCGTGGCGATTTAGGTGTGGAAATTGGTGACCCTGAATTGGTCGCTGTACAGAAAAAACTGATCCGCCGTTCTCGCCAGCTCAACCGTGTCGTCATCACTGCCACTCAGATGATGGAATCGATGATCACTAACCCAATGCCAACTCGTGCAGAGGTTATGGACGTCGCGAACGCTGTATTAGATGGTACAGATGCCGTTATGTTATCTGCGGAAACTGCGGCAGGACAATATCCAGCGGAAACTGTAGCCGCAATGGCTCAGGTTTGTTTTGGCGCAGAAAAAATGCCGGGCTTGAATATTTCTAAACACCGTTTAGATGCTGAATTCGAAAGCTCAGAAGATGCCATTGCGATGTCAACTATGTATGCCGCTAACCACCTGAAAGGAGTCAAAGCTATTATCGCTATGACCGAATCAGGACGCACTGCACGCATAATGTCTCGTATTAGTTCTGGCTTACCTATTTTTGCTATGTCACGCCATGAAAAAACATTGAATCAATGCTCTCTGTACCGTGGTGTCACACCAGTATTTTGTAACACCCATACTGATGGTATTGCTGCGGCAAGCGAGGCTGTAACGCGTTTGCGCGATAATGGCTACCTGATGGCTGGTGATATTGTATTAGTTACCCAAGGTGACCAAATGGGAACCGTTGGAAGCACCAATACTTGTCGTATCTTAGTTGTTGAATGATTTATCAATAAATCATTCCGCACCAAAAGGGAGCAATTTGCTCCCTTTAATATTTGTATTACTTACTCGTATTGTAGATTAAATTGCAATGTCCCTTCAGCTTTACCCGCCCGTGTTGTCTGTTCAGTTTGAACATAAGCCGCTTCAAGAGGAATACTGTATTGCACCGTCTGATTTGAGCGAGTTATTAGCATCTTTTGGTTGAGTTTAATCGGTTTCCCTTTATGTTTAATCTGAATTCCAAATCCTTTCGCCGTCTCCCTATGAGAACGATTATTTAAAGCTATCGTTCCCGCGATTCCACTTAGGTCCTGGTTGCCAATAAAGGTGATTTTAATCGCGGATCCTGCGTCGCACTCCAGTTCAATCTTAAATCGTTTTCGCCCATCAGAGCTCGTCGTTCCGACACCCTTAAAAGCGCTTTTTTCTACTTTATTCAGCGAGACACTGATCAATGGATTTTTGACCTCGCAACCATTAGAGATAACATTAATCGGGCTCAACCAAATTGTCGGTTCAAAATTTCCATAGCTATCTTGTGCAATGAATTTATCATTAAATAATATCAACATAGCCGCCTTCGTACTAGGAATCCACTGTGTTTTTACTTGCGGACGGACCTTATAAAATGCGACTTTCAAACTAATATTATAGTGGCTAGTTGATAACGTTGAAGGGCATAACAATCGATTAGCTGGATTGCCATCGCGCTGGTTGCGCCCATTAACATAACCTCTCCCAGAGCAAGGGCTATTCACCACACCATGCAATGCAAAACCAATTCCTGAATCCCCAATTTCTTTAATCGCGCCAACACCAGAAATACTGTAATGGTCATCAAATATACCCGGTAAATTAATTCCAACCCGCGTTATACCCTGTTCATTCCACCATACCCATGGTGTAAACGTCCCCAAATCAACCGTCGCCAACAATGTATTTATTGGCGTATTTTTAGGTACATACAAAGTTTTAGGGATAGATACTGTATAGGAACTAAATTCAGCTCGATATTCTGCAAACACAGAAGGACAATAAAATAGTGCTGTAATATAAATTATCCATTTGTTCATGACGTTTCCTATTTACATTCCCCTTCAATAAATTGAATATTTGTATTTTCCATATCAATTGTGAGAGAAAGTTGACATTGATTTTCCGTTCCCACTCCCCATATTGCTTGGATTACGCTTTGTTCAGGTACCCCGCTGAGGTAGACTTCGCCATCATTCGCGACCATCCCCGTTGCCACCACCTGTTCACTCACTAACGCATTAACCTGTGAACCCAAGGCAACTTGGTTCCCCTTGGTCTTTAGTTTAAGTAAAATTCTCCCCCCACGTTTAACCTCAAAATCAGCAAGAACAATGGCTCCTTGAGTCGGCACGACGGTCTTGGTATTTATCGGAATATCATAGTTACCTGCGAGTGTTGAAGCGTCGATACTCACGTTATTACGCTCATAGCGACTTGCCATTGGGATCAATGCATATCCATGGGTATTGGTATAGAGCGAAGGGACATTGGTAATTTTTAAGTTGGGAATATTGGGGGCGTTAACTAATACAGCAGAGTCATAAAAATTACGGGATGCAGTGAGTCCACCGCTATGCAATAAAAGCCCACCAGAAACGGTTCCATTAATAGAACGATGGTCAGAGCTATAATCCACACCAAGCCCATATTCACCTTTGGAGCTCAGATAGTGAGTTCTAAGCCCGTAACCCACTTGCTGGTTATTATGGTTATATCGTTGAGATAAATCGTAATGTAATTGATCGTCATCGAAAGCAATTCCATTAATACTCAGAACACTGGAGGGATCACCATGTCGACTCGTTTGATAACTAGCATTTCCCCAATAATGCTGTTTCTTCCATGAAAATGGCATATTCAGATTAAAGGCTAATATCCCATCATTATCCTGTTGATCATATTGTTGTGTATAACTATAGGAAACACTTAAATTCATCCCTTGATACTGAGAACTGAAATTGGCAGTAATACTATTATCAACGCCATCATGCCCCCAGTAAGACTGCTGAAAACCATTCAGTGACAAATACCCCGTATAACCCACTGACTGGGTCATTACTGCCTGTAATCGTTGCTTTCGTCCCCGTCCTTCACGAAAACGAGAATTAGAATCCACAAAATTGACATAGTTTGCTGAAGCATAATGAAGCAATGATAAATTAATACCTGTGCCACTATTTTGCAGATATTTAGCATACTGTACTCGGTAAACCCGCCCTGCTATTTTAACCTTGTTAATAAATTCTGATGAGGAATAAGTAAAGTCCGTAGATACAGCGCCAAGTCTCCCTAAATTAAGCCCGCCACCTAATATATAGGATTGATAATCTTGGGAAATTAATACGCCACCCAGTACAGATGGATGACCATAATGTGCTAGATGATTCGGTAAACCATATGTCCCTATCAATTTGGCAAAGTACGGAAACCTTACACCTTGCTCCCCTTGATATTTCCCCATGTCGATGCTGTATTTTAGTGTTCCCGCTCTTTGCATAATAGGAAGTGCAGAAAATGGCTGAGTATAATTTCTAGTTGTGCCACTCATTTCTTCAATACTGATATTTAAGTCACCGCTATTAGCCATGGAATAAAGGTCATTAATAACAAACTCTCCCGCGGGTACATCCGTTTGATAAATTAGCTGGTTATTTTGAGTAACGGTGATATGGGCATTAGTTTGTGCAATTCCCTTGATTATCGGTGCAAATCCCCTTTGACTTTGGGCTAACATACTTTCCTCAGACATTAACTGCATACCAAGGTAAGGAAAAACCTCCATCACACCATTATCCGTTGTAATTTCTCCCATCGTAAAATGGCTATTTAGTGTGCGTATATCTCGTTCAATAAAAGTTTGTAAACTATTTAGATTTGCGTTATTTCCTCCATAGCTATAATGGCTTTGATTTCTTGCTCGCCATGCACCAAAATTTATGCCGCTATGTAGTCCCAAAAAAATATTTTGGCTCTTATTGGTTTTTCCCCAATACTGGCTGTAACGCAGACTATAATTTGTAAACAGGGTGTTTATTCCATCATCCCATTCCACAGGATCTACATACCCACGAAAGACTGAATTTATCCCAACCTGAGGAATGCTTAAATGCAGTTGATTTAGAAAAAAATCATAATAAATATTAGCGCCTACAATTACGTTTTCTATAGGATGAATATCTTCATCTAGAGATAAAGACTCAAATGAAGTACTCACTGATGATTTTATACCCCACTTGATTAGCTGTTTTTTTGTAATTTTAGGAATCAATTTAGTGGTATTTTTATCATAGAATATTTCGATTTTGTCATTGTCGATTTTATGATTGTTAATAAAAATATCGAGTTGATATGTTCCGGGAAGTTGACCTTGTGGATATGAAAAATAATCTAATGTTGACACATCAGTAACTTGATTTTCTACTCCTGTATTTATTGCATTAATGTCAAACTCTTCATTCGCTTTTGTCAAAACAGGAAATAATAATGTACTAGCAAAAACAATCCACTGATGACTCAATAAGTTAAATTTTAAATAATGTATTTCCATTCTTTATACTCTTCCTTAATTTTTTTCAATGATCGCTCCATAGTCATTAATAAATTCAATTGTTACTGATTGCTCTGTGCCAATATTTTTATTGGAAATCTGTTTTTCTTCCCATGGATATACCATCTTGGAAGTTTGGATGTTGTGGCTATCAATGAATACACTTTTAATTGATAAATGATATGGTGTATTGTTTTTAATCCATAATCTGTTTTTTTTCCTGATAATATTCACATCATCAAAATTTAACGGCTGTATATCCTTAGAGCGTAGAAATAATTTAAATTGGGAATTAATAATAATTTGCAATTCATTTTCAATATCATCACGCTTAGGAGGAATTGATTTTATATTTAGTAAATACAATTTCTCTTCATTAGAGGATAATGATTCCCCCAGATAAGCAATTCGAGCAGTCCCATGGCTATCAGGCTCAACTCTAAATAATGGGGGCGTCGCAATAAATGGCGCTTTAGTCTCATTTTCAAAACCCGTCACCCAACTTTGAATTAAAAATGGTTTTTCTTTATTACTATTCAATATAGGAATGATTATTTCCCGCTTATTATCGACATACACAAACCGTGTTCCTCCTATACTGATTCCTGAAGCAAGTACAGATAGAGAAAAACAAGATAGTAAAAATAATGTTAAAAAATGCATGAGTAGCCTGTTATGACCTATTCGAAAGGTTAGGGGTGACAGCCGCCACCCCTAATATTATTGATATTGAATACTGTATACTGTGCTACTATTCGCTTGCCCCGCAGTTGCCGCCCCTGTTGCTTTATACAAAGCAACATACTCCAAATCTACAGCTCCGCCTTTCACTGTAACTTCTTTGGTGTCTTGGTAAAGCTTAATCTGTGAAACCGCATCTTTTTCATAAAGTGCAATCCCTACATTTTTAGCCGTTCCATCACCTTGATTCAGTGCGAGAAGGTCATGATCTGCCGTATCACGAGTACCTCCAAATTTAACAGTAACTTTGCTGTCTTCAGGGCAATCAACCAGCTTGATCATAAAATTATTCAAACCAGCAACTTTCCCTTGTGCTGATAAACTTTTAGTTGAAACAGTTCCAAGATCGATATTTAAATTACGAGATTGGCTATCAACGGTACAGGCTTTCTCAGTAATTTCCCCTGTAAAATTGATCGTCCCAGAGGCAAAAGCAACTGTATTCATTGCCATAGTTAAGCTAATCCCTATAACCATTAATATTTTATTTAAAATGTACATAATATTTCCTATAGATAAATTTTAAATTATTCATAAAGCTTCCATGAATAACTGAATATGAGTAATGATGCCGGATGGAAATATAACACCAGAAGTTAATTAAGTTAAAGAATGGTTACATTGAAAATTTTCAAACTACATCAAAAAAATTTATGATTTTTGTATTTAAAATTTAAAACCTAGCCTGATTGATTTACTTACTATAGAAAAGATAATTAATTATCATGTCATTTATCGATGAATTCTTATTCATATACATATAGAATTTATAGCTCATTTTTCCAAATGTATTTTCCAAGGCTATTAATGATTTATCATTAATAGCCTCATTGATTCTATTTTTAGGTAACCAAGCATAACCAACTGAATTTTTTACCAGTGTAATTGCCGTTTCTATACTATCTACTTTAACCATCTGTATACTTTTTATTGTATCTTGAAATGAAGAAGACAATACAATCTGAGGGATATATTCAAGTTCCTGAACGACTTTATCCATTTGATGCAACTTCAGCTTATTATTAGAATCAATCACTAAAACAGCCTCAACCTCCCCTAATAAGATGGGGTTTAATGACTCTATATAATGATGTGTAATAAGAAGATCAAAATCCTTCAATGCCATGATATTTGATTTCGTTAATAATTTCTTATCTAACTCAATATCATAGTTTTTTTTACTTTTAATTAACCCCCCAACCCTCTTAATTAATTCATCATTTTTATATAATGTATCTGTAATTATTTTAATTTTGTTATTAATGTTTTTATTGAGAAATTTAGCTGTCGTTTCTAATGAAATGGCTTTATTCGTCATCTCTCTAGATAGTTCGAGTAATTGTTCACCTTGCTTAGTCAGTATCGCTCGACGTTTTTCTAATACAAATATTTTAGTATCTAATGTTTGTTCTAATTTATTTATTGTATAGCTAATCGATGATTGTGTTTTATGTAATGCTTCCGCCGCTTGAGCAAAACCACCATAGTCTACTATTGCTTGTAAGGTAAACCATTGGTCTAACGTTGTTTTTGTTTTTTCCATCATATCTCCAAGCCAACATCCCGGATGATTTTATTCCAAAAGAATATAACAATAAGATTTAAATATCATCTATGGGATATCGACCTTGAACCATATTTTATATTCAATTTATATTATTAATTAATACAAATATTAATTACGAAAAAAAACCACGATTTATTAATATCGTGGTTTTTTATTTAACAGTAATGGATGTTATCGATAGAGGTCTTTGCGTTGATAAGGCTCTATCTCCCCTTCTTTTCTCGTTTTTAATAATTTAAGTATCCACGTGTACTGTTCAGGATGTGGCTCAACTAAATACTCAAGCTCTTCATTCATACGGCGAGCGATGTATGTATCATCTTGGCCATCGATATCATCCATAGGTTCACGAATATAAATATGGAGTTGGTGATTAATATGATCGTACACCGGAAACAGCGGAACAATTTTAGCCTTACAAACTTTCATTAAGCGCCCAATAGCCGGTAATGTTGCTTTATAGGTACCAAAAAAATCCACAAATTCACTATGCTCTGCTCCATGATCTTGATCAGGCAGATAGAACCCCCAGAAACCTTGCCTAACCGAGGCAATGAATGGTTTGATACCCGCTTCCCGTGAATGTAGGCGACCGCCAAAATGATAGCGGGCTTTATTCCATAAATAATCTGCAACCGGGTTTTTTTGATGGTGGAACATCGCTGCCATATTTTGGCCCATTGCTGCCAACAACATGGCAGGAGCGTCAACCGCCCATCCATGGGGAACCATAAAAATCACATTACTTTTCTGCTCTTTCAATCGCTCAATGATCTGCATATTGTGCCACTGAGTACGTTCTAAAGTGCGTTTTGATCCTCGAATACATAATTCAGCTAGCATAACAAATGACTGTGGTGCCGTTTCAAACATCCTATCGACCAATTGCTCTCTTTGCTCTTCTGTATATTCAGGAAAACAGTAGAGTAAATTGATTTTAGCTCGACGACGGGCACTTTTTGCCAACTTTCCGACCCATTTACCGATTTTTGCTAACATTGGATCTCGTACTTTTACCGGAATATAAGAGAGCCCCACAAAGACCGCAGCACCTAGCCACACTCCCCAATATTTTGGTAATAAATACGATTTATGAAATGTTGGCACATAGCCTTTTTTGCTATCGGTATCTTTTTCTTTATTCATCTTATACCCAAAGAATTATGGCTATCTTTCATAACCTATCAGTGTCGTTATGAAAGCATTACAAAAAAAACTGGCAGACACAAGTATCTGCCAGTTATTACAATGAAAAACTAAACTTATTATTTCAATTTAAGCTGAGATTTAGTCTCTTTCACAAGCTCTAAATACTCTTTACGGTCTTTACCTGATAAGCCACCAGAGCTTGGTAATTTTGCCGTTAACGGATTCACTGCTTGTTGGTTAACCCACATTTCAAAGTGCAAATGGGGCCCTGTTGAACGCCCTGTATTACCCGATAATGCAATCCGGTCACCACGCTTAACTTTTTGACCCGGTTTTACCAATAATTGGCGTAAGTGCATATAACGAGTCGTATATTGGCGACCATGACGAATTGCAATAAAGTTACCCGCTGCACCACTGTATTTCGCCACGATGACTTCTCCATCACCGACAGCAAGAACCGGCGTACCTACAGGCATTGAGAAATCGACACCTTTGTGAGGAGCGACTCGCCCCGTCACAGGGTTCACTCGACGTGGATTAAAGTGGGAAGAAACTCTAAATTGTTTCACGGTTGGGAAGCGTAAGAAACCGCGTTCTAAACCATTACCTTCGCTGTCATAATAACGACCATCTTCCGCTCGGAATGCATAATAATTTTTGCCGCCGGTTTGTAAGCGAACCCCAACTAATTGGCTCTGCTCATGGGTACCATTAAGCATTTCACGACTCATTAGAACAGTAAATTTGTCGCCTTTTTTCAATTTGCTGAACTCAACTTGCCACTGGAGTGCTTTTGTCACTTCACGGCCTTCATTACGTGTTAAGCCTGCCTTGCTTATACTTTGAGCAAATGTGCCATTAATAGAGCCAGTCATCACACTGTTAACCCAGTCACCCGTGCGAATTTCTTTAACTTCTTCAAATTTATTCGTCGCACCGATGCGTTTAAATACGCGAGTTTCACGGCGAGAGACATCCCAAGTTAAAGATTCTAACTCTCCGTCAGCCGTCAATGTCCAGCTGAGTGTTTGACCAATTTTGAGATTACGTAATGATTTATGTTGATTAGAAAGCGTTGCAACATCCCCAGCTTCAATACCAAACTGAGTTAAAATGGAAGTTAGATTATCGCCACTTGAGACAACATATTCATGAGCGAGCGGCGTGCCATCGGCTGCATCACTATCTGCATCGGCAACCCCCTCATCAGGCAACTGTTCACTGCTATCTTGAATAAGGTCATCCCCTTCAAGTTCAGTAGCAAATTGCGAAAAAGGGATGACCGTGTCAGGTGAACTGTCACTTTCGTGGTTAGCTGGTATATGAACAGGCCGCCATATTGCGACGGCCATTGTTGCGACGGTGAGTGTGCTTAACACAATCTTATGGGTTTTGGACAGCCCGCTAAAGGCTTGTACAATACCACTTACCATTTGCTGCACTTTAAACTATTCCTCTATTCTTAATTCAGGCAGCTTGCATATTGCTCTGACAATTGAGTCAGAAATTTCATGTAGCTATCTGGACCGATTGCCAGCCCACTACCGAGCGGGTCGAGAGTACCCATTTTGACTCCCGTATTTTTCGCTACACTTTCGATAACAGCAGGCCTGAATTGTGGCTCAGCAAAAACGCATTGCGCTTTATGCTCAACCAGTTGTGTTCGTATTTGATGCAATTTTTGTGCACCGGGCTGAATCTCGGGATTTATCGTAAAATGCCCCAAAGGAGCCAGCTGATAGTGTTTTTCAAAGTAGCCATAGGCATCGTGAAAAACAAAATATCCTTTATTCTTAGCCGATACTAAAATACTAGCAATTTTTTTATCGCTTTGCGCCATGTTTTCTTTGAATTTACGAAGGTTTACGTCCAGCTTATCTTTTTGGTCAGGATAAAGCTCTACTAAACGCTCATAAATATCTAATGCTGCCAAATTTGCAATTTCTGGTGATAACCAAATGTGCATATTATACTCACCATGGTGATGATGACCGTGATCCTCATCATGGTTAGCTTCGCTAGCATGTTCGTGGCTTTCTTCCTCCTCGTGAGCTTCTGACATTAATAATGAATGAATATTTTTCTGTTCAGCCAATGCCAGACGTTTATTCTGTGGTAACGTACTGATTGGCTTTTCTAAAAACATTTCTAGTTCCGGTCCTACCCAGACAAACAAATCTGCCTGTTTAATTTTTTTTAAATCTGATGGTTTCAGTGCATAATCATGTGGTGAAGCACCATCAGGTAATAAGACTTGCGTTCCAGTCACACCATCCGCAATGCCTGCTGCGATAAATGCTAAAGGACGGATAGATGCCACTACATCAGCATTTGCCATCGGTAATAAAGTTGTTGTTAATACAGTGGCTACAGCAGCTTTGCAGAGGAATTTACGGGCAATAAATTTCGTTTTGTGTATCATGAACATTTTTCCGTGATCTTAATTTCAAAATGTTATAATATAACATAACTTGATTTCTGCAAGATATTTCCTATATGCAACCATTATTATCTTTAAATAAAATATCTGTCTCTTTTGGCGATAAAGTCGTTTTAAACGATGTCTCCTTTACTCTCAATAAAGGCGAAATCTTAACGCTTTTAGGTCCCAATGGCGCTGGAAAATCCACAATTGTGCGCGTCGTTTTGGGGCTATTAGCACCTACGTCAGGCGTCGTAGATAGAGCGTCATCTTTGTCTATCGGTTATGTACCGCAAAAACTCCACTTGGATACCACTCTACCTTTAACCGTAAAACGGTTTATGATGCTTAAACAAGGTGTCCGCTCAGAACATTTATTACCTGCACTTGAACGCGTTAAAGCCACTCATTTAATTGGTCAGCCAATGCAAAAATTATCCGGAGGCGAAACTCAACGCGTTCTTCTTGCTCGTGCCCTTCTCAATAAACCTGACTTACTTGTTCTCGATGAACCCGCTCAAGGGGTGGATATCAACGGGCAAGTTGCTCTGTATGATTTAATCAACCAACTTAGAACCGAACTTGGTTGCGCGGTTCTTATGGTTTCCCACGACCTTCACCTAGTCATGGCAAAAACTGATCAAGTCTTGTGCATTAATGGGCATATTTGCTGCTCTGGAGCACCCGATGTCGTCTCCAATCACCCAGAATTTGTCGCTATGTTCGGCTATCGTGGAGCCCAACAGCTTGGGGTATACCGCCACCAGCACAATCATCAACATGATTTAGAAGGTAACGTGATTTTATCCCATCAACATAGCAAGGATTGCCGCCATGATTGAGTTATTGTTACCTGGATGGATTGCAGGTATGTTACTCGCCATCGCTGCGGGCCCACTTGGCTCATTTGTTGTTTGGCGTCGAATGTCCTATTTTGGTGACACTCTCGCTCATGCCTCTCTATTAGGCGTTGCATTCGGTTTGTTACTGAACATTAATCCATTCTATGCCGTTATCGCCGTCACATTACTGTTAGCATTGATTTTAGTGTGGTTAGAAAAACGTCCACAACTGGCGGTCGATACCCTACTCGGCATTATGGCTCACAGCTCACTCTCATTAGGCCTAGTTGTTGTTAGCTTAATGGCGAATGTCCGTGTTGACCTTATGGCATATTTATTTGGTGACTTACTATCAGTAACTTACGAAGATATTATAACGATTTTGATTGGCGTTGTTGTCGTTTGTGGGTTGCTTTTTTATCGTTGGCGGGCACTTTTATCAATGACGGTCAGTGCTGAACTGGCTTTTGTAGACGGAATAAACCTACAACGCTCTCGCCTATTATTAATGATGGTGACCGCATTAACGATCGGTATTGCCATGAAATTTGTTGGCGCCTTGATTATTACGTCTCTATTAATCATTCCCGCCGCGACTGCAAGACGTTTTGCTAGAACACCGGAACAAATGGCGTTAATTGCAGTATTGATTGGAATGGTATCAGTAACCGGTGGCTTAACCTTATCTGCATTTTACGATACACCAGCCGGTCCCTCTGTTGTATTAACATCAGCAATCTTATTCGTATTAAGTCTTTGCGTGAAAACTAAAAATTAATATTTACAGACGCCTACAACACCCAGCCCTAATTGTTTTAAATTAGGGCTTTTTTGTCCATGTTACATTAATGAAAAATCATATTGCCATCACTATTTTCGTACTATTCTGTCGCATTTCCCGCCATACATCGCCATACTTATAGCCTAATATGGATTGATTGGATTATTGATATGTATAAGAAAATTGCCGTTTGTTTAGCACTAGGATTATTTACTGCATCTGCTAGTGCAGTTGAATATACTTGCCAGCTAGAAAATAACAAAACGGTCAGCGTCGTCGTTGAGACAGGAAAAGTGCCTGTTTATCGCTATGGGACTTTAGGTAAAACTGAAATAACACTTCCAATCAATGCGAAAGGGCAAGAATCTATTTATGTAGGGCAAGGAACATTCAGCGCTGGTGGCTCGATATATATCCGTTTCCAAAATGGACCATTTAGCTATTTGCTTTATGATGGGGAAGGTAGGGGCTGGTATTTTCAGGGGATTGCTGTTTATAAAAACGGTAAGCTGGTTAATAAGAAATCGTGCAAACCTGACTCTAATTTAAATCTGTATAGCCTGCTAGACTACGGTATTCCAACTGATCCTGATGAAGATGGACCTTATACTTTCGATCCAAATTCAAATTAATATTTAATTAATCCCCCTTCCCAATAAGGGGGAATAAACTTAAATCTCTTTGGGTTTTAAACCAAAATGGGAATATGCATGAGCTGTTGCCATACGCCCCCTAGGTGTCCGTTGAATAAACCCTTGTTGGATCAAATAAGGCTCAAGAACATCTTCAATGGTTTCTCGCTCCTCACCAATCGCTGCGGCAAGGTTATCTACCCCCACAGGCCCACCCATAAATTTATCAATGATTGCTACCAATAATTTGCGGTCAAGATAATCAAAACCTGCGGCATCCACATTGAGCATATCCAGCGCTTTATTTGCCATGGCTTCATCAATGGTTCCATCACCCTTAACTTGAGCAAAATCGCGTACACGGCGCAGTAATCGGTTAGTGATCCTCGGCGTGCCTCGAGAGCGCATCGCAACTTGTAATGCCCCCTCTTCCGTAATTTCCAGCCCCATATATTGGGCGCTACGTTTCACAATATGCTGCAAATCGTCAACTTGATAAAACTCTAAGCGTTGGACAATACCAAATCGGTCACGTAATGGAGATGTTAAGGAACCCGCTCGGGTAGTTGCACCGATCAACGTAAATGGCGGCAAGTCAATCTTGATGGAACGAGCTGCGGGGCCCTCACCAATCATGATATCCAATTGATAATCTTCCATCGCAGGATATAAAATCTCTTCTACGACCGGAGAGAGACGATGAATTTCATCAATAAATAGCACATCATGAGGCTCTAGGTTAGTCAGCATCGCAGCTAGATCCCCTGCTTTTTCCAAAACAGGCCCCGATGTTGTACGAAGATTTACCCCAAGTTCATTAGCAACAATGCCTGCTAGGGTTGTTTTCCCTAATCCTGGAGGGCCAAAAATTAACAGGTGGTCAAGCGCATCGCCACGCATTTTGGCAGCCTGAATGAATATTTCCATCTGATCTTTGACTTGCGGCTGCCCAATATACTCAGCAAGTAGTTTCGGGCGGATCGCGCGATCGATAGCTTCTTCTTCAGAATGCAGCACTTCTGCGGTAATTAGGCGATCGGCTTCAATCATCGTAATAGTCTCTTAATCAAAGTGCCGCACGTAAGGCGTCACGGATCAGGGTTTCGGAATCACTATCTGGTTTGGCAACTTTACTCACCATTCGGCTAGCCTCTTGCGGTTTATAACCCAGAGCAATTAATGCTGCTGCGGCTTCCGCTTCAATATCAGCTTGGCTTGGACCTTTGCTCTTCACGCTTGGCAAATCAATGTCACTTATAGGGTTGAACAAGTCACCATTTAATCCTTTGAAACGATCTTTCATTTCAACAACTAAACGTTCAGCCGTTTTCTTACCAATACCCGGTAATTTAACTAATGAGGAAATAGCTTCCTGCTCAATCGCCGATACAAATTGCTGAGCAGACATACCGGATAAAATGGCTAATGCCAGTTTGGGGCCAACGCCATTGACCTTAATTAATTCTTTAAATAGTGCGCGCTCTTGTTTGTCATTAAAGCCATACAGAAGCTGGGCATCTTCTCTCACGACAAAATGCGTAAAAACAATCGCTTCTTGACCAATGTCGGGTAATTCATAGAAACAGGTCATTGGCATATGAACTTCATAACCAACACCTTGAAGTTCTAATAAAACAATGGGAGGTTGCTTTTCTAATACGATGCCACGTAGACGACCAATCACGTTGATACCCTCAAATTAAATGACTGAACCGAGATGAATAAATCTCGTTTTTTCATAACGCTGTTTATACCACAAAAAAAGCTGGATGCATATCCAGTCTTCATCTTAATCTTCCGCGGGTCAATACGAGGCGAGGATCCCCAACCTTCAATAAGTTTTGATTAAAATGGCAATGAGTGATGGCAATCGCTAATGCGTCTGCCGCATCAGCTTGTGGACTCGCTGATAATTTTAGAATCGATTTAACCATGTGCTGAACTTGGCTTTTCTCCGCAGCTCCCGTTCCCACTACTGTCTGCTTTACTTGACGTGCAGCATATTCAAACACCGGGATATTTTGATTGGCCGCAGCAACAATGGCAACCCCACGAGCTTGCCCCAGTTTCAATGCAGAATCCGCATTTTTTGCCATAAAAACTTGTTCAATGGATAAAACATCGGGTTGATACTGGGTGATAATTTCCGAGACTCCCGCATAGATACGTTGCAGACGGCTTGGTAAATCATCAACTTGAGTACGAATACACCCACTTCCCAAATACAGTAGCTGCCTACCTTGCTGGCGAATAACACCGTACCCTGTGATCCGTGAACCAGGGTCAATACCCAGAATGATCGCCATATAAAACCTATAATTGTTCTTCATTAATATTCATATCATCTTATCCCCATCTAATTTTCACCACAATCCAATCTTGAGAGATAGCAGAGGCTAACCACACTGCGAGAGGAAAAATGAACAAATAGAGACCATTGCTACCAATAACTATAGCAAATAAAAGAGAAAATGAGGATTGAGAGGCGTTAGAGAAAACAGGCTGGGGTCAGCCTGCTTTCTCTACGCAGACATCGTCTTAATTACAGTTGCTCAGCAACTTCATCAGAGATATCACCGTTATGATAAACTTCTTGGACGTCGTCTGAATCTTCTAACATGTCGATCAGGCGCATTAATTTTGGTGCCGTTTCAACATCAAGTTCTGCCGTAATCGATGGGATCATAGAAACTTCAGCGGCTTCGCTAGTGAAACCAGCAGCATCTAATGCATCTTTAACAGCACCGAACGTTTCAAAAGTGGTGTAAACATCAATTGCACCATCATCATACGTTTCAACGTCGTCAGCACCAGCTTCAAGTGCTGCTTCCATCAGCGCATCTTCATCAACACCCGGTGCGTAAGTGATAACACCACGCTTGGTGAACAGATAAGAAACGGAACCATCAGTCCCCAAGTTACCACCTGTTTTGGTGAAGGCATGACGCACTTCAGATACAGTACGGTTACGGTTGTCACTTAAACATTCAACCATCACGGCGGTGCCGCCTGGACCGTAACCCTCATAAATGATGGTTTCCATATTATCGTTGTCATCATTACCCACACCACGCGCGATAGCACGGTTTAAAGTGTCGCGAGTCATGTTGTTAGATAATGCTTTATCGATAGCAGCACGCAAACGAGGGTTAGTTGCAGGGTCTCCGCCGCCTAAACGCGCAGCAGTAACCAGCTCACGAATAATTTTAGTGAAAATTTTACCGCGTTTAGCATCTTGTGCCGCTTTACGGTGTTTGGTGTTGGCCCATTTACTATGACCTGCCATGAAATATCTCCAAAAACGTCAATAAATAATTAAACAGCAAATTCTAGAATAGCCTGGCTGTTGCTCCACGACTTCGTCAAATCAGCCGCTTGCTGCGGCGATAACCAACGAAATTCAGTGTGTTCAGTCAGCAATGGCGTTTGTTCATCAGTGAGCACCAATTTAAACCAGTGCTCTGTACAATGAGTCACATCGGGTGCATAACGATGCCTGAAATGCGGGAAAATTTCAAAAATGATACTTTTCGTCAAATCATGTAACTGATTCGGTTGCGGGTCAAAACCCGTCTCTTCTTTAATTTCGCGAAGCGCTGTATCAAAAGTATTTTCATTAACTTCCTGACTTCCGGTAACTGATTGCCAAAAGTCAGGGTCGTCTTTACGCCGCATCATAAGCACCCGCCCACTATTTTCAGCCACAATAATGACTAACACAGATTCTGGGCGCTTATAATTTTTCATTACTCTTCTTCTTTCGCCACAACAGCGATAGCCAGTTCAGTTAATGAATCAGGATTTGCATGACTTGGTGCATTGGTCATTAAACATGCCGCAGCGGTTGTTTTAGGGAATGCAATAACATCACGGATGTTATCTGTTCCTGTTAACAACATAACTAAGCGGTCAAGACCGAATGCTAAACCAGCATGTGGCGGTGTACCATATTTCAGAGCATCTAACAGGAAGCCGAACTTCTCACGTTGTTCTTCTTCAGTAATACCTAAAATCCCAAAGACAGTTTGCTGCATTTCACCACGGTGAATACGTACAGATCCCCCACCGACTTCATAACCATTGATTACCATATCATAGGCATTTGCCACTGCATCTTCTGGATTTTTTGCCAGATCTTCAGGTGATAAATCTTTTGGTGAAGTGAATGGGTGGTGCATTGCGGTTAAGCCGCCTTCACCGTTTTCTTCAAACATTGGGAAATCGATAACCCACAGAGGCTGCCAGCTATTCAAGTTGGTCAGTTCGAAATCACGACCAACTTTCAAGCGGAGTGCACCCATTGAGTCAGTCACCACATTTTTCGCACCGGCACCAAACAGAATGATATCGCCATCAACGGCACCTGTACGCTCCAGCAATTGCTCAATAACGTCTAAGCTAAGGAACTTAGCAACTGGGCTTTGAATACCTTCTAAACCTTTCGCACGCTCGTTAACTTTCATCCACGCTAAGCCTTTCGCGCCGTAGATGCCAACAAAGCTACCGTATTCATCAATTTGTTTACGGGTCATTGCAGCACCGCCCGGCACTTTCAGGGCAGCAACACGACCTTTAGGATCATTAGCTGGACCAGAGAACACGGCGAACTCGACATTTTTCACGATATCCGCAACATCAACCAGTTCCATTGGGTTACGCAGGTCAGGTTTATCTGAACCGTAACGGCGCATTGCTTCAGCAAAGGTCATGATTGGGAAGTTGCCTAGATCTACACCTTTCACTTCAAGCCACAAATTGCGGATCATGCGCTCCATCACTTCGCGAACTTGTTCCGCGCTCATGAATGAAGTTTCCACATCGATCTGGGTGAATTCAGGTTGGCGGTCAGCACGTAAATCTTCATCTCGGAAGCATTTTACGATTTGATAATAACGGTCAACACCCGACATCATCAGCAACTGTTTGAACAGCTGTGGTGATTGTGGCAGCGCATAAAATTTACCTTTATGCACACGGCTTGGTACTAAGTAGTCACGAGCACCTTCTGGTGTCGCTTTAGTCAGCATTGGCGTTTCAACATCCAGGAAACCTTCGTTGTCCATAAAGTTACGAACAAAACTGGTGATTTTCGCACGAGTACGCAGCCGTTCAGACATGTCAGGACGACGTAAATCTAAATAGCGATATTTTAAACGACGCTCTTCCGTATTGGTTTGGTTGCTATCTAACGGCAGAGGTTCGGATTTGTTAAAGACAAACAGATCTTCAGCAAAGACTTCAATTTCACCCGTCGCCATATCTTTATTTTTCTGGCTATCTGGGCGAGCGCGTACAGTACCTGTGATTTGGATACAGAACTCATTACGCAGTTCTGAAGCTTTTTCAAATATGTCTTTACGCTCTGGATCGAAGAAAACCTGAACGATACCTTCACGGTCACGCATATCGATAAAAATCAAACCACCCAAGTCACGACGGCGGTTTACCCATCCACAAAGAGTGACCTTCTGGCCTTCATGAGCAATGTTTAACTGCCCACAATAATTAGTACGCATACAATATCCTTTTTACTCAGCTTGTTGTGCTTTTGCTTGCTGCGGGAATTTGGCATTTTGCTGAACATTTAGCTGAAAATTCAGAATGTCAAAAAAGGCAGGCATTATACAGGAAATTCTGCTAGACAAACAGTTGGCTATGTAGCTTAACCGCGAAAATGATCCAATAAAATAGGCCACATCAATTTTTATTATCAAATTTTAATGATTATTAAATTATTATCCTCTTTCGGAGTTATTACCCTGTCCTCTTTGCTATAATTATTCCGATTCAGACATTTATCGCCTGAAACCAAAGGAAATTATATGAAAAAACTGCTACTCGCGTCATCGGTCATCTTTCTGCTTGCAGGATGCCAAACTGGAGCCTCAACCAACACAATGAAGCCTACTACCAACAATAAAACATTTTATGTGGACTCATCTCTTGCTGATTGTGTCGGCGTTGCACCAATGAAATGCATGAAAGTGAAAGAAAAACCTGCTGATGATTGGCAATATTTTTATGGTTCTATTCAAGGTTTCACTTATGAACCAGGCTATAATTACGTCCTAGAAGTTCAACAGTTTGATGTACCAAACCCTCCCGCAGATGCCCCTAGCGTTCGCTATGAATTGGTCAAAATCATCGAGAAAAAATAGTCTATAAGCAGGTGTTCAGCACCTGCTCTTTTACGACCATCGCAAGGTATTGATTATGAGCGCTAAAATTATTGATAAATTAGGATTGATTACGCTATCTGGCGGTAAAGTTGCTATGGTGCGGTCTCACAATAAAACCCTGTTTTATATTCCGGGCGGTAAACGTGAGCAAAATGAAACCGACCAACAGGCACTTTGTCGTGAAATTGATGAAGAATTGACGCTGGCATTACTCCCTGAAACATTACGTTTTTATGGCGAATTCACTGGGCTAGCCGATGGTAAGCAAGATGGCACTCAAGTGCGTATTCGTTGCTATTTTGCCGACTATCAAGGTGCTCCTCAGCCCGCGGCTGAATTGGCTTGGTTAGGAACTCAAGATTTTTCACGCTGTTCATCAACAGCGGTAACCATTTTAACGCAGTTAAAGAACGATGGTTTGATTGAATAATTCGCTGATAAACAATAAGCAAATACATATTTTCATTTGTAGATTTACCTATTAGGTTTTAGAATTTAAGAAATGTCATTTATATCCATTACGATAACCGACATGTTCAGTCATTTTCACTTTTTGAAATGTTTGAGGATGGTGTAAAAAATGGTCAGCTCCTTATACGCTGTACTAGGTGCCTTACTGCTATTAAGATTATCTTTAAATGTAGTAAAGCTACGGACACAGTACCGTGTGGCTTATGGTGATGGTGGTTTTTACGAATTGCAGACAGCCATCCGGGTACATGGCAATGCCATTGAATACATCCCAATCTCACTTATTTTATTGCTACTGATGGAGATGAATGGCGCGCAAGTCTGGATGATCCATGTGTGTGGCATTATTCTGATTGCTGGTCGTTTACTGCACTCTTATGGCCTTAAAAACCACGATGTTAGCTATCGTCGAATGGGCATGATTGGAACTTATCTTTCAATGGCATTAATGATTATTGCCAATGCTTACTATCTTCCTTGGGTCCAAATGATCTCTTTTACCCTTTAATTTTCCCCTCAGTGCGGATTGGTTTTCAGGTCATGATGATTTCTGCTACAATCCGCCACTACTTTTGTTTTACTTATTTAATACAAATCATATGTCAAGTCAGGATCCAAACCATAAAGATAGCCTTTTCTCTGCACCAATTGCCAATTTAGGTGATTGGAGTTTTGATGAAAAAGTGGCTGAAGTCTTCCCCGATATGATCCAGCGTTCTGTACCGGGTTACTCCAATATCATCACCATGATTGGGATGCTTGCGGATCGTTTTGTCACACCCAATAGTCACGTTTATGATCTCGGGTGTTCCCTCGGTGCCGCAACCTTATCGGTACGCCGCAATATTTCTGTAGATAACTGTAAGATTATCTCTGTCGATAACTCCCCCGCTATGGTCGAGCGCTGCCGCCGCCATATTGATGCTTACAAAGCACAAACTCCCGTGGATGTAATCGAAGGTGATATTCGCGATATTCATATTGAAAATGCGTCAATGGTTATCCTTAACTTCACATTACAGTTTTTGAATCCTGATGATCGCGAGCAGTTGCTGGCTAAAATTTATCAAGGTTTATTACCGGGTGGGATTTTAGTTCTCTCGGAGAAATTTAATTTTGAAGACCAACAAATTGGCGAGTTACTGTTCAATATGCACCATGATTTTAAACGGGCAAATGGCTACAGCGAATTAGAAATTAGCCAAAAACGCAGTATGTTGGAAAATGTGATGCTGACAGACTCTGTCGAAGCCCACAAAGCCCGTCTGAAGCGCGCTGGTTTTGCCCATTGTGAAGTTTGGTTCCAATGTTTTAATTTTGGTTCGTTATTAGCGTTAAAAGAGAGTCAATCATGATAGATTTCGGTCGTTTCTATCAACAAATTGCTATCGGTCCTTTAAGTCACTGGCTAGAAACCTTGCCTTCACAACTCGCTGAATGGAAAAAACAAGGCCTGCACGGTGGGTTCTCTTCATGGGAAAAAATGCTCGATAACCTTCCAGCAATGACCCCGACCCATTTAGATTTAAAAAACAGTGTTACCGCAACCCGTGATCCTGAGCTAACCTCCGGCGAAACTCGCTGCCTAAATAATATTTTGGGTCAGCTAAAACCATGGCGTAAAGGCCCATTTTCCCTGTATGGCGTGAATATCGATACTGAATGGCGATCAGATTGGAAATGGGATCGTGTTCTGCCACATATTTCGCCACTTAAAGGCCGCTATGTATTAGATGTGGGCTGTGGAAGTGGTTACCATATGTGGCGCATGCTCGGTGAACAGGCTGAATTTGTGGTGGGGATTGACCCGACAGAACTGTTTTTATGCCAATTTGAAGCCGTAAGAAAACTGTTAGGCGATAATCAACGCGCCCATTTGTTACCTTTAGGAATTGAGCAATTACCTGCATTAAAAGCCTTTGATACGGTCTTTTCGATGGGAGTTCTGTACCATCGCCGTTCGCCACTCGACCATTTATATCAATTAAAAGATCAGTTAGTGAGTGAAGGCGAATTAGTGTTAGAGAGCTTGGTCGTTGAAGGTGATGAATTTCAATGTTTGATCCCCGGTGACCGCTATGCCCAGATGCGCAATGTTTACTTTATTCCATCCGCTAAAATGCTAAAAGTTTGGCTAGAGAAATGTGGTTTTGTGGATGTACGTATCGTTGACCAAGCGGTGACCTCATTAGAAGAACAACGCCGTACTGACTGGATGCAAACAGAGTCTTTAGCTGAGTTTTTAGATCCTAATGACAAAACAAAAACCATTGAAGGTTATCCTGCACCATTAAGAGCAATATTAATTGCGAAAAAACCTTAAGATTTATATCGTGACAGTTTTTGTAAACCGTGATGCCATAAAGCGGCCAAGTAATGATAGTCAATGCTTAGCCGCTTTGATAAATAAACTTAGAAATTAACTTCTATATCAATCCTGTCGACACAAGTTTGAGTTTGGCTATGATTAGCCGCGGTATGCCATTCACCATCTCTCAATGTAACTTCTGATAATCCATCAATTTGAATACAGCGCCAATTACTTGATGACCCTGGAATTATAACTCCTGAACTGCTATACCCACCGAACTGGTAAAAAAGAGCTTGTTCTCGACCATTTTTACTACCTAAAACGTGCGGGCACATTTCCCTTAGATGGCCTTTATACATAGCAATAATTTGCTTTTTATTTTTAATTGCCTCTGCTATTAAATCATAGTTACTAGACATCATTACCTCATTATATGGTTAATCAAACTATGACTATGAAGTCTGACCATTTAAATACAACTATATCGCCTTGTAATCGTGACCTAACTCTCATATAGAACACCCACCTTCATATGAAGCAAGTAAAAACCTACTATTAAATAGAATATTTTAATCCATCGTAAATTCATCCAATTTTATTCTGAATTTACCCTTTAAGCTGATATTTTTTCTGTAATTGAAATAAAGCCTTTCATCGCTTCAACCGTCAACCCATCCACACAATAATGCGTAAACTCATCACTTTCACTATTTGATGCCATTGTGACACCTACTTTGCGGTAGTTCATACTCGATGGTACGGTTTTTCCTGCCGAGCTATGTACTTCGGTTAAACCAATCTCCATAAACTTGGTCAAATTCGCTAAGCGAACCCCTGCTCCAGCCATAATAATGGGACCATTAATTTCACGGCTTTTTTCATGCAACTCTTTCAATAGTGGTAAACCCAATTCAGCGCTTTGCTGCTGACCTGACGTTAAAATACGTGCAACGCCCAAGTTTTTCAGTTGCTCTAATGCGAGTAACGGATTAATGCACATATCAAATGCACGATGGAACGTGATTTCCATGCCCTCAGCAATTTCCATGAGGATCTGCATCCTTCCGATATCAATACGCCCTTCAGGGTCTAGCAATCCGATCACCGCACCGGGAAACCCCATCTGCTTGATCATCAGCAAATCTTCGCGAATTGCATCGAACTCGCTCATGTTATAGCAAAAATCCCCGCCACGAGGACGGATGATCGGGTGAACTGGAATATGCAATTTTTCTCTAGCCAGTTTTAAATATCCATAACTCGGCGTGAGCCCGCCATCTGCGGCTCCAGAGCAAAGTTCAATACGGTCAGCACCATATTCTTGAGCCACTTGTGCGCACTCTATTCCAAAACAGCAAATTTCCAGTTTTGCCATGAAGACCTCCAAAATGTGGTAAGGATCACTTCCTTAAAAATACCCAATAATGTCACTACAAAAAATAACTCTACGATTAACGATTCAGCTAATATGCCACTTTTTGTTAAATGTTATCTGCGCAACATCACACCGTAGGTGAGTTAACGAAAAGTAATTATCAATAACGTTAATTCCATCACTTATTTTTCGCTTTCAACGATGTTTCTAAGGGAAAATGGGTGATATTTGATAGTAATTAGGTTATTTGTCACTGCTAATGTAGGATTAGGTAGTCTTTCTTGCTGACCTTTAGGCTGGCTGACTTTACAATAATAGCCTTCTGGCAAAGGTTCCGGCAGTAGAGATCGCGCTGTTTTTTCTAACACTTCCGGCTCAACCTCAATCACCATTTCGATATGCTCCCAACTCTCTTGGGGATAGATTTTATCCTTTGGAAATGGTAACTCGATAATAAAAACATCCTGCCCCACCACTTGAATTGGCTTTTTCAAATCATATAAACGGATTGGGCGCCCATTGATAAGATTATCCGAAAGTAACTCTGCGCATTGCAAGAGCCCTTCATGCCAACGTTCTGCGGTTGCAATGTGGTGACAACGTACGGAAATATGATCGATGCAATAATCGGCTAAAGAGAGATTTAACGCTTGAGCCATACTGGTTAGCTTGCGTTCAAAATGTGGAAGGTCCTGCTGAAGATCTTGCAACTGGGGAATTTTATCGAAATCTAACATTAAAAATTACTCTGCCAAAATCATTTGTCTCATTAAGAACAAGTGAAATGATAATAATAAAAGAAAACAAACTCCCCCGACTGTAGCACGACTCCCCCAAAATATGGTATAAAACCAGCCGATTTTTCTCTTCCACCTTTTAGTTCAGCGCATGTGATGGCACAATGTGGTAACTATGTTCGTTATTTAAGGTAATCCGGTGAATATTCAGGCTATTCTTTCAGATAAAGTGAGTGCTGCAATGCTAGCAGCGGGAGCTCCAGAAGGCTGTGATGCCCTTGTGCGTCAATCAGCTAAAGCGCAATTCGGTGACTATCAGGCCAATGGTGTGATGGGCGCAGCGAAAAAAATGGGTATGCCTCCCCGACAACTGGCCGAGCAAATTGTTAGCCATTTAGATCTTGAAGGTATTGCAACGAAAGTTGAAATCGCCGGTCCCGGTTTCATCAATATTTTTATCGACCCGACTTGGGTTGCTACTTATGCAGAACAAGCGTTGACCAGTGATCGTCTAGGTATCGCGCCAGTTAAGCCAGAAACTATCGTCATTGATTACTCTGCACCGAACGTTGCAAAACAGATGCATGTCGGCCACCTACGCTCGACCATTATTGGTGATGCTGCCGCACGTACCCAAGAGTTTTTAGGCCATAAAGTTATCCGTGCTAACCACGTTGGTGACTGGGGTACGCAGTTCGGTATGCTGATTGCTTACCTAGAGAAAGTCCAGAATGAAGATGCTAGCGATATGGCACTGGCTGATCTCGAAGCGTTCTACCGTGAAGCAAAAAAACATTATGATGAAGATGAAGATTTCGCCGTCCGCGCTCGCGGCTATGTAGTGAAATTACAATCTGGTGATGAATACTGCCGTAAAATGTGGCGTAAATTGGTCGACATCACCATGCAACAAAACCAAGAAACTTATCACCGCTTAAATGTCACATTAACTGAAGATGATGTGATGGGTGAAAGCCTGTATAACAGCATGCTACCGGGAATTGTTGCTGATCTTAAAGCGAAAGGTTTAGCCGTTGAAAGTGAAGGTGCTACCGTTGTTTTCCTTGATGAATTTAAAAACAAGGAAGGCGAACCGATGGGAGTTATCGTCCAGAAAAAAGATGGCGGTTACCTTTATACCACAACGGATATTGCCTGCGCTAAATACCGTTATGAAACGCTGCATGCGGATCGTTCCCTGTATTATATCGACTCCCGCCAGCATCAACATTTAATGCAAGCTTGGACCATCGTCCGTAAAGCCGGTTACATCCCAGAATCAATGGCGCTTGAGCACCATATGTTTGGCATGATGTTAGGTAAAGATGGCAAACCATTCAAAACGCGTTCTGGTGGTACTGTTCGTCTGTCTGATTTGTTGGATGAAGCAGTTGAACGAGCGCAAACACTGATCCGCGAAAAGAATCCTGACATGCCAGAAGATGAATTATTGAATCTGGCGAATGTCGTTGGGATTGGTGCAGTGAAGTATGCGGATCTGTCTAAAAACCGGACGACAGACTATATTTTCGATTGGGATAATATGCTCGCCTTTGAAGGTAACACTGCACCGTATATGCAATATGCCTATACCCGCGTTGCCTCCATCTTCAAAAAAGCGAATATTACTGAAGCAGATTTAACCCTGCCAATCGTTCTTGAAGCACCACACGAAATCGTGCTAGCAACCCGTTTAATGCAGTTTGAAGAAACTATTCTAACCGTAGCCCGTGATGGTACCCCACATGTAATGTGTGCTTACCTATATGACTTAGCTGGTCTATTCTCTAGCTTCTATGAACATTGCCCTATTCTGTCCGCAGATAATGATGCTCAGCGCCAAAGCCGCCTGAAACTAGCATTACTGACACAGAAAACTTTAAAAGTAGGTTTGGATACGTTAGGTATCGAAACAGTCGAAAGAATGTAATTTTTTGCTCTTCCCATCCTACTTATTAGCCCACTTTTTTAGTGGGCTTTTTACATCTGAACCCCATCCTCATGCTGCACTGTTTTGCACCATCAAGAAAAACCACGCTGTTTATTGCACTAATTTGGTGAGATACATCACATAATTGACCACTTATCGCCGCTATTTCGTGCCATAACAAGACATTAACATTTGGCACGCCTTTTGCTTTGATCTCTTTGCCTTTACAAAAAGACAGGGGGATTTATGAAGTACATTATCGCAATCATTAAGCCATTTAAGTTAGAAGATGTTCGAGAATCACTCTCTGAGCTCGGTATTCAGGGAATGACTATCTGTGAAGTCAAAGGCTATGGTAGGCAAAAAGGTCATGCTGAACTTTATCGAGGTGCAGAGTATGAAGTGAATTTTCTGCCTAAAGTCAAAATAGAGCTAGCCATTAGCGACGACCAACTTGAGCCCGTACTAGAGGCAATTACCAATACAGCCGAAACAGGCAAAGTCGGCGATGGAAAATTGTTTGTGTTCGAATTATTACAAGCAGTCCGTATTCGCACTGGCGAATCTGGCGAAGACGCTCTATAAGGGAGAAAATAACATGAAACGACGATTGTTAAGTTTTGTACTCTTAGCTATTAGCAGCTTCGCGTTACCCGCATATGCCTCTGAGCTAGTCATCGCGGATAAAGCCGATAACGCCTTTATGCTAATCTGTACCGTTTTGGTTTTCTTTATGACCATCCCCGGAATTGCCCTATTTTATGGCGGGCTATTACGTAGCAAAAACGTATTGTCATTGATTACCCAAGTGATGCTTATTTTCAGTATCGTGATCATTCTATGGCTGCTATTTGGTTATAGTTTAGCGTTCACCGCTGGCAATAAATTTTTTGGCGGTGGTTCACTGACTTTACTAAATTCGATGTCGTTAGAGGACTTATCTGGCTCGATCAGCCAATATATTCATGTCGCCTTCCAAGGTTCATTTGCGGTGATCACCGTAGCACTGATCGTGGGTGCGCTAGGTGAACGTATTCGCTTCTCTGCCTTGCTGATCTTTACGGTAATTTGGTTTACCTTTTCCTACGTGCCTATCGCACATATGGTATGGGGCGAAGGTGGCTGGTTAGCTAATGACGGCGCTATCGACTTCGCAGGAGGAACCGTTGTCCACATCAATGCAGCCGTCGCGGCTTTGGTGGGTGCTTATCTGCTAGGCAAACGAAGCGATTATAGCCAAATAGTCTTAAAACCCCATAACTTACCGATGGTCTTTATGGGCACTGCGGTGCTGTATGTGGGCTGGTTTGGTTTCAACGCAGGCTCAGCAGGTAGTGCCAATAATATTGCTGCACTAGCCTTGATCAATACCGTAATTGCTACCGCGGGTGCAATATTGTCGTGGACATTCACTGAATGGGTTGTTCGTGGGAAGCCTTCTATGTTAGGTAGTTGCTCAGGCTGTATATCCGGTCTCGTCGCTATCACACCAGCAGCAGGTACGGTAGGTCCGATAGGTGCGCTTGTTATTGGCGTCGTGGGTGGAGTGGTAGGTCTGTGGGGAGTGGTAACATTAAAACGTTGGTTAAAAGCAGATGACGTTTGTGATGTTTTTGGTATTCACGGAACTTGCGGCATCATTGGCTGCCTACTAACTGGAGTCTTTACTTCTGCTTTACTCGGCGGTCTCGGGTATAAAGAAGGCGTTACTTTACTCCATCAAGTCTCTATTCAGTTATTTAGCGTCGTGGTTACCATTATCTGGTCGGGTGTTGTGGCCTATATTGCCTTCAAATTGGCGGATAAATTGGTGGGATTACGTGTTTCCCCTGAAGAGGAATGCGATGGCTTGGATTTAACGTCCCATGGTGAAAGTGCTTATCACCAGTAGTTGTCTACTCCCCCTCTATTGAGGGGGGAGTTTGATTGTTTATCAATTACGCGATGCTACGTTTCATAAAATCACGGGGACGGAAACCTAATAAATATAAGGCAATAAAATAACTACCAGCCCCAACGATGACAACGCCCATTAAACGCAACATACGCATCAGCATATTGCCTTGTTGCCAATCAGGCATAAAGTGCAAGACACCGAATAACACCGCTGCCATAACAACAACCGCAATCAGTAATTTAAAAATAAAACCTTTCCATCCCGCTAAAGGTTGGAAAATATCTTGTTTGCGTAGCTGCCAATAAAGCACTCCCGCATTGAAACAGGCTGCCACACCAATTGATAAGGCCAAACCGGCATGTTGCAGAGGTCCAATAAACGCTAAGTTCATTAGCTGAGTCAGTATTAAGGTCACAATAGCAATTTTTACTGGGGTTCGAATATTTTGGCGAGAATAAAAACCAGGTGCCAAAATTTTCACTAAAATCATTCCCGTCAAGCCTACGCAATACGCCATTAAAGCATATTGCGTCATTAATGAATCGTGAGCGGTAAAATTACCGTATTGGAACAGAGATACCGTCAAGGCTTCAGATAAAATCGCCAATCCTACCGCACATGGTAAAGCCAGCAATAAGCACAAACGCAATCCCCAATCCATTAAATGACGATACTCTTGGTGATTACCGCTAGTAAAACTTTTGGCAAGGGATGGCAATAAAATCGTCCCGAGAGCAACCCCTAAAACCCCTGATGGGAGCTCCATCAAGCGGTCAGCATAATACATCCACGAAACTGAGCCCGATTGAAGAAAAGAGGCGAAAATCGTATTAATAATCAAAGAAATTTGTGCGACAGATACCCCAATAATGGCCGGCCCCATCATTCTCATCACACGCCATACGCCACTGTCACGGAAAGATAGGCGCGGTAAAACCAGCATGCCAATTTTTTTTAAATGAGGAAGTTGATAAACCAACTGTAAAAGTCCGCCAACTAATACCGCCCAAGCCAAGGACATAATCGGAGGATCGAAATATGGAGCAGCAAATGCAGCAAATAAAATCATGCTGACATTTAATAGCGTTGGTGCAAATGCGGGAACAGAGAAACGGTTCCATGTATTCAGAATCGCACCAGCAAGAGAAGCTAATGATATCAAGAAAATATAAGGGAAAGTGACACGCAATAAATTGGTGGTTAACGCAAATTTATCAGCATCATCAGTAAAGCCTGGTGCAGTGACATAAATCACCCATGGTGCTGCCAGCATCCCAGCGATAGTCACTATCGCGAGTGCAAGCGTCAGCATCCCTGAAATATAGGCAATAAACGTGCGAGTCGCCTCTTCACCTTGCTGATTTTTATATTCCGCTAAAATGGGAACAAAGGCTTGAGAAAAAGCCCCCTCAGCAAAAATCCGACGCAATAAATTAGGGAGTTTAAACGCCACAAAGAAGGCATCAGCAGAAGCGCCAGCCCCAAATACTCGGGCAATAATAGCATCGCGGATAAAGCCCAGCACCCGAGACATCATAGTCATGGAGCTTATCGCGGCTAAGGATTTCAATAAATTCATGATAATTAGACTAGAAGAAAACAATCGTAGCAGTTTAGCAGCGGATAGCCTGACTGACTACGATTGATAGGTAAATGTTTTTAGGCTTTGGTCGGCTTCCAAGTATCGTCCGTCAACGCGGTTAAGACATGATCCCGCCATTCCCCGTTAATTTGCAAAAACTGTTTTGCATACCCTTCTCGTTCAAAACCAAGGCGAGTGAGTAGGTTTCCACTGCGTAAATTATGAGGCATATAATTCGCCATAATACGGTGCATTCCTTGATGCTTTTGCATATAACGAATGGTTTGGGTTAATCCCTCATACATCAGTCCTTGCCCCTGCCATTTTTCACCCAATGAATAACCTAGATAGCAGGCATGGAATGACCCTCGCAAGATATTACTGAAATTAGCGACGCCAATAACTTCATTCTCATCTTTATCGAGTAGTAGAAAATGAAATGCACTACCTTGGCGATGCATTTCGCTCATCGCATGCAGTCGATTGTTCCATCCTGAGGGGTTAAAGTGGGAATTGTCGCGGGTTGGCTCCCATGGCGTCAAAAAGTCTTTATTTAATATGTAATAATCTGCGAGTCGATAATTATCACGCTCATAGGCTAAGCGGATAATCATTCGGTCAGTAATTAGACGCACTTTGGGTTCATTTGAACGATAACCAAACATCGTAGCCCTTAATCTATATTTAATAATATCGCCACTTTCGAAGCCTAAAGTATAACTCAAATTTATCGCTTAACTAATTCAATTCTCAGCGTAATTGAGTTATTTTTTGGACGATTAATATAAATAAGTATCTAGGAGCATACATCAGCATGTGACTAGGATTCAGGAATGTAGCCAACAACGCTGGGGTTTGACTGATTGATGCGTGATTCGTGCTCAGAAACTGTATACGACAAATTTTAAAACGATACATGACAGAAATGGGCAAGGCTTCCAATGCAGTTGGAATGACGGCGCTGATTTAAGACGCGGAAATTTCACTGATACTCTCCCTATAACGCAACAGTGCGTGTTTCGATTGGAATTCAGTTTGTAAGCATTCTCATGATGAATTAGCTCACCCAATCCCTATATTTGTCTCAGATATGACTATTTTTAATTGTAATATACGGGCTATTTTCAATATAACTAGCCCGTTTAACATAGTAAATGACGCTTATCGACGTAAAAATAGCGAGAGTAATATATTATTTCATATTGTTTGATTCTGATATTTCGAGCAGTTTTTTGTAGTCTGGAAAAATTTCTCTGGTGTACTCTTTTTTGCCATTAGGATAGATAAGCGTTGCCATTTTATCATTCTCTTTCTTTTTCACACCAATAAAATAACTGGTCATACTAGATTTATAATCTACAAATATATTAATATTTTTCGCATTTTTTACTTTATAAGTTATGGTTTCATTTTTTGCTATTAATCTAAATTGTTTAACATATCCATTTAAAAAAAATTCGCTAATTAAAGGAAATAAAATTAATGTTTCATTAATATTTCCTGATTTCTTCTCATACCCACCATCAAAAACTTGAGGTGCATTATTATCAAATACGAATGTAGCTTCCACACCAAAATTTTCAGTAATTAAAGGGTCTATTTTAGAGGGGTCTTTGAGTTTCACTTCAAACTTTATATTACTCAGTTTCCAATCACATTGACCTCCACCCAATTCAGGAATACTGACTTTTACTTGATTTGGCTGCCCTATTGATAGCGGATACATAGCTCGATGAACTCCAGGGATAGTGTACGATCCTCCATTAGCGTTTCTTCGCTCCTTACGACAAATTTTAGAGCGATAAGTTGCTGAAATGGGCAAAACCTCTAATGCATTGGGAACGGTGGCAGCAAAATGAACACTCTCTCCATGTAATGGCGGTGAAAATGAGCGGCTTTTCGCGCATCCCTGTAAAATCAACAGACTAAATAATGAAACTAACGCCGTTTTAAGATAAAGAAATTTCATGGGTACTCTCCTTGTATCGCAGCAATGCCTGTATTACTGCTTCATTTTGATTGACATTTTTTGCCAAGCTATTATGTAAAACATTCTCGAGTTCAATAAATGTCATATTTCGTTGAGCATTCAGTTTGTAAGCATCCTCATGATGGATTAACTGACTAAATCGTTGTCTGGATGTGACCAATATTGGTGTTTTTAAAGGTGCTAATGCACTGAGCAATTGGTTATTAATGATTGCTTGATACTTAATACCCATAAAATGGTCTGTCGCCATGGTGACAATCGTATCTAATGTTGGGTTGTTCCACTGCGGAAAAATTTCATTGATGATATCCGTATCCCCTTTGATTGATTGCACATAAGATTGTTGTTCTTTTTCCAGTCCCTTATCTAAGGTATTAGCTAGGCTAGGCACCAAATAAAACTTATAACTCCCATTCATACGCCAGCGTTTATGACCTAGTGTTGCGCCAGTATGGCTACGCAATTGTTCGTCACCAATTTGTCTGGCCTCAAAAAAACTCACCGTATTACCATGGTGATAGTAAACTTCACCAATATCGGGAAGCGTTTTTTGCAATGGAATTGTGGGCAATGTTGCTAATGTCCAGCTAAACCCAAAAATCGTGCCGAGTAGTCCATAAGCGTCAAATAACCAATTGTCCATATTGGTATCAAATGGGACACTGGTGACCGTATCGGCATCATTAACATGGCGGAAATGATTGAGTGATGATAACGCTTTAACGCCGCTGCCGGTAAAAACACGCGGGCTACCATACGTATAAAGGAGAGGATTATTATTTCTTAGCTCTGAGGCATGTAATAAGGCTAAAGCCCCTCCTAAACTGTGTCCGGTAATAAATAATTGTTTATTTGCAGACTTATTTTTAACATCAGTAATCTTAGTTGGAAAGTATTTTTCAATACACTGATATCCTTCTAAAAACCCTTTATGCACTTTCGCTTTTCCGGCGGAAATAATATTTTCTGGGCAAGGAATAGGTCGATAGGTTCCATCGGTAAGTGCATCTCTCGCACTAGCAGTACCTCGCCATGCGGCAATAATTTGGGTATTGTTTTCCACAAAAAACATTTGCGTGTCATGCTCGAATTTATCAACCCCATCGGCTTGTTGAACGTCTAAAAAAATAGCCGGGCGATAACGGGCGCCAAACGGTACGTCGGTAACAATCGCAGGATAAACTGAAGCATCATTAATTTCGGGGGCTTGGGATAAATCAAAACACTGCTGATAGAAAAATGACGTCGTCGTATCCTGTGTCTGGATAAATTCACGCATATCCTCGACTTCATCGGGGTCAACCATGACCTCATTTTTATACACTAGCAATGACATTAACCCTAAATTATACGCATTGACCATATCATAATCTGGCGTATGGTTAAGCACTAAAGACCACGCCCTAAAAGGACAAACTTCAATCACATTACATTGATTAAAATGCACATTATTAAATGCTAATCCATTAAATTCATCTTCCTTTGGAAAGTGGTAATATGGCAGCCCAAATTTCGCTTGCTCCCATCGTACAATATCCGGCGCTTTGTCACATAACTCACCAATCACAGCGTAACGATAGTGATAACCATTAGCTTCTGCCTGCAGTTTGACGAGGGAATGCGCTTCCCCCCTCAACGTTCGTAATAGGCGATTTTCCATTTCATCGGTGAGCGTTTGGGCGGAAGCGGTTAGTGTTGCGCGAGTGCGAGGCAATTTTTCTTGCCGAAAATAGCCATTAGCACTTGTTACACCGTGTCTAACGATATCATTGCCCACTTTCAACGTGTAAGGCATTTCCACTAAAGGCTTCCCCTGTTCATCAACAAGGAGACATTCAATCCAATGCGTCAGTTCATCACTATCGTCATTGTCTTTAGTGTTATTTTGATATTCAGAATAGGCTGACGATTCATTACCATTAGATGGCACATAATTATCAGGAATAGATGGTATAAAGCGAGCTTTGCAGGGGCAAGAGCTAAAACTTTCTAATGACCCAGCATGTTTTCTATCCTCCAGCCACATATTATTAACGCCACCGAGAATTCGATATGACCCGGAGTGCTTACCACAGCTGACTAAATCACCTTCTCGAGCCCCTGCAACCCCATACCATTGCATGGACTGGTCACCCGTTAAAATTTGTCCACCGCACGTTGTTTTATCGCCTACACGTAAAAAAAATCCTTGTGCCATATCTTATCCTTTACCAACTCGATTAAATCGCCATTCTTGATCCCCTAAGCGATATTGACAAGGAAATGTTTCCATTATTGAGAATGCTGAAGAATTAATTATCAATTGAATTTAATAGTTCATATCACAGCTAGGCGGCAAAATGAGTGAATTCCTAGGAGCATACATAAGTATGTGACTAGGATTCAGGAATGTAGCCAACAACGCTGTGGTTTGAAATATGGAGAAGTTTTATCTTCAAAATAGTTCAATATCACAGCTAGGCGGCAAAATGAGTGAATTCCTAGGAGCATACATAAGTATGTGACTAGGATTCAGGAATGTAGCCAACAACGCTGTGGTTTGAAATATGAAGAAGATATCGATAAAAAAATATCATCATACACACCACCTAATTCCCTGATACTATTAATAAAGAATCATTCCTTCCGTTACTACTTTTTTGATGGTGTCGCATGGCGCAGGTGTCACGGGCTAGAAGCCTCGGCAAATACTTTCTTTTACTAGACAATATGTTGGTTGTTCTAGGCTTTTTCGTCGTTTTTCCACTGATCTCTATTCGCTTTGTCGACCAACTTGGTTGGGCTGCGGTCGTCGTTGGCTTTGCGCTTGGCCTTAGACAATTAGTCCAACAAGGTTTAGGCATCTTTGGCGGAGCAATCGCTGACCGTTTCGGCGCTAAGCCCATGATAGTCATTGGTATGTTATTGCGTGCTGCTGGTTTCGTTTTGATGGCATTAGCCTATGATCCTTGGGTGTTATGGCTATCCTGTGTACTTTCAGCATTAGGTGGAACCTTATTTGACCCACCACGAACCGCATTAGTCATTAAGCTTACTCGCCCTTATGAGCGGGGCCGTTTTTATTCCCTGCTATTGATGCAAGATAGCGCTGGCGCAGTTATTGGCGCACTTATTGGTAGCTGGTTACTACAATATGATTTCCATTACGTGTGTTGGGCTGGTGCATGTGTTTTCATTATTACGGCTATTTGTAATGCTTGGTTGCTTCCTGCATACCGAATTTCTACGGTAAGAACGCCAATTCGTGAAGGAATGAGCCGCGTATTAAAAGATAAGCGCTTCGTTACCTACGTGATCACCCTTTCCGGCTATTTTATGTTGTCGGTACAAGTGATGTTAATGTTCCCTATTGTGGTCAATGAACTAGCAGGCAGCCCCGCAGCCGTGAAGTGGATGTATGCCATAGAAGCCGCTATTTCTTTGACTTTGCTCTACCCTATTGCCCGCTGGAGTGAAAAACATTTCCGCTTAGAACAACGTCTTATGGCGGGGTTATTTCTGATGAGCCTCAGCATGTTCCCGATTGGCATGACAACCTCAGTGAATATGTTATTTGCTTTAATCTGCCTATTTTATTTAGGCACGGTTACCGCCGATCCAGCCCGAGAAACCTTGAGTGCATCACTGGCTGACCCGAGAGCCCGAGGCAGCTATATGGGCTTTAGCCGTCTAGGATTAGCCCTCGGTGGTGCAGTTGGTTACACGGGTGGTGGCTGGATGTATGACATCGGGCACCAGTGGAATATGCCGCAATTACCTTGGTTCCTTCTTGGCATCATCGGATTCATCACTTTATGGGCCCTTCATAAGCAGTTTAATCGTAAAAAAATTGAAACAGTCATGTTGAGCGGACAGTAATACGCTACACTTGCACCATTACTGTATGAAGGAGTGGTTATGAAAAATATTTTATTGGCATCTCTATTTGGATTTTTATTTATTCTTACGGGTTGTGACAAATTAACCGAGTTTACGATTAGCGAATCGCAAATTAATAGCTATTTAGCTAGCAAAGTAAAATATGAAAACAATATTGGTGTCTCCGGCGTTGCTGATGCGGATATCACATTAAGTAACTTAACCACTGAGATTGGACGTAGTGAGCCAGGAATTATCACCCTAAATGGCGAGTCTAATGTGAAACTGAATTCATTCATTGGCGCTGCTGATGCAAAGATTGCGTTGACGTTAACAGCACGTCCTGTTTTTGATGTAAGTTCTGGCTCTATCTATCTGAAAGAGCTTAAAATTACCAAATATACGATTACACCTCAAAATATGGATACAGCTATCTCTGCCGTCATTCCTTATTTAAATAGCTCTCTAGAAACCTTCTTCGAGCATCAACCCGTCTATGTTTTGAATCCTGAAAACAGTGCGGCTGAAGCTACGGCTAAAAAGCTAGCCAAAGGATTAGAAATTAAGCCCGGAAAGCTGGTTATCCCAATGGTCGATTAGTGACCATAAATATTTTTGATTGATAAATCTAAAAATGAAAAAGCAACCTTCGCTACAGGTTGCTTTTTTCTCCAAACTAAAAAGTGTCATTTTTGATACTTTAATCACCTCTATAGCCTCTAAATATAACAGTGCGTATAAATAACAAACAAAAGTATCAACTATGATACTTTTGATCTACACTCAGACTATTATGCATGAAAAAAATGCGTTATCCCTAAAAAAGTATCAAAAGTGAACCTTGATAACATTATGAAACCACACTCTAACAACGATAAGCAAACTATCTACCTAACTCAAATTCAACAAAGTGAATTTAGCCAATTGATTAGTCAAGAGCTAAAAAAACAGAGAATTACCTATGAAGAGATGGCGCTACAGATTGGGGTATCTATTGCAACATTTAAACGCATTGTAGCAAATCCATTATCAACCAAAGCAATAAACTTACATTTATTACTTAAAGAATTAGGTTTTGAATTATGTCTCGAAAGGTAGAAGTTTGGCTTTACAATATTCCTGTTGGTATCTTAGCTGAAGTTACTAATGGCTACTCATTTCAATACTATCAACATTATGATGGTCAAAGTGTATCTTTAAGCATGGGCGTCAGGAGTGAACCTTATTTATGTGATGAATTACATCCATTTTTTAAGGGGCTAGCACCTGAAGGGTGGTTAAAAAAACGTTATTCCGAATTGCAAAAAATCGATCCCAACGATTTATTTGGTATGCTCATACAAAATGGCAATGATTTATTAGGTGCTATCACATTTAAAGAGATCGCTCATGAATGAAAAACACTGCCTAATTAATCTTAAAAAGCTTAATAACGAAGAACTTGAATTCGGCTATTCTCAAGTAGGGATTAACGAACTTTTTGGCAAAAATAGCCTCACTCTTGAGCTCCCTTTCACTCGTAGCCAGTTTATTCAAGATCAACCAGCAAACCAAACTGGAATGAGTATTTCAGGCTTTCAGCCCAAACTATCCTTACGTCTAGAAAATGGCTCATTATATGTTGCTAATAACAAAGGGACATTCATCCTAAAACCTTCCCCCGAAGCTTACCCATTTCTCGCTGAAAACGAGCATGCCACAATGACCGTAATGAAGCGACTAAAGTTTCCTACACCTCCCTTTGGTTTAATTCCTTTCCAAAGCTCCCTTGATAAGCCTAAAGAATTTGCGTTTATCATTCAACGTTATGACCGCTTGGGTAATGATGTCCAAAAGCTACATCAAGAACAGCTAGATGGTGCAATGGGAATCAATGACAAATATGGTAATGTTGATGGAACTAAATCGGTGAGTTATGAAAAAGCCGCTAAGTTTATTATTGAAAATGTGGATGACTCGTTGGCAAGTAAGCGAGATTTATTCCTTCGAATTATTTATGCTTATGTACTAGGCAACAATGATTATCATCTTCGAAATATCAGCATTTTACTTCCACAAAATAAAAAACCTTCTTTAGCACCAATCTATGATTTTGTGAGCATCGTCCCTTACCCATCTGTATTTACTGAATATTTAGCATTGCCACTACTTGAACTAGAAGAGAATGACTCTGATATTGCTCCTGGCCTTAATTCACAGTATGGAGAATATACTGGGGCTGATTTTATTCTACTTGCTCAAGGTATAGGGATTCGTAACGAATTGGCTAAAAAATTACTATTGAGAGTGATTAAAAGTCACCAATTAATCACCGATACTTATACTGAAAGCCATTTACCTGACGTTGATAAACTAGCAATTATAAAATACATCTCACGAAGAATGACATTACTGGGCATTATGCGTTTTTAAACTCTAAAAAACAGATATAAAGCAACCCATATTATTAAGCTATTTTATGGGACAGTAATTAAGTGACACTGTCACTTATTCACTATCGCCCTCAGACTCTAACTCATCACGTAATGCTATCACTGCATCTCGCGTAATTTGCGCTAAAATACGATAAAACGGCGTTGTGGCATGAGCTTCAACTTTACCAAGGAATGAACCGTACCAAGGTAAAATATAGCTATCGAGTAGTTCAGTTTGTGCGGCTGTTTCATCCTCTGCGGCTTGGTCTTCTAACCAAGAAGTCGCTAATAATAATGCCCCAAAAGTATCCGTTGGTGAATCTGTTAAGGGCATGCCTCTTGAGGTGAGAAATTCACGAATTTCCGCTTCGGAGATCTCTTCATCATAACGATGAGCGAATGGAGGAACCGTTAGTTCACTACCAAACATGCTTTGGTAATCCGCCGTAATAGCTTTGATATCGACCGCCTTTGCCATTTTCTCCCACTGATCATCCTGTTCGAGAGGCCAAGACGCCTTCAGCTTGTCTTGCGCAATGATATCAAGCAATGGTTTCACAAGAGCATCGTCTGGAGAACGCTGGAATAACGTACCTAAAATGCGACAGACGATTGAGAATTCGTTCATGGGTTTCTTCCTGTTTGCGATTTTCCTGCAATCACTTTTTCGTGATCATTATGGGATGCAGTATACCTGAAAAAACAGAAAACCACTCACTGAAGCCTGATTAGCACTAGATGGGATAGTAGGAATACGCTGCCAACAACCTGACAATGACAGATAAAATTAGAAAAGTATAACCTCGGATTTCCCTAACGACTTTTTGTTGTCACTAGGCGGCAAGGAAACACATCCCTAGGAGCATACACAAGTATGTGACTAGGGTGTGTGGACACCGCCAACAACCTGACAATGACAGATAAAATTAGAAAAGTATAACCTCGGATTTCCCTAACGACTTTTTGTTGTCACTAGGCGGCAAGGAAACACATCCCTAGGAGCATACACAAGTATGTGACTAGGGTGTGTGGACGCCGCCAACAACGTGACGGCGAAAAGTAGGACGGGAAATCAGTAGCCGCGGGACGTATCGACAATCCCCTCTGGACTATCTCCTGCTTCAATCCGCTGAATATTGCTCGCAATCATATCCATGGCTTCATTCGGTAATGTAAATGCTGCCACATGTGGTGTAATCGCTATTCGTGGATGCGTCCAGAATGGATGCATTTGCGGCAATGGTTCAGTCGCGAAGACATCGAGCGATGCCCCTGCCACTTGCCCTTTATCTAATGCACTGAGCAAGTCTTGCTCAATTAAATGTGCGCCACGAGCGAGGTTGATAATATAAGCATTGGGTTGTAATTGACTAAAGAGTTGTTGATTAAGGATCCCAATAGTTTCTGGTGTACTTGGTAGCAAATTCACGATTACACGAGTTCCCGATAAAAAATCGGCTAACTGTTCTTGTCCATAATAACTTTTCACTTTAGGAATTTGTTTTTCTGAACGGCTCCACGTTCGGACTTGAAGACCAAAACTTGCCAAACGTTTAGCAACAGCTTGCCCTAATGCCCCGGCGCCCATCACTCCAACCACAAATTCTTCATGCTTGTAGGCAGGAAGTTGTTTCCATTGACGTTGAGATTGCAGTTGACGATATTCGTCCATACGACGGAAGTAATACAACACTTTTGCAGTCGCATACTCTTCCATCTGAATTGCCATACCCGTATCTTCTAAACGCATCAATGGTACACCCGCGGGTAACGTTCCTGGATTGTCGTGCTCTTGTTTTAAAATCGCATCCACCCCAGCGCCTAATGCAAAAATACCTTTCAGCTCTTTACGTCCCGCTAAGCACTCATAAGGCGGTAGCCATACCATGGCATAATCTGCCTGCTGGTTATCTCCCGGCTTCCATTGACGAATATTGGCTTGTGGTAATCTAGCACGCATGCCCTCAATCCACTGATTGGCATCAAAGAATGGATGGTAAAATAAAATATTCATGGCAACTCCTTATAGGTTTCTACCAGAGTGTGCGTAATGGTGTTTATTTTCAAGTCACTGCGAGCAAATTACGCCGATAATATGGGGATTTTGTTAAGGAGTTAACGAAAGCTAGATTAATTGCTTGCAGTTTAAATAAACAATTAAGTGTGAATTTTTATCCAAGATAATTCACTAAAGATTAGATAGTAATCAAATTGCTTTTTATTTAACTCATCAACAGAAAAAAGGTGAAAATAACTTAATAGGGAGTTGACGGAAGGCGCTCTTTTCCCTATAGTAGCGCCCCGTTGTAGGACAAGTTTTGTATCGCAAATTCTACGACAGATTTAGATAGAAAAAACGGTGAGGTGTCCGAGAGGCTGAAGGAGCACGCCTGGAAAGTGTGTATACGTGCGAACGTATCGAGGGTTCGAACCCCTCTCTCACCGCCATTTCTACTTTAGTTATTCTTTTTCAGCTAATTTCTTAGCACCTTTTTCATTATCAATCTTATCGATACCAATACCTTTTGCATGGTACTCTCGGCTAATTTCTTCCCATAACTCTGCGTTTTCTATTCCCGCAACCTTCGGGTCAAACACCGGATCGACACCCAATTTAGTTTGTCTTTCATAATCTCGTAGCGCCCTAAATGCAGGTTTAGACAAGAATACGATCGCAATTAAGTTTAAGTAACTCATACTTCCAAAACCAATATCCCCTAATCCCCACATGATACTGACCGACTGTACGCTGCCCATAAAAACGATTCCGAGGAACACGAATTTCAATATGAGCTTAAGCACTGGATATTTAAGCTTGCGATCAAGGTAAACAATGGTGGTCTCCGCAATATAGTAGTAAGCCATTAGTGTCGTGAACGCGAATAAGAACACAGCGATGGAAACAAAACCTGATCCTGCAGATGTAAAGACCGTGGATACCGCCATTTGTGTCCAGGCAGTTCCTGCTGCAACCCCCGGAATATACTCCACTAATGCCGTTGCCGAGCCATCAGGGAAAACGTTGTACATGTTGGTGACAAGGATCATCAATCCCGAAGCCGTACAAACAACAACTGTATCAATATAGATAGAGAATGCTTGGATTAGACCTTGTTTAACAGGATGGCTTACTTCTGCCGCTGCGGAGCTAAATGTGGCTTCCCCAGCACCTGCAACGTTAGAGAATACCGCACGGCGAACACCCCATGAAACTGCCGTACCTACGATCCCCCCAAATACCGCATCCATTCCCAACGCACTACGGAATATTAGGCTAAACATACCTGGGACGCTTTCCCAATAGCTACTCAGGATGATGACCATCATTACCAGATATGCCAATGCCATAATAGGTACAATTTTATCTGCTGCACTCGCAATACGTTTTACACCACCAAAAATCAGCCATGCCATTAATACTGTCACCAACGCACCCGTCGCCATTGGTGGAATATTAAATGCCGTTTGGAAAGAGTCAGCGATGGTATTTGCTTGGATCCCAGGAACTAATACGCCATAAGAAAGACAAATTACGGCAGCAACGAAAATTGCAAACGGTTTTAATTTCAAACCTTTCTCGATGTAGTACGGAGAGCCACCTCGATATTGACCATCAGATCGCTGCTTGTAGATTTGTGCCAGTGTGGATTCAACAAAGGCGCTCGCTCCCCCTAATAAGCCCATCACCACCATCCAGAATATCGCCCCTGGGCCACCTGCGGCAATCGCCGTCGCCACCCCAGCAATATTACCGACCCCAACACGGCCAGAAAGGGCTAGACAGAAGGCTTGGAATGACGAGATCCCCTCTTTTGAGGCTTTGTTTTCTTTCAGTAAACAGACCATTTTAACGATGTAACGGAACTGAACACCACGGGTTGCTAATGTGAAATAGAGACCAACACCCAGAGATAAAAATACGAGAGCATTACCCCAGATGTAACCAACGAGCGTGTTTACGATGGCTTCCATATGTACTCCTCGACGATTGTAATTGTATTTGTGTGTATGCAAGGTGTGAAACCTGAGAGACGATAACTCTCAGGTTTATGTTGTTTTAATGATTAATAAGCCAAATAACTTTAGTTTGGGTGTATTGCTCAAAAGCTTCTAAGCCATTGTCTTTTCCACCAAAACCTGATTGACGGAAACCACCAAATGGCGTCGTGATATTGCCTTCGCTAAATCCGTTCACAGAAACTGTTCCCGCATTAATACGACGAGCAATATTCATGACACGATGGATGTTTTGACTGTAAAACGAGGCAGCCAATCCATAGTGGGTATCATTCGCTAAAGTCACCGCTTCATCATCTGTTTTAAATGAAGTGACAGCTAAAATGGGACCAAAAACTTCATGTCGAAATAGAGACATTTCTGGCGTAACAGCATCAAAGATAGTGGGTTCGATATACCATCCTGAGCCAAGGTCACTGCGTACTTTTCCTCCTACAACCAGTTTTCCGCCCTCTTTAATTGTGGAATCTAAAAACGATTTCACTTTTTCAAAATGAGCCTGTTCAATCATCGGGCCGATAGACACCGCAGCATCCATCGGATTACCGACTTGCCATGAAGCAACCGCCTTGGTCAGTTTTTCTAACAACGGTTTCTTAATATTTTCATGAACAATTAAGCGAGAGCCGCAACTACAGTTTTCGCTCATGTTCCAGAACGCTGCGGCCATAATATGAGGAATGGCCGCATCAATATCCGCATCCTCAAAAACCACTTGAGGGCTTTTTCCTCCACATTCCAAAACAATCTCTTTTAAATTACTTTCCGCAGAGTATTTCAAAAATAGGCGCCCAACCTCGGTTGAACCGGTAAATGACACCATGTCTACGTCAGGATGACGACCAAGGGCTTCTCCCACTTTTTCCCCTAATCCACAAACCAAGCTAAGTGCCCCTTTGGGAATTCCGGCTTCATATGCCAACTCAACCAAGCGATAAGCACTCAGTGACGTTAATTCAGCAGGTTTAACAATGACCGAGTTACCCACCGCTAATGCAGGTGCCACTTTCCATGCAAACATTTGGGCAGGAAAATTCCATGGTAATACTGCGCCCACAACGCCAATCGGCTCATGGACAATCAATCCCATTTCTTGGTTACCTGTTGGGGCGATTTTACCGAACAGTTTGTCGATGGCTTCCGCATACCAATAAAAGGTTTCTATCGTGGCGGGTAAATCGGTATTGAGGCATTCTGTGATCGGTTTTCCTGCATCAACACAATCTAGCGCAGCCAACTCTTCACTATGTTTTTCAATTAACTGTGCCCAACGTAACATGACTTGCTTGCGTTCTTGGGGAGATAACCCACTCCAGCTTCCCTCTTGAAAGGTTGAGCGAGCTACATTGACAGCTGCATGCACATCTTGAGCACTACCATCTGCAATGTAGCCAATCAAACTATTATCAATCGGCGTATAATTCTTTAGTTTTGCAGTGTGATTTTGGTAACCTGCGATTAAGTTTCCTGCCCACAATTGGCTCTGTTTGGCACGTTCAAAAATTTGTTCTTTGGTGATTAGCATGGGAAATTCCTCTTCTATGGCTTAATCAGCGCAAGAAACTCATCACGCTCTTGCTGGCTGATATTTGACAGTGGAAGACGAACCGGTCCCACTTTGAAGGTTCCTTTTAGGCAACCTGCTTTGGCTTTTTGGTTGTAGTTTCCTGACTCCATTGAGTAAATTGCCGGATAAATTTCTTGCATAATTTGTTTGGCTTTTGCCCAATCACCTTTTTGAGAAGCATTGAAGATAGCAACTTGCTCCGCAGGAAAGACGTTCCCAGCGCCAGCGATCCAACTTTTGGAACCCCAGAAGAAGAAATCCACCGGTTGATCATCACAACCACAAATCACCTCAAAGTTTTTAAATGGCATTTGCAGTAGATGCAGCGCTCGGCTAAAACTGCCGCTACTCTCTTTAATGGCCACAATATTGTCGATTTCTGCCAGTTTTATCACGGTGTCAATTTCAATTTCGATACCTATGCGCGCAGGGAAGTTATACATAATGATGGGCAAAGAGGTTGATTTAGCGACTTTTTCATAGTGCGCATAAACCCCTTGCTGGTCAGGTAAGCTGTATGGAGGTGGGGATAACATCAATCCTTCATAGCCCAGCTCTTTCGCCTGAGCTGCACGTTTGATTGCTCCGTCGGTAGACAGGTCGTTGATCCCTGCAATGAGTGTTACACGCCCTTTGGCAATCTTACTTACCGTGGTTAACACAGTTTTACGCTCATCTTCATTCAGTGCGTAATATTCTCCCGTTGTGCCACACACCACTAATCCGGTCACACCACTGTCAATGAGCTTTTCGGTCAGTTCAGCTAACGCAGTCATATTTAATGATAAATCATCATGAAATGGGGTAACTAACGGAACGAGGATGCCATGAAAATTCATTGTAATTCTCCTAAAATTAAAGAAAGCGCTTAATCGAAAAAGGTGAGCAATCGATCGGGGTCGGTTGCCCATGGATCATGTTATTAACGATGTCTGCGGTGATCGCCGCGTGTGTGAGTCCTAAATGTTGATGCCCAAAAGCAAACACATAAGGACCCTTTTGGTCGATGACGGGTAAAGAATCAGAAATTGTAGGGCGAAAGCCCATCCACTCACTATTATGCTGGCTATCTAAAGACCGCTTCAGCATCGGGTTCGCAAGAGGTAAAAAATGTTGTGCTCGTTGCATATTTGGAGGACGCTTAAGCCCTGCATATTCAACTGTTCCTGCAAGACGTAATCCCCCATTCATTGGGGTCATAATAAACCGACGATCCATGCTTGAAACTGGAACAGATAAGCGCCCTTTTTCTTTCGGGAGCATTAAGTGATAACCACGTTCAGTCTCCAATGGCACATTGATGCGGCTGACCATTTTCACTAAAGATTTTGAGAATGCTCCCCCTGCAATCACCACTTTATCTGCAACGAATATTCCTTGTGAGGTAGTGACATACGCTTGGCTTGCTGATGAGGAATTAATCGCAGTAACTTCACACTCCGTTAATACTTTACCGCCGAGCTGAACAAATGTTCGCTCTAAGCGTTGATGAAGTTCAGCTAACTCAACAACATGTCCGGTATCGGGATAAAACAATCCTCCAAGTTGGTTTTCTGCCAGCTCTGGCTCTCGGGATAATAATTGAGATTGGTCAAGTAACTGGTTTTTCACGCCAAGGCGGTTTAGGTAATCACCATGCTGACGCAATTTTTCTAACGTTTTCGGTTTTTCTGCCACCAGCAAAGAGCCTTGAATCTTGATTAAATCCTGCAATTGCCACTGTTGGGAAAATTCTTGCCATGCCCCTAAAGATGCACCATTTAGCATGCTGAGTGCGCGATGAATATGCATAAACGGCTTATGCCGCATGTTCCCCAATAATTTCAGTAGCCATGGTGTTAATGGCAATATGTAGCGCCAATCAATGCGTAATGCGCCTAAAGGGTCAAGTAACATGCTGGGGATTGATTTTAAAACTGAAGGGTCTGCCACAGGAAAAACCTGTTCCGTCGCAATATGCCCCGCATTACCAAATGAAGCTCCCGAGCCAATTTGGTTTTTATCAAGCAATAAAACGTCGGTGCCACGCTGTTGTATGGATAACGCGATGGTTAATCCAACAATGCCACCGCCAACGACAATCACTGAATATTGGTTATTCATGTGCTCACCTCACTTCACAGTGATCCCAAAACGGAAAGGATCTTTATCGTCGATAAGTAAGGTATTTTCACCGCTGATATACGCGTTACCTCGGATAGTCGGAATGATGCCATTAGCATCTGCGACTTGGTAACTGGCTTGGAATTGGCTACCAATCACACTTGCTTGATGCCAGATTTTGCCTTCGGCTAATTTATTGTCAGCCGCCAGACACGCCAGTTTTGCACTGGTTCCCGTTCCACAAGGAGAGCGGTCGTAAGCCCCACCAGGGCATAAGACAAAACTTTGGCTATCCGCATCATCACACTGACCAAACAGCTCAATATGGTCAATTTCCTGATTTTCTTTACCAAAAATAGCTTGGTCAACAAGGGCTTGTTTGATTTTCAAACAGATCTCAGTCAACGCCTTGGCATTGCCATAATTAATAGCTAGCGGTGATTTTTCGATTAAGAAAAACCAGTTACCTCCCCAAGCAATATCTCCCGTCACTGTGCCCACATCAGGAACGTTAACTTGTACTGATTTTCGGTAGCGGTAAGAATAAACGTTCTGAATACTCACGCTGCCATCTTCATGTAACTTCGCGGTCACATCACCAACGGGAGTTTCAATTAGATGCTCTCCGTAGCTAATGCGTCCCATATGGTGTAAAGAGGCAACTAAGCCAATCGTGCCATGACCACACATTCCCAAATAACCTTCGTTATTGAAAAAAATAACGCCTGCCGCCGCTTTAGGATTCACCGGTTGACAGAGCAATGCGCCCACTAAAATATCGTTTCCTCTCGGTTCCAAAATGGTGGTGCAGCGCCATTGATCATACTTTGAGCGCAATACTTCAAGGCGTGAAGCCATGTCGGTATTTCCTAAATCTGGAAAACCAGCGGTCACTAAACGCGTGGGTTCACCCGCGGTATGAGAGTCTATTACATCGATTTTTTTATATTTACTCTGCATGGCGTCATCCTTATTAATATTATTTGTTAATAGAATGCTTGATTAATGTAAACAACTCTTGATATCTTTCGAATCAATCCATGCGTATTTCTGCACAATTTAAAAATATTTAAGATAACTATTAAAATTAGTTGAATGCACTGGAGCGCAACATGATTGATTTAAATAAACTGTTGTCGATTAGTCAGGAAAACATGCTTTTCCCTGTTGATAATATTAACAACTTGTTAAATTATCTTGGATTGGTTATGCCTTTAATTAATACGCTTCCAAATGTGACGTTCTTTGTTAAAGACCGAAACGCAAAATATCTTCTCGCCAATGAAAATTTGGCAAAACGTTGCAAGATAGCCACGGTAAATGGGGTCATTGGAAAAAGTGCAGAAGATATCTTTCATACCGATTTAGGACAGAGTTATAGTTCTCAAGACTATTTGGTCATGCAAAAAAAAATCAGTGTCATTAATAAATTAGAATTACATCTATATAAGGCTGGATTGCTAGGTTGGTGTCTGACCACTAAAGTACCTATCTTTAATACTCATAACCAAGTGATCGGTGTGGCTGGAATTTCGGTTGATTTGCAAGATGAAAAATCCGTTAGCCCAAAATTAAATAGCCAATTAAGTCGCGTTGAGCACTATATTAGTCAACATTTTGACACGGCTATAAAAATAACAACTCTGGCAGAGATTGCGGGGCTTTCTTTATCACAATTAAATCGTCAATTTAAAACAGTATTTCATATTACACCTCAGCAATATATTCAGAAAAAGCGTCTCGAACATGCCATCGAATTATTAGAAGAGGATTATTCCATTACGGATATTTCTATCAAATGTGCTTATGCAGATCACAGTGCGTTCTGCCGTAAATTTAAAGAACTGACCACGATGACCCCGAGCCAATTTAAACGAATGCGCTCAAATATAGATAAAAAAACGACCGAAATATTTGATACTGTCGACTGTATTTAAAGCCAAAAAACACTTTTCATTCTAAGCCACGAAAAGTGTTTCTTAGTTCTTATCGATGCGTTATTTTCATTGATACGAACTTTTAGTCTCCTCATCGCTCTAATAATCATTCTATTTCCTAAGTTACTCAATATGATCATTGAGTAACTTAGGACAGGTCTTATTGTGGCAATATCACAATCGCGTATTGATATAGCATTAAACTGCACATTAATTGCAGTACATTTAAGGATGAGTTAATGACCATTTATGATCTGAAACCGAAATTTCAGGATCTGCTGCGCCCGATAGTTCGTAAGCTGTTTGATGCCGGAATCACTGCAAACCAAGTCACGTTAGCCGCATTAGGGCTCTCCATCATTGTGGGTGGGCTATTAACCCTCTTCCCTAATCCCTATCTGTTTATTTTATTACCGTTTGTGTTGTTTATTCGCATGGCGCTTAATGCCATTGATGGGATGCTTGCTCGTGAACACAATCAAAAAAGCCATCTCGGCGCAATGCTCAACGAACTTGGGGATGTTATCTCGGATGTCGCACTGTATTTACCCTTTGTGCTGATTTTCCCTCACGCATTCTGGTGGATTTTACTGATCCTCTTTTTATCTGTCCTGACCGAGTTTATTGGTGTTATTGCACAAGCTATCGGCGCTTCTCGCCGCTACGATGGTCCTATCGGTAAAAGTGACCGCGCTTTCATATTTGGTGCACTCGGATTATTTGTTACGATTTTCCCTCAGTTAATGGCTGCTAATTGGGTAAATTATCTTTTTGCCACTATTTCCCTCTTGTTGCTATATACCTGTTATAACCGTATTCGCCGTGCGCTTGCTGAGCTCAGCCCTGCATTGAAAAATAATTAAGGAACAATGATGAACGCTCAAACAGATTATTTGACACAACGTCCCGTCGTCGAATCGCAATTTACCACCAGTGACCATACTCCTCTGTTTTACCGTTACTGGCCTACAGAGCACACCACAGATAAAGCTGTGATCTTATTTCACCGTGGTCACGAACATTCAGGGCGAGTGGCACATTTAGTGGATGAGTTAAATCTTCCTGATTTTGCTATGTTTGCATGGGATGCCAGAGGTCATGGGCGAAATGAAGGGGCTCGAGGTTATAGTCCATCGATAGGCACATCAGTTCGTGATGTCGATGAATTTGTTCGTTATGTTTCCGATCAATATCACATCCCACTCGAAAATATTATTGTGATCGGACAAAGTGTAGGGGCGGTTTTAGTTTCTACTTGGGTTCATGATTACGCGCCTAAAATTCGCGGCATGGTACTTGCTTCTCCTGCTTTTAAAGTGAAACTGTATGTCCCATTTGCCCGTACTGGTCTGGGATTAATGCAAAAAATTCGCGGGCTGTTTTATGTCAACTCCTATGTAAAAGCCAAATTTTTGACTCACGATGAAAAGCGCATCGCCTCTTTCGATAATGACCCGCTAATCACGCGTCCAATTGCCGTTAATATCTTGCTTGAATTGTATACTACAGCGGAACGCGTGGTTGCTGATGCCGCTGCGATTACAGTCCCGACCCAGCTATTTATTTCAGGTAGTGACCATGTGGTGCATCACAAACCACAGCACCAATTCTATGAGCGGTTGAATACTCCTATTAAAGAAAAGCATATTTTACCGGGCTTTTATCACGATACTTTAGGGGAAAAAGATCGCCATATTCCCATTGAAAAAATTCACCAATTTATTGAAAAATTATTCGAGTTACCGCTCTACCAGCACGATTATCAATTTGAAGATACTTGGAGCACCAGTGCGGATGTTTTCCGGACACTCAATACACCGCTACCTGAATATTGCCCAAAAAATATCGTCTATAAAATTATGAGTAAATCAATGAGTACCCTTGGTAAAGCATCTGAAGGGGTACGAATTGGCTATGATAAAGGCTTCGATTCAGGCTCAACTCTCGATTATGTTTATCGCAATCAAGCTCAAGGTACCGGGCTATTTGGGCGAATTATTGATCGTCAATATCTCAACAGTATTGGCTGGCAAGGTATCCGCCAGCGCAAAGTGAATATTGAGAATATTATTCGCCAAGCTATCCGTGATTTGACGAATGATGGCAAACCCGTAAGGATCATGGACATTGCCGCAGGGCAAGGTCGCTATGTATTTGATGCTATCAATGACTATGGCAAAGTAGACTCTGTTCTATTACGCGACTATAGCCCGGTCAACGTGGAACAAGGTCGTTTGCATATCAAAGAACGTTATTTAGAAAATAAAATACGCTTTGAAGAAGGTAATGCTTTTGATGCTGATGATTTAGCTGCTGTTTCCCCTGCGCCAACATTAGGTATTGTCAGTGGGCTGTATGAACTGTTTCCAAGTAACGAGCTAATTCGCGCATCGTTAAACGGTCTATCTCGTGCAATTCCATCCGGTGGATTACTGATCTATACCTGCCAGCCATGGCACCCTCAAGTCGAGATGATCGCTCGTGTATTACCAAGCCATCAAGGTGGACAAGCTTGGGTAATGCGTTGTCGTAGCCAAGGTGAAATGGATGCCTTAGTTGAAGAAGCTGGATTCGAAAAGCTTAACCAATCTATCGATAACTGGGGTATTTTTAGTGTTTCTATAGCCAGACGACGCTAATCAATTTTTATTAATTAACTAGCAGGTTATGGGAATAACAACCAATAACCTGCGGTTTTTATTATCCCCATAGTCGATAATGCCATAACAATATTCCAAGGAAATAATCAAGATTATGACCGCCGTCTCCTCAAATATCGCCACGACTTCACGACGCCAAATCTGGATTTATGGACTGCTATGGCTAGTATTTTTAGCCCCTTTTTTCTTTTTAACTTACGGACAAGTTAATCACTACACAGCGACGTTACCAAACGTCCCCTCCTATGTTTTTAGCTGGGAGCAGCATATTCCCTTTATACCTTGGACGATCATCCCCTATTGGAGCATCGACCTATTCTATGGTATTTCTCTATTTATCTGTGTCACCCGCCAAGAACAGGGTATTCATGGACTACGGTTAGTTATGGCATCAGTCATTGCCTGTGTCGGTTTTTTACTGTTCCCATTAAAATTTAGCTTTCCTCGACCAGATACACACAGTGCATTTGGTTGGATGTTCGACAGTTTAGAATTATTCGATTTACCCTATAACCAAGCACCGTCTCTGCATATTATTTTGCTGTGGTTATTGTGGCTACGTTTTCGTGCTCATACCCCAAACCAATGGCGCTGGCTTTTAAATGCTTGGTCTATCTTGATTTTAATCTCAGTGCTAACTACGTGGCAGCATCACTTTATTGATGTCGTCACTGGGTTTGCTGCTGGTGTGATGATCAGCTACCTGCTGCCAATCAATACCCGTTGGCAATGGCATTACACCGGAAGTCCTCGTAGCCTGAAAATTGCCAAAAACTATGGGTTAGGCGCTCTATTCTGTTTCGTGATTTCATTCTCTGTTCAGGGTTTCGCTTGGTGGCTATTGTGGCCAGCGGTCGCGTTAACCTTAGTGACATTGGGTTACTTAGGTGCTGGCGCTTCTGTCTTCCAAAAAACACCATCAGGTCATGTATCTCTTTCTGCTGCATGGGTATTACTGCCTTACCGGCTGATTGCTTGGGGAACCTATCATTACTATTCCAAGCATTGTCGACAACCCAGTACCATAAATGAGAAAGTCGTTCTGGGAGGACGCCCGCTGTATCCTTTGCAAACTCAAGCAGTTCTCGATATGACTTGCGAGTGGCCTCGCAACGTTTACAGTCAAAGGCAAGAATATGCTAGCCAGCCACAGATTGATTTGTTACCTCTAAGCCCCGAGGATATTGAACGCGCTGTACACACTATGGATAGGCTGGCACAACATGGTGCAGTTTATGTTCACTGTAAACTCGGCTATTCTCGTAGTGCGACGGTGGTTGTGGCATGGCTAGTTCATCAAAAAATGGCAAAGACCCTTAATGAGGCAATTAGGCAAGTGGAGCAAGCAAGACCACATGTTATTTTAAATTGTGCGACAATTGAGCAGTTAAATAACTGGTACCAGCAATTTCATATTCAAAGAGAACAATAATGAGCCATTTAATGGATAAAAATCGCGGTGAAGTGATTATTATTTTTACAGAAAGTTGGCGCTATCTAGTTATTGGCAGCTTACTGGCACTAATTGGACAATTTAGTTTATTTTTTGGCTTTAACGCCCAACGCTGGAGTTTATTTATTGGTACTGGGCTATTTACCATTAGTCAGTATTATATTTATCGTTTATGGCTTGATAACCATTTTTTTAAGCTTATTTATAGACAAGGTAATACAGATGCCTTTGATGATGCTTCTAAGGTTCTTTTCCCTAAAAAATCAAACCATAAAAGCATGGATGAACGCTGGATTGGCACTAGAAATTTATTTAATCGAGCCTGTTATTTAGTATTAACACTTTGGATCTGGTTGTTATTATCTATCGTTTTTAGTTAGTCTTATGATGATATTTAATCAGCCAGTAAACTCATTATTAATTATATATTATTATGTTTAACGTGATGTTTAAAATAGAAAGTTGACCGTTAATGATTTTTTAAAATACGTTTAATCAAATTAACCGTATAAAATAACGCCTTTTTACTTTTCCAACTGAAAACGTTATGATAATTGTGCTTTCATTGATAAATAACACATTTTTTTATTACGGTAGGCGTATCCTCATAGCCTCTATTTCGTTTATTTTTCACCCTGTTATTCTGGTAGGGTTTTAATGAGTACAAAACATATTAATAAATTGCGCCCTTTTAGCGCACTAATCGATTCCTGTTGGAAAGAAAAATACACATTTGCTCGCTTTATGAAGGATTTAATCGCGGGCATCACCGTAGGTATTATTGCTATACCATTAGCTATGGCACTGGCTATTGCTAGTGGTGTTCCACCTCAGTATGGCCTTTATACCGCAGCGATTGCGGGCATTGTCATTGCTATCTCCGGAGGCTCTCGTTATAGCGTTTCCGGTCCTACCGCTGCCTTTGTGGTGATCCTCTATCCCGTTTCACAACAGTTCGGGTTAAGTGGTTTATTAGTGGCAACCTTGATGTCAGGGATCATCCTACTTGCCATGGGATTTGCCCGCTTCGGAAAGTTCATTGAATATATTCCAGTTTCGGTCACTCTCGGTTTTACCTCGGGAATTGCAATCACTATTGCAACGATGCAGATCAAGGATTTCTTTGGGCTACAAATGCTCCATGTCCCTGAAAATTATGTTGATAAAGTGGTTGCTCTCGCAAATGCATTTCCTACGTTGAAATACAGCGATACCATTATTGGTTCAGCCACCTTATTAGTGTTGATTTTTTGGCCCAAATTAAAAGTACGTCTTCCAGGGCATCTACCCGCTATCATTGTGGGAACTTTAATCATGTGGGTCTTTACCCTATTTGATATCCATGTTGAAACAATTGGCTCTAAATTTAGCTATTTGTTGCCAGATGGAACTGAAGGCAGCGGTATTCCACCTATCCTCCCACAATTCGTTTTACCTTGGGAACTACCGGGAAGTGCGCCAATCAGTTGGGCAATGATCACGGCATTAATGCCAGCCGCACTGTCTATGGCCGTACTCGGTGCAATCGAGTCTCTACTGTGTGCCGTCGTTCTCGATAATATGACGGGTAAAAAGCATCATTCAAACAGCGAATTAATCGGGCAAGGTCTGGGGAATATTGCAGCACCATTTTTTGGCGGCATTACGGCAACCGCAGCAATTGCACGTTCCGCCGCAAACGTACGTGCAGGTGCAACCTCACCAATATCAGCCATCGTTCACTCCGTTCTAGTGCTGTTAACGCTGCTTATTCTAGCGCCATTGCTCTCTTATTTGCCTCTTGCCGCAATGTCTTCCTTACTGTTGATTGTGGCTTGGAACATGAGTGCAGCCGGAAAAGTATTTAGTTTGATCCGCAGAGCACCTAAAGATGACATTATTGTCTTGCTGTTATGTATGTCATTAACGGTTCTTTTTGATATGGTCATCGCGATTACTGTCGGTATTGTAATTGCATCATTACTGTTTATGCGTCGTATTGCTAACATGACGCGAGTGACACAGCTCTCTGAAACCAAGGAAGATAAAAGTCTGTTGGTCGTACGTGTGAATGGCCCCCTATTCTTTGCAGCTGCCGAGCGTATTTTTGATGAGCTACGCGTTAAGAGCCACGGCTATGACATTATCATTATGCAGTGGGATGCGGTGCCCGTATTCGATGCGGGGGGATTAGATGCATTCCAGAAATTTATCGATGCCGTACGCAAAGACACACATATTATCGTCTGTGACATTCCATTCCAGCCCTTGAAAACCTTAGCTAGGGCCAATGTCACTCCAATCGAAGGAGTACTTAGTTTCCAAAACTCACTAAAAAGTGCACTGGAAGAAGTGCAACAAATCGAAGACGCTAAAAGAGTCGCTCATCAATAACAAAAATGCCGCCACTGTTTACCAATGGCGGCACTCTTTAAATGATTATTCAGACAAAAAATTAATAACAGTACATCTCGTTGCCTTCTTTGTTACCCAACTCACAAGCCATAGCACGGAGTTTTGTTGCTTTTTGCTCATCATCTCTTACAGTGCCATTGTTTCCGTCATTGAACTGAAATGACGCTTGTCCTTCAGCAAAGCCGGCAAACGTCAGCGCATCCGCTTTAGCGAACCACTCTAACGCTTTTTTTTCATTCATTGGTACGCCATTTCCATCATAATAAATAATTCCTAACCATAATGGCGCCATAAACTGATCTTGACTATTCAAAGCACTCACTTCCTCAAGCAAAGCAATCGCTTTAGGGTAATCCACTGAACCTGACTCTGGTGTAATTAAGGCTTCAGCCAAACTCACTTTTCCTCTAACGCTTCCACCTTCAACTGCTTTAGTTGCATACTCTCGCGCTTTCACAAACTCTTCGGTAAACGCTCTATCACCACCAATAAAAATAATATCAGCGAGTAACGAATATGCATCTGCATTGCCTGCTTTCGCTGACTTCTCTGCCCATAATTGCGCATTTTTTTGGTTCTGTAAGACCCCAATTCCCGATAAATACATTCCTGCTAGCTCATACTGAGCTTTAGTATCGTTATTTTGAGCTGCGACTTTGGTTTGTTCGAATAATTTTTTATCTTCAGGAGTAATATCATATTGCGCGACAGCCTGTAGAGAAAAAATTAACCCTACCGCCCCTAAACAGAATTGGCGGCTAGCTTGCTTGATGAAAGATAAAGTTGGGTACATAAAGTGCCTTATTATTATTTATGAAATGACTTATTTTTGTTAGAAAATTAAAGTGCGGAGCCTTGCTTACCATGGTTCAGTAGATATTGATATAAACTGTTCATTCCTACCCAACGATTCTCACACCATTCTGGTGCCAATAATGTTGGTTTTCTTGCACTAGCGCTGATCCGGTGATAGACAATATCATCGGGAGTATGACGGATCATCTCCCCTGCGATGTGGGTATATTCATCCAAAGAGATTGTTTGTAATCGTCCCGCTCGCCAACTTTTTGCCATGACACTCCCCTCTACAATATGCAGAGGGTGAAGTTTGATACCATCTGTACCACATTCTAAAACCCGTTCTAAAGTCTGCATATTCATTGCCGCATCTTCTCCGGGGAGTCCACAAATTAAATGCGTACACACTTTCAGCCCCAAGGCTCGTGCTTTTTGTGTTGTCTGCTGGTACGCCTCAAAACCATGTCCGCGATTAATGCGATGCAGCGTTTTATCATGCGCTGTTTGTAATCCCAGTTCCAACCAGATTTCATAGCCTTGTTGGCGATAATGAGATAGCAATGAAAGAACAGATTCAGGAACACAGTCAGGACGAGTACCGACACATAAGCCAATAATATCTGCCTGTTGAAGAGCTTCCTCATATAACTGTTTGAGGAGATGAACTTCGGCATAAGTACTGGTATAAGCTTGAAAGTAAGCGAGATAGCGTTTGGCTCGCGAGATCCGAGTTACTTGCTGTTGAATTTGTTGACTAATAGTTTGAGTAGCTTGATTTTCATCGCTAAAGGACGCCACATTGCAGAATGTACAGCCACCTCGCCCTAAGGTGCCATCGCGATTTGGGCAGCTAAAACCCCCATGCAGGGTAACTTTATGAATTTTTTCTCCATATCGGTGCTGAAGGTCAGCACCGAACATGGAAACAACTTCGTTTAGTTGCATCAGAAACCTGAATTAACAGCTAGTATCCAGCTCAGGGAAGCTTTTTACTAATTCATCAATCGCTTGAACTTGTTTCAAGAATGGCTCAAGTTTGTCCAATGGTAATGCTGAAGGGCCATCACAGCGCGCATTGTCAGGGTCTGGATGAGATTCTAAGAATAGGCCAGCTAAGCCAACTGCCATGCCCGCTCTTGCTAATTCAGCGACTTGGCCACGGCGACCGCCTGATGCTGCGCCAAATGGGTCGCGGCATTGCAGTGAATGGGTCACGTCAAAAATCACAGGGCAACCTTTTGACGCTTGCATCATCACATTAAAGCCCAGCATATCGACGACTAAATTGTCGTAACCGAAGTTCGCTCCACGGTCACACAGGATAATTTGGTCGTTACCGCCTTCAATGAATTTCTCAACGATATTGCCAATTTGTCCTGGGCTGATGAATTGCGGTTTTTTGATGTTAATGACGGCATCTGTCTTTGCCATCGCTGCAACTAAGTCGGTTTGACGCGCTAAAAATGCAGGCAATTGAATCACATCGACAACTTCTGCGGCAGGTTGAGCTTGCTCAGGAGTGTGCACATCCGTAATAATTTTCACACCAAACGTCTGTTTGATTTCTTGGAAAATTTTCAGACCTTCTTCTAGGCCGGGTCCACGGTAAGAGTGAATCGATGATCGGTTAGCTTTATCAAAAGACGCTTTAAAGACATACGGGATGCCTAATTTTTGTGTCACAGTGACATAGTGTTCACACACTTTCATCGCCATGTCACGAGATTCGAGAACGTTCATGCCACCAAACAGAACAAATGGCAGATCGTTTGCGACCTTAATATCACCGATACTGACTACTTTCTGTTGCATACTCTTACCTTTAATCTAAAGACAGATTCACTGTCTATACGTTAATTAATGCAATACGACCGGAAAATTATCCAGCGAATAAATTTGGATTTTAATCATTTCAGACACAGGGTCTTCAGGGCAATGTTCAACAAAGTAGTTGAGATCGCTTAATGCGACATGATTACAATCAAGATGCGCTAAAATTAGCCCACGGTCACGAATTTCGTAAGGATCTTCTGGATCGAGGATCAATAAAGTCTCGCAAACTTTCAATGCGAGCTCCATTTTCTTTTCTTCCATCAATGCGGCTTTTAACGTGTCGAAAATTTTTCGAATAATGATGCTATGCTCAGCAACATCAAGGTCACTATCAGTAAATTCAGCTGATGGGTCAATCGTTCCTTTTAACCACATATTCAAAGTATGCTGGGATAAGGTTTCACCACTGATTGGGTTAATAAACCATGATGAGCCATCTGATTTATGAGTGACCAACAATAATTGTGTTGGAAAAATAGCCGCGTTAATTTCAATATCTAATTGCTCAGCAATAAATAGGAATATCGCACCTAAAGAAACGGGCGTTCCCTGCTTAGAGCTTAATACTTTATCTAACCACAACATATCGGATAAGGCATAAATGCCACTTGCGGGACTAAAGCCCCACTCTCCGTAGAACAATTTAATCAGCTGTTCGATTTTTAATTGATTATCTTCATCCAAATCAATTAAAGCTCTCGCTTTTTCAACATAGTTATCTAACTGCTCTTGCAGCTGCTTTAGCGGAAAATCACTACGGATGATTTGAGAAACCATCATAATGCCTTCGCTTAACGGTAACTGATTAAATTCAATATCTGCTATTGTTTTCATGACAATTCCACTGCAATCGCCCGCTTAACCATTCCATTGACCAAGAGAAACTCTATCTTTCCCACCATAATCAAGACAGGTCTCAATGTTGGTGTACCCATTCTCACTAAACAGCTCACGAACTGCTAGACCTTGCTGCCAGCCATGTTCTAAAAGTAACCACCCTTGCTGTTTTAGATATCTTTTTGATTCAGCAATAATATGCGCCAAATCCGATAACCCATGCTCCTCCGCAATTAGCGCAGTTGCAGGCTCGAATCGCACATCACCTTGATTCAGATGAATATCACCCTCATCAATATAAGGCGGATTACTGACAATCATATCAAATAGTTCATTTGATAGTGAAGTAAACCAATCACTTTGTGAGAAGCGCACATTGAATATCGATAAACGTTGTTGATTTCGTTCAGCTAATACCACTGCTTCGGGATTAAAATCGACCCCAATAACCGTGCTATTAGGTCGTTCAGAAGCGAGTGCTAACGCAATCGCCCCCGTCCCAGTTCCCAAATCAAGGATACGGCAATCCGTAGATGGAAGACGTATTAATGCCTGTTCTACTAAACACTCAGTATCAGGACGCGGGATCAAGGTTGCAGGGGAAACATACAGCGGTAGCGACCAAAACTCACGTTCACCAACAATATAAGCAATTGGCTCGCCAAATTCTCTGCGTTGCAGTAATTCTTCTAATTGCTGAAGCTCATGAGCCGAAAGCTCAGTTTCATCGAAAGCAAGAATGTAAGTACGGCTACGCCCTGTGGCATGCTGTAACAGAATTTGTGCATCCCGCTTAGCACTTTCGCTGGCAGACAGTCGTTTGACCGCCTGCTGTAGCCACTCGCTATAACGCATTAGTCCTGCTCAGAAAGTGCTGAAAGTTGGTCTGCTTGGTATTCGTTAATGATCGGCTGAATCAATGTATCTAATTTACCTTCCATTACTTCATCCAAACGGTATAACGTTAAGTTAATACGATGATCCGTTACACGACCTTGAGGGAAATTATAAGTACGAATACGGTCAGAACGGTCGCCTGAACCTAATAAATTTCGACGTTCCGACGCTTCAGCTTCATGGCGCTTAGCCATTTCAGCTTGACGAATACGCGCGCCTAATACAGACATCGCCTTCGCTTTGTTTTTATGCTGTGAACGTTCGTCTTGGCACTCAACCACGATCCCCGTAGGAAGGTGGGTAATACGAATTGCAGAATCTGTGGTGTTAACGTGCTGACCACCAGCTCCCGATGAACGGAAAGTATCAATACGCAAATCCGCAGGACTAATTTCCGGTAATTCAGCTTCAGGTAATTCAGGTAAAACGGCTATCGTACACGCAGATGTGTGAATACGACCTTGAGATTCCGTTTCTGGGACACGTTGAACACGATGACCACCAGATTCGAATTTCAAACGTCCATAAACACTGTCACCTGAAATTTTAGCGATAACTTCTTTATAGCCACCATGTTCACCATCACTGGTGCTCATTAATTCAACACGCCAACGGTTACTTTCCGCATAGCGGCTATACATACGGAATAAATCACCCGCAAAGATTGCCGCTTCGTCTCCACCCGCACCTGCGCGAATTTCCACAAAACAGTTATATTCATCATCAGGATCTTTAGGAAGTAACAGCAACTGTAATTGCTGTTCCAGCTCTTCATTGCGCTCTTTAGCATCTTTTAGCTCTTCTTGAGCCATTTCTTTCATTTCAGGATCGTCTAGCAGCATTTGAGCTGTTTCAATATCTTCCTGAACGGCTTGCCAAGCAGTAAAGCAGTTAGCAACATCTGTTAACTGAGCATATTCCTTTGATAAAGCACGAAAACGGTCTTGATCAGCAATCACACCTGCATCAGCAAGGTGCGCCTGAATTTCTTCGTAGCGTTCTTGTAATGCTTCTAGTTTTGCGACAATAGAAGGCTTCATTCGTTATATCAGACCTATGATTAAAAAGTGGTTATTGATGGTCCAGCCCTAAGCTGTCCCTAAGTAGATTTAATCGCTCAACATCACCATTACCCGCAGCTTGCTGCAAAGACTTGGTTGGAGCGTGGATCAGGCGGTTGGTTAACTGCTGTGATAGCTGCATAATCACTTGCTCAGGATCTGCACCTTGGCTAATTGCTGCTAACGCTTTTTCGGTCATACTTGCCCGAATCGCCTCCGCCTGTTCTCTATATTCACGAATTGTAGAGACTGCGGCTTGTGAGCGCAACCAATCCATAAAATGCCGACTTTCTTGCTCAACAATAAATTCCGCTTCAACTGCGGCCGCTTTACGCTGTGCAAGGTTCTGGGCAATGATAGATTCAAGATCATCAACAGTATAGAGATAAACATCTCTGAGTTTTTCTACATCCTGCTCGATATCACGGGGAACTGCAATATCAATCAATAACATAGGTTTACTACGACGTGCTTTCATCGCACGCTCAACCATTCCCTTACCAATTATCGGTAACGGACTGGCTGTCGAGCTAATGACAATATCGGCTTCCGATAAACGGCTGTCAATATCGGCTAATGAGATAACTTGCGCATTGACTTCCTTGGCAAGTAGCTCAGCTCGCTCAATGGTACGGTTTGCAATCATCATTTTTTGCACGCCATGCTCACGCAAATGGCGCGCGACTAATTCAATAGTCTCTCCTGCACCAACCAATAAAATATTCAAATGATTGAGTGATTCAAAAATCTGTCTAGCCAGGGTACATGCTGCAAATGCCACGGAAACTGCATTTGCACCAATATCCGTTTCAGTTCGAACGCGCTTAGCCACTGAAAATGACTTTTGAAACAAGCGTTCTAATTCGCTAGATAAGGCATGGGTATCTTGTGAAAGTGCGAATGCCTTTTTCACTTGCCCTAAGATTTGCGGTTCACCAAGTACCAATGAATCCAGCCCGCTCGCGACTCGCATCAAATGGCTGACGGCGCTAGCATCTTGATGCCAATACAAACTTGGCTGAAGGTCTTTGGCGGTGATCCCATGGAAATCACATAACCATTTGACTAATTGTTCTTGCGCCTTTTCTTGAGATTCAAGGCTCAAATACAATTCAGTTCGGTTACAGGTAGACAGCACAACGCCACCATTCACTTGAGGTTGTTTAAGAAGTTCCTCAAGTGCATGGTCTATTTTTTCAGGACCGAATGCGACCTGCTCACGCAAAGCCACCGGTGCTGTTTTATGGTTAATGCCTAAAGCTAATAAGGTCATTGTGCTTACGACTTGCTCACATTGCTCACATTGCTAATTTATTTGTCAGCATTATGCTAATTTAATAGCTCATTGCTGCAGTTTATATTCGTATATTGTAGATGATTAACGCTTCTGTTTCTACGGGTACTCAATGACGAACGCCCAGAAAGATGATTAACCCCAAAATTTGAACTAATTATCGGACGGTCTGTCTTAAATATCAATAAGATGCTTTAGAGATACACTTATTAAGCACAGAAAGCAAATCCATATTTTTCATGACATTATCATTGATAACTAAACCAGATTAGCGCAATATTCCTGAAATTTAGCTCATTCTAACGTTGTTATATGATGAAATCATATGGGTGTTTTCGATAGCTTCAATAGGCTGAGATGCCAAAAATAAGACTGATTCACTATTGGTAAAATCAAAAAATGGTTAAAATCACAAACATGTTCATGATTTCATCTGCGATACAATCAACATTCACAACCTTTTGAGAATCGATATGCAATTTTCTTCTGCTCTGTCGTTTATTCGCCCAGCTAAAGGCTTTTTACGGTTAATTCCCTTCTCGGCCTTATTGCTGACCGCTTGCGTGACAACGTCACAAGATACCACAAAAGGCACGTCGTCATCTTTAGATGAACAGTGGCAAAAACATCAAGCTCAAGTTGCTGAATTACGGGATTATCAAACCCGTGGCTCCTTCGTCTATATTGGAGGACAAGGTACGGGAACTGAAACTAAGACATATGCAAAGTTTTTTTGGCAACAATATACCCCAGAAAAATATCGTTTACTGCTCACTAACCCTCTTGGTAGCCGTGAACTTGAGCTCAATGTGGAGCCAGATTTAGCAAAATTAGTGACCAAAGAAGGTCAAACTCACATGAGCGATGTGCCCAGTGAGCTAATTTACCAACTGACTGGAATGGATATTCCTATTGATGATTTGACCGCATGGTTAGTTGGCTCTCCAGGTCGGGCAACCGAGTATACCCTTGATAGTAATCACCTGTTAAAATCAGTGACATTTAGCGTGAATGGCGAGACATGGAATTTGGATTATCTGTCTTACGATACTAAAACCTCGCCAATGTTACCAAGCCAGATGGAATTGCACCAAAAAGATAAAATTATCAAATTGAAAATGGACAGTTGGACCCTGAAAAAATGACGTTAACTTGGCCTTCACCCGCAAAATTGAATCTTTTTTTATACATTACTGGTCAACGTGCCGATGGTTATCATGAGCTACAAACGTTATTTCAGTTTTTAGATTATGGGGATCAAATTACATTCACACCCCGTCAAGATGACCAGATTAATCTGCTTACAACAATGGCAGGAGTGGATGTAGACAAAAATTTGATTGTCCGTGCGGCAAAAAGCCTACAAGCTCATTGCCGTATGGTGCTCAATCATCCAGGTCCACTTGGCGCAGATATTTGTATCGATAAAGTCTTGCCTATGGGGGGGGGAATTGGCGGCGGGTCGTCGAATGCAGCCACTACGCTAATTGCATTGAATGAGCATTGGGGAACTCAACTCTCTGATGACACTCTTGCTGAACTCGGTAAACATCTTGGAGCAGATGTCCCTGTGTTTGTTCGGGGTCATGCTGCGTTTGCAGAAGGGATTGGTGAAATATTAACCCCAGCGGAACCAAAAGAACGTTGGTACTTAGTCGCTCACCCCGGAATTGAAATCTCAACACCGATGATCTTCACAGATCCAGAATTAAATAGAAATTCTCCAAAACGCTCCTTAGCCGCATTATTACTGGCTCCGTACGCTAATGACTGTGAACCAATCGCAAGAAAACGTTTTCGTGAGGTTGAACAGCTAGTTTCTTGGCTGTTAGAATATGCTCCGTCTCGCCTGACAGGAACAGGTGCTTGTGTTTTTTCTGAGTTTGAAACACAAGCAGATGCCTTGAAGGTGTTAAATAAAGCCCCATCGTGGGTGCAAGGGTTCGTCGCTCAAGGAGCGAATGTTTCTCCGCTGCACAAGTTCCGCGCTGGGATAACCCGTGTATTGCACCAATAAGCGGTGGTTTATCCATCATTGCTGTTGGTCAACAATATCTCTCTGGACGCAAGCCTGAGGTTTTTCTCGTGCCCGATATGAAGCTTTTTGCTGGTAACGCTACACCGGAACTAGCACAACGTGTTGCTAACCGCCTTTACACTAATCTTGGAGACGCGGCTGTTGGTCGTTTTAGCGACGGCGAAGTCAGTGTTCAAATTAATGAAAATGTTCGCGGTGGTGATATTTTTATCATCCAGTCAACTTGCGCACCTACCAATGATAACCTGATGGAATTGGTTGTTATGGTCGATGCCTTACGCCGTGCATCTGCTGGTCGTATTACCGCTGTTATCCCTTACTTCGGTTATGCTAGACAGGATCGTCGCGTACGTTCTGCCCGTGTACCAATCACCGCTAAAGTTGTTGCCGATTTTCTGTCCAGTGTGGGCGTTGACCGTGTTCTTACTGTTGACTTACACGCAGAGCAGATCCAGGGCTTCTTTGATGTTCCTGTTGATAACGTATTTGGTAGCCCAATCCTTCTGGAAGATATGTTGCAGAAGAATTTAGAAAACCCAATCGTTGTATCTCCAGACATCGGCGGCGTGGTACGTGCTAGAGCAATCGCTAAACTGCTGAATGACACTGATATGGCAATTATTGATAAGCGTCGCCCTCGCGCAAACGTTTCTCAAGTTATGCACATCATTGGTGATGTTTCTGGTCGCGACTGCATCTTAGTTGACGATATGATTGATACGGGTGGCACACTGTGTAAAGCAGCTGAAGCGCTGAAAGAGCGTGGTGCTAAACGCGTATTTGCATACGCAACTCACCCAATCTTCTCAGGCAATGCTGTAGACAACATCAAAAATTCAGTCATTGATGAAGTTATTGTTTGTGACACAATTCCTCTTTCTCCTGAAATCAAGGCGCTGAACAAAGTTCGCACCCTGACCCTTTCAGGCATGCTGGCCGAAGCTATTCGCCGTATCAGCAATGAAGAGTCTATTTCAGCGATGTTCGAACACTAATTTGCTAAGCGGGGTCTGATGACCCCGTTTTAACATTTTCAGGTGTTGTTCCCGCGTCACATAGCAAGATAGTAGTATATAGCGCCCCTACCGTTGTTCATCAACCGTAGGGGCTTTATTTTGTGCAGGCAAAAAATAAGAGTGAAATTCATCAATGACCAATTTCACTCTTATTTAGATTCGATAAGCTTAACTGACTATTTCTTCAGCTACCGTTATGGGTAACGATGATTATCATTACGTGGATGATGTAGTCGTTTCAGTAGACAGTAACGGTCTTCTACTTTTTCTCGACCACTCATTCTTGCACCCACCAACCAAACTAAAGCGCCAATGAAAATACCAAATAATGTGCCATTGACGATGATATCGGGTAGTCCTAATTCAACAACATGAGAAAATAGGTTTAAACCTATGCTGCCTATCATCCCTACCATACCCAAAACCATTAACCCATTACCGACCAAGTTAACCATTTTCCGTTTCATATCTACCTCCATTATCAGTACACTGATAAGCAAGCATTAAAAAAATTTCGGTAAAACTTTGTATTTATGTAAAGAGTATAGCTCATTAAGTAAATTTATTTGCGATAAGCCTCACATGTACAAAAGAACTTCATAAAATCTACTCATAATGTGCTCTTTATCAATTAATAATATTTCTGAATAGTTCACTTGTTAATAATTTCCATAGAAACCTTATTGATGACAACTTTGTACATCCACCGCCTCACGAGGTAAACTATTCAATAATTTCTATAAATTGACAGTGAAAAAGTCGCCGTGAGTAAAATAAAATTAATCGTTGGACTAGCCAATCCGGGTGCTGAATATGCACAAACTCGCCACAATGCTGGTGCATGGTATGTGGACTTACTGGCTAGACGTCATAATCAGTCGTTAAAAGAAGAATCTAAATTTTTTGGATATACCGCGCGTATTAATATTGGCGGTGATGATATTCGCCTGTTAGTACCAACCACATTTATGAACCTCAGTGGGAAATCTGTGGCGGCGGTAGCTAATTTTTACCGTATCAACCTTGATGAGATATTAGTTGCCCACGATGAGCTCGATTTACCTCCGGGGGTAGCAAAAATGAAACTCGGTGGCAGTAATGGCGGACATAACGGTCTGAAAGATATTCAAAGTAAATTTGCAAATAATCCAAACTTCTACCGTTTACGCATTGGTATTGGTCATCCGGGTGACAAAAATAAGGTTGTCGGCTTTGTTTTGGGTAAACCGCCGATGTCTGAACAAAAACTCATTGATGATGCCATCGATGAGGCATTACGCTGCACTGAGATTCTGTTATCCGATGGAATGGATAAGGCAATTAACCGCTTACATGGCTTTAAAGCCACAGCCTAAGAGTTGATTTCATCTAACACGAGTTTTTGTGTATAATCAGCGCCAATTTTCTAAACATCAGGGGCAGCACTCGCCTGCTCCTTGCTATTTAAGGTGAGAAACATATGGGTTTTAAATGCGGTATCGTTGGTCTGCCTAACGTGGGTAAATCCACTCTATTTAATGCATTGACCAAAGCCGGCATCGAAGCAGCCAACTTCCCTTTCTGTACGATTGAACCAAACACGGGTGTTGTGCCAATGCCAGACCCACGTCTTGATCAATTAGCTGAAATTGTGAAGCCTCAACGCATTCTACCAACCACGATGGAATTTGTTGACATCGCGGGTCTAGTTAAGGGCGCATCTAAAGGTGAAGGTCTTGGTAACCAATTCCTAACTAACATTCGTGAAACTGAAGCGATTGGTCATGTTGTTCGTTGTTTTGAAGATGACAATATCATTCACGTTGCAGGTCAAGTTGACCCTGCTTCAGATATCGAAGTTATTAATACTGAACTGGCATTGTCAGACTTAGATACTTGTGAGCGCGCTATTCACCGTGTACAAAAACGTGCCAAAGGCGGTGATAAAGATGCGAAAGCAGAATTAGAAGCGCTGGAAAAATGCTTACCGCACTTAGAACAAGCTGGTATGTTACGTTCATTAGATTTAACTGCGGAAGATAAAGCTGCTATCCGTTATTTAAGCTTCTTAACCCTGAAGCCAACAATGTACATTGCTAACGTCAGTGAAGATGGCTTCGAAAATAACCCTTACTTAGATAAAGTTCATGAAATTGCGAAAGCGGAAGGTTCAGTAGTTGTTCCTGTTTGCGCTGCAATTGAATCCGATATCGCAGAGTTAGATGACGAAGAACGCGATGAGTTTATGGCTGATTTAGGTATTGAAGAGCCAGGTCTGAACCGTGTGATCCGCGCAGGCTACGAATTATTAAACCTGCAAACTTACTTCACCGCTGGCGTGAAAGAAGTCCGTGCATGGACCATCCCTGTTGGTGCAACTGCTCCACAAGCCGCGGGTAAAATCCACACTGACTTCGAAAAAGGCTTTATCCGTGCGCAAACTATCGCATTTGAAGATTTTATCAAATACCGTGGTGAGCAAGGCGCAAAAGAAGCCGGTAAGATGCGGGCAGAAGGTAAAGAGTATATTGTTAAAGACGGTGATGTGCTGAACTTCTTGTTTAACGTTTAATTAATAATTTATTCCATTTTTATCAATTGAAAAACCTAAAGTACTTCATGCTTTAGGTTTTTTTCATCGTTCAATCACATGAACCGCAGTCCTAGAAAGCCTCATCCAGACTTAAACACCTATCACCTACTCCATTCTTATGTGCCACAATATCCGCCATAATCGCTAACGCAATTTCTGGTGGGGTTTTACTGCCAATAGGAATACCAATCGGGGCATGTATCTGCTCTAACATCTCAATCGTTAAACCACCTGAATTTAATAAACGCTCTCTGCGCTTGGCGCTTGTTCGAGTTGAGCCCATGGCACCAATATAAAATGCTGAAGTATTAACCGCTTCCATCAGCGTTAAGTCATCTATACGGGGATCATGAGTTAACGACACAATTGCTGTATTCGATGTGCTTGGATTTTCTTCTAAGAAACGCGCAGGAAATATCTTTTTAATCTCAATTTGTTCTGCAATTTGCCCGGCAAAACGAGATAGCTCATCCTCTCTATGCTCACAAATAATCACTTCAAAACCAAGGGCTAAGGCAAAATTTGCACAATAAACACCCACGTTAGAGATGCCTGCAATAATTAATTTAGGCGGAGCAGTAATATAAAACTGAATATCATTTCCATTGCGTTCAATATGAGTTGGGTGCTGAGAATCTTGAACTGTAATAATTTCGCTCACATTAGGTAAGGTTAGCTTTTTAATAATAGCGGAGTAACCAAGAAGTGCAGTTTGAATTTGAATTAGGTATTGATAAGAAAATTTATTTTGTGGTAAATACTCAATAAGTACATCTAAGCTACCATCACACGGTAAATTGACTTTGGCTTCTACACCACCTTGCCCATAACGAACAACTTGACTATTTTTTAAATACTGACCTTGTTGAATTCGTTGAATAAAATCTTCTTCAATACATCCACCAGAGAGGGAGCCTACATATATTCCATCTCCCTTAGCAACCAATAATGAACCTGGACTTCGCGGAGATGAACCATAGGTGCTCAACACCGTACATAACCAAACAGGTTCTTCCCTTACCCATTGAATTGCTTGAGCAATAACGGAAACATCTTCACGCAGCATATTGAATTCCTATTGATTTTTATTCGGGAGATAATCAATATCTTTAATGACATTTTCATCATTTATCTGCATTTCATAAACAAATTGATGTTGTAATATTGATTTTGCACCATCATCCCCCGATAAGTGCATTAAATTCTGTCTATATTTTGCCGATATTCCTACCGGATGTCCTGGAATCCCGTTATATACTGGGCGTACCAATGAATATTTGTTTAATTTACGCTCAACCTGAATAAATATTTCACGGTCAATATATGGCATATCCGCTAAGTGAATTAACCATCCATCCCAATTTGGTGTATTTTTAACACCTAACGCTATGGATTTTCCTAATCCATCACTATTTAGCAAGGAATGTGGGATATTAAATTGTAAACAATTATTAATAACACCCTCATTATCAGAACGCGTTATTACGTGGATAGGAAATCCACTACCCATTGAATTTAAAAGTGTTTTTTTAAAAACTGTTTGTTGCTCAAGGATATAATTTAATTTACTTCCACAACCACCAGTATTTTGAAAACGTTCACTTTTTCCAGCCGCTAATATTAATATGCCTATATTCATGATTTACATTATACATAATTGTACTTATTGTTTATATTATAAATAATAAGTACAGAATTACTATGGCAACTTTTGCTGCATTAATTCAGTCAATTCCAATCATATTTAGATGATAATTTTTTGATATATAAAAATTTATATTACGACACGAAGCAATGAAATAAAAAATAATAATGTGAAGCAATGAAAAATAAGTGTAAGGGTTTATTATGAGCAATAATCATGTCGGACTATCCCGCAGACACTTTATAAAATGTGCTGTCGTTGCTGGGATCTCTTGTTATATCGCCCCTTTATATAGCCGAGCTTTTGATGTGCTATTTGAGGAGAAAATTCTACAAGCCCCAGACTGGAATCCTGTCGATAAAAAAATTAAATTTCGCATGGATGGCTATGCAAAAGTACAAGGTGAAAAAGTCTTTGCTAGAGATATTCGAGCGCGCGACATTCCCCATTGGCCCAAACAACAAGGGCATGCTTTTCTACTACGAGTAACCCAAGCAGATAAAATTTATGAAGGTTTTAACCTCGATTTACTCAATAACGGGTTAATGCCTGACCGTATTGTCACTGCAAGTGATTTAGAAAAAGATGGCGTCGCATTTCCTGAATTCTACGGCGATGACCTACTACTTCCGACTGGAAAAACCCCTGCATATTTAGGCCAAGCCGTTGCTTTGCTTGTTTACCATGACTTTGCCAAATTTAGCTTTGCAAAAGAAACACTCAAATTTCGTGATGACGTGATCCAATACGGCGCATATACAGGTCCATTGGAACGTGACCCATGGGGCAGCTATCGAGGGGTTCGTATCGGTGGTGAAACGCCATTTTCTCCCGATGTTTATTCCAGCCTGAAAGATATGCCGATCTCCCCGATTGGAATGAAAAAGCACTTACCTATTTGGCCAGAAGGTCGTGAAGGTGGAAAGCTCGACGAGGAAGGCATGTATTATGCGGATGAGCTTGCCAAACTATTGGAAAAACCGCCCGAAGATTGGCTAATTATCAAACGTAAATATGCCTCACAATCTATCGATACCTCTGCATTAGAACCGGATAATGCCAATGGTTGGTACGATGCTAAAACACAATCATTTCATTTGGTTATCCCTACCCAGTCACCACAGGAAGTTGCAGGTTCACTCCCTGAAATGCTGGCGAAAAGCAAATTCCCTATCAAGCAAATTTTCTTACACCCTTGCTTTACTGTAGGTTATGGATCAAAAGACCATACCCCATTCCCGTATTATGGTGCGATGGCAACGTTATATGGTGATGGTGTACCGATCCGTTTAGCCAATGACCGTTATGAACAGTTTCAATCCACCATCAAACGCCATGCGTTCGACATGGATTACACTCTCGCAGTTAATAAGAAAACCCATAAAATTGAAGCACTTTCAGCTTCATTTATTGGTGATGGTGGTGGTCGATGTAACTTTACCCCTTCGGTTGTCATGGTAGGCGCGACCGGCGCTCAAGCTATCTATTATATTCCTCGAAGTGACCTATCTGCGGTCGGTATTGCATCGCGAGCTGTGGATGCAGGCTCCGCTCGTGGCTATGGGACATTACAAGCCATGGCTGCTACAGATATGTTGATGGAAGAAGCAGCAAAACTGCTCAATGCCGATCCTATAGAATTTCGCTTGAAAAATATCATTAAATCGGGAATGAAAAATACCCAAGGAGCGATCCCTGGAGGTGCAATTCGTGCCGATGAAGTACTAATTCGCTGTGCTGACCATCCAATGTGGACAGAAAGAGCCTCACGAAAAGCCGATTTTGAAGCGAAGAATGCCGGTAAATTGTTTGGTACAGGAATTTCCTGTGTTCAGAAAGATTTTGGTACAGGTGCCGAATCCTCTTTTGCCCGCGTCGAGCTAACGTCTGAAGGAAAAATAGCGATTTACCATAGTGGGGCTGAAATTGGGACAGGAATGTCCACATCCCAAGCCGTCGTATGTGCTAAATGGTTAGGTAAACCCGCAGAAGAAGCCCATTTTTCTGTCATCGACTGGTCTGTATTGCCTATGGTATCCACAGGGAATCCATTTGCCATGTCACAAGATGAGCAAAATAAACTTTCGTTAGATCCACTTTGGACACCGAATTATTGCTCTCCTGCGAGTGCCAGTAACTCCGCTTATTACTTTACTCATAGTACGGAAGAAGCCGCTAGATTAATCTTTGAGTATGGGCTTTGGCCTGCGGCAATGTCTATTTGGCAAGAAGGTATTGGTGGTGGACAAGCGGCACCATTAGTCGTACGGCGTGAAGATGCTCGCTGGGTCGCTAATGGGCTTACCGCCGATGGCTTAGAAGTTCTCAGCTTGCAGCGTTTGATCGACCGTACCTTTGAAATGGGAGGCTTAACCGGTGCCGTTTGCCATGTGTTTAACCGTTGGGAATGGGCGGAAGCTGATTTCCATATAAACGATGAAACTCGTCGTCTCCCTATTGACGGACTATCACTACGTTTTGCCAATAAAGATTACCAAGTTTGGAAACGTCAAAAAGCCTACTATCCTGATACCCAAAGAAATAATGCTGGCGTAACTTATTACAGTGCTGTCGCCACCGTTTCAGAGCTTGCTATTGATAAAGCTACAGGTCATGTCGAGTTACTCGACCACCATAGCGTAGTGGAATGCGGTAACCTGATTGTTCCTCAGTTAGTTTCTGGACAAATTCAAGGTGGGCTTGCTATGGGAATCGGTCATGCGCTCCATGAATATTTACCTCTGTATGAAGATGGACCGGGCAATGGAACGTGGAACTTCAACCGTTACCACTTACCTCTGGCAAGTGAAGTCGCTGTTTGGAAACAAACCAGTGAAATCCTTCCGGGGTTATCCGAAACCGATCCACCGAAAGGGGTCGCTGAAGTCGTTATGATCCCCGTCGTTTCTTCCATCGTTAATGCGATAGCTGATGCAACAGGACACCATTTTTTAAGCCTACCTGTTCGCCCTAAAGACATTCTAGAGGTATTATCATGAGCCTAAATTTACTTCCACTTACCATCAACATTAACGGTCAGCAATATGGACCGATGGATGTGCCTGAAGGTCTCATGATGATCGACTTTCTTCACGAATATATCGATCTCACAGGCTCTCGACTTGGCTGTGGACAAGGAATTTGCCACGCATGCGTAGTGATTTTAGATAACCCATCGGGTACGAGTGAAGAAGTACGAACCTGCATCACAGGAGCGCACTTCTTCAACAATAAACGCATTCGTACTATCGAAGGGGCTGCCACTAAAGAAGAAAATGGTGAAGTTAAACTATCCCCTGTACAGCAAGCATTTATCGACAATTTTAGTTTCCAATGCGGTTACTGCACCCCCGGTTTTGTCAACGCAGCAACAATTTTTGTTGAAGAATTACAACGTAATCCAATTGCAGAAGCTGACTTGGAAGATGCGATTAAAGAAGCCCTGAATAACCACATTTGTCGTTGCACAGGTTATGTTCGCTATTATGAAGCAGTGCGTGATGTCGTGATGAGTACTCCAGGGCTGATCAAGGAGACGATAAAATGATTAAGCGCATTATTTTATGGTTAATAGCAATAGCTATCGTCGTCTGGGCGGTTCTCTATTGGTATGAAAGTCGCAAACCCGACGGTCCAGTACAAAAAGTCACAGCAAGTGCAGAAGAAATCGAACGTGGTCGCTACCTCACTCTTGCTAGTGATTGTGCAGCATGCCACACCAGTGCTAATGGTGCACCGCTAGCGGGAGGTTTTCCACTTGATACGCCATTTGGTACCATTTATAGCAGTAACTTAACCCCCTCTGCTGATTATGGTATCGGTCGATGGACTAAAGAAGAGTTCCACAAAGCGTTAACTGAAGGGATTTCGCCGCCGAGTAAAAATCTTTACCCTGCGATGCCATATACATCATACAAAGGAATGACGCGTAGCGATTCTGATGCCATCTATAGTTATTTAATGAGCCGCCCTGCGGTAGATGTCGCTCCACCAGAAAATTCTCTTCCATTCCCACTAAATCAGCGTATGGCAATGATTGGTTGGAATCTTTTATTTTTCAATGATAAACCGCTACCTAATAGCTCTCAAGGTAGCTCACCTGAATGGGTGCGAGGTAAATACTTGGTTAATGTGTTAGAGCACTGTGCTGAGTGCCATACACCAAGAGGGATATTTGGGGAGATGGAGTTAGATAAGTACATGAAAGGTGGCTCATTAGGTCGTTTTACTGCCCCTGATATTACACCTGAAGCCCTTGCTGCACGCGGTTGGAACAAGGAAGACCTGCAACAGTTTTTTATGACGGGACTGGCGCCTCAAGGTTCAGCTTACAGTGATATGCATCCAGTTATTTATCTCAGCTCTCAACATTTAACACCGGAAGATAATAAAGCCATTGCAACCTATCTGATGGGGGACAATCCACCAGCCACATTACCACTCGAAATGGGGGAAGGTAATCCACAAGGAAAGCAAGTTTACCTCGAAACCTGTTCCGGATGTCACTCTTATGATGGTAGTGGAAAACCGAATGTGTCTGTAGCAATGAAAGGTAATTCCACATTACGTGATGTGGATAGTACCAACCTCATTAATGCGATTCTAGATGGTTTACCAGAACAACCGTTCCCAAATAACCAAAATATGCAAAGCATGCCGGGATTTGCGGACAAACTCGATGATCAGCAAATTGCGAATTTGGTGAACTTCCTTCGAGTCCAATGGGGAGGGCAACCAGCAGATGTCACCCCAGAACAAATTAAAGCACTACGTCAATAAATAGCGATTAGTTACATAAAGGCTTACTGGAACCCAGTAAGCCTTTTTATTTAGCACTCTCTGCATTTACCCTGTACTGAGTATATTTATTTTTTACTTTTTATCTGTGGATTTAAAAACCAGTGAATCACTGGGTTGGTCGACAGTAGAAGCGCTAAAATAATCGTAATCAGTGTTAATGCTATTAATATCGAAAGCCCAGTTTCAATATTTAAAGCCCCTACTCCCGTTAACAATAAAAAACAAATAATAGGATGTATTAAATACACACCTAGCGCATTATTCGCTATTTTTACAAAGCGCACCGTGGATAATGCAAAACAAATAGCCACAATCGCAATCAACACCCCGACTAAAAACGAAAATATCTGCATAAAAAATGCACAGATTAAGAGTCTATGACCGAATACCTGCATCAATAAACTTTCAATTTCAGATTGAAAATAAAAATAAAACCCAACCAATATGATCATCAAAGGGGCAACAAAAAAAGTATGCCGACGGAGCCATTCTAATTTTTTATCATCGCAAAAGTAGGCCACGACAAAGAATGGAAAATACTGCAAGATTGCAGCAAAACTGGTTCTTTCCAAAAGGGAATGAACTGCCCAAAAGGCAATAAAAAGGCTAAGCAGTAACGTAATAAATAACCCTATTCCTTTACTTTTTATTCCGAGAGGCAACAATAAAAAAAACGCTTGCCATATTGGCACAGCCAAGAAAAACCAAACCCCATTTTGAGGAAATAATAAATATTTCTCAATGCTTAATGTCCCCGTGTAATACAAAGGAATAGCATCAAGCGTCTGGAATGTGACATAAATTATCAATGGTGGAATTAAGTGGGTATGCCAATCCTGCCATGAAATTCCTTTGCTGGTATATGCCGCAATAAATACAAACATAGGAATAAGCACTAAATCAAATAGGTTAATTAATATTGAATAATCAACTTTCACAACAGGATTGGAGGCTAGGTAAAAATTAAAGACAATTAATGAGCTTAGGATTAATTTCAATGTCTGCCAATTGGGTAATTTATTCGCTTTTTCTAGCATTGTGAGAGTCTCATCCCTCATATTGATATCTTCTGTATTAAAATGAAATTCAATGAATGACTGAAACCATTCATATTCACTTCACTAACGAAAAATAGCGTGTGCAAATAGCTCTGGAGGCGACTCACTCCAAGAGCCATTATATTTGATAGGAAAATCTATAAAGGTAATGCGTACGTAACTTTAACAGTCTCCATTGGCACTTCCGTTTTAATGCTCTGTACACTACCAATCTGGGTCAAATAATCTGCATGAAAACGGCGGTAAGACGCCATATCTTCAGTAACAATACGGATCAATGCATCACATTCACCCGCCATTAAATGACATTCCACTACTTCAGGCATCTTTTGAATGTCCGCAACAAATTGATTAATTGTCTGCGCGTCTTGAGCTTTAAACCAGATGCGGGCAAATAAAGATAAACCCGCACCAATTTTAGTTCCGTCTAAGACCGCAACATAACGCTTAATAACGCCGGCATCTTCCAGTAGTTTTACACGCCTTAAACAAGGTGATGGTGATAAACCGACCTCTTTTGCCAACTCAACATTTTGAATCTTACCGTCGCGCTGTAGCACTTGAAGAATATGCTTATCAATAGCATCTAATTTGATGGATGATGAACTATGATGTTCTAGTTCATTTTTGTCCGAATTGTTCAACCCTACGCCCTTTGGCATGCCAACCTCTTTTGCTTTTATTTTTTGATATTAAATGTCAAACACACGTTATTAGCAAGCAACAAAACAACCAAATTTCAACAAAAAATAGCTATAATGACCAGCATCAATTTCCGGTATGAAATAACAATAAATAGAGGTGTTTGATGGAGCTACAAACGTTATTACTGTTTAGCGCAACGGTGATCCCTCTGGTTTGTACACCTGGACCGGATATTTTATTTATCTCTTCACAGGGGCTTTCAGGTGGTATGTCCGCCGCTTGGAAAGCTAATTTGGGCATTATCCTCGGTTACATGACACATGCTATTCTTGCTGCACTTGGGTTAGCTGCAATTGTTGCCACATCCCCACTAATATTTAACACCATAAAATGGGTTGGTGTCGCCTATGTCGCTTATTTAGCAGTAAAAATGCTTCTCTCTGCGATTCATGCCAGAGAATTTCAGGTGCGACCCATATCGACCCAAGCGGTGATTGGCAAAGCATTCCTAACTAGCTTTCTTAACCCCAAAGGACTATTAGTCTATTTTGCTATATTGCCCAATTTTATCCATGTCTCCGAGAGTGTTGCAATACAATCTTTAATATTATCAGCGACATTTATTAGTTCGTGCATTGTTATTTATGGTGTTATCGGCATGTTGTTCGCTTCCATGCATAATAAACGCAAATATAGTGATAAGAATCGCCGTATCACCGAAGGTGTAGCAGGAGGCATGTTAACTTTCGCTGCCATTGGGCTGGCAAGTAGTTAGCAAGGGATACATTCTATCCAAAGTAATTGGCTATCGAAGCTACAGGGGGTTAACTCCCCTGTTCTAATATCTGGAAGCCACCAGCCGCCATCCCCCTCAGACATTCGCTCACAGTTACCGCCAGACACTAGCCACTCTCCTGATAATACATACACTAATCCAGCTTGATGTGCGGGGAGTTGCTGCTGAGAGTCAATGAGATAACTTCTCACATTCCAACGATCTGAACGGTAGATAAAATTCATTAATCGTATTGGCTGTTGTAATTCTACATTGACATACAGTTCAGCAGGACATCGAATAGACTCACCAACTTGATGAAAATATTCGTCAATCCGGTGGTTATCATGTATTCGTAGCGTTTGGTTATCCAACAGGATTGTAAGCCTTTCCCCTTCAGGGTACTGCTTTAGAAAACTTGATTGTTCAATCTTCGCAATACTGGCACGTAGCGAGTAATCAGATGCAACGGGCCAGCAAAAGACTTCTTGGCTAGTGCCACAGTTATCATTCCACTCAAACACGGGTAAGTCAGTTGTACTAAAGCATTTAATTTTCATATGACCACCTCAGTTTCCCTTACGTATCTTTAACTAGATTCGCAAAGTTCTTTTTTTAAGGCAATGAAATCACCGCGATAATGTGACTGCTCACCCTCTCTGTTTTACGCTTATTTATCCTCGATCAATGTGTGGCATAAATCCCCTAAAACTTTCATTGACTGTTCCAAACGATCATTCCATGCAAACGAAGCATTTAAACGAAATGCATGGTTAAACTGGTCGCTGGTTGAAAACATGCTGCCCGGCGCAATACCAATTCCTTTTTTTAACGCTAATTGATATAAACGAATTGCATTAAAGGGCGGCTCTAACTCAAGCCATAAGAAATATCCCCCCTTCGGGGTATTCACTTTCACGGATGATGGCAAATATTTGGCGATAGCATTCAACATGAGGTGCTGACGTTGTTCCATCGTCTGACGCAGTTTTCTCAAATGGGTATCATAGCCACCTTGGGATAAATATTCCGCAATGGCTAACTGTGTCGGTACACTTGCCGAAACTGTACTCATCATCTGCAAATGCTGAATTTTTGAAGCATGATGCCCCGCAGCAACCCAACCAACCCGATATCCCGGCGCTAAGCATTTTGAAAATGACGAACAGTGGAAAAAATTACCTTGAGTATCAAGAGATTTTGCAGGAATTGGCTGCTTATTACCAAAATAGAGTTCCCCATACACATCATCTTCAATAAGTGAGATTCGATGTTTATTCAGGATCTCAACCAACCGTTTTTTATTGGCTTGTGGCATCGTGCCACCTAATGGATTTTGGTAATGGGTCATCAACCAACATGCTTTGATTGGGTATTTATCCGCAATATCCTCGAGAGCATCAAGATCAATACCAAAGAGAGGGTCTGTTTTAATTGCGATCGCCTTTAATTTTAAACGTTCAATCGCTTGCAACGAGCCATAAAAAGCGGGTGATTCAATGACCACCCAATCCCCCGGCTGTGTAACGGCTTGTAAGCTTAAAACTAATGATTCCATCGCACCCGCAGTAATAACAATTTCATCAGGGGCGACATGGATCCCTTGAGTCGCATAGCGTTGAGCAATATTACGGCGTAATTGTTCATTTCCCGGTGGTAAATTGGCAGTGGTATTAAATTTCGATAGACGACGAGCAACAGAAGCCAGTGATTTAGCCAATTTGGGTTCATCAAGTAAGGCTGGGTCAGGAAACGCAGAACCAAATGGAATAATATCAGGATCCTTACAGGCTTGCAGGACACCAAAAATGGAGGCATTAATCTCAACATTTTCATTAAGATGTAGCCCTTTCCCTCCTTTCGCTGCGGCAAATGTATTGTTGCGATTTGCAACGTAGTAGCCCGATTGTGGTCGAGCCGCAACCCAACCTTGGCTTTCAAGCAATTGGTAAGCCTGTACTACTGTCATCAGACTTAAACCGGATTGTTTCACGCTTTCTCTAAGTGAAGGTAATCTGTCACCAACTTGCCAGATATTATCTTCTATTTGTTGACGAATTTGTGCCGCTAACTGTTCATATCTCGTCATTCCCGCCTCACTGTTATAGGTATTTTCCTAAAAATTGTTACTATTATAGTTTAACGTCTCATGTTCTACTTATCCACCACATTCACCTGACTTTTTTAACTATAAGCACAAAACATTTCTAGCTGGATTTATGAGTGTTAACAATCCAACGAAAACAATTATTTATTGCTAAGGATTTCGTCAAATTGCTTCGCAATGGCTTTAAATGTCGCGTGTCGTAATCATTTCCATTCAGGGGTCAATATGTTTGGACTAACTGCGCTGGAACTTGCCCGTATACAATTCGCATTTACGGTCTCGTTCCATATTATTTTTCCAGCTATTACTATCGGGTTAGCGAGTTTTCTCGCCGTGCTTGAAGGTTTATGGCTAAAAACTCGAAATCCTGACTACATAAAACTATTCCATTTCTGGTCAAAAATTTTTGCAGTCAATTTCGGGATGGGGGTAGTTTCTGGATTGGTGATGGCGTACCAATTTGGGACTAACTGGAGTTTCTTTTCTGACTTTGCAGGCAGTGTCACTGGACCGTTGCTCACTTATGAAGTTCTCACCGCATTCTTCTTAGAAGCAGGATTTCTTGGTGTCATGTTATTCGGCATGAACCGAGTGGGCGAAAAGCTACATTACTTTGCGACTTGCATGGTGGCACTCGGAACCATTATATCCACCTTCTGGATCCTCGCTTCTAACAGCTTTATGCAAACCCCTCAAGGATTTGAAATCGTTGATAACCGAATTGTGCCTGTCGACTGGCTAGCCGTAATTTTCAATCCTTCATTCCCCTATCGCTTACTGCATATGACAACGGCAGCCTTCCTTGCCGCAGCATTTTTTATTGGCGCATCCGCGGCATGGCATCTGCTCAAAGGTAATAAATCCTCTGCCATGAAGAAAATGTTCTCCATGTCATTGTGGTTGATCTTAGTGCTAGCACCAGTTCAAGCATTTATCGGTGATGCTCATGGTTTAAATACATTGAAATATCAACCTGTTAAGGTAGCTGCGATGGAAGGCCACTGGGAAAATAAACCCGGTGAAGCAACTCCGCTGATCCTCTTTGGTATTCCTAATATGGACAAAGAGAAAACAGAATATGCCGTTGAAATCCCTTATCTGGCAAGCCTGATTTTAACCCATAGTATTGATAAACAAGTTCCTGCTTTAAAAGAGTTTCCACCTGAGGATAGACCCAACGTATTTATGGTGTTCTGGTCATTCCGTGTGATGGTTGGATTGGGCTTACTCATGATCGCTGCTGGTGTCTGGGGATTATGGTTACGTTCACGTAAAAGACTCTATGAGTCCAAAACATTCTTACGCTTTATGTTTGTCATGGCGCCATCGGGACTCATTGCGATTCTTGCTGGTTGGTTTACAACCGAGATTGGTCGCCAGCCATGGGTTGTTTATGGCTTACAACGTACAGCTGATGCTGTGAGTGCTCACGGAGAGGTGCATATGAGTATTAGCTTACTCGCGTTCTTTGCCGTATATGGCAGCGTATTTGGGATTGGCTATATGTACATGATGAAATTAATTCGTAAAGGCATCACCGAGGAGACAGCTCATGGGCATTGATTTACCTCTCATTTGGTTTGTCATTATTGTTTTTAGTATGTTGATGTATATCGTCATGGACGGTTTCGATTTAGGCATCGGTATCCTTTATCCAGCCTTAAAAGATAGTCAAGACCGTGACTTAATGATGAACAGCGTCGCTCCTGTTTGGGACGGTAATGAAACATGGCTAGTACTAGGCGGTGCTGCATTATTCGGGGCATTTCCTTTAGTCTATGCCATCGTATTGGATGCTCTATCGATTCCACTAACCTTTATGTTATTGGCCTTGATTTTTCGTGGTGTCGCCTTTGAGTTCCGTTTCCGTGCTGATGAATCTCATCGTCGCCATTGGGATCATGCTTTTATTTGGGGCTCAATTTTTGCCACATTCAAGGCGTTGTTGTCGGTGCATTTATTCAAGGCTTCCACGTTGAAAATCGCGTCTATATGGGCGGGTATTTCGATTGGTTCTCCCCTTTCCCTCTATTTTGTGGATTTGGGCTAGTCGTCGCTTATGCCTTACTCGCCTGTGGCTGGCTGATTATGAAAACTGAGGGACATTTACGTAAAACAATGTACCGTATTTTGCGCCCATTAACCCTATTAATGTTAGCGGTGATCGGCGTAATCAGTGTGTGGACACCAATGCAAAGTGAAGCCATTTATCAACGCTGGTTTACCTTGCCAAACTTGTTTTTCTTTCTCCCCGTTCCACTACTTGTAATAGGTTGTGTCTGGTTAATCATCAAGAGTGTGAAGCGTCAACAACACGATAGCATTCCATTCTTATCAGCATTAGCTCTGATTTTCCTTGGCTTCACTGGATTAGGTATTAGCATCTGGCCAAATTTAATTCCACCAGCCATCAATTTCCGAGATGCCGCTGGCCCACCAGAAAGCTTAGGCTTCATGTTGGTCGGCGCGTTATTTATTATCCCTGTTATTTTGGTTTATACCTATTGGAGTTACTATGTCTTCAGAGGAAAAATTACCCCTGAACAAGGCTACCACTGATCATTTAGTGAGTTCACCTTGGTGGAAGAAAATGGGTTGGATGGCAATAATCTGGTTAGGAAGTGTATTAGCGCTATTTGCGTTCTCTTCCTTGTTTAAATTGCTGATGACCGCAGCGGGAATGAAAGTAAAATAGTGATTTTCCCCCAATGCCGCATAATATTCTGTTATGCGGCATTTTGTTTTTCACGACCTATTTCACTGTATTATTTGAATGGTTTTCTTATTCTTACTCGTGATATGATAATGATAATAATTAACATATAATAAAATTATCATTAAGAAAGGAGACGGTTCGTGGCTAGTACACCAACAGTTGAAAAAAACATCTACCGCCCAGCACCACCGCAACTCATTCAAGTTAAATCCATCACTGATATCAGTCCATCAATTCGCCGCATTACATTTACGGGCGAAAGACTGACTGATTATCCTGATAACTGCGAAGGTGGGCATCTCAAGATTTTCATTGCGCCAGACTATGCTAGCCAACCAGCACTTCCCGTCTTGACCGATAACGGACGCAGTTGGCCAGAAGATAAACCTCGCCCATTTGTACGGACTTATTCTGTACGTGCCATTCGCCCTAAATTAAGTGAAATCGATATTGAATTTGCGATGCATGAAGGCGTGACAGGTCCAGCATACCTCTTTGCTCGTGATGCCAAGCCGGGTAATTGGCTCGGTATCACAAACCCAGGAGGTCCGGATCCACTGCTTCCGGTTCGCTCTCACTATTTTATGGCGGGAGACTCTAGTTCATTGCCAGCCATTGCCGCGCTGTTAGAAAAGATGCCAGAAAATGCTCAGGGTCGTGTTGTTCTACGCTTAGAACATCAAGCTGATCTTCGCGAACTTTCCAAACCTGCGGGAATGGAGATTGAGTGGGTCGTTGGCGATATTAGTCAAACATCCGCATTGATTAATACATTTAAATCATGGGATATCCCTACAAGTGATGTCGGTTTTTGGATTGCTGGCGAAGACCAAATTATTCGCGAATTACGTCGTTTTGTGCGTCGAGAGAAAGGCTTTAGCCGTGAGGATATTTACGCAATTCCTTACTGGCGGTATGGCTATGATGAAGAAGGCTACCATCATGAACGCCATGCAGTCATGGATAACCCGGACGATTAATCGATAAAAATACTGCCCCGATGATCGGGGCAGATAAAAAGGTTAATCATTGTACGCAAGTAGCGCTTTATGACACAGTTCAGATCTCACACAATCGTCAATCGTAAAATTCACCATAGATACCAAGCTATCACTATTAAAACGCTGTAATGCATCCGCCAATCCTGATGGAACACCGCTCGGTAAATCACACTGAGTAATATCCCCATTGACGATGACTGTCACGTTCTCCCCTAAACGAGTTAAGAACATTTTCATTTGTGTGACTGTCACATTTTGTGCCTCATCGAGGATCACGATTGCATTTTCAAACGTACGACCTCGCATATACGCAAATGGCGCAATTTCCACTTTCGCAATTTCAGGTCGCAAACAATACTGTAAAAATGATGCTCCCAATCTTTTCATAAGAACGTCATAAACAGGTCTAAAATATGGCGCAAACTTTTCAGACATATCTCCAGGTAAAAAACCCAGGTCTTCCTCTGCTTGCAATACAGGGCGAGTTACAATGATTTTACTGATCTCTTTATTGATTAAAGCATCTGCAGCTAATGCGGTACTAATGTAAGTTTTACCGCATCCTGCTTCACCATTAGCAAAAATGAGCTGCTTATGCTTGATGGAGTTGATGTAGAGCTTTTGGGCTTCATTACGTGGAGTGATTGGAGTTTCATCGCGACGTTCTTTCGCCATACCAATAGGCTCAATGCCGGTATATTCGGCAAAGGAGGTTACATTATTCATATCATACCTCCCTGAACGATCCTTGCGAGATGTGCGTTTCATTTCCCGACGTGTTTTTGTTGCAGCTTTCTGTCTACTCATAGTATTAACCCTTCCAGGTATCAGTGATGTCAATTCAAATGACGAACTATTCAAAACAGAGAGGAGCTCCCTTCAAGCTCTTATGTGACATAGGTGAACATTTCAGATATAAAAAAACCGGTTAGCAATCTCACCATGCTAATTTCATGGTGGATCGATAACCGGTCTTGAATTTTTGTAAACAAACACTTTGTTGTCATTAGTTTCTCCTATACAGGCGATACTCGTAAACTAAAGAATCTGTATGACAATATTATGACAATCTGCAAATTTTTATTTGACTAGAATATCATCAACCTACAACATTTCCTTTCTATAAATATAGCTCTAGTTTTTTTTAAATTACAACATTAAATTAACAGAAACTGTGCATTTTTACGTAAAGGTCAGATAATCTGTAGGAAATATCATAAAAAGCCACAAAAACCAATGCGTTGTCAATCTTTGTGGCAATATCTAAATTAGATCGGTTTACAATTGCCCGCTAATTGATACCCTTTAGTTTGTGCCTCAGCTTCAGTAGAAAACATTTCTGCATTTTTATCTGCCGTGGTTTTAAAACCTGAACAGTGCGCCAAATGATATTTTTTAGTATTACGATTTCCTTTCACTTGTTGAACAGTATTATTCGCTGGCGTACTCTGCTCTACCGATTTTACGGGTTTGGCTGATTGCCCCGTTAAACCTTCTGCACCATTTTTATGTCCTAAGTCCCAACTTTTTTCTCCTGTCACAAACGGGTTATTATGCCCCATCACTTTTGCAATGCGCTGGTCGCGTTGTTTTTCCCATTCATTCACAGGATATTGTTTATCCCATGCCATAAACAATTGCTGCTGTTGGCGAGACATAGATAAGTTATAGCGATCATGCATATAGAAATAAACACGAGCAACTTGCCCTTTAACTTCATCACGAGGTTCAAAGACGCGTTGTTTAAAATCAATACGGCTACGACACATTCCATATGAATATGGCGTATTCTCAGGAAGCTTTCCGAAACTCCAATTACTACGATCACCATTCACTTCACCAATCGAAGGCGCTAAATTGTGCATATCGGCCTCCATACGAGCAAATACAGGATCTGAAGAAACACAGTTTTTACGCCCGCCATTTTGCCAACATTGACGCTGATGGCCAAAAACCCATGCTGGAACAATATGTTCCCACTCAATACGTTCCGCACGATTTTGTTGTTTACGAACTTGGTAGCCACAGGATGCTAAATCAACTTGTCCACCACTTTTACCAACCCACTCCCACTGACAACCACAATAGAGTGTTCCCTCTCCTTGATGATTTTGGTCGATATAAACTTGGTTTTTACTCAATGATTTTGCTTCAGGAAATGAGCTAGGTGCTGCATAGACTGAATGGCTAATGAAGGAAAAAATAAGAATTAATGCAAGATGTAAATACTTATAGATTGAATATTGTTTCAAAATAACACCACTGATGAGAAAAAGTCGATAAATTAAATACAACGAGTAAGTTATTCATTCAAAAATAGATGAACACAATATGAATACACTCTAGTTGGATGAAATATAAGTCTTTTTAATATCAATTGGTACTTTATTTTAAGGGATAAAAATCAATATCAGAATTTAGGTAAAAAATAATAAAAACTAACTTACTCGAATATCTATCAATAAAAGTTAGCCCAATCTCTAAATCACGGGTTAACTTTTATTGATCATTTTATGAATATGAAGGCGGTATGTTGATATCAAACACTGGGTTTCTTGCGATATAGCCATAATCCGGGAAGAGAGATACCGATAGAAAGTGCTCCTACAATAAAAGATGCCTTTAAAAAGTAGGTAACAAGCGTTTCCATTAGCTCAGGGGTATAACCGTACTGGGATATTTTCACAACGGAGATCATCGCGATATAGGCACTGATACCGGGAAACATGGGGATCACTGCAGCAACAGTAAAGACTTTAGGATGCGCTAGCCACCAGCGAGACCATTGAATTCCAATCATTCCGATTAAGGTGGCAGCTAAAAAACTTGCCCACTCAATTTGTAATCCGAATGACATTAAAATCATCCGCGATCCATACCCAATTGCGCCTAATAATCCGCAATATTTTAGTGCTCTCACCGGAACATTGAATACCATCGCAAAACCAATGGCAGGGATCGCCGCGAGCAACATCTTCCAGATTAATTCCAATAAAAACATTAGGCCCACTCCCTCAAATTCCAGATAGTCATGGCTAGAACGACGCCAATACAGGTCGCTAGCGTCAACAAGCTTGCCATCACCCAACGAGCAATCCCCGTATTAACATGCCCCTTAAACATATCTGCTACTGCATTTATCAAAGGAAAACCAGGAACCAGCAACAATACACTCGCAGCCATCGAAATAGTCTCAGTGACTTCAAAATAAGGAATTTTTAGTAATAAACCCGATACCGAAGTCGCAACAAATGCGGTAATACAAAAATTGATCAGTGGATTTATTTGATTTGATGTCAAAACCTGACGAATAAACATCGCGCAACCACTCGCTAAAAACGTGATAAACGCGCTTTCTAGTCCACCGCCATTTAACGAACTAAAGCAAGCGCAAGATAACGCTACCATTAAAACCATGAGCCAACGTGGATAACGTAGCGGCTTGATACTATTTAATTTTTTACGTAATTGTTGGCGATCAAGTAAATGATGCTCTACGAGAATGACAGCATGCTGAACCTCTGTCACCACATGCATATTAATCCCGCGGTCAATAATGCGGCGAGTTGATGTTAGGCATCGACCATCCACGATAGTCGTTAACACGAGGGAATTCGATGAAATTGCACTGTCCACCTGATTTGCCCCTAGTGCAATACCTAATCGAGTCGTTAATTGTTCGACAAGCATACTTTCCGCACCATGCTGTAGCAGCAATAAACCACATTCAATACATAATTTGGTGATTTCCCTTTGCACATCAACACTTTTATCTTCTATATGCTGATCAACAACGCTATCCTTCATTGGATCCCCCGAGGCTTTGTTAAAATTCAGATATTGATTTAGACATGATAATATTCATATATATCATAGAGGAAAATAATACGAAGAATTATGACCTCTTTCAGGTAAATTAACGCTACTATTTCATTTTTCGTTAGGATAATTATTTTATGAGTCACCCCATTCCCGCAAAAACCCCAAAAGGTCAACGTCGCCATCAAGCACTCATTGCTGCTGCCGCTGAAGTTTTTCTGCAATATGGGTTTGAAGGAACAACGCTTGATATGATTATTGAGCGCGCGGGAGGTTCTCGCTCTACCTTGTATAAGAGCTTTGGGGATAAAGAGGGTTTATTTTCAGCCGTTGTCGCCTATATGATTGATGACATATTTACGGAACCAGACAGTAAAGAACCACCATTACAAACAATTGAAGCTGTATTATCATTTTATGGCTCGCGCTTTCTACGAAATGTGGTTAAGCCACAATCGATAGGGCTATATCGATTAATCCTCGGCGAATATAACCGCTTCCCTGAAATTAGCCAGTTATTTTTTGAACAGGGCCCCGTTCAAAGTTACCAAAGGCTTACTCAAAAGCTTGCACAACTTCCTAATGTAAATGTGGATGAAAAACTGTTACTGAGTATCTCATCCCGCTATTTGGAAATGCTAAAAGCAGATGTATTCATTAAAACTTTTTGTGTGAAAAATTTTAAGCCCAACGATGATTTTATCAACCAACAAATTGGTCTTTCGGTCGATATCATTGCCAGCTATATCCGTAAAATTAGTGCCACATAAATTTTATTAATTTAATACAGAAACTGCTCGTTTTTGTGCTAATAATGCATTCTCTTCTAGATAAACCTCGGGCCCATAAAGCGATGAAATTACAGGTACCATTTTTTCCATTTCCAGTTTATCGCTACCATCCGACTGCAGCGTGATAACCATGGCTTGACAATATTTCACCATTCCCTCTCGAGCATCTTTCAGCCAACGACGAACCGTTTTCATACATTCCATATCTTCCGCTGTTGGCTTGCCTTTAGGCTTCATCGGTGGATAAATCAAAGAAAATGACTCTTTTTTGGCAAGCAATAATTCTAGCTCAGCTAACCATTGCTGCGTTTCCCCCATTGACGATGGAAATGTATTCATTGAGCATACTGGCCAATCTTGAATATTTATAATCGTATTATTTGTCATCACTATTCCATTCAATATTAAAAGTGTACTAGAATGTACACTTTATACATTCCAAACGTCAATAATGATTCTCATTTATAATTTGCAATTTATGCTATTTCTAATTTTGACTATCAATATGGGGTGAGTTTGATAAAGATTAAATCAGCCCAAAATATTAATCGGCTGATGATGCCTTTTTTAAGTCACAATGCTATGCTGATTCAAATATGTCTTTCGAAAGTGAATATATTATGAAAAAAATCCTTCCAATAGCATTCGGGCTATTTGCCGCGTTATCCGTCTCTCATGCAAGTGCAGGAAATGTGTGTGATAAGTATTTCAAAGAGATGAATGCTCTCGTCAAACAAGCTGAAGAGCAATATAAGAATGAACCAAATGCGGGAGAGCAAATTTCATTAATGAAATCACAGTTAGAGGAAGCTAAAAAAGCATTAGCAACCTACCCTGAAGAATCACAAGAGCAAGCTTGTAGTCAAGCATTAACCGCTATTGAGCAAGCCAAAGAAGCCGTAAATAACCAATAATACCCTTCAAATATAAAAAGACCTGAATCATCAGGTCTTTTTATTTGTTATCCAACTATCTGACAACTAATACCGATATTTTGGCATAAGATACAATTCCCGAAGCGTTCGATCCGAGTAAATGTGTTGAAAAACTTGGGTTACGGGACCCAATAACAATTAAATCCGCATGAATATTTTCAGCTTCAGCTAAAACTTTATCCCTTGGTGAACCAAACTCTACCTTATAAGAGATTTTATCTGCAGGGTAATCGTATTTTTTAGCCAGTGAATCGATCAATTCTTTTAACTGTTCTTCCGAACGCTCAAGGGCTTTTTTTGTAAAGGATGCTAGTAAATCATAATGATAACTGTAACTCATTGAGAATCTAGAGACATCTGGAACTGAGTGGAATAAATGAATATTTGCATTATCCATTTTTGCCAAGTGGATAGCATGTTTTAGTGCATTATCCGTTAATGTATCTTCTGAAATATCTACAGGAACCAAAATAGTTTTGTACATATAAGCCCCTCTCAAGTATGTATCTCTCACTTATTTTTCTAGAAATCCAAGTGTATGAGATAACTGTTTAATGGTTATTTTCATCAATAAAAGTATAGTCTGAATAAAATAAAAATGTCGTGAGCTTCTCGTCTAATCAATAAAAAATCACGTCAATCCACTCGATTAATTATCTTCTAGATGCCATTTATGTAGTACACGATGGATAAATGGAGTCACAATTAAACCAACACTGATAATAAATACACTCTGTAAAAATAAACCGTAAATTGCGATAAAAAACCGTCCAGTCTGAGTAATTGGTGCAGGCTCAATAGGCTGACCACTCAGCATAGAAAGTGCATTCAGCATAGACTCCATCAGTGAGTGCCCTTCTATAAAATAAAAACCAATAATTCCCGGAAGTAGACCAATAAAAAAAACCAATATCGCTAAAAAATAAAAACGTAGTACCCTAAAAATAAAGTGTTCTACACGTAATAATTCCTTAGTGAATTTTTCCATAAATAACCCAATCTTCCCCAACTAATCTACATAAAATATCCTCGGGTAAGATAACTGGAATACTTTATATTAAACTGAAAAATATCAAAAAAAGAACCTATACCAATCATGGTATAGGTTCTTAATATTAATTTATTAACGTACTACGAGTACTGATGTTTCTGCGTAGCGAACAATACCGGCAGCAGTTGAGCCTAATAGATGAGTCGTAATATTTGGACGACGAGATCCAATCACAATAATATCGGCATTGATATCTTTTGCCGTATTAATCACTTCATCGCGAGGAGAACCAAACGTTATTGTATAGCTCACATCTGCCTGAGGAAGATCAATTGAATCCATCAGCATTTTCATATCTTCTTCTGCTTTCACCGTTGCTCGATCTTTGATTTCCATATAACCCAAAGCGTAAGCATTAATGATCGCTGAAGAGATAGGAAGCACGTGGATCAAATGAATTTTTGCACCTGACTGTTTGGCCAAATTAACTGCATGATGCACGGCTTTACTGGTTAATTCTTCTTCTGTTAGATCTATAGGGACCAAAATCGTTTTATACATAACCCCTCCTGATAAGTGTTCAAATGAATATTAACTAGAAAATTATAGTCCAAATGCGGTAAATGTCTCTTAACTCAAAAGATAAATGAGATCTGTAGCTATAAATTCACAATAATTTTTTTATAGCTATATTTTCCCCTCGAAAAAACACCCAAGAATGTAAAATATTTTTAGCTATCGTTATAATAAAATTAAGATAAAAAGCCAAAAGTAAAGCCTATTTTCTTGTTTTTATTATTTATTTTAACTAATTTTTACGGTTTTAAGGGGCAATTAATATTACAAAAAAAGGGGTTGATTTCTTAAATGAGAATGGTTATCTTTTATCTCGTGAATAGTTGAGTAAATTACTCAACTTTATCACAAACGACATTGCTCACATTGCTTCCAGTTTAGCAGGCCAATTCATTTGAGTTGGCCTTTTTTTATTACATATCATTGATAGTTAATCAAAAAATAAACAATTAGTTTTTACGAATCGCGCTACTAAAACTCCAATTTTTTAGATGACCAACATAAGTAAGACGCTCTGTAGGGACAAATGTAGGAACATCCCCCGAGCGCATATGCAGAATATCTGCGGGTGTAATCCATGATGAGTTACCTTCAAACAACGGCACTCCTGCATATTTGTAAGCATCTAGGACAAACTGCGAACAAAAGAAACCGTTCGCTTGTTCAATATCATCACCTAGTTGAACTGTAGCGAGAGTTCTTAAACAAAAATTCCGAATTGTTTGTCCTACTAAGGGTAATTCACACACCCGTTTAGTGAGCATCCAAGGAGCAATCATGACAATCCCTTTCATGTTGTACTTACCGCCATCATTCTGTTCAGAAAATTCACGTAACTTTTCTGCATGAAATGATGTCAGGTGATTATGCCGTAATACCACCATATTGTTAGAGTCATTGATAGCTTGATCTAGACGAATAATTCTAACGCCACTTCCTACTGATTCTGCAACTTGACCAAAACCGAGATAAATAGAAGCGTGACTCACTCCGCTCACGCTAAATAAACGGATCCCCCACGAGTTCATTCCTGTTGCCGATGACAATAAAATATCTCCAGGCAACATATCGGCAACCGTTAATGGCTCGACAGAATCTTTAATCGGAATTGTATTGGCTTGTTGTATTGTAAATTTTAACTGATTCGATTGTTCATCCGTTTTAAATTGTGTAGAACAACCATTGATAAAAATAAAACTAACAATCAATATCCAGCGAAATAATTTCATTTATGCCAATCCATTTTATGGTTATTTTTATAGGCGATTTTATCGTCTGAGGATGATTGTCTCATGAATTTATTTTCAATCAATACATCAATTTTAGTGAAAGATCACACTTCAATCACAACTAACCCTCATATTGAAAATCTCTTAGTATAAATTCGTAATATGAAATTAAAGAAAAACATTTAATAACGCCTTCCGATAAGATAGTTTTAAAAGTCTGATTAAAATTATTTTATTGACCATTATTTATGGTGGTCAGTATAGTAATAAAAATAACAAAATAGGACATAACATGATGAAAACCATCGGACTTATTGGTGGAATGAGCTGGGAATCAACCCTACTTTATTACCAACAAATTAATGAAGGCATTAAACAACATTTAGGTGGATTACATTCTGCAAAAATTGCTTTATATAGCGTTGATTTTGCAGAAATAGAACATTTCCAATCCCATGGTCAATGGGACTTAGCCGCAGAACATTTAGCCAATGCAGGCCTTCGACTACAAGCAGCAGGTGCTGATTTTTTAGTATTATGCACAAATACAATGCATAAAGTTGCACCACAAATTGAAGATATCTCTAAACTTCCGTTATTACATATTGCAGATGCCACAGGTGAATGCATTTCCAATACAGGTATTAAAACTATCGGGCTCTTAGGAACCGCATTCACTATGGAGCAAGCGTTTTATAAAAATAGGCTGAGTGATAAATTCGGATTAAATGTGATAATACCCAATGATGCTGACCGTAAGGTTGTTCATGACATTATTTATAATGAATTATGCGTGGGTAAAATAAAGGAATCATCAAAAGCAGAATATCAACGTATTATGCGTCAATTAGTCAAACAAGGTGCAGAAGGAATTATTCTAGGTTGTACTGAAATTACGCTATTGGTCGGTCAAGAAGATACTTCTGTTCCTGTTTTCGATACAACCGCTATACATGCCCAAAAAGCGGTAGAATTTGCTTTACAGAATTAAAATGTCATTTCCAACAATACGATTATTTTACCTCATCGTCCTATAACAACAAAATATGACCCGTTACTAGGACGATGATTATAATAGCGATAATCAGTTCTTTTACTGAGTTTGAGCTTCTATTAAAACATTGAGAACAAGAATAGCTCTGCAAACACACCACTATAGATGAAGTATTCTACTGGGGTGACCACCATGCTGATGGTTCCCATCATTCCATGTGCAAGTATGTCCATCGGGTTAAACATTGCCATTGTAATTTCTCCTTTTTAGATAAAATTACCCTGAATTCTAGTCGATGTGTATCAGATAAATATCAATCTCATCTACTTCGCACCATTCTCCCTACATTCCAACTTTTTTGCGAATCTGTATCAAAAATCCTCATCCATCTGGTATCATGTGCCTCTAAAAATTTCTTCTCCATACTTGAGCTTTGGTTTTACGCTAGGTAAAACATTTCGCGACAATAAAGAACAACACAGAATGACTACCAATAAAGAACAATACAACTTTAATAAACTCCAAAAACGCATTCGCCGTGATGTAGGGCAAGCCATTGCCGATTTCAATATGATTGAAGATGGCGACCGTATTATGGTGTGTCTCTCTGGCGGGAAAGACAGCTACACTCTGTTAGCAATACTGCAAAGCTTACAAAAAAGTGCGCCAATCTCATTCTCACTAGTTGCCGTAAATCTAGATCAAAAACAACCCGGTTTCCCTGAACATATTTTGCCAGCCTATTTAGATGAATTGGGTGTTGAATACAAAATCGTCGAAGAAAATACCTACGGTATTGTTAAAGAAAAAATTCCAGAGGGGAAAACGACCTGCTCCTTATGCTCTCGTCTGCGTCGTGGAATTTTATATCGCACTGCCACTGAATTAGGTGCAACCAAAATTGCACTTGGTCACCACCGCGATGATATTTTACAGACTCTATTTTTAAACATGTTCTACGGCGGTAAATTAAAAGGTATGCCACCAAAATTGATGAGTGACGATGGCAAACATATTGTGATCCGTCCTCTCGCTTATTGCCGTGAAAAAGATATTGAACGTTTTGCTGAAGCTAAAGGGTTTCCAATTATTCCATGTAACCTGTGTGGTTCTCAGCCAAACTTACAACGCCAAGTCATCAAAGAGATGCTGCGTGACTGGGATAAACGTTATCCAGGGCGTATTGAAACTATGTTCAGTGCAACCCAAAATGTGGTTTCCTCCCATCTCTGTGATACCACGCTATTTGATTTTAAAAATATTTCTCATGGCGATGCGGTTATTAATGGTGGAGATATGGCATTTGACCGTGAAGAGTTGCCATCTCAGCCAATGATAGATGAAGATGACCAACCTGACTTTAGTGCTGACCGTTTAGATGTGATTGAAATAAAATAAATTTAGCTAAATTTTAATGGATTGCCTCAATTTGGGGCAATTCCTAGATTTTAGGCAAAAAAAAGCCGATGTAAAAGACATCGGCATTACAGTGGTCAATTATTCTGTATAAGAACTCAATATGAGAAAAACTACAATTATGGAGCACAACGTTCATCGCTCAACGTTGCATTCACCTGCGGAAGTAATATTGCCTTAAAACCTTATCCACTTTATTGATTTATCTCAAACTAGTTCCCATTACCAAGAATAATTCACTACTGTTATAGCCAGCGACTTCTTTTTAACCACCAAAAGACGGTTGCAATTAAGCAGGCAAGCAATACGCAAAAAGCACTAAACGCAAATCTGAATTCTCCCCCAGGGATCCCACCAAGGTTCACACCAAATAACCCAGTCAAGAACGTCGTTGGTAAAAAAATCATTGCCATTAATGACATCGTATAAATACGACGATTCATCATCTCGGTCATCATATTGGTGATTTCGTCAGACATAATGGCAGTTCGAGCAATAAAACCATCGAGATCTTCAATACAGCGTCCTAATCTGTCAGCAATTTCCTGTAACCGGCGCCTATCTGCATCTTCCAACCATAAAAACTTTTCAGCCGTTAAGCGAGAAAACATATCTCGTTGAGGTGCCATATAACGGCGAATAACAATGATTTGCTTACGAAGCAATCCCAATTCACCACGTTCGGGGATTTCACCGCGTAAAATATCATCTTCCATCTCAATAAGGCGTTCATGGAGTAAATCCGTGAAGTCACTAATTTCATCCGTGATAGCATCGGTGACGTCAGCAAGCCAATCACCCGTGCTCTGGGCGCCAACACCATCGTGTAAATCCTCAATCACTGAGTCTAGTGATTTAACCTTACGATGGCGAGTAGAAACAATCATCCGGCTATTCATGAAGATACGAAAAGCCACTAGCTGTTCAGGACGCTGCCCTACCGTATTATTTAATGTTTGTAAGGTCAGTAAAACACCGTCACCAACACGTACCATGCGTAAGCGGCTCGATTTTCCAGTCAACGCCGACTTTACTTGGTCACTAAATAAATCCGACTGTTGGATCCAATTGAATGACTCTTTATTTTTATAGTCATAATGGAACCAAAATGGGGATTGTTGAGTTGCAGTTGCATTTACATCAATCGGTAAAAAACCGCCTTTTCCATTCAATTGAAAGGCATGTACTGGACTAGAGTCTTGAAATTGGGATCCATAGATTGACGCCATGCAATATCTCCTTGCATTGGAAATACGTTATTTTTAGTAGATTAACGGAGATATTGCAATAAATTCTAAGAATATCTTAGGGATGGGACTAACAGAAAAACTTATATTAAATTCGAAAAAAGATAGAGCAATAATATATGCGATTTAGATAGATTGATGAAATATCGCCATTTTTGCAAAAGAGATCTCACTCCATTGACACAAATTAGCAATAAAACAATAATTATTTTTCCTATCATTAACCCCGTAGTGTTTATTCCTTTTTGGTCCTCCTTCTTACTCTCCAGTGGAAGGAGTTTTTTTTATCTATCTTATTGAAAATACCTCATTTAGCCAGCACACATGCACTGGCCAAATTCGTCTACTAGTGCTTGATAATATAAAAACTATGGCTATAAGCTACATCTTCGGGGTTTTCGATTGGATAACCTTTTAGCCAAGGCTTAATCAAGCGCGCATTGGTATATTGATAAATTGGGGCAATTGGCGCTTCTTTCGCTATAACAGCTTCCGCCTGATTATAATATCCATTACGTACTCCATCATTCGTTTCAATACTCGCAGAGCTCATCAACGCATCATAATTCGGGTTGTTAAACTTAGGAATATTGCCACTATGCTGGGAGGTTAATAAGGATAAAAATGTAGAAGGCTCATTAAAATCCCCTATCCAAGATGCGCGGATCACATCAAAATTGCCCGTATTTCGGCTATCGATGTAAGTTTTCCATTCTTGATTAACCAATTTTACCTGAACACCCAATTTTTTCTTCCACATAGATGCAATCGCTATCGCTATCTTTTGGTGATTTTCTGAACTGTTATATAACAATGTCAGTTCCAGTGGATTATTTTCCCCATATCCGGCTTGCTTTAATAATGTTTTCGCATGCTGGTCGAGTTCTTTTTGCGAATGAGTCTGGTAGAAACCTTTTTGTGGTTTAAAACCGGCAGTAACATCTGGAGTGAAATAATTTGCTGGTTTCTCTCCCGTTCCTAATACCTTGCTGGCAATCAGTTGGCGATCAATTGCCATTGATAATGCTTGACGAACACGTACATCATTTGTCGGTGCCCGTTGGGTATTAAAAGCATAATAATAAGTTCCTAACTGATCAGGTGTAAAAACCTCATTAGGAATATCTTCCAATAACTTTTTATAACGCTGCTTAGGGAATGATTCTGTAATATCCAAATCACCCGCTAAATAACGATTAGTTGCATGTGACTCTTGGTTAATCGGCACAAAAGTCACTTTGGTAATAACTGTATTTTTATTGTCCCAATAGTGGGTATTTGGCGTTAATACAATTTTTTCATTAACAACGCGGTCATTGAGTTCAAATGCACCATTACCGATTAAATTACCCACTTTAATCCAATCTGCACCAAATTTTTCAACCGTATCACGGTGTACGGGAAATAGACTAAAATTCGCTGTTAATGATGGGAAATAGGGAACAGGTTTATTTAATACCACTTTTAATGTGTGATTATCTAGCGCTTCTACACCTAATTGCTCTGGAGGCAATTTCCCATCAATAATATCTTGTGCGTTATTGATTCCAGACAGTGCAGCAAACCATGCAAAAGGCGATGTGTTTGTTGGAGTAACCAGACGGCGCCAACTATAAACAAAGTCCTCCGCCGTCACAGGCTCCCCATTAGACCAAGCCGCATCAGGCCGCAATTTAAAAATCCATGTAAGGTTATCCTCAGTATGCCAACTCAAAGCCACACCCGGAATAGATTGCCCATGGTTATCTTGATTCACTAATCCTTCGAATAAATCACGCATCACTTGCGCTTCAGTGAGACCAACAGATTTAATCGGATCCAAAGAAGCTGGTTCATCTTTCAAATGACGGACAACTTCTTGATTTTCAGCTAATACAGTTCCGGCAGGGATAACAGCACTCATTGCTGGAGTAGTCAGAAAAAAGGATGAAAGTAATACAGCTAAAGAGGTACGTGAACATTTATGCATATTATTATTCTATCTACTATTAGGCAAAAAATACGTAGCAAAGCTTTAAGGATTACATTAAAACTTGCTCAGTCGACATTTGATAAGCTAAAAATATGAGCCATTATGTGCCAATAAGTCACTGATTTGGCTATCCATCAATATTCAGCCTGTTAGGCATCATATAACAAGTAAAACTCGGCACAAAGCGCTCTTTTTATTATCTTGAATATGGTATTTTAAGATAATCCATAATAAAAAACAGAAGCGCTTGATAGGGCTTATCAGTTGTATACTGGATGAATCGCTTAACTAGCGTTAACATCGTAAAAATTAAAGCGTAATTTGGTCAATAATAGATGTAAAAACAAAAAGTTAAGGTCATCAATTAGGTCATTCTTTGAATTTAAAGCTCAATATCCTAACTTGAAATCCTTCAACTCAATTTATAAACGGGAGAAAAACTCATGTCGCAGACAGTTACACTAAAAGGTAATAGCATTTCATTAGGTGGCACGTTCTTACAAGCTGGAGCACAAGCAAAGCCTTTTACTCTGGTCACTAAAGACTTAAGCGAGGCAACCTTAGATACTTACCAAGGTAAACGCAAAATTCTGAATATCTTCCCAAGTGTTGATACCGGTGTTTGCGCTGCTTCTGTTCGTAAATTCAATCAATTAGCTAGTGGATTAGACAACACTGTCGTTCTGTGTATTTCTGCAGATCTACCTTTTGCTCAAGCACGTTTTTGTGGCGCAGAAGGATTAGATAACGTAGTCACATTATCAGCTTTTCGTAGTAATTTCGCACAAGACTATGGAGTTGAAATGACGACGGGCCCACTGCAAGGTCTGACTGCACGTTCAGTCGTGGTATTAGATGAAAACAATAACGTTATTTATAGCCAATTAGTGCCTGAAATTACTGAAGAGCCGGATTACGATAACGCATTAAGTAGCCTAAAATAATGTTAATTTAGGCTTGTACATAGCAGCCTCTAATTGGCTGCTATGCTTTTTTGTATCCATCTACTTTAATCAACGTGAGCCCAATATAGCGGTTTATGATTTTTAGCATTGACCACATTTGCAAATATCACATTGTCTTTCATCATACTGATGAGTGTATGAGATAACGTGCTGAGTATTCTTTGTGCCTGCTCTTGAGTTACAGGGCAACAGGAAGTCAGAACATCGATAATTAAATCTCTCGATTTATCACCATTTTTAACTAACGCCTCCCACGTAAAACGATTTTTTTTAGCGAGATAATTAGCCGCTGCTTTATTCATTAAATAAAGTTCAGCCGCTGAAGTTGCCGATTCAAACATATCACTTTGATAATGACATTTAGACATATATTCACGAAGCTTAAAATTAACAACAAAATTAATAGTGAATTGTTCCATTGCAACTCCTTGAAGGTCTATAACCAACGTTGCGATAAGAATAATCAATGCACAAAATAAGCATTTTTCTTATTGTTTACTTTACTCATTAAAGCCTTTGTCTATCTTTATATAGCAGAAACGATGGACTAATCGCAATGATCAGATCACCGTTTCACCATGAAAAAAGTGTAAATTTAGTTTAATCGAGTTAGCTCATCAAATAATTTTTATAAATTAAATTATTTGTGAGCTATTTCATTTGAATATTTTAAATAATAAAAAATAGATAGTCTTAATCTGGGAAGTATCTTATATCAAGGTGTGTATCATTATTTTTCTGGATAAATTTAAGGGTCGTCTCACCACCCGCAAAATTTTGCTCAATATTTAATTGTTTATCCCCACTCCAGCGATAATGAATCGATGAGCAATTATCATCCGTACAGTTCACGTCCACATCTTTATTTGATATCAGTTTCTTCGCCAAATATTTTCTATCATCGCCAAGTAAATCACGATACTCTTGGTAAGCATTTAATAAAGCCATGTTTGGAAAATAGCATTGGATTAATGCGCCATTTTCATACATCTCATCCGTTGTTTGCTCCACCACTTTACATCGCTTATCCAGCTCACTGTTTTCACTTTGAGCTAAACAACTCGCACTCATGCTGATTAATAATCCAAATAAACTGACTGCTAAATAATTTTTCATCGCGTTAGTCTTGCTCTTTTTTAGTATTCAACCCATATTCTCGCAATTTATTCGCGATTGCAGTATGAGAAATATCTAAACGTTTGGCTAGTTTTCGGGTACTCGGATAATCACGATATAATCTAGCTAATACAGATGCTTCATAGCGCTTTGTAATTTCATCAAGAGAACCATTTAAAGTATCCAAAGCGATTGCTGGGGTATTTGCAACATCAGGTAATTGAATATCTTCAATATCTAAAACATTGCCATTAAATTGTGTTAACGCTTGGTAGAGCGTATTTCTTAATTGCCTTACATTTCCTGGCCAATAATATGAGCTTAAATATTCAATTAACGATGGCGAAATTTTGGGCTCATCAATATTCAATTCTTTGGAGAAATTAGAGACAAAGACTTTAGTTAACGGTTTTATATCTTCGGTACGTTCTCTTAATGGAGGGATAGTCAACGTTAAAACATTGAGGCGATAATAGAGGTCTTCACGAAATTTTTTCTGTTCAACTAACTCTGGTAAATTTTTCTGTGTGGCACAAATAACCCTTACATTCACTTTAACTTCATGCTCTTCACCAACACGTCTGAAAGTACCATCATTGAGAAATCGCAGTAATTTGATTTGCATTTGCGGGGTCATTTCTGCAATTTCATCGAGTAAAACCGTTCCACCATTCGCTTGCTCAAAAAAACCTTTTTTTCCTTCTAGTGCATTAGGGTATGCCCCTGCCGCATAACCAAATAATTCGCTTTCAACAACATCATCTGGCATTGAGGCGCAGTTTAAGCCAAGGAAAGGCGCATTACCGCGATTACTGTGTAGATGACACGCTTTTGCGAGAATATCTTTACCCGTTCCCGTTTCACCCACAAGTAATAATGGCTCATCAAGCATAGCCACTCGTTTCGCACGCTCGACCACTTGAACCATGGCAGAACTCACCGCCACAATCTGGCTAAAGCCACTGTCATTATTATCGGCAACAACTTGTTTGCGATGATTATCGAGAAGAACTGATGATTTCAATAAGATAACCGCACCAGTGCAATGCAATTTGCCATCTTCATCTGACAAAATAATAGGTGTCACCTGCATCAAGTAATCATTACCCTTAACCGAAACTCTCTCGGTGTATGGCTCTGGAGACTCTTTTTCAAACCAGCGATGTAAACCATGGTTTGCAATTAATTGAGAGAATGACTTTTGCTTAATTTTAACTTCATCAAGACCAAAAAGCTGTAAGCTCATTGGGTTAACTAATTCAATATTGAATTTATTATCAATCGATAATACGGCTTCAGGGAATGAATTAAGTAATGCCCATACTGCCTTATGCTCACGCTCCGATGGCATAAAATAGATTCGACGAACATCAATTACCCCATTAATGCGACGAATTTCCGCCATTAACGTGCTAAAAACTTGAAAATCGACTGGTGTAAAATTGAGATAAATTCTACGTTGAGCTGAAATTTCAATACCTTTTAGATCAATATTTTGCAGAACTAACAGGTCAAGTAATTCACGCGTTAGACCGATACGGTCTTGGCAAGTCACTTCGAGGCGCATGGGTAAACCTTTAATGGGAAAAGAAGGAATGCTGATATTTTAGCTTCAAACAGGGGAGTAATACAGTATTTGTGTCACATATTGTTGACACTTATCAGATTTATAATGAAATTATAAAGATAATAGCGTTAAATTAGTTTTTTTGTTGTTTAAATCAGCAATAGAATGGCGGTATTATCTACGATGGCAGGATGAGTTACACTGTCAACTCATCCTGCCAGTTAATTTTACAGCTTAAACATTATCTTTTTTACTTGGAATCGCATTTTTCAGTTGCCCAATTAATTGGCGACGAAAATCGCCAAGTCTAGGCTTATCTTCAATCCATGGTAATGGGCGACATAATTCCATCGCTTTGATGCCTAAACGCGCAGTTAACAGTCCGGCTCCAATGCCTTGGGCTGCTCGGGTAGATAGACGAGCTGTAATGTCCTGCGAAAGCCAGTCCATACCCACTTCACGAATTAATTCAGATGCTCCAGCAAATGCGATGTTAATCAATACCATTCTAAATAAACGAATACGACTGTAGTAGCCAAGTTCAATGCCATAAATCGCTGCGATACGGTTAATTAAACGAATGTTTCGCCATGCAATAAATGCCATATCGACAATGGCTAATGGGCTGACCGCAATCATCAAAGCCGACTCAGCTGATGAGCGACTGATCTCTTTTCGAGCCTGCTCATCCAAAATAGGCTGAACTAATTTACTGTATAATTCAACAACCTCACGGTCATTATGGGAGTCATGTACCGTAGCCTGCCAGCTTTGTATTGCCGGATGTTGCATTGGCAATGCTGATTGTTTGGCTAGCTTTTCGCAGAATGCTTTTCCCTGCCCCATACCATGGCTATGAAGTAAGTCGCGAGCAAAATCACGCTCTTGCGCCCTTTCTCTTAAACGGTATAAACGACGCCATTCCCCCACAATAGAGCCTACACCTGCAACCACTATCAATCCCCCAGCGGCGGCAGTACCTAGAGCGGTCCAATCTTGAGTAATCCAAGATTGATGAATCCAAATTCCTAATTGAGCAACCACGCTAACAGCAAAAATTCCGGCAGCAGCTCCGACAAGTTTACGCCAAAAACTGCGTTTTGGTTTAAGGGCCTCGTTAATCAGACTTTCAACTTCACCGTCTTGATTATCCTGCTCTTCACTGATATCTACTGGCACAAATTTTTCAAATGCTTGTTCGTCAAAAACCTTTGCTTGTTTCAGATTGTCAAGTTGCACATCGTTCTGTTTATCCGAAAAATCAACACGTTGTTTCAGAGGTTCACTCATTTCAGTTTGTCTCCTAACAGAAATTCAAGTGCACTATCCATTCGAATATGCGGTAATGGCTGGTCTAATGGCGTCGGACGCGGTCTAAAGTTTTCAAACTGGAATCCTTGATGTTGCCAAAATTGTTCATTCGGTAAACGCTTTGGTACATCACCCGGATAGAATGTCATCGGCTGGCCATCACTTAGACGCGCACCTTTTAGCGCAGGTAACTTTTCACCTTTATAATCTACCAGCCCGCTTTCTGTGGCTTGAATAGATGCTAAGCCTACACAGTCCATACTGATCCCTTCAAATGCCGCATTTTGCCATGCTTCTTGCACCAATTGTTGTAACAGTGAAACGAGGTTCGCATGTTGATCCGGTGTAACATGGTCAGACTTACTGGCAGCAAAGAGCAGTTTATCAATACATGGAGAAAACATGCGACGCAGCAAAGTACGCTTTCCATAATGAAAACTGCGCATCAATTGGGTTAATGCCATCCTCATGTCGTTAAAGGCGTCAGGACCGCTATTTAGTGGTTGCAGACAGTCAACCAACACGATTTGACGGTCAAAACGTTGGAAATGATCTTTATAGAATCCTTTAACCACGTGATCACAATAATATTGATAGCGACGTTTCAAAGCCCCAATATTGCTGTTTTTATCCGCCTGAGCTAACTGTTTTTCACCATATTTTTCAATATTTGTCCATGGAAAAAATTGTAATGCAGGAGCACCCGCTAACTCCCCAGGTAAAACGAAGCGTCCCGGTTGAATAAAATGTTGCCCCTGCTGCTTACATTCCAATAAATAAGCAGTATAAGCATTTGAAATATCAGCAAGTAAACTTTCATCAACCGGCGCCAGCGGATCACATTTTTCACACAGTTGTAGCCATTCATTGGCTAAGGCTGCACGCTTTCCTTTGAGTAACACTTTCATTTGACTGGACCACGTCAAATAATTTAAGTCCAGCATTGGTAAATCAAGAAGCCACTCGCCAGGGTAATCCACAATTTCTAAGTATAAGGATGAGTTATCGACAAAATGTCTGACAAAAGAGTCATCCGAACGGTAATGAATCTTTAAGCGAATTTCACTAACCCCACGAGTTGGCACTGGCCATTGTGGTGGATCACCATAGAGCGACGCGATACCTTCATCATAAGCAAAGCGTGGGATCGAGAAATCCCGTTGAGGGATCCGTTTCACGCCTAAAATACGTTTGTCTCTAACCGCTGAAAAGAGCGGGAGTCTAGCACCAGTCGTGGAGTTTAAAAGCTGATTAACGAGAGAAGTGATAAATGCCGTTTTACCACTACGGCTTAACCCTGTGACCGCAAGTCTTACATGGCGATCGACACTACGATTCACCAAATCGGTTAATTCATTTTGTAGCCGTTTCATAGTTCTCCTACTTAATCTCTCTCCCAATAAAACACAAAGGGAATACAGTGGTTAAACTCTATTCCCATTCATGTGATGGTGCAAATCAGTTATAGGTTACGAAATTTACTATTAATAGTATAGGTATCCGAAGTGACATAACGCTCAATTTGACGAAGTTTGAGCTCTCCAGCCTGGAGTTGTGCATCTATTTGATTTAAAAGCGTCACCACTTCTGGACCAATATTTTGCTCCGTCGCGTAGTCACTGGGAGCTGACTCGATAAAGAAACACATCACTACATAAACAATTAGCGTTAAGCCAAAACTCATAAACAAGGCAAGTACAGCCAATGCTCTGACCAAGGCAACCGGTAACTCTAGATATTGTGCGAGACCAGAACAAACCCCACCAAGAACTCGTTTATCCGTTAAGCGATATAATTTACGGTTGCGTAAGTTAGTCATTATTTTTGCCTCCAATTAGGGTGCTCAGCATCTAAAATTTCTTCAAGCACTTTAATTCGTTGCTGCATACGAGATGACTGCTCTGCCAGTTGCATTAAACGTTGTACTTCATTGTCAGTAAGTTGAATTCCCTGCCCACTATTCTTTTTACTGTAATGTAGCCACAGCCAAATTGGCAGAATGAAAATGACAAAAATGATTAATACGAGAGACAGAAAAACATAGCCCATCACATTTCCTTATTTATGGTTATTCAAACTTTTGCACTGGCGCAATGATAACACTGCGCCTTGTGCGTTTGATATCACTGAAATATTATTCGTCTTTGTTAATTTTAGCTTTAAGTGCCGCTAACTGTGCACTAATTTCATCATCTGCTTTTAATTCTGCAAATTGTTGTTCAAGAGAGCGCTGTTTACCTATTCCGTAGCTTTGCGCTTCACCTTCCATATGGTCAATACGGCGTTCAAACTGTTCAAAACGCGCCATCGCTTCATCTAATTTGCCACTATCTAACTGGCGACGAACATTTCGGCTAGATTGTGCGGCTTCCAAACGGACAGTCATTGATTGCTGTTTAGCTCGAGTTTCTTGCAGTTTATTTTCTAACTCTGTGATTTCACCTTTTAAGCGAGTCAACGTTTCATCCACGATGATCAACTCATGTTTTAAGGTATCCACTAAGGTCAGTACTTTTTGTTTTTCAATTAACGCTGCACGAGCTAAGTCTTCTTTATCCTTGATAAGTGCCAACTCTGCTTTTTCTTGCCATTCTGCAACTTGTTTTTCGCCCATTTCAACACGACGCTCTAAACTTTTCTTCTCAGCTAAAGTACGTGCAGAAGTGGAACGAATTTCAACTAGCATGTCTTCCATTTCCTGAATCATCAGGCGGATCATTTTTTGTGGATCTTCCGCTTTATCCAGCAGTGAAGCAACATTAGCGTTAATGATGTCGGCAAAACGTGAAAAAATACCCATAATTTATATCCTCTTGATGGATGTTATCTTTCATTACACTCGAAATATTGCAAACACCGTGCCAATTTTTAAATTATTATTTAATTCATTGATAATAAATGAAAATTAAATTAATTATCCATTATTGACTATTTAGCCTATATTTATGAGAGAGTAAAATAAACCAACAATTGGTAAAAATAACCATGAAACAAACCAATAATACTATCCTCGGTGTTTCCAGTAATTTTCTCGATGTCTTAGAACGGGCATCTGAACTCGCGAAACTCAGCAAGCCTATTTTAGTGATTGGTGAACGAGGGACGGGTAAAGAGCTTATTGCGGATCGCTTGCACTACTTATCTCCCCGTTGGCAAGAACCTTTTATCTCCTTAAATTGCAGCGGGCTCAATGAAAATTTATTAGATTCTGAATTGTTTGGGCATGAAGCAGGCTCTTTTACAGGTGCACAAAAACGTCATCAGGGGCGTTTTGAGCGTGCAGATAAAGGAACATTATTTCTTGATGAACTGGCCACAGCACCGATGTCTGTTCAAGAAAAATTGCTAAGAGTCATTGAGTATGGAGAGTTAGAACGAGTGGGAGGAAGCCAGTCCTTACGGGTTGACGTACGTTTAGTTTGTGCAACGAATGCTAATTTACCGGAGCTCGCTCGTGAAGGTCGCTTTCGTGCTGATTTGCTCGATAGACTCGCATTTGAGGTCATTCGTATGCCCCCATTGCGTGAACGAATATCAGATATTTTACTCTTAGCAGAACACTTTGCTATTGGTATGGTTGGTGAGCTTAAACGATCTTACTTCAGTGGATTTACCGAAAGAGCCCAACAAGAACTCATTCAATATCCTTGGCCAGGAAATATTCGTGAGCTTAAGAATGTCGTGGAGCGTTCCGTATATCGTCATGGGGATAGTGACGACCCTGTTGATGAGATTATCTTTAACCCTTTTGGTGAAAAACTGGCTGAACTGGGTGACACAATTATTTCACCAGCAGTGATAGATTTGCCACACTCCTCGTCACCTACATTTCCATTTGATTTACGCCAATGGCAGTTGCAATCAGAAAAACATTATGTTGAAGATGCGTTAAAACAATCTCACTTTAATCAACGTAAGGCTGCACAATCTTTATGCCTCAGCTATGACCAATTAAGAGGGCTGATTAAAAAACATCAAATTAGTATGGATAATTGATACAGTCCTTGGTCACTGCCTTAGTGGCACAAAGATGTTATGAGGGCAAAAAAAAAGCCAGCACCCGAGCTGGCTATCTAAATAAAACACTGGAAGCAATGTGAGCAATGTCATACCTTGTCTGCAAAAGCTTAACCACTTAGGAGACTGAGTTAATGATAATAGTTATTAGTATCATTTGTAAAGTGTTTTAATGCGATTATTTCTCATTAAGCTGGAAATATTTATAATCATAGTAATTACAGTAAGTTAATTTGTTGTTGATTCTTATTTGTATTTAATTGCGCTCTATTTTTATGCTCTTCAAGCATAAAATATACCCCTGAATTTTGCTTATACCCTGTTACCCTATTTTTACGCTACAATAAGGCAATTCCGGTCAACAATATTAGCTCTATGCGCCTATTAATCCTTTGGTTTTTACTTACTGTTTCTCTTTCAGCTACGACGGAAGAAACAGACATAAGCTATAAAGACACCATTGCCAATGATGTCCCAGCCGATATTCGCCAAAAAGGCTTTATCTACTGTGTGAATGGTATTGTCACCACATTCAACCCGCAACTAGCGAGTAGTGGCTTGATCATTGATCCTTTAGGCGCACAACTGTATGACCGTTTACTTGATGTAGACCCTTTCACTTATCGTTTAATCCCCGAACTGGCCGCTCGCTGGGAAGTCTTAGATAACGGAGCTACTTATCGGTTATATCTAAGAAAAGATGTTCAATTTCAAACTACACCGTGGTTTACCCCTACCCGAAATATGAATGCGGATGACGTCGTGTTTAGCTTTTCCCGCATGTTCGAAACCAGTAACCCTTACCACTATATTAATGGTGGGCGCTACCCGTATTTTGATAGCTTGCAGTTCGCCAGCAGTGTTGAAAGTATCAAAAAACTGAATAACTATACCGTTGAATTTCGGTTAAAATCTCCTGATGCTTCTTTTTTATGGCATTTAGCCACCCACTATGCCCCTATCCTTTCTGCTGAATATGCAGATAATCTTTCTGCTGAGAATCACCAAGAAATGATTGACTGGCGACCTGTTGGTACTGGTCCTTTTTACTTTGATGATTATCAATCTGGCCAGTTTGTACGATTACTGCGTAATAAACAGTATTGGAGAGGCGAACCTCGTATGGAAGAGGTGGTCGTTGATATGGGTGCTGGAGGTACCGGGCGTATTTCGAAATTGCTAACTGGAGAGTGTGACGTACTAGCCTATCCCGCCGCTAGCCAACTTAAAGTGCTACGTGATGACCCACGCTTGCGGATTTCCATGCGCTCCGGAATGAATATTGCTTATTTAGCATTCAATACCAGCAAACCTCCACTTGACCAACTTAAAGTTCGTCAAGCTATCTCTTATGCAATAAATAATGAGCGTTTGATGCAATCCATTTACTATGGGACAGCGGAAACGGCTTCGTCCATTTTACCTCGAGCATCTTGGGCTTTTGATAACCAAACGAAAGTAACGGACTATAATCCGGAACTATCCAAAAAAATGCTGCAAGAAATGGGCTTAGAAAAACTTCAACTGGATTTATGGGTTCCTGTTGCCTCACAGTCTTATAACCCCAGCCCATTGAAAATGGCTGAGCTAATTCAAGCAGATTTAGCACAAGTGGGTATCGTGATGAATATCCGATCCGTTGAAGGTCGTTTCCAAGAAAATCAGTTAATGGATCGCTCTCATGATATGACACTGGCTGGCTGGACAACTGACAGTAACGATCCAGACAGTTTTTTCCGTCCATTATTAAGCTGTGCAGCGATCAGCTCACAAACCAACTTAAGTCACTGGTGTAATCCACTATTCGATGAGGTCTTGCATAAAGCACTCCTAACTCAGCAACTCTCAGATCGCATTGATTATTACCATCAGGCACAGCAAATACTGGGGCAAGACTTACCTATTTTACCCCTCGCCTATTCTTTACGCTTACAAGCTTATCGTTATGATATGAAGGGATTAGTCATCAGTGCCTTTGGGAATACATCCTTTGCTGGCGTATACCGTGAAATGCAAGAATCGGCTAAACTGCCTCCTAAGAAACAGGAGCAGCAACCATGATTATTTATTCGCTAAGGCGCATACTGTTACTATTAGTCACCGTTTTCTTTTTGTCCTTGGTCAGCTTCAGCTTAAGCTACTTCACGCCTAACGCCCCATTAAGTGGTGCATCACTTATCGATGCCTACATTTTTTATTTTGATGGGCTGTTGCGTTTCGATTTTGGGGTTTCTAGTATTAATGGCGAGCCCATTACAGAGCAGCTTAAAGACACTTTTCCCGCCACTATGGAGCTATGCATTTTAGCATTTATGTTTGCTCTATTTATTGGTATTCCGTTGGGGATGATTGCCTCATTTTGGCGCAATAAACCAGTTGATATAGCTATCAGTACCTTTGCTTTACTGGGTTTTTCAGTCCCTGTTTTCGTTCTAGCGTTAGTGCTTACCCTATTTTTCTCACTACATTTAGGCTGGCTACCTGTTTCTGGACGTATCGACCTACTCTACAACTTAAAATCTGTTACTGGTTTTGCTTTAATTGATGCTTGGCTTTCTGACTCACCATATCGTAAAGATATGATGATAAACGTGTTAGAACACATGATTTTACCTGTTTTAACCCTCGCCCTTGCACCTACCACTGAAGTGATCCGATTAGTACGTATTAGCACTGATGAAGTCGCTAGCAGTAACTATGTAAAAGCCGCAGCAACACGAGGGCTTTCACGGTTTAAAATCATTCGTCGGCATATTTTCCATAACGCGATCCCACCCATTATCCCAAAGTTAGGCTTACAATTTTCCACCATGTTAACTTTAACCATGGTGACAGAATTAGTCTTTAATTGGCCGGGATTAGGTCGTTGGTTAGTTACTGCTATCCGTCAGGGAGATTACTCCGCAATTTCTGCGGGGGTCATGTTGATTGGAGCCTTAGTGATCACCGTCAACGTGCTGTCTGATATTTTAGGTGCCATGATGGATCCGTTAAAACATAAGGATTGGTATGTCCTCAGATAATTTTTATCGTGAACAAAAAATGCCATCTCCTACGCGGGTGGTATGGAATATTTTTTCTTCTGATGTTTTGGCGATGATCGGTTTTTTTGGAGTGTTGCTACTCGTTATCCTATGCTTCATAGGCCCTTATTTGGCACCCTATGCTCTCGACCAGCAATTTTTAGGCTACCAAGTTACACCTCCATCATGGTCACATTATGGTGAGGTTGCCTTTTTCTTTGGAACTGATGACCTCGGGCGAGATATCCTTAGTCGACTATTAATCGGAACAAAATCAACGTTTGGCTCCGCCTTGCTCATTACTTTTATTGCCACAATAATTGGATTAATTTTAGGTTGTCTGGCGGGAATGACCCGAGGTCTGAAGTCAGCGATATTTAACCATGTTCTCGATACGCTGTTATCAATTCCATCCCTTTTACTTGCTATTATCGTAGTCGCATTTATGGGTGCTAGCCTCACCAACGCCATGCTTGCTATTTGTCTCGCCCTAATCCCCAGAATGGTGAGGACAATTTATGTGGCCGTTCACGATGAGCTAGATAAAGAATATATTGTTGCAGCTCGCTTGGATGGCGCATCGAATATTTTTATTTTGTGGTACACGGTACTACCCAACATTACCCCTATTTTAGTCACTGAATTAACTCGTGCATTATCCATTGCTATCTTGGATATCGCCGCTCTCGGTTTTCTGGATTTAGGTGCTCAGTTGCCGTCCTCTGAATGGGGAGCCATGCTAGGTGATACTTTAGAATTAATTTATGTCGCGCCATGGACCGTGATTTTACCCGGAGTGGCTATTATGAGCAGTGTATTGTTCGTCAACCTTTTAGGTGATGGATTACATCGAGCTATCAATGCGGGAGTTGAATAATGCCACTGTTAGACATCCGCAATTTAACGATTGAATTTATGACAGCAAACGGTCCTGTAAAAGCCGTTGACCGTGTTTCTATGACGCTATCTGAAGGGGAAGTCCGTGGTTTAGTGGGCGAATCAGGCTCAGGTAAGAGCCTTATAGCAAAAGCAATCTGTGGGATCACAAAAGACAACATCCGCGTCACCGCAGATCGTTTTCGTTTTCAAGATATTGACCTACTAAAGTTAAGTCCACGTAGGCGACGCCGCTTAATAGGTCACAATATTTCAATGATTTTCCAAGAACCACAATCGTGCCTAGACCCTGCGGCTGATATAGGAAAACAACTCATTCAGTCCATTCCTGGCTGGACTTATAAAGGTCGTTGGTGGCAGCGATTCAATTGGCGAAAGCGTCGTGCCATAGAACTGCTGCACCGTGTTGGTATTAAAGATCATAAAGATATTATGCGTAGTTATCCTTATGAGCTCACTGATGGCGAATGCCAGAAAGTTATGATCGCTATCGCTATTGCCAATCAACCGCGCCTATTGATTGCCGATGAGCCAACCAATGCGATGGAGTCCACCACTCAAGCTCAAATTTTTCGTTTATTGGATAAACTCAATCAAAACAATAAAATGAGTATTTTGCTGATTAGCCATGATATGGAAATGATGTCCAAATTAGTTGACCGAATTAATGTACTGTACTGCGGGCAAACCGTAGAAAGTGCAACACCGGAAGATATATTACAACGTCCTCGACATCCTTATACACAAGCTTTAATCCGAGCAATACCTGATTTTGAAAGTCCTATCCCTCATAAAGGTCGCCTGAATACCCTTCCTGGTGCTATTCCATCACTAGAACATTTACCGATTGGTTGTCGCTTAGGCCCACGTTGCCCTTATGCACAACGTACCTGTATTGATGCGCCACCATTACGCAGTATTAAAGGACACTTAGTGGCTTGCCATTATCCTCTCAATACGGAGGAACTGCCTTGATGGAAACGTTACTTGAGGTTCGTAACCTAATGAAAACATTTCGTTTTCGTGAAGGATTATTCCACCGCCATGAATTACAAGCGGTTAAACCTGTTAGCTTTAATCTACAAGCAGGACAGACGTTAGCAATTATTGGCGCAAATGGCTCAGGAAAATCGACTCTTGCACGCATGTTATCCGGTGTCACAGAGCCATCTGGCGGCGAAATTTTAATTCGTGGCCAACGGCTGAGTTTTGGTGACTATGGCTATCGTAGCCAACGGATTCGAATGATTTTTCAGGATCCAAGCACCTCACTAAATCCCCGTCAGCGAGTAGGACAAACCCTTGAACTGCCATTAAAATTGAATACTAATTTGACAGGGATTGAGCGAGAGCGGCGGATCATACAGACATTACGTCAAGTGGGATTACTCGCCGATCATGCTGAATACTACCCTCATATGCTGGCTTCAGGTCAGAAACAACGTGTTGCACTTGCTCGAGCGTTAATCTTACAGCCAGAAATTATCATCGCTGATGAAGCCTTAGCTTCCTTAGATATGTCAATGCGCTCCCAAATTATTAACCTCATGCTCGACTTACAAGCAAAGCAAGATATTGCTTATATTTATGTCACTCAGCACTTAGGCATGATGAAACATATTAGCGATAAAGTCTTAGTCATGGATAAGGGTGAAGTGGTTGAGCGAGGGAATACAGCAGAAGTGCTGGCGGCACCATTACATGATGTCACTCGCCGCCTTATTGAAAGCCACTTTGGGGAGCCTTTATCTATTGATGCATGGCGGCAAGATTTATAATTTTTTTGCTAACTCACCGTAGAGGTTTAGGCATACCACCTAAACCGTCTATTTATCGAGCAATAGATACGCAACTTTTGATATGTTTTAAATGGACGACTATCGTAAAAGTCACAATCACTAACAGTGACCAAGCACCCCACTTTCCAGCGTGCACCATTGACCAAGCACCAATTTGATTGGGATATTGCCATACCCCAAAAAAAGTCCCAAAATTTTCTGCGAGCCAAATAAAAAATCCAATTAACATAAATGCGCACAATAATGGCATTTTTCGCTCTTTATCTAATGGGGTATAAAACACCACAGTACGGGCATATAACCCCAAAATAAATGCCGTTAAATACCATCGATAATCATCAATATAATGGTGGCTAAAGAAGTTTACATAGATGGCTAATGCCACTAATGTCGCCATCCAATAAGGTGGATAATGCTCGATTCGTACTTTAAAAAAACGCCATGACTGAATGATATAGCTCCCAACAGCGGCATACATAAATCCGGTAAACAGGGGAACACCCCATAATTTAGTGTATGCCTCATCAGGATATTGCCATGAACCAATGGTGGCCGATGTTTTAAATAGTTCCATCATAAAACCGACCAGATGGAATATACAAATGGCCTTGAGCTCATCCCACGTTTCCAATTTACTCCAGACCAATAAAGCCTGAAATGATACTGCAAATATTAGCAATACATCATAACGTGGGATACCTACAATACCCTTAGCAGGGACGAGAAATAAGGCTAAGAAAAAGAACCCTGCAAACAAGCATGAACGTGCATTAATAATACCAAAAAACCAAAACTCCAAAATAAAACGTTTTATCCCAGTGCTATTGCTCGGCTTATGTGCCATTAGGATCTCATCAAGTTTTCCTAATAAATTTATTTTTTGGCAGAGAATGCTCATTCTAGTCGCTCAGTTTTGGGATCGAAAGTTTTGAGCTTATTAGCTCAATATAAGTCGCAAATTCTAGCAAATTAAAACGATAAACCAATCGGGTAACAATCTTATTTTCAGGCTCTTTATATTCATATAGATAAAAATTCTTTTTTCTACACTTTCTTCGTTAGTTTTATGAATTTTAAAATGATTTTAGATATTGAGATCAATGCCGCATCCTTTAGCAATTCAAATTTTGAATCTGGTGTATACTTAATTAAACAGTAAATAATCACTCTATGACTTAGGAGTTTTATGATGAAATTGTATTACGCTCCCGGTGCTTGCTCCCTTTCTCCACATATTATTTTGCGTGAAACTGGATTAGATTTCAGTATTGTCCGCGTTAACATTAAAGAGAAAACTACCGAGACTGGTGAAAACTTCTTAGCAATAAACCCTAAAGGTCAGGTACCAACGCTTGTTTTAGACGATGGAGAGCAATTAACCGAAGGTGCTGTGATCGTGCAATATATCGCAGATCAAAATCCAAACAGAAACCTTATTGCACTCCCTGGCTCTATGAAGCGTTATCACCAGTTAGAAGCCCTCAACTTTATTTCAACCGAATTGCATAAGAACTTCACACCGTTATTTGCACCGGGTACACCAGAAGAGTACAAAGAAACCGTTCGTGCAATGTTACTTAAAAAATTCCAATACGTTGATAGTATTCTAAAAAATCAACCTTACTTTGTGAATAAAAGTGATTTTTGTGTAGCGGATGCCTACTTATTTACTGTCACAAATTGGGCTAATTTTGTTGGTCTGGATTTAAGTTCATTAACTCACCTGAAAGACTATTGTGAGAAAATTGCTAAGCGCCCGAAAGTACAAGAAGCGTTAGCCGCTGAAGGGTTATTGAAGAATTAATCAAATTGAGTTAATTGAAAAACAGCGCGCATTTATCAGGCGCTGTTTTCTTTAGAAAGGGCGTAAATTAATCTAGCTGAGTTGTACAGAACTTATGTTCTGGATTAACCATTTTATCTTGTGCGGCCACTAACTGTAATTCATACTCACCCATCTCTTTGGTTTTCAGCATTACCTCATACACTGCAGCTGCCACATGCTCTAGACCTTTATCTAGCGGCTCACCTTTCAAGATATTAACTAACATCAGGCCACTGGTTAAATCACCGACGCCAACAGGTTGTTTTTCGCCAAAATCCACCAGCGGACGACTGACATGCCAACTGTGTTTTGCCGTCACTAAAATCATTTCGAAACGATCTGCTCGGTAGCCAGCACGGCTTAAATGTTTTACTAATACAGTCTTTGGACCTTGATGGCAAAGTTTACGTGCAGCTTGTACCGCTTGCTCAACAGTCGTAATTTTTTCACCGGATAACGTCTCTAATTCTAATAAATTCGGTGCAATAACATCACTCGCAGCAAGCGCTTGTTGGCATAAAAACTCCGCAACTCCGGGCGCAACGATACATCCTTTTTCAGGATGTCCCATCACAGGGTCGCAAAAATAAATTGCTTTGGGGTTTGCAGACTTAACACTCTGCACAATGGATAGAATATCCTTTCCCTGCTCCGCTGAGCCAATGTAACCGCTTAAAACAGCATCACAAATTTCTAATTTATGGATTTTGGCTAGACCCGCTACAATATCGGTAAGATGTTGAGCAGGAAAGACGGTTCCAGTCCATTGAGGATATTGTGTATGGTTAGAGAACTGCACTGTATTAAGTGGCCACACATCTACGCCCATCCGGCACATAGGAAATGCGGCGGCACTGTTTCCTGCATGGCCGAAAACAACATGGGATTGTATTGATAATACGCTTTTCATTGGAAACCCAGAGAATTGTTATGTCGAATGAAGAGAAATCAGTGATTAGCCATTTGTTATTATAAATAGCCCAGAATATTTCTGGGCTTGATATGACAAAGGTTAGTCAGAGCTATTTCCAGTTGATTAAGCAGTCATTTTTCTTACCGCGGCGGATAAGCGTAAAACGACCAAATAAACGGTCCGCATCAGTAAACACATACATTGGTTCCGTTTGTTTTTGACCGTTAATTGATACTGCGTTCGAGCTGATTGCAGTTCTTGCTTGACCGCGAGAAGGTGCCAATTCTGAATCCACTAAAGCTTGCTGAAGGTCAGCGCCTACTTCTAATGTGATATTTGGCATACCATCCTGAGCTAATTGCTCTAAGTCAGCTTCTGTTAAATCAGAAACTGCACCTGAGAATAAACTCTCTGTAATACGTTTTGCTGCCGCTAATCCCGCTTCACCGTGAACCAATTTGGTCACTTGCTCTGCTAATACATACTGAGCTCGTGGCGCTTTACCACTATTTTTATCTTCTTCTTCCAGTGCGTTAATTTCGCTTAATTCCATGAAAGTAAAGAATTTTAGGAAACGATAAACATCCGCATCAGCTGTATTGATCCAGAATTGGTAGAATTTATATTGGCTGGTTTTCTTTGGATCCAACCAAACAGCACCACCCTCTGTCTTACCAAATTTAGTTCCATCCGCTTTCGTGATCAGTGGAACAGTCAAACCGAAGACTTGGTTTTGATGTAAGCGACGAGTTAAATCGATACCAGAAGTAATATTACCCCATTGGTCTGAACCACCAATTTGTAATTCAACTCCCATCTCTTTATTCATGTTCGCAAAGTCATAACCTTGTAATAAGTTATAAGCAAATTCAGTGAAAGAGATACCGACATCATCACGATTCAAGCGCTGTTTAACAGACTCACGGTTGATCATTTGGTTCACAGAGAAGTGTTTACCAATGTCACGTAAGAATGTCAGAACGTCCATTTTACCAAACCAATCGTAGTTGTTAGCTAGGCGTGCGCTATTATCGCCACAATCAAAGCTTAGGAATGGCGAAACTTGGTTACGGATTTTTTCTACCCACTCTTGAACGGTTTCTGCGGTGTTCAATTTACGTTCAGTAGCTTTAAAACTCGGATCGCCAATCAGGCCCGTTGCGCCACCTACCAACGCCACAGGCTTATGCCCGGCTAGTTGGAATCGTTTTAAACACAGCAAAGGAACCAGATGTCCCAAGTGCAAGCTATCTGCGGTAGGGTCGAAGCCACAATAGAGAGAGATAGGGCCTTGCGCCAGTCTCTCTGCTAACGCATCCTCATCCGTTACCTGGGCAACGAGGCCCCGCTCTTGCAATTGTTTAATCAGGTTATTGCTAGACATCAATGACTCCATCGGTTGAATTTTGTCTATCTGTTTTAGTATAAAAAACTGGCGGAGCTAGGCTCTGCTCAAAAGTCCGTCAGTGTTATTTGTCAATTTTCTTAAGTGCGGCTATAGCATAAAGCGCATATCAATTAAGTGCCAGCTAAAAAACTATTTATTAGGGAGCCAATCTGTCAATAACCCAAGCATCCCCTTCCCTTTGGTATAAAAAGCGGTCATGTAAGCGATGAGCGCCACCTTGCCAAAATTCGACACTGTTAAACACGACCCGATAGCCCCCCCAAAAACTCGGTAATGGCACTTCACCATTTTGGAATTTTTGTTTTAATTCAAGAAACTTCCCTTCAAGTATCCCGCGGGCGGATATTCTTGATGATTGCTGTGATGCCCAAGCTGCAATCTGGCTATCTTTAGGGCGACTATGGAAGTACTTCAAAACTTCGATTGGGCTTAAACGCTCAGCAACCCCCGTAAAATGAACTTGTCGTTCTAATTGGTACCATGGAAAGTGCAAACTGATTTTATTATTATGTTCTAAATGTTGTGCTTTGCGACTTCCCAGATTGGTATAAAACACCAACCCCTTCTCATCAAAATGCTTTAATAGGACGATCCGTTGATAAGGTTGCCCTGTTTCATCAACCGTTGCTACACACATGGCAGTTGGATCGCTTAAACGTGCTTCACAAGCCTGTTTTAACCAACGTTCAAATAATGAAATTGGGTCTGTGGTTAAATCTTTACGTCTTAAACCGCCTTTTGTGTATTCACGACGAACTGCGGCAAGATCTACTTCATCGAGCTCATTCATTCTTCTATCCTTTAAAACGGTTGTTTTTATCAATATTAGTTGGATAAATTGCACCAAGTACCGTATCTCGATTAGCCCCTGTAACTGAAGCTAGATTTCCCGGTAATCCGGCGATTGTACGGGCGGCTAACCATGCAAAAGCCAACGCTTCCATATCATCACCACTAAGCCCAAATTTATCACTCGCAGCGACTTCAATACCGGGAAGTAGTGCCGCTAAACGCGACATTAAAAATTTATTTAGAGCACCTCCACCACAAACAATTAAGCGCTCGCAACCGCCACATAGAGTGACTTGATCGGCGATAGATGCAGCAGTTAACTCACAGAGAGTTGCTTGAATATCTTGAGGTGCCAAGAGAGGATAATGTGCTAAGTGCTGTTCTAGCCACTGCATATTGAAATATTCACGCCCCGTACTTTTCGGCGCTGCTCGTTTAAAATAATGGTCATTAAGCATGTCATTTAATAATGCTTGATTTACCTTTCCGCTTTCAGCCCATTCGCCATCTTTGTCATAAGCTTGCTGTTGATTACGCCATACCCAAGTATCCATTAGCATATTGCCTGGACCAGTATCATATCCTTTGATATGGGCGCCAGGAAATAATGTTGTAATGTTGGCAATTCCACCAATATTGAGCACAATTCGTTTTTCAGTTGGATGCCCAAGTACAGCAAGATGAAAAGCAGGAACAAGCGGAGCACCTTGCCCACCATATGCCATATCTCTACGACGAAAATCCCCGACAGTGGTGATCCCCGTCAGTGCGGCAATCCGATTATTATCCCCAATTTGCATCGTAAATGGTGTATCGCTATCGGGTTCATGCCATACCGTTTGCCCGTGGCAACCTATGGCTATAATATCCTCAGGAGACAACCCTGTTTGTTCGAGTAACTGATTAATAGCGTCAGCATATAAAGTGCCAAGTTCTCGGTCAATCTGCCCAATTTCAGATAGTGTCGTTTCTTGTCCCTGACAGATGTTTAAAATTCTTTTTTTCAACTCAATGGGAAATGAAGCATTTAGACTAGACTGCTCTGCAACAAATTTATCATTAATAGCAGCCAAGACAACATCAACTCCGTCTAAACTGGTTCCTGACATAACACCGATGTAGCGACCCGATTTAATCATCTTATTATCCCTTCAGAGATCCCGTTTTGAGTGAAGTAAGCCATGAAAGATTGTGCTTTGATAACGCTATTTGTCAACTGATCGATTCAGTTTCTCGTACCGCTTCGCAGGTTTAATAAATAATTGATAAATTAAATCACCGTATTGAACAAAATAACAACAGTTCATCGTTTTTCTATCCCCCTAATTTTAATTTGATTTATAATGGTTCAATCTATAATTATCTGCTAAACCTAAAGATAGTAGTTATTGGTTGCTGTTAACTATAGATATTGATAATCCTAATTTAGCAATTGTCTAGAAGTGATATTCAAAAAATGCACTGTTGCTATGAGTATTTGACAAAGAATGCCTTTAATTAGGGTTTTAGAATAAATTTGAGAAATTTCACCTAGTGTTTACAAACTATTTAATTCAGAATTAGTAGTCTAAATCTCGGTGTCTAATACAATTTTTTGATGTTGTTGTGCTTATGGTGAAAACAAATATACGATGCTATGTTAGTGCCACAGACAGCAAATCTCATAGGAGTCATTATGCTTAAGAAAGTTTTTGTAGGTGTTGTTGCAGTTGCTATGTTATCAGGCTGTGTCAATACCAGTACGCTTTCTGGTGATACTATTTCAGCTCAGGATGCGAAACAGGTTCAGACTGTCACTTATGGTACAATTCTCAATGCTCGCCCTGTTACTATTCAAGCAGGCGAAGATGCTAATGTCATTGGAGCTATTGGTGGTGCTGTACTCGGTGGTTTATTAGGTAATACTGTTGGCGGTGGTACAGGTAAAAGTTTAGCAACAGCGGCTGGTGCAATTGCAGGTGGTTTAGCTGGTCAGCAAGCTCAAGGGGCTTTAAATAAAAGCCAAGGCGTACAGTTAGAGATTCGTTTAGACAGTGGTAAAAATATTGTTGTCGTTCAGAAACAAGACCCTAACGCTTTCCGCGTCGGTCAGCGTGTAATGATTGCAAACAGCGGTAACTCTGTCACTGTATCCCCTCGCTAATCTAACGATTATATATGTTCACCGACCTCATTGTCGGTGAACATTATTTTTATAATCTACACAACCAAACTCAAATTAATTAATTTTTAAATCATTTTAATAAAATCAATTAAACATCGAGATTAATATCAAAAATATATTTTTATGTATACCTGTACAGCAATAAATTTTGTGATATCTGATTTTAATCATATATTTTCCCAGTGTGACTATGTGAATAATAAAATAAAAATCATCTTCATTTTACAAATCGCATGGATAAAAACGAACTGAACCAATAGATATGTACACATATGAAAACAGTACCATGATAAAGAAATAATTTTATTTTAAATAATTATCGTAAATCACAATAAAATATATCATTCAGATTAAGTTCCATTTACTTTTAAGAATCACTCTGTAGTCTCAGAATGTTTTTCTCCAACCTTAATAGAAGCAGGGATAATTGACTGAGCTCATCATGACTAATATTGCTTAAAATTTCAGTACGCGTATTATTAATCACTTGATCGACCGTTTTGATAAAAGGCTCTGATTCCTCTGTCAGTTTAATTCTTTTCGCTCTCCTATCATTGGCACAAATATGACGTGAAATTAAGCGTTTTTCTTCGAGTTGGTCTAGGGTTCTAACCAAAGATGGCTGCTCGATACCAATAGCTTTTGCCAACTGAATTTGCGATTGCTCCGGTGGTAGCTGACTAATATTATGCAACGTTACCCAGTGAGTTTGCGTTAATTTAAGCGGCTTTAGACGATGATCAATTAATGCCCGCCACATACGAACTACACGAGATAATTCAGTTCCGATTTGAGATTCCAATTTACCCTCCTTTATATAATTATAATGACTAAAAAATATACCAAACACATATTATTTTTTAAATTATATATTAATTTCCTTTTATATTGACAACATTTTATTGACCATTTACCTATCAAATACCTATATATAGTGATAATCAATGACTTATTTGGTGACATCAAACCTGATTATTAATCATATTTTTATAAAAAAACAATTCAATTTCTTAATAAGATAACCTATCAATTATCTTATTAATAAGAATAGCCTTACTCTGCTTTCAAATCTATCTATTTTAACCCTTATAGTAATTACAACTAACAATAAAAAAAGCAATAGCAAATAAATTGTTTAAAAACAAAAGAATATAGTTATTCTTAAAGTTATGTTTTTTACAAGGGGTTCAGAATAATACCATCACTAATTTTTATAAATAAAATTTAATTGAAAGATAACTTACGAAATAAGTTTAATCTAATATAATTTAATATGAATCTTTTCAACAATCGATTGATTGAATTATTAATATTAAAGCATATAGATAAAAATAATTACATACCGTAATAAATTAGAAAAGTGACTGTTGCAGATCAATTATTTCTTCTTGTATCACTTTTTTACTATTTGCTCTTAGTAACCGTTGACGGCATAAACGAACCACATGACGTTTTTGAGCATTAGTCAATTGTAACCATCCAAATCTTTCATCCCGAGTCCTATAGCAACCTCGGCAATAACCCTGCTCATTGGTTTGACATATCCCGCGACAAGGGCTAGGAATCTCAAAAAATTCAAGTTGTTCTGCCATAGTTAATCCCTCCCCGCAATCAAAGTCATAAATATATGATATACTCCCAAAAAATGAATATAACCATTAATTGAATAAAAAATAAACTGTAATCGCTGTATTTAGCAATATACCCACGTTATATTAATAGATAAATCGATTCGGCATTATGATGTGAAAATTTATAGGGAGAATTTTATGCGCTTACTTCATACCATGTTACGTGTGACTGATATGCAACGTTCCATTGATTTTTATACCGACGTTTTGGGTATGCGTCTATTACGTACGAGTGAAAATCCTGAATATAAATACTCTCTCGCTTTTGTGGGTTATAGCGATGAAAGCGAAGGTGCAGTGATTGAACTAACTTATAACTGGGGTGTTACTGAATACGAAATGGGTAATGCTTATGGGCATATTGCACTCGGTGTAGACGATGTTGCAAAGACCTGTAATGATATTCGCCAAGCTGGTGGAAAAATTACTCGAGAAGCAGGCCCAGTAAAAGGTGGCTCTACTGTGATTGCCTTTGTGGAAGACCCTGATGGGTATAAAATTGAATTAATTGAAAATAAAAGTGCAAGTAAAGGGTTAGGTCACTAATCAACTCAATTGTTTAAAATTTAGGTGGCTTTCATGTCCACCTAAATTTTCTATTGTATTTAGCGACAAAAATATATTCCCTTTGGCATAATAAAAGCCAACCAGAAACCGTAAACTGAAAGTCAAATGTCTGAAAAAAATAATCCTAACTCACTGGTAAATCGCTTCCGAGGTTACTACCCTGTCGTTATTGATGTTGAAACTGGTGGCTTTAATCCTAAAACGGACGGTCTATTAGAAATAGCGGCAATTACTTTGAAAATGGATAATGAAGGTTGGTTATCTATTGATGAGACTTTACATTTTCATGTGGAGCCTTTTGAGGGCGCTAACCTAGAGCCTGCAGCGCTTGCATTCACGGGTATTGACCCAACAAATCCATTACGCGGTGCAGTCAGTGAATATGATGCTTTGCATGCCATATTTAAAACGATCCGCAAAGGGATGAAAAATACTGACTGTAATCGAGCCATAATGGTGGCCCATAACGCTAATTTTGACCATAGCTTTGTGATGAATGCAGCAGAGCGTTCTGGCTTAAAACGTAATCCTTTCCACCCTTTTGCCACTTTCGATACAGCCGCATTAAGTGGCTTAGTTTTTGGGCAAACTATTTTGGCTAAAGCCTGTGTTACCGCAGGAATTCCTTTTGATGGAAAACAAGCTCATGGCGCATTATATGATACCAATCGAACTGCGCTCCTGTTCTGCGAACTCGTGAATAAATGGAAGAAGCTCGGTGGTTGGCCCCTCCCCGCAGAATCCGAATAGTGTAAGTAACTACATAAAAAAACCGTATTAGACTTTAAAATACTAATACGGTTTTTATTACTTGATGTAACTTTAACAAATTACAACAGCAGTAAACTATTCAGAGACCGCGTCATCCGCCGAACGATATTTATCCGCAGTTTCCTTAATTAGCGTTTGTAACTCGCCACGCTGGAACATCTCAACAATAATATCGCATCCACCAACTAATTCACCATCGACCCATAGTTGTGGGAATGTTGGCCAGTTGGCGTATTTTGGTAATTCTGCACGGATATCTGGATTCTGTAAAATATCAACGTAAGCAAAACGCTCACCACAAGAAGATAGAGCTTGCACTGCTTGAGCAGAAAAGCCACAGCTTGGCAGCTTTGGCGAGCCTTTCATATATAATAAAATTGGATTTTCTTTAACTTGGCGCTCAATTTTTTCAATTGTTGTCATTTCTAATTCCTAAAGCATGGGTGCTGATTTTGTAGTCAATTAGCAGTATTACCCGCCTCTTTATATACCGAACTCATCAACTGGAATGACTTCTCGACACTGTTAAAACATCGTAAACAGCTCAGTGATAGTTTCATACAATATGCCAGTTTTGTAAGGTGATTACTATAGCACTCCTACTTGCTTCACTCAAAAGGTGAAAAGCTGCGTACATTGGTTCTATTTTACAAATGTCTATTTTACTGCGCTGTTTTTACAGTGTAATTATGGTTGTTGTTTGTTAATATATTAGCAAATTAATAACACTGAATGCTTTTCCATACTCAATAAAAGCTAAAAGTGGAGAGGTTGCCGAGGTAAAACTTGAATATACCCAACAAAAACTTAGTCATTAATAGCATCATGGGATAGGCTTTTTATTATTAAAAGTTGTATCCTATGATGATAATTAAATGATATATCAAACAGCATAATACGACGTTAACGTTTTAGCTGTAATAATAGAAGTAAGAACAATTTCAGCTCATTTTACGAGCAAACACCCTAAATATTGAATAAAAGCAATCAAGGAGTACGCAATGTCTTTTGAATTACCAGCTCTACCGTATGCTAAAGATGCTTTAGAACCTCATATCTCTGCAGAGACCTTAGAATATCATTACGGTAAACACCATAATACTTATGTTGTTAACCTGAACAACCTAATCAAAGGGACTAAATTTGAAGGTTTGTCTTTAGAAGAAATCATTAAAACTTCTGAGGCTGGTGTATTCAATAACGCCGCTCAAGTTTGGAACCACACTTTTTATTGGCACTGCTTAGCCCCTAATGCAGGTGGCGAACCTACTGGCAAAGTTGCAGAAGCTATCAATAAAGCATTCGGTTCTTTTGCTCAGTTCAAAGAGCAATTCACAGATGCTGCTATTAAAAATTTTGGCGCAGGTTGGACTTGGTTAGTTAAAAAAGCTGATGGTAGTCTAGCTATCGTTAATACATCTAACGCAGCAACACCAATTTCTGGTGATGATAAACCTATTTTGACTGTTGATATCTGGGAACATGCTTACTATATCGACTACCGTAACGCACGTCCAAAATACTTAGAAAACTTCTGGGCGCTGGTTAACTGGAAATTTGTTGAAGAAAATCTGGCTTAATTGTAGTTCAGATCTAAAATGATTAAGGGCGAGTATCATACTCGCCCTTAATTGTTTTTCACCTTCAATGGTGGTGAAAAAAGAAATCAAAAAATATGTACGGCAAAAAGAATAATTACAACTAAAGAGCCCATTGCCGCCATTAATCCATATTTAAAATCTGTATCCATGAGTTCCTCTCATTTAAAGTAAAGAAGTTGAAGTAATATTAACCATGCCAATACAACGGTTAATTTAGTATACATCCACAAAAATGCAAAACCAGTGCTTATGTCACATGTTATAACATCAATTATTTCTTTCGTTTTTGCGCTAGATCAGACAAAATCGATAACAAATCGCTAAATTATTGCTTGTAAAGGGTCAATGCATCAATATGCAGGTAATTATTTAACTAGAATTCTTTTAGAGACCAAGTCTGGTCAGGAGTTTTTTCTTCCCATGGCAACGATTAAAGATGTGGCGAAGCGTGCTGGCGTCTCCACCACAACCGTCTCCCATGTTATCAACAAGACGCGTTTTGTCGCTGATGATACAAAGACAGCCGTTTGGGCTGCCATCAAAGAGCTTAATTATTCACCAAGTGCGGTTGCCCGTAGTTTAAAAGTCAACCATACAAAGTCTATTGGCTTACTGGCAACATCAAGTGAAGCGCCCTATTTTGCTGAAGTTATTGAGTCGGTAGAAAATAGTTGCTATGAAAAAGGCTATACCCTAATTTTATGTAACTCCCATAGTAACTTAGGTAAACAAAAAGCCTATCTGCAAATGTTAGCGCAAAAGCGTGTTGATGGCTTATTGGTGATGTGTTCCGAATACCCTGACACTCTTATCAGTATGCTGGAAGACTATCGCAATATCCCCATGGTCGTAATGGATTGGGGTACATCTCGAGGCGACTTTACAGATAGTATTATTGATAACTCTTTCCATGGTGGTTATCTTGCTGGGCGTTACTTAATTGATCGAGGTCATCGTGACATTGGAGTGATCCCTGGCTCCCTTGAAAGAAACACAGGTATAGGGCGGCTTACTGGCTTTAAAAAGGCCATGGAAGAAGCCAAGGTTACCCTAAGAGATGAATGGATCGTTCAAGGGGATTTCGAACCAGAATCCGGCTATAAAGCCATGATGCAAATTTTAAGTAATAAGCATCGCCCTACTGCCGTCTTCTGTGGTGGGGATATTATGGCGATGGGAGCCATCTGCGCTGCTGATGAAATGGGCTTGCGCGTCCCACAAGATATTTCCATTATTGGTTATGATAATGTGCGTAATGCTCGTTATTTTACCCCTGCATTGACTACCATCCATCAACCTAAAGAACGTTTAGGTCAGATGGCATTTACGATGTTGCTCGACCGTATTGTTAATAAACGCGAAGATGCACAGACGATTGAAGTTCATCCTCGCTTAGTTGAGCGTCGCTCTGTCGCGGATGGTCCATTTATTGATTATCGTCGATAAGGATGCCTTATTCAGGACGATAACCATTCAGCGTTGAGGGTTTCACTATCGCCAAGATAATCCAGTAACCAACTCAACGCTGGAGAAGGATTATTCTCTACCCAAGTTAAACAACAAGGGCTCGATGGAAATGGTTGTGATAGCTTTAACTCCACCAACTTCCCTTGTTCACATAATGGTGCTGCACGGTGTTCCGGTACCATTCCAACGCAAAGACCATTCATCAAACAAGTTAATCCACTCTCCCAGTATGGCACCACTAAGCGTCGCTGGTTATCCAGTGCCCATGTATCTCTTTTAGGTAAACTGCGTGATGTATCCTCTAAACATAAGCTAGGATATTGACGCATTTGGTCATCAGAAAGCTTGTTTTCAATTTGAGCTAACGGATGATCAGGACTAGCAACACAGCGCCAAGACATAAATCCCATATCACGAAAACTGTAACGCTCACCAATTGGAGACGCGCGTGTAGCACCGATAGCCACATCTACACGCCCATCAGCTAAGGCATCCCATACCCCATTAAAAACCTCAGGGTGAATAAATAATTCGATGTCAGGAAAATGTCGATAAAAATCCAAGATCAATTGCTCTGTTCGCTGTGGTTTAACAATACAATCCACAGCAATACTAAATTGCCCACGCCAGCCATTTGCCACTTGCTGACACATATGGCGGGTATCAGTCATTTTTTTGATAACTGATCGTCCTTCCTTGATAAAAATAACACCCGCTTCAGTGAGCACAACATCACGATGGCGTCGTTCAAATAGAGGTACAGCAAGCCACTCCTCAATTTGCTTTACAGTATAACTGATTGCAGAAGGCACACGATGCAGCTCTTCGGCGGCACCGCTAAAACTTCCCGTTCGAGCAACAGCATCAATTACTTCAAGTGCATGCGCTGACCACATACGCGTTCCTTTCAAAATATTTGATAACAGAGTCCAAATATTACCGTTTCACAATGTAAAAAAACAGCCTATACAATAAGATAATCGTTAACATTATTTCAAATATTAATTAAGTAAAATACTATGACCAATACTGCGACAAAAAACTCTTCCGGTTTTCTGATTTACCTTGCAGGGTTAAGCATGCTAGGTTTTTTGGCCATCGATATGTATCTGCCTGCCTTTGGTGCTATGCAAACCTCCCTGAATACAACTGAAGGTGCTATCAGCGCTTCACTCAGTATTTTTTTAGCTGGTTTTGCTTTTGCTCAACTACTGTGGGGGCCCCTTTCAGATAAATTAGGTCGTAAGCCAATTCTGATCGCTGGATTATCACTATTTATTATTAGTTGCCTCGGAATGTTGTGGGTTACAGATGCAACTCAATTGTTAATACTGCGCTTTTTACAGGCTGTCGGTGTATGTTCGGCTGCAGTACTCTGGCAAGCATTAGTTATTGATCGCTATGATGAAGCAGATACTCAAAAAGTCTTTGCTTCAATTATGCCTCTTGTTGCTCTGTCTCCGGCTTTAGCGCCACTATTGGGTGCTTGGGTATTAGAGCATAAAGATTGGGAGTTTATTTTTGTTGTTCTTATGATGGTTGGCGTTCTGTTGCTTCTGCCGACTTTATTTTTAAAGAAAATCACGCCAAAAACAGTTTTAGAAGAAAAATCTCCATCAGATAAAATTTCTTTTTCAAAATTAATGAGTTCCCGTATCTTTAGTGGAAACGTGCTGATTTATGCTTCTTGTAGCGCAGGTTTTTTTGCATGGTTAACTGGCTCACCATTTATCTTACGTGATATGGGCTTTAACCCTGCTGACATCGGCTTAAGCTACATCCCGCAAACTCTGGCATTTATTGTCGGTGGATACGGCTGCCGCTTTGTTTTGATAAAAGTGCGAGCTGAGCTGTTATTCCCATTATTATTAATTGGTTATGCTATTAGTATGTCCATACTGTTTATCATGGCACTGTATAGCCAACCAACATTAACCTTAATTCTAATTCCATTCTGCTTTATGGCAGCGATGAATGGAGCCTCCTATCCCATTGCGGTTTCGAAAGCACTGAATGCATTCCCAACCGCCAGTGGCAAAGCGGCCGCTTTACAGAATGCACTGCAACTCGGTTTGTGCTTCTTAGCTAGCTTGCTTGTCTCTGCTCTTGCTTTCAACCCATTACTCGCAACAACTGGCGTTATGGCGTTTACTATTATTCCGATGATTATTGGTTATTGGATGCAACGTTGTGCCGTAAAGTCGAATAATGAGGTAAAGCGTGCTGAGTACCAACATAATTCCTAATTATTTCAACTAGCCACGACTTAGCCACATCACACTTCAATAAGCGATGTGGCTTTTTTATCTTCAATTAGTTACGAATAATTTATAGGGTTAATTTTATATTCAAAACAGGCTATCATAAAATCATTCAATGATGAGTTTTTGAGAGCCATGCTAAAACAGTATTACCCACCAGATGAATTAAAAGAGTTTGTGAGCTCAATTTTAATCATCAAGAAGTTCACATCTCCTATTAAAATATTTCCAGGCACTGGTGCGGAAATATGGATTTCTTCGACCAATATCAGCATGTCCACTGACGCCCATACATCTATAAATCCATATCAACTCATCATTCCAAGAATTAATATTTTTACTGCAATTCCTAACAATGCCACGGTTATGGTCTTACGTATTCGTCATGATGCATTACGCTTTTTACTTCCTCTACGAACCTTAAACTTTACAGATACTCCTATGCCACTGAGCCATATTTGGAACGATAATTGGTTTAAATCATTGGCTAACTATTCCTTTAAAGAATTACACGATTATTTCTACGCAAATAAAGCGACAAAGAAAACTCACTTTATTGATCAGGTTCTCAATACGCTATACCGTAATCCAGAGAAAAAAATAACGGAAATAGCAAATGACACTGGCTATAGTGCTCGTTTGATACAAAAAGAGTTTCTAAAAGAATTTGGTATCACACCAAAACGTTACCAGATCAATTGCCGTCTTGAACATGTATTAAAAACCATGGTAAAAGAACAAGATACCTATCGCTGGTTTGAAACAGGCTATTATGATCAATCCCACTTTTATCGCGATTTTAAACGATACTTTACTATGACGCCGACGGCGTTTTTGAAATCAAACTATTCGCTTTTTTACAATACAAAAACAAAGTCTCCATTAAGATAGTTCTTAATACAAAAGGAGAACGGTATGAGTATTGTTGTATATGCCCAAATTACTACAGAAAAAACAGATGGGTATCTGACTAAAAAGATCGTTCGGGATATAGCGAAGCATAGCCGTCGGGAAAAAGGATGTTTGCAATATGACCTTATGGCAAAAGAAAATGGCTATATTGTTTTTGAAGAGTGGGAAAGCCGGCAAGACTTAGAAATGTACCAAAACAGCGTTCACTTTAAACGACTCGTCGATGCAATTGAACGCGACAACGCAATATTTTCGGTTAATTTCAGTGAGAAATTATAGCTCACAACTTTCAATAATTGATGATTTTATAGGCTATGGCTTAAACTTAAGCTATAGCCTCACCAATGACTTAAATCCTAAATCGCTATTCCTGTTGAGCCGATAGTTCCTGTGTTTGTTCTTGTTGCAACAATTTATCTTGTTCTTTTTGATGTAATACACGCTCTACCGTATCAACGATTGCCTGAGTTTGTGGGTCAATCTCAATATTGACTTTATCACCCAAACGCTTTTTACCTAATGTTGTTCTTGCTAATGTCTCAGGGATCAAATGAACACAAAAACGGTTATTAATCACGTCACCTACCGTTAAACTAATCCCATCGATTGCCACAAAGCCTTTGTGCAAAATATATTTCATGAGGGACTTATCATAGATAGATAGCCAAATTTGATGGTTATCTTCAGAGGTGAAAATCTTACTGATTTCTGCGGTGGTGACAATATGCCCAGAAACAACATGCCCACCTATTTCATCACCATATTTAGCAGCGCGCTCAATATTAACAACATCCCCTTCCTTTAACTCACCTAAATTGGTTAGGCGTAATGTTTCTTTGATTAAATCAAAGCTAACTTTTTCACCTTCAATTTTAGTGACAGTTAAACAACAACCGTTATGAGCCACCGAAGCGCCTGTTTCTAAACCGACTAATAATTCAGGCGTGAGTTTCATAACATGAGTGCGAAAGTTTGCTCTTTCTGTGACTTCAATAATTGGGGCGGTACCCTGAACAATGCCTGTAAACATAATAACTCTCAGTGCAGTGGATTTATGGACTCAGTTTACCTAAGAATTTTCAGAGATCTATCTTATTTGAGTGGTACTATTTATGCTGTATATACAAAACAATTAAACAATCTGTACACGAATGTGCTGTTTTATTCTTATTGGCAAGAACTTTATTGGATTGATTACCTAAAAGAGATAGAATAAGAGGTTAGCATTAACTATCTGATTTTTAGTCAAACATAAGTTTTATTCCTCCTTTTTGTTTCATCATTCATTTTATTGTAAAGGTGTATGCGTGCAGAAATACATTACAGAAGCGCGTAGCTTATTAGCTCTCGGAATTCCTATCTTTTTTGCCCAATTTTCACAAACCGCAATGGGTTTTGTGGACACAATTATGGCAGGAAGTGTTAGTGAAATAGAGATGTCTGCTGTAGCGGTTGGTTTTTCTATTTGGTTGCCTGCAATATTGCTTGGGCAAGGGATTTTAATGGCCTTAACCCCAATCATTGCTCAAATGAATGGTTCTGGTCGCAGAAATTTAATTGGAGACCAAGTTCAACAAGGTCTTTGGCTCGCATTTATTTTAAGCATCGGAATCATGCTATTACTTTATAATAGCAAGCTGATCATCGGTAATATGCAGCATATTGATGCAGAATTAGCAGAAAAATCAGTACGCTTTCTTCACGCGATTATGTGGGGCGCTCCCGGTTATCTTTTCTATCAGGTTTATCGTAGCCAATGTGAAGGATTGTCTAAAACTAAACCGGGAATGGTCATTGGTTTCTTGGGGTTGATGGTCAATATTCCTGTTAACTATATCTTTATCTATGGCCATTTTGGTGCCCCTGCATTGGGTGGCGTAGGCTGTGGTGTTGCTACAGCTACCGTCTATTGGGCAATGTGCATAATGATGAGATGGTATGTGAAAAGAGCGCATAATCAACGTGATATCCGCCCAACACAGACATTTTCATCACCAAATCCAAATATTTTAAAGCGGATTATTGTCCTCGGAACCCCAATTGGTTTAGCACTCTTTTTTGAAGTTACCCTATTTGCCGTGGTTGCGCTATTAGTCGCCCCACTAGGTGTGGTTGCTGTTGCAGGGCATCAGGTTGCATTAAACTTTAGCTCTGTGATGTTTATGTTCCCACTTTCTTTAGGGATCGCAGCGACTATACGTGTGGGTTATAACTTAGGTCGCCAATCAACGGAAGCCGCTAAAGTCTCATCTTATACCGCGCTGGCAGTAGGTCTAACATTAGCGTGTTTAACCGCCATTGTGACAACCATTTTCCGCGAACCCATCGCGATGATGTATAACAAGAACCCAGAAGTCGTTGTCTTGGCATCAAGCTTAATGCTCTATGCGGCGATTTATCAACTATCAGATTCTGTGCAAGTTATTGGTACTGGTGTATTACGTGGATATAAAGATACCCGTTCGATCTTCTTTATTACCTTTACGGCTTATTGGATTTTAGGCCTACCATCTGGCTATATCTTGGCTTTAACAGACTTAATTACTGAGCCTATGGGACCGAAAGGCTTTTGGATTGGCTTTATTATTGGGTTAACGGCATCAGCTATTGGTATGGCAACTCGAATATTGTGGATCCATCGTCAACAAGATAGCGTTATATTGCTCAAGTCAACTCGCTAATTGGCGTAAATTTAATCATTTATTGGCAAGGTGAGATGTGTTTTGGCTCAGATAGTTTTAAATACGAGCAAACTATCGCAAAATTACATTTTCCCCTTGCCAGATTGATGGCAGAACGTTAATATTCGTCCCCGTTGTTAGAGCAGTATTTACTGATATGCGTCCGTAGCTCAGTTGGTTAGAGCACCACCTTGACATGGTGGGGGTCGGTAGTTCGAGTCTACTCGGACGCACCATTTAAATCAGTAATTAACTGTAAACACGTAATCATTTTCAGTGCGTCCGTAGCTCAGTTGGTTAGAGCACCACCTTGACATGGTGGGGGTCGGTAGTTCGAGTCTACTCGGACGCACCATTCAAATCGATAATTAGCTGTAAACGCGTCATTATCGCCAGTGCGTCCGTAGCTCAGTTGGTTAGAGCACCACCTTGACATGGTGGGGGTCGGTAGTTCGAGTCTACTCGGACGCACCATTTAACTTCATCTTAATCTTGTTTCTTCAATTATCATATTTGACTTGATTGTCCTTTAAAATTGCCTTATTTTGTTGCGCAACAATCTTTCATTTATAAAATCTCACGGTTATTTGATCTTAATTACTTCTGCATTAAATTTTGAAAAATTTGATTTGTCTCACAGTTTGATGTTGTCTATAATACTCGTAAAGGCTGAAAGGTTTCACCAGCCGTAAATCAGTAAGTTAGCTTTATCATAAAATGTCATCTACACTATAATCAGAGTCAAAAAGAGACGTTTTAAGTGTAATTGGATTTTTAACACTAGACTGTCGCCTATTCTTATAAATGAGTTGCGCAACATACTAATTTTGCGCATTAAGCATCGGCGGCAATACCGATTTCCTTTATAACCATTAGATAGACTGCCATGAAAAAAACCAAAATTGTTTGTACCATCGGCCCAAAAACCGAATCCGAAGAGAAATTAACTCAATTACTGGATGCTGGCATGAACGTCATGCGTCTGAACTTCTCCCACGGTGATTATGAAGAACATGGTCAACGTATCAAAAACCTTCGTTCTGTATGTGCAAAAACAGGTAAACAAGCAGCTATCCTGCTGGATACAAAAGGTCCTGAAATCCGTACGATGAAACTGGAAGGCGGTAATGACGTTTCTCTAGTCGCAGGACAAACCTTTGCCTTTACAACAGATACTTCAGTCATTGGTAACAAAGATAGAGTCGCAGTAACCTACCCTGGTTTAACCAAAGATTTGAAAGTAGGCGACACCGTATTAGTTGATGACGGTTTAATTGGTATGAAAGTAACCAATGTCACCGCGACAGAAGTGATCTGTGAAGTCCTCAACAATGGTGACCTCGGTGAGAAAAAAGGTGTTAACTTACCAGGTGTTTCTATTGGCTTACCCGCTCTTGCAGAAAAAGATAAAGAAGACTTAGTATTCGGTTGTCAGCAAGGTGTTGACTTTGTTGCAGCATCTTTCATCCGTAAACGTTCTGATGTTGAAGAAATTCGCGCTCATCTGAAAAAACATGGTGGCGAAAACATCCAAATCATCTCTAAAATTGAAAACCAAGAAGGTTTAAATAACTTCGACGAAATCCTTGAAGCCTCTGACGGTATCATGGTTGCTCGTGGTGACTTAGGTGTAGAAATTCCAGTCGAAGAAGTTATCTTCGCGCAAAAAATGATGATTGAGAAATGTGTTCAAGCACGTAAAGTTGTTATTACTGCAACCCAAATGCTGGATTCTATGATCAAAAACCCACGCCCTACTCGCGCTGAAGCAGGTGACGTTGCTAACGCCATTTTAGATGGTACTGATGCGGTTATGCTGTCTGGTGAAAGTGCCAAAGGTAAATACCCTATCGAAGCAGTTACTATTATGGCCACTATCTGCGAACGTACTGATCGCGTTATGCCTACTCGCATCGAAACTCAAAAGCCGACTCAACGCTTACGTGTTACTGAAGCTGTTTGCCGTGGTGCTGTTGAGATGTCAGAAAAACTGGATGTACCATTAATTGTAGTGGCAACCTATGGTGGTAAATCAGCAAAATCTGTACGTAAATACTTTCCAACTGCACCGATTTTAGCCTTAACAACTAATGAAGAAACTGCGCGTCAGTTACTATTAGTAAAAGGTGTTATTCCAATGATTGTCGGACCATTTGAATCAACGGATGATTTCTATCGCGAAGGTAAACGTGCAGCACTTGAAAGTGGTTTAGCTGCTGCTGGTGATGCCGTTGTCATGGTCTCTGGTGCATTAGTACAAAGTGGAACCACTAATACCTCTTCTGTACACGTCCTGTAAGCGCTTAACTTAATAACGTTATTCTATTAGCCCTATTGCTAAATTAGCAGTAGGGCTTTTTTATTTCCTTAATTTTGTTATCCCTACAAATTTAACATTTTATGCTATTGTAAAATAATTTTTATTTTATTAAAAAAGCCTTAACGACTATTTTTAGATTATTTAAAAAGACAATCACAAAAGGATAATTCAATGCTCAAATATCAACCCAAACAATCCCTAATTTAAATTTTTTTGCCTTTTATCACAGCTAAATACAAAGTATTTCTAGCAAATTTCTGAATTAAGTACTAGCATAAGACTTAGTGAGTACCATACCCTAATTTACATTAGGTTGTTTTAAAGGGATAGAGGTAGCTTTAAGATAATACTCTTAAGTCTATTTTTTGGTTGCTTGCTTTTATATTTTCAAGATAAATCAATCTAGAGGGTAAAATAATGATTCGTACTAAAATTGTACTGGGCTCTATCGTATTAGCTTCAGCATTACTGGCGGGTTGTTCTAACAGCACTGAAGTGCAGAAACTCTCTTCAGACGTGCAAACTCTGAACGGTAAAGTTGATCAACTGAGCAACGATGTTCAGTCTCTGCGTTCTGACGTACAGACTGCACAAGAAGAAGCAGCTCGTGCGAACCAACGTCTGGACAACCAAGTCCGTACTTACAAAAAATAAGTTCGATTTGATTGTTATCTAGAAAAGCTTTTTAAGCTGAATTAGTATTTTATGAGGGCCTATTTTTATAGGCCCTCATTTATTTAGTAGCTATCTATGTTTATTGTTCGTTACTAGCCTTGAGATGACTGATATTTTGCAGGGATTGATGATTTTACCGCCCCTTCAAATACTGGCTGTGGCTGGGTAATTTTAAATGGTTCAATTGGTTTTAACTTCGGATATTGACGATTTGAGTCAATATTCTGGTCACGGTTAACCCGTACAGGTATCCCTGAACGTCTCGCTAGCTCTTGCTCCACCAGCGCTTTATCAATGCCTTCATTTGCTAGGAATGCTTTTAAATCATCCGGTAGCTTAATAGGCATCGTTTGAGGGTCATCCGTTTCTTTACGTGATAATGGCTGATGGACTTCAATATAGTAACTACCATCGGCTTCTTTTGAGTATTTAACCGGCTGGTCAATTACCTGCACTCGTGTTCCTTTCGGTACTGATTTAAATAATGCTTCGATATCATGTGGACGTAAACGAATGCAACCCGAACTAACTCGCATGCCAATCCCGAAATCTGCGTTAGTTCCATGGATCAAATACTCCCCTTTACCATAGGAAAGGCGTAAAGCATACAGCCCCATTGGGTTTTCAGGGCCAGCTGGAACTACCGCCGGTAAAGTGATCCCTTGTTTAGCATAATGTTTACGTATATTTGTGGTTGGTGTCCATGTTGGATCTTTAATCAGCTGGCTAATTGACGTGACCATTTCTGGAGTATCACGACCTAACTGACCAATCCCTATAGGATAAACAATGACTTTCTTACTGTTTGCTGGGAAATAATACAAACGCAATTCGGCTAAATTAATAACAACCCCAGTTCTTGGTGTAGATGGTAATAACATTTGTGAAGGGATAATCAGTTCTTTGCCCGCCTCAGGCAAATAAGGGTCAGTACCTGGATTCGCTTCTAGCATCGCAAGTAAACCAATTTCATGCTCACTCGCTATTGCTTCTAAAGGGCGACCATCATTAGGCACTACGTATGTGGCATTCTCCCCAATTAAGCGCGTATTATTATCTGGCAATAAATATTCTTTGGACTGTGCAGGTGTCAGCACTGCGCTCATGACAAACAAACTCACCGCCGTCAAAACTTTTTTCATACCTACTCCAAGGAAAATAAGGTTATTACAAATATTCAAACAATATCGCTCATAATAGCAACTATCTTGATAGTCTTTAATACTTAATAAATATTTAAATAAATTAATAGCTCATTATTTAATAATCACATAAAGATTTAAATTTAATTTATCTAATAAATACAGTGCGTTAGTTTTTAAAAATCAAGAATGGAAATATATGAAAAGTGTGGGAAATTCATATAATTTCCCACATTTAATTAGAGAAGTTCGTTGGCTCTAGCTAAAATTGACTTGATCATCCCGTTGAGACCTTGGGTACGAGATGGAGTAAGATGTTGCTCCAATTCTAATTTTTGGAAAAAGCCTTTTACATCAATTGCAAGAATTTGCTCAGGCGTCTTTCCTTGAAATAAAATGATAACGATCGCTACTAGCCCCTTAACAATTGCAGCATCGCTGTCACCCGCTAGCAAAATTTGGCCATCGTCCTGTTTTTGCATATCAATCCAGACTTGACTCTGGCAACCTGCAATTAAGTTAGCATCAACTCTTTGGTCGAGTGATAACTCCGGTAATCGACCACCTAGTTCAATCATATATAAGTAGCGTTCTTCCCAATCCTGACAGCGTTCAAAATTGCGTAAAAGTTTCGCTTCATCGGGTAATGCTGACATACATCTTCCTTTGAAATACCGTAAATTAAATCGTTAACCTAATAATTTTTTTATACGTAATAGCGCATTATACAATGCTTCGATATCATGCTTTTGTGTATAAACCCCCACCGATGCACGACACATAGCAGGGACATTATAGCGTTCCATAAGCGGCATAGCACAATGATGTCCGGTACGAATAGCGATGCCATATCTGTCTAAAAATGCGCCAATATCATAAGCATGATGTTCACCCAAATTGAACGCTATCACGCCCTCACGCTGATTATTTCCATATAAACGTAGTGAAGGAACCTGTTGAAGCAATTCGGATGCATACTCAATAATCTGTTTTTCATGGGCAAATGCATTGGCAAGGCCAAGCTGATTAAGGTAATCGAACGCAGCACCTAACCCAATAATACCACTAATATTCGGTGTTCCAGCCTCGAATCTCCATGGGATATCCGCAAACGTAATACCGGTAGTGAAACTGACCTGCCGGATCATTGCTCCGCCCCCTTCCCACGGTGGCATTTTTTCTAGTCGTGATTTTTTACCATATAAGATACCAATTCCCGTCGGGCCATACAGTTTGTGCCCCGAAAACACATAAAAATCACAGTCCAAAGCTTGTACATCGACTATTTGGTGCATAGCACCTTGAGCGCCATCCACTAAAATAGCTAAATCACCCTCTTTCTCTATGGCAATACTGCGTGCTTGTTGGATGATTTTTTTTACTGGATTTACCGTTCCTAGCACATTAGAAATGTGGGTAAAACTGAGTAATTTAGTGCGCTGGTCAATCAATGTATCTAATTGAGAAAGATCTAAGCTCCCATCATCCAAGATAGGTAACACTCGGATTTCACAACCAATCTCTTCTGCCAACATGAACCATGGAACAATATTGGCATGGTGCTCCATTTCGGTAATAACAATGTTATCACCGTCATTAATAAACTGTCGTCCAAAGCTATTAGCAACTAAGTTGATGCCTTCCGTAGTCCCTTTGACGAAAATAATTTCATCTTGAGACTTTGCATGAAGAAAATCCGCTGCTTTTTGGCGAACCTCTTCCATCAAGGTCGTCGCATTCGCACTAAGAGTATGAACGCCACGATGCACGGCAGCATAGTGATGGAGTGTAAATTGGCTTTCACATTCAACCACTAGTTGTGGCTTCTGAACACTTGCAGCACTATCCAAATATACTAATGGATGCCCGTTCACCGATTGTGCTAAGGCAGGAAAATCCTGCCTTACTGTTTCAACATCAAAAGCCATCGATTTACCCCCCCGCTAAACGTTGGTGAATGTTCGCCATTACGGCCGATTTTAGCCCTGCAATATCAATAGACTCGGTTAGTTCTGCAGCGAAGGCATTGATGATCATTTGCTTTGCTGCTTGGTGACTAATTCCCCTCGAACGCAAATAGAATAACTGCTCATCATCCATTCGTCCGACCGTTGCACCATGTCCACATTTCACGTCATCCGCGTAAATTTCCAATTGTGGCTTGGTATCTATCTCCGCTTTTTCACCCAATAACAATGTATTGTTTGTCATCTGCCCATCAGTTTTTAGTGCATTCGGTGCGACTTTAATCATCCCATTAAATACTGTTTTACTGCTGTCCATCCCGATGACTTTATGTAATTGGCGGCTAGAACAATAGCAAGCATTATGCTCAAGATAACTGCGGGTATCCGCTATCTCTGTTCCTTGTGGTAATACCAAACTATTGAGCTCAAACTGCGTATTCTCACCCTCAAGACGTGAACTGGTATGGTGACGTAATAAGCCTGCACCCAATAGAAAACTACTGCTTTTCACTTGGCTATCACGCCCAACAATCATGTCGTTATGCGCAAAATGCTGAGCAGATGGATTCTCTGTAACAAGTTTGAAATGAGATAATTGAGCGTTATCTCCAATTTCTACCGTTAAACGCCCTCCCGTCAAATGAGGCTGATTATCCAAACTCACAAAATGTTCAATGACTTCGCTCTGACTGTTATTTCCAAGGGTGAGATGATAACGATATTGGCTCATATTCGTCCCTTGAGAATTCACACTACCACTCGAAATATTGAGTAAATAGAGAGGTTTAGAAGCCACTTTATTCGCCGCTAAATTAATTAATAACGGTTGTGGTGCCAAACATTCCGTTAGATGAAGAAAAATTTCGCTGTTGACGGCATCTGGCAATACATCTTGGCTATCCAGCAATGTAACCTGAAATTCCCCCATATCAATGGAGCTTAATTCTGCATTATAGCGCCCATCAACAAGAGTAATCCGGTAAGCATCTATTTCTAATGCTATATCGGCATTAGGTTTAAGTACCGACTCTGGATCACTGAAATGATACTGAGTACGTAGAACCGTTTCTAGCGGAGTATAGTGCCAATCTTCATGACGAAATTTAGGCAATCCAACATATTTTGCAATCTCCCAATGCGTTTGCGCATGTTGAGACTTTTCGCCTGAACGATGTTCAAATAGTTGAGCAAAGTTTGCCATTGCTTGCTGATTAAGCTCAGAGACTTGAGCACTTTTTACTGCTCTATCACTGTTGGTCAATAAGCCAGCCATAGCCTTGCTCCTCCAGTTTTTTCGCTAAACTGAAATCACCGGATTTGATGATTCGCCCTTGATACAGAACATGAACAAAATCTGGTTTTACATAGTCTAAAATTCGCTGATAGTGCGTCACAATAATAAATGAACGCTCTGGTGTACGTAGGGAATTCACACCATTAGAAACAATTTTTAATGCATCAATATCTAAACCTGAATCTGTTTCATCTAAAATGCATAACTTCGGCTCCAATGCAGCCATTTGTAAGATATCGTTACGTTTTTTCTCACCGCCCGAGAAGCCTACGTTGACTGAGCGTGTTAGCAAATCTTGTGGCATATCTAACAACGCAATTTTATCTTCGATAAAATCTTGAAAATCAAAACGGTCTAAAGATTCTTGCTGACGATACTCACGCACCGCATTAACCGAGGTTTGTAAGAAAAATTGGTTACTCACACCCGGAATCTCTACTGGGTATTGAAACGCCAGAAAAATCCCCTCTCCTGCGCGATCTTCAGGATCTAGCGCGAGTAAATCCTTACCATTAAATATGACTTCGCCGCTGTCAATTTCATAATCTTCACGACCTGCCAGCGTTGCTGATAATGTACTTTTTCCTGAACCGTTAGGTCCCATAATCGCGTGAACTTCACCAGGTTTAATTTCCAGCGATAACCCTTTTAATATTTCATTACCTTCTACACTGACGTGTAAATCTTTAATGCTTAACATATCAACATGCCTTTAGCGCTAGTGCGCAACTAAACTTGTTAGGATCAGCCCACACTGTGTTCTAAGCTGATAGCCAATAATTTTTGTGCCTCAACGGCAAACTCTAATGGTAGTTCTGAGAAAACATCTTTACAGAATCCATTAACGATCATAGAGATAGCATCATCTTCACTGATACCACGCTGCAAGCAGTAAAACAGCTGATCTTCACCAATACGTGAAGTCGTCGCTTCATGCTCTAAGTGCGCCGTATTATTTTTAACTTCCACATATGGGAAAGTATGTGCACCACACTGTGTGCCAATTAGCATTGAGTCACATTGCGTGAAGTTACGAGCGTTATGTGCACTTGGCAGAATTTTGACTAACCCGCGATAGCTATTCTGGCTTTTACCCGCAGATATTCCTTTCGAAATAATGGTTGAGCGCGTATTTTTGCCAATGTGGATCATTTTAGTTCCAGTATCCGCTTGCTGATTACCGTTTGTCAGTGCTACAGAGAAAAATTCTCCCACAGAGTTATCCCCTTTGAGGATCACGCTTGGGTATTTCCATGTAATTGCTGAGCCAGTCTCTGATTGTGTCCACGACATTTTCGAGTTTTCACCTTCACAGAGCGCACGCTTAGTCACAAAGTTTAAAATTCCACCAGCTTCACTGTCTCCACCTGAGAACCAGTTTTGTACCGTGGAATACTTAACTTCTGCATCTTTATGAATAATGACTTCGACTACCGCAGCATGTAGCTGATAGCTATCTCGAACTGGTGCTGAACAACCTTCGATATAACTGACATAACTGCCTTCATCCGCAATTAAGATCGTACGCTCGAATTGTCCGGTTTTCGCCGCATTTATACGAAAATAGGTCGATAACTCCATTGGGCAACGAACCCCTTTGGGGATATAGACAAAGGTGCCATCAGAAGCCACAGCCGCATTTAATGCAGCAAAGAAATTGTCATGGCTGGAGACTACACTACCCAAGTATTTTTGAACTAATTCTGGATATTCATGGATAGCTTCACCAAATGAGCAGAAAATAATCCCATGTTTTGCTAAATCACCACGATAAGTCGTCGAAACAGAAACGGAGTCAAAAATAGCATCCACAGCAACAGCACTACCTTCACGAACAGGCACACCTAGCTGCTTAAATGCATCTTCCACTTCCGCAGTTAAATAATTATTTTCTTCAACTGCACCGGTAGTTTGTGTTGCACCTGACTGTGAGCCACAAGTATCATCACACGCACCACAAGACGGAGCTGAATAATAGCTATAATCTTGATAATCAAGGTTTGGATAATTTGCTTTTAGCCAATGAGGCTCTTCCATACCCTTCCAGTGATTAAAGGCATCAAGGCGAAATTGAAGCATCCATTCTGGTTCATTACGTTTTGCGGAAATAGCGCGAACCACATCTTCATTTAAACCTTTCGCCATTTCATCGGTTGCGACTTGGGTAAAAAAGCCTTCTTTATAGCGCTTTTCATCAAGCCAGCTTTGAACTTCTTCGCCAACTTCTACATTGCTCTGAGACATAATCTAGCTTCACAAGTTAAACGCCAAAGCTTTCACCACACCCACAGGCATGTTGAGCTTTCGGGTTATTGAATTTAAAAATGTGATTCAGCCCTTCTTGGACATAATCCACCACTGTGCCATCAATAAATGGCATTGCTTGTTTCGGTACATACAGATGTGCGCCATCCAACTCAAATAATAAGTGGTCATCCGTAGGGTTTTCTATCATTTCGAACACATAGCCAAATCCCGCACATCCTGACTGTTTTACGCCAAGGGATAGTCCTTTACTGTTTGGAGTTTGTACCATTAATTTTTTAATTTGTTTTGCCGCACTAGGCGTCAGGCTAACTCCCTGCCAATGATTTTCATCGAGTGAAAACGTCTCTACACCGCCAGTCATTTTGACCTCACTTTTTTCATGGTTTTTCAGCCTGTTATCGGAGATTTCTTCTATATATGACATGGTAATGATAACCCATATGACTTCAACCATTTGTTTTAAGAGGTTATAGCGATTGATCGTAATTTTTCATCCAACTTTCCGCCGAATAGATATCTAACCAATTAATAATTAAGGAATAGATTTAAAATATCACAATATTTTTTATGTATTAAATAGTACATAAAAATAACACAAATTAATAATCGGTCATGCTGTATGACACTGAATTGATTTAAAACGAATTAATTAAATAGATAGGTTCTAATGAATTGATATAAAAGATGAATATTGTCAATAGAATTTGCCCTCAACATCACGATGCTAAGGGCAAAAAATCATTACTCAAATAACACGGCAGTGGTTAAACGAGAGGTGCAACAGAGTTGTCCTTTCTCATTAAATATATCGATATTCCATACCTGTTGGCGACGACCAAGGTGGATAGGTTTACAAACCCCTTTTACAACTCCATCTCGTGCTGCACGGACATGGTTTGCATTAATTTCCAACCCGACAACACGTTGATCGCCTTCAGTACATAAATATCCCGCAATCGAGCCTAGAGACTCCGCAAGAACGACCGAAGCACCACCATGCAGTAAACCGAATGGCTGCTTGGTGCGCTGGTCAACGGGCATTGTGCCTTCCAGATAATCATCACCAAACCCAGTAATCTCAATACCTAAATGCCCTAACATGCAGTCTTTAGCCATTGCTGACATTTGTTGCAAATTAAATTGACGCTTCCAAATCATGAAACAATCTCCAGTAGTGCTTGAATTGGATGTTTTATTGTCGTTTTTTCCATACGTTTTACTTGGCTACGACAAGAGTATCCAGAACTTAAGCAACGTTCTAGGGGTAATTTTTCTATTGCCGGCTTCCACGATAGATTATAGATACCTTTTGAGTTTTCGAGATTAACCACTTCATGCCCATAAGTGCCTGCCATTCCACAGCAACCTACACTCACGTTAGTCAATTTTTGTCCGAACCGAGCGAATAATGCAGTCCATTGATTTGCACTATTTGGTAACGCGGTAGATTCTGTACAATGGCCAAACAGATACCAAGGTTGCTCATTGTCAAATTTGCTATCACGATGTTCTGGCAGGCTTATTAGCCATTCATGAGCTAACATCACCGTAAACTGGCACTGTTCTGCGCCTAAAATTTCATGATATTCGTCGCGGTAACACAATACGAGTGCGGGATCGACACCGACCATCGGCAATTGCAGTTTTGCAACTCGATTCAGAAAATCCGTCGTTTTGCGGGCTGTTTTTGCGAAGCGGTTTAAAAAACCTTTAATATGTTGCGCTTTACCATTCGGAGAAAATGGGAGTAATACCGGTTTAAAACCCAATTTTTCGATCAACCGAACAAAATCTACCACAACTTTTGCATCGTAATAGCTCGTAAATGGATCCTGAACCACAAGCACATATTGTTCGCGAGCAGATGCAGGCATTCCTTCTAGCTGCTCAAGCGTGACGGTGGTTGCAGCATGACCGGATAATTCCTGTTTCAACGTGGGTTGAGAAAACAGTGGCAAATCCACCATTCCAATCGTGTGTTCACTTAATTTTTGCACGAGAGGCTGACGAAGGAAAAAGTTAAATATCCCCGGTGCTCTAGACATAAACGGTGCGCTCATTTCAACATTTGCCACAACGTGGTCACGCATTGGACGCAAATAACGGCTGTGATATAACGCTAAAAATTTTGCTCTAAATGATGGCACATCAATTTTAATTGGGCACTGGGTTGAGCAAGCTTTACACGCTAAGCAGCCTGACATTGACTCTTTCACTTCGTGAGAAAAATCGTAGTCACCCTTTTTTGCTCGCCAAGAGTTACGGGTTTTTTCGATCAATCCTCGCAGTGAAGGCGAATCATCTTTTACTCCCCGTTCAATCTGGTCAGGCGTTACCCCCTGCTCAGCTAATAAACGCAACCATTCGCGAACTAACGTTGCTCGTCCTTTAGGGGAATGGATGCGCTGACGAGTTATTTTCATCGATGGGCACATCTGACTTTTCACATCGAAGTTAAAGCATAAGCCATTCCCATTACAGTCCATAGCGCCACGGAACTCTTGGCGTATTTGAAGCGGAATTTGTCGATCAAATGTCCCACGCTTAACGGCATCAACCTGTTTCATTGGCGCATCAAGCCCTTCAGGCGGGCATATTTTCCCAGGATTTAATCGGTTATCAGGATCGAATGCTGCTTTAATTTTACGCAACTCTCCATACAACACATCGCCAAAAAATTCAGGGCTGTACTGTGCTCGGAAGCCTTTACCGTGCTCCCCCCATAATAACCCACCATATTTCGCCGTAAGCACAACAATTTCATCAGAAATTTGCTTCATCAATATTTCTTGTTGTGGGTCACACATATCTAATGCTGGACGAACGTGTAACACCCCCGCATCAACGTGACCAAACATACCGTAGCTCAGTTTATGGTGATCAAGAAGCGCTCTAAATTCTGCAATATAGTCCGCTAAATGTTCAGGTGGAACGCAGGTATCTTCAACAAATGGAATTGGTTTTGCAGCGCCTTTACTATTTCCTAATAATCCCACCGCTTTTTTACGCATATTATAGATACGCGTAATATCTTCGAGGTCATGGCAAATTTGATAGCCAATGATGCCGGCTTGGTTACTGGACATCAATTCATCGATACGTAAGCATAAATGATCCGTGAGCTGATTAATTTCAGCTTCATCATCACCACTAAATTCGACAATATTAAGCCCTAGCATCTCTTTATCAGGGACGTCAGTGATAAGTGATTTGACTGAATGCCAAACAATATCTTCTTTCGCTAGATTAAGAACCTTTGAATCCACCGTTTCTACTGATAGCGCTTTCGCTTGTACCATGAATGGGGCATTACGTAAGGCAGATTCAAAAGAGTCATATTTTACATTCACTAAACGACGTACTTTTGGTATTGGTGTAATATCCAATGTCGCTTCAGTGATAAAAGCTAAGGAGCCCTCAGAGCCTGTTAATATCCGTGTTAGATCAAACTGACTTAGGTCATCATTGAAAACGTGGCGTAAATCATAACCCGTTAAAAATCGATTGAGTTTTGGAAATTTTTCTTCGATTAAAGGGCGTTGCTCTAAACAACGTTCTAAAACAGTTTTATAAATCCGTCCTTCAACAGAATCCTCTGACGCAATCGTTTGGGCGAGTTCGATCGGCATAGCCCGAGTCTCAAGGCAAGCCCCCCCTAAAACCATGGCTTTAACACCCAGCACATGGTCTGAAGTCTTACCATAAACTAATGAGCCTTGCCCCGATGCATCCGTATTGATCATTCCACCTAGCGTCGCACGGTTACTCGTCGACAATTCTGGGGAGAAAAAATAACCATACGGTTTGAGGTATTGGTTTAACTGGTCTTTTATCACACCCGCTTCGACTTTAACCCACCCTTGCTCCAGATTAATGTCTAAAATTCGATTCATATAGCGGGACATATCCACCACAATCCCTTCTGTTAGAGATTGCCCATTCGTGCCCGTACCGCCACCGCGAGGTGTAAAACTCAACTCACGATATTTTTCCTGCCCGGCTACACGCGTGATGATTTGTACATCAGCACTCGAACGCGGAAAAATAACGGCTTGTGGTAATAATTGGTAGATACTGTTATCGGTAGCCATGGACAAGCGTTCGGCATAACTGGTTCCGTTATCACCGGTGAAACCTTGCTCTTGCAATTCATGCAAAAATTGTATGGCTAATTGACTGAGATGTGGTGCTTCAGATATACGCGGGATCATTATTAATCATGACTCTTGTTGTTTAGTATCGCATTTGTCGTTATGTACTATCTTTATTTTAAGTAGCACAATAGGCACAAGGTTTGCTGAACGATGACCTAGCGCCACTGTACTGATAGTACATTTGCGGATGACATTGTCCTTAAAACCATATCACACTATTGTTTTTTTTAACCATGAAAAATAATTACGTTATTTTCACCTGTAAAAGCAGTAAAACCACAGAATTTTCATTTGTTAAGGATTAATCATTAATGGAAAAATCGCAAAAACGCATGGATCTCCCCAAGCTTGTCCTTGGACTGCTCTCCATTATCTTTATGATAGCCACCTGTTTTTGGGTATTAAGTCCATTTATTTTAGGATTTGTATGGGCTGGGATGATGGTTATTGCCACTTGGCCAATTATGTTAAAACTACAAGTTCGACTATGGAATAAGCGTTGGCTCTCATCTGTCGTAATGGTGTTGCTGATTTTCTTACTGTTTGTTATTCCATCAAGTATCCTGATTGGCAGTATCATTCAAAATAGTGCTCCATTAATTGAACTTGCTAAGTCCCCAGCCAATATTACTTTACCCGATTTAGAGTGGCTGAATCAGATCCCTATGGTTGGTGAAAAACTGTATTACGCATGGCATAGCCTAGTTGCTAGTGGTGGTAATGCACTGTTAGCTAAGGTTCAACCTTACATTGGTCAAGCCGCAGGTTGGTTTGCTACCCAAGCCATTAGTGCTAGCCGTTTTCTCTTCCATTTGATGCTGATGCTACTGTTCAGCGGTCTGCTTTATTATAAAGGTGAACTCGTCACTTTAGGCATTCGCCATTTTGCAGTTCGTTTAGCAGGGATCCGTGGTGATGCTGCGGTCGTGCTTGCAGCGCAATCCATCCGAGCAGTGGCACTCGGAGTTGTAGTGACTGCATTAGTACAAGCCATTGTTGGTGGTATTGGCTTAGCGCTTTCGGGGATTAGCTATGCCGCCATCCTAACGGTACTCATCTTTATCTGCTGCGTGGCACAGATTGGACCATTACTCGTCATGATACCGTCTGTTCTGTGGCTATTTTGGACGGGAGATACCACATGGGCCATTATCCTTGGTGTGTGGGCAGCAATCGTAGCGACCATGGATGGCGTACTGCGCCCTTGGTTGATTAAGATGGGTGCAGATCTTCCAATGGTACTGATTTTAATTGGGGTTATTGGTGGTATCCTATCATTCGGAATGATTGGCTTATTTATTGGTCCGGTTGTACTCGCCGTTTCTTACAGTTTGTTGAAGGCATGGATGAATGAAGTTGCACCACCGAGTGAAAGTTTAGATGAGACTGAAAAGTTTCTTGAAGAAGAGTTTTTAATGAAAAAGTAAATTTCACTTAATTACAAAAAAGCATGCTCTATTTTGAGCATGCTTTTCTATTCTTTCATTCTCATTAATATTTAGAAACAATATTTAACACTCTTACGTTAGTTTTTATTCTTAATTATGTTAATATTCTTTTCGTCGAATGAATTATCATTTAGGAACAATAAGTAATATTTTATTAAGAGAGTTCTTAATGATTAACGTATAATAACAGTTTATTATAATCTTGTTACTATATCTTCGATAATGAATATCTAGCTATGTTTTTTATATTACTAAACGTAGTTTACTCAATGAATTGCTGTGTGTAGTCTTTGCCTGTCAGCCCATGATAGGCTTTTTTTTTATCTAAACCCCAGCGCCCCTCCGTGACTTATATTATATTCTCAAATTACACTTTATACGTGATTACACATAATTAGGGTATTATCTGATTAATAAAGTTGTCATTATATTTTTAATATTAATTCCGACACTAATAATGAGACGATAGTTTTATTTTGATGAAATAATAGTTAGCTTTTATGAATTATTACTTAATTCAAACCTATTACGTGTTTATTCCAATTTATGTAATAGGCTAAATCTATATATAAAAAAGGCCGGTAAATTATAATTATTTACCGGCCTTCCATGATAAGTTAATTAAAATATAATTATTAACTTATTGATTTTCAGCGATTGTTAGCCATGTTTGAACAACAGTATCCGGGTTCAATGATAAGCTATCAATCCCTTCATCCACCAACCATTGTGCAAAATCTTGATGGTCTGAAGGACCTTGACCACAAATGCCTACATATTTGTTCTGACGTTTAGCGGCTTTGATTGCCATCGACAACATTGCCTTAACGGCATCATTACGCTCATCAAACAGCTCAGATACCACGCCCGAGTCTCTATCGAGACCAAGAGTTAACTGAGTCATATCATTCGAACCAATAGAGAAGCCATCAAAGTGCTCAAGGAACTGGTCTGCAAGTAACGCATTCGATGGGATTTCACACATCATAATGAGTTTGAGACCATTTTCGCCACGTTTCAAATCATGCTTAGCTAATTCAGCAACCACAGACTCGGCTTGTGCAACGGTACGTACGAATGGGATCATCACTTCAACGTTAGTTAGACCCATAGTATTACGAACACGTTTAACTGCTTCACACTCTAATGCAAAGCATGCACGGAAACTATCTGACACATAGCGTCCTGCGCCGCGGAAGCCCAACATAGGGTTTTCTTCTTTGGGCTCATACACATCCCCCCCAACGAGATTCGCATACTCGTTAGATTTAAAGTCAGATAAACGGACAATCACGCGTTTTGGCCAGAATGCAGCCGCTAACGTCGAAATACCTTCAGTCAGTTTACTAATATAGAACTCAACAGGGTCATCATACCCCGCCATCATGCTACGAATTTCGCTCTGTAATTCAGGTGATTGTGCATCAAACTCTAATAATGCTCTTGGATGAACACCGATCATACGGTTGATAATGAATTCTAATCGGGCTAAGCCAACACCTTCATTTGGTAAACAAGCAAAGTCGAATGCACGGTCAGGGTTGCCCACGTTCATCATGATTTTTACATTCAGGTCCGGCATATTGTCGACTTCAGAGCTATGGATTTCAAACTCTAATTTACCGTCGTACACAAACCCTGTATCCCCTTCAGAACATGAAATGGTTACTTCCTGACCTTCTTTCAGGCGTTCAGTCGCATCACCACAACCAACCACAGCAGGAATCCCCAACTCACGAGCAATAATTGCCGCGTGGCAAGTACGTCCACCACGGTTAGTCACGATTGCAGCGGCTTTTTTCATGATCGGTTCCCAATCAGGATCCGTCATGTCCGTCACTAATACATCACCAGGTTGAATTCTATCCATCTCACTTAAGTTATGGATAACTTTCACACTTCCTGCACCAATACGATGACCAATAGCACGTCCTTCAACTAAAACCTGCCCTTGATTTTTCAGTTGATAGCGTTCCATAACCTGCTGATTTGAACGAACGGTTTCCGGTCGAGCTTGAACAATATATAGACGACCATTATGTCCATCTTTTGCCCACTCGATGTCCATTGGACGACCATAGTGTTTTTCAATTTGCAGAGCCTGACGAGATAACTCTTCTACTTCATGATCAGTCAAAGAGAAACGATTGCGTAGTGCTTCTGGTACATCTTCAATCTTAACTTGTTTACCGTGCTCTTTACTGTCGGCATACACCATTTGTAATTTTTTAGAGCCTAAAGTACGACGAACAATTGCAGGCTTATTATTTTGTAATGTTGGCTTATGTACGTAGAACTCGTCAGGATTGACAGCGCCTTGTACAACCATCTCACCAAGACCATAAGCAGAGGTAATAAAGACAACTTGATCGAAACCAGATTCAGTATCGATAGTAAACATAACGCCCGAGGACGCCAGATCAGAACGTACCATTCTTTGCACACCAGCAGAGAGGGCTACCCCACGATGGTCATAACCTTGGTGTACACGATAAGATATAGCACGATCATTAAACAGCGACGCAAATACGTGTTTAATTGCAACCAGTACAGCATCAATCCCTTGCACGTTGAGGAATGTCTCTTGTTGCCCTGCAAATGAAGCGTCAGGCATATCCTCAGCAGTGGCAGATGAGCGAACAGCGAATGAAGCGTCAGCTTCACCTTCAGACAACGTAAGAAAGGCCTCACGGATATCCTGTTCTAGCTCTTTCGTCAGTGGGGTCTCAATCACCCATTGACGGATCTGAGCACCGGCAATCGCCAGTTGATTCACATCATCAATATCCGTTTCATCTAGCAGGTTATAAATACGTTGGTTTACACCACTCTGCTCCAGAAAATTATTAAACGCCTGTGCGGTTGTCGCAAAACCGTTTGGTACGGATACACCAAGATCGGATAAGTTGGTAATCATTTCACCGAGAGAGGCATTTTTACCGCCTACACGGTCAACATCATTCATCCCTAATTGGTTATACCAAAGTACATTACACGGAGTAAGGCCATTTGTGGACATTGAAAGCGATCCTTCTATAGCAATTTAGTGACAGACAACAAATCGTAAAAAATCTCGTTGGCGAAAATTCGCCTCGCGAATAGACTAGCACAGACGTTATGGGAAGATGGACTGGTGAATCGTTCCATCATTGAATAAAAAATTTTTGTTCTAAAAATTGTTCAAATTATGTCTATACTTCCCCGCATAAACTATTTTTTAAACTTTAATCGATTACAATATTTCAACAATCTGGCAATAAATACGATAAAAAGAAATCATTTATGAGCGAGCTAAATCCAATGAATAAGAGTGTCAACCAAGCCCAGCGAACTGTTTTTTTTATTTCTGATGGCACGGCAATAACCGCTGAAACGTTAGGGCATGCCGTATTGTCTCAATTTCCTTTATCTTTTATTTCTTATACTTTACCGTTTGTAACCACTGAGGCTCGCGCATTAGAAATCAAACAAAAAATTGACGTAATTTATACCGAAACTCAGATGCGTCCGCTGGTGTTCTATTCAATTATATCCCCACAAGTTAGAGAGATAATTACCCAAAGCTCAGGATTCTGTCAGGATATTGTGCAAAGTTTAGTCGCACCAATCCAACGTGAAGTCGGTTTAGAGCCTGAACCAAAGTTGAATCGTACCCATGGCTTATCTATGCAGAATATGAATCAGTATGATGCCCGTATTGCAGCGATTGAATACACCTTAGCTCATGATGATGGTATTTCATTGCGTAACCTAGAGCAGGCTCAAGTGATTTTAATCGGTGTCTCTCGCTGTGGAAAAACACCCACAAGCTTATATTTAGCCATGCAATTTGGCATTCAAGCCGCAAATTATCCATTCACAGCCGATGATATGGATAATTTACAGTTACCCATAGCTCTACGTCCTTATACCCATAAGTTATTTGGATTGACAATCAGCCCTGAGCGATTAGCTGCAATCCGTGAAGAACGTCGAGAAAATAGCCGATATGCCTCTTTACGCCAGTGTCGTATCGAGATTTCAGAAGTTGAAGCTTTGTTTAGACAGAATAAAATCAATTACTTAAATACCACAAACTACTCTGTTGAAGAAATTTCGGCAAAAGTGATTGATACGATGGGGCTACAACGTCGTATTTTTTAGCAGAATAAAATATAAAAAATTATTCATTCAACCCTGATTGAAGGTTGAATTTGAGCCACTTTCGTTTATTGTGACTTTAGTCACTAATATGGCTCAGCCTATTAAAGTTTTGAGAAACGAAATGCATAAAACAGATGAGTTACGCACTCAGCGAGTGGACAGCCTAATTACGCCACAAACGCTCGCAGAGGAATTCCCTATTTCACAAGAGATTGCTGAAAACGTGACAGCGTCACGTAAGAGAATTGAAAATATTTTATCGGGTCAAGACCCTCGCTTGTTAGTTATCGTGGGCCCATGCTCAATTCATGATATCGACGCTGCAATTGAGTATGCAAATAAACTCAACCAGTTACGTCAAAAATATCAAGACCGACTAGAAATCGTCATGCGGACTTATTTTGAGAAGCCGCGAACGGTTGTCGGCTGGAAAGGACTCATCTCCGATCCCCATCTTGATAACTCGTGCCAAGTCAATACAGGGATACGACTCGCTCGTAAGTTACTAATTGAGGTTAACCAATTAGGACTGGCAACGGCTACCGAATTTCTCGATATGGTAACAGGGCAATATATTGCTGACCTTATCAGTTGGGGAGCTATCGGCGCGCGCACGACAGAAAGCCAAATTCATCGCGAAATGGCATCAGCCCTATCCTGCCCTGTTGGGTTCAAGAATGGTACTGATGGTAATATCAATATTGCGATTGATGCAATCCGTGCAGCAAAAGCCCAACATATGTTTTTATCACCAGATAAAACTGGGCAAATGACGATTTATCAAACTAGCGGGAACCCACATGGTCATGTGATCATGCGTGGAGGCAAAAAGCCAAACTATACAGCAGAATATATTCAAGAAGCCTGCGATAAATTGCATAAATTTGGATTAGCTGAACATTTAGTGGTCGATTTTAGTCATGGAAATTGTCAAAAAATACACCGCCGTCAGTTAGATGTAGCCAAAGATATTGCAAAGCAAATTGAACAGGGTTCAACGGTTATTAGCGGTGTGATGGCAGAAAGTTTCCTACTGGAAGGGAACCAACAAATTAAAGAAAACCAGCCTTTGGTTTACGGTCAATCAATTACTGATCCTTGTCTTGGATGGGAAGATACTGAACAATTGATTGAAATCCTTGCTAACGCTGTCAATTCACGTTTTAAATAAACTCGTTCATAGGGTCACTTTAGCTTAATTTTAAAGCTAAAGTGACTTCAAGCAGTTACCCCGCGAATATATCACCAACAATCAATTCACCATTAAAAATAATTAGCTATTAATTCTTTTATATTATTTATTTTTAGCTAGAAATTACTTGATCTCCCTTAGTTTCAATTGATAATGATTCTCGTTTTTAACCGCAAGCCACCCAGCGATACATTTAACTATCTAGGCAGCCAGCATCATACATATCAATCAGGAAAGGATTTCCTAATGGCGTTTACACCGACATCTGCATCAAGAGCAGATTATTCATACAATAAAAAATTCTCTTTATCGACTTTAACCCTCGCAATTTCTATCACCGGATTTAGCGCGAATATTCATGCAACACAAGATGTCATGCATGTCACATCTCCCCCACTCAATAACGAAAAATTGGCTGTCGCTGAGCAAATTGAAATAATTGATGCAACTGCACCAGAACATCAAACTGCAAGCTCTGCGCTGAGTTTACTCAAGGGGCAATCCGGTGTTTTTGTGACTGGAATGGGCAGTACTTACGGTGAAGGGGTTCAAATGCGCGGTTATGATTCGCGCGGTGTTAAAGTGACCATCGACAATATCACACAGGATTTTAACTCTGGTTTGTTTGATGCAACGTTCATAGACCCCTCATTAGTCAGTAAAGTCTATGTTCATAAAGGTGCATCTTCCGTCCAACATGGTAGCGGTGCCCTTGCTGGCGTTGTTTCATTAAAAACATTGAATGCGGCTGATGTGCTAGCTTCTGGGAAAAATTTAGGTGGGCGAGTATTTAGCGGCATTAATCGTAATGACCATAGTTATTACGCAGGCGCAACATTACTGGGGAGAACAGATACCTTTGATAGTCTATTCAGTTACAGCCAGCGTAAAAAATTTTTCACCGCCTCTCCTGATTCCGTAAATTTCGATAACCATGAAAAAATTCACAATTGGATGTTAAAAACTTCTTGGCTGGCTAACCCAGCTTATCAAGTTGGATTACAACTACGCGAGTATCGCAATGATGGTACTAGCCTAAAACAACCTACAACCATTGATACCAAGAAAGTGATGTACGCGAATACACCTCATCAGCGTCAGAGTCATCAACGTGATGTGCTAATAAACCAACGTTTTACACCACAGAATAAATTTAACTGGCAAGCAGAATGGGATCTGTATTATACCGATTTATATTTGAGCCAATTAGATTTAGTTAAAGCCATCAAAAAACCTAACGAGTATGGTGAGGAGTCTCGTAACCAATACACTTATGGAACAAAATTTTCCAACAGTTTTACTGTTCCAGTATCCAGTTGGGCATATAATTATATGCAAAGTGGTTTTGAACACTATCAACAGAAACAAACGCCTAATCAATATGCGATTAGCTATCCTCCAACTGAACTGTCCAATACGTCAGGCTGGCTAATCAGTGACCTGACCCTACAGCATTTACCTATCACCTTATCTGCGGGAACACGCTTTACCCAATATCAAGTGAATCGAGAAGGTTTCGATAAAAGTCAGCATACTAACTGGTCCTCTCGCTTTGCTGTGAACGCAACACCAACTTCATGGTTAAGTCTCCACTCATCTTATGCGGAGGGCTTCCGTGCACCACGAATGGCTGAGCTATATAATGATTCTCAACATTTTAAAATACCCATCTACGGAATATCAGTTTTCAGACCATCCCCTGATCTAAAACCAGAAACCAATCAGACCATAGAAGCCGGATTTAAGCTGAGTTTTGATGATTTTGTTGTAGCAAATGATTTCATTCAAATTGGCAGTACCTACTTTACGACCAAAGCTGATAACTATATTGCTACCCATGCGGTATATAAAAAGGCCGTGGGACGAGATTTTATGTGGACATGGCTCCCAAAAGAGGTTTATTACATCAATGTTCCATCAGCCACCATCACTGGGTTTGATAGCTTTATTAAATATCAATCCCAATGGTTTGAACTCAGCCTCAATCATAACGTCACAGTCGCTAAAGAAGATGTTGAAAATTACTCACTCTCTTCGATCCGACCAGAAACTTTAACGACACATTTCAAAACTCCTATCGCAAGTACAGGCGTCAATATCGGATGGATTGGTGAGTTTTCAGCAAAAACTCAATTTACGGGAGATAGTACATACAAGCTAAAAGACCATAAATTTGATGAAAACCTAGATCGCCATCGTAGAGAGATTATTCAATACGCTGGTTATGGAGTTCATGATTTCTATGTGAATTATCATGCCGATCAATTCGTTAAGGGATTGAATACCACCCTTACGATGAAAAATGCTTTCGACCGCCAATATGTTTCTTCACTCGGTGTCCCACAAGAGGGTCGTAATTTTTATTGGCATGTTAACTATAACTGGTAACCAATTAGCAAATAATAATTAGAATGGTAGGCTCCTTTTTTACACAATTACCTGTAATCAATGAGCCTGCCATCACAATTTAAACAGTAATAAGCCCGCGAACTCTCTACCATTATGCGATTTCTAAAGCTGATAAGCCTATGATTCAATTCAACTCGGAATTTCCTGTTAATTGTTATTGCTTGGTGACAAATAAACTACTAATTAGCACAAATAAAATATCAATAGTTTACTTGGTTAATAAAATCGAACAGATCGAACAATAATTTTGAATAAATAAAAAATCATCGAATACTCTAGCCAGGAAAAACAAAATAAATCAATTAACCTATTGAATATATACAACAATAAACATGCATCTATGTATGTTTAACTCTACAAGGTTTGACAAAACCTATCGTAACAATAGTTATTCTCATTCAAAAAAAGCACGATTAGCCTATCGATATATCGGAAAAAAAGGAAGAATAGACCATAATTTCATGAGTTATTATTAGTTATTAATGAACAATAGCCTACGGTTGTAGGAGGTAAATATGTCAGAAAGCGTAGTCAACGAAATTATTAGATGGCTAGAAAGCCAATTGCAACGTAATGAAGGCATCAAAATCGATACCATTGCGGATAAAAGTGGATATTCAAAATGGCATTTACAGCGAGTCTTCAAAGAACTTAAAGGCTGTACTCTTGGTGAATATGTTCGTAAACGCCGCTTGCTAGAAGCCGCAAAATCGTTACGTGAAGGTAACTTACCGATCCTCGACATTGCCTTGCAATATGGTTTTAGCTCTCAGGCGACATTTACTCGCATATTTAAAAAGCATTTTGACACTACACCAGCGAAATTTCGCCAAGCAGGTGAATTACCTGAGTGTAAAACGTTCATGACCTGTAATTGCCATCACTAAGTAAAAATTAGATTTTCGTTGCACCCTCAAACAACCATTCAAACGAAATCTATCTTTGAGCCGATAAATAATCGGCTCTTTTTTTAGCTCAATTCAGAAATCAACCAATTTTCTAAATCAGCAAATTGTGCGGATAAATGAGGCCATTGTTCGTTCATTTTTATCACTAAATGGCGAATTGTTTCGGTCTGGTAATGCAGCCCCACTAACTGATTACTCAGCCATTCTAATGGTGAAGGATCAAGACTATCCGTGAAAAACTGACAACGTGTAATGGTGCCTTTCTCAATATCAAAGTGAAACTCAATACCGCCCCAAGGAAAACGGGTATCAGCTAAATGACTAAATGCTGGAGCTTGTCCAAAGTTCCATTCCCAGCTACTTTGTTTAGCAAATGTTGCTTCAAAATTCGGTAAATCGGGGAGTTTTTCTGGAGAAATGTATTCAGGCTCAACCGTTTCACCATAGTAACTGAAGAAGCTATCTATTATCCCAGCACAGACGGTATTATGATTAATATCGGGTACTAATTCATTCAGATTAGCGACTCGCGAACGAACTGATGTAATCCCTTTTGCTTGAAGTTTTTTCGGATCTGGATTGAGATAATTAGCAAGGCGACTCAAATCTGTACTGATCAGTAATGTACCATGATGGAAACCGCGATCTTTCGTTTCACGATATGCTGAACCAGATATTTTTCTTGGCCCATTGGGTGTATTCAGCACCAAGTCATTACGCCCAGAAACCTCTGCAGAAATTCCCACTTTGGCTAGCCCATCGACAATTATTTGGGTTGATATGGTTTTATCATATTCCGGTTTGCCCGCCATAAAGGTAAAGCAGGTATTGCCTAAATCTTGGAAAACCGCACCCCCACCGCTGCTACGACGCGCTAATCGAACATTGTCTTGCTCCATTTTTCGAGTATTACACTCTTTCCACGGATTTTGAGCCCGTCCAATGACCACCGTATCTGCATTGCGCCATAAAAACATAACACGTTGATCCGCTGACATTTGACGAAAAATAGTCTCTTCTACCGCTAAATTAAACCACGGGTCGAAGGATTCTGAGATAAATAAACGTAATGTAGACATTGGACTATCCTAAAAACAAAACTTGCCCCTAAGATAGCATAATCATTGAGAAATTCATGGGGTAAGGTTCTAAATTAGATACGCCGAGCCTGCCAAAACACTTTTCGCCAATAAACGTTATCCATCGAAGAACGGATAACGCCTTTACTAGTAGATGCATGAATAAAAGTATTATCGGTATCATAAATACCAACATGCAAGCCATTCTCTCCAGAGCCTGTTTTGAAAAAGACTAAATCGCCGGGCATTAAATCTGATTTATCGATACGAGTCCCAAGACGAGTCTGATCAACCGTTGTCCGAGGAACTTCAATTGCAAAACGATCACTGAAAGTACGATAGACAAAGCCGGAACAATCCACCCCATTTTGACTCATACCACCATAATGATACGGCGTGCCATACCATTGACTTAACTGGTCTTTGAGCTGGGCAATCGTCATGATGGGATCTGACAATTGAGTTTTCATCGGCGGCGCTGAGGTTTGCTTAACTGATGATGAGCACCCGATTAACACCAAACAAAATAGCAATGGTAAGTATTTTAGATTCATTATCATAACGTGCCCTACAAGCTATCCACGAACTATCACCTAAAGCGATATAATAATATGTAATGAATATAATTTACAACGCATGAAAAATAAACAGCGAACACTAATTGATTGATGCTATTTCGCTTTTTTCGTTAATGGCTTAGTTGGGCGGCTAATCATCCACACACCAAATAGAATGAAAGCAATTCCCGCCGCTTTTATCCACGTCGCAGGTTCATTAAACCATGGAAGTAAAACGGCAAGTACGTAAACAAAAACATAGCTCAAACTAATTAACGGATATGCTTTATTTAATGGGATGTATTTTAATGCGAATAGCCAGCACAACATAGATAAGGCGTAGCACACTAAACCAATGAAAATAATACCTAGGCTTAGAACATTGTCAGTTAACCATTCTAGCTGTAACCAGTGCCATCCTAGGGAAAATGAGGGCAATTCAACTACCCCCATTTTTAAACTTAATTGCGCAACAGTCACTAACAGTGCGCTACCCAATACCCATAAGTAGCCTTTATTCATATACTTATACTCATCAACAAAATACCAAACATGATTGCCGCAACCCCAAGCCAATGATTTAAGCCTGTTTTCTCATGATAAACAAACTGACCAATCAGAGTAACGAGCACAAAATTGATACTTAACATTGGGTAAGCAATGCTAAGAGGCATGCTTTCTAGCAATTTTAACCAGAATAACATTCCTAAGCCTAGCATGAAGAGTGCCAGCATCAGCCAACGAATGGCAGATGCTGTTTTGTTGATTTTTTCTCCCTGCCAAGTCACTACGGCCTGTTTCTGAGCAATTTGCCCCAAACAAGTCAGCAAGCTAACAAGAAGTAATAATAATAATTGCGCTATCATTGTTTATGGTAAACCACTATCGCCATACGCGAGTTTTGGATCACTTCATCAGGTTTTGGAATATCAGGTAACCCTTCTTTACGGCCTAACAAGAATACAACTGTAACCTGCCCTTCTTTACGTGCTTTTTCTAGCCATGTTGCAAACTGATCTGGTTTGACTAAACGATGGGAGCTATCTGGATATTCCAACCCGTAAGTTAGCTCACCACTACTGTTATAGAGGTAAATATCAGAGTTTTTAGTTTCCCAAGCGAGTCCCGCAGCAACACCGACATTACTTGCCATGAGATAGTGACTATTCATCAATAAATCGTGGTTTTGGTGAATAAAGTTCTGTGGTAGTTTTGAATCAATCGTATTATTTGGTAATGCGCTTCCAATACATAAGCTCACCGCCAATGAACAAGATGCTGCCCATAGCCAATATTTAGCATTTAATACAGTACAGAGATAACCAATAATCGCCCAGATAGAAAAAGCGACAACACCGAGTACCATTTTCGACCATTCATCTGGCTCATACAGAGGTTTTTTGATCACGCTACTGATGATAATCACTGCAATAACAGCAGCAATACCGAACACTATATTAATAATTCCATTAGCTTTTAGCGCTTTCATGGTGCCATTTCGCACACAGTCCACACCATATTTCGCCATCAATAATGCAAGTGGTGCCATAAATGGCAACATATAGGTTGGTAATTTACCGCGAGAAATACTGAAAAAAATCACTGGAACGATAAACCAACATAATAAGAAAAACATATCTGGGCTTGATTTTCGCTCCTTCCATCCTTTAATCAATGCCCCAGGAAGTAAACCTGTCCATGGAATAGCACCCAATAAAATAATCGGAATATAGTACCAAAACGGCTCAAGATGCTGCGCGTCATCGGCAGTAAACCGTTTAATATGCTCAACCCAAAAGAAGTAATTCCAATAATCAGGCTCTTGTTTAGCAATGGCTAAAGCCCACGGTAAGCTAATAATCACCGCAGTGAGTATGGCCAAAGGGCCATATTTGAGCATTTCAAGAAAGCGTTTTTGGTAAATCGTAATTGGTAACATGACAATAACAGGGATGGCTAATGCTAAGAACCCTTTCGTCATAAAGGCCATTCCGCAGGCTAAGCCAAGCGCCCCCCATGCGGCGAGTTTCGTCTTGACCTCTCGGGCTTTCATTGCCCATAAACAACAGAACATACTTGCCGCTATCCATAGTGATAGCATGGGGTCAAGAACACTATAGGTTCCTACCGCAAAAACTAAAAACATGGAGATATAAATAAAGCTTGCCACATAAGCAACATGACTATTACGCCACATCATTTTTGCCATGCGGTAAACCAGCAGTGTGCTTAATAAAATACAAAAAACGGAACCAAAACGAACAGCAAAGTTTGTATCACCAAAAATCATTTGGCTAATATTATTGATCCAATAACCTGCTACTGGCTTTTCAAAATAGCGTGTATCCAACATGTAAGGAACAATCCAATCCCCACGCTGTAACATTTCACGGCTAATTTCTGCGTAACGTGTTTCATCCGGTTGCCAAAGTAAACGGCTATTCAACGGCAACAAATACGTTAGGATAAAAAAAAGAGCCAGCAGAGAGGCTCCTACTTTGCTCGCTCGATTATTCAACATGGGATGTTTATTCCTCTTCTTGGCAGCCCAGCCAACCTTCTCTTCCTGGGAATGGTGCTCGAACCACTCTCCCCTTAGGAAGTGTATTGATGTCTTCAGGCAACAATTCACTTAATGTACAGAATTGGATTTCTTCTTGCTTAATTCGTTCCAATAATTGTGAAAATTGTTGTGACTTTGACATTCCTTCAACTTCCGTATGGATAGTATACACAGGAACACCGCGGTCGCTCTTAATTGCTTGAAGAATAAAATCATTAAACTGTTCATCAGTCACGACAGTACCCACTACTTCATCATAAGTAGGTAATGTGACTGGAATTTGAACCGTTCCTAAAGAACCATCACGTAAAACAGGTCTGAATGGATATTTGCCACGACAGTCACTGTTATAATCGAAATTAAATCTTTGCTTAACGTCTAATACGCGTTCATCACCCCGCCAACCGGCTACCGCAGAGCACGTCACGCGCTGACCGGTCGCTTGTTGCAATGCATCGACACCCAATTTCACTTGTTCGGTGAGTTGAGCCTCGCTCCATTTAGCGACTTTTGCTTGCCATCCCTGATGATCCCATGCATGCAGCCCAACCTCGTGTCCTGCATCCAAAGTTTGTTTCATCAAGTAGCCTAAATCTTTGGCTATTTTTTTACCTGGCCATGCTGTCCCCGCCAGTAAAATATCTAACCCATATAATGATGCTGCATTCGACCGTAGCATTTTCCACAGAAATTTAGGACGCAAAAGGCGCCATAAATGGCGCCCCATATTATCGGGTCCTACACTGAAGAAAAAGCTGGCTCGAATATCATGCTCCTTGAGCACTTTAAGTAACTGAGGAACACCTTTCAGGGTACCCTGATAAGTGTCCACATCGATTCTCAAGCCAACTTTTTTCATTATTCTTCGCTTTCCAGCTCTTCCACAGCACCCTGTAAGAAGAAGTCTAATGTCTCATCAATGGTATCTTTCATATCGATAGTCGGCACCCAGTTAAGTAAACGACGCGCGTTCTCAACACTTGGTTTACGATGTTCAACGTCTTGATAACCTTGACCATAGTAACTTGCACTTTCGATTTCACGGAAACCAGCAAATGGAGGGAACTTCCCACGAGCTGGATGTTTTTCAAAGCTTTCCAGTAACATTTCCGCTAATTGACGAATACTCGCTTCGTTAGTTGGGTTACCAATGTTGATGATTTGGCCATCACATTTACCATCTTTGTTTTCGATGATACGGAACAGTGCTTCAATACCATCTTTGATATCAGTGAAACAACGTTTCTGAGCGCCACCATCAACTAACTTGATTGGTGAACCTTCAACTAAGTTCAGAATCAGCTGAGTGATTGCACGAGAACTACCAATACGTGCAGAATTCAAGCTGTCTAAACGTGGTCCCATCCAGTTAAATGGACGGAATAAGGTAAATTTCAGACCTTCTTTCGCGCCGTATGCCCAGATAACTCGGTCAAGTAACTGTTTAGAAACAGAGTAGATCCAACGCTGCTTGCTGATTGGACCAACAATCAGGCGAGATTCATCTTCATCAAACTCTTTATCATCACACATACCATAAACTTCTGAAGTAGAAGGGAAAATGATACGCTTGTTGTATTTCACACAGTAGCGAACAATTTTCAAGTTTTCTTCAAAGTCTAATTCAAATACACGCAGTGGGTTACGGGTATATTCGATTGGTGTCGCAATAGCGACTAATGGCAGGATGACATCACATTTTTTAATGTGATATTCAATCCACTCAGTGTGGATACTGACGTCACCTTCAATAAAGTGGAAACGTGGGTTACCAATGAAACGCTCAATTGCAGATGAACCGATATCCATACCATAGATATCATAGTTATCATCTTGTAATAAGCGCTCAGTTAAGTGGTTACCGATAAAACCATTTACACCTAAAATCAGAACACGCTTACGGCGTTTGACTTGTGTTGTTGGTTTAATACCAACATGCATGTCAGCCATAATGCCCATTTCATTAGCCAGACGATTACCTTGCATGTAAAGACCAGTTTCGCTCTGACCACTCACAATCTCAAGTGCGCCTTTTCCACAAGCAATACGCAGAGGATCACTAGATAATACGGTTCCTGCTGCTTTACCGTTGTTGTCATCTAATACGCGAGCTCGCCAAATCACCATCTTACGCGCGCCCAAGTATGTAAACGCACCTGGATATGGTTCTGTCACTGCACGAATTAAGCAATTGATTTCTGTCGCACTACGGCTCCAGTCAATTTGGCCATCATCCGCATTACGGCGACCAAAGTAGCTTGCTTGACTCTCATCTTGAGCAACGGCTTTATAAGTACCCGCTTCAATTAACGGTAGAGTTTTATCCAACAGAACTTCAGCGGCCTCACGCACTTTAGCGTGCAGGGTTAATGCTGTATCCGTGTCTGAGATAGCAACTTTCTCTTGTGCAACAATGTCACCAGCATCAGCTTTAGCAACCATTTTATGCAGTGTCACACCCGTTTCACTCTCACCATTCAGTAACGCCCAATTGATTGGTGCACGACCACGGTATTTAGGTAGTAAAGAACCATGTAGGTTAAAAGCACCTTTTGGTGCTAATGCCAGCAGCTCTTCACTTAACATATCACGATAATAGAAAGAGAAAATCACGTCAGGTTTCATCTCACGAATACGTTCAATCCACAGTGGGTGGTTAACGTTTTCTGGAGCGAAAACAGGAAGTTCCATGTCTGCACTTACACGAGCTACAGAAGAGTAAAAGTGGTTTTCATTTGGATCGTCAGTGTGAGTAAATACTGCCTGAATATCAAAACCCGCTTTTTCCAGCGCTTTTATCCCTACACAGCCAATATCATGATAGGCAAAAACAATAGCTTTCATTAGTTTTCTTCCTGATTTTTGTCGGTTTTAAGATCTGCTCCGACGACTTTTTGAATAAAATAACGAGGTCTCGCGCGCACATCATTGTAGATCCTACCAATGTATTCGCCCAACAAACCCATAGCAACAAACTGTGCGCCGATAAAGATAAAGAGTATCGCAAACAGTGTGAATACGCCGTCAGCTGCCCAGTCAGAGCCGAACAGTAAACGTAAAACAATTAATAACACGGCGAGAACAAAACCACCCGCAGCGATAACACTACCCACGACACTTAACAATCGCAGAGGTGCGGTTGTTAAGCATGTTAATAGGTCATACATTAAATTAATCAGCTTCATAAAGCTGTATTTAGAATCACCAAACTCGCGTTCAGCGTGCGCTACATCAATTTCAATGGTTCGACGCGCAAAAGTATTTGCTAAAATTGGAATAAACGTACTTCTTTCGTGGCACTGAAGCATCGCTTCAATAATATGTCGACGATAAGCACGTAACATACATCCATAATCACCCATAGAACGCCCAGTGGCTTTAGTGATCATTGCATTAATCATTTTAGATGCAGTTTTTCGGAACCAAGAGTCTTGACGATTTGCACGACGAGTCCCAACAACATCATAGCCTTGGGAAGCCGTTTGTACCAAACGAGGAATTTCTTCCGGTGGATTTTGTAAATCCGCATCTAACGTAATGATTAAGTCGCCATCAGCTTGATTGAAGCCTGCCATAATCGCCGAGTGTTGACCATAATTACGGTTTAAAATAATAGCAATAACATGGTTTTCAGGATTTTCGGCCGCTTCCACCAACATTTTTGCAGAACGGTCACTACTCCCATCATCAACTAAAATCAATTCATAAGATTGAGTCAGTTGTTTACAGGATTTAATCGTACGCTCTAACAGTTGAGGTAAACTTTGCTCTTCGTTATAAACAGGGATTACGATAGAGACTTTTTTAATCTCTTCAAATTCATCAGCTAATGACACTATTTTGACTCCAAAAGGACTGTATTAATCGCAGCAACTACCCGGTCAACATCAGCATCAATCATATCTGGGAATAAAGGCAGCGAACACAGTGTCGCACTATTCCATGTTGATTCTGGTAATGACAACTCAGGGTATTTTTCACGGTAATATTTTTGCGTATGAGCTGCACGGAAATGCAACCCCGTACCAATATTATGCTCTTTTAGTCTCTCCATAAACTCATCGCGAGTAATTCCACATACAGATTCATCAACACGTACCATAAACAGGTGATTCGCATGTAAATGAGAATATTTTGGCACCGACAACATTTGTAATGGAGAGTCTTTCAGTAATTCACGGTAACGTGCCGTCAACTCGGCTCGACGTTGATTTAACGCCTCAACACGAGATAATTGTACAACTGCAATAGCCGCATGAATATCTGATAGGTTGTATTTAAAACCGGGTTCAACTACCTCAGCCTGAGGTTTACGACCTTGCATTTGACGGTCAAACGCATCCACACCTAAACCATGGAATTTCAATGTACGAACACGTTGTGCCAGTGCGTCGTCATTCGTTGCAACAAGACCGCCTTCAGCACAGGTGACGTTTTTAATCGCATGGAATGAAAAAATGGCAGTACCATTCTCACCAATCCATTCATTTTTATAGCGTGTACCTACCGCATGAGCAGCGTCTTCAATGAGAGCAACATTCGCCTTTTGAGCAATTGCACGTAGGGCATCTAAATCACAAGGTGCGCCTGCATAATGCACAGGAATGATCGCTTTAGTTTTTGATGTTAGTGCTTGTTCTACAGTTTCAGGTTGGATCATCAATGTATCGCGATCAACATCAATCATCACTGGTGTTGCGCCAAGCAACTCAATCATATTGATGGTTGATACCCATGTTTGAGATGGGGTAATAACTTCATCACCAGGCCCAATTCCCAAAGCCATCAGTACCACATGCATACCCGCTGTCGCTGATGAAAGCGCAATAGCATGTTTACAACCATAGCGCTTGCAAAAATCTTCTTCTAGTTGATGATTCTGTGGGCCTGTCGTTATCCAGCCTGAACGCAAAACATTTTCTACTGCCTTAACCTCTTCATCACCGATTGCAGGTTTTGAAAATGGAAGGAAATTGCTCATATTGTTTGTAGCCTAGTTTCATTATGAATAGAATATTCTAGCTAAAATTACTTTAACCGAACCTCAACACCAGTCATCATTACAACGATAAATCAATTAAAAACGGGCAATTGGAACACATTTTGTTAATTATCGAAATCAATAATTTGCCACACTCTATGCGAGGAGTTATGGATGAGTTGAATATCAGCCATAAAAATATCGGATAGATTTATATCAGTCATGATCTCATCAGGTTTGCCTGTATAAATTAACGTTCCTTTTTTAATCATCCATATTTGACTTGCATTTTTATATGAGTGACTAAGATTATGTCCACTCATTATAACTGTTCCTGAGCAATCACAAAAATATTTCACCCATTTATCTAGTATTCCTTGATGAATAATATCTAAATTGTTTATTGGCTCATCAAAAAAGATTATTTTTCCACTTAGTACATAGCTATCCCATACTTGTAAAAACATAGCAACGATACGAACACGTTGCCATTCACCACCCGATAATTGGTTTATAGACTTAGCTAAAAGGGGAAGCAACTGAAAATCTCGACATAGCACATCAAATATAGACCGATTCACGTCGCAATTAGATGTGAATAGCCCTAAGTATTGAAATACTTTCAAACTTGGTAATATTCCCATTTGCTGGGTCAAATAGGCTCTTTGCTTGCCAAGCTCTTGGGCTGAATAATTTTTTAGATTGATATGATTAAGGTATATGTTTCCTGTATAAGATTCACAGCCACTTAATGCCGCTAATAACGTACTTTTCCCTGCACCATTCGCACCTAATAAATGAATTTGTTCACCAGCAGAAACTTGCTGCGTGACCTGATGAAGTCGGCCAGAGACGGATAAATTAGTTATATCAAGAATAATCTTTTTATTCATAAAATTAGCGCCATTGCTGGTGACGAACGAGTAAGAGAATAAAAATTGGCGCCCCGAGTGTTGCTGTAATTACCCCTATAGGAACCTCTGCATTTGCTATCAATAAGCGAGCCAACAAATCTGCAATTAATAAGCAGAGTGCACCTGCAATAGCACAGCCAGGTAATAACAATCGATTATCAGTTAAGCCACTTAATCGTAATATATGCGGAATAACTAACCCAATAAAACTAATTGCTCCCGCTATAGCTACACTCAGGCCAATTAATATTCCGCTAATAATGATTAATATTATTCGCCATTTATGAGTAGAAACGCCTAATTGGAATGCTTGGATATTTCCAAGAGATAAATAATTTAATACTTTACCTTGCGTGATAGCCCAGAATAAAAATGGGACACAGGTAATAATTAGCCCTATTTGCTGCCAGTCAACACCACTAAAACTTCCCATCATCCAGTACAGTAATTGCCGTAGGTCTAAATTACTGCTCATATAAACCATCCAGGTCATACAAGCACCACTGATCACTCCAAGCGCAACACCAACTAATAGTAAACTTGGATTACTGAGATTCTTGCGGCGGGCAAAATAAAGCAAAACAGTGGTTAAAATCAAAGCTCCGCTAATAGCACTTAAACTCAATAGCCAATAGTGGGTAATACCCGATGATATGAGTACGGTAAAAACAACCGCAACACCTGCACCATTGCTGATCCCCAATAATCCTGGCTCAGCGAGGGGGTTTTCAAATAGAGCTTGCATGATAGCCCCCGTTACAGCTAATGCAGCGCCAATTGTAATAACAGCAAGTAGCCTAGGTAAGCGAATTTGCCCTACAAACATCCGCCCTGCTTCATTAAACCATTGTGTAGGCCACAGCCATACCTCACCAGCACAAAGTGAAAGCAACGCAACGATAATTAGCCCTAAAGACAATATTCTCATTAGGCGCAAATCGGCTTGATGCTGTTTAGTTTGCAAACGGTGAAGTAATTGGCTCATTGGAGATTATCTTAATTTCTATTAGGTTGAAAAATTATCGCTTTTTATGCAAGCAAATCCACAGTAACGATTTTATGCTCCCATTCAATTTTAATCACATCATTAAAAAGGAACTGTATAAATATGAAATTATCAACTATACAACCTACTCTGCCGATATTACCTATCGAGTCAGTTATGCGTTCTGAGAATAAAGGCTTCCTTGCTTCAGTGCAAAAAATCATCAATAGCTGTAAAAGCTTCTTAGGATGTCCCGCTCATCATAAATTTGATACTGTTACCACGACAAATCATTCTGTTAAAAACATGAGTTTAAAGCCATTACAAGATAGCCAGCCTACATCAAAATATCTCAATACCGAACAATTAAGTTCAATGGCTCAACGTATTGAACAACAAAATAATGCGGGGAAAATTGAGAAAAAGAATACCCAAGCTATTAATGATTACAAAGGGATGGCTTATAGCGAAAAATTACAATATCAACAACTCAATGAAATTGGTACCGCCATTTTATCTCATCCAGAATTTGCCAATGAAGTGGGACCTTTTCGAACAAGTGGAACCCCTATTCGGGCTCAATTAATACTGGACCATTTAGCAAGCAATAATTCACTCAACATTGACTTTATTACTAAAAATAATATTGGTATTAAAGAGTTAACCAGTGCTTATAAAAAATTAGTTATCACTTTACTACCAAAAAGCAGTAGTGAGACAGTTACATTGTCTGCGCGATTTCATCAATTGGATAATGGAATACCGCCAATGAAAAATCAGCCTTTATCTTTACAAATAGCAATTCCTTTACTTGTTGAGATTGCAAAAAATAACAATATCAATCAGATGGGGGCTAAAAATCTAGCCATTGCCTTTGCTCCAAGTTTAGATAGAACAGATTTTTCACAAGTGAAAATTAATAATGCTGCGGATATGAAAGCACTGACTGAAGCCCCCATTAACTATGTAACCACCCTCATTGAACGAGAGTTAGGAAGCCAGTAGTAAGCCTTTTCATTTGATAAAAAAACAAAAGACCGCCTAGGCGGTCTTTTTACTATCCAAACTATAAATGGATATGATTAATCTTTTGGTGTTGCTTTTTCCACACGGTTTTTTAATTTTTGACCTGGGCGGAAAGTAACAACACGACGAGCAGTAATTGGAATATCTTCCCCAGTTTTTGGGTTACGACCAGGACGTTGATTTTTATCACGTAAATCAAAGTTCCCAAATCCAGATAATTTAACTTGCTCACCGTTTTCTAAGGAAAGGCGAACCTCTTCAAAGAAAGTTTCAACAAGGTCTTTAGCATCACGTTTGCTAACACCCAGTTTTTCAAACAACTTTTCTGACATTTCAGCTTTAGTAAGCGCCATAAGTTTAGTCCCTCAAGGAGGCTTGGAATCGCTGTTTTAACGCAGCAACACACAGATCAACGGTCGCGGTAATCTCTTCTTCTTCCATCGTACGCTGGGTATCTTGGAAGACGAGACTGATAGCCAAGCTCTTATAACCTTCAGCTATCCCCTCACCACAATACACATCAAATAAGTTTATGCCAACTATATGATTTATGCCAACTTTTTTACATTCTGCTAAGACTTCCGCAGCTGCTACATTTTCTGGCACGACCACAGCAATGTCACGACGGTTCGACGGATAACGTGAAATCGCCTTAGCTTCAGGGATCTCACGCTCTGTAATAGCATCAGTACGTACCTCAAACACCACTGTACGACCATTTAAATCGAGTTTACGTTCTAATTCTGGGTGAACAACACCGATAAAGCCAATATGTTCATTTTCCAGATAAATCCCAGCACTTTGCCCAGGATGTAATGCTGGATGTGCTTCTGATTTAAATGTAATTTGATTTAGTTTTCCAGTCAATTCAAAAACAGCTTCAAGATCACCTTTTAAATCAAAGAAGTCAACAACTTGTTTATCTATTGACCAATGTTCATCAAATTTATTGCCCGTGATCACACCTGCTAGCATGTTTTCCTGACGAATTCCATATTCTGCTTGATTATCAGGAGTAAAGCGCAGACCTGTCTCAAATAAACGGATTCTATTTTGTTGACGATTTTGATTATAGACCACGGTGCCTAATAAACCAGTCAACAGAGATAGGCGCATTGCAGACATATCTGCAGAGATTGGATTCGGCAGGATCAAAGCTTCTTGCTGAGGATGCAACAATGCTTGAACTTTAGGGTCAACGAAACTGTAGGTAATCGCCTCTTGGAAACCACGGTCTACTAACATCGCTTTAATACGCTTTAGAGGCAAGTTAGCTTCTTTATGGTCAGTCATGACTAAATCGGCGCGCAGAGGAACATCTGGAATATTGTTATATCCGTAGACTCGAGCGACTTCCTCAACTAAATCTTCTTCGATTTGCATATCGAAACGCCAGCTTGGCGCAACAACATCCCAACAACCCACAGAAACTTGCACTTGGCAGCCTAAACGTTTCAGGATATCCGTCACAATGTCGTCAGCAATCACATGGCCAATTAGACGATCTAATTTTTTGCGTGTCAGTTTAATTGTTGCAGCTTTAGGTAAATGTTCTTCGCTAGTAACATCAATGATGTCACCAACTTCGCCACCGCAAATCTCAACAATCAGTGCTGTTGCACGTTCAATCGCTTTAAATTGTAACTGGGGATCAACACCACGTTCAAAACGATGAGAAGCATCTGTATGCAAACCGTAATTACGTGCACGGCCTGTAATTGCTAAAGGTTCAAAGAACGCACATTCCAATAAAACATTTTTAGTTTCACTGTTTACACCTGAGTGCTCACCACCAAAAATACCAGCAATACCCAGCGCTTTAGACTCATCAGCAATCACTAAAGTATCTGATTTCAACGTCGCTTCTGTGCCATCTAGCAATACAAGCTTTTCTTCATCTTTAGCCATACGAACAATAATAGAGCCATCAAGACGGTCTAAGTCGTATGCGTGTTGTGGTTGACCCAGTTCCAATAGAACGAAGTTAGTGATATCGACTACTGCGTCAATTGAACGAACACCGCCACGGCGCAATTTTTCTTTCATCCATAACGGTGTTGGTGCAGTCACATCGATATTTTTGATTACGCGGCCAAGAAAACGCGGGCATGCTGCTGGCGCTTCAACACGAATTGGGAATATATCTTTAATCGTACTAGCAACCGGAGTAATCGTAGGCTCTGTTAAATCTAATTTGTTAACAACGGCAACATCACGAGCGACACCTAAGATACTCAGGCAATCAGCACGGTTTGGCGTAATGCTGATTTCAATCGCATTATCGTCCAGTTTTAAATATTCACGAATATCTGTACCAATCTGAGCATCTAATGGTAACTCAATGATCCCACTGTGATCATCAGAAATACCTAATTCAGAATAGGAACACAGCATGCCTTCAGATGGCTCACCGCGCAATTTCGCTGCTTTGATTTTGAAGTCACCTGGTAGTATTGCGCCGACTGTCGCGACAGCAACACGTAAACCTTGACGGCAATTTGGTGCACCACAGACGATATCTAATAAGCGATCACCACCCACATTGACTTTTGTGACTCGCAATTTATCTGCATTTGGATGTTGTCCACACTCAACAACTTCACCAACAACAACACCGTGGAATTGCCCTGCAACTGCATCTACACCATCAACTTCAAGACCTGCCATGGTGATTTGATCAGATAATTCTTCACTACTTACCGCCGGGTTCACCCATTCGCGTAACCATAGTTCACTGAATTTCATGAGATAGACCCGCCTTATTTAAACTGTTTGAGGAAACGAAGATCGTTTTCGAAAAATGCACGAAGGTCAGAAACGCCGTAGCGCAGCATAGTTAAGCGTTCCATTCCCATACCAAATGCAAATCCAGAATAGACTTCAGGGTCAATACCGACGTTGCGTAATACATTTGGATGTACCATACCGCAACCTAATACTTCCAACCATTTTCCGTTTTTACCCATAACGTCAACTTCTGCTGAAGGCTCAGTGAATGGGAAATAAGATGGGCGGAAGCGTACCTGAACTTCTTCTTCAAAGAAGTTATTCAGGAAGTCATGCAGAGTGCCTTTTAGGTTGGTAAAGCTAATGTCTTTATCAACAATCAGACCTTCAGTTTGGTGGAACATCGGGGTATGTGTTTGGTCATAGTCGTTTCGATATACACGACCAGGGGCAATAATTCGAATTGGTGGCTGTTGACCATTCATAGTGCGAATTTGCACACCTGAAGTTTGAGTCCGTAATAAACGTTTAGCATCAAACCAAAACGTATCATGATCAGCTCGCGCAGGATGATGAGCCGGAATATTCAGTGCATCAAAGTTATGATAATCATCTTCAATTTCAGGTCCGGTTTCAACCGAGAATCCTAACTCACCAAAAAATTCTTCAATTCGCTGAATTGTGCGGGTTACTGGGTGTAATCCGCCATTTTCCATACGACGTCCCGGTAATGAAACATCGATTGTTTCTGATGCTAAGCGTGCATTGAGAATATCAGCTTGCATTGCATCTTTACGGGCGTTCAGTGCATCTTGGACTTGAACTTTAGCTTCATTAATCACAGCCCCTGCTGCTGGACGTTCATCCGCAGGCAAATCACGCAACGTTTTCATCTGGAGTGTGAAGTGGCCGCTTTTGCCTAAAAATTCAACACGCACTGACTCTAACGTCGCAACATCTTGGGCCTGTTCAATGGCTGCTTTTGCCTGTGCAACCAATTCAGCGAGATGTGGCATTGTTTCCCCTTTATGACCACTTGGTCTTTTGCTAGTTATTCACTAAATTTATCAAGCTTCACAATTCATATTAATGCGATGTGAATACCTGACTGATTTTACTGTATTTTTTGGTAAACCAAAAACAAAAAAGCCCCCTAACGGAGGCTTTAGCGTAATTTTTTGTTTCTATTCTACTCGCTATACGCAAAAGCCCCCGAAATTCAGGTGCTAAAGTAAAAAAAGAAACGAAAAATAACGTTGTTCATGTAAATTAGTCTCAATAAAACACAGTATTAATGTATTAACACAGCCTAATTTTTAATACAAATATTAAAAATGAAGAGAGGAAGTTTCCTTCCTCTCTTCAAGCAAACATTAAGCTAAAGCGCCTTTTGCTTTTTCAACTAAAGCAGAGAATGCTGCTTTATCGAAAACTGCGATGTCTGCTAGGATCTTACGGTCGATTTCAATTGAAGCTTTTTTCAAGCCATTGATGAAACGGCTGTAAGACAGACCGTTCTGACGAGCCGCAGCGTTGATACGCGCGATCCACAGTTGACGGAACTGACGTTTACGTTGACGGCGGTCACGGTAAGCGTATTGACCAGCTTTGATTACCGCTTGAAACGCTACGCGGTAAACACGTGAACGTGCTCCGTAGTAGCCTTTCGCCTGTTTCATGATTTTTTTGTGTCTTGCACGGGCGATTACACCACGTTTTACGCGAGCCATAGCTTTCTCCTAATCGTCTATATTCTTAATTAACTAAAATGTTTACTTATGCGTAAGGCAGGCAAGCAATTACCAGACCCAGATCGCCCTTAGATACCATTCCTTTCGGACGTAAATGGCGTTTACGCTTAGTTGATTTTTTAGTCAGAATGTGACGAAGGTTTGCATGCTTACGCTTAAAGCCACCGCCTGCAGTTTTTTTAAAGCGCTTTGCTGCGCCACGTACAGTTTTAATCTTAGGCATTTCTTTTATTTCCGACTTCGCATTGTGATTAACTACGAATTAACTAGGCGAATAACAGCCACATCGCTGTGAAGTTACTACTTGATGGCCTAATTACTTCTTCTTCGGTGACAGCACCATAATCATCTGGCGCCCTTCAATTCTTGAAGGGAATGATTCAACAACCGCCAGTTCTTCCAAATCAGCTTTGATACGGTTAAGTACTTCCAAACCAATTTGTTGATGAGCCATTTCACGACCACGAAAACGTAGTGTTACTTTAGCCTTGTCACCATCTTCTAGAAAGCGTATCAGGTTGCGCAGTTTGACCTGATAATCACCTTCATCTGTACCAGGGCGGAATTTAATTTCCTTCACCTGAACAACTTTTTGTTTCTTTTTCTGTTCTTTTTGAGACTTGCTCTTCTCATAAAGGAATTTGCCGTAATCCATGATACGACAAACTGGCGGTTCAGCATTTGGGCTGATTTCAACAAGGTCAACACCTGCTTCTTCAGCTTTCTCAAGCGCTTCACGTGCGCTCATAATGCCTAGCTGTTCGCCGTCTAAACCGGTTAAACGGACTTCAGGAACACGAATTTCGTCATTAATACGATTTGGACGTGTTGTTGGGATTCTTTTTCCGCCTTTAATACTACATTCCTCCAACTGGATAAAGAGATTTGCTACATTCTCTAAAGCAAGCGCCTCGACAATACTTTCAGTTTTTACTAATTAAAAACCGTTAATTATCAAAACGCGATATTCTTTTTTGCTTTTCATTTGCCAACGCAAACTTAACAAAGCGATTCGACCGCGGATTTTACTGCTTATTGTGAGATTACTCAAGCAGATATTCAAATTATTCCCTAAGCGTCATCTGAATGATAAAACTTCTGGGCCATTCTTTTCGCTAGAATTCCCACATTTCACCAAATCTTTCGACTATTCATAGAGATTTTATGCAAAAAAAACATCAGCGAGGATACATTTCCCCGCTGATGTTAGTGTGTATTACTTATTTATTTTTCTTTGGCGCCATAATCATAATCATTTGGCGCCCTTCAATTCTTGAAGGGAATGATTCAACAACCGCCAGTTCTTCCAAATCGGCTTTAATACGGTTAAGTATTTCCATACCGATTTGCTGATGAGCCATTTCACGACCACGGAACCGCAGAGTTACTTTAGCTTTATCACCATCTTCTAAGAAACGAATGAGGCTACGAAGTTTAACTTGGTAATCCCCTTCATCTGTTCCAGGTCGGAATTTAATTTCCTTCACTTGAACAATTTTTTGTTTCTTTTTCTGCTCTTTCTGAGATTTGCTTTTCTCATAAAGATGTTTACCGTAATCCATGATACGACAAACTGGTGGTTCAGCATTCGGGCTAATTTCTACTAAATCAACACCCGCTTCTTCAGCTTTAAAGAGTGCTTCTCGTACACTCATTACGCCAAGAGGTTCACCATCAATGCCAGTGACACGAATTTCAGTCGCACGGATCTCTTCGTTAATACGATTCGGACGTGCTGTTGGGAGTTTTTTTCCGCCTTTAATACCTTATTCCTCCATCTGATTAAGCTGACGACTGCGAATTTCTTTCAGAAGTTTAGTCATGAATTCGTCAACATCAAGGCTACCTAAATCTTTACCACGACGGGTACGGACAGATACTTTTCCTGATTCAACTTCTTTATCACCACAAACTAACATGTAAGGAACACGACGCAGTGTGTGTTCACGGATCTTAAAGCCGATTTTCTCGTTGCGTAAGTCCGCTTTCGCACGAATGCCAACACTTTGTAATTTGTTTACTAATTCTTGCACATACTCTGCTTGAGTATCAGTAATATTCATGACCACAACTTGTTGTGGTGCTAACCATGTTGGGAAGAAGCCTGCATACTCCTCAGTTAAGATCCCGATGAAACGCTCTAAAGAACCTAAGACCGCACGGTGGATCATCACTGGTGTGATGCGCTCATTATTTTCACCAACATATGAAGCATTTAAACGACCCGGTAAGAAGAAGTCTAATTGTACAGTACCGCATTGCCATGCACGGTCAAGGCAGTCATACAAAGTAAACTCAATTTTAGGGCCGTAGAATGCACCTTCGCCCGGCTGATATTCGAATTCGATACCTTTCGATTTCAGTGCGTTCGCTAAGTCTGCTTCCGCGGTATCCCACATATCGTCAGTACCGATACGTTTTTCAGGGCGAGTTGATAGTTTTACTACGATTTTTTCAAAACCGAAAGTGCTGTAAACATCGTAAATCATCTCAATACAGCTAGTGACTTCACTCAGGATTTGATCTTCTGTACAGAAGATGTGCGCATCATCTTGGGTAAAGCCACGAACACGCATTAAGCCATGTAACGCGCCCGATGGTTCGTTACGGTGGCAGCTACCAAATTCAGCCATACGCAATGGCAAGTCACGGTAAGATTTTAACCCTTGGTTAAAAATCTGGACGTGACCTGGACAGTTCATTGGTTTTACACAATATTCACGGTTTTCTGATGACGTAGTGAACATTGCGTCTTTGTAGTTTTCCCAGTGACCGGTTCTTTCCCATAGTACGCGATCCATCATAAATGGACCTTTAACTTCTTGGTAGTTGTAAGATTTTAATTTAGTGCGTACGAAAGTTTCCAGCTCACGGAAAATAGTCCAACCATCATTATGCCAGAATGCCATACCCGGCGCTTCTTCTTGCATATGATACAAATCTAATTGCTTACCAATTTTACGGTGGTCACGTTTTGCAGCTTCTTCTAAACGCAACAAATATGCCGCTAACTGTTTCTTGTCTGCCCATGCAGTACCGTAGATACGTTGCAGCATTTTGTTATCGCTGTTTCCACGCCAATATGCTCCTGCCACTTTTTGTAATTTAAAGTGATGACAGAAACGCATATTTGGTACGTGTGGACCACGACACATATCAATATATTCTTGATGATGGTATAAACCTGGACGGTCATCTTGGCTAATATTTTGATCCAAAATTTCGACTTTATAGTCTTCACCACGCCCAACAAATGTTTCACGAGCCTCAGCCCAAGAAACACGCTTTTTAACCACATCATAATCTGTTTTGGCAAGCTCTAGCATACGCTTTTCTAGCTTATCCAAATCTTCCTGGGTCAGCGTATAGTCAAGATCAACATCATAGTAAAAACCGTTATCGATCACTGGACCGATTGCCATTTTGGTATTTGGCCACAATTGTTTAATTGCATGACCTAATAAGTGAGCACAAGAGTGACGAATGATCTCTAGACCTTCATCATCTTTACTCGTAATAATGGATAGTTTTGCATCATGTTCAATCAGTTCGCAAGCATCAACTAGCTCACCATCAACACGTCCAGCAATACATGCTTTTGCTAAACCTGTGCCAATATCACGAGCTACATCCATCACAGAAACTGCATGGTCGAATTGACGCTGACTTCCGTCAGGAAGAGTAATAACAGGCATTAAAAAATCCTTATCAACAGTGGTGACCCACACGAAAGATCACTTGTTTGATTATCCCAAAGTTTATAAATCAATACGTTACTAACGATTTCTCACTTCACTATGCGAGATAGGTACACCGCCATGAACACAAATTGTTTATGATGATATACATCGATAGGAACTCAACTATTAATCATAACACAGACACATTTTATGGCGATAGGGCGTTGTCGATTATTAAAGCCCGATGATTGGATATAAATCACTTTTTTGTGATCGTTCAAATGGCGGCTCTCTCCCCTACGCCATATTGCTAAACATCATAATTACGGATCTTTATCTGAAGCTGATTCAATATAATCCGCCGTCATAATCAGCACATTTTTGCCATAACCATTACAGTCTGTTCTGACGGCATATTCTGGTAGCCATACAATTCGGGATTTAGAGTGGGATAAGCCTAAATTAAGCGTAGTTGGATAGTGCGATGATATTACGAGATAAACTAAATCGGTAGTTGCAGAGCATAACTCAAAATTGATCCTATCCCCATGAATGGCATGCCATCCTTCATGATAAGGAATACGTCCTTGCTCTGTGATTGTTTCAAGCTCATTCACCGTGTAGGTGACTTGTGGATAGGCTCTGAACGCTGAAAAGATAATTATTGCAGCCATCATTCTTTTTTTCATATTTAACCACACTTAATTTATTGTTAAATAACAGTTTTATTAAGCTACGATTACTGTATGTAATGAACAATAACTGCCCTTCAATATTGTGAATCTTTAGGGCAAAAATACATCTGAGCCTAGAAAAGCTTAAATTTATTATAAAGGCTACCTTCTATACTGAGATAGCCTTGCATCACTTACCAACAACCACGATATTGGCTATGGTTACCACCCCGTCCACGATAAGGGCGATTATATTGCTTATCTTCCTCGGTCCTAATTTTGAGTGATAGTTCATCAAGTTCTTTAACTAATGCTTTCACTTTCGCATCATCATCACTCGCACCTGCATCATAGAGTTTATTTAACTCAAAACGCTTATCATCGAATTCTTTCACTAGTTTAGTGATTTCATTATTTTCGCGGTAATTGCTGCTATTGTATCGATGGTCATAATTTCCATTACAGTAAGGACAAGCCGCTGCAGATGTAGAATAAAGCAGTATCGAAGAAACGATGGCACCTAGAAGGAATTTTCTATTCACGATATTAACCTCACTAAATTCTTGGTTATTATAGTGTACTATTTCAACAGAAAAATTGCCTTGACCCCATGATTTTGACAGCACTAAAAGCTAAATTAATGAATTTAAAATTCAATTTAGTTAAAGTTTATAGGTAAACTTACCTACCTTAGTTAATAATTTCAATATATTCAACTAAGGGATTTCACAACCAGCGACGTGTCTGTTGAATATATTTTCGCCACTCTTGTTTGAATTTTTCTGATAAGAATTTTTCTTCTTGTGGGATCGTATACAAATCCGTTATTAACCAAAAAATCAGTCCCGAAACTAGAAAATAAGGAGAATGAGTAAATAACGCGAGGCTTAAGCAGAGTGAAGTAAAAGCAAGATAAAGCGGATTACGTGATAATCGATAAGGACCATGGGTAATTAAAGACGTTGCTTGATGAGTTGGGTTCGGTGAGGTTTTTTGCTGAACAAAATAATATAGGCTCGTACCAATCCACCCTATTGCTTCTAATACAACTAAGATCCCTAATATTCCCATCCAGCCAGAAAAAGCCCAATAAAGCCCCTCTTTTAGATGCAAATAATAGGCAGCAAGTCCATTAAGAACCAACCAATTTAATAGTGGGAGACGAAAAATATGCATTACATATCCTAATCAATATTGATGTAATCAGCATATCATAGTTGAAATAGTCGAATGGGATGTTGACTAACTACAATGTTTTATAGCAACTCTAAGGCACGTAGCTCAAAGAAAAGACACTTTTTAATCCCTCAAGATTTGCATATTCTTGTTGGCATACCGCATTACGTACATCACTTGGTAAACTATTTAGTCGAGATTGAATATTGCTTAACTGCTCCTCTATGCCATTCATTCCTTTTACCTCAACAACCTCTGAATTGCTTTTCAGATAATCAGCAAAACTTTGTAGATTCTGTTCTAAGCTATCACATACCCCATTATTCAATTCACCTTGGAAAATGAGTGAACTCACAGTATCAGGAAGCCACTGAGAAACATTAGGATAAATGGACTGCTTCCATGTTTGAGGAAAAATAATTAATAATGCAGCAATAGCCACAATGAGTAGCATGGATGATGTCATTAATGGGGCTAGTAGTTTTTTCATTGGCTATCCTAAAATCACATTTAACACTCTAGATAGCATAACGAATAAACCGTAAATCAATTTTTAAAATAAAAATAGTTTGTAAAGAAAATAAGAGTAATCTCCACTAAAAACTAGCATTAAATCCTGTCATTAATCTTTTAATGAATTTACATAACCTGTCAGTAAAACACATTCCCCCCTGTATACTCTTTAACAAATGAAGACAATCCCCTCTAGCAATAATGCCCTTAACCTTTTTATTTACCATAAAAAGGTTTTTTTTTGCCTAATATATTGCGTGTTTTTAATCCACCAACGTATTACATTGTTATTAATGGAATAATTTAACTTATTCACATCTGAACAGGGCTGTTATCCACAGTTAATGTGCACAACTTTAAGTATTGGATTAAATAATACTGGTCCAGTATCTACCTTTTATTCTCCCCATATCGCCATTATTAAAGAAGATCGCTCCCATAACCAACACATCCAGGCTAATGTTTGTTATAGTCCCAAGCAACAAAGTTTTTCAAATTAAGTAAGGGAGCAATTTAATACTATGCAAAATATCTTAGCGCTTTTTCAAGCAGTTAGTATTGGATTAGTATTATTATTACCCCTTGCGAATCCATTAACTGCAATCGCAGTCATGTTAAGTCTCTCCGCAAACATGACCAAAGAACAACGGGATCATCAATCCCTGCTCGCCTCTATTTATGTGTTTATCATAATGATGGTTGCCTTTTATGCCGGCCAGCTAGTGATGAGTACTTTTGGAATTTCTATTCCCGGCTTGCGCATTGCAGGTGGACTTATTGTCGCCTTTATTGGCTTTGGGATGTTATTTCCCAATACTGAAACTACGGATGATAGTACAAATAATCAATTAGATGACCCCAGCGTACCGAAAAAACGTCAAGGCACTCAAAATATCGCTTTCGTACCTCTTGCGATGCCAAGTACCGCGGGTCCCGGCACTATAGCTATGATCATTAGCTCCACCGCTTCACTTCAAGGGGATGTGGGATTTGCGCCTTGGATACTGAATACGGCTCCCGTAATTATATTCTTTTTAGCCAGTTTGTTTGTCTGGATAGGATTAAGAGGAGCCACATCCATTATGAGATGGTTGGGTAATAGCGGTATTGATGCCATAGGGCGAGTTATGGGTTTTTTATTAATTTGTATGGGAGTGCAATTTGTTATCAACGGGATCGTTGAAATTGTCGCGCAACTCCCACACTTAATGTCAGAATATCAATAAATTACTGCAATGCATTATACGCATTTTTTACTTTCCACAGATAACGAGGTGCTTGTGGTGCAGGATGCTTAGATTGTACATGTTGATAAAATTCTTCAGGTGACAAGTTATTAATCATCGCTATCGCTCTGCTTTTGTCATTATCAAACGTACGTAACAGAGCACCGGCGCCATTAACATAAGCAACCACCGTTGCATAATATAAGGTTTGTGGATGGCTTATCCCCGCTAAATGCTGCTCTTTCAGAATGCGGATATAGGTAGTACCAATATCGATATTTTTGCGTGGATCTTTTAAATCACGAGAACTAGGTTCACCAGACTTACCTTGATAACGGTATGCATCACGTCCTGCCGTTGATGCTTTAATTTGCATTAAGCCAATTGCATTAGATTTACTCACAACTTCCGGCCTGAAGTTTGATTCAACTTCAATAATTGCTCTAATAAGTGTTTCATCCACACTGTAGCGTGCTGCAGACTCACGAATAAACTCATCGTAAGGTGTACGTGGGTAGCTAGTATTCGAGGCTGAATTGGATACTTGATTTCCATTATCTAGCATTCTTTGCTTATTTGCTGATTTATTCGGTTCACTCGAACAACCTGCTAACAGCAGAAGTACAAGCGCACTGCCGACCAATTTTTTCACTGTAGTATCCTCTGCTGATAAAAATCTCTGGAAGAATAGCTAATGTTTAGAAAAATAGTATATTTTTTACTTAACTTTTACTTCAGGACATGTTTTAGTCATATTCATCAATAATAACAACAAGAAACTCATCATCGATACAAATATTGTTTTTGACTTTTAGGGTCATTTTTTTCAATTGATATTGATAATCATTATCAATTGGGATATAAATTGTATTAGACTTAAAAACCACACTAACAATACCGTTAAAATAACGCTAATCCAATACAAACAATAGCAAGCTAAACGTTAGGGTCAATTTCATGAATAAACTGTTATCCCGATTTTCACTTCCTTTACTGGCCACTTTAGTTGCTTTAACTGCCATCCTATTTGGAAGCCAACCCGCTTTTGCAAAAAAATTTAAAGTGGTGACAACATTTACAATCATTCAAGACATAGCTCAAAATGTAGCCGGAGATGCCGCTATTGTCGAATCCATTACCAAACCCGGTGCAGAGATCCACGGTTATCAACCTACCCCAAAAGATATTATGAAAGCCTATGATGCTGACCTCATCTTATGGAATGGCATGAATTTGGAAGTATGGTTTCAACGTTTCTTTGAAAATCTCAAAAATGTACCTGCGGTCATCGTGACCGAAGGCATAGAACCGATGCCAATCCGTGAAGGGGAATATAAAGATAATCCGAATCCCCATGCTTGGATGTCCCCCGCTAATGCCCAAATTTATATCGAAAATATCCGTAAAGCATTCGTAAAACACGACCCTGCAAATGCTGAAACTTACAATGCTAATGCCAAAAAATACTCACAGCAGATTGCTGCATTAGATGCACCATTACGTGCGCGTTTAAATCGTATTCCAGAAAATCAACGTTGGTTAGTGACTAGCGAAGGTGCTTTCAGTTATCTAACAAAAGATTACGGTTTTAAAGAAGTGTATCTTTGGCCTATCAATGCCGAAGAGCAAGGTTCACCACTGCAAGTAAAAAAAGTGATTGATACGGTTCGTCAGCATAATATTCCCGTTGTCTTTAGTGAAAGTACCATTTCCGATAAACCAGCCTTACAAGTTAGCAAAGAAACGGGGGCTAAATATGGTGGTGTTTTATACGTTGACTCCCTATCAACCCCAGAAGGGCCAGTACCGACTTATATTGACCTGTTAAACACAACCGTTGATACCATCGCAAAAGGATTTTCACAGTAAATGAGCCTCACAAATCAGTTTGAACACCCACATCTTGTTGTCGATGATGCGACCGTAACCTATAACAACGGCCACACTGCAATTTATGATGCGAGCTTTAATATCCAAGGTGGTTCCATTTGCGCACTTGTTGGTGTGAATGGTAGCGGTAAATCCACATTATTTAAAACAATAATGGGGCTAGTTCCCCCTTCATCTGGTAGCGTAAAGTTGAATAATCAGTCAATTAAAACCGCGCTAAAAGAGAATGTTATCGCTTACGTCCCGCAAACAGAGGAAGTTGATTGGAATTTTCCTGTCTTAGTCTCTGATGTCGTTATGATGGGAAGATACGGTAAAATGGGTTTTTTTCGCATTCCCAAGAAAGAAGATAAAGATGCGGTTAAAATGGCATTAGAACGTGTGGACTTAACAGGATTGGAACATCGTCAGATTGGTGAGCTTTCGGGTGGTCAGAAAAAACGCGTCTTTTTAGCGCGAGCACTCGCTCAACAAGGAAAAGTTCTATTACTCGATGAACCCTTTACGGGTGTCGATGTTAAAACTGAAAATGCCATTATTGATCTATTACGCAGCTTACGTGATGAAGGACATCTAATTTTGGTTTCGACGCATAACCTAGGTAGCGTGCCAGAATTTTGTGACCATGTGATCCTAATAAATCGTACCGTACTGGCTAGTGGTCCAACGGAAACAACCTTTACCCAACGAAATCTACAACAAGCTTTTGGTGGCGTTCTTCGTCATATTAACTTATCCGGTCAAGAACTCCATGACGATGATGACCCTCGCTCAGTCACGGTCATCACCGATGACGAACGAGCCGCAGTATTCTATGGGCACGACCACGATGCTCCGGTCAGAAAAAACCAAACTAAGGAATCATAATGATTGAGTTGTTACTGCAACCATTTGAGTACAACTTTATGGTGAAAGCCATTTGGGTCAGCGCTATCGTCGGTGCGGTATGCGCTTTCCTTTCGGCTTACCTGATGCTCAAAGGCTGGTCATTAATGGGAGATGCGCTCTCCCACTCGGTTGTCCCGGGAGTTGCGGGGGCTTATGCATTAGGTTTACCTTATGCCGCTGGCGCATTTTTTACTGGGATCCTTGCCGCTCTCGCCATGACTCTCGTTAAGCACCTAACTCGTTTACGTGAAGACGCCGTTATTGGTTTTATTTTTTCGACCTTTTTTGCTGCTGGGTTACTGATCGTTTCTTTAAATCCCACTTCAGTGAATGTGCAAAGTATTATCTTTGGTAATATTTTAGGGATTGCCGACGCTGATGTACTCCAAGTGGAAATTATTATCGCGGTCTCTTTCATTGTATTGATGTGCTTGTGGAAAGATCTGCTCGCCGTATTTTTTGATGAAAGTCATGCCCGATCCATTGGTTTGAATCCGCTACGCTTAAAAATTATTTTCTTTACTTTATTAAGCGCGTGTACCGTTGCAGCATTACAAACTGTTGGCGCTATATTAGTCATTGCCATGGTCGTCACCCCAGGTGCTACTGCTTATCTATTGACGGACAAATTTAAAACCCTTCTGATCATTTCAGTTTCCATTGGAACAGCCACCAGCGCTATTGGTGCTTACCTCAGTTACTTTTTAAATGGTGCTACCGGTGGGTTAATCGTGACCTTCCAAACAGCGATTTTCTTATTAGCGTTCTTCTTTGCTCCGAAGCATGGCGTTTTTGCCTCTCGCCGTAAAGCACGAAAAGAAGTCGCAAAACTGCACCAAACTAAGCAGCAAGGAGTGTCCCATGAGTGATTTTATCGACTTATTGATGGCTCCCTTTGCATTCCCATTTATGCAAAAAGCACTCCTTACTGCAATTGTGACAGGTACTGTGTGTGCGATTTTATCCTGTTTTTTAGTACTCAAAGGCTGGTCATTAATGGGTGACGCTATCTCCCATGCAGTATTACCGGGGATCATTATTGCCTCACTCATTGGTATTCCACTAGCTATCGGCGCATTTGCTTCTGGATTATTTTGTGCTGTTGCAACGGGGTATCTAAAAGAAAACAGCCGTATCAAAGAAGATACAGTGATGGGAATTGTCTTTTCCGGCATGTTTGCCATTGGTTTGGTCATGTTCGCTAAAATTGATACTGAGCAGCACCTGACGCATATTCTATTCGGTGATATTTTGGGGATCACTAACGAAGAATTTAAACAAATTCTCGTATTCGCCGGGATTACTGTCGCTGTGATTTTATTAAAACGTAAAGATTTTATGCTGTATTGTTTCGACCCCAACCAAGCACGAGTAATTGGCCTTCCCGTTAAACTATTGCATTACGGTCTACTGTCTCTATTAGCGCTAACGATTGTGGCATCATTGCAAGCCGTGGGTATTATTCTCGTTATCGCCATGCTCATCTCACCTGGCATTATTGCTTTTGTTCTATGCCGTAGTTTTGGTTGGATGCTCGTGGTCGCAATTATTGCCTCCGTCACATCCAGTGTTATCGGGACCGTATTGAGCTTCCATATCAACGCCACTACAGGACCAACCATTGTGGTGATCCAAGCAGGTTATTTTGTGATTGCATTGCTGTACAGCAAATTAGTTTTAGCGCGTAAAAAATCCCATGTTATCCCTCAGGATCTGCATACCGCATAATACAATTCCAAGGAGCTAAATATGATATCCCCATATTCAGCTCCATTTTCCCACTCTCCCTCAATCTCCACGCTATTCTCACTATAAATCATCTAAAACCATTTCATGCTATCGCCTTATTTTTAAACAAGGATCACTGTTAATTCCTAAATTGTCGCTATAGTATGGTATTAGTGAATGTCAAAATCACAGCGAGGTGGATCATGTGGCAAGCAATGTGTCGTTTATTAAGTGAACACTTTGGTGAAGCAGAGCTGAGTAATAAAGTTATTCTCTCTGGGGGTGATATCCATAATACGTTAAAAATAGACTATGGCGATCACACCGTATTTATTAAACAAAACCGGCGTGAATTTCTACCATTATTCAAGCAAGAAGCCGAACAATTGGAAATGCTGGCAAAAAGCCAAACCATCACAGTCCCCAAAGTGTATGGCCTTGGTAGCAATAAGCACCATAGTTTCCTTTTGCTTGAGTATTTTCCCTTAAAATCCTTTGATAACACGAATGCATGGCATTTTGGTCAGCAGCTAGCACGTCTGCACCAATGGGAGGAGCAACCTAGTTACGGCTTTGATTTTGACACAATGCTGAGTACGACAGTGCAACCTAACGCATGGGAAAAACGTTGGAATACTTTCTTTGCAGAAAAACGTATAGGTCTGCAATTACAAATAGCGTCAGAAAAAGGCATGATATTTGGGGATATCCAAAATCTTGTGGATATTGTCAAAGATAGGCTTGCTGGGCATCAGCCACAACCATCCTTATTACATGGGGATTTATGGCCAGCGAACTGTGCAATGACCAATCAACTCGATGGTGTTCTATATGATCCTGCTTGCTATTGGGGGGATAGAGAGTGTGATATTGCCATGCTACCATTGTATAAGGATATTCCGATTCAAATTATCGATGGCTACCAAAGTGTTTGGCCTCTCCCTGCTGGTTTTTTAGATAGGCAACCTTTATATCAACTCTATTTTTTACTTAACCAAGCAAACATTTTCGGTAATGAGCAAAGTTATTTACAGGCACGTAGCATCGTTGATCGTTTATTAGAAGAGCATTAATCTTACGAAGTCAATATCGAGCTATAGGAAATCCTAGCCCTATGGCTCAATATTATTTTAGTCTATTACCAATTCAGTAATTTAAGACCAAAGTAAATGACAAGACCAAGTACAATTGGCCAGAAGTACATCAGGAAAAACTGCTTAAAGATAGTATGTCGAGGAATTGTCACCTTCGACTCTAGCTCTTCCTTAGTCACTTCACTTCCTTTCGCATTCTCTAAGATCACATGGTCTTCAATACTTTCACGAATAAATTTAATTTGTCGATACATACGTAATCCTGATGCGCTCAGGGCTAAGCCAACAAAAATGAAAATGAAAATAATAAAAAAACCAATCGTACTGCCTGAGAAACCACTACTCACTTCAGGTACGGGGGAGTTATTCCAAAATGTGTTTAAAAATGGTGTGCTTTGACGTGTCATTTCTGCCATTAATTTAACAAAATCATTCGCCACCGCATTGATCCCCTCACCTTGGATCCCTTTAAGGGCAGCTAGCTTAATTAATGATGCCAGAGTAGAAATTAACGCTACTAAAAATACAATCCAGCCTAAAATACGTTTGCCGATCGCAATAGAATTTGCCTTGTGGTAATTCATTACAACTATTCCTCAGAGTTTTTTTCTACGCTAATCATAGCCGATATTAATTATCGCCTCCAAATTTATGGAAAAAAATGATAGTTAAAAAACGAGTTTCGGATTATTCAAATCCTTCATCCTGATGAGAAGAGCAGCCAAACTCAAATTTTGAGTAAAAACAGTACATAGCACAGATATGGGTATAACCGAAAGCCATGAATTGTTAGAATAGATTTAAATCACAACGGTGACTGTTTTTTAAATAACCACGACAACACTCTCATACCCTCATTCCGCATGGGTATCTCAATGAATGGAGTTTTGATATGTACCATAAATTACCTATCCAATCAGTGATCTTTGATATGGATGGTTTGCTCATTGACTCAGAACCTTTTTGGGAACAAGGGGAGAATGAGATATTTTCAGAGTTAGGTGTCGATTTATCCCTGAAAGATACGCTTCCGGATACCCTTGGATTACGTATTGACCATGTTGTTGAGCTTTGGTACAACGCTTCTCCTTGGCAAAACTGTAGTTTAGAAGAAACTAAACAGCGCATTATTGACAGAGTAATCGGTTTGGTCGAGGAAAAACGCCCTCTACTGCCCGGTGTTGAGCATGCACTGGAACTGTGCCGCTCCATGGACTTAAACATTGCTTTAGCGTCAGCATCCCCCGATTACATGCTAGAAAAAGTGCTAAATCTATTTGATATCCGACACTATTTTTCTGCTGTGGTTTCTGCAGCTGACCTGCCACTAAGTAAACCACACCCAGAAGTCTATTTAAAAGCCGCTGCCGAATTATCGACAAAACCTATTCATTGCGTTTCTCTGGAAGACTCATTCAATGGAATGATTGCAGCAAAAGCCGCAAGAATGCGTTCAATCGTCATCCCAGATAAACGTCATATGAATGACCCTCGTTGGGGTCTGGCTGATATTAAACTCAATTCATTGAATGAATTACGCCCAGAACATTTGCGTTAATTTCATTATCCATTGACGACTCTTTATCCCCCCTAGTCATTGACTAGGGGTAACTGACCTTAAAGTATAAAAATCTGTCCTTATAGTCTAATAAATAAGAGTTTTTTTATCTTTAGCCCCCTATTCAATTACGCTTAAACCCTTTATACTCCCCACCTACTGTATAGATGAACAGATGGTATTTTATCCACTAATGACTGCTGAAGGGCATCTGCTATTTTCCGTCGCCTCACTGATCATGGCTCATAAATTGCAAATCACACCTGAGTTCGCTCAAGGTGATTGGTTGCACATGGTGCCAGGGGTTTTATTGGGCGCATTATTACCTGATATTGACCACCCTTCTTCGATTCTTGGTCGATTATTTCGCGTAATATCACTTCCTATTTCAAAACTCTGTGGTCATAGAGGGTTTACTCACAGCTTAATTGCATGGCTGATTTTACTTATATCTTGCTACCAATGGTTACCGACTCAGTGGGGGCTTCCCGCTGATTTAATTCAAGCTTTTTTACTGGGTTATATGAGTCATCTCGTCGCTGACATGCTTACCCCTTCTGGCGTTCCCTTTTTATGGCCTCTTCCTACTCGGTTCTGTTTCCCTATTCTGCGGGGTAAAAATAGTAAACGGGGAGAACGTTTCATTTCCGTGCTTTTGACCGTCTGTGCGGTACTGCTTCCCATTGATCACTCTATGGATTTTCACGTACAACTAGATAACATTGTTAATTATTTGAATAATAAGTTAAATATACACTTCCCGACAAATACATCACTTTTGTAATATACTGTAAGCATGAATAGCGCTATCTTATAATTTTTGATTATAAGAAATGCTGTTATTCAGCTGATAACATATAACCAGTTGTTAGAAGGAGTCACATCCTTATATCCAATAAGGATTAAGCAGCAAGTTTCATCATTTATAATAATTACGACTTGGAGTGTGGAATGAATATTCCCCTGATAATCAATGTGCTCATTTTTGTAGCACTACTCATACTGTTAGCAAAACTCGGAGCAAATGGCTGGAGTCTGTCTAAGAAAGTATTACTCGGTCTCGTCTTCGGTGTTGCTTATGGTGTAGGCCTGCACCTTGTATATGGTACTGGTCACCAAACGGTTAAAGACTCCATTCTTTGGTTTAATATCGTCGGTAATGGCTACGTTCAGCTATTACAAATGGTGATAATGCCACTGGTCTTCGCGTCTATTCTGAGCGCAGTAGCCAGACTACATAAGGCTTCATCACTTGGGAAAATTAGCTTTTTAACGATTGGTACACTGTTATTCACTACGGCTATAGCTGCATTAGTGGGTATCTTAATCGCCAATCTGTTCGGATTAAGTGCAGAAGGTCTGGTTCAAGGTCAATCAGAAACTGCGCGCCTAGCAGCCATCGAAACTAATTATATTGGAAAAGTATCGGACTTAACTGTTCCACAACTGATCTTATCCTTTATTCCAAAAAATCCGTTTGCAGATTTAACAGGTGCAAGCCCAACATCGATTATCAGTGTTGTTATCTTTGCCGCATTCTTAGGTGTTGCAGCCTTACAACTGTTTAAAGATGACAAAGAACGTGGCGAAAAAGCCTTAGCCGCAATTGATGTCTTGCAAGCTTGGGCAATGAAATTAGTCCGCTTAGTCATGCGTTTAACCCCTTATGGTGTTATGGCGCTGATGATCAAAGTCGTGGCAAGCTCTAACCTTGCTGATATCCTAAACTTAGGGACTTTCGTTATCGCGTCCTATGTAGCGCTAGGAATTATGTTTGTGGTTCACGGTATTTTAGTGGCAACAACGGGATTAAACCCTATCAGATTCTTTAAAAAAGCGGGTCCAGTACTTACATTTGCATTTACTAGCCGTTCAAGTGCTGCAAGTATTCCACTGAATATTGAAACCCAGACTCGTCGTTTCGGTATACCAGAGTCTATCGCGAGCTTCTCTGCTTCTTTCGGTGCAACTATTGGTCAAAATGGGTGCGCAGGTATCTATCCAGCAATGTTAGCGGTTATGGTGGCTCCCACTATGGGCATTAACCCATTTGACCCACTGTGGATCGCGACCTTAGTCGGTATCGTCACTATCAGTTCTGCAGGTGTGGCTGGCGTGGGTGGTGGTGCAACTTTTGCTGCATTGATTGTTCTACCTGCAATGGGATTACCTGTAACACTGGTTGCGTTGCTGATTTCTGTTGAACCATTAATTGATATGGGCCGTACCGCCCTCAATGTTAGTGGTTCTATGACAGCAGGTACCGTGACTAGCCAGTTAATGGGTGAAACAGATAAAGCTATTTTCAATCAAGATGATGATGGCGATCTAAAGCACGTTTAACCCTTCGCAAACACTAACACTCATTGAAACCTGCCCATCAAACGGCAGGTTTTTTTGTGACTAAAACTCGCTAATCGTTTTTTCGTTATTCTCTCTAGTAAAATTGTTCGATTTTAACGCTAAAAATAATTGCCAATATGTGAATTTACGTAACATAATAATATTTGAGTGGCATTTTCTTAGGCTTCCTGCCTGTGTCGCGGATCCCGTTTCCTACGGGAATTATCAACTTCATTACGGTGATTTTTATATGGGTAATATTCATATACTAAAAACTGATCCTTCAAATAACCCTTGTGTCAGCTGTGGTGCATGCTGTTCCTACTTTCGCGTATCGTTTTATTGGGCTGAAGCAGAAGATGGTGGAGGAACTGTTCCTCAGCATTTAACTGAAAAAATCACGCCGTTTGTGAGTTGCATGCAAGGAACAAATCAAAAAATTAATACCCGTTGTACTGCACTAACTGGCACAGTAGGTGAGTGTACGTCTTGTTCTATTTATGAACAAAGACCCACTCCATGTCGAGAATTCGAACAGTCTTGGCACAATGGTATTCATAATGAGGCATGCGACCGTGCTCGTGCTGCCCATGGGCTTCCCCCGCTCGAGCAACAACAACCGCAAATCGCGTGCTAAACGTCAATGACCCAGAGATATTCTGGGTTATCTCTCACTTAATTAGTGTCTGATTTTTGACTATTTTGTTTAAATCAAAAAGAAACAACTTCTGTCTTTTCAAAACTATGAGTAAAGAAAGGACAAAAAGTGCAGGAATTATGAAGCTTCAGTCAATAGAGGTAAAAGCGATTGCCTGTACAACTCAATTGATGAATTATCATCTCATCGCACATATGAGGAGATCGATATGAAAAAATTAAATCAAGGTTTGTTAGCGGCTGTTTTATTAACTGCAGGTTTTGCTGCGATGGCAAATGGTGTAAATAATAAATCACCCCGCCCTTACGCAGGTAATCACCACAATATGGTATACAGCGTAACAGAGCAAACAACCCAACCGAATGAAACAATAAAAAAATTAGTCAATAACGTGCCAAAAATAGAAGATGGTAAACGCTACATGATCCGTGTTTCAGTGGTTGAAATACCGGAACAAGCACCAATGAAACAACCAATGGCTCCCGTGTCGATTCCAGCACCAGCAGCTAAATAAAAGCATCAAATACGTTAAACATAGGTTGTGCCTGTTACAGCGATAACTAAAACCATATCGCATTGTTGGTTAAAAATCAGTATCTTACTCGCACACAATAAAGTTTAGATATATCCCTAATTTTGCCCCTACGCCCTAGGGGCTTTTTTCTTTATAGCGAAAACAATAAACGTAGAAGTGCTGTCACAATTGCAGCAGATAACACAATTACAATGAAAGGCTGACGATACCAAGTCAAAATACCGGCAACAACCACGCCAATCACTTTCGCAATATCTGAGATTTGCTCACCGGAAAATAGCGTTGATGTTATTGCGACCGAGAATAAAATCACAATAGCCGCCGCTGAAAATAAAGCTTTACTGCTTTCAGTTAAAGCAACTTTCCCTTTCAGGATTGCACCAGATGCGCGCATTAAATATGTTCCAATTGCCAAGATTAAAATACCACTGACAATCAGCCATGGATTCTCCATCATAATTGTTATTTCCTGATGTAAATAACTAAGCTCAATAATGCCAATAACACCGGGATACCCGCTGGTAAATAAGGTGTCGCTGCCACGGCGATCACTGCCCCAATAATCGCGGTTAACCGTAAGCGTTTATCCTTTAATGCAGGAAGTGACAATGCCAGAATAATGGCTGGGAACATCGCATCCATGCCTAATCGATGAGTATCTTGAATAAAACTACCTAATACTTCACCAATAATCACACCAACAGGCCAACAAATCAGTATTCCCAACCCACATAACCAAAATGCCGCTTTTTTCTCGTTTTCATGCTCCTGAGCCAAGCCAAAAACCACACTTTCATCATTCATGATGTGGTAGCCAAGCAATGCGCGAGGACCTTTTCCTGTCAATTCACTCACTGCAAAGCTGAAAGGAATATGCCGAGAGTTCACTAATAAACCAGCTAATGCAGCAGAAATCGGGCTTCCTCCCGTAAAAATAACACCAATAAATAAAAACTCTGACGCCCCAGCCAATACAAGAATGGATAAAGTAAGTGGAACCCACCAGTCAAATCCTTGAGAGTGAGCTAAAGCGCCATAAGAAATACCGACAATTAAGTCTGCAATACACACCAGTGCAATGTTTTTCACTGTGCTATTATTGAGAATAGAAAATTGGAGCTTAGAAGTAAGCATATTTCAACCGTTCGATATAAAAAACATTCGTTCATTATGTCGGTGATTTATGTTCAGTGCAATCAAAACAGGATATTAAAATTGACCCTATTTACGCCGCCTATTGAATTAATATCAAAAGCATTGGCTGCCGAAAGACAAAAGAGTGGGCTTTCTATTTCTGAACTCTCACGTAAAGCGGGTATTGCCAAATCCACACTATCCCAATTAGAGTCTGGAAGTGGCAACCCAAGTATCGAAACCTTGTGGGCGCTGTGTGTCGCTTTAGATATTCCGTTTTCTCGATTAATTGAAGAAAAACGCGCCGCTGTCACCGTTATTCGTCATGGAGAAGGCACGCCGGTTAGCGCGGAGCACGCCAATTATCTGGCTTATTTATTATCATCTGCCCCAGCCAACTCCTTGCGTGACATCTACACCGTCGTCGCACAACCGGGTAGAGATCGTATTTCAGAACCCCATATGCACGATGTGACTGAGCATATTATTTTAATGTCTGGCCGAGCGCTAGTCGGTCCACTGGATAACCCCATTGAATTGAACGTTGGTGATTACATTCATTACCGTGGTGATGAACCCCATATCATGCGAGCTTTAGAGCCGAATACCATGGCCGTCATGGTGATTGATAAACAGAATTAACCACCATAATATTGATACGTTAACCCATTTTGAAATGGAGAAAACTCATGAGCCATTATGATGAAATCGCACAAAAAGTCAGTTTACTATTAGATGAAAACTCCGTTCACAACATGAACGAAATGCTGATGCAGCTTTCCCACGATGAGCAGCTCACCCAAGAACAACGCTTTAAATTACAGCAAAGTCTAAGAGAAGCTATTTTTGTGCATCATAACCAATAAACCGCAGCTAACTAATTTGCTACTGATACCTTACGTACCAGTAGCAAACTCCTTCTCACTTAGAATTTATCCTGTTGTAAATATGACCATGCATATTGCGCATATAACTCTGCCCCTGTCGCCATCGCATCTTCATCGATATTAAAACAGCCATGGTGATGAGCCCATTGCGTATCTTTTTCTGGATTACCCGACCCCAATAATGCAAAACATCCCGGTATATTTTCCATATAGAAACTAAAATCTTCACCGCCTGGTGTTGGCTTTTCGAACATTAATGTTTCTTCGCCAAATGCATCAGTGATCACCGATTGTGCCAGTAACGCGCTGTGCTCTTCATTTATAACGGGTAAGGTTCCATAAATATAATCCACTTCCACGGTCGCACCATACATAGCCGCAGTATGCGCGGCATAACGACGGATAGCGGCTTCAATGCGCGTACGCGTTTCGATATCAAAGCAACGAACCGTTCCATCTAATATCGCATTCTCAGCAATAACATTAAAACGGGTTCCCACATCCATTTTACCAATACTCACAACGGCTGAATCCAGTGACGACGTTTCACGGGAAACAATAGATTGCAAATTCATCACAAAAGATGAGGCAACCACTGCGGCATCAACTGTCGCTTCTGGCATAGAGCCATGACCGCCACGGCCCTTAAATTTCACCACCAATAGATCTGCGGAGGCGAAAGTTCCACCGACATTACACGAGACTTTACCTGATGGTGTCGTGGACCAGATATGCATTCCAAATACATTATCTACATTATCCACTGCTCCTTGCTTCACCATCGCTTTTGCACCTTGTGCAATTTCTTCAGCGGGTTGAAATATCAATCGAACATTACCCGAAAGCTGATCACGAATTTCATACAATGCTTTAGATGCTGTCAACAACATGGCAGTATGAGCATCGTGGCCACAGGCATGCATTTTCCCATGTTGAGTAGATTTATACTCTAATGAATCGTTAAGCTCCTGCACCGGTAACGCATCAATATCTGCACGTAATGCAACGGTTTTTCCCGGCTTACCACCTTTAATTTCAGCAATAATGCCGGTCGGTTCAGTAAGTCGATATTCTATGCCAATTTTGGCTAACTCTTCTGCGATACGTTTAGTGGTTCTGACCTCTTCAAAAGGAAGCTCGGGATGAGCATGAAGGTCACGTCGAAATGCAATCATATCTTGAGTATGATGCTTAATTGCTGCTGTAACTGCTTTATTGACCATATTTTTACCTTTGTCCTTTCAATCGGTACTAATGTCCCATTAATCTATTATTTTTTATGTTATATCAATTTGTTATCGTAATATCTGTCGACAATAATTATGCGGGTACCAGATAAGCAACCATAATGCCTGCCAGTACCACCGACACCATTGTGACCGAAATAAAACCACCGACTAACATTGGACCTAACATATGGCTGGTCAGTATTTGACGTTCTTTTTCATCTTTGGTTAACGCATTTATTGCTTCGTTTGTGATGATATAGTCCGCAGGAAAGCCATACAGTGCTGTTAATGAAACCGCAAATGCCATCTCTTTGGAGACGCCTAAAATTTTGCCCATAATCCAAGAAGCAATAAACATCCCGACAACCGCCGCAATTATCAACACAACCATTGGATACACTAACCTCAACAACATATCTGGTGTCGCATGATTTAATGTATCGAAGATAAACAGCATTAACGCCATGATAGCGAAACCAAATCCGTTGGCTTTTTGCAAAGGTTGCCTCTCTAAAAAGCCCAATGACGATGCAATAACTCCGAATAATAAACATAAGACAAACGGGCTAATACTGACGTACGGCGCAGCTACAGAAGAAGCCAAATAGGCTAAATATCCGACAAATGCTAATCGTAAGAATTTGAAATAACTGGTATTATAGTGATTAGGTATTCGCTTAAACATTTTGGGCATAGCATCTTCAGAGGATAATGTTTTCACTTCAACATCGTCTGCCCCTTCAACGGCTAAAGACTCTTTCCATGACCCATTTCGATATTGTTCAAGTACTCGACGCCCTTCTCGTTTCAACATAATGGCTGTTAGCGGATACCCAGCGAAACCTTGCATTACATAAATTAAAATGGCAAAAACAGATAGATCCATTAAGCCAGCTTCCGCCGCACCTTTTGACATAATCAAGGATGAAACAATTCCTCCGACTAACGGTGGGATTGCTACCAACACAGTATTTAAATCAAAGAGCATCATCCCGATAGCATAAATAAAGACAATAATTCCTAGAATCCCGGATAAAGAAATTAAAATTGTTTTCCATTGCCGTAATAATTCTTTTAAAGATAATAATGTTCCCATATTGGTGATCAGTAAATACATCAGTGTTACCGCAACAACTTGAGGAATACCCGCAATACTGACAATATTCTTAGGAAAAAATGTCCAATATCCAAAAAGAAATAACACCGCACAAACAAACACTGATGGGATCCATGCTTTGGTTCTCACCGCAATAGCATCTCCGATATATAATATCGAGACGATCAGAAATAGAGCTAACATCTGCGACATAAGATTTTCCCCGTATTTATTATTCTTAGTAATTTATATTTTAGTTTTTTAAATCAAAAATATTGTATTGTTAGATGGATAATCTTCCGGAAAGGATGGAATATGACCAAATAATAGATAATTTTAGCGCGCGCTACATTTACGCAACAAATTCATCATATCATTGAAAATACTGTTGTATAGATAAGAGAAAGTCTTGAACGCTGAATGGAATGATGGAGAAACAGGCAATTAGATAGTGATAAATCATCTTAATCTTTAATAATTCCTTGTCATCATCTAATAATGACGCAGAAGCTTAATATAAAATAATACTTAGCTTAATTTCTATAATTATAAATTCTTGTGGTTCATAGAAATGAGTATCAAATTATATTCTTTCGACTAGGGATATATTTTTGAAAATTCCCAACACGGTAGCAATCTATTCCCTATAAAAACATTTTCATATCCATCTAGGTAAAATAATCTGCTTTATTGTTTAACATGGATAACTTTCCTGATAAGGCTCGTTGATTCTCTGATATTTTTCTATTTTCATAGTCCTAAAAATCAAAAACCACCCACTAATATAACTAAGTAGGTGGCAGTAGATATCTTATGAGCCCATCACCCTTGAGCCAAAAAGTTATGGCATAACATTCCCAATAATGTAAACAGCAATGCCCCAATAACATGAATAGCGATAGTACTAAATGCAACCATCAGCTTTCCCTCTTGTAGCATAACTAGCACTTCCAGTGAAAAAGTGGAAAACGTGGTAAATGCACCACAAAAACCGGTCACAATAAAGAGTTTATAAGCGGGATTGATATTGGCACTCGCAAAATAAGACACAGCAAAACCGATGATAAAACCACCGATGAGATTAACAAACACCGTACCAAATGGAATATGCGGATGTAGGTTATTCAGTTTTAAACCAATTATCCATCTTAACCAGCCCCCCAAGATGGAGCCTAGCGCAATAGAAAAGAGAGATGCATACATAGCTGCTTTCCTTACCAGTTAGGTGGGAATAAATGCAAGGAAAGAGTCCTAACTAGACATTTATGCCCTAAAATTTGGGCACATAAAACCTACGCGCCCATTCTATTGAAAAGGTTTACGTAGGCATCATCAGTCCAATATGGACGGTTTGGGTAGGAGGAATGCCATCTCCCAAATAAATTTCTATTGAAATGATAATCCAACCCTTTTTTCCATGCAAACTCAATTTATATAAAATTACCATTGATAACCTTATGTCAATTTAGGCTAAATTAGCGCATAATAATCGTTATATTAGAATGGAGTTGACCCTGAAATGGATACAAAAAACGTACTTTTACAACTCAAAAATATTGGTTACCAGATTAACCAAAAAACTATTTTAGATAATGTGCAGATTGACCTATATCCTGGAGAATTTAAACTGATTACTGGGCCGTCTGGTTGTGGAAAAAGTACCTTATTAAAAATAGTTTCCTCACTTATCTCACCAACCCAAGGGGAGATTCTCTTTTTAGGGGAGAATATTAATAACATTCCTCCTGAAAAGTATCGCCAACAAGTCTCATACTGCACTCAAACGCCAACTTTGTTTGGATCCACAGTCTATGAAAATCTATTTTTTCCTTATCAAATTCGCAATTTGCCATTCAATAAGGAAAAAATTATCCAAGACTTGGCGTATCTATCATTACCTGAGTCGATTCTGGATAAAAGTATTAATGAGCTTTCTGGGGGGGAGAAACAGCGTATATCCCTAATTCGTAATCTACAGTTTTTACCTCAGATCTTGCTATTAGATGAAATAACCAGTGCTTTAGATGAACAAAATAAACTCAAAGTGAACCAACTTATTCATCAATTAGCAGTAGATAATAAAATTGGTGTGTTATGGGTAACCCATGACCAAGATGAAATTACCCACGCCGATGATATTATTTCCCTGCCCGTTCATCATAGTGAAGAATAGGAATTTAACGTGAATCATCCAACTATTTCTAATGAGTCACTCGCTTTTTCTATCATGCTAGTTTTAGTAGCGATTTTTATTAGTCATAAAGAAAAATTATCCTTAGAAAAAGACATCATCTGGAGTACTTGCCGTGCAATTGTTCAGTTATTAATTGCTGGCTATATCCTCAAATATATTTTCCATTTAGATAATAAAATTCTTACTGTCGCACTCGTTTTATTTATCTGTTTTAATGCTGCCTGGAATGCCAAGAAGAGAAGTAAATACCTCGATAAACTATTCCCGACGGCGCTAATTGCCATTACATCTGGAACATTTATTACTTTATGTGTGCTGATTGTCACTGAAGCCATTGCTTTTACCCCTATGCAAGTGATCCCAATTACTGGCATGATTGCAGGTAATGCGATGATTGCGGTAGGCTTATGTTTCAATAATTTAGGGCAACGATTTAATAGCCAGCAACAACAAATTCAAGAAATGCTGAGTTTGGGAGCAACACCTAAAGTTGCTTCCGCTGCAATTATTCGCGAAAGCATTCGTGCATCATTAATTCCCACCGTAGATTCAGCAAAAACAGTAGGAATAGTTAGTCTACCAGGGATGATGTCCGGATTAATATTTGCTGGAGTTGATCCATTAGAAGCCGTTAAATACCAAATAATGGTGACTTTCATGCTATTAGCTACCGCTAGCCTTTCAACTATTCTGGCCGGTTATCTGACCTATGTTAAATTTTATAACCAGCGTCATCAGTTACGCTTAGAAGCCTTAAATAAATAGTTCTCGCTACGGTTTGAAATATAAATTCAAACCGTATTTTTCTGCACTTGCTATGTAACTTTGTTATTTTATCATTTTGGAGTAAATACCATGGCTATCTTATTGGAAAATAAAGTTGCTGCAATTACCGGAGCCGCTTCTGGTATAGGGCTTGAGTGTGCTAGAACACTCATTAATGCAGGTGCGACGGTAGTTCTGATTGATCGTGATGAAAATAAATTAAACCACGCTGTTGCAGAACTGGGTCAGAATGCAATTTCTCTCGTTATTGATTTAATGGACCCCATTCAAGTTAATGGAATATTAGATGCTATCCTTGAGAAAACAGGTCGTTTAGATATTTTTCATGCTAACGCAGGCGCTCATATTGGTGGTGCCATTGCTGAAGGTGATCCCGATATTTGGGATAGGATATTAAATTTAAATATTAACGCAACCTTCCGTTGTATTCGAACAGTTCTACCTTATTTTATTGAACGAAAATCTGGCGATACTTTATTTACTAGTTCAATTGCTGGCGTAATTCCAATGGATTGGGAACCTATTTATAGCGCCTCTAAATTTGCTGTACAAACTTTTGTGCATGCCACTCGACGCCAAGTTGCTCAGCATGGTATACGTGTTGGTGCAATATTACCCGGTCCCGTTGTAACGGCTGCACTTGATAGTTGGTCAAAAGAAAAAATTGATGCAGAACTGGCCAGTGGAAATATTATGTTGCCTATTGAAGTTGCTGAAGCGGCGCTATTTATGCTAACACGCCCAAGATATATTACTATACGCGATCTGGTTATTTTACCTAATGCTATTGACCTTTAATAAAATATAATAGAATCCCACTCATGATTTATATATTTAAAATGGTGATAGAGATAATTAAAAATAAATTCAAACAAATAGATTTTATTTATTTAAATTTAAAGTATAGATATTAATTAAATAAAGACACTCACTTGCTTAAATATAAAATTTCTATATTTAAACCAAAAAGTCACTTTCTTATCTAATATTTATATTATTTTTGATAAAGCAGCAAATAGTTCATAAAAATCAACAACTTGATGCATCTTATTGATTTCATTAAAATTCCTTTAATTTCATCTATTTATGAACATGAATGACATTTTACAATATTTAATTTGGAAATTAAAAAACAAGGTTAATATTATTTATTTTATCTAAAAAGCATATTCTCTTATCTTGACGCTCAAGAATTATGATTATCCGTTAACATAATGATATACTAAGAATTATATTTACAGGGGTAATATAAAAACTAAAATATAAAATTATCCGACTATTTTTGACAAACTGTTTTTTTTAACTCATGTAATATTCAAAAAAACAAAAATAGGATCCAACATGACAAACATCCAACTGCTGCTGCTTGCAACTAATAATATCAAAAATAATACCGAATTAAGCCATTCTCAAGAGTCTTATGTATACCAGTATTACTATACTAATCTTGCAGAAAAACACCCTTCAGTTGAAGTTTTCATGAAGGAATTCATTAAGTTAACATCTACCGCTTTACATAGTGACCCAGAAGTAAAAATGTTAAGTTCGCAAATTTATTCCGCAATTGAATCCTACTTGGAAATTGCTCAAGCTCGCTATATTCAACGCCAAAAATTACTGAAAACAAGCTAGTATATCAAGCTAATATCGAAAATGGTCTTACGATAAGACCATTTTATTCTGAACTTAATTTAGCCACTTTGGCGAGCCTCGAATTTATATGGGAATACTATTTCTTCTTGAATATTCTCATAATTTTCTTCCGTTCCTTCCAGCCACCGCTGTAATCTTCTCGCAGTTTCTCGTGCCATTTTACTGTAATCAATACGAGCAGAAGTTAAAGATGGATGAATGTGATCACAATTTTCTGACCCTTCTACACAGACCACCGCCAACATTTTAGGAATTTTAATTAATCTCCGCTGACATTCAAAAATGACGCCTAATGCAATCATCTCATGGCTACAAATCACCGCTTCCAATTCTGGTTGGCGAGTTAGCATTTCACTAATTGCTTGTCGACCAAAATCCATTGTCGCCACATAAGGTGTCGTAATACTCTGCTCAGCACTCAAATTGTGACTAAGCAATGCTTTATTCCAACCACTTAGTTGCTGACTTTGCATTTTGCTATCCATTTGCGCACCAATATAGCCGATACGCTGATAGCCTTTTTGCAGAAGATAGTTTGTCAGAAAATTAACCGCTTCACCGCAGTGACTTTTAATATTCAACGTAAACGGATAATTTGACTCCCCCGCAACATTAATCACTGGAATAGCAATATTCTTTAATGTACTCAGCACAGATTCAGAATTGATAGCACCAAAAATTACCAGTGCCGCAGGGCTACTTTGCAGTAACGTTGTCAGAACCTCTGATTCTTTTTTATGCTGGTAATCATGGCTGCCTATAACCACTTGGTAACTATTTTTATTCAATACTTCCTGCAGAGACTGCAAAAAAGCCGAACTTGCATTGTCTCTTAATGAGGGAATTAATACAGCAATTGTTCTGCTTTGCCCTGAAGCAAGAATTCCAGCCGCTAAGTTAGGAATATAGCCGAGCTCCTCAACCGCCTCATTAATTTTTTCTCTGAGCTTATCTGAAACAAGTTCTGGGGTTCTTAAGGCTCTTGAAACCGTCATTGACCCGACGCCAGCATATTTTGCTACATCTTGTAATGTCACTCTTCCAGTATTTTTTCTTTTTCGGGTTTTCTGCATGAAGTTATCTGGTTTCATCTAAACTTATTAATCAACGCCTATAACTTACCACAGGTTTAATTTGTTAATTAACCCACAAACAGCCTAAAAAGGATTTAAAGTAGGATTATTAGTCAAAATGATAGCGCTATCACGAAAATGAACAATTCAGCTAGATAGCGCTACCATAGATCACTACTATTCATGCAACTAATAAAATATCTAATATAAATTGTTATTTTTTACCAGGAGCCAAGCCAATGCTAACAACATTACTCACCCCGAATGTGATTCAGGTGGTTGAAAGCGCCACCGACTGGCGTGACGCGATTAAAATCGCCTGTAACCCATTAATTAATAATAAATTCATCGAACCTCGCTATATTGATGCAATCATTCAATCTCATGAAAAAATTGGCCCTTACTATGTATTAGGTCCAGGAATTGCGATGCCTCATGCCCGCCCTGAAGATGGCGTCAACCAACTTTCTCTGGGCTTAACCGTACTCAAGCAAGGTGTAGAATTTGGTTCAGAGGGCAACGACCCTATTAAATTATTGATTGTTCTTGCCGCAACAGATAGTAATAGCCATATTGGTGCTATTGCAAAATTGGCTGAACTATTTGATAACCAAGAAGATATTGATAGCATCATGCAGTCAGAAAACGTAGATGACATCCTTCAAATCATCGCTAAATATAAATAATTCAGTAACAAGGTAAATATTATGAAAATCACTGTTGTTTGTGGAAATGGTTTAGGTACAAGTCTGATGATGGAAATGAGCATCAAGACAATTTTGAAAGATCTTCAAGTCACGGCTGATGTTGACCACGTTGACTTAGGTTCTGCTAAAGGCACTGTGAGTGATATTTTCGTTGGAACAACTGATATTGCGGAGCAATTAGTCGCTCAACAAGTTGGCGGTGAAATTGTTGCTTTAGCAAACATGATCGACAAAGTCGCGATGAAAGAGCGTCTGAGCGCTGCTTTACAAAAACTCGGCGCGCTGTAACCAACCGGAGGCTACATGGAATTCTTTCGTTTTCTGATGCAAGATGTCCTATCCGAACCGGCAGTTCTGGTCGGTCTGATAGCGCTAATTGGCTTAATTGCTCAAAAAAAACCTGTCACTGAATGCATCAAAGGCACCATCAAAACCATTATGGGTTTTGTGATTTTAGGTGCAGGTGCTGGTTTAGTCGTCAGCTCGTTAGGTGATTTTTCGGCGATTTTCCAACACGCGTTTGGTATCAACGGTGTCGTACCAAATAACGAAGCTATTGTGTCTATTGCACAAAAAAGCTTTGGTCGTGAAATGGCGATGATTATGTTTTTTGCGATGTTAATCAATATCTTGATTGCACGCTTAACACCATGGAAATTCATCTTCTTAACAGGTCACCATACTTTATTTATGTCGATGATGATTGCAGTGATCTTATCGACAGCTGGTATGGAAGGAACCATGTTAGTGGCAGTCGGTTCACTGATCGTCGGCTTCTGTATGGTATTTTTCCCTGCCATTGCACATCCATACATGAAGAAAGTGACTGGCTCCGATGACGTGGCAATTGGCCACTTCTCTACTATTTCCTATGTTTTAGCAGGTTTTATCGGTAGTAAATTTGGTAATAAAGAACATTCAACAGAAGATATGAATGTACCAAAAAGCTTGTTATTCCTGCGTGATACACCCGTCGCTATTTCTTTCACTATGTTCATTATTTTCATCATTACCTGCTTATTTGCAGGGGGTGATTATGTTCGTGAAGTCAGTGGTGGCAAAAACTGGTTTATGTTCTCCTTGATGCAATCCATTACCTTCGCTGCGGGTGTCTATATTATCCTGCAAGGTGTACGTATGGTTATTGCTGAGATCGTACCTGCATTTAAAGGTATTTCAGACAAATTAGTCCCTAATGCGAAACCCGCATTAGACTGCCCAGTAGTTTTCCCTTATGCACCAAATGCAGTTTTAGTTGGCTTCTTAAGCAGCTTTGCCGCAGGTGTATTAGGTATGTTCATTCTGTATGCATTAAATATGACCGTGATTATTCCAGGCGTTGTTCCACACTTTTTCGTGGGTGCTGCTGCGGGGGTATTCGGTAATGCCACAGGTGGACGTCGAGGCGCAATCTTAGGTGCATTTGCTCAAGGTTTGTTAATCACATTCTTACCGGTATTCTTACTGCCAGTCCTTGGGGACATCGGTATCGCAAATACCACCTTTAGTGATGCAGACTTTGGCGCTATCGGAATTTTATTAGGGATTATCGTTCGCTAATCTCTCAACCCTCTGAACTAATCACTCGGAGGGTTTTCTTTTTCGAACTAATTTACTTTCCCAGCCAAGCACCATCCTTAAATAAGAAGTCTTGTAGTAACAGTAAATCATCAGGCGTGACATGAATGACCCCTTCTCCTGGTATATCGATCTCCGCAATCATAAATAATGCCAATGTCGTTAATGACGGTAAGATAACAATTAACCAGTTTTTTCCTTTCGTCCCACGAATATTGTAACCAATTAAGATATTCGAACAGATAGCAAAGAATATCAGTAAGAACCACGCCGCATTTGGAATTTGATGCCGCCAACTTGCCATCGTTTTTTGCTGAGAAACATATAGATCACCAAATGCCGTCAGCACTGAGGACACAACAGGATTCGGTGACTCCTGCGCTTGCTTTACGCCGATTTCCCATAATTGCCCTTGCTTAGCCAATGATGCCATACGCCATTGATTATTTTCATCACTCACTCCAGATCTAAAAAATTCAATACGCGCATCCAGATATTGCTGGATCAAAAGTGAAGCATCCGCTCGCTCATCACCACTGAGTAATTGCGCCCTTTGGTATGCATTACCGATAGCAATCGCTTCATTTTCTTCTGTTTGTTGGCGGTTGTTATATCCATTAATGGAGATCGATAATACAAATCCGATTAGCAAGCCAAGAAGAGAGAGTATGGCACCTAGAATGATTTTTGCTTCGTCATCCGCAATTTCTTCATGAGTGCTACGCCGTTTAAAAATATATTTACCAATATAAGCAGACGTAATTAGAAGAACAAAAGTAATTATAAACAATAAGATAGAGTCAATCGGAGAATCATTAAATAATTCAGAGAGATTAAACATAGATTAGCCTAATAAATTCATTTGCAGATATATAGCACATCCAAAGTGATAATATCTACGGGCTTTCATGTTTTACACACATTAAAGTTTTTGAATCTCACAAATATTTTCCTGCGGGAAACATTATTTGACATCTTAATTCGACTATTTGCTGATTATCTTAGTTACAGTTTGGTTTTTTCCTGCTAAATTATTTATAGATATATTTTAAATTCATTGATTTATTAATAGGTTACTTCTCTAAAATCGATAATTAGCCTTTAACTATCATATTTATCATGTTGAGGGATAAAATGAAAAAATACTTATTGGGTATTAGTATTAGCATCAATATGATTCTCTTAGCTGCACTCATTATAGCTTTAGTTATGTTTTTTGATTTAAAAGCTAAAATTGATACTGTCGTTCAGCAAGTACAAGATGGTGATTACGTTACGCTAGCAACTGAAAATTTAATTCCAGAATCCCTGCAAAATCTATCGAAAATTGATATCTCTGAAAAACCTTGTGATTATTTCTATCAGAATGTTGAGGTCTTTATTGAATATCTTAAAGATAATCCAGATATCGCTGGAGCCGAGATTTATGCAAATCAAATTGATACGTTAAAACGAAAAATAGAAAAAACACCTTCGGTATTTCAAAATACAGCCTGTGAAAAAGGTATTTCAGCACTAAATTTTATGATTGATACAATTTCACCCACCGAAAAATAATCATATATTCAATCACTCATCCCCCAATAAATAGGGGGATCTGTAAATTATTTTCATGACTCAATTAAAATATCAATTTGTACCAACCACTCATATTCACCAATAACAGAGCGCCCATCCAACCAACGCGATAACATATCCAGCATCAACATAACGCTAACTTGCTGTTTTTCTAACTGTGTATGATACCGAGGTAGATAGCTCACTTTTTGAGCATAGCAACTATCTGGTGTATATAATGCCATGGCTAAATGGCCATCTTGATATGTTCCCAGAGCTAAACCGATGGTACAACCTTGCTGTTTCGCAATCTTCGTTGCACTCTGTATTAGGCTGGCTAGATTCTGTTCTTCTGCCGTTTTCTCGATATAGCCATTGACTACTGGAGCATTCGCCGCATCTAATGTCCAATATAGTAAACCCGCACTAAACTGCTCACTCACTGCAACACGATGGTGTTTTTGCTCCAATTTTTTACGTACTAAAGATCCAATTCCTTCCGTACCTTCAAAGACAAGATTATCACCAACTCCCATCTTAATTTTCTGCCATATCTCAGCCATTTCATGGCATTGTTTAGCAGGCCCAGTCAGTTTCAATTCAATAATTGGCATTGACGATCGATAACCTAAAATGCACCCATTTGGTAACGGTAAATCATCAAATTGTGCCGCAAGACTACTTTCACTTCGTCCAAAGCTGGTTAAGCGCATACAAATTGGCGGTTCAGGAAGCGACATTTTTTGACGTAAACGTGGAATAATTTGCTCGTTGACCATCACTTTAAATTCAGATGGGACACCTGGTGTAAAAAAGAACCAGCAATCATTGATATACAAAGCAAAGCCACACGCTGTACCGACTGGATTATCAATTAATTCTGCATTCGCAGGTAACATCGCCTGTTTACGATTTGTTGCAGGCATTTCACGGCCTCTAGCCACAAAATAGCTTTCCATTACCGCTATCCATTCTGGATGCTCAACCAGAGGGACTTTCGCTGCGATTGCGGCCGCCATTGCACTCAAATCATCACTTGTTGGACCTAACCCACCATTAACGATAACCACATCTGCATGCTGACTACGTTCTAGAAATGTTGTGACTAAACTGTCTAAATTATCTCCCACCGTCGTTCGACTGTGGAGTGGTAATCCTTGCTGAAAAAAACAATCCGCAAGCCACGCTGAATTGGTATCGATAATTTGCCCATGCAGTACTTCATCACCTGTACTTAACATTTCCACGATCAACATTTCAATGATCCTCTCTGTATTAATAACAGCCAAGAATAAGTTAGTTAATTAAGACTCTAAATAACAATAAAACAAAACCCCGAGAACCAGTTTTGCTAGTGCTCGGGGTTAATAATAGAGGAACTTAACTCTACTTATCTATTAGACTAATTCGATGACTTCAAAATTAGCTTCGCCGCTTAAGTCAGCTTCGTAATCAACACCGTCTAAGCCAAAGCCGAATAAACGCAGAAATTCTGCTTTATAGCCTTGGTAATCAGTTAAGTCATTGATGTTGTCATCAGTCAGTTGCTTCCAGATTTCACGGCAAGTTTCTTGCACGTCATCACGCAATTCCCAATCATCTAACCGCAGACGATTTTTTTCATCTGTTTCTGGCGTTTCACCATTAAATAACTTGGTTGCGAATAAACGCTGGATTTGCTCGATACAACCTTCGTGAATGCCTTTCTCTTTCATAATTTTGAATACAATAGAGATATACAAAGGCATAACCGGAATAGCTGAAGATGCTTGCGTAACCACAGATTTCAGTACAGCGACATGTGCCGAGCCGCCTTTTTCTGCCATTTTTTCATTGATGGCATGAGCTGCACGGTCTAAATCTTCCTTCGCTTTACCTAATGTACCATGCCAATAGATCGGCCATGTTAAATCAGTACCAATATAGGAATAAGCAACCGCTTGTGCATTATCTGCTAGAACACCCGCATCCGCTAAAGCGTTCATCCACAGTTCCCAATCTTGTCCACCCATAACTTTAATGGTGTCTTCGATTTCCTGTTCATTTGCAGGCTCAACAACAGCTTCGATCAGAATATCTTTGTTAGTATCCAGAGCAACTGATTTGTATGGTTCACCAATAGGTTTCAGTGCTGAACGAACAATTTCACCAGTTTCAGGCATTTTACGCACTGGGGATGCCAGTGAATAAACCACTAAATCGATTTGACCTAAGTCTTTTTTAATCAGATCAATAACGGTTTCTCGGCATTCATTAGAGAATGCATCACCGTTAATACTTTTTGCATACAGACCCGCTTCTTTCGCTGCTTTGTCGAAACCGGCTGCATTATACCAGCCTGCAGAACCTGTTTTGCTCTCACTACCCGGTTTCTCAAAGAAAACGCCGATAGTCGCAGCACCGCTGCCAAAAGCAGCATTAATGCGCGAAGCCAAGCCATAACCAGTGGAGGCACCAATTACCAGAACCTTTTTCGGTCCATTTTTCAGTTCACCACGAGATTTAACATAGGCGATTTGCTCACGAACATGGGCTTCACAGCCGGCAGGATGAGCTGTAGTGCAGATAAAACCACGAATTTTAGGTTTGATAATCATAGTCATTTTTTCTTGGTAGCTAACAATCGACAACTAATATACCTGATATTCGCCACATACTTAAGATGCAGTGGCAATAAACATAGTGAACAGACCAGTTTATTTCGGTTTTTGAGTATTTTCTTGCTGCTTCACTTGAGAAAAAGCGAGTTCTTTCAGCCAATCTGCAAGTAGTGGCTTGGTTTTAATTGCATCTAATAGGGCTCGCTCTTGTTTAGTTAGACGAACCACGACAATTTCAGTTTTCATATTAGACATACCTTTCTCCTTTTTCTAAAAAAAAGATACTGGCATAAAATAAAGTCGGATGGGTCTGACTTACGTGATTTTACCTATAAAAAAGGTAAATTTAGAAAATAAGGGGAAAAATGACAAAACCGCCAATAAACGTAGATTTACTTGATAATAGCTACCTTTGGCTTATTTTTGATGTAAAAAAGCCACCCATTGGGTGGCTCTTTCTTTTACTTGCTTAGCGAATTTTTAATTTATTCAAAAAATCGTTAAGTTTTATATGGTGCCCAGGGCGGGACTTGAACCCGCACAGCCTTACAGCCGAGGGATTTTAAATCCCTTGTGTCTACCGATTTCACCACCTGGGCCAAATTTTTAATACTGCTATTTACTACTTACTAGTAAGAAAAACGATGTTTATCAACTAGCTTAAGACTTAAAGCAAAATGGACCAATTTGGTCCATTCGCTGAATATGGTGCCCAGGGCGGGACTTGAACCCGCACAGCCTTACAGCCGAGGGATTTTAAATCCCTTGTGTCTACCGATTTCACCACCTGGGCCTAAATTTGGAGGCGCGTCCCGGAGTCGAACCGAGCTACACGGATTTGCAATCCGGTGCATAACCGCTTTGCTAACGCGCCTTACACCCTAATCTTTTTCAAGATTGGAGCGGGAAACGAGACTCGAACTCGCGACCCCGACCTTGGCAAGGTCGTGCTCTACCAACTGAGCTATTCCCGCTAAGCTTAACTTTTCAGTTTTGCTTTCAAACTGGCTGATTTACTTATTTATTTTCGTAAACCGTGTTGCCGTTCGATGCGATGCATTCTACTGATTTCAAATATCGAGTCAATACAATTATTGAAAAAATTGGATCGTTCGCTGTTTTTTCAATCATTTCGATCACGCTTCGCTCAAATCGCCCCACGCCGCTTTTAAATATTGATACATAGACCAGAAAGTCAGAATTGCAGCGATATATAAAAGTGCAATCGACAAGTTCTCGATAAGCGGTGTTGGACGCCATAATAAGCCCACCAGCGACATCATTTGAGCCGTAGTTTTGAACTTACCGATCCAAGAAACTGCCACACTACTGCGCTTACCAATTTCTGCCATCCACTCTCTCAGGGACGATATGATAATTTCACGAGCAATCATAGTTGCAGCCGGCAAAGTCACATACCAAACATCAAAACTTTCCGTCACTAAAACTAGTGCTGTAGCCACCATCACTTTGTCAGCGACAGGATCAAGAAATGCGCCAAACTTAGTCGTCTGCTTCCATAAACGCGCTAAAAACCCATCAAACCAATCTGTTACTGCGGCGACAACAAAAATCAACGCACAAACAAAAGGCCCCCAACTGACAGGAAGATAAAACGCTATTACAAAAAACGGTATCAGGATGACACGAAATAGAGTCAACCACGTTGGTATATTTAATTTCATCGCGCTCACTAACGTTTAGTCCAAGACGGATACCTTAGTATGTTGCACTAAGATACCTACTGTTTCAATGCATTATAAATCTTTTCTGCCAGCGCGTATGAGATCGAGGGCACTTTTGCGATTTCTTCTATGCTCGCATTACGTAAAGGTTGTAAGCCCCCCATATACTTTAAAAGCATCTGGCGACGTTTTGGTCCGACGCCTTCGATAGACTCCAATGCGCTGGTATTTTTCACTTTAGCTCGACGCTGACGATGCCCTGTAATCGCATGATTGTGTGATTCATCACGAATATGTTGAATCACATGTAAGGCAGGAGAGTCCGGTGGTAGAGCAAAGCCTTCACCTTCAGGTTTTAAAAACAGGGTTTCTAAACCCGCTTTACGATCGCTTCCCTTTGCCACTCCAATTAGCAATGGATGATTTTTATCCCAATCAACATCGAGAGAATCAAAGACATCTTTGGCTTGCCCAAGCTGCCCTTTTCCTCCATCAATAAAAATGATGTCTGGAATTTTGCTTTCATCAATATGCTTGCCATAACGGCGAGTTAATACCTGATGCATTGCAGCATAATCATCGCCGGGAGTGATCCCAGTAATATTGTAACGACGATATTCCGATTTTACTGGGCCAGTTTTATCAAAAACAACACAGGAGGCCACCGTTTGCTCCCCCATGGTGTGGGAAATATCAAAACATTCCATACGCGAAATATTTTCGATATTCACCACTTTAGATAGCGCCGCCATGCGCTGCTGAATAGTAGATTGCTGAGCTAATTTAGTAGACAACGCTATCGACGCATTAGTTCGAGCTAATTTTAAGTAACGAGCGCGGGTGCCTCTAGGCTGGCTTTGAATATTGATTTTACGCCCTGCTAATTCAGACAGTGAATCCGCCAGCAAAACTTTTTCAGTTAATGGAAAATCAATCAGAATCTCACCCGGTAACGTACGATTTTCGCTACCTTGCAAATAAAATTGCCCTAAGAAGGTTTGTACGACTTCATCCAATAGCGTACCCGATGGAATTTTTGGATAATAACTACGACTTCCCAGTACTTTACCTTGACGAATAAAGAGGACGTGGACACAGGCTAAACCCGATTCAAATGCCACACCAATGACATCAAGGTCATCATGATCCCCTGAAACGTATTGCTCTTCAGTAACTGCTCGCACCGCTTGAATTTGGTCACGAAAACGAGCCGCATCTTCAAAACGCAATTCTTGGCTGGCTTTCTCCATGCGATCCACCAGCCCGGTTAATACCTGCTTATCCTTCCCGGTCAAGAAAAGACGCACGTAATTAACCTGCTGATCATACTCTTCATCAGTCACTAATCCTTGAACACAAGGCCCTAAGCAACGTCCAATTTGGTACTGTAAGCAAGGTCTCGAACGATTTTTATAAACGCTATCTTCGCATTGGCGGATAGGAAACAATTTTTGCATCAATGCTAATGTTTCCCTGACCGCATATGAGCTTGGAAACGGACCAAAGTATTCCCCTTTCGCATGTTTTGCACCACGATGGAGTGAAATTCTTGGATGTGTTTCTTTACTAAGGAAAATATAAGGATAGGATTTATCATCTCGCAACAATACGTTATAGCGTGGTTGATAAAGCTTAATGTAATTATGTTCCAGCAACAAAGCTTCCGTTTCAGTGTGCGTTACAGTCACATCAATGGAAGCGATATGTTTGACGAGTTGCTCTGTTTTGCGGCTACTGACATTTTCACGGAAATAACTCGAAAGCCTTTTTTTAAGGTCTTTTGCTTTTCCTACATAGATAACCGTTCCCCCAGCGTCATACATACGATAGACGCCAGGTTGGTTGGTTACTGTTTTTAAGAAAGCTTTTGGATCAAACTGTTCTGCCACCCGGATAAACCCTGTTTTGCTGTGATTAAATCATAGCTAATTGCTATATGTGTTAATTCTACATCACTACAGATATTAAGTTTACCAAACATTCGATAACGGTAGGTATTTACTGTTTTTGGGCTTAATGACAAACGGTCAGCAACCTGCTTAACGGGTACGCCCTTCGTGATCATCAGCATAATTTCTAATTCCCTTGCTGAGAGTAGCTCATGAATATCAAGTTGGTTTCTCTGATTAACACGTTGCAAAGCAATATGTTGAGCGATATCAGGGGAAATAATCTTCTGTCGTGCGTTTACAATCTGAATGGATTCAATCAACTCATCTTCGTTGATATTTGCGCTTAAAATACCAAAGATACCAATATCTAAGGCCCTTAAAACAAAAGAGTAATTATTTCGGATGTTATAAATAATAATACCGACATCTGGCTGAGTGCGTCTAATCGTCGCGAGTGTTTTTAATGAACCAAAATGGCAATGCTCACTACTGATTAAAATAATATTCGCCCTATTCTGACGATTCCAAGTGATAACTTGATCAAGATTCGGAAATGACATAACAACTTTATAGCGGGAGTGTCGGGCTAAGATTGCTTCAATACCTCGAATCGAAATATTACTATCATCAATAATTATTATATTAATCAAACATATCTCCTATTATTTACCCACAATAATCGGAAGAATCATAAATGAAAATATCAATAAGTTATATCTTCTTTTAAAATTAAAATAACAACTTATTCCTCCAGTTATGATTCAAATTTAATTATTAATCGCTAGAATAATTCAATAAATAAAAAAATAGCCGCTCTTCAGCGGCTACGACACAGTACATCACTAAAATACGGTTATTTTTGTCCGACTAATCGGCAAATAGTTTCAGTAACTAAATAACTTTTCTCAAATGATGTCATCGGTAAAAATTCAAAACGGGAATGGAAATTATGTGCACCCGTAAAATAATTTGGTGTCACGATCCCACGAGCAGACAGTGCCGAACCGTCGGTACCCCCACGCATTGGAATAATATTTGGCTCAATGTTATGAATTTTTAGCGCTTCTAGAATAATATCTACCGCCGTACGATCTTCACCAATAGAGTCGCTAATATTGCTATAGACATCATCAACTTTGAACTCGATTTTTGCTCGCGGATGGCGTGTTCTAATCAGTTCAATACTCTCAGCAATAAAACGTTTACGAGCTTCAAAACTTGGGCGGTCAAAATCACGGATCGCCATTTTGATTTTTGCTTCATTTGGGTTTGCTGCCAAGTCTGTGATGTAGAAATAACCTTCACGATGTTCAGTGTGTTCTGGTGTATCAAAGCGGTCGAAACAACCAATAAAATCATGAGCAACACGGATTGGATTCAATAATACATTTTTCGCCGACATTGGGTGCGCGGTGATCCCTTTAATTTCCACCTCAATAGAAGCGGCGTTAAAGGTTTCAAATACTACTTCACCTAATGCACAACAGTCGATCGTATAGGCAAAATCCACTTTAAAGCGCGATAGATCCATGATTTTCGAACCACGAAGACCGATTTCTTCATCTGGTACAAATGCCACATAGATATCACCACAATCAAAATCTGCATTTTGTAGCTTGTTCATCAGCTCCATGACCACAGTGATTGCCGCTTTGTCATCAGCACCAAGAACACTGGTCCCATCACTGAAAATGATATTTTCACCGATATAAGCCGTCGCTTCTGGGTGCTCTGCCGTTTTAAACCACACATCTTCCTGAGTATTCAGGCACAGATCTTTACCTTCATACTTCAATGTTTGTGGTTTAATCACCGGAGATAAACCTACATCCACCGTATCTAAGTGAGCCACAAAACCGATTTTCGGTGCTTTCGGTTTATTTCCGGGACGCATAGCATACAAAATGGCATGCTCATCTACATATACATCTTTCAAGCCATAGCTTTCTAACTCTTTAGCAAGTAAATGTGCCAACTCACGCTGCCCTTCTGTACTTGGTACAACCGAGCTTGATGCATTACTTTGACTTTCAATCGCCACATAGCGATAAAAACGTTCTTCTAGCTGTTTACCTAATTCGTTCATTTCACATACCTTTTACTTATGGCGCAGGCTGCCATGTATAACCGCTATCAAAACCAATTGGAATATCGAATGCCCAGAACAGATATAAAGTCGCTGTTAAGGTGATTAATAACCCTATAGTGAATGGGATCATCATTGAGCACAATGTACCGATACCCGCATTTTTATAGTATTTTTGGCAATACATTAAGATCAGCGGATAAAATGGGAACATTGGGGTACTCACGTTCATCGCGGAATCGCTCACACGGAATGCTGCTTGAGTTAATTCTGGTGAAATACCCACTGCCATTAACATTGGAACCAAAACTGGCGCCATAATCGCCCATTTAGACGTCGCTGAGGTGATCATGATATTTAACACTGCGGTCAGCAAAATCACGCCAAATACGGTCATTCCTGATGGCATATCTAAGGTACGTAATAACTCCGCACCTGATAATGCTAATAATGTTCCTAAGTTAGAGTGTTGGAACGAATACAGGAATTGAGCTGCAAAGAAAGCAAATACAATAAATGGAATCAAAGATTTAGTGATGTTTTCCATCGCCTTAACCACATCTTTGGTTGAGGTGAAGGACTTCGTCATATAACCATACACAATGCCGGGTAATGCGAAGAAAATAAACAGTAACGGCACGATGATTTGCATTATTGGCGCTTTTGGGCTCGTTAAGCTACCATCGGGGCCTCTTAATGGCGAGTTTTCTGGCCATAATAGTGCAAATAAACCAATAGCAAGTCCTATCACAAACAACCCTGCAACACGAAACGCACGGTGTTCTTGAGGCGTAATTTTACCTAAATCCTGCTCAGCATCGATATCTACGTCAGACTGTGTAATTGGTGCATTTTTATTTAACCACGGCTCTACGATTTTTTCAGTAATAAACCAGCAAGTGAAAATAACACCAAAAGTACCACCAAGACTGAAAAAATAGTTACACAGCACATTAACGCTATATCCCGGTGCTAGCATCTGTGCCGCATCTTGTGTAAAACTTTGCATGATGGGGTCGATGATTGATGGCGTATAGCTTGCTGTAAATCCACCCGCTAAACCTGCAAATGCTGCCGCAATCCCAGCTAAAGGATGACGTCCACTTGCGTAGAACATCATTGCTGCAACTGGCATTAAGATGACATAAGCAGAATCAGAAGCTACGTGGGAAACAATCCCAACAAAGACGACAGTTGGCGTCAGCATCTTTGGTGAAATGAAAGACAGCATTTTTTTCAGCGCAGTGTTAATAAATCCACTGCTTTCCGCAATACCAATGCCCAGCGTTGCGACAATGGTTATCCCTAGAGGTGGGAAACTGATAAAATTTTTAACCGCGGTTGTCACAAATAATATGATTTCCTCATATTGAAACATATTCACAACTGCGATTTTTTCTTTAGAGATAGGATGGTAATAACTAAAATCTACAAATGAAAGTAGATAAGATAAAAACCAACATATTACTAGGGCGTAAACAAATAGCATTGTTACATCCGGCATAGCATTGCCGATACGCTCAACACGATTTAAAAACCCTTTTTTCCTAGGTAGTGTTTTCGTTGTCATAGTTTGCAAGTTACTTATGTTATTAGAATAGAAACATTATCACAGTAAATAACCCATTTAGAAAAGTAAAACACTTTCTGACTTTATTTCAACAGAATAAGAACTACTAAACATTCCCTTTCAGCAATACTTATATTATTGGTTTTCATCTAAAATAATTTACCTTTAATTTTATTTTAATCTCGATTTACAATCGGATTATATTACTTAGGTAGTGATTTTATTTATTTCAAAATCGCGCCAAGAAGAATGATTATTATTATCCTTGACGTGACCGATAAATTAATTTGAAGTGTATTATTCGCGTTTAAGTTTCTCAGTATTGGAAATATAAAGTGCGACCACTAGAACTAAGATTGCCCCCGCATGCAGGAGTGTCGTCATTGGATCACTATGGTCAACAATGATTAAGCGGATAATCGCGGTTATTCCAATATAGATAAAATAGCGTAGTGGAAAATGGAAACCTGACATAAAATACTTAATTATCAATGCAATGAACTCAAAATACAGAAAGTAAATCACAATAGCTTCTAACAATTCATACGCTTTAGCTTCTTGGGTACTCCCAAACATCAAGGAGGCCATTGTGAATGTTTCTTTGGCTAAAAAGAAAACCAATACTGCCGCTAAAGCGATCAAACCGATATTAAGAACCCATTGAAGTACCCAAGCAATATTACTCGCATGCTTCATACCCTTCATACTATTCATTAATTGTTCCTCAAATTACTCTCTCTGCGTTTAAAAACTCTAAGTTATATTGTTTATTTAACTTAGTGGGAATATAAAAAACCCAGAGGGGAATAAACAGATTAAAATCGAATAGATTAATTATAATTGAATTTTACGACACTGACATTACAAATGAAGGTTTAAATTAACTTAAGATAAATAGCAGGTATAATACCTGCCAATCAGTTAACTCGTTGAATTATTATTAAATAGGCTTAATACATCTTGCTCAGTAAGCATTATTGTCTTTTCAACAAAATTATAGTAGTTAGGTTTACAGTCAATATAGATCTGTGTTCCCATCTGGGCATGATTACTTTCACTGAATAGTGCCGCAGAGGCGTAATACAGCGATGGAGTATGCAAATGATAAAACAAATGGGTACCACACTGTTGACAAAATGCCCTCTCCGCCCATTCAGAAGAAGCAAAATACCTGACAAACTCTTCACCTTCGATATTCAGATTATCTCCACACTCTACGGTCATTCCGGGGCCACCATTCCATGTCTGACACATACCACAGTGGCAAACATGAATTTTTTCAATAGGTTTATCAATCAGTAATTTAACAGAACCGCATAAACATTGTCCTTCGCACATAGCCTTACCCTTATAATTTATCGTTTATAAAAGTTAAATTGACGACCTGTAAAACGCTTGTCGTTAGTAATTTCACTAAGCTCTTGACGACTTACTTCATGGTTCTCACGTCGAGATTCAAGATCCGCATCATCATTATGAATGATGCGATCCAGAGATAATTCGTAATAGCTGCTATTCGCGCCATCAAAATCTGCAACTAAGGTCGTATCCGCTGATTGTGCAAAAACCGAGGCACTCGTCAGTAATGCAATCGCTATAAAGAAAGGGGTAAATAGGCATTTTTTCATTATCTTCTCCTCATATTATTCTCATGTTTTAGCGCAATTTGCTGTCAGATAATACAGAGGAAAAGTAAGTGTTTTATAGGATTAGTAAAGGTGAATGATGAAAGCCACCAAATCTATACACTCTATAATTTGGTCAATAAAAAAGGAGCTAATGCTCCTTTTTACATCACTTATTTATCTTTCAGAATTCGTTCCATTTGATGAATTCACTTGTTTGAACAAATACCAGCAAAGATAAAGCAGCCCGACAATTCCCATAAATAGCAGAGCCCACAGAGCAATCACCATCCAATTAAAGTTATCTTGAACCATTTCCGTCTGGGTTCTTTTCTCAACACCACCTAATGTCAGTAATTTACCTTCTGTGGTTATTTCAGGATAGCGAGACATTACCTCTTCAACATTATAAGCATGGCCTATTAATTGGGTATAACTGGCTTTATCTAAAGGAACTTGTTTATTTCCCCAAACAAGTAAGAATGGTTCAGCGCCTTGCATGTTTACCACCAAGTTTATAGCATCCCGCATACCATAAATAGTTGGTGGTAGCTCATCCCAACTGCCTTTTAATGCCGTAATTCTTAATCCCTTGATTATTTTATTATCAATCATTAAGTTCGGATTACTTGCCCTTTCACCATCCGTAATTTGGTTGAATACCATTATATTTTTCAATGGCTTCCACTCATCATTGCTGCTTGAAATATATTCAATTTTCAATGGGATCACACGATTTGATTGCTGTAATTTAATGCTTAGTTCAGAAATAGGCTGAGGCATAGGTAGACGATAAATGACCTGCTCCCTTGAATTTCCATCATTCGTAACCTCAAATAAAAATGATTCCTGACGATGGAATGACGTAGCCACATTCTCAAAGCCTGAGACTGTTTTTAGATCGGGGATCTCGGTATCCTGCGGACTCACTATCACCAACATTAAATACGGTGTTGCCAATTCAGTCGGCGTTCCTCTCAATAACTCGATCGTATTACTTGAAACTACCCCTGAATCTAATTTCAAACTCATTACAGGCTGATTAGCCGCAATATTCATCCACTCTTTTTTATCTGAACTGGCATACACGAAAATTTTCGCCTGCCAATCTTGTTGGCTATTAGCCCAGGCTAAATTTAAACTGGTTAACAAACCTTCTTTGGATTGCTGCTCGCGAGATAACAAATAGGCTTGGTAGGTAGTTTTATCCTTTCTTTGCATATTGGGTAATTCAATACGATTCACTTTTCCTGGTACTGATTCCACCAATATATATTGGCTGTCTGAACGATCATCCTCTTGAGAATTCACATTATCGGCACGAGTGACTAAGCGTTGGGAAGTAAAATTAACCGTCGATGTTGCCTGTGACTTATTCGTATCGAAAAATAGCGCCGATGGAACTTCATCTCCCGTTCCATTAAATACACGAACATCTTGCAGAGTATCTGGATAGGCTGATTGCATATAAGCATTAGCGGGTAACTCCAACCAATAAAATGCGCTATTCCTATTCGGTGAACTTAACTCTATTCCTTGATAAAAGTCGTAAGGCGTTATTTCTTTAGATTCATTCGCATAACTTCCATGGGATAATGGCAACATAAAGGAGAAAATCGCCAACAGTCCGCCAAGTTTAATTATTTTTTTGGCTTTCATGCTTGAGTTTCCTTTTCTACAATTTCTGTTTTATCTTTTGGTGGAAGCGGTGAGAAATAACCAACCACTAATATGAGTACTGCGACGGCAATAAACGAAACGGCTCTGGAAATACCATCCTGCCCATAGATATCAATAAGGAACAGTTTTGCAATAACACAAGCGAATATCACCGCACCAGCGACCCACCAAGCACGACTTTTTTGCAGTGCAGCAATCACCATACAAACTAATGCAGCCGCAGCCCAGCTAATCGATAATACTGTTTGAATTAATCGTGAATCATACAAGACATAACGATTCCACATTAAATCAGCAAAATCTGCCGTCGCTCGAAGAATAATGCCGTTGTACCAAATCACAGACAATCCAATAATCACGAACAATAACCCCTGAGTAATGATCGAGTTTATTGCTGTCACCTTTTTGATTTTTTCCATCAACCCTTTACGCATTAAAAGGATCGTAGCGATACTAAATAAACCAGCTTCATCTAACGGGTTAATTAATGGGATATAACTCCAGTAAGTCAATTTCCCATCTTCCATGTTCGACCAACACGAAAGCGCTGTCAGGCCGGTCATTAATGGTAATAGGCTATACCAATACAGCGCACCATGACGGCGCATGGGCGCAAATTTATGGTTTTGCAGCCAATATAGCACCAACACCAATAACGTGATCGCCATAATATAGATAAAATAGCCTAATTCGCTCATACCCCACGGCAAGATCACTACAAACCAGTTCACCTGTGTAAGGCCAAAAATAATAATCAACCATAAGTTAGCAATGTGAGTCATACGCTGAATTAATAAATTTCGAATTTTATAGGCGTATAAAACAGAGAGGATTGAACTACCTAAAATTACAGGCCAAATCAGTGAACCTTCACCACGCCCCATCGGGTTAATATCAAAATAGAAATCAATACTGAGATAATAATAGGCAACAATCCACAAGAAAAATTGGCAGAGTAATAGCGGAGTCCAATTAATACGTAATGCAAATAAACGCCAACACCATGATGATATTAGCACTAACGCCAGAATGATCAGGCTTTCTGTTTCGCTATTCCATGACAATAGAGTGGAAAGTTCAGGAACCCAAATAAACCAAATGAGTAAACCTAAAACCAATAGCCCGTAACTCATCATACTGAAATAGTTTTCTTCTTGGCGACGCAGATGGAATAACCCTCCCGCGCAAATACAAGCAGCAATCAGGCCTGGCATCATATAGATGTGACTGTCATCCCAATAAAAATAAGGATAATCACTTAACACCATCACCGCACTCACGATGATAAGTAAGGATGCCCCAAGCGCCATTTTTTGATGCCCTTGTCGTAAGGCAAACCACAGCAGTAATAATCCCTCTACTGACCATATGATCGAGGTCCACGTAAAGGATAAAGCAAGGGGAATGGCCGCCGTCACAAAACCGGTTCCAATCACCATATTTGCCAATGCCATATTTTTACCTGATGCTTGATAACGTTTATGAAGACGTAACCCCACAAGTAAATATAGCAACCCAAGAAATAGAGAGATAAAGGCAGGTATAAATCCGAGCCCATCAGAGATAAAGAACTGCATCCCAATACTCATCAATGGAGGGAAAAATAATAACGTATTATCCACCACCAATTGTTTACTATGGTCAAAACGTAATGCAAACAGTTGAGTCAGCAAATTAAAGATAATTAAATTGGCAATAATAAAGATTTGGCAAGAGAGATAATAATCATCAATGTAGTTATCTAATCCCCATAATACGGCAACCCCGTATGTCATGAACATTCCAACTAAATTGAGAGGCCGCCATGCCTGCCAACCACTAATAATTAAAATACCGGTCGACAACATTAAATAGTATGAGAATAAAATAATATGACTGCCCCCACCAGTAGAGAGCAGAATTGGGGCTAAATATCCTCCAAGAGAGGCTAAAATAGCCAAACTTATCGTGCGTTGTAATAATGCCAAGGCAATGCTTGCAGCGCAGATAACCAACATGGCGACAAAAGCAAAACCATAGGGGATCATCGTATATAATTTAAAGGCCGCGAATATCGTAATATATAAACAGCCGATTGCCCCACCTTGTAATATCAAACCAAATAAGGCTTTTTTAGTACGTACCCACCAACCTATACCTAATAGAACTAAACACCCTACCGCACTCATGACCAGTCTTAATTCTGGGGAAATAATGTCATTTTGTACACTGTAACTCAGTAGATAGGCCACCCCCAAAAACAGCAGTAAAATGCCAATTTTAGCCAATGGGTTTCCGGTCACTAACCACGTGAAGAAATGTGAGAATAGGGATTTATTATCCGATGAGTCTTGATTCTCAGTGGATTTATCGAAACGATTAGGATTGACATTTTGAGTGGCTTTTATACTCGCCGATGTTGGTATCACCATGACAGGCGATTGAGTCGTTATTGCAGCGATAGGTTGAGGGAGAATTTCTTGGATTTCACTCGGTATAACAATCACACTAGGTTGTGGTTCAATATTGGGGGTCAGTTTATGGGATTCAGACTGAATTTTTGATTGAGCGAGTGAAGATAGATTTTCTTGGGAAACTTGATTTTCTAAAATAATAATTTTTTGATTTAACTGATCAATTTGGTACTGCATTTTGGTAGTGCGATTCATAGCAATCATCGCAAGTATTGGCGCTAAAATAACCAAGATGATTAAGATGAGCCCTACGAGTATCCATGTATCCACAAATAGGTTTCCTTCTTGAACCCAATGTTAGCAACCCAAAATATGTTGAAAGTCGATTTTAGGTGATAAATTAAACGCCGAAATAGACGTCATCGTTGCAACAATTTGAGGTAATAACCAATCAATCAATGCAAAAAATAATCCATAAAATATCAATGTGCCCTAGTGTAGAGACGAATATCTCACTTGCCAACAGTAGGTAACAATATGTTACAAAATAACTCCCCTTGCGAGTTATTCCCACATAAACCTCAAAACGCATTAATAGCTTATTTATCAGTACTCATAATACGAGTTTGGTAATCCAAAGTAACTCGGATAATACTTAATAATCATTTAAAGAGCATCTAAAACTTACAACTAATAATAATAGCAAATTATTTTATTTTTTCGACATTCTATTTTCGATAGTTATTTTAATATCCATCTAAATATACAGATAATAGATGTATTTTTACGTAGTTATGTTATTTATATATTTAAACCAACTATTACCCTACTTAACAAATCGCTATTATCTTTTATCGACTTGTTTTAGATATTATTTGGTTCTAAATAAGTTATATGTCAGAGCTTTAATTTATTACAGTTAGCCCTAAATTATTCGAATTGTAGCTAGGAAAAACCAATGACGTAGCTGTACGAAGAATAATCGTAGAAAGGAGAAAAAATGCTACTACACATTATTTTAGAAGCCCTCAGCCCCATCATTTTAGGTCTTGCTGTTGGCTGGTTATCGGGGAAATATGGTTTTGTTAAACGGGAATACTCCCAGGCTTTCGCCGATTTTGTTGTCAAAATTGCGTTACCCTTCGCCTTGTTCCTTGCGGCTGTACAAGCACCGCCATCGGTTCTCTTAAACGTAGACTATCTACTAGCCTTAGCGGTCGGTCTAATTGCCTCTTATGTTATTGGTTTCTTTGTCGGTAAAGTTTTCTTCCGTCACAATAAAACTGATGCTGCGATGCAAGCATTATCCGTGTCATTTCCGGATATGGCGTACTGTGGGCCACCAGTTTTACTTGCAACGGTAGGCTCATCCGGTCTTATTGCCATGGTACTGGGTAACTTAATTTATACCGTTGTGATTATTCCGTTTACATTACTGATGATCAGCGGCACATCTAAAGGAAATGGGATCCTAAAATCTGTGGGTAAAGCCGTTGCACAGCCGTTAGTTTTCTTACCAGTTTTAGGTGCTGTGCTCGCAATTTGTGGCGTCAAGTTACCAGAAATTCTACAAAACTCAGTGAATGAGCTAGGTAAAACTGCGGGTGGTGTTGCCCTATTCTTCCTCGGTTTATTACTTTCTGGTATTAAACTCACCATCAGTAAAGAAATTATCTTTAACGTTTTTGTAAAAAACTTTGTGCAGGCTGCCTTAATTCTAGGAACCGGTCTTGCTCTAGGTTTAGAACGTGATTTACTAAAAGCGGCCTTTATTATTGGGGTTCTACCGACAGCAACCGCTGTTCCAGCTCTCGCAATCAGTAATAAAGCGTATACGGAAACCTCCGCAGCGACAGTACTCTTAAGTACCATAGCCGCTTTAATCTCCATCATTGGCGGTATTACTATCGTCGAAATGCTGTAACTCTTAAGGGTGGGAGAAATCCTACCCTTTCCTCGTTATTCTCAATTCTCATCGCTGTTTTCCTCGCCAATCATTTGCTATGTCAATCACAATAAAAGTATCATAAGTACAGTTATCTCTTTTTTTAGATTTGTAGGAATAAAATAAACAATGAAAATCAGCGATGAATTAGCATCCGCTATCGCGTCTGTCACCGAAGTTGCGGCAATTGCCGCTTTTGAATGGGTTGGGAAACAAGATAAAAATGCGGCGGATAATGCCGCTGTTGAAGCGATGAGAAACCGACTCAATCAAATTGATTTCCATGGGAAAATTGTGATTGGTGAAGGTGAGATCGATGAAGCACCGATGCTGTATATCGGTGAACAAGTAGGTAAACAAAGTAGTGAGCATCATTTAGATATTGCTGTAGACCCAATTGATGGGACTCGAATGGTCGCTTGCAATGAACACAATGCTATTGCAGTCCTTGCTGCTGCTCCAACAGGAACGCTGTTACAAGCACCTGATATGTATATGGAGAAAATGGTTGTTGGCCCCGCAGCTAAAGGCGCTGTTCATCTTAAAAACCCCATCGAAAAGAACTTAGAATTTCTCTCTGCTGCACTAGATAAACCGATTTCGATGTTAAATGTGGCAATATTAGATAAACCTCGCCACCAGCATATTATCAAAATTATCCGAAATTTTGGCGCTAACGTCATTACCATCCCTGATGGCGATGTACTGGCTTCGTTACTCACTATCTTACCAGAGCATTCCATCGATATGATGTACGGCACGGGTGGCGCACCTGAAGGCATTATCAGTGCAGCGATTGCACGTGCATTAGGGGGCGATATGCAAGCGCGCTTAGTGCCACGTAATAAAGCCAAGGATGATACTAAACAGAATCAGCTATTAGCTGCTCAGGAAGCCATTCGTTGCCAACAGATGGGTATTGAGATTGGTGAGATCTTAACACTCGATTCAATGGTAAGTACCTCGGATGTGATTTTCTCTGCTACTGCTATCACACCAAGCGTGTTGATGAATGGGATTTCTAATGATCCCCACAGTTGCAGTGCCAGTACCATTCTGGTCAATGGTAATAACCGCTCAATGAAAATCATTAATAATCGATATTTTAAATAACCGATTCATATAAAAACAAAAAGGGCGATATTTCTATCGCCCTTTTTTATCACTCTTTCAGAACTATTTATGTTCTAACGTCATACGATTTAAGAGTGGAGCTGTCAGTACCATCACAATTGCGATAGCCCCTGTCACCAAACCAATCTTCATAAACACATCGCTGTACACAGCCAGTGATTCTGCTTTGCTCGTAATAACCCCTTCAGGAACCGCTGCCAGTGAAGCAACAGAACCCGCGATAAATGCTGCGGCAGAGTTAGTTAAGAACCATGCACCCATGATGAAGCCCATTAGACGCTGTGGAACTAACTGAGCCACCATCGCCAGACCTAAGCCTGAAATCATCAGTTCACCAATACTTTGGAAGCCATAGCAGATAATCAGCCATTCAACAGAAACAATACCAGCTTCGTTGGCAAATTTAGCACCAATTGGCAATACGAGGAATGCCGCTGAACACAACAACATACCAATGGCAAACTTGTGCGGCATTGGTAAGTTATCGCCCATTTTATTATAGACAGCAGCCAAAATTGGGCTACCAATCATAATCCATAATGGGTTCAACGCTTGATACTGCGCAGGTTCGATGGCGAAGCCTAACACTTCATGCTCAACGTTATGCAGAGCAAAGAAGTTCAGAGACGTTGGCATCTGGCTATACAGAACAAAGAAGACAATCGCTTCAAGCATTAAGATAAGCGCCACAACCATACGACGACGAGCAATCCCTTTTAATGCGAGCATCTCTTTGACAAAGATAACTAAGATACCGACCGAAACTAAGCCTAATACCGCACGAGCAATGCCTAAGTTATGGAGTAACCAGTTAGAGATGACGACCAGTGCAACAACACCAATAATCGTCGCGAATAATTTAGACAACACAACTGGCTCAAAGTCAGGTTTAGAACCGTGATCCGAAACCCATCTTTTACACATGTAGAAGTTAACAAGTGTAATGATCAAGCCCACAACGCTGAGGGAGAATGCCACATCCCAGCCGTAGTGTTTTGCTAACCATGGCGTTGCCAACATTGAGAAGAATGAGCCGATGTTAACGGACATATAGTACATGGTAAATGCACCGTCCAAACGAGGGTCATCTTTGTCATAACAGGTAGACAACAAGGAGGATGGGTTAGCTTTAAATAGACCGTTACCCACGGCAATTGTTGCTAAACCAAGATACACCATGGAAACGTCATGCCCAGAGTAGGCAACAAACGCATAACCAACAATCAGAACGAGTGTCCCAAGGACAATGGCTCGTTTGGTTCCAAGAACTTTATCTCCTAACCAACCCCCAATGGCAACAAACCCATAGACCAATGCAGAGAATGCAGCAAACAGCGTGATTGATTCCGCTTCTGACATTCCAAGCACTTGGCTAAGGTAGATTGGGAGTATCCCCTGAAGACCGTAGTAACCAAAACGTTCCCAGAGTTCGATAGAAAAGATTAGATAGAATGAACGAGGTTGCTTAAACGCGTTAAGACTGACTTCCTCTTTATTGTTGTTTGTTGTGGACACAAGTTACCTCTAGTACAACCTGTACATATGCAAAAAAAACCACGGAGCGCTATCTGCGCCCTCGCATTGTTATTGTCTCAAGAATTTAAGCCTTAAAAGATTCAATCTCGGTTGGAGGAGTATCAATCCCTGACCTCAAAGCAAACAAAACTGTGTGTAAATATTGTTTATGAATCGTGCAGATAAAATTCAATGAGTTAAAGCACATTTGATTATTTATTCAACATTATCACGAATATATGCCGATTAAATAGAACAACCAATTATGCCATATACACCATTTATGCACCAAAACTATATAATATGCTAGTATTAATTACTGAATTAATACTTACTCATCGTGATTCACTTCAATTTTTTGAAATTATCTGGAATTATTGCCGACCGTTATTTAACCGTTTGTTTATTACATGTTAAGCATAATGTTCTAATTTTAAGCAACCAATAAATCATGCAACATAAAAGAATCATTTATGAAATAAACATATTTAAGTTAAATTATCGGGGTTGAGGCTACAGAGGAAGGAAATAAGGTCAGATTTTGCGCAAAAAAAAGCCCAGTAAAAATTACACTGGGCATAATGCATTCTATTAAGGATCGTGCTACTACTTCAAACTACACTACATAGATGCATTATTGCATTACTTCATGTAAAGAAATGAATGTTGAGGGTAAATATATGAATGTTTGCGCAAACAAACAGTAATATAGATATTAATAAGACCCACAGCTTGTCAGAAAGGTTCCATTTATTTTTGAATATTTTTAAAATTTTTTACAACCCTATGATTTGAAATCATAATTAGAATATAAATATTGGCAATTGCATCCACCATAGCAACCAGATACCCTGTCCTTAGGAATAAATGGCGAAAATTCATCCCAAGGATAACGCGTGAAACGGTTTGCACTCTCTTTACTCTTTGTCAGTTACCTATTCGTTAATTTCAGTTACGCTAAAACGGTTGCTACTCCTGCTGAAACACCAAAAATTGATGAAAAAAGTCTGCTTAAATTAGTAGAAACAGGGCAAGCAGAAGCTCAATTCAATTTAGCTATGTTCTATCAATCCCATGGTCAGCTCGATAAAGCATTACACTGGTATCGCCTATCCGCTACACAAGGCTTTAGTAAGGCACAAATTAATCTCGCGTTGATGTATCAACAAGGCATTGGTGTCCCTAAAGATGAACAAGAGATGTTGCGGTGGATGGAAGCCGCTGCCAAGTCAGGAGACCCCATCGGTCAAATGAATATGGCAGAGTACACTTTGCAAGGCATCCCAAAACTTCTCGAAAAAAATCCACAGCAAGCCCTTGATTGGTTAGAAAAAGCGGCGGAGCAACAATTTCCAGCAGCACAACTAACGCTTGCCTATTGGTATGAAAAAGGCGTTGTAGGCGAAAAAGAACCCCAAAAAGCACATCAGCTTTACCTTGCATTAGCCGAAAAAAATCATCCACAGGCCCTTTATTTATTGGGATATCAAGCCGCGACGGGCATGTATAAAAAAATCGACTACCCCCTCGCCTTTCACTATTTTACTCGCTCCGCTGAACTGGGGTTTTCCCCTGCCCAAAATAGTCTTGGGATGCTCTATTTATCAGGGCAAGGTGTAAAACGCGATATTCCCTCCGCCATTAAATGGCTCACCCTTGCGGCCCAGCAAGGCGAAGTTTCAGCCCAATTTAACCTTGCTCTAATTTATGCGCGAGGTGATGGAATACCAGCGGATCAAGCGAAAGCCTGTCAGTGGTTTATCAAGGCCGCCAACCAACGCAGCCCTGATGCTCAATATGCCAGCGGAGCTTGTTATCAGTATGGAATGGGCGTACCGCAAGATGATACGAAAGCCTTATATTGGTATCGCCTTGCCGCCAAGCAAGGGGACGAACGCGCCCAGAAGAAGGTATTGATCTTAGAAAATGACTTACAAAATTCAAGAAAAGGAAAATAGCCTCAGACTGTCTGCATAAAATAGGCTTTATTCGTTAGCTCACATTTGAGCTAACGAATTTATCGGTACAGCACACGTAGAGTTAATCGTTGGTTTTGAGTGAAAAGCTAGAATTCCCCTTTCTCAAAGAATTCACTGTCAAAAGCACTCTACAATTAATGGCTAGAATTTCTGAGAACTTAAATTTTAAGTGCCGCAACAATTGCCGCCTCTATTTTTTCAGGGGCAGTAAACGGAGCAAAGCGCTTGAGCGGTTTACCGTCGCGACCGATCAAAAACTTCGTGAAATTCCACTTGATCCGCCCGCCTAGCAAACCGGGTAACTCGCTTTTTAGATAACGAAATACTGGGTGTGTTGCAGCGCCGTTGACTTCGACTTTATCAAACATCGGAAAGCTCACGCCGTAGTTAATGTAGCAGGTCTGCGCGATTTCCTCAGCGCCGCCGGGTTCCTGTTTTCCAAACTGATTGCAGGGAAAACCAAGCACCACAAAACCCTGATCCGCGTATTTTTTGTAGAGTGCTTCAAGACTGCCGTATTGTGGTGTAAAACCACAATGGCTAGCGGTATTAACGATGAGAACCACCTTACCCGTATAGTCAGCCATCGAGACAGGATGGCCGCCAAGACTTGTCGCGGTCAATTGATAAAAGGTGGTCATATTAGGATCCTTAAAACAGAGCCAGTCGATAGTGCTATGTATTTGCTAACTAGGCTTACCACGATAAATTCGCTGAGGGCGGCCAACCTTACCATATTCAATTTCAGCTTCGATTTTACCTTGGGCTAAACAATATTCTAAATAACGACGAGCGGTAGTTCGGCTAAGTTTAATGGTTTCAGCGATACTTTCCGCCGTGTATTCCGTATCCGAACTGGCAAATAACGCCAACACTTTATCCAGTGTTAACCCGTCAATTCCAGTCGGTAATTCTTCTTTCATTTCACCGCGAGCATAAGTATTGAACATATCATCAATCTGGCTCTGGCTGGTTCTTTGCTTGCCTTGAACAACCGCTTTGCGTTGAATATAACGATCTAATGTTTGCCCCAAACGTTCATAGGCAATGGGTTTTACTAAATAATCAAAAACCCCCAGACGGATTGCCTCGGAGACGGTTTCCATATCACTGGCCGCAGTCGTAAACACGATATCTGCACTATTTCGTTCATGTAACAGCTCATGCACCAAATCAATGCCTTTACCGTCAGGTAAATAGTTATCGAGTAAGATCAAGTCAGGCTTCATGTACTCAATCATTCTTCTTGCTTCGGCAAGATTCCCGGCAAGCCAGACCTTGTCACAAGCAGGATAAGTTTTTATATACTCGGCATGCATTTCTGCAAGGAGCAGTTCATCTTCGACAATGAGGATTTTTATCTTAACCATGTTGAGTCTTCACTTTCGGTATAAATATTGAGAACACAGTACCATGCGGTTGATTTTCTTCAATTATCACCGCCCCATTACATCGATTAATATAGGATGCCACTAAAAATAGTCCTATACCATGCCCATCGACAGCATCCGTTTTCGTTGTTGTTCCTCGCTCGAACCACTTATCACGCAGCTCTGGAGGAAAACCGCATCCTTGGTCAGCAACTTCAATCACAATCTCTTTTCCTTCATCTGAGAGATATAATTCGACCTGTTTATTGCTCGCCTCATTTTTCAAGCTAGCTTCAAAGGCATTATCCAATAAGTTACCCAGCACTGCGCAGAATTCTGTGCTATTTAATGACTCTGGTAATTCATGCAACTGACAGCCAGGGACAAAAACCAATCGTAAGCCTAACTCTCTAGCTCGATGATATTTACCAAACAACAATCCTGCGACCTGTTTATCAGCAAATTGTTCTCTCAAGGAGTCAATTAACTGTTGGCGGGATTCAGATTCCCCCTTAATTAAAGCCAGCGCTTGGTCATATTCTTTCATTTGTAGTAGACCGCTCAGCGTGGAGATCCAATTAAGGTGTTCATGGCGTAAGGTTCGCAAATTATCCACATACTGGCGTACTTGGGATAGCTGGGAGTTTAAGGATTCTATATCATTTTGGCTACGAAAGCTGATGACGGCGCCGGCTAAAGAGTCACCATCCATAATGGCTACTCGACTAGCAATGACATTTAAGCCATTAAACTCACAAACAATATCATGCTGATTCTTCAATATATCTTTGGTGAAAAATCCTGATGGTGAAATATAATCAGCAACGGGTTTACCCATAATTTGCTTCGATGACTCACTAAGTGCCAGCATTTTCCTTGCGTTGTGGTTGATACTGATGATTTTGCCATAGTAGTCAACCGCAATAATCCCCTCAAAAACAGCATCAAAAATACCTTTTTGAACCAAAACGAGTTGCGTAATTTCTTCAGGTTCCATCCCCAACATCTCTCGCTGAATCAATCGAGTAAATGCCCATGATAAAAACAGCAAAATCACTAAAATACCCAAAAAGGTGGCGGAGGTTTGAACAAATAACTCGGATAAAGACGTGTCAATTTTTTGAGTCAAATAGCCGATGGAGACAACCCCAATTACCTGACCATTCGTATCAAAGATAGGTGTTTTAGCGCGAACCGCATTCCCCATGGAACCTTCACCTTTAATAAAATAGCTTTCGCCATTCTCCAAGGCTCCGGGTTTATTCCACTGCATTTTATAACCAATTTTCTCACCATTAGGATGATATAAACGAATGGAATTCTCATCCCCGATCACCACATAGTCATAACTCGAATCTTGGTTTAATTTATCCGCAATAATTTTGAGCTTAAGAATATCTTTATCTTTAACGGCGCTGACAACCCCATCAATCGATGCAATCAATTTAGCTTGGCTCATCGCCAGCGACCGAATATTCGCCATCAAGCGGTTTTCAGCCGTATCCGTAAAATACTTCCCTAAACCTACCGTGAGTAATAGAGAGGCCAATAACAATAAAAGAAATACTCGCCCAGAAAATGAAAGGAGATTTCCTTTTTTAAATGCAATTTTCGGATAGTCTGCTTTCATCTTGCCTCTCGTTACCGACTGAAAAGTAAAATTATTGTTACAAAAAAACACTGCTACATCGTGGATTACTGTAGTTTAAACGCGATGAATAATAAACATATTATTAATTAAACACATTAAAACCACGGAATAAAGTTCATATCCATTAATTAAAAACTTTAAACCATTAAACAAATACAAACTCATATTAGAAGTATGAAATAGGTCAAACATATTAAATACAGTCTATTTAA
>NZ_GG703817.1:761951-767294 GCF_000156395.1 Providencia rustigianii DSM 4541
AAATAAGAATTGAGTGCTTGGCTAATATAAAAGATGTGAAAAATATTTATTTAATTAACTTTAACATTAGCAACATTTTAAATACATCTCTAAATGAGATGCAGGATACCATTATGTTCGAACACATAACGTTTAACCAAGTAAAACGTCATGAGAACAGAAAACTCAATGAAATCACTCAGTTTTTGAAAGAGAATGATTTAGACATTGATGCCAGCGTTGATGTTTTCATTACAATAACACGCAATGAAAAATTAATTGCTTGCGGTGGACTTGCTAAAAATGTCATTAAATGTGTCGCCATCAGTGATGAGGTTCGTGGTGAGGGTTTAGCATTAAAACTCGCTACTGAATTAGTCAATTTGGCTTACGAAAATAATACAACTCATTTATTTATCTATACCAAATTTCAGAATGAAGATTTATTTCATCAGTGTGGTTTTCATACCATCGCATCCGTGCCGAATGTCATGGTATTAATGGAAAATAGTTGCTGCTACTTAACTCGCTATATTAAAAGCTTAAAAAACTTACGCCAACCGGGTAAAAAAATTGGCTCGATTGTCATGAATGCCAACCCTTTTACGCTGGGTCATCGTTATTTAATTGAGCAAGCAGCAAAACAATGTGATTGGCTGCATCTGTTTGTAGTAAAAGAAGATACTTCGCGTTTTCCCTATAAAGTCAGACTCAAACTGATTGAGGAAGCACTAAAGGTATCGACAACTTAACCATCCACAAAGGTTCTGAATACATTATTTCACGGGCGACCTTTCCTTGTTACTTCATTAAAGACATTACGGTCGCCAATAACTGTTATACCGAAATCGATATTAAGATTTTTCGTCAATATATCGCACCTGCACTGGGAATTACCCATCGATTTGTTGGTTCTGAGCCATTTTGCCAAGTCACTAATCAATATAACCAAGACATGCGCTACTGGTTGGAAACTGATGAGATGCCATTCCCACCCATTGAGTTAGTTGAATTTCCGCGAACAGTGATCGACGGCACGGCAGTTTCCGCGTCGCAAGTCCGAAAACTGCTCGCTAAAAAAGATCTTGCGGCGATCAAGCCGATTGTGCCTCCTGCTACCTATCAATATTTGCAAGAAATGTTGGCAGCACAAGCACAATCAGCCTCCGTCCGCACTACAAGTTCTGAATTAGCTATAGGTGAATTATGAAGATATTACATGCAGCGGTTGCGGGCACACTCGAATCGAGCGATGTCATGATACGAATCGAACCTTTAGAGGATACCAGCGAGGTTTCATTGCAAATAACCAGTAGCGTAGAAAAGCAATTGGGTGATGCTATCCGCGCTATCGTACTGGAAATGATTGAAAAATATGAAATCCAAGGCGCTGAGATCGTGGTGGATGATAAAGGGGCATTAGAGTGTGTATTACGCGCCCGCCTCGAAGCATTATTAGCCCGTGCTTGTGACTTAGAAGCCCTGCCATGGGAGGATAAATAATGACACCGGAAAGAAAAAAACGCACACGTAGAAGCATGCTGTTTGTACCCGGTTCAAATGCCGCAATGCTCAGCAACTCTTTTATTTATAAAGCCGATGCGCTGATGTTTGACCTAGAAGACTCAGTGACAATCAGAGAAAAAGACACAGCACGTCGTTTGGTGTATCACGCATTACAGCATCCGCTGTATCAAGATATCGAAACCATTGTGCGGGTTAATGCCCTTGATTCTGCTTACGGTGTCGCCGATCTCGAAGCCGTGGTTCGCGGTGGCGCGGATATCGTACGCTTACCAAAAACCGATACTGCACAAGATATCATTGATATCGAAAGTGAAATTTTACGTATTGAAAAAAGCTGCGGGCGCGAAGAAGGCAGCACCGGATTACTGGCTGCTATTGAGTCCCCGATGGGAATAACCCAAGTGGTGAACATCGCCCACGCCTCCCCAAGATTAATAGGCATCGCATTAGGTGCCGAGGACTATGTCCGCAATTTGCGTACCGAGCGGTCTCCAGACGGCATTGAACTCCTCTATGCTCGGTGCGCCATTTTACAAGCTGCACGCTCAGCCGGTATTCAAGCGTTTGATACCGTCTATTCTGATGCAAATAATGAAGAAGGCTTCCTCAACGAAGCCACATTAATTAAGCAGCTTGGATTTGATGGCAAATCGTTAATTAACCCAAGACAAATTGAGTTACTCCATAATCTGTATGCGCCAACTCAGAAAGAAGTCGATCATGCCCAGCGCGTTGTAGATGCCGCTGAAGCCGCTGAACGGGAAGGTAAAGGAGTTGTTTCCCTCAACGGTAAAATGGTGGATAGCCCTGTAATTGAAAGAGCCCTCGTCGTGTTGTCACGCGCGGCATTATCAGGTATTCGGGAAGAGTGAGGCAGAAGAAAATGACAAATAATACATTGCGTCAGGCTCGCGTATCAGCCTACTTAGCACCAAGTGACAGCCAATTACCGCGTGAATTTAAAGACATCGGTAAAGTTCAGCAACAGGTGCAAAAACCAAGAAACCGTAAACTGTGCGAAGATTTACATGTTGCTATTCGCCGCTCAGGCTTAAAAGACGGGATGACTATCTCATTTCACCACGCATTTCGTGGGGGCGATTTAACCCTCAATCTGGTCATGCAAGTGATTGCCGAAATGGGTTTTCGTAATCTTACCCTCGCCTCTAGCTCGTTAAGTGCTTGCCACTCACCGTTAGTCGAACATATTCGCCATGGGGTCGTCAGCAAAATATACACTTCCGGTGTTCGCGGTGCTTTAGCTGAAGCGATTTCTCGTGGAGAACTCGATGAGCCAGTACAAATCCATTCTCACGGTGGGCGCGTAAATTTAGTACATAGTGGCGAATTGAATATTGATGTCGCATTCCTCGGAGTGCCTTCATGTGATGAATACGGTAATGCCAATGGCTACACAGGCAATGCCAGCTGTGGTTCCCTCGGTTATGCGAAAGTCGACGCAGAAAATGCGCGTAAAGTCGTGATGTTAACCGAAGAATTACTCACTTATCCTCATAATCCATCAAGCATTAAGCAAGATGAAGTTGATTACATAGTCAAAGTTAAACGCGTCGGTGACGCAGACAAAATTGGCGCAGATGCCACTCGCATGACCTCCAATCCCCGCGAATTACTCATCGCGCGTACTGCGGCCGATGTGATTGAAAAATCAGGTTTCTTCAAAGAAGGATTTTCACTACAAACCGGTACTGGCGGTGCTTCTCTAGCAGTAACTCGCTTCCTTGAAGATAAAATGCGTCGCCACAATATCCATGCGGGATTTGCACTGGGCGGGATCACCTCAACGATTGTGGACCTCCATGAAAAAGGGTTGATTCGTAAATTGCTCGATGTGCAAAGCTTTGACCGTGCTGCTGCCGAATCTTTAGTACGCAACCCAAATCACATTGAAATCAGTGCTAATCAATATGCCTGCTTTGATTCCAAAGGTGCTTCCGTTGATATGTTGGATGTGGTGGTATTAAGTGCGTTAGAAATTGATACTCGCTTTAATGTCAACGTATTAACAGGTTCTGATGGCGTCATCCGTGGTGCATCTGGTGGTCATAGTGATACGGCGGTGGCAGCCAAATTATCTATCATTGTCGCCCCCTTAGTACGAGGACGTATCCCAACATTGGTTGATGAAGTCCTTACCTGTGTCACTCCCGGTTCTAGCATCGATATTTTGGTGACCGACCACGGTATCGCCGTTAACCCTGCTCGCCCTGAACTGAAACAACAATTAGAGAGCCAAGGCATTAAAACTGTGTCAATTCAGTGGCTACGTGAACGAGCTCAACTACTAACAGGTAAACCTAATCCAATAGAGTTTACCGATAAAGTGGTTGCGGTCGTCCGTTACCGTGATGGTTCAGTCATTGATGTTGTCCATCAAGTGAAGGAGTAGGTCATGTTTTACCCACTGCCTGATACCCAAGAGCAACTTGAGATTTCCTTACCTGACTTATTGGCGAGTCGTGATGCCCGTCAGGCTCGCCAGCAAGAATGGATTGGTCTCCATCAGGTAACCTTGATTTCATTTACTGTCGTCTTTCCTGGTCCGGTTAAAGATAACCATTTGGTTAGACAGATTTTTAATCAAGGGTTGAATGCGCTTAAGCAAGTTGCTTCATGCAGGCAGTGGGTACTTTTATCACAACAATCTTTTCCATTAGTTACGGGTCCTGAGTGTTTAGTTGCAGTAAACGCCGATGCATTAGACGTCAAAAAAGCCTTAATCGATGCAGAAGAATTATCACCAATTGGCAGACTTTGGGACTTTGATGTCTTTGATTATCAAGGAAAGCTATATTCTCGCAGCCAATTTGACCTACCAACAAGACGTTGTTTGGTCTGTGATAAGGAAGCCAAGGTGTGTGCCCGCTTGCGTAGCCACTCACTTGACCAAATTTTATGCCGTATCGAGGAGTTAGCCTATGTTCCAGCAACGAATTGATCAGCAAACTGGGTTAACGGATGATGTGGTTAACCATTATAGTCACCTTGCTTGGCAAGCGATGCTGGCTGAAGTGAATTTAACCCCGAAACCGGGTTTAGTAGATAGACACAATACGGGTGCTCATAAAGATATGGCGCTCACCGATTTTCATTTAAGTGCCAATGCAATTGCTCAATTTTTCCCACAATTTTTACGGGCGGGTGACCAATATAAAACCTTACCTATTGAGCGTGTATTAGGCCAAATTCGTGGAATTGGTATTGAATGTGAAAAAGCGATGTTCAGGGCAACTCAAGGCGTCAATACCCATAAAGGTTCTATTTTTTCACTGGGTTTAATACTCACCGCCATGGGTAGGCTGATGGGATTAGGGGAAAAAGTGACCCCATCAACAATTAGCCAAACCGTTTCTGCCATGTGCCAAGGGATCACCGCCGAGTTAAAACAACCTGCCGATAATCTAACCGCAGGGCAACGTTTATACCAAGCTTACGGTTTAACTGGCGCAAGAGGCGAAGCTGAAAATGGCTATCAATTAGTGACGGAGCACGCACTGCCATATTATCTACAGCAGTTAGCTTCCGGAAAAAATACCGATATCGCCCTACTCAGTACCTTAATTTTGTTAGTGAAAATTAATGATGATACCAACGTGGCAAATCGCGGGGGCATGGCGGGGCTAAATTGGATAAAACAGCAAGCGGCTCAGCTGTTACAACATGATTTTCACGACAAGCATGATTTACACAAGATCCAACAGTTTGACCAACAATGCATCCAAAAAAATCTCAGCCCAGGAGGTAGTGCAGACTTATTAATTCTGACTTGGTTTTTTGCCCGATTACCTTATCACCCTATGAATTATTAATATGAAA
>NZ_GG703817.1:767394-1070578 GCF_000156395.1 Providencia rustigianii DSM 4541
AAAAACCAATGAATATAAAAATTCAAAGTCTGTATTTAAAAATAAAAGTAACAAAATAAAAAACGTTTTTAAGCAAATTACACATCAGTACCGTTAAACAGTTTATAACATTTCTGAAATAGTACGATTTTCAATAGATTTATTACTCTATTCAAGATACCGCTATACCCAGAAATAGGTTTCCACACATTTTAGATATTCGTTTTATGTGATTTAAGAAATTTAAAGTTTTATATTCTTGAAGGATTAGCCTATGCAAAAAGATAAAATATGGAAGCTATTAGTTCTTATAGCCATTCCAATAATTATAGCCTTAATACCGACGCCAGAGGGGTTACCCAGTATCGCGTGGTTATTATTTGGTTTATACCTTGCCGCTATTGTGGGTCTGGTACTCAAACCTTATTCTGAGCCCGTGATTTTATTAGCCACGATTGCAGCCAGTGCGGTTGTTATTGGTATCACAGGCACTAAAGATGTGAAAGCAGGTGAAGTACTCAGCGGTTATGCTTCGGGGACCACATGGTTAGTCTTCGCCGCATTTACCTTGAGCGCCGCATTTGTGATCACCGGTTTGGGAAAACGCCTCTCTTATATCTTGATTGGTAAATTGGGTGGAACAACATTAGGACTGGGCTATGTAACGGCGATCCTTGACCTGATTATTGCCCCTGCGACGCCATCTAATACGGCGCGAGCAGGCGGAATTGTCTTCCCAATCATCAACAGTGTGGCGGTGGCACTCGGTTCAGATCCAGAAAAAAGCCCGCGTAAAGCCGGTCACTATTTGCTAGTGAACGTGTATATGGTGACCAAAACCACCAGCTATATGTTCTTAACAGCCATGGCACCAAATGCACTGGCACTGGCAATGATGACCGATATTATGGGCATCCATTTAAGTTGGGGTGGATGGGCATTGGCCGCAGCAGTGCCAGGTTTGATTATGTTAATCCTGACACCACTGATTATCTACAAGCTGTATCCACCTGAATTGAAAAAGGTGAATAACAAAGAGATCGCAGCAAAAGGGTTAGAAGACTTAGGTCCAATGACCATGCGCGAGAAACTGCTCAGTGTCATCTTTGTTCTCGCATTATCAGGCTGGATATTTGCAGATAAAATCGGCGTTAGTGCATCAAGTGTTGCTATCGCAGTGATGGCATTGACCTTAATCCTCGGTGTAGTCACTTGGGATGATGTTCTGAAAAACAAAGGTGGCTGGAACACGCTGATTTGGTACGGTGGTATTATCGGGATGTCCGGTGTACTGACCAAAGCGGGCTTCTTCAAGTGGTTAGCAGATGTAATGAGTGAGCACCTCTCCTTTGGCGACCAAGCGATGTTAGCGTTCTTTGTCATCATGTTTATCAGTGTTGCAATTCGCTATCTGTTTGCTTCCGGCGGTGCGTATGTGGCAGCGATGGTCCCTGTATTTGCGACTGTCGGAATGGTTGCAGGTGCGCCACCAATGCTGTTAGCGCTGGGTCTGCTATTCTCCAACGCCTACGGCGGCAGCTTAACCCACTACGGAGGCGCGGCAGCTCCAATCGTCTTTGGTGCAGGTTATAACGATATTCGTTCTTGGTGGATCATTGGTGGGATTGTGGCGTTCTTAAGTTTGTTAGTCCACATGACTATCGGTCTAGGTTGGTGGGAAATCCTGATCAACATGGGTCTCATTTAATCCCCCAGCTTGTCTTAGTTAATCGATGGAGCCCATGAAAATGGCGCTCCATTTTTTAACCTTATCGATATTCAAATAGGAATCAAGATGAAACAGATCCCTTGTGTATTAATGCGCGGTGGTACTTCAAAAGGTGTATTTTTATTAGCTGACGATCTCCCAACGAATATTCAACAACGTGACGAACTCATTTTAGGTATCATGGGCTCCGGTCACCCCTTACAGATTGATGGTATTGGCGGCGGCAGCCCTCAAACCAGCAAAGTTGCGATTATCAGCCCATCCACGCATCCCGATGCTGATGTTGACTATTTATTTGCCCAAGTATCGATAACTGAACCAATTGTGGATACCGCGCCAAACTGTGGCAATATTCTGTGTGCCGTCGGCCCGTTTTCACTGGAAAAAGGATTAGTTCCCATCACTGGCGACGTCACCACGGTTCGCATTCGCAACGTCAATACCAATACGTTTATCAATGCCACCATCCAAACCCCTAATGGGAAAGTGCAGTACGAAGGTAATACCACCATTGCCAGTGTTCCCGGTCATGCCGCCCCCGTCGCGCTAACGTTTTTAAATGCGAGCGGAACTAAAACAGGAAAATTATTACCGACCGGTAATGTGATCGATGTGATTGATGGCGTTGAGGTCACTTGTCTTGATATGGCTACGCCAGTTGTGCTGATTGATGCTTCTCAGCTCAACAAAACTGGCTATGAAACGGCTGACCAATTAGAGCATGATTTAGAATTTATGCAGCGACTAGAAACTATTCGACTGTTAGCGGGTGAAGCCATAGGGCTCGGCGATGTGACCCACAAAGTGATCCCTAAACCGATTTTAGTCTCCCCAGCACTTCATGGGGGCACGATTAATGTACGTTATTTTATGCCTCATAAATGCCATGGCGCTTTAGCCGTGACGGGCGCAATTGCCATTGCTACAGGCGCAATATTACCGGGAACGGTGATTGAACCTTACCTTCACGGTGCTGTGGATATGCAGAAAATTGCAATTGAGCATTTGAGCGGCAAATTTGAGGTTGCGCTACATAATCAAACCAATGCGCCTGAAGGGCTACAAGCGTCAATTATTCGTACCGCTAGAAAATTATTTGAAGGAAATGTCTTTGTGCCTTGATGGCAAGAAACATTCCTGCCTCAAACATTGAGGCAGGAATGTGGGGCTTATTTCAAAAATTCGCCGTTAATAAAATAGGAAACCTGATGAGCTTCATCGGGGGTCGGTATTTCCAGTTTCCTCGACATTCTTTCCAGCACATTATCAGGTACTACATGTTTACGCTGGCGATTTTGTTGCTGCCACTGTTTGCAAGGAACCTCGAGATAAATCAGATGGATTTTCGCTTGGTAACGAGCAAATAAGCTGATCAAGCTTTCTCGCAAAGAACCATTCAGTGAAGTCGCATTCCAGATGAAATTTTGCTTATTTCGTAGGTACACTTTTGCCTGTTCTTTGGCTTGCTGCGCCACCCAACCTTGGGCATTACGATCCGCTGGGTCAATGTTATGCTCACGGCGAATATTGTCGAGGCTCACCACTGCCGTCTGCGGGTAGAATCGTTGGATAAAGTGATCTTTCCCCATTCCCGGTAAACCACACAACATAATGACCTCGCTACCGTCCTCATCAAAAGGCTGGTAATCCGGTGTTCCACGCTGAGTATGGAAATAGTGAAAACGTCCTGCCAGTGAAGCAAACTGTTTCGGTTGGTTCCAACATTCATGTTCACGACAAAATAGCTCAAACAGCTCAATTCGTGTGAGTAAATCCGTTTGATCTTCACAAACCCGCCCAAGTGCATCGGCGTTCGCCAGCATGCATAACAGAGACATATCCACCCGCAGCGAGGCGGCATATAACGCACGCTCAGGATCTGGCTTTTCCATTAACCATAAGGGTAAACCGTGAAAACGGACTAATGCCGCAATTTGCTCGCGAATAGCAAACGGCGTGTCCACACTGCGAAATAGAATATTTCGGGCAGAAAGCTCCCCTTTTCTCGCGTGTCCGGGAGAGATAATTCGCCCCTCTTCTTCACGCGTGGTGCTGCGCTTTTCCACGTCATGAAGTAGTGCCGCAGTCCACACAATCTGTTGTTGCTGCTCAGGTAGCCGCTGGTATTCCGGCAAGCCTTCTAATGCCGCCAGTACCATTTGGGTATGAATAGCCACATTGCCCTCAGCGTGATGCCGAGAATCTTGTGGTACAGCGGCCATATCCCGTACAAATTCAAATTGCTTTTCCAACTGTGACCATTCGCGATTTTGCGTTAGTTGCCAATTCATCGGGCACCCCCTTGTCGTTCAAATGCCAGTAGCGCTCGCTGCCAATTTCGCTTCCAGTGAATGTCCGTTTTGACATGATTTTTACGCACATATTTGAAAATATGCTGCATAAAGTCATCCACATGAAAGCCTTGGCTATCTCGGGTCACGATGCCTTCCATACTGCACGCTTTTCCCGTATGGGTGTCCCGTGCAATGAAGTGGCTATCGGCAGATGCCGCGGTCATTAACGCGTCACGGTATTGTTGCGGTGATAGGGATTTATCAATCTCAAGATTAAGCTGTGGCACAGTGGGGAAATCAAACAGAGAAGCATAAAATTTCACCTCTTCCCAGCTTAGCCAATAGTCTCCTTGCCTCACCGCAAACACATAAAAGTAATCTTCGATATGTTGATATTCAATCGAATGAACCGCATATAAATTTTCACCGAACAGTTCAATATCCCCAAGATCGTCTTTAATTAATTGCCAACGTTGACGAATCTGTTGAGTCCATGCGGATTGTGTTGGCGCGCCATGGGAACGAGCAAACACGCCGTAGCGGCTCAAGCAGTTATTTTCACCATCGAGTTTTTCGGTATGAACTAATTGTTCAATATTTTGGATGTGCGCCCACCAATCGCTATTAATACGATCGTCGCTGGTGGTGCCCGGGGAGAACGGATAGTGATACGTTCTACCATACTTCCTTGATTGCATATTCATCATGCTTTCTCTACAGAAATAACAAAACACAACAAATCTTGAGCAAGATTTGCCTCTGTGAAAATTGAGAAATCAAGAGTTGGTATTACATATCTGTTCCGCGAGACGGCCTCATTAAAAAGTGTTTTTACTATAAAAACAATAAGAAATAATCAGTACGCGGGGATTCTAAACTAACAGTCAAGACAAAAGCCACCGATATAGTCCTAATTATGTAAAAAAACATGTTCCACTTAGCAACTATTTTTATTCTCGATATTTCATTCAGTTTTAAAATTTTTAATTGTTTTTGATTTTGACTTTTCAACTTCCAAACATTGGCTCTATGGATTTTGTGCTGTAGTAAGGCGACAAGTGTAGCTAATCCCTAGGAGCATACATAAGTATGTGACTAGGGTTAGCAAGCGCAGTTAACGCAGCTACAGTGCAAAAGACGACGAGCAGTTCAACTTCCACACATTGGCTCTATGGATTTTGTGCTGTAGTAAGGCGACAAGTGCTGCTAATCCCTAGGAGCATACATAAGTATGTGACTAGGGTTAGTAAGCGCAGTTAACGCAGCTACAGTGCAAAAGACGACGAGCAGATCAATAAAGACCTAAAAGCCCCCCAATACCTAGAGTAAAAAAGCTAAATAGCCAAATCCACCCGAACGAATAACGCAAATGCCGTCCCATATCAATGCCCGCTAAGCCCATCGCCAACCATGCAGCCGGAGAAAATGGACTCACAAACGTCCCTGCGTTATTACCAATCGCCATCGCGTAGACCACTGCTGATGGGTCAATCCCTGCTGTTCCCGCAATTTGTTGAATAATTGGTAACAGTGCAAAATAATACGCATCAGTACTGGTGAAGATATCCATCGGTACACCGAGGATACCCACAAATATATGAATTTTTGATACCCATTCTGTTGGCAGGATCGCAGTTAAATCAACAGCAATAGATTTCAACATTCCGCCGTCAGACAAAATACCAAGAAATGCTCCAGCAGCTAAAATAATCGCCACCATTCCTAATGCCTGTGGGGCATGCTGAGAAATCACTTTCATTTGGTCTTTCGGATTTGGGAAGTTAATCAGTAACGCTAAGGATAATGCAATCATAAAGACATAAGGGGCGGACAGCAGACCAAATGCCAAGCAAATAATGGAGATTAAGATCAATCCGCCATTAATCCACGGCTTCTTAGGTTTGTTAATCGTTTCAACGACATCGTCCATTTGTTCTTCTGCCGTCAGCAGTGAATCCATTTGGTATGGAGTCGTACCTTGTAATTCAGCAGCAGCAATACGGCGTTTTTCACGCATTCCCATAATGACAGCAAACACCACTGCGCCGACCATACCAATTAATTGAACAGGAATGAGTCCTTGCCATAGTGTAGACGCATCGATACCCGTCACCGCAGAAGCTCGACCTAAAGGGCCACCCCATGGAACCATATTCATAATCCCCATACTGGTACACATTAATAACAGCATCAGGTAGGGACTCATTCCCAATTGGCGGTATAACGGTAACAATGCAGGAATGATGATTAAGAAAGTCGCCGCGCCAGAGCCATCTAAGTGGACAACCCCCGCAATCAGGGTGGTCATAATGCAGACCACAATCACGTTACCGCGTGTCATTTTGACCATTGCGCGGATCAGTGGATCAAAAATATGTAAATCTTTCATCAAGCTAAAGAATAAAATAGCGAACAAAAACATGGCCGCAACTTTAGAGACTTTATGAATCCCGCTTTCAAAGAACACAGAAATTTCAGCGATTGAATACCCTGCTAGCAAGGCTCCAATAAAAGGGATACAGGACATTGCAATAATCGGGCTTGCTTTCCCCATCATCAATAAAGTGACTATCGATACGATGATTAAAATACCAATAATTGTTAACACATTTATCTTCCTTCTTAGAATTATATTTTTTGCAGGTGAAAATACTCAGTAAAATAATTTCATTAAACTTTTAAATTATTAATAGTATTAAAGTATCAATTTATTAAACTGGTTATCGGTAACTTATTGCTTATATAAACCCCGCTATTTTCTTGCAAGTTAAAATTTGTTTTTTTGCGGTGATAAATGTGATTTTAAATTTACTAAAACCATTTTTAATATAAAAAATCAGGTAAAGATTCTATTAGCACCATTAAAACCATTAATGGGAATTAACGTTTTTTATTGTTGAAATAAATAATCTTCTGGGCTAAACCACTGGTCTTTACGCGGTTATCGTACGGTATAAAACCATGATTGAGCTCATTGATAGAATCGAAAATAATCAATGTGGTCATGTTCAAGCAGAAATTTATACTTTTTGTCTTTTTTTTCAAATATTTCTCTATTGTGGTGCTTTTTTATCTCATAGCGTGTGAAAAAATATCTATTGGATATACGTAATTCCCGCTTTATCACAAGAAAAATAGATGCAATCTTTTATACTGTGAACATAATTTTCATAATGTATAAGGAATAAATAATGAGTCATTTGTTTTCTCCTGCAACAATCGGTTCCGTACATTTAAACAACCGCATTATTATCCCTCCGATGTGCCAATACTCTGCTAATGATGGCGTGGTGAGCCCATGGCATCATGCCCATTATATGAATCTTGCCTTATCTGGGGCTGCCTTAGTCATTGTTGAAGCAAGCGCGGTCACTCCATCAGGTCGTATCACCTATAAGGATTTAGGGATCTGGAACGAAAGCCAGATGCAAGCATTTAAGAAAATGTTGGCAGAGATTAGACCGTTTGCGAATGCACGCTTTGGTATCCAAATCGCCCATGCGGGTAGGAAAGCCGCTTGTGATTTACCTTGGCTAGGCGGTAATAATTTACCCGCTAACCATGAACATGGCTGGCAAACAGTTGCCCCCTCCGCACAACCCTTTGCTGATAGCTTCCCGCCAAAAGCATTAACGAAAGATGAGATCCTTGAGATTAAGCGGCAGTTTGTGGATGCAGCCAAACGAGCAGAACAAGCGGGTTTTGATGTCATTGAAATTCATGCAGCGCACGGCTATTTACTCCATTCTTTCTTGTCCCCTAACTCAAACCTTCGCCAAGATGAATATGGTGGCAGCTTTGCTAACCGCTCTCGCTTATTAGTAGAAACGTTTAAGGAAATTCGTGAAGCGGTTAGCCCAGAGATCGCGGTAGGTGTCAGAATATCTGCAACAGATTGGATTGAAGGCGGATGGGATTTAACGGAGTCCATTGAGTTAACACAAATTCTCGAGGAACTGGGCAGCAGCTATATCCACGTTTCTTCTGGTGGATTATCCGATAAACAGCAAATCCCAGTGGGTCCCAACTATCAAGTTCCATTAGCTCAAGAAATTCATAACCAAACTCAGCTCCCTGTGATTGCCGTTGGCTTAATTACGGAACCGCTGCAAGCAGAGGCAATTTTAGCCACGGGACAGGCTGATTTCATTGCTATCGGTCGAGGGATCCTTTATGAACCTCGTTGGCCATGGCGTGCTGCCAGTGTATTGAATGAACAAATTTCGGTCGCACCACAATATTTGCGCTGTGCTCCACATCAGTTCAAACATTTGTTTAAATAAAAAATAAAGCCTCGACATTACAGAAATATTTGTCAATTAAGCTTTGAGAGTGGTCGTAGCGCATAGCGTTACGGCCTTTTTATTTATCCTCTGTAAATAATATTTTTCGGTAATACAAAACCCAATCAATTGATATTTAATATTATTTAAATTTTATTATCCTTAAAAAACTCTTATCTCACCCATTAAATATCAATAACACTCAATTGGGCTTTTCATTCTAACAATAGCCCAAATTCATTATGACTATTAGCAATGATTGGTTAATCATTATCGAATCTATCTAAATATTAAATATCGATATAATTATTTATATTTCATATTAATACGAGATAAAACATAAGAGAAATATCTTTTAGTGTGTATATATTATATTTATTACTCGTAATTAGACTAAACTTAATCATGGTGCATTTACTCGTATTGAGTGTTAAATGCGCAGTTCTAGTTCAACTAGGAGGTAGCTCATGAAACGTTTATCCTTACTTGTAACTATGATTATTGTACTCATTTCTGGTTTATCTTTTGCTAATGCTGCCACAAACTATATAGGTGGCGGTACGATTACATTTGTTGGTTATATCGTTGAACCACAATGTAAAGTTCAAGTGTCCAATACCGAACGAGTTAACTTTGAGTGCTATCGTAATGGTAAAAATCTCACGAAAACAAGCTCGTTAAAAGAGGCAAAAAAACTTAGCTTAAGTTATGTAAAAGTAAAATATAGCCAATACAAAAATAAGCCAATGTTAAATATTACTTATAATTAAAATCATATTATCAATGTGAAAATGCGAAAGGGTTAGCCAAACTTTGGCTAACCCTTTCGGTTTTATTATAAGTATATCAGCTCCCAGCAGCTAATTCGCTTGTCACCTAACTACCTTTAAACTATTCAAAGTTATATGAAATCTATACCAATAAAATAAAAAATTAATTTTTATTTAGCATAAATGTCACTTTAGATCGAACAACCCCCGGAGCGATAGGCTCATTACCGTATGGGACAATCCGAGCAGATAGATTAACATCGACTGAAGATGTTGGTCCCCCTGACGCTGGAATCGGTAATGACTGCCAATTATTCACGCTCGAAATAACACCGCCGGTTGCAGGAAGATTCAACAGTGGTATTTTACTCTGAGCTGAATTCAAAATTTCAATAGCAACGCCCTTTGCTGTTGAGCCCATATTAGGGTCAAGTAATAATACATCAGTTACATTTTTACTTATATTTTCCATTCCAGGGGCAAGACCATATTGAATCCCCGTAGAGCCTGAGTCACATTTTACCGTAACAGAAAAATTAACTGGAGATGAAGGTAATGCATTTTGAGAATGTGTTCCTAATGATACGTTTGCATCATTCCTTTCTACATTACATGAGTTAATTGCAGTGGTACTCACGCCACGTAGCCCAACCCTGAAAAATGATCCAATGGTATGAGGCTCTCCATTTCCACCATTCGAAACCATAGTATTATTAACACCAGGGCCTCTAAAAAATATAAATCCTTTAAGCTGCTGAGGTATTACTGGATTAAAATTACTTGCGGTCACAGCTATACCAGAACGGATTTGACTATTCGTAAAACCAGAAAAATGTTTTCCTTTTATTATAATAAAGTTGGAATTCGTTGGGTCAACCTCATATGCCATTCTTTTTGTCCAATTCGGCTCATTACCAAATGCATTCCCCACATTAATACCGTTTCCTAAAAAGAATTCATAATCCACACCGGAAACAGGAGTTCGAGGAGAAACCGCACCCACGACCCAAATTGCCCAATAGGTAATTCCATTTACTATTTGAGCAGAAGCCAGATGTGCATTATCTGCTCTAAATAAATAATAACCTTCAAAAATTTGGTTAGCATCAGCAGCATTACAACGAAATAATACCGTTTCTGGATTCAGTCCGTTAGAGATAGACAGTTGTGTCCCAGATATATAAGAAAGACTTAATGGCGTTCCTTTTGGTTGAAATTGTAATCCATAGATAGCGATTGGATCAATAGGCCCAAGGTAAGTGACAGGGGCACGGTTAATTCCAGTACCAACAACAGAACATAGTGCATTAGCTAAGAATGATGAAAACATCAAACTTAGAAATATAGCTAGTTTGATTTTATGATTAATCAAAATTAATTCCTCAGTAAAAATAACACGTGGATTCTGAGATCGTATTGTTGTTAGTAAAATTATAATTAAACTTACAACGTTGATTATTTTCATCACCCCATTTAACAAAAACAGTACCGGCTTCAAGCTGTGATATAAAATGAACTAATCCACCTTGACCAACCAAGCCAATCTTATTATTACTTTCATCATAAATATCCGCACCAAATGGAACTGACTTTTTATCTTGTAGCATAATACGGTAGGTAATATTATTTCCTTTCTCTGTTTTAAATTTCACTAATACTGCAGAGCCAGCATAAGGAGCGACCTTAACCATATTATTAGCAATTTCAATATCTGAATTCATATTTTCAGAATCTAGATAAAGAGTATTATATTGATAAGGCATAAGTGAAGGAACAACTGCCTGACCATTTTTATTAAGAATAATATTATTCCAAGATGAAACTGAAGCACCCTCTGCTTTATCGGCTTCAATAATCGCAAACGTGTCACTTAAGTAACGAGAAGGAATAATACCTCCTTCATAAATAACCAAAGCGCCATTTGCTCCAGCTGAAAGTGATTTAAAATCTCTCCCTTGAGAATAACCCCCATTAACAGAAGCCGATGAAAAATCTTTTTGAATATTTCCTGAGAAGCTACTTCTTGATTGCCCAATGTCACTGGCGGTTGCGTTCCAAGATATAGAATTATCTTCCCCAAAAGAGCTACTGATACTGGTATTATTTGCCCATCGATTATCATTGTCAGAACGCGTAATGGAACTACTCATTACAGTATTTTGCTCTGGATACCATAATGAGAATGGAACTGACACATTAAACATATAATTATTGTCGCCATTTTGCTCACCATTACGGTACATTTTTATATAAGTAAAGCTATATCCAATACCTTTAAAACTATTCATATAACCCGATTGCAATTGCTTGGTATCAGGTAAATTATCGCGCCAAGTTTGTAATGACCCACTCGCATAAATCGTACCATAATCAGCTAAATTTTGATTGATGGTTAAAGTATATTGAGAACGCCTTGGATTAATTGAATCCCCGTTAAATAAATAATTATCACGGTAAGAACTTGCCTCATATAAATTTAAATAATTTTGCGACTCATAACGATATCCAGCTAGTGCAATATTAGTTCCTGTGGCATTAATGTCTTTATTCCACGTTACCCTTGCTCGAGTACCACTATAGGTTTTATCATTATTAAGCTCAGCTTTAGAACTTGCCATATCAAAACTAAATGCACCAATATCAGTATTTACCGCAAAACCTAATAACCCTGACTGATATTTATTTGAATATTGCAATCCCACAAAAGGTGTTACGATATTACTCAATCCATATTGCAATGTGGATTGAACAAAAAAATCTGAAGAGACATTATCTCCCCGAACTTTACCGCTCACAATACTGTAATCAATTTGTCCCGGTCGTAATAAACCAGGTATCGTTGCAAATGGTACAATAAATGAAGAAACACTACCGCTTGCTTCAGTGACCTCAACCGTTAAATCACCACCATACCCTGTTGCATAAAGATCATTAATAACAAATTCACCCGGTGAAACGTTAGTTTCATAAATAACAAAACCATTTTGTATCACCCGCACCCGCGCATTACTGTTTGCAACACCACGTACAGTTGGTGCAAACCCTTGCATAGATTGGGGACGCATACGATTATCAGTCGCTAACTCTGCACCAGTATAAGAAAAACTGTCGAAAAGATTCCCATTCGTAAACGATTGACCAAGTGTTAATTCACTTTCAATTTGAGGAATCGCTCTTTGAACATAAGTTCGAATGCTTTCATGCTCAAATTTATTATCTTGATTATATTGTAAGTTAGATTGATGACGAAAACGAAATAGCCCAAGATTAAGTCCAGTAGATATATTTCCATAAGCTGAATGAGTATTTTCACCATGACTACGACTACTATATCCATTAAGATAGTAATTCATAAAAAATGCTGGAATGCCTTCATTCAGAGCATTAATTGGTACCGATCCCCTAGCATAATGCTCTACCATTATTTGAGGAATTAAAATATCCAATCTTAATATATCTTGCTTTAAACTAATATCTACATCTTTTGATAAAGTATATAGATTTTCACATTCCCCACCAGATGTAATTAAACTCAAATACTCAGGTTTAATATTAAAACTAGCCACATCATCTTTTGTTAAACAAGGAACGACCTTTCCTTTATCATTTTTATAAAATTTTACTTCTCTATTGTAGATAAATTCATTATTTAAATACAAGTCTACAAACCAGTTACCTGGTGTAACTTGATCTTCACTTAAATTATCTATTGATATATCTTTAGCATTGCCGAGTAAAAAGCCTTCATTATAAGAGTATTTTTTTTCATTTTGATTTTCTTCAACAGCGAATGATACTCTAGAATATGCTAACGATAAAGAAATGAGTATAAAAACCAATTTTATTTTCATAGTAATACCATTTATTATAGATTTGATTCAAATGAATCTAAACCACCATAATCATTAATTATTGAGTAGTTGATTTTCTTGGCATTAATAAAATCATTTGGTATTGCAGTACCATTATCTCGCATCAAGTAAATCTCAGAGAATGGTGCAACCATATTTTCTACTAAGTCTAACTTTTTATTGCCTAATGAAAGTTCTACATTCTGGAAAGTAATATACCAGGGAGAGTTATTTTTAACTAAAACCTCATTCCCCTTATTTGTTCTCTTTATTGAGAAAGACAATTTTTCATTTATTTGAGATGGCATTTTAATACCAATTGGTCTATACAATAATTTTATTCTTGAACGAATTGCAATTTGCATAGTGTTTTTATCCAAAGATACGGAGTCTTCACTCTCTGGTGGTATTTCCAATACATTTAAATAAAAAATAGATTCTTTATCTTTAGGTAAATTACTACCCAAATAGGTTATTCTTAAATTCTGACCAGAATCTGGAGACATTTTAAATATAGGAGGAGTGATAGAAAATGGTGTTTTAATATTTTCAGGAAGCTCACTTGGGTCACCATTATCTAACCAAACCTGAACTAATGCTGGCCATTTATTTTCATTAACCAACTGCACTGTTTTACTTTTTGAACTCTCATTGTAGATAACACGAGTTCCATTAATAATAACGCTGGCATAAAGTGACGTTGATATCATAAACAATGATGTAAATAGAACTATTTTATTGATTATAGGTATCCGAGTTATCATAGTGACCTAACCTTGTATTTATAGCAGTATTTGAATATTTTTATCGAATCTGTCAGAGGAATTGCTCCCTCTGACAGTCTTACTTATTATGGATACGTCAAGGTATAGTTAACTTGTGCAGTCACAAGACCCGGAGCGGTAACTGCATCTTTTGCATAATAGAATGCTTGATATGCTAATGTCGCAGCACCACCAACAATCGGTTGTCTACCGACTGGTGCACCATTAACCTTAGCCAAGTTACCTGCTTGGTCAGCCAAACCGATTTGTACGTTAGCTGGGGCAGTTGTTGGATTAAGATTACCAGTAACAGCATCTCCACTTGTTAAACTTTCGAAGTTTGCTGCCACATCTACGCCGCTAGCGGTACAGTTAGCTAACTCAATGACAAATGAGGTATTTCCTGCTGTAGCACCAGCACTAGCAAGTGCTGTCGTTGATACTGTTGGCAGAGTAACGGTGAAATCACCGTTCGTACCAGTTATCACATCACACGTTGTTGCAGTAATTTCACCATTAAACGTAATTGTCCCATCTGCTGCCAATACGGAAGCTGAAACTGAAGACGCCATTAATAAAACTAAAAGAGATTTTTTCATATTTGACCTTTGTAAGATAAAACAATTCCTATCCTTTATTATTAAAATAAGGATGATTAACTACATAAAAGAAGATTAAGTCCCTTTAATACTACTATCCTGAATTAGATAACTACTGTATTTGCAACAAATATACTTTTATCGTAGATGGTCTTATCATAATCCGATAATAAGACTACGATGCTCACATTAAATGCATTCGCAAATTTAGCTAATGATTCAACATCAATTCTATTTACTCCCCGTTCATATCGAGAGATTTGTTGCTGACTGATTCCTGTTACTTTTCCTAAAGCATCACCGCTCCAACCATTTTGTAGTCTGAGTGATTTAATTCTTTGACCTATTGACAATGAGTATTTATATCTTTCATTTTCCATATTGGGTACCTCTGAACTTATTATTCATACTTTGAATCAGAACAGTTCATGTTCAATATATTACGCACCTAGTATTTAAAAACAAATAAGCCCACTCATTCGCGAGTAGGAAAAACATTTAATTATATTGAGCGCACAATCAATAAGAATAAAAAAACAATTTCAATAAAAACATAATGTTATTAATGGCAAGTAAGATAGAATTAACCGCTAAATATGTAAATCATATAGTGATAAAGAAGATTATAAAACTGACTTAGATTGAAAAATCGACATTAACACCAAAAAAAATCATTTTATACTTTAATATATATTATTTAATCTACATTTTTAGACTACCACTATTGAAATAAATATATCGAGTGATATTTTATAAAAACAATTCAGTCAAAAAATAACAATCATTTTTCGTCAAACAATATAAATAAAAAAATTAAATTAAACCTATAAGGTGTAAAAACAATAAATATAAAAACAAAAATATACAAATATTGTTTTGATATACAATGATTCATCTGAAAACTTATTTAACACCGATAATAAAAAATCTATTTTGGATGATTATTTTGTGACGCCTTAAAGGTCAATTATCATTTAACCATTAAAAATAAAAGTTTAAAAAACAACATTTAACCTTAATTATTACTTTAATATTTACAATAATAATTACATTCGTTCTAAGTTTAAGCTTTCATTTATCTAAAAATAAATTATTAATATTAAATCAATAATTAAATTGTCACTTTTAATTTTAAATTAATATAGTCTTTTGGGTTGTTTTTCTTTTAAATCAATTTAATAAATAGAAGAGTCAACATTATCAGTTTAAATTTACTTTACTCTTTATTGTGAATATAACTCAACAAATGCAGCTTATCCTATCCGCGGTGTCAGTAAATATCAGCATCTTACTTCATCAGTTGTGCTACAGGAGCCGTCTGATAATTGCTCGTCAGTGATCATTCAACTCTGTGCCATCAGCGTAAATTTGTTCCAGCCCAGCAGGGCTATTTTCTAATCCGAGCAAGTTTGTTTTCTCTAAAATGGTTTTTATAACATAGGAACTAAAATATCGGTGTAGCTAACCTACTGACTGAGAACACAAAAGGAATAACTAATAGAAGAATATCGATATGGGAAAGGAGAGCAAAAAAGCGAGGTGTATTTATCTGAAGCCTAGTTTTGAATTATCTCAAGAATCTGGCTATGTAGCATAAAAAAATCCGTAATCGTAGTAGATTACGGATCTTACACAGCGACCAAATTAGTCAATAACGCTTAACTGTTCAGAAGTGCTGTGCTTAGTTTTATTTCATAAGCGTATTCAATTAACGTGCGCTCGTTGCACACTCTTGAACAAATCCAATCATCGTTTGTTGGAATTCAGGCGCTGCACTTGCTGATTTTTGTAATTCACCATCTAAACGTTTGAATTCTGCTAAACCATATTTTTCAATTGTTTTATCATATGCACAACCACAAATTGCACTGACTGCTTTAGTGGTTTCTGCATCTGAATCGCCAGATGCCTTGGTACAAGTATTCACGAAGTTAGTTTTATATTCAGCAATTTCAGACTTTTCATCCGAACATGCAGACACTAATGCCATAACACCAGCCATACCTAATACTAATGCGATTTTTTTCATTTTAGACCTACTATCCCTTTCTAATATTTCAATCGATGGACTTCTTAATATTGATTAATCTTTCAATCATAGCCGCTTTAAGATGAAAAATCCTCAATCATTTCCTGACATTATTATTTAGAACTTCACAATACCTTATATTTTTTAGGTCGATGTTTTATTTTTTTCATCTCTAAGAAATATAATTTCATTGATAATCCAAAGACGATAAAAAACCGGAGTTTTATTCCGGTTTTTGATTGATGCTGATATTCAATGGCTAACTAAACTCATTACCAGTAACCAAGGAATTTCCACCAAATACTCCCTAAGCTGATCCAGATAATTAAGTTCACGACACTCATCACAAAGCCCGCTTTCCACCATTCACCCAATGTGGCATATCCGGACCCAAAGATAATAGGCGCGGTTCCTGTCCCATAGTGAGTTAATGACATCATTAAGGAAGAAGAGAATGCTAGGGTAAGTCCCAGCAGCATTGGCGGAGCACCAAGAGCCAAGCCAGCGGCAAAGAATGCGGCAAACATTGCGGTAATATGCGCGGTTGTACTAGCAAAGAAATAGTGGGAATAAACGTATATTAATACCAGAATTAAGGTTCCCCAGACCCAACTAATACCCATGCTGTCGATGGAGCTACCGACGGTGAGTGACATCCACTTGATTAAACCTAATTTACCCAAGAAGCTCGCCATCATCACCAGCGCCGAGAACCAAACAACCGTATCCCATGCGCCTTTATTCTTCAGAATATCATCCCAGTTAACCACTCCCGTTGCGAGCAACACACTTAAACCGATAAACGCAGCAGTAGTCGCATTTACACTGAAAGTCGGTCCAAATAACATTTCGGGAACCCCTGCCCACATCACCAGCAAGAGTGCAAACACACCAAGGGTAATTTTTTCCGGCAACGAAATCGGGCCTAATTGTTGTAAGCGCTCCTTCGCGAAATTAGGTGCATCAGGCGTAGACGTGATTTCAGGTTTATACATAAAATAGATTACTAAAGGCATCAGGATCAGAGACACTATTGCCGGAACAAACGCGGCAACCGCCCACATTCCCCAGCTCAGTTCATTTCCTTTACCCGCCTCACTCACAATTAGACTAACAATCAATGGGTTTGGCGCCGTCGCAGTAATAAACATCGCAGACGTGATTGGGTTAATATTGTAGTTAACCAAAGAAAGGTAGCGTCCAATTTTTCCTGCGGTTCCATCTTCGGCTTTAGAGCCGAAGCTATCCGCGATTGAGCGCATAATCGGGTGAATAATTCCGCCACCTCGAGCCGTATTACTTGGCGTAACAGGCGCTAAAATAGTTTCGGCAATCGCCAAAGAGTAAGCAATCCCCAACGTTTTTTTACCAAACAGGGAAATAACATAATAACCGATACGCGCACCTAATCCGGTTTTATTTAAACTCATTGATACCATAATGGAGATACCAATCAACCAGATAAGGTCATTGGAAAAACCACTTAATGCATCAGCAATAGCCCCTTTTGTTGATTCTGGGTTAGTGACCCCAGTAACCGCTACCAAGGAAATCGCGACAATTGATACCCCACCAATTGGTAGAGCTTTACCTATGATTGCAGCTATGGTTCCGACAAATAATGCTAATAAATGCCAAGCATTTGGATTAACACCTTCAGGAACAGGAATAATGAACCAAATAATTAATGCTATGGCGACTGCGATTAATGTGGGTATCGGTTTTAACGGGGTCAGTTTATTCATAAGGGTATCCATACAAGTTTTAAGATGGAATGACAGAGAAAATGCAATAATATATTTTTATCTTTAGCTCGATGTTAGCAAATTATCATTATAAAAACTTGATCGTTATCATTTCGTTACTTATTTTTGCTGTATAATCAGTAAATTATGTAAACATTTTATGATTTTAAATTACAATTGCTCATCGACTTGCGCATAATAAAAAAAGCAAGCCACACTAAAAACCAGTCATTATTTCACCTAACCACGCCACTTTCTCATCCATCAGATAAAAGCGAATAAATATTAATACTATTTTTAAAATCTCTATCAATATACAAAATTTCCGCTAAAAATTATATTTACTTATCTAAAACTGAATGCTGAATCGAATTAATAACAATTAGTTGAATATAGCAAGAATGCCCCTTGTAACTGGAGACTATTTAGTTTATTTGAAGCGCTATTATATTACTGGTATGTTTACTTACGAAACACATTTGCTCACCAAACGGGCAATTGTAAAGCAATGGTTAAAAAAACATTGCAGTTAGGTGAATTAGTTTCTGAGGATGATAATGGTGAAAATAATAATCAGCCATATATTAATATCACTATTTCCTATTTTAACCCTTGTCCATTAAGTTAATCTAAAATATGTATGGCAGTTTATCGAAATAAGACTATCACTCTAAAGGAAATTAAAATGACACTTAATGACACTCATTATAAAAACCCTCAGCAACCCTGTATTGTTCTCTGTACAACCAACACCCATGATAGCGCAATTAAAATTACCCAACATCTGTTAAATAATCGCCTTGCTGCCTGTGTTTCGTTATTACCCCAAGTAACATCCGTTTATCTATGGAAAGGAGCGGTGACTGAAGATAATGAAATTTTACTGCTAATCAAAAGTACCATCGCCAACCAACAAGCCCTATTTGACGCCATCAGAGAGATCCATCCTTATGAAACACCAGAATTAATTTGCTTAGATCCTAGCCAAGTAGAGGATAATTATTTGCAATGGTTAGTAAACTCGGTTCGTTAACAGGAAAGATTTACACATTAAATAAGCTTTATTTCAATATAGCATAAAGTGAAAATCACGAATTTTCGATTGTTTGGTCGAGTTTGTTACGTTAATGTCTAGTGGTATATAGATATTCTCGCTTAATATTTATTTTCCTCCATAATTTGGAGGATTTTTTTATACAAATATCCATATCCATATTAAATAATGAAATACCTAATTTATAGGTAAAATACCAATGACATGTATCAATTTTAATTAAATATAAAGAATAATAAGGCATTAGATATTATTTCACATACATATCTTGCTTAATCAGAGTTAAATATTATATTTAAATACATAATGTAAATTAATATAAAATTTAATGGTGTATTCATGACTAAATTCAAACAGATTACCCAAGACCTTCTCTTGAATATAGACGAGCTTGCTAAAAATATTCCTGATGTTATCAATCAATTTTCAAGGCTACAGATAGCAAGTACAAATGATGGAGCATTAGATAAAAAAACCAAGGAATTGATTGCAGTAGGGATTGCTGTTGCAAATCGCTGTGATGGTTGTATAGGTTTTCATACAAAAACATTGGTCGATTTAGGTGTTACAAAGCAAGAGCTAACCGAAGCTCTTGGTGTCGCTATTTTGATGGGGGGAGGCCCCTCTGTAATGTATGCCACTGAAACATTACGTGCCTATAATGAGTTTATAGATAAATAATTTCATTAAATCTATTATTAACCAAGAGAGGGATATCCCCCCTCTTGCTCTTTAGACTTCACAAAGTTGTTATCATTTAATCTATTGATGGCTTGCTTGATAATACGGTGCTTTACTTGCAGGTAACGGCGTTCGCCCTCGAATTTTATCTGCCATTTTTTCGGCGATCATAATCGTGGTTGCATTTAAGTTCCCTGTAATAATCTGCGGCATCACCGAGGCATCAATGACTCGAAGATTTTCAACTCCATGCACACGCCCTGCGCCATCAACTACCGCCATTTCATCCAATCCCATCTTACAAGTACCACAAGGATGAAAAGCAGTTTCAGCATGTTCCCGCACGAACGTATCGATCTGCTCATCCGTTATGACCTGATTACCGGGGCTAATTTCTTCGCCGCGATAGGGCGCTAATGCAGGTTGCGCCATAATTTCTCGCGTGATCCGAATGGCTGCTCGAAATTCTTCCCAATCCTGCTCACAGGACATGTAATTAAAAACAATGCTGGGATGCTGACGAGGATCGAGAGATTTGATTCGTACACGTCCACGGCTCGGTGAGCGCATTGACCCTACATGTGCTTGGAAACCATGTTGGTTAACCGCATTGCTACCATTGTAATTAATTGCCACTGGTAAGAAATGAAATTGAATATTGGGCCACGCAAATTTTTCACTGCTACGAATAAAGCCGCCGGCTTCAAATTGGTTACTTGAGCCAATTCCCGTTCCCTTAAAAAGCCATTCAGCCCCAATTTTAGGTTGGTTAAACCATTTTAATGCTGGATACAGTGAAACAGGCTGCTTGCACTCATATTGTAAATACATTTCTAAATGATCTTGAAGGTTTTCACCCACCCCTTCCAAGATATGTACTGGTAAAATATTAAACTCTTTTAGGATGGCTTCAGGACCGATACCTGAGCGTTGCAAAATCTGTGGAGAAGCAATCGCACCAGCGCAAAGCAGCACCTCTTTACGCGCGGTGGCATGGGTAGGTTGTTGACTCTTTCCACGATAATATTTTACGCCCACCGCTTTTTTGCCATCAAATTCGATAATATCGGTAGTCGCATGGGTCACAATGATTAAATTACGCCGAGAACGTGCTTGATCTAAGTAACCTCGGGCGGTACTGGCTCGGCGTCCATGGGGAGTAACCGTGCGGTCCATTGGACCAAATCCCTCTTGCTGATAACCATTCAAATCATCAGTTCGGGGATATCCCGCTTGAACACCCGCCTCCACCATCGCGTGGAAAAGTACGTTATTTTTGGGTTTAGGCGTCGTCACGCTTACTGGGCCTTGGTCACCATGATAAGCATTGCCCCCAATATCTCGAGTTTCCGCCTTACGAAAATAAGGCAGACAATGACGGTAGTGCCAATCCTCTAAACCGGGCGCTTTTGCCCATTCATCAAAGTCCATGGCATTTCCACGGATATAACACATACCATTAATTAATGAAGAACCACCTAGCCCTTTACCTCGCCCACATTCCATGCGACGGTTATTCATATAGGGTTCAGGATCAGTTTCGTATGCCCAATTATAGCGACGTCCTTGTAACGGGTAAGCCAATGCCGCTGGCATTTGTGTGCGAAAATCGAACCGGTGATCCGGTCCTCCTGCTTCAAGGAGCAGCACAGTAACATCAGAATCTTCTGTCAGGCGGGTAGCTAGAACGTTACCGGCTGAACCAGCACCGATAATAATGTAGTCATAGACCATTGTTATCTCCTCTGTTTCAGTCAAAGTTAAAAGATGATTAGAAAACGGACGTAAATTCTCCTAGTTCAATTTGAATGGATTTTATTTGTGTATAATTTTGCAACGTGACCAACCCATTTTCACGGCCTACACCAGAGTGTTTATAGCCGCCAACAGGCATTTGTGCTGGAGATTCCCCCCACGTATTGACCCAACAAATTCCAGCTTCTAACTGATGAATAACACGATGGGCGCGGGTTAAATCTTGAGTCACGATTCCCGCTGCTAACCCATAGACACTGTGGTTAGCGCGCTCGATTACCTCATCTTCACTGTGGTAGCTTAAAATACTCATAACAGGCCCAAAAATTTCTTCTTGAGTAATTTGCATTTCATCAAGACAGTCCGTAAATACGGTCGGTGCCACATACGCCCCGTGAGCAAATTCACCGTCCATCAGACGCTCACCACCGCACAGTAACCTCGCGCCTTGAGCCTTGCCAATTTCGATGTAACGCAACACATTTTCCATATGAGAGAAACTCACTAATGGACCAAAGTTCGTCTGCATATCGAGTGGGGAACCGACTTTAATGCGAGCAACACGCTCAGCAATTTTGGTTTCGAATATGGCCTTTAATGCCTCTGGTACAAATACACGTGTCCCATTCGTGCATACCTGCCCGGAACTATAAAAGTTTGCCATCATGGCGATATCGGCGGCTTTGTCTAAGTCAGCATCGTCAAAAATAATTAACGGGGATTTGCCGCCTAGCTCCATGGTGACTTCTTTTAAGCTAGAGGTTGAAGCATTCGCCATCACTTTTTTTCCTGTCGCGATACCCCCAGTAAAAGAGATTTTAGCAATATCAGGATGCTCCGTGAGCCATTGCCCCACTTCACTACCTAGCCCAGTGACCACATTAAATACCCCAGCAGGCAGCCCAGCTTCAGTATAAATTTCCGCCAGCTTCAATGCGGTTAATGAGGTCATTTCACTCGGTTTAAACACCATGGCATTTCCCGCAGCCAATGCAGGGGCAGATTTCCATAAGGCAATTTGGATAGGATAGTTCCATGCACCAATACCGGCAACGACACCGAGAGGCTCACGGCGGGTATACACGAATGAAGTATCACGTAGTGGAATTTGTTGCCCTTCTAAGGCAGGGATCAGCCCCGCATAATATTCCAAAACATCCGCCCCTGTGACAATATCCACAAAGCAGGTTTCAGATAACGGCTTGCCTGTATCGAGGGTTTCTAAATGGGCTAATTCGTCATTGCGTTCACGCAGAATATCCACGGCACGACGTAAAATGCGGGAGCGCTCTACTGCCGTCATGGATGCCCAAATTTTTTGTCCCTGTTTTGCACTTTCCACCGCCCAGTCAATGTCTTCTCTGGAAGCCGATTGCAGATGAGCAATCAACTCTCCATTAGCTGGGTTTATCGCTTCAAACTGCCCACACTCTGGCTGTGAACTGTCCACGTAGCCCCCATGGATATAGAGCTTGTGAATGGGTGGATTCTGCATAATTTCTCCTATGAATTGCTATTAGGTGGTCTTGTCCCCTGCTCGATTAAGTTGCATATCGATATACTCGTTGGTAATGCTCAACGCTTCTTCAACCGGAAAAACCTCTCGACTCAATGCACTGCGTAACCATAAGCCATCAATCAATGCGGCCAAACCTTTGGCTGCACGTCGGGCATCTGATTTATTCAATACACGCCCAAACTCATAGCTGAGATTGGAATATAAGCGGCGATCATTGACATGTTGTAAACGATTCAAATTAGGCTGATGCATACTGCTAGCCCAGAAGGCTAACCATGTTTTCATCGCAGCGTCACTGATTTGTATCGGATCAAAATTACCTTCAACAATCGCTTGAATACGGCGTTTTGGATCCTCACCCGTCAGCATTCTTAGGCGCATAGCGATACCAAATCCCAACTGGTATTGAATATGACGCATAGTCGCTTCCAATAAACCATTTTTGTCACGAAAGTAATGGCTGATGATTCCAGTAGAAACACCGGCTTTGCGTGCGATTAACACAAAACTGGCTTCCTGCATTCCTACTTCGTTAATGACCGCTAAAGTGGCTTGGATTAACTGCTGTTTACGTATCGATTGTATTCCAATTTTTGGCATGGCATGGGGACCTAAAAAAACCACTGAACCCATTTATTAAACGTTTTTTTAATTGAATGTTCAATCAATATTAACTATTGTTTATAACAATAAATTCACAAACACATCGAGGAGATACCCGTGAAATTTTAAATCTTCGCTAATAATTCAATACGTTAGAGAAGAAATAAACTTTAAATTTTCATATGGATAAAATTGTGGAACTGCCAATGACAAATTCAAAAAGTCCCAAGAATGAGCAGAAAGACAAACTTAATTCTGTTGTTTTTTTTACCTCCGCCGCGCTAATTTTAGCGTTTTCTTTTTTTACCATCCTAATGACTGATACCGCGAATCAGTGGATTGTGACTGCGCTAGGATGGGTCTCTAAAACCTTTGGTTGGTACTATTTATTAGCCGCCACTTTATACATCGTATTCGTGATTTTTATCGCCACGTCACGCTTTGGAAATATCAAGCTAGGGCCTGAGCAATCCAAACCAGAATTCAGCATGCTCAGTTGGTCTGCCATGTTATTCGCCGCAGGGATTGGTATTGATTTAATGTTTTTCTCCGTTGCGGAACCCGTAACTCAATATATGCTACCGCCAACTGGTGAAGGTGAAACCCTTGAAGCGGCTCGTCAGTCGATGGTGTGGACACTGTTTCACTATGGACTAACGGGCTGGTCAATGTATGCCTTGATGGGCATTGCACTGGGCTATTTTAGTTATCGTTATAATCTGCCACTCACCATTCGCTCAGCGTTGTATCCCATTTTTGGTAATCGGATTAATGGACCCATTGGTCATACCGTGGATATTGCCGCCGTATTAGGCACCATTTTTGGTATCGCCACGACGTTGGGAATTGGTGTGGTGCAACTCAATTATGGGTTAAAAGTTCTGTTCGACTTTCCTCAAGGACTCACGGTTCAGGGAGGCTTGATTTTCCTCTCGGTAGTGATGGCTGTGATTTCAGCTACCTCTGGCGTGAATAAAGGCATCCGTATTTTGTCTGAATTGAATGTATTACTGGCGCTAGGATTGATTTTATTTATCTTATTTGTCGGCGATACCGAATTCCTACTTAATGCCTTAGTGCTGAATGTTGGGGATTATATTAATCGTTTTATGGGGATGACCCTGAACAGCTTTGCATTTGATCGCCCCACAGATTGGATGAATAGCTGGACACTGTTTTTCTGGGCGTGGTGGGTGGCATGGTCACCGTTTGTTGGGTTATTTTTGGCTCGAATATCCCGAGGTCGCACCATTCGCCAGTTTGTGATTGGTACACTGATTATTCCTTTCGTATTCACTTTGCTGTGGCTGTCTATTTTCGGAAACAGCGCGTTATATGAAATTATTCACGGCAATAAAGCATTAGCGCAAACTGTATTAGAAGCACCTGAAAAAGGATTTTATTCCCTATTAGCGTTATATCCCGGTTTTGGATTCACAGCTTCGGTCGCCACAATTACTGGGCTACTTTTCTATGTCACTTCAGCGGATTCAGGCTCGCTGGTGCTGGGGAATTTCACCTCAAAACTGAGCGATATAAACAGTGATTCACCTAATTGGCTGCGGGTTTTCTGGTCGGTTGCCATCGGTTTATTGACTCTAGGAATGTTAATGACTGATGGGGTTTCTGCCCTGCAAAATACCACGGTGATTATGGGGCTACCCTTTAGCTTTGTGATTTTCTTTGTGATGGCGGGGTTATATAAGTCGCTGAGATTTGAGGATTTCCGTCGTGTTAGTGCGATTAATACCAACGCACCAGCTCCGCTGTATGGTAATGAGCCGATTAAATGGAAACAGCGCTTAGGTCGGGTGATGAATTTCCCCGGAACAACCTATACGCGGCGAATGTTGGATTTAGTGTGTATTCCTGCCATGCAAGATGTTGCCAAAGAGTTAGAGCTACGCGGTGCACAGGTGGAATTTACTATTCATCCACTTCCTGAAGACGAGCGACTTAATCATTTAGAGTTAGTGGTCGATCTGGCTGAGGAGCAGAGTTTTATCTATCAAATTTGGCCACGTCGTTACACTGTTCCAAGCTTCACTTACCGTGCGCGCTCGGGTAAATCTCATTATTACCGACTTGAAACCTATCTATGGGAAGGCACCCAAGCCAATGACTTAATGGATTACACCAAAGAGCAGGTGATCAGCGATATTCTCGACCAGTATGAAAAGCATTTGAATTTTATTCATTTAAGTCGTGAAGCACCGGGAGCGACTCTGACGTTCCCTGAAGGCGCATAATTTAATTCGTACAAAAAAATCAGGCGCTCAATGAGCGCCCTGATATCGACTAATTTCAATATTACTTATTCATTTTTGAGCTGTTGCTCTAGCATGGAGCGAATTTCTTTTGGGTCATTCATCCACGATAAATGCCCCGGGCACCCTGCTGCTGTAGGGTTAATATCACAAGGACGGATTTGATTAAAAATCGATTTTTGCTCTTCATCCCGCTGTTCTAATAAATATTGATAACTTTGATCTTTCTGTGCAATTTTCAATTTGGGGTCAAATTTAAATTTTTGTTCTTCTTGCAGTGTGTCGATGCCTTGGTAGTTTTCATTATATAGGCGATCAGCGGGTGACTTTTCTTTAAATGACAAGTCCGTGGTACAACCGAAAGAAGAAAAACCAAGAAAAAATACAAAAATAACCTTTTTAAACATATGGATACCTATCACGAAATATAATGCTGCATTATATTCCCCTAGAACCCATCGGCACATAATATCTATTTTTAATTTTATGTTACTTTATTTTTCAATTGGTTACATTTAACTAATTATAAAATCAATTGATTGAATTGCTACAGTCACCATAGTGACTATTTATACAAAATCATGTTCACTATTTAAATAACAAAATTCGTCAAAATAAACGTCATTGTGGCTATCTAATTTCAACAAAATAACCATGGAAATAGTTTGATGAACAACTCCCTTATTTCCTCCTATAAAAACACAGCGAAAAACAGGCAATTTTCTCAATTTCGAGCTAAACCTATATAAGCGATGTTTATTTTAGAGGGAATGTGATGGAGACGGCGAACAGTCAGATTATCTATAAAGTGAATCACTCCATTTCTGTGGATGATTTTCTAAATTTGATCAACCAATCTCCGCTGGATACGCTGGTTCCTTCGGATAATTTGGCACTGCTAGATTCGATGTTAAATAATGCAGATTTGTTGATTAGTGCATGGGTGGATGAGCAATTAGTGGGATTTGCCCGTGGGATCACGGATTTTAGTTTTTGCTGCTATATCTCTGAAATTGCGGTAGATACTGAGTATCTTCACCAAGGTGTTGGCAAGCATTTATTGCGCCTGACCGCTGAAGAACTCCCCCCAGAGTGCCAGATTATTTTTCGCTCCACCCCCGACTCACAAAACACCTACCCCAAGCTAGGCTTTACTCCCATCCCCCATATTTGGCATATTTCCGCCAAGCAGTTTATCGAAAAAGTAAAAAGCTAGTTTTTAAAGTGTTCAACTTCATTGTGTCATTTCATTATTGCGTCACTTCATTTATTTTTTGTTTTTTAATTTTTCTTTTAACCTTACCCAAGCATAGCTCTAAATAATTCGCGTTGTGGCAAGGCGGCGAATACGCTAATTCCAAGGAACGCAAAGTTAAAACTTAGATAATTTTGAATTTTTCTTTTTGGCCTTACCCAACCATAGCTCTAAATAATTCGAATCACGGCTAGGCGGCAAGCGAAGATATCCCGATGAGCATACATAAGTATGTGATTCGGGTAGCTGAGAGCAGCCAACAACGCTGTGGTTCGAAGTATGACGAGCTACGATTTCAACTTAGAGCGCAACCGCTTAATAGCCTGGCTGTGTAATTGACTGACCCTCGACTCCCCCACCTCCAAAACCGCCCCAATCTCTTTCAAGTTCAGTTCTTCTTGGTAATACAGCGTCAACACCAGCATTTCGCGTTCTGGTAGTTGCTCTATCGCCCCCATGATTTGGTCACGCAAACTCGATTCCATCAATAAACTCAGTGGGTTGCCCCCATCGTCTTCATCCATTGACGGCTCGCAGCTTTCCCCATGGATCTCATGCCATTCATCGTAGGAAAACAGTTGGCTGTTATTGGTATCGAGGAGCACTTGACGGTATTCCGACAACTCAATATCTAATGACTGAGCAATCTCTGGCTCGCTAGCACTGCGTCCAAGTTTTTGCTCAAGTTCACCAATGGCTTTGGTCATTTCACGAGCTTGACGGCGCACGCTACGGGGAACCCAGTCGCGACTGCGTAATTCGTCCAGCATGGAGCCGCGAATACGCTGTACGGCATAAGTCGCAAAAGAGGCACCTAATGAAGCATCGAAACGTTCTAATGCATGAAGTAAACCGATGCCACCCGCTTGGATTAGGTCATCGATATCTACACTGGCAGGAAGTCGGACTTGCAGTTTCAGGGCTTCATGGCGTATTAGAGGGTAATAACGCTCCCATAGGCTATTTTTATTAATGACACCTTCGGCAGTATATAAATCACTCACAACCTGAATCACCCTTCAAGTTTTAACTAAAGGTAGTCATTATCTGTGTTACGCGTAATTTCAATCCGCAGAGTAAGACACTAAATTAGCCGTTATTCTCTTTATCCTAAATAAAATTAATGAATGCGTGCATTTTTTAATTTTTTGCCCTTGACCTTAACAATACCAAAGCACGCCCTAAATAATTCGTGTTGCAGCTAGGCGACGAAGGAGATTATCCCGATGAGCGTACATTGGTACGTGATTCGGGTGAGCGACTGAAGTCAACGACGTTGCAGCGCGAAGAATGACGGGCATGAAAAAGGCCAGCAATGCTGGCCTTCAATAAACTATAAAAATCTAAATTAACGTAACAGGCTTAAAACACCCTGCGGAACCTGGTTAGCTTGCGCCAACACAGCAGTACCCGCTTGTTGCAGAATCTGACCACGGCTCATGTTAGAAACTTCTGTCGCGAAGTCAGCATCTTGGATACGGCTACGTGCTGCGCTCAGGTTGTTAACAGAGTTGTTCAGGTTGTTGATAGTAGATTGGAAACGGTTTTGAATCGCACCTAATTTAGAACGGCTTTCATCAACAGTGTTGATAGCTTTGTCTAAAGTTGCCAGAGCGTCGTCTTTAACTTCTAATCCAGCAGGCATATCTTTGCCTGCACTTGGAGTAAACTCTTTAGCTCCAGCTTTTAAGTTAACTTGAGTTGCTGTTGTACCATCAACTTCAAAGTCTGAATTAGATACTAAATAGTCTTTACCACCTTCAGAAGCGATATATTTACCTGCAACAGCCACACCATCAACAGTATACTCTTTAACTGTTAAACCAGTTTTATAAGTCGTACCACCTGTAACGCCTACTTTATCAGCAGTAACATCTGCTGTACCTTTAGCAGTAACACCTTTAATACCAGCTGGAGTTGCTTCAAACAGTTTATCGCTAGAAACACCTAAAGTGTCGTTATCTGTTTTATCTAAGCTGAATTTGATAACTTCTTTATCGTTAGTACCCACTTGGATACTCATTTCAGTTTTTTCGCCGCTCAGAACTTTAACACCGTTAAACTGAGTTTGTTCTGAGATACGGTTGATTTCAGCTAAACGCTCAGTGACTTCGTTTTGGATTGAACTAATATCTGAATTAGAGTTAGAACCATTTTTTGCTTGAACAGTCAGCTCACGAATGCGTTGTAAGTTATCGTTGATTTCGTTCAACGCGCCTTCAGTTGTTTGCGCGATAGAAATACCGTCGTTTGCGTTACGTGAAGCTTGGCTTAAACCTTTGATGTTTGCTGTGAAACGGTTAGCAATTGCTTGACCCGCTGCATCATCTTTTGCGCTGTTGATACGTGAACCAGAAGATAAACGCTCAATTGCTGAACCTAATACGCCTTGTGAACGGTTTAAGTTGTTCTGAGTAGTCAGAGAAAGAATGTTAGTATTAATGACTTGTGCCATGATGTATTCCTATTTTTTGTATGTTACACAGTGTTAATACTCTAAATAATTCGGGCTGTATCTAGGCGGCTAGCGAAGGTATCCCTAGGAGCATACTGAAGTATGTGACTAGGGTGACTGAGTGCAGCCAACACCGATACAGCGTGAAGTATGACGAGTATTCTGTTAAATAATTTTTGTCAGCAAATACATTATCGGCGGCACCCAAAACCCCTTTAGCCATTTTTATGAAAATTTTTTATAAACATCAACGAAAGTGCATGGGAATCCGTTTTTTTACGGATTAAATTTTTATAAAATTCTTCACATATGAATTATTTTGCAATCATTTTGATTCAATAAGCATAATTACCTGCTTTTTACGGTTTAACTCCCGCCATCATTATTTATCAGAATGATCTAATATTTTTCCCCAATCCGCCGATAAGGAACTACATAAGGTTTTATTTTTAGGGTTTATATTCAGGAGAGATCATGGCAGGTATATCTACACTCGGCATCGGGGCTAATTTAGATTTAAACGTACAGATGGATCAATTAGAGGCAATGGAAAGACGCCGTCTAGATCCATTAACCCAGCAAAAAGCCAGTTATGATGCGCAAATTAGTGCATTTGGTAAGATGCAATCTTCATTGGAAAAACTCAAAAAAGCGGCGGAAGATCTTAAAAAGTACGAAGATATTAGTACCACTAAAGTTAATGGTGAATATAAATCATTTGATGTCAAAACTGATGGTAAAGCCATTGCTGGCGTTCATGATGTAACTGTTACACAACTTGCTAAAGCACAAACGGTTGCGACCAAAGGCCACAGTGACAATAAAGAGTTACTCGGTAATAGTGCCAAAGAGCGCACTATAACGATAACTCAGCCTTCACAAAAAGAAGACAAAGATAAAATTGTCATCAAACTTGATGCTGGAAGTACCTCATTAATTGAGATTGCCGATGCGATCAATAAAACTGATAAAGGCGTTTCTGCCTCGGTTATTAAAGACAAAGATAACCAATACCATTTAGTAGTGACCTCTAAAAAAGCCGGAACCGATAGCCGTATAAGCATTAATGTTGAGGGTGATGATCAGCTAGCTAAAGTTTTAAATGTAGAATCAGTGATTGATGACAAGGGTAATGTCACCATCAAAGATAAAGATACCAGCGGTATGGAGCAAAAAGTCCCACCACAAAATGCTGAACTGATCATTGATGGTTTTGAATTAGAATCACAAACTAACGAAGCTAAAGATCTGTTTCCGGGTCTCACCTTATCCCTGAAAAAAGAGAGTGAAGAAGGAAAAGCAGACCATTTAATTATCTCTGAAGATATCGAACCGGCTAAGGTCAAAATCAAAGCGTGGGTTGATGCCTATAATGAATTCCAAAATCTCGCGAAAGAGTTAACCAAATATACACCAAATAAAAATGGAACTACTCCAGATAAAACTAATGGCCCATTAATTGGAGATTCAACCTTACGCGTAATACAAAGTACTTTACGTACCCATGTTCGCAGCCCACAAAATAGTGGTGAATTGAACCTATTAAACAAAATGGGTATCAAGCAAAAGCTTGATGGCACGTTAGAAATTGATAACAAGAAACTTGATGCCGCGCTAAAAGATAACCCATCCAGCGTCAAAACTTTCTTTGCTGGTGATGGAAAAGAAACGGGTTTTGCCACAGAAAACTTTAAATTTTTAAAAGAGACCTTAGATACGAAAGAAGGTACGTTGCATAACGCCACCGATGGTGTTCAACGTAAAAAGAAAAGCCTCGATAAACGTATTGAACAAACCAATAAACAAATTGAAAACACCATGGATATGCATCGTCGACAGTTCCAAAATCTCGACAAGATGATGAGTTCACTTAACAGCACCACTAATTCATTAGGCAGACTTTTAGGTTAAACATAATGTATCAACGTAAAGCCAACCAAGCCTATCAGCAGGTCAATTTGGAGAGTGAAATCACCAATGCGACCCCGTATCAACTGATCCAAATCCTGTTCAAAGGGGCATTAAGTGCCCTTAAGCGGGGAGAGATTTTTATGGAGCAGGGAAATGTGGCTGAAAAAGGTAAAGAAATCTCAAAAGCGATCGACATCATTGACACAGGCTTAAAACAATCGCTAAATTATGAGGCAGGTGGCGAGCTTGCTGAAAATTTAGCAAGTTTGTATGAATATATGACGATGCAGTTGCTTCGCGCCAATTTAGAAAACAACGTGGCTTATGTCCAAGAAGTTTATCAATTACTCTCCGATATCGCCTCTGCGTGGCAACAAATCGGTGCAAATGTGGATGAAAGATAACCAGGTGGACAATAAAAATCCTCTCTATTTACTTGAAGTATATCGCAATGTCTTAATTTTAAGTGAAAATTTAGTTGCCCTCGCTAAATCCGGGGAATGGGAGACGCTGATCTCCCGCGAAACAGACTATGTCCTTGCCGTTGAAAATCTCACTGCATTGACTCATGATTTCGAGCAGCACCAACCCATTACTGAAGACTTTATTCAGTTACTACACCAGATCATTGAAAATGAAAGAATAACAAAAGAATACTTACAAAATCATTTGAATTTTTTAAGTAAAGAAATGAAACATCTTGACCAACAAAAGGTATTAAATAATAGTTACGGCCAGTTCGATGAACCCGACACTCCACGGGTTATTAAGCCCCTTGAGTAGGATTTAAAGTGTCAGGAAATCTAACCTGACGCTTATCTGAGTATGATAAAAAGAATGGGTTTAATACTTACTGTCAGTTAGCTCCCCGAATCACAGTTAATGCGTCTCGGGAAGCCTTCAAAGTAGATAGGATTAACCTGAGCTTACTGCTGTTTTAATCGCTGCTGCTTCTTCAATTTTTTCAGTAACATATTGCGTTTCAACGTCGATAAATGGTCGATAAAAACTTTACCATTCAAGTGGTCAATTTCATGTTGCATCACAATCGCTAAAAACTCATCGCTATCAACAATAAACTCATTGCCATCACGGTCAAATGCTTTGACTTTAACGCGTTGAAAACGGGGTACATCTGCATAAACATCAGGCACAGACAGACAGCCTTCTTGATAGCTTGTCTCCCCTTCACTCTCAATGATTTCCGGATTAATAAAAACCATTGGCTGATTACGCTCTTCAGAAATATCAATCACCATAATGGCTTTGGTTTCTGCGATCTGCGGCGCCGCCAGACCAATACCAGTGTCAGTGCTGTACATGGTTTCGATTAAATCATCGATTAATGTTTGTACTGCGGCGAAATCCGTGACTGGCGCGCATTTAATACGCAATCTTTCATCTGGAATTTCAATAATTTCTCTTACTGCCATCTCTAAAATCCTGTTAATTCAATTACTTTTATTCAAGCCTCTGTGAATTAGTATCGCTCTTTTTTTACACAGAAAAGATGCAAAAAATGGCAAAGTCGCTTGAATATGAAAAATTCACAGAAAAATAACATGATATTGTGAAAAATACATCAGAAATCATCAGAAAAATCACTGATGAGCGGGGTTTATGGAGGATTTATGAAATTAAATCCATCTAAATAGGATTGGCTATCTTAGATAGTGATTGTTACTCAACTTAATACAATTAGATTTATTGCAAAATATAAAACTAAAATTACCCTTAAATGTAGTATGAAAATAGATTTATTTTTCTTTATCGCTAGATAGAAATGTTACATTAAAATTACATTTGCTTTTATTATATTTATTGAACTTCAATACGTTTTTTATCATACACAAACACACAGAAACTGACTTTTTTAATAATTAGTCATAATTATTAACTTTGCTTTTTCTACCATTTCATTGAAGATGAGAATCTACTTAATTGTTATCTCATATCTCTAATTTTAATAAATGGGGTTCTTATGAAATTAAAACCGATTATTGCTGCCCTGATCGTCATGTCGACGACTACTGCATTTACCGCACACGCGAATTCTACGGCACCTGTTGAAAAATCAGCGATAAGTGCAAAGAAAAATAATGCTTATGAAGACATTATGATCAACAAAGTTTGGGTGACAACTGAAGCCGTAGATCAAGATAAAAAAGGGGTAGAAGCGACAAACAGTCAAGTCGCAAACTTCTTCGGGTTAGCTGAATATTACCCGGATGGTACATTTAAAATGCTAACCCTTGAAGGCGCACCTAAAATGCAAGGTGATTGGTCATTTAGTGAAGATGGTAAAAACCGTTCACTGACAGCAAAAAATGATAAGGGCGAAGTACTATTCACTCGTGTTGTTGAAAACGTGACTGTAACGCCAGAAGAATATACTTATCGCATCTACCCATCTCAGGATGATAAAACAAAGTATTTTGATATCGTGCATAAAGTGAAAAAATAATTCCCCCCTAGATGGATATTTATACCTGTTGGAATTTAAATATCCATCTAAAAATATAATCATAATTTAAATAAAAATCACACCATTGAAATAATAATAAAAATAGCCCACGCATAGAAATATTTATATTCCTCGAATCAATCCTATTGTATCAATAAGAATCAAACACGGTTTTTCCGAGTTGATTAAAACAAAAAACGGATTTTACCTAGCAAAATATTTTTTTTATTATTCGCTCTCCGCTTATAAATAGAGATTGATATTAATTATCTCTATATATTTTTTCACGTTATATGGAAATTTCGTTATGAAAAATAAAATATTATTATGTAATCTCAGCACAATCATCCTTACCTCTTTATTCTCTCAATCATTCGCTAGCAATGACTACAATATGAAAATCAATGCTCCTTATGATTATCCTGAACATAGGCATGAAGATAACAGTTATAATATTAAAATGGATGATAATGCTATATCATTAAATGATGACACTGTAAACAAAAACACCCCAATCAATATAAGTACAATTCTTGATGATGCTATTACACTATTTATTGTTCAACCCCATTTACAAGAATTAGATAATAAAGAAGTTAATACCACATATACCGATAACACCCCTAACTTTCTTAATACTGATGATGAATCATGGGCTTTCATACACTCAATGCAAAGAATGATAGATGTAAATAAAGACCATACTAATAAAAATAAACAGTATATTGATAATATTAAAACCTCTGTAGAAGACTTAACTAATGACATTAACTCTAATAAGAGTAAACATGAGAAAAATGAAAATGATATTAATGAATTAATAGATTCCATATCAAAATTAACGCAAAACACTAAAGATAGTGAAAATAGAAGTCAAAGATATGCAGATAGAGAGATAGCTGATTACGAAGAATATACAAAAGAAGCCATTGAAATTTCGTATAGAAAAAATCATGATGAGATAGAAAAATTGAATACCGCTATCTTAGAGTTAAATACAGAAATAAAAAATACTGATGAATTAACTAGTCTATCAATCGATGAAGCAGAAAAAAATAGCAAAGCCCACGCTGATTTAATTTTGCGTAACCAACAAATGCTCAACATTGAGCGTTTTGATAAAATCGACAAGCAAAATAATCTCCATACTCGACAATTTAAGCAAATAAACACTAAATTCGACCATCTGGAAAGTAAAATCAATCAAACTGCTCGTGATGCGAATGCAGGTATTGCAGCTGTCGCAGCCATGACCAATATTCCATATACCTCAGGAACCCGTTTTAGTGCTGGTTTGGGTATGGGTAATTTTAAAAATGGAAAAGCCATTGCCGCCGGAGCACAATATCAGGTAAAACAAAATCTGAATCTGCGTAGTTCAATTTCATGGAATAACTCCGATAGCGCGGTTATTGGCGCTGGTGTCGCCTACGGCTGGTAATCTCTAGCTAACCGATATCTTTTTTTGCCATAGTCATTAGCATCGATGCAAGTCGGTGCTAATTTATTTAACGTTCAATTATCAATACCTCATATTCTTTATCTTTATTTTAAATAAATCTAATTTATGCAATTAATAGCACAATTAGTTCATTATATATGGATCCCTACCCTTTAATTATTCATCATATAATTGCAACCATTTCAGTGACTCTATACAATGCTCAGCTTTCCAAAATCTGTTGGCATAATTTTTTATTAAGTGATTACTGTGAAACTACTTTTTTCTCTTTCATTAACCACTGCGATTCTATCTGGTGTCTGGGCGTGGGTCGCCGACCTATTCGGTTTAATTAGCTGGGCGGGCTTCTTAGGCTGTACGGCATACTTTGCCTACCCAAAAGAAGGCGTCAAAGGATTATTGGTTACTTTATTTACTGCTCTTAGCGGTGTTGTATGGGGTTTAGCAATTATTCATAGCGATAAACTCACCCATGACCTTCCTAATTTTGCTGGCTATTTGGTGACTACCATCGTTGCTTTTGTGATGTGTTTTCAAGCGCAGAAGTCTTGGCTGGCTTATATTCCGGGAACCTTTATTGGTGCCTGTGCGACCTTTGCCGCTCAAGGGAACTGGCAACTGACCATCCCGTCGCTGATTGTGGGTGTATTATTTGGTTATGCCATGAAGCAAAGTGGTCTTTGGTTAGTAAAAAAATTGGGATGACATTAGCCTCATTTTATATCACCAATTTTTCAAATAGATAACTCACTGCTTGCAGAAAGCCCTAAAAAATAGGGCTAAATATTTTTTATATTGTCTGGAACGATAAAATCAAAATGCACTATCCATAAACACAAATTTTGGTTCGGCTCGTATATATTGGTTAATCATAGGAACTAACCGTTGAAAATGCTCTGATGCACAATGTGTCTCTAATGCATCTCTATCCGGCCACTCTTCAATAAAGATAAAATGTCCCGGTTCCTTTTCATCCACATACAGGTCATATGAAATACACAGTGGCTCTTTTTTTGTGGCTTCCACTAACTCTTTATAAAAAGGGAGAACAATATCTATTGCTTCTGGTTTGATAAAATCTTCCGCGATTACTTTTAACATTGAATTTCCTTTTATATTTAATGTGTTAGCCATTTAATTTCATAAAGTAATTTTTATAACGTAATTCCTGAGCCTCTGCATGTTACAACGTTAACCTACCCTTGTCTTATCTAATTATGAAAATACACTCACTAAAAAATAGGAAAATCAAACATTCTAACTATAATAAGAAATTATTTTTATTTATAAGATATTGAAGCCCCTGCAACTTTATTTAACTCACAACGTGTTATTTTAATATTAGAATTTGATAAGTATGCCGTGTTCATCAGTTGAAACATTGATTTACCATAATCATTTCCAACTGATTCTAATATTGAAATTTCATCCGTAATTCCTTGATCATTACGTAAAGTTATTGTGAAAAATGCCCTTTTATTATCTACATCTTGATTACCTAATGTTATCGTAGCAATTCTTTTTTCCATATTAAGGTATGCAGTACAGTTATCTTTAAATGCTTTATTTATTTTAATTTCATTAGCCATTGAAAAATCTGAAGAAAACATACAAATCAATAAAATTAATTTAACTTTCATTATTAACTCTCTATTTAATAAAATTATTCATCAAATGTTTAACACAACCTGTTGAGTAAGAAAAAATAGTATGAACAGATAGATCAGGCAGGATAGCAATATAAACAAAACCATCATCATCAGAATTTAGATTACAAAGAAAAAAATCATTAGTTTTATATTTATATCCTGATGCAGTTTCTATCTCCACAGCCCAGTAATCAAAGTGGGATAGAAACCCCGTCTCATAGGGAAAAGAATGTCCTAGTTTAGTCGTGTTCATTTTTTTTAGATCACTGAAGTCGGCCGTGATATGCAACATAGTATGAGGATAGTCTGTAGTATGCGTAACAGTAACAAATTTAAGATCTTGTAAAGAGCAATTCATAACATAGAAGTACCCAGTATGATTAGATGAAAATGTTTTTTCTGTTATATTTCTCATTCTACCTCAGCTTTCTTTAAAAGATTAATTATAACAACCTCCTGAGTTCGAGAACCTTATATATAATTTGAAATTTTTAACTATATTAATAATAACTACACCATTATCCCAATATCGAATATTACAGGCTTGTTTTCTATGAGATATGGCTTTCCCAGTTGATATTCTAAAGTCAACATCCCAATAATCCGTATCACTCCATGCCATTATGCTATATATAAATTCACATCCAGAACCAGCCATTTCCAAATGCTCTAATTTATCAATTTTTTGAGTTGTTTTCTCTCCTTTATCTCCGGAATAATAACTAACAACAATAGAGTTTATTGTTTCACCACTACTATTTAATATAAAAAATGAACCGTTCTTAAGTACACTTTCATATTCACTATTTTGACTGATATTTTTGAAAATATTATTTTCATTATCCATAACAACCTCACTATGATTAAAAACAATAAATAATTATTATTGTCTTTTATCTATCTAATCAAAGTTTAGTGAAAGGCGGTTATTCTTAAAAATAGCAAAGGATGATAATAATAAATTATCCGTGATAGTGGTTAGTAAATTAACACGTTGATATAGATTAAGAATCATAAAAAACGCAGGAGATACCTGCGTATAGAATCAATAATATTGAGATTAAAAATACCAATCATACCGGCATTGACATGATCTCTTGATAAGCCGCTACTAATTTATTTCTTACCTGAATTCCCATTTGTAGACTTAAACTGGCTTTCTGCATGTCGACCATCACATCATTCAATGATAAATCTGGCTTACCCATAGTGAAATCTTGCACATTTTGGGTTGATTTAGTACGGACTTCATTGATTTGATTAACGGAAGCGACTAAATGATCAGCAAAACCCACAGGATCGATAACAGGCTTGGCATGGTTTGTCGCTTGAGTCGCAACCACATTTAATTGGGATACAACCCCTTCAATGGCTTGAATAGTCATCTTATTCTCGTGTATTGGTTGAGCAAAAATTTGCTGTCACTATTTTTAGTTTGCCTACCCTACCACACTGTTTTTTACTTGAAGCCGATAAATAACACCAAAATTATAGGCTGATTCCGTCATTAGATTCCCCAAAGGCATTAAATAATAGCAGCGTGAAAAAATGAGGTTACGAAGAGGGAAATCAGATTGTTTCACCAAACGTACATTCATCCGTTTAGTTTGCTTAGCAGGGAATATTTATGAGTACCGCATCTAAAGATACGGGGGAGGCCAAAAAAGGTTTTGCCTCTATGATCGAAAGTATCAAAGCCAACCCCAAAATACCGTTAATTATTGCCGGTGCTGCTGCGATAGCCATTATTGTCGCCCTACTTCTTTGGTTTCGCAGCCCTGACTATCGAGTCCTGCTGAGTAACCTTAGCGCAAAAGATGGTGGTGATATCGTGGGTCAGCTGACTCAGATGAACGTCCCTTATCAAATTGCAGATAATGGCAGCGCCATCCTCGTCCCTGCGGATAAGGTTCATGAATTACGCTTAAAACTGGCGCAATCGGGTTTACCTAAAGGGGGAAATACCGGATTTGAGTTGCTAGATAAGGAGCAATTCGGGATCAGCCAATTTAGCGAGCAAATTAACTACCAGCGTGCATTAGAAGGCGAATTATCGCGAACTATCGAATCACTCAGCCCTGTTCAAAGTGCTCGAGTGCATTTGGCCATTCCCAAACCAACACTGTTTGTTCGTGAGCAAAAACTTCCAACGGCCTCCGTTACTGTGGGGTTATTACCGGGAAGAGTTCTCGATGAAGGTCAAATTAGTGCCATCGTGCATATGGTATCGAGCAGCGTCACTGGCTTAACGGCAGCAAACGTCATTATCGTTGACCAAACAGGTCGTTTACTGACTAACAATGATAATAGCCAGCAGTCGGCCAATAGCGCACAGATAAAAATGACCAAAGAGATGGAAACCCATCTTAAAGAACGTATTGAAGACATTCTTTCTCCACTGGTTGGGCGTGCAAATATCCATGCTCAGGTCACCGCTCAGATGGACTTTTCGAAAGTAGAACAAACCTCCGAAGAATATAAACCGAACCAAACACCGGATGCTGCCGCAATCCGCTCTCGCCAAAACAGCGAAAGCATGCAAAACAGCAATGGAGGTCCTGGGGGCGTACCGGGAGCATTATCCAACCAGCCAGTCAGTGCACCTAGCGCACCAATCGAGGCTGAAAATAAAGATAATACTGGGAAAAACAACCAAAACACGACAACAACGCGTAATGGTACCCTGAACTCACAACGGGATGAGACGACCAATTACGAAGTTGATCGCAAAATCAGTCATACCCAGCGTCAAATTGGTGTGGTAGACCGACTTTCTGTTGCTGTTATTGTTAACTACCAAGCTCAGGAGGGTGAGAAAGGCGTAGAAATGAAGCCATTACCACCTGAAATGATCAAGCAAATTGATGCATTAACCCGTGAAGCGATGGGCTATTCCACACAACGTGGCGACTCCCTCAATATCACTAACTCATTATTTACTAGCGATGCCCCAGCAATTGAAGAAACGTCATTACTGAACAGTCCTCAATTTGTTAGCCAAGCATTGGATTACGGCAAAATTATTCTTATCGCTATTATTGCGTGGTTCATGTGGCGCTTTGGTATCAAACCTCAATGGGTGAAATATCGTAAAGCGCAGCAAGCCCAAGCCGATGCTGAAACCTTTATCGCTACACAATCGACAACGCCGTTCGTCGTTGAAGAAGAAATTAATGAAGATATGGACGAAAAAACCCGTCGCCGTCTGACTCGTCAACGTGTAAGTGCTGAAATTCAAAGTCAGCGTATCCGTGAAATGGCAGAGAAAGATCCGCAAGTCGTGGCAATGGTTATCCGTCAGTGGTTAGGAAAATCCCAATGAGTTTAAGTGGAACAGAGAAAAGCGCCGTTATGTTAATGACTCTCGGCGAAGATCAGGCTGCGGAAGTGTTCAAGCACCTGAACCCAAAAGAAGTCCAGCAGCTGAGTATGGCCGTGTCCAACATGCGCCAAATCTCCAATAATGAGCTTGCTGAAGTGTTGACTGAGTTTGAAGAATCGGCAATTCAGTTTGCCGCTCTCAACATCAATACCAATGATTATCTGCGTTCTGTCTTGGTGAAAGCGCTTGGTGAAGAGCGAGCAGCCAGCCTATTAGAAGACATTTTCGAGAAGCAAGAGACAACCTCGGGCATCGAAAGCCTCAACTATATGGAACCACAAACTGTTGCCGATATTATCCGTGATGAGCATCCACAAATTATCGCCACCATTTTGGTTCACTTAAAACGCAACTTAGCTGCTGATGTCTTAGAACTGTTCGAAGAGCGTCAACGTAACGATATTATGCTACGTATTGCCACCTTTGGCGGTGTTCAGCCAGCCGCATTAGCGGAATTGACTGAAGTACTGAACAATCTTCTGGACGGTCAAAACCTCAAGCGCAGCAAAATGGGTGGCGTAAGAACCGCGGCAGAAATTATCAACTTGATGAAAAATCAGCAAGAAGAAAGCGTTATCGATGCAATGCGTGATTACGACGGTGAACTTGCACAGAAAATTATCGACGAAATGTTCCTGTTCGAAAATCTTATCGAGGTGGACAACCGCAGCATTCAACGCATCCTGCAAGACGTATCGACCGACTCGTTGGTTATTGCCCTCAAAGGCAGCAATCAAGCACTGCGCGACCATTTCCTCAACAACATGGCAGCCCGTGCAGCAGAAATCGTCCGCGACGATTTGGAATCCCGCGCACCAGTACGTATGTCACAAGTGGAAACCGAGCAGAAGGCCATTCTGATGGTTGTTCGCCGCTTAATCGAGAAAGGCGAAATCGCCATCGGTGGTGGAGACGACGTCTATGTCTAATTCGTCTAAAAAACATCTGCAATGGCAACCGTGGCAGCTACGGGAACTTAATCAGTGGGATTTAAATTCTTCAGCCATCCCATCATTAAGTGATGCCCCTGAGCCAACTGCCCCCAAAGTGCCTTGTTTAGAGCCTAAAGAGGTACTTGAGCAGATCAATTTGCTGGATAACATCAAAGAAGATGCCCAAAAAACCGGATTCCAGCAAGGTTTCGATAAAGGACAAAAAGACGGATATCAAGCCGGTTTTACGGAAGGGCTACGTGCAGGGGAGCAGCAAGGTCATGATCAAGCCCTTGCCCTGCAACAACCCGCTATTGAAACATGGCAGAAATTATTGTCTGAGTTTCATTATTCCCTCGATACTTTTGATACCGTGGTCACCACTAAATTACTGCAAATAGCCCTTTCTGCGGCGAAGCAAGTATTGGGGCAATCTACGGTATGTGATGGTACTGCACTGCTGGAAGAAATCAGTCGTTTACTTCAGCAGAAGCCGATTTTTGCCAGCCAACCTGAATTGCATGTTAACCCTAACCACGTGGCATTAATTGAGCAACATTTAGGTTCACTGCTGGATCTGAACGGCTGGCGTTTAGTCGCCGATCCGACGCTACATATCGGCGGATGTCGCGTCGTGGCAGAAGACGGGGAAATTGATATGACGGTGGCCACGCGTTGGCAAGAATTATGCCGTCTGTATGCACCGGAGAGCTTGTCATGACCGCCAGACTCGGTCGCTGGATGGCATCCCTTGATGACCTAGAGTCACGTATGAAAGGGGTTCCCATGGTACGCCGCTACGGGCGTCTGACCAAAATCACCGGATTAGTCATGGAAGCCGAAGGCATCAAAATGCCTTTAGGCGCCACATGCTATATCGAGCGCAACATTAATGGCGGCAGCGATGAGGTTGTCTGCGAAGTTGTCGGCTTTAACGGCGCTCGAATGTTACTGATGCCGCTATCAGACCTTGAAGGGATTTCGCCTGGCGCTCGCGTTTATGCTCAATCTACTGGGGATGATGGGCAAACCAGTCGCCTGCTACCTATCGGTAATGAATTACTGGGTCGCGTATTGGATGCTCAAGGAACCCCCCTCGATGGAAAGGGTCCCTTGGAAACCAAAGCTCGAGCACCATTGATTACCCCACCAATTAACCCATTAGAACGGACACCTATTCATAGTGTGCTTGATGTCGGTGTACGCGCCATAAACTCACTATTAACCGTTGGTCGCGGTCAACGCATGGGATTATTTGCAGGTTCAGGCGTCGGAAAAAGTGTCCTACTCGGTATGATGGCGCGCTTTACCCAAGCTGACATTATTGTGGTTGGGTTAATCGGTGAGCGTGGACGCGAAGTTAAAGATTTTATCGAGAATATCTTGGGTGCTGACGGCTTGAGACGCGCCGTCGTGGTCGCCGCACCCGCCGATGTTTCTCCCTTACTGCGGATGCAAGGTGCCTCTTACGCTACCCGTATCGCAGAATATTTTCGAGACCAAGGGAAAAGTGTCCTGCTGATTATGGATTCTCTCACTCGCTACAGTATGGCACAGCGTGAGATCGCGCTTGCCGTGGGTGAGCCACCAGCAACCAAAGGTTATCCACCTTCCGTTTTTGCGAAATTACCCGCGCTTGTTGAACGAGCAGGTAACGGAAAAAACGGAGGATCAATTACCGCATTTTATACCGTATTGACTGAAGGGGATGACCAGCAAGACCCCATCGCGGATTCTGCTCGTGCTATTTTGGATGGACACATTGTTCTGTCTCGATCTCTTGCTGAATCCGGTCACTACCCTGCGATTGATATTGAAGCCTCAATTAGCCGAGCAATGACTGACCTGATCGCTAAAGAACACTATCGCAAAATTCAACGATTTAAGCAGTTAACATCCAGTTACCAGCGTAACCGCGACCTAATCAATGTCGGCGCCTACGCCATGGGCAGCGATCCTATGTTGGATACTGCCATTCAGTATTACCCACGCATGTCGAAATTCTTACAACAAGATATTGATGAACGTTGTGATTATCAAACAGCTTGTGAGCAACTGGATCATGTTGTTCCAAATGAATAACGAGGGGTGCGATGTCCAATAGCCATGCATTAACGACATTATTGAGTTTAGCGGAAGACGCTTCTGAAGAGGCGGCTAAGGTCCTTGCTCAGGTGCGCCAAACACACACTCAAATGTCAGAGCAGTTAAATATGTTGGAAAACTATCAATCCGAATATCGGCAAAAGTTAAACCAAACACTGCACAGTGGTATGGACTCGGATAAATGGCAGAATTATCAACAATTTCTTGTCACCCTAGAACTCACTATTGAGCAGCAGCAACAACAGCTCAGTATGTGGAAACAACGTGTCGATGATGCTAACCGTCATTGGCAAGAAAAACAGCAACGCGTCAATGCGTTCGATACCTTAATTCAACGCGCCGAACATACTCAAAACCAACGTCAAAATCGCTTAGAACAAAAACAGATGGACGAATTTGCTCAACGCGCGACTTTACGGAGATCCCAATAAATGGACGTCAATGCCAATCTGTTGCCAGTTACCCCGACAAATAGCACCAAAACGGCCAATGAGCCGCAACGTGATAGTCAGATTGATGAAACTCAAGCACCCGCGGTGCCTTTTCAAGCGATTCTTGAGAACCAACAGCCACCAGCAAAGAGCACAGAAAATGACACGCCTCCGAAAACTGCGACTGATGAAGCTACGCTGAATCAACAAATCAGTGAACAGAAACAGGCTGAAATTACTGAACCGACGCCTGATAAGCCCGCTATTGGTAACGAAAAAGCAGAACATGCGCTGGCACAATTGAATTTTAGCCGTGATTTACGCGGTGATAGTGTCCAAACACCATTACAGCCTGAATTATTAACCGGTAAACTCACCGATGAAAAAGCGTTAGTCGACCAGCTAAAACAAATCACTAATGAGCGGATTCAAACCGCAGCCAATCCTCAAGCGGCACCAGAAAAACCCTCGACCACGCCATTTACTCAGTCATTGCAACAGATTAGTGATGTGGCACGAAATGCAGCCCCATTTGATGAAAAAGCGCTCGTAGGCTCCCAACTACAATTAGCAGGGGAAGAGCAAGACCCAACTCTGGGTCTAATGATGAAAAAAGAGGTCGGCGAACGTCGTGATCAATCGTTATTTGCGCTCGATAATCAGCGAGTGATCCCCACGAAAGATTTTGCTCAGGACTTTATGCCACTGAGTAAAAAATCGTTGAATACAGATTCCATTTCCCAGTGGGTCAATACCAATACAGAAAACAGCCAAAATTTGCAAAATAATGCCAAAGGCGCTTTTGCACTTCAAGCTGAAACAGGGGCATTCACGACGTCGGCAAACTCTGCTACACCACACGTCGCAGGTATTATGCCAACTCAAGCCACTGCGCAGGCCGCGACCATTTCAGCACCGCTGGCCACACCAACAATGCATCTCCCAAGCCCATTAGGTAGCGAAGCATGGCAGCAGCAACTTAGCCAGCACATGCTATTTTTCTCTCGCCAAGGGGTTTCCCAAGCACAAATTCGTTTACATCCCGAAGAGCTTGGTTCCTTGAATGTGCATTTGCGTATTGAGGATAACCAAGCCGTAATGCATTTTGTGTCTCCACATAGCCATGTACGGGCTGCAATGGAAAGCATGATGCCAATTCTACGTAACGCACTGCAAGAAAGTGGGATTCATTTAGCTCAAGGTTCTGTTGGGCAAGAGAATACCAGCAGTCAATCCGGTGCAGAACAACAATCCAATCAGCGAGATGGCCAGCCACATTCGACGCATCCATCCGTCGGAGTCGTGGGGATTAGTGAGGCAAATACAAGTACAAGCCACACCAAGTTACCGACTCGACAAGGTGGCATTAATACCTTTGCATAATGTCTTTCTGTAAGGCCTTTGCATAATAAATATGCGAATGGCGGTAATTTTAGTTCTAAAGCGTCGAGTTACCGCCTTTTTGCTTCGTTTTTCACTCCTTTAAATCATCCCAATCTAGGGATAATGCTAGAGATCATAAAGTATAAAACCCGTATGGGTTTGGCATCTAAAACAGGAATTCAGCCACATGTCGTCTTCACGCAATGAATCTAAACGTTCGAATAAAGGGTTAATTTTACTATTTGCCCTCATAGCCTTAGCCGGTGCGGGTTTTGGCGGTTATAGCTGGTGGACGACACAGCAACAGGCACAATCTGTAGATGGAGACGAAAAACGTCCAAATATGCCTCAACCTATTTTTATGGAATTAGAGCCATTTACCGTTAATCTTCCAGGATTAAATAATGCACCCGATCGCGTGCTCTACATCCACGTCACATTACGCCTTGCGAATGAAAAATCTCGCAAACAGCTTCACGAATATTTGCCAGAAGTTCGCAGTCGCCTCTTGTTATTGCTGTCCGAACAGCAATCTAAAAATATGGGCACCCACGAAGGTAAGCTGCAACTGATGAAGGATATTAAAGGGACATTAACCCCTACCCTGATCCCGGGGGATACCGATCAGGATATTTCTGACGTGTTATTTACTACTTTTATTCTGCGGTAATACCCATGAGCGATAATATTTTATCTCAGGCTGAAATTGATGCGCTGCTTAATGATGATGCGCCATCAACCGATCAGCCGCTACCTGAAAACCAAGGCAAAGATAATGTTCGCCCATACAACCCGAATACCCAACGCCGGGTTTTTCGGGAACGTATGCAGTCCTTGGAAATCATTAATGAGCGTTTTGCCCGTCAGTTCCGGATGGGGTTATTTAATATGTTACGCCGTAGTCCAGATATTACGGTTGGTGCAATTAAAGTTGAGCCTTATCATGAATTTGCACGTAACTTACCGGTTCCAACTAACCTCAATTTGATCCATATGCCACCTTTGCGTGGTACAGCGCTGTTCACTTTTGAACCCGCGCTGGTGTATATCGCCGTGGATAACCTGTTTGGGGGAGATGGACGCTTTCCTGTTCGCTCTGAAGGCAAAGAATTCACCAATACCGAACAACGTATTATCAATCGTATGCTGAAACTCGCACTTAACGCCTATCGCGATGCTTGGCGTCCAATTGCTGATGTTGAAGTGGAGTATGTGCGTTCCGAAATTCAGGTGAAGTTCACCAATATCACCACATCTCCCAACGATATTGTGGTAACTACCCCATTCTTGGTGGAAATCGGCAATACCGTTGGTGAATTCAGTATCTGTATTCCAATCGCCATGATTGAGCCGTTGCGTGAACGTTTAATCAACCCACCGACGGAGCAAGGACATCAAGAAAACGAAGCTTGGGTCACTAACTTAGTCACTCAAGTAAAACGTTCAGAATTAGAACTGGTTGCTAATCTGGTTGAGATCCCGCTGCGCATCTCTAGCTTGCTGCAACTACAAAAAGGGGATGTACTCCCTATTGATAAGCCAGACAGACTGATCGTCAATGTTGACGGTGTCCCGGTATTAACCAGTCAATACGGCACCCAAAACGGTCAATATGCACTGCGTGTAGAACATTTGATTAACCCTGTTTTAAACACTCTAGATGAGGAAAGTACCAATGAGTGAGGCGAAAAATTCTCTTGATGCATCAACCAACCACAACGATGAAGACTTGTGGGCTGAGGCGCTGGAACAACAAAAACAAGCGGAATCCGCCTCTGCTGGTATGCAGAATTTCGAAAATGTTGACGGACAGAATCCATTAAATCAATTTTCTGATGTTGACTTAATTATGGATATCCCTGTTCGCCTATCAGTGGAACTGGGACGCACCAAAATGACCATTAAAAAATTACTCAGCCTATCTCAAGGTTCCGTGGTTTCGTTAGATGGCTTAGCGGGTGAACCTCTCGATATTCTGATCAACGGCTATTTAATTGCACAAGGTGAAGTCGTGGTCGTATCTGATAATTACGGTATTCGTATTACTGACATTATCACGCCATCTGAACGTATGCGCCGTTTGAGTCGCTAAAATGACCAATGTGACAGCGATAGAACCCCAAGTTCAACCCACAGTCATTGACACGGTGCCAACCCAAAAACCGTTTTTGGCAAGCACTGTGTCCCATGACAACGCTTCTGCTCCTGCCATCAATAACAATGATAGTTTGGCGCAAATTTCAGGGGCGCTAAGCGCCATTATTTTGCTGATCTTAGTCGGTGCGTGGCTGGTTAAAAAGTTTGGATTTGGGCGTAATACATTCACAAAGCAACAACTGGTGAATGTAAAAGGTCGCTGTACGATTGGGGGAAAAGAACGAATTGTTGTGGTTGAAGTAAACAACGAATACTTGGTTTTAGGGGTAACTGCACAGTCGGTGAACTTATTACACCAGTATCCCGCACCACAAGAAAACCCACTGAATTTTACCCAAGAACCGTTAACGTTTCAGTCGATATTCAAGAAAAAACAAGATGCCGCCAACCAAGCGGCCTTAGAAAAACAGTAACCGGAAGCGCCCATGTTACCTTTAAAATCCGTTGCCGCTATCAGCGCTCTGTTACTTGCTCTACCTCAATCAGCTTCAGCGGCACTGCCTGCGGTGATCAGCCATTCTCTGACTGATGGTGGGCAATCTTGGTCATTACCGGTCCAAACTTTACTGTTTTTGACCTTACTTGGCTTTATCCCCGCCATGCTCCTCATGATGACCAGCTTTACGCGGATTATCATCGTGCTCGGTTTGTTACGTAATGCCCTTGGAACCCCTTCAGCACCACCAAACCAAGTTCTATTGGGATTAGCGCTATTTCTCACTTTTTTCGTTATGTCTCCCGTTGCAGACCAAGTTTATCGTGAAGCTTATCAACCTTTTAGTGAAGATAAAATTAGCCTAGAAACGGCATTAGAAAAAGGCACCGCGCCACTGCGTACGTTTATGCTAGGGCAAACTCGGGAATCGGATCTTGCGCTCTTTGCACGTATCGCCAAAGTTGGTGAAATTCAAGAAGCCAAAGATGTACCAATGCGTATTTTAGTTCCTGCGTTTATTACTAGTGAACTGAAAACCGCGTTCCAAATTGGTTTTACTATCTTTATTCCGTTCTTGATCATTGACTTAGTGGTTGCCAGTGTTCTGATGGCTCTGGGGATGATGATGGTACCCCCAGCAACGGTTTCATTACCCTTCAAGTTAATGTTATTTGTCTTGGTTGATGGTTGGCAATTATTGCTGGGCTCTCTGTCTCAAAGCTTTTTTAATTAGGAACGATTATGACACCTGAATCGGTAATGGCGATGGGTACAGAAGCGATGAAAATCGCTTTAATGTTGGCAGCACCTTTATTACTGGCCGCACTGGCCGCGGGTTTGATTATTAGCCTGTTGCAAGCTGCAACCCAAGTCAATGAGATGACGCTGTCCTTTATTCCTAAAATTTTATCCGTTATCTCCACGATTATTATTGCTGGTCCATGGATGCTTAACTTACTTACCGACTATATGCGCCAGTTATTCAGTAACCTGCCGTTTATTATTGGCTAGCAATGTTAACCATCACCAGTGAAACCTTAACGCTATGGCTGAGCCAAGGTTTTTATCCGTTTATACGCCTGTTAGCTTTATTCGGTACAGCGCCGTTTTTCAATGAAAAGCAATCTATCACCAAGGCTCGTATTGCCCTCGCCTTTTTTATCGTTCTGATTATTTCACCGCAGCTTCCCGTGGTGAATATCCCACTATTTTCAGCTATGGGTTTGTGGGTTATTGTGCAGCAAGTGGTGATTGGCACTGCGATGGGGTTAACGATGCAGATGGCATTTGCTGCGGTGCGTCATGCTGGGGAAGTGATTGGTTTACAGATGGGATTATCATTCGCTACGTTCTTTGACCCGACCGGTGGCCCGAATATGCCCATTTTAGGGCGTATATTTAACTTGATTACCCTACTATTGTTTCTATCTTTCGATGGGCATTTGTGGCTAATTTACATTTTAACCAACTCATTTGAACTCATCCCTATTCAAACTACACCGCTCAACCGAGATGGCTTTTGGATATTTTTGCAATTCGCTAATACCATTTTTATTAATGGCTTAATGCTCGCTCTGCCATTTATTACACTGTTTTTGATTCTCAACCTTGCCCTCGGTATTCTTAACCGTATGACGCCGCAATTATCGGTTTTTGTGGTGGGATTCCCGCTCACACTCACCATCGGTATTAGCATGTTGGGACTGATTATTTCCATTCTTCCTCGCTATACCGAACGCTTGATCCATCAAGCGTTTGAGCAATTGTCGCTGATGTTTAATTTGTGGGTTTAAGTGGGTTTGGTAATTCTGCCATTCTGACGATTAAGATCACTTAATCTTAATTTCATAATGTATGACCCTTTCCCGTTAATTGTTCCAGTATATTATTTTAATCAACATATAAATTTAATATTAAATCTATTGAATACTTCATCTTAAATATTACATTAAATTGCGAAGAGCCTCGTAAACCTAAGAAATATATATTCTACCGAGTTGTCCCCTTCTAAAAACTCATTATTAATAGTCTAAGAAAAATAATTACCGTTACCCACATAGTAATATTAATCAGAAAAAACTCACGTTGACAATTAGGAAACAAGAGGGGCATAATGCACGTAATCTCAAGGGAACCCTTTGTCTATGCATCGGAAAGAAATCCTAAGCATGCCAAAGCATTATTAGATGTTTATAAAACACTAAAACAAGGATCGTACTCATCACCTGATGAGCTAAAAAATATTTTCCCAAGCTTAGATAGAATGAAGTACCGCGAAAAGTGGTGGGTTATTGATGTCGGTGGTAATGCTTTAAGGATTTTATTTTTTGCTGATTTTAAAAAAAGTAAAATTTTCATAAAACATATATCTACACACGCTGAATATAATAAGCTAATGAATTATTATCGGAGAACATAAAATATGATTTTTAGTGAAGCCATTCAAACTGCTAATCATTTAATTCATCTCATTCCTATTCTCGGCAAAAATCACTCTCGCCGCGACTATGAAGATGCCATTAAATTAGTCGAGTATCTGGTGGAATATGATCCTGATAATCCGCTGGTCGAAATTTTATGTGAAAAAATTGATCACTATGAAGACAATGCCCCCGAATTTGCAGATTTTAATCGCAAATTAAAGCAGTGTGATGACGCTGTTGCGGTGTTACGTACATTGATGGATCAGTACAATCTAAATACCACTGATTTTGCTAATGAAATAGGCTCTCGCTCTTACGTTAGCCGCATTTTAAACGGTGAACGCAACTTATCTCTTGAGCATATGAAAAAGCTGGCAGAGCGATTTAAACTCCCCGTGACGATATTTATTAAATAAAAATTTAAGCGGCCTATACAGCAATGGGCGATTTAAAATATCAGGGATAAACAAGCCATAACAATCAAATAGGAAAGTAAAATCAACAACGCAGAAAATAGAAAAAATAAGCGAGAAACCCGCACCCTAGTTTACATACCACTGCTCATAAGGTGCGGTAAAAATCAATTAACGTCCGCCAAATAATGACATGCTGTTAAGATCTTTGAAAATATCTTGAGAAGCTTGGAACATGGCTTTCTCTTTATAATAATCCGTGGTGGTTCCCGTCCAGTTAGTCTCTAGCAGCTCACTTTTACGAGCTTCATTCTGGATAGTGCGGGTATTGGCTAGAAAATCTAATTTATCAATTTCCTGTAACTGCAAGCCTTGCTTGGCTTCAATATTGGAAATTTGATCCAACGCCGCTTTAATACCACGGTTAGCTTCATCCATTCCCGCTTGAGCAGCATCTAAATCTGATTGCGGTGCATCCTGTTGAGGAATAGATAACGCTTTAATTCCCACGTTTAGCGCTTTGAAAACATTGACCATACCTGCGCCATCAGTTTCAAATACCTGAGCTCCCGTAAAATAGGTGGTCATCTCACGGTCACTAGCAACATTTTGCATGATTGGCTTGTCACCACCTTTATACAAAACCTCACCATTCGTATCGATTTCAAAAGGGGCTTTGTCAGATTTAAACCCTGCAAAAATATAACGTCCGTTACCATCCGTGGTATTACCCAGCCCAACTAACTGCTCTTTCAAACCTGTTAATTGTTCCGCCAATGAAGTGCGGTCTTTATCACTCAACGCACCTTGGTTAGAAGCTTGGATAATCGTAGTATCAATTTGAGTGGTGACTTCCGTCATCTGACTCAAAATGCTCATTTGTAGTGTCATACCCGTTTTTGCAAAACCACGGCTTGTCACATATTGCTGGTTACGACTTTCAGATTGGTTAATTCGCACAGCTTGGGATGATGCTTGCGGGTCATCCGATGGCTTGTTAACACGCTTACCTGACGCTAATTGACTGCCCGCATCCATCCATCGAGATTGCGCACCGTTCATATCTTGTAAGCGTTGATGGAAAATCATATTGGTACTTAAACGCATCGCTTAAATCCTTATTAAATTATTCTGAAACCCTGTGAGTTCAATGAATTAGAACGCACGCATCAACGCATTAAACAGATCGTCCACCGTTTTCAATACCTGTGCATTGGCATTAAAAAATTGTTGAATTTTTTGCATCTGAATGCTTTCTTCATTCATGTTAACGCCAGAAATTTCTTGCTCTTGGCGGTAGAAACTTTCTGTCATTTTATTCTGGGTTTCAGAATCAATTTGCGCCTGTTTAGTACGACTACCGACATCATTAATTAACGTGGCATAGAAATCGGAGAACGTAGAACCTCCATCCACCACTTTTTGATCTTGTAATTTAACCAATTCTTTGATGTTTTCGTTATCGCCTGGGCCACCATCTTTACTTCCAGCACCTGCAAATCCAGAGGCTTCCGTCACCAACGTTTCCATATTGTTGATTACGCCGTTCATCGGCTTCACCACAAAGGTATCACCCGCAGCGGGGGTATTTGTCGTCATCTTGAGCTCTAAGCCTTCGAATTTCAACGTGTCTGCGGTGGATGATGGATCAACAGTAATTTTCACCCCGTCAGGTAAACGGGTGACATTCCAGTTGGTTCCGTCATAACGCATTTCATAGTTATTACCGGTGACTTTAGAAACATCGCTGTAGCTTAAGTCAAAGTCCGTTTTGCCTGTGTTATGGGTGTTACTAACAACGGTACCTTTACCTAAAGCAAAAAAATCTTTTCCAGTATTCCCATTGGAATCAAAACCTTTGCTATGAATTTCATTAAATTTCGTTGCAAAAACTAAGGCCAATTTATTGATTTTTTGATAGGCAGGGTCGATAACTTCTTGGCGAGAGCGCAGTACACCGCTCAGCTCTCCGCCTTTAAACGCTTCATCAGGAATTTCACGGACTTGACCGTTTGATCCCACAAACCCAATGCTAAAGCGGCTGTCATCTTTAGAAGAAGGAACGGCTTCAAGGCGATTCGCTTTTTCACCTGTCACCAGCGGTAATCCGTTAGCAAACGTCACATTGTAGTTGCCGTTTTGCTCAATAACTTTCACGCCAATCACTGAGTTAACTTCATTGACAAGGCGGTCACGCACATCCAGCAAGTCATTAGGCTCTGAGCCACTCACTGAACGGATACGGGCGATTTGTTGGTTTAATCCAGCGATTTTATCCGCATAGATATTGATATCTTTCACCTTATTTTCGATTTGGTGATTAATATCGCGTTCCATTTCTTGTAATCGTCTATCTGCTTCTTTGAATTGAGATACCAGCGCATTCGATTGACCTAAGAAAACATCAATCAAGGTTTTGTCGCTAGCATCACTGCTTGCAGTATCCAGTGCAGTGAAGAAGCTTCCGATACTACTCGATAGGTCTTCAACATCATTAGTCAGCAAGTCATCGACTTTATTACAGTTTTTCACGTAAGCTTCGTAATCGCCACTACGAGCCCGTGATTGGCTGTATTGCGCATTGACGAATTCATCAAACTCACGGCGAACATGGCTGAAATAAGTGCCGTTACCAAAATAACCATTAGGTGTCATCGTACCGGGATTCTCCCCGAACACAGCACTTTGGCGGTGATAGTAACCTACACCAGCGTTAGCTAAGTTATTAGAAATAACACTTAACCCACCCTGCGCAGCATTCACACCACTTAGCGCGTTATTCATTACATTGTTCAGCATAAGCTTTTCCTATTCTTGGGACTGAGCGCTTTGATTGGCTGACTCAATCTCAGCGCTAGTCACTCAAAATTTTCACTTATTCAGTTATCGGAAAGTTGGCGTAAATATTTAGCGCAAACTTTGATTTATTAAGACTTTTTAGAAGATATCTTTTAAGTCGATGTTATAAGCCTGAATAGCTTTCACAGTGGCATTATTGACAGTTGAATCCGAGCCACGTATTTGACTAATCAAGGTAATTAACTTGTCAGAGTAACCAGGGTCAGTTGCATAACCTGCTTGGTGCAATCGACGAGCTGCAATTTCAGGGGTTGGCGCATGTTTAACCTCTTTATAACGAGGATTTTGAGTTAATAACCCGATATAGTCTGAAATAGCTTCTTCATAGGAGCCATAAACACGGAAATCATCGCGCATTTTGATACTTTCGCCATTGATGACCTCCGTGGTCATGATATTAGTGACCGGACCTTTCCAGCTCTTACCCGCTTTAATACCAAACAAGTTGTGACTGCTTTTGCCTTCCGCTGTTAAAATTTCACGTTTTCCCCAACCGCTTTCTAATGCGGCTTGAGCGAGGATTAAAAAGTGAGAAATGCCACTTTTTTCACTGGCATTCTTAGCTGGCTCCAATAAGCGATTAATAAAATTGCTGCTATTGAGTGATAACGATTTAATTTTCTGGAATGGTGCTGCCAGAGCATCACCCATTGGTGCAAAACGGCGCATCATCTGTTCCATGGCGAACGGCGGTAATGATTGAAGCTCCTGCTCATTCAATGGCATAAATGCACTTTGGGTCGGCAAATTAGAGGATTGGTCACGAGTCAATTGCTGATACATCATTTCGCCAAAACCGAGTCCTTTCTGGGAAAGGTCTTGGGCAATTTGCTGGTCATACATGCTGGTCATCAAGCGAGTTTGATCATTAGAAAGCATGCCGTCTTGCGGTAATGCTGAACGCATGCTTTTTAACATCATTTGCACAAAAGTCGCTTCGAGTTGCTGCGTCACTTGACGCAGCCCCTGTTCTGGCGATTTATTTAACTCACCTTTTAAGCCCGTTAACGACTGGACATCATACGCAGCTCCTTGTAATAACTGCATATCGCTCATTAGATGATCTCCAATTTCGCACGTAAGCAACCTGCACTTTCCATGGCTTGCAAAATGGACATTAAATCTGTTGGTGTTGCGCCTAGCGTATTGAGAGCTTGGATAACTTGGTTTAGCTGTACGCTCGCATTGACTTTTTGCAATGCGCCACCTTGTTCTCGCATGCCCACATTGGTATTACGCGTGACAACGGTCTGTCCACCCGCAAATGGAGTATCCGGCTGATTCACTTGAGTTTGTCTTTCGACTGTTACCGCCAAACTGCCGTGAGCAACGGCACAACTTTCGAGTGTCACACTACGGTTAATCACCACAGAGCCGGTCCGTGAATTCAGGATCACTTTCGCTTCCGTCATTGGTGTACGAACATTGAGCTCTTGAACTCGCGAAAGAAAACGCACTTGCTCACTGTTATTTGCAGGCACTAAAAGTTGAACCGTCCGCGAATCTAGCGCTCTGGCCGTTCCCATTCCACCCATCCGGTTAATTGCATCGGTAATATCTTGCGCTAAGGCAAAGCTATCTTCATTCAGCTGTAAATTGATCGCGCCACTTTGTCCAAAACTGCTGGGTAACTCACGCTCAATCGTTGCTCCATCCGTAATTCGCCCACCATTGAGTTGGTTGACTTTAATGCTACTACCGCCAGCACTGGCTCCTGCACCACCAACCAAAACGTTACCTTGAGCCATGGCATAGATTTGCCCATCCACCCCTTTTAATGGGGTCATTAATAGCGTTCCACCACGTAAACTTTTGGCGTTACCCATGGAAGAAACTACGATATCTACCGACTGCCCTGAACGACCAAACGGCGGCATTTTAGCGGTAACCATTACCGCCGCGACGTTTTTTAGCTGCATATTGGTGCCCGGAGGAACCGTGATCCCCATTTGGGAAAGCATATTGTTCAAGCTTTGAGTGGTGAATGGGGTTTGCATAGTTTGGTCCCCTGTACCATCCAGCCCTACCACTAGACCATAACCAATTAATGGGTTATCTCTTACCCCTTGGACAGTGGTGAGATCTTTAACGCGCTCACTATAAGCGGGAGCAACAAATAGGCTCCCTAACAGGCAACATAGTGAAAATAGAACGAACACTTTATTTTTCATGGATTCTTCTCGGCTACTTGATGGCGAATGTTCATTTAGTAAGGGGAAACATTTAAGAAAAAGCGTTGTAACCACCCCATTGTTTGGGATTCGTTGATGTAGCCATCACCAACATATTCAATACGCGCATCAGCCACTTGAGTTGAACTCACGTTATTGTCTGCACCAATAGTTCGTGGATTAACAACCCCAGAAAAACGAATAGATTCGGTTCCCTGATTAATCGCGATACGTTTTTCACCAACAACATGTAAATTGCCATTGGCTAATAATTGGTCAACCGTCACCGTGATAGTGCCTTTAAAAGTATTATTCGCGTTTGCGCCACCTTTACCGGTAAAGTCGCTGTTACCTTTCACATCAATCTCGGTATTGCTGCCGCCTAACCAACCCTGCATGAACCCAGGAAGGATCGCCGCGAGGAAACCTGTTTTTCCGCTACGATTTGCATTCGCTGATGAATTTTTGCTCGCGCTCACGTTCTCTTGCAGATTGATAGTCAAAATATCCCCAACGTTACGAGGTCGTCTATCTTCAAATAGCGGTTGGTAACCATAATAGGCAGGCTGTGCACTCTGAAAAATCGCGCCATTTGGCGCAGGTGCAGTCGGTGCAGTTGGCGTAGCCGTGGTTTGAGAATCCACGAGAGGACGAGGTTTAATATGGGCGCAACCGCTGATAATAACGATGGCGGCCAAGCATACCACTCTCGAAATCTGTAAAACTGTTTTACGCTGTTTAGGAACAATGCCGTTTTCAATCATCATGCGACTCTTTTGCTGCGAAATACCTTTTGTCATTACTAGGGGCAGTTCACTCGCTAATGACGCGAACTGCCATCCTCACTTACAGTTGGGTCAGACGCTGGAGCATTTGATCCGATGCCGAGACCGCTTTACTGTTAATTTCGTAAGCGCGTTGAGTTTGGATCATATTTACCAATTCTTCTGCCACGTTCACGTTTGAAGTCTCTAACATGCCTTGATACAGCAAACCCGCCCCGTTAGTCCCCGGAGCACTTTCTTTTGGCGCCCCTGAGCTTGCGGTTTCCATGTACAGGTTTTCACCCATACTTTCTAAACCCGCATCATTGATAAACGTGGTTAAGGTAATTTGACCAATTTGCTGAGGCTGGTTATCACCGTATACCGTGACAGAAACGGTACCATCACGCGCAATACTTAGGCTGTTCGCATTTTCAGGGATCATAATCGCAGGAACGACTTGATAGCCACTTGACGTCACTAATTGACCATCTTGGTTAGGCTGCAATGCACCATCACGAGTATAGGCATCAGTACCATCTGGCATCTGAACATGCAGAAAGCCTTGTCCCTTGATGGCGATATCGGTTGTGGTACCTGTTTTGTTTAAATTACCTTGGCTGTGGATACGCATTGTTGCTACTGGACGCGCACCCGTACCCATTTGTAAACCTGAAGGTAATGAAGTTTGATCTGAACTCATCGCACCCGGCTGGCGGATGTTTTGATAAAGTAAATCTTCAAAAACAGCACGTTGACGTTTAAAACCGTTAGTGCTGACGTTTGCCAAGTTGTTGGAAATGACGTCAAGGTTTGTTTGTTGGGCATCAAGCCCTGTTTTTGCAATCCATAAAGAACGGATCATAGTAATTCCTTACTAACAATTAGCTGACAGTGAGTAGTTGATTAGCACGCTGTGCATTTTCATCCGCGCTATGGATCACTTTCATTTGCATTTCAAAATGTCGAGCATTCGCAATCATTGACACCATGGCTTCAGCTGCATTGACATTACTGCCTTCAATAACACCTGACGTCACAATGGCTCGGCCACTTTGTTGCAAGCCATTACCGTTTGCCGCTTGTGCCTGCGCCGATAAATGGAATAATCCATCTTCACCACGAATCAGCTCATTCGGCTGTGCTTCAACGACTTTTAATCGACCAATCTGCCCTAGCATCGTCGGTGGGTCTGTGGCTAATAGCGCCGTGATCGTTCCATCAGCCCCAATAGTCAGATCGGCATTCGGTGGAACATCAATAGGACCACCATCACCTTGCAGAAGATTCCCACCAATCATTAATTCACCATCAGGGGATACTTGAATGTTCCCGTTACGGGTATACGCCTCTGAGCCATCTGCTAATGCGACCGCCAAAAAGTGTTTATCATTCAATGCCACGTCCGTGGCTTTTCCTGTGTAATTCAGTGGTCCTTGGCTCATATCCGCACCGGGCGTTGAAGCCACTACCATCGTCCGAGTCTGCTCGCTATCCCCATGAATAGGCACTGCACGCATCGCAGAAAGTTGAGCTTTAAAACCCGCCGTGGAAACGTTGGCAATGTTATTAGAAACAATCCCTTGATTTTCAAGCGCATGACGCGCCCCGCCCATTGCGGTATAAATGACATGATCCATGGACAACCTCTACCCTTAACGTAAGTTAACCAATGTTTGTAGCATTTGGTCTTGAGTCTTGATGGTTTGTGCGTTGGATTGATAGTTACGCTGCATCACGATCATGCTAATCAGCTCTTGGCTCATATCCACGTTTGAGGACTCTAATGCACCGCTAGTTAATTTACCGAACTGACCCACACCCGGTACGCCATCCATCGGGTTACCCGACGCATTTGAAGATGCCCAGACGTTACCCCCTTGGGAAACTAAACCATTTGGGTTAGCAAATGCAGATAAGGCGATTTGACCAACAACACGTTTTTGTTGGTTAGAATAGTTAGCCACAACCAGACCGTTATCTTCGATCTTGAAGGTGGTGTATTCACCTGCGGGATAGCCATTAACATCGATGGCACTGACTGAAGATTCACTGACTTTTTGTTGACGGGTTTTATTTAAGTCAATTTTCAGAACTCCATCATTTGCACCATTTAATCCTTTATAATCAAAATCAAATATTGCATCTGTTGGTGCTTGTAAACGACCATTCCCATCAAAAACGAGTCTGTCATGAACTATTACTGGGTCAGCCGGATCTGTGGGTTCTTCCGTATTTATCAGCTGAGTAGCTTTCGTTTCATTTGCGTCTTTGGCGTACACTTTCCATTCATTATTTGCGCCTTTAACAAAATAAACAGAAATCTCATGAGTATTCCCTTGGCTATCATAGGAAGTCATCGTGGTACTAAAGTTATACGTCGCGATGTCATCTGGGTTGTTAACATCAAACGCTTTTTCTTTAATTTTATCTTCTGAATTTAGGTTAATGGTTAACTTGGCTAATTCAGATTTTTTTGCATCCATCATATCCGTTGGGATATTCATGCCCGCAGGTACGCCACCACTTTGAATTGACACATTGCCTTTAGCATCAACGCTAGCGGGATACCCCGTCACAACCATGCCTTGGTTATTCACTAAATTACCGCTTTTATCGCGCTGAAATTGCCCATCACGGCTATAAAAAACATCACCATTTTGGTCTTCAACACGGAAAAAACCGTTGCCCGAAATCGCTACATCGGTCGCTCTATCAGTTCGGGTAATAGGACCATCTTTAAAGTTTTGGGTAACCGCAGCAACGTTAACCCCTAACCCAACACCTGAGCCGGCAAACATATCAGCGAACGATGTCGTTGCCCCTTTAAAACCATTGGTTGCGGAGTTGGCAATATTGTTACCAATTGAATCTAGCCCCGCTGATGCTGCATTTAAGCCGCTAACTGCTTGTGAAAAAGACATATTTTCTCCATAAATATTTGGGGAATAAAATTAAGATGCGGGATACACTTTGAAGATGCTGCTTAGTGGCACACTTTGCCCTATGCCGACATCCAATAACGGTGCATCTGAGCCGGGTGTTACACCATTGACACGGGTATAGCCGAGTTTGGTGACCTCAATTTCAGACCCCATCCTGACGGCTTTCACATCAAAGAAATATTTACCTTTCGGGTCAGCAACCAAATTGCCGTTGTTATCACGCCCATCCCATGCCATATCGTAAATATCGGGTTTAACTTCTGAGTCATAGCTAATGGTGCGGATAACTGTGCGGTTTTTGTCACGAATGGTAATTTCAACGGTATCGGCTAACTTCGGTAAGAAGAAACCAAATGGCGATGAAATATAATCGGTTTGTGGCTCTTCAGAGCCCTCATCACCTTCATTAGCCCCTAGATTACTGAGACCAAAATTCGATGGGCTGTTCGCGCTGATCACCTCATCTGGCAATGGATTTGCTGGTTTGGTCACGGTACTATTTTCACCGTTACTCTCTTTTTTCAGTGACGCTAAAATGATTTCATTACGCGGGATCAGGACCCCTTTTCCAACTAATTGCGTCGCCTGTAATGATTGTCCAGAACCAATTTGCTGAGAAATGCCACTCACGCTATCGCTCAACTTATTCATGCTCTCGAGGGTGGCTATTTGCGCTAATTGCCCCGTCAAATCGGCATTATCCATCGGTTTTGTGGGGTCTTGGTTTTGCATTTGCGTCACAATCATGGTTAGAAATGTGTCACGCATATCATCACTTTGACTTTTCTTTGGTACATTACTTGCCACAGCCGCTGGGCCTGCAACAGAGTTATCCAAAGAATCATTCATTGAGGCAGAAATTCCCATTTCGCGTCTCCGTTACTGACCTAGCGTTAAGGTTTTCTGTAGCAATGTTTTAGCGGTATTCATCACTTCTAAGTTAGCTTGATAGCTACGTGATGCCGATATGGTGTTGATCATCTCACCAACCGTGTCGACATTCGGCATCTGGACATAACCTTTTTCATCAGCAAGAGGATGTCCCGGTTTATACTCCATGCGCGGTGGAGAAGGATCTTCAATCAGTTCACTGACTCGCACGCCCCCCACTTGATGACGACCTTGCGGAGCCATTTGGAAAACGACCTGTTTTGCACGGTAAGGTTGTCCATCGGGACCCGCCACACTTTCCGCGTTCGCCATGTTACTGGCACTCACGTTCAGGCGTTGAGATTGCGCAGTTAATGCGGAAGCGGAGATATCAAAAATACTCAATAGAGCCATGACAATTACCCTTGCTGTAGAACGGCCAACATACTTTTGACTTGGCTATTAATAAATGTAAGATCGGCTTGATATTTCAACGTGTTGTCAGCAAATTGACTACGTTCTATATCCATATCAACGGTATTTCCGTCCATTGATGTTTGGTAAGGCACTCGGTATTTCAGATCCATTGCCGCAGGCTGCATATCATGCCCTTCAATGTGCCCTTTCGCCGTCACAGCCAGTGAAATTCCCTTACCTTTAACAACTCCTTTATCCATCGCTTGCTGCAATTGACGATTAAAATCGATGTCACGAGCTTGATAGCCTGGGGTATCCGCGTTGGCGATGTTAGATGCCAAAACGGTCTGTCTTGCTTCTCTTATGGACAAAGCCCGCTGTTGAAAAGCAAAAGTGGCATCTAATTTATCAATCATGGTTACCCTCAATGGATTTCAGTCAATTCCTAACTTTTTAATGAGTAAATTAGGAATTTTTTGGTTGCAGATTTCATCAATACAAAAATTCGATGCTCATATTAGCTGGCAGATAAAAAATCTAATGGCGAGATAAAGGCAAAATTATTGACCTATTTGCCTCATTCATTATTGAGGATGTCGGTAAACTTCAGCGGAATAAAAGTGAGATACTGAAAAGGAAATGGTGTAATGAGACGTGTTTATTTAGTTAAATATATTTTATATATCAGTCTATTAAATCTAATTCCTTTATCTGTTCAAGCTTCACTACCCCAAGATATTGACCAGTATTTTCGCCATGTTCACGGTAAACAAAATACTGTCTCCATTGAAATAAAAACGCCGATAGATAAATGGCCAAAATGTGATAAGCCCCAAATTAGCCCACCAAGCGGGGGCAGAAATATGGGCAATGTCTCCTTACCCGTACAGTGCGACAAAAAAAAACAATATATTCAATTAGTCGTCAATGTGACCGGTCAATATTATGTGGCAACCCGTAATATCAATCGTGGTGAGACAATTGAATTTGTAGATATCGGCACAAAAAAAGGGTTAATCCATCAATTACCGTCTGGAGCAGCAACAGAAAAAATAGCATTACGTGGAACCATTGCTCTACGTAATATTACTGCGGGACAAACATTAACCAACTCAATGGTAAGACGTCCTTGGGCAATCAAATCAGGTCAAACCGTACATGTGTTCGCGACTGGAAATAATTTTTCGGTGAAATACGAAGGAAGAGCGATTAACAACGCTGTCATCGGCGAGAATATTCGAGTCCGGTTAATTAATGGGCAAGTTGTGAATGGTGAGGCTCAAGAAAATGGCAGTGTTCAGGTTGCATTGAATTAATTGAAAGCGAAATATAATCATTAACTTAGCGGATGATAATTTTCTGTTTTTCATGGGAATTGCAGGTATAATTTTTACAATTCGTCCGACATAGTAAAAAATAAAAAAGTGGCATAGCGGCAACTTGAAATATAACGGAATATTAAAGGTTCATTAATATCTGCCGATAACTGACTATATGAAAAATATCGGGAACAGGAAAAAACACTATGGCTATTGAGCAAACATCTGCAATTTCTGCGCTGACTCAGGTTACGACTCGCGATCCACAAGATGCGACAGCCCCGATGCGCGATAAAAAAATTTCAGCTAATGAAGCAGTTAAAGAAAGTTCTTTCGCACCCAGCGAATTACAAAAGAAATTACTCCAGCCTCAAGCAACCGATATTGATACGGCAAAAGTCGAGAAGATCAAGCAAGCTATCAAAGACGGCACTTTAACGATGGATGCAGGTAAAATTGCTGATGGCATTTTGCGTGACGCCCATGAATGTATGCTTTCCATGAAATAAATTGAATTACTATGAACGACGAATTATTGCTATTACTAGAACAACAATTGGGTCATTTGCAATCACTGGAAATTGTGATGAAAAATGAAGAGTTATTATTAGGTTATCATCGCGTTCCACCGTCACCTTTTCAGGAAACGACTGAGCAAAAACGCTTTTTGGTCGCCGCTATTAGTCACGGAGAAAATCACCGTTTGCAGCTAGAAGAGCAAGCGCAGATTGCAGCGCCTTACGATGACAACCTTGTACTGAGTAATATTTGGGAATCGATTAAAGCCCTGACCACTTCATTAAAAGAGCTAAATTATCGTAATCACCAAATGCTACAACTGCATATTGAACTGAACTCACAGCGCCTTAATTTTGTGAAAAAACACAATAATCAATCCACATATGGTGCCGATGGTTTAGAGTCGAAACGCCCTGCATTAGGAAAGAAAATCTCGATTTAGATTTCTGACTATCTCCCTGTTATCTATCTCTATCTGGTTAAATAATCAGAGTCTTTTGCTCGATTAAATTTAGTAATCTCAACGCTGCGCCGTTGGGTTTGATTTCATCACGTTCCCACTTAGACACACTTTCTTTTGTCATATTTAATATAAGCGCTAAAGATGATTGAGAAATATTATTCTCTTCGCGAATACGTTTAATATCCTCACCCGTCATTGGCTTAAGAGCACTAAATTTCTCCTTTAACTCTCTCGCCTTAATTCTTGCTTCAATACGTCGAGAGGCAATATCATCAGTCACTCCAATCTTTTCCAATCCTTGAGCAAATTCAAGTAACTCTTTCATCGTATTAGACATTTTCTACCTCAATTAAATAGCCAGTTTTAAGCATATGTGCAATTTTCATTGGATCAGAATTTAGTAATATTCGAGCAATATCTTTATAGGATTCAAGATCATCATCCTCAATTTCTTTTCTTCCTTTTGAGGCTAATCGTGATTTGGACCAACCATCAGCAAAAAATAGATGAGAACCTTGTTTATAAAAAATAATCGTTCGTATTCCAGCTCTTTTCCCAAAGCCTTGAATAGCCAGACGCTTTTTAATCACACCGCCACCCAAATCCGCTTCATAACAGCCGGATAAAACCTGCTTAGCCGCTAACAATACGTCAATTTCATCCAGTTCTAGCTTTTTTAGCTTACTCTTAAAAATCTTAGTTTTATAAATTGCCATCCTTAGCCCACCAATTAAACCATAGTAATCCTTACTACAGTTGGCATCAATAAAAAACAGGCGAAAAACAAGATTTCATCAAGAAAACCCCATTAAATCGCCTGCTACCTGTCTGTATTAAACAATAAATTAATCGGTTGTTTATGACCCGCTAATCATCGACGTCATTCTAATCTTACGATGATCCGTCATCTCTAAATTCGACATCACGACCAACTGTGGCAAGCTACGACGCAAGAAACGAGACAATATCAATCGTAAACTGTGATTCACCAATAATACCGTTGGTGCCCCCATGGCTTCTTGATGAGAAATCGCTTCTTCCGCTTGAGATTGAATAAATTGCGCAAGATTTGGTTCTAAACCGCCACCATTTTTAGCCGCTTGTAACAGAATTTGTTCTAACTTAGCATCGAGACCAATGACTTGGATTTCTTCTGCATTACCAAACCACTGTTGGGTAATTGCCCGTCCAAGCGCGATCCGTACCTGAGAAGTCAGATAGTCGGTATCTTTTTGTTCACCATTTTCCCCTGACATTTCAGCTAAGGTTTCAATAATGGTGCGCATATCGCGGATCACGACATCTTCCATCAATAAGTTTTGCAGAACGCGATGTAAAATTGTCAAAGATATAGTATCTGGGATCAGGTCATCCGCCAGTTTTGGCATCTCTTTTTTCACTCGGTCATACAACATTTGGGCTTCTTGACGCCCAAACAATGTACTTGAATATTGCAGTAAAATTTGATTGAAGTGTGTTGCTACTGCGGTACTGGCAGAAACAACCGTATAGCCTTGGATTTGTGCTTGTTCACGGAAATCATCATCAATCCAAACCGCAGGTAAGCCGAACGCTGGCTCTTTCGTCACATCCCCTTGCAATGAACCAGCGGCATTTCCCGGATCAATCGCTAGGCTACGACCAGGTTGTGCTTCGCCGCGCCCGACCTCTGCGCCTTTAATAAGAATACGATACTCACATGGCGACAATTCTAAGTTATCGCAGATATGCACCACGGGTGGTAAGTACCCGACTTCTTGAGCAAACTTTTTCCGTAATCCACGCAAACGGCCTAATAATTCCCCTTGCTGGTCATTATCGACGAGTGGAATTAAGCGATAGCCCACTTCCATCGCTAATAAGTCCTCTAACTGAACATCCTCCCAAGTCGCTTCCACTACTTTATTGGCTTCTTGAAAGTGTTGTGCTTGACCGTCATCAGAAACTTTCTCTGGGCTTTGGGATTTACGAACGAGATACCAACCTAATGCAGCTAGCGCCGCAGTAAATAAGAGAAACACGAAATTTGGCATGCCAGGAATCAGACCAATAAGCCCTAAAACTCCCGCACTTAGCCACATAACTCTAGGATTATTAAATAGTTGAGTGACCATCTGCTCACCGACATCTTCATCGGTTGCAACACGGGTAACAATTACCCCTGCGGCGGTAGAGATAATCAATGCTGGGATCTGAGCGACAAGTCCATCACCAATAGTTAATAGGGTATATGTACTGGTGGCATCACCTAAGGTCATATTGTGTTGAGCAACACCAATGATTAAACCACCAATCACGTTGATGACCATGATCATAATACCGGCGACAGCATCACCACGGACAAACTTACTCGCACCATCCATCGAACCGTAAAAATCTGCTTCTTGAGTTACTTCTGAGCGGCGTTTTTTGGCTTCATCATCATTAATAATTCCTGCGTTTAAGTCCGCATCGATTGCCATTTGCTTACCAGGCATACCATCAAGAACAAAACGAGCGCCCACTTCAGCAATACGCCCCGCACCTTTGGTAATGACCATAAAGTTAATCAAGACGAGAATAATAAATACCACGATACCAATGGCAAAATTACCACCTACCAAGAAATGACCAAAAGCTTCAACTACCCGTCCTGCGGCATCAGGTCCGGTGTGACCATCTAATAAAATAATTCGAGTAGAGGCGATATTGAGCGATAAACGCAGTAATGTGGCAAATAATAAAATCGTTGGGAAAGCCGCAAAATCCAATGTCCGTTTAGTGAACATCGCCACTAACAACACCATGATGGAGAGCGCAATATTAAAGGTAAACAGCAGGTCGAGCAAAAATGCCGGTAATGGTAAAACCATCATCGACAAGATCAGCAAAATCAGTACGGGCCCAGCGAGAATTTGCCACTGAGTTCCCTGTAAGTTCTTCGGCAATTTTAAAAGTGTAGCCAAATTAGCCATCGCGATTGTCATCTCCAGCAAAATCCAGCGTCGGTGGCACTGGTAAATTTTTCGGTTTTTTGGGTTTCAGGCCACCTTCTCGACGCCAACGGCGTAATTGGTAAACCCATGCTAAAACTTCTGCTACTGCTGCATACAGCGCAACAGGAATACTTTGTCCAATCTCAGCGTGTCGATATAACGCACGCGCTAACGGAGGAGCTTCAAGTTGTAAAATTCGATTCTCTTCGCCAATTTCTTTTATGCGTTGAGCGATAACTCCCGCCCCTTTTGCCAATACCTTTGGAGCCCCCATTTTTTTATCATCATATTTGAGTGCTACCGCATAGTGTGTTGGGTTAGTGACGATAACATCTGCACTGGGAACATCGGCCATCATTCGGTTGCGAGCAATCGCACGCTGTTGTTGACGAATTTTGGCTTTAATATGCGGGTCACCCTCTTGCTGCTTGAATTCATCTTTAATTTCTTGGCGGCTCATTCGTAATTTTTTTAAATGCGAACGAAATTGGTAAAACACATCAAATGCCACCATCGGAATCAACATAAAAACAATCAAGTAACCGGCAAAAATGACTTTTTCTAGCGCATTTCCTAATGCCGTGACAGGGGGCTCCATCACCAAATGCAGTAATGATGGCCAACTTTGCCAAAGAAAAATCCATGTCCCCAGTCCCACAAATAAAGATTTCAAGATCGCCTTAAATAGCTCGGATAAGGCATTCATTGAAAAAATTCGTTTCAATCCTTTAATCGGATCTAATTTTTTAGGATCAAATTTAATCAGCTTACTGTTGAATAGCAGTCCTCCTACCAATGAGGATGCTGAAATTCCAACTAGCGCCAACCCACCAATCACGGGTAATAATGCAAATAGTGCTTCACTCACTACCGAGCCTAAATAATTGAGCATCAGCTTTGTGTTCTGTAGGTAGTGACCATCAAAAATAAACCCTTGGCGCATGATTTGACGTAATTGTGCGGCAAGGTGCCCACCACTTAGCCACAGTAAACTGACCCCAGCTAACATCATCATCAGGGAGCTCAGTTCTTTTGATCGAACGATTTGCCCATCATCTTTGGCTTTTTGCTTTTTATGGGGCGTGGGTTCTTCTGTTTTTTCTACATCACTTTCGTCGGACACATCGCTTCCAAAAATTCAGCCTATACGTATAGTCGCTATAGCATGACAGAGTGTAAAAAATTCAATGGTGGAAATTAGATGCACTTCGCAGGGGTTTTTGGGCAATTGAGTAATATGACATCAACTTTGGGAAGCGTTTCGCAATAAGATATGAAACCTGCAAAAAAGAGATAATTTAAAAATTTATTTCCTATAATACCCATGATGTAAAATGCGGTATATTGATAGCAGAAATGCAAAACCATCTATTGATAACAGGTACTATTTATTATGGCTCTGATCCCAAAAAACTACACTCGGTTGGAAAGTGGCTACCGTGAGAAAGCACTAAAAATCTATCCGTGGGTATGTGGACGCTGTACACGGGAGTTTGTTTATTCAAATCTACGCGAATTAACAGTTCACCATATTGATCACGACCATACCAATAACCCAGAGGATGGCAGTAACTGGGAGTTATTGTGTCTATTTTGTCATGACCATGAACACTCAAAATATACTGAAGCGGATCAATACGGAACAACGGTTGTGGCTGGGGAAGATGCACAAAAAGATGTTGGTGAAGCGACCTATAATCCGTTCGCTGATTTAAAGTCGATGCTCAATAAGAAAAAATAATCTTAGCAAGATTCACTTTAAGCAAAGTCTCAGTTTAAATGTGAACAAGTGCCATTTAATACGTTTTTCTGACAGATAAATCAAAGTAGTTTGAGTCATAGCTAAGAGCAACCAACAATGCTATGACTCAAAATATGGCAGAAAGCGAAAATTAAAAACCTAGTTCATCTAAAAGATCATCCACCTGTGACTGCGATGCCATCACATTCACACCCTCTTTATTAATCTGCGGTCCATTTAGCAGACTTTCACTTTGGGTTTTTGCACGCATTTCTGGCGGTGTATTTTCCATTAATAAAGCTAGCAGTTGTTTTTCCGCTTCTTCAACGACTTCCATCATTTTTTTGACGACTTGACCCGTTAAATCTTGGAAGTCTTGAGCCATCATGATTTCCATAAGTTCCGCTTTAGTCACTTCACTATCTTGAATCACGGTTCCCAAAAAATCTTGAGTCGATTCACGTAGCTCGGCGGGAACATCATTTGATGCAACCGCTTGCCACTGTTGTTGCAGCGCTATCGCATTTTTGTTCATGTTCACTTGTAGCGGCTTAATGACATCGATGCCATTCAGGGTTTTTTCTGCCGCTTGTGCCGTCATTTGAGCGATATAACGTAAACGATCTTTACCATCTGGAATACTGGCCACGGCTTGTTGAACACTTTTTCAAGACCAAGCTCACGCATGCTCTCTCTCAGTGTTCGCATCAAAGTACCAATACGTGTAATGACCTGTTTTAAATCTTCATTTCCAGTACCTGTGCGGCTGCCGTTCATTGTTACTTGTTCAATCATCACTGTCTCCTTTAGCAAGCGCGATTATTGCAGCCCCATTTTTTCAAACACTTTGTTCAATTTTTCTTCAAGAATTGCCGCCGTAAACGGTTTCACAACATAACCGCTAGCACCAGCTTGAGCTGCCGCAATGATGTTTTCTTTCTTCGCTTCAGCCGTCACCATCAGTACAGGAATATGTTTAAGTGCTTCATCTCCACGGATAGTTTTCAGCAATTCCAAGCCATCCATATTGGGCATATTCCAGTCAGCAACCACAAAATCGATATTTCCAGCACGGATTTTTTCCAGTGCATCAACCCCATCCTCGGCTTCATCGATTTTATTAAAACCAAGTTCTTTTAATAAGTTGCGAACGATTCTGCGCATCGTGGAGAAATCATCAACAACCAGAAAACTGAGATCTTTAGCGGCCATAACCACTCCTTCAAAAAATACAATGATGAATAACTGCCATCACTAAATGGTGACAGACGAAAGTTTTGTTAACAAACTCGGGGCAATTTTAAGGATATCGAGCACCTCATCAGCAGCATTCATTTCGATCGCTGCACGAGGCATACCAAATACCACACAACTGCTTTCATTCTGGGCATAGGTTATTGCGCCCTGTTGGTGCAAATTCAGTAAACCTTTCGCGCCATCCATTCCCATTCCGGTCAATAACACCCCAATACATTTACGACCGACATGTTTCGCCACAGAATCGAACATCACATCCACCGAAGGGCGATGACGGTTCACGGGTTCACTTTGTTCTAAAATAATTTGGTAGCCTTTGCCTTTATCCGTAATGAGCATATGAGAATCTCCGGGGGCAATATAAGCGCAGCCTTTTTGCAGCAATTCGTTGTGCTCAGCTTCTTTAACCGTTAATGAGCACAGCTTGTTAAGCCGCTCGGCAAAAGAGCGCGTAAAACCCGCAGGCATATGCTGAGTGATCACTACCGGAGGACATTCTCTTGGTAGCATCTCTAAGAATTGACGAATAGCTTCCGTCCCCCCTGTCGATGCCCCTACCGCTATCACTCGGCTATTGCACGCATATGGCGAAAGTGGTTTAGCTAATGTCACAGGCTCCGGCACTTTTTTCTCTGTACGAGCAAAACGGCTGCGTTGTGACATTTTAGACATCGCAGCGGCGCGAATTTTTTCACCTATTAACTCACGATAGCTCATCATGGTTTCGCGGATACCAATCTGTGGCTTAGTCACAAAGTCCACCGCGCCCAGCTCCAATGCTTTTAATGTCACCTCAGAGCCTTTAGATGTTAACGTCGACACCATAACAACCGGAATTGGGTGTAATCGCATTAATTTTTCTAAAAAATCAATACCATCCATTCTTGGCATTTCAACATCAAGGGTCACAACGTCAGGTTCTAGCTGTTTAATCAGATCCCGAGCTACATAGGGATCTGGCGCCGTATCGACGACTTCCATATCGTGGTGGCTATTAATGATTTCACGCATCAATTGGCGCATCAGCGCGGAGTCATCAACACACAATACTTTGATTTTTTTCATTATTCTCTCCTCACTGATTGCAAGCTATAGACGGTTTGTCCGTTGATCACAAACTGTTTGGATAGTTGAGAAATATTTTCAGAGTGACCGATAAACAATAAGCCGTCTGGCTTTAATAATGGCGCAAAGCGCTCTAGTAGTTTTATCTGCATTTCTTTATCAAAATAAATCATGACGTTACGGCAAAAGATTGCATCAAATCGATGCTGTATTTGCCAATCACTGTCACTTAAATTTAAGTGACGAAATTCAATCATATTGCTCAGCGCGGGTTTTACACGGGCAAAACCTTCATATTCCCCCACCCCTTTCATGAAATAACGTTGGCGCTGTAATGCGCTGAGGTTTTTCAACTCTTCGACTCGATAAATCCCTTGTTTCGCTTTTTCTAAAACTTCCGTATCGATATCGCTTGCCATCACCTTTGCGGTTGCTGCACTAGAACCCAAAACATCGCTCACTGTCATCGCGATTGAGTAAGGTTCTTCCCCCGTAGAAGATGCCGCACACCATATGTTAATGTTGGTATTACGTCGGCTTCTCAGGAAATCAGTCAAGGTTTCGAAGTGATGAGGCTCTCGGAAAAATGCTGTTAAATTCGTCGTTAATGCGTTAACAAATGCTTGCCATTCTGGATTCATTGGCTCGCGTTCTAGCATCCGTAAGTAGTCAGAAAAATTGTCGATATTAGAGTCCCTTAACCGCTTTAACAGTCGGTTATAGACCATGTTTTTTTTATTCATCGTAAGGACGATCCCAGACTTTTTATGAATGAATCGACAAACTCGACCAAATTCATCGTCAGTCAAAGGTTCTATTTGTGGTACTAAAAGCATCGTACTTGTCGTCCTATTCAATAAAAACCGGTGAGGCAGCCAGTAATATGGCTGCCAAATTGTCGAACATGTAACGAGCTAGGAAGAGATCCTAATCAGCGTCTCATTCGTCCTGATTGCTCAGGTAATTCAAAAAATGCCACGGTTTCAACCAAGTTATTCGCCTGATCTTCTAAGGCGGCGGTTGCACTGGTTGATTGCTCAACAAGAGCGGCGTTTTGTTGGGTCACTGAGTCCATTTGACTTACAGCAACGGCTACTTGTTCGATACCACGACTCTGCTCATTGGAAGCGGATGCAATATTTCCCATTAATTCAGTAACTTGATTTACTGCTGCTACCAATTCGTTCATGGTTTGCCCAGCTTCATTGACCAATACAGAACCTTGGCTAACACGTCCAACTGATTCATCGATCAGCGCTTTGATCTCTTTTGCTGCTTCAGCGCTACGTTGTGCTAATGCGCGAACTTCACCCGCTACCACAGAGAATCCACGACCTTGTTCACCCGCTCGTGCCGCTTCAACCGCCGCATTCAGTGCTAAAATATTGGTTTGGAATGCAATACCATCAATAACACTAATAATGGCGCTGATTTTTTGTGAGCTATTAGAAATCGAAGTCATTGTGTCAATGACCTCTTCCGTAATTTCGCCACCTTTGGTTGCTGTTCTTGATGCAGTCACGGCTAATTCACTCGCTTGACGTGCATTATCCGCGTTTTGTTTTACCGTCGCGGTCAACTCTTCCATACTTGCTGCCGTTTCTTCTAATGATGCGGCTTGCTGTTCAGTTCTTGAGGATAAGTTATTATTGCCTAGAGCAATCTCGCGAATACCGGTAGACATTTGGTCTGTATTCACTCGAATAGATGTCACTGTTTTTGCCAGTGAATGCTGCATCAATTTCAATTTTTCGAAAACATCGCCAATTTCATCACGGAATGAAATTTCAATATTCTGATTCAGTTTTCCTTCCGCAACCTGCATGAAATGTTCACTCATGCTGTTTAACGGGGAAATAACTTTGCGTTTGAGCCACAGGTGTACAACACCAATGACCAAAAAGATAATGACAACGACACTGAAGAATGAGGTCCATGCAAATTGGTTATAGAATCTTGCATCTGCAATGGAGGCATTGCTTTCATCATTTAAAACAGAAAGATAACTGTTAATAACCTTAATTAATTCATCTTGGTTTTTTTGAGCGGGTAATGCGATATACGCCGCGACATCATTGTTATCAAGGTGAGTATTCAAGGCATTTAACGTGACAATAAAAGAGTTAAATTTCTCTTCTAATGCAGAGAGATTTTCTTTTTCACTCAACACAGGTTGGGCTTTAAATTCGGCGTAATCGTTATTTGCTTCGACTAAGTAATCATCAAAAATCTTGCGGGTTTCTTCGATTAAATCGTTGTGGCCGCCTTCTTTCAGTAATAAAGCAATTTGTGTCAGGCTATTGCGTGCCTGCATTAAGTGCTTGCTGGTCTCTTCAAGTAATGCACGCTTTTTAGATCCCAAATCAATATTTTCTAAAGATTTCAGTTCACTATTGACGATACCTACAGAAATCCCACTTGAGGCTAACTGCATGCCACAAAATAGGATTAGGAGTAAGTATAAGCTCACTGAAATTTTGATATTTTTTCCTAACATATTTAATCCCCTACTTATGACAGCCAAATAATTGGCTCTTTTTAATTATCGAGCTTAAACATATAAAAACGCTGCGGGATAAACTCCCACAGCGCTAGATTGGATTTACTTTTTAGAAGGTTTCCCAATTATCATCATCTTTATGATTTTTCGAAGAAATTTTAGATAAATCCGGTGTTTTAACAATATTAGAGACTGTTCTTGGTGCAGGTTGAGCATTGCGTACTTTGCCATGATCCAGTGCAGGTAAACGGAAAATGGAAATTAATTGAGAGAGCTTAGCGACTTGCTCTTCCAGTACGTTAGCAGCCACTGCCGATTGCTCGACAAGTGAGGCATTTTGTTGAGTCACTTTATCCATCTCAGCCACTGCGATGCTGACTTGAGAAATCCCTTTGCTTTGCTCATCTGACGCTGTAGCGATGTGCGTCATGATGTCGGTAACACGAGTGACAGAATCAACAATTTTGGTCATAGTTTCGCCAGCATCTTCTGCTTGACGAGCCCCAACATCCGTTCTAGAAACAGAGTCTTCGATCAGCGTTTTGATCTCTTTCGCTGCATCCGCACTGCGTTGAGCTAGGTTACGAACTTCGTCAGCAACAACAGCAAATCCACGACCATGTTCACCGGCACGTGCAGCTTCTACGGCAGCATTAAGCGCTAAGATGTTGGTTTGGAATGCGATGCTATCGATGACCGCAGTAATGTCAGAGATTTTTTGGGAGCTATCCGCAATATTGCGCATGGTGTGAACCACATTAGAGACGACTTTGCCGCCTTCTTTTGCAATCACTGAGGCTTGGCTCGCGAACTCACTCGCTTGATGAGCATATTCAGTATTCTGTTTAACGGTCGCCGTTAACTCGCTCATGCTCGCTGAAGTTTCTTCTAAACAAGCTACCTGCTGTTCAGTCCGCGATGACAAATCATTATTACCGGCTGCAATTTCTGTGGTTCCTTGATAGATAGTTTCACTACCATCTAGAACACCACGCACCGTATTGATCAGCTCTTGTTGCATATGCTGAACACCACCAGCTAACTCACCAATTTCATTGTGTGCTGAGGTATCAATTTTGGGTGTTAAGTCCCCTGCTGCAAATACTTTGATGCGCTCAATCAGTGTATTTAATGGCTCAGTAATTCCTTTACGCACATAGCGATAACTGAAGAAACCAATCAGTGCTAACAAGATTGATAAAACCACCAGCATATATAAAGATTCACGGTAGTTTCCTTCTGCATTATCAATTTCAGCTTGGAAATCAGCTGCAATATCAGCAAAATAAGCACTGAATTGCTCTTCAAATTTAGCTTGTAGTCCCGATGTTCTATGAGCATAGAAACCGTTTAAGTCACCTTTTTCCGCATATTCAGCGAGTTTTGTTAATGCCACCCGATAGTCTTCATAAGACTTGAGCAATCTATCAAACTGGTCTTTATCAATGGAGGTATTTTCCATCATCTTTCTGTATCGACCGTAAGCGTCATCAGCGGCTGTAAATTTATCATGTGCCGATTTGATTAAGTCACCAGCTGATGCATCATCCTTAATGTTGAGTTCTTCCAACAAATAAGCATTGATCGAGCGGTTTAAATCAGAGCGAGCCTGTAATAAATTAACCCAACTTTCAGTAAGAACTTGTCTTTGGCGTTGAAGAGAATTCAAATAATTAATGCTGTCGCTGTTATCGCCTAGTTTGGTAAACATCAAACCACTTGAAACCAGCTGCAATAAAATAAAAAGAAAAATAACGGACAAAAGTCCTGAAACGATTTTAATTCGACTGTACATGGCGTTTTACTAACATAATGTTGTTGTAATTTGGATATCGGTCATCTGCTCAAAAACTTTAGTGAGTGCCTCTGGCATTTTTGAGCAAATTGACAGCAGAAACGAGGTGATCAGCGGATGATCACTCCGCAATATGGTCGATTAGTGCCATTTCTTCACTGGTCAATAATTTTTCAATATCGACGAGAATTAACATCCTTTCACCCATCGTACCCAGCCCAGTTAAATACTGAGTAGATAACGTGACAGCAAAATCTGGTGGTGGAGCGATTTGATCTTCATTCAGCACCAACACATCCGATACGCCATCAACCACAATCCCGACAACGCGGTCTTTCAGGTTAACCACAATGACGACCGTATTATCGTTGTACACCACATTTTCATGGGAAAATTTAATCCGCAGATCGATGATAGGAATTATCACTCCACGCAGATTAGTAACGCCTTTAATAAAATGAGGCGTGTTCGCTATACGCGTTACTTGCTCGTAACCACGAATTTCCTGTACTTTTAAAATTTCAATTCCGTACTCTTCTTCACCAAGCGTAAAAACGAGGTAGCCTTCGCCATTTTTTTCTTCTTCGAGCTTGTTTAAATCATCATCTAACATAGACATGGTGTTTAGCCTCTATTTAGTGCATTACGGGTTGAGAAACAGGCTGTTTCTTATTAATCAAAATGTGGTTGTTCATTCGTTGTAATTCTGCAACATCTAAAATTAGGGAGACTGAGCCATCGCCCATGATGGTTGCGGCGGAAATACCCGGAACTTTGCGGTAATTACTGGCAATATTTTTCACCACGACTTGCTGCTGACCAACTAACTTATCGACTAATAAAGCAAAACGATGCCCCGCATTTTGAATAATTAACGCAATGCTATTTGCTAAATTAGGTTCGGCATTTTCGATAGAAAAGACTTGGTGGAGTTCGACGAGTGGTAAATATTCACCTCGAACTAAAAGCATTTTTTCTTCTCCCGCGAGACGATAAATATCTTCAGGGCGAGGTTGTAGCGTACTAATAATCGCACTAAGCGGCACAATGAAAACGTCATCTGCAACTTTTACTGACATTCCATCCAGAATAGCCAATGTTAGTGGCAGTAAAATACGAATAATGGTGCCTTTTCCTTCGGTAAAACCAATTTGAATTCGTCCACCCATGTCTTGGATATTACGTTTCACTACGTCCATACCCACGCCACGACCTGATACATCAGTAATCACTTCGGCTGTCGAAAATCCTGGCGCCATAATCAGCATCGCGACTTCGTCATTGGTCATCGCATCATGAATATTCATGCCTTGAGAGCGGGCTTTGGCAAGAATTCGTTCACGGTTCAATCCTGCTCCATCATCACGAACTTCAATACAGATATTGCCACTCTGATGTGCAGCAGAAAGCGTTAACGTACCCGCTTCAGATTTACCATTAGCAAGACGAACTTCTGGTTTTTCAATTCCATGGTCGAGGCTGTTACGTACAAGGTGGTTCAATGGATCAACGATACGTTCAATCAAGCTCTTATCTAACTCTGTCGAGCTACCTTCCACCTTAAGCTCTATTTTCTTGCCCAGTTTTGAGGCAATATCACGAACCATTCTAGGGAAACGGCTAAATACATAATCCATCGGCATCATGCGAATGGACATAACGGATTCTTGGAGCGCGCGAGAATTTCGTTCTAGTTGCACGATGGAACTGAGTAAATCTGAATATTCGTTTTGATCAACTTGCTGGCTATGTTGGGTCAACATCGATTGAATAATGACAAGTTCACCCACTAAATTAATCAGTTGGTCAACCTTCTCAACAGCGACACGGATACTGCTCGAATCGCCTTTTGGCTTCGCAGCGGCAGCTTTTTTTGCTGAAGAAGAGGACGATACAGCAGATGCAGGCGTTACCACCGGAGCAATCACTTTAGTGGTTTCAATCTGCCCTACCGGTTTTTCAACCATTGCGGCTAATTCTTCTACCGTTGCAGCCAGTTCATCGAGAGTCGCTTCTACATCCACAACTTTATTTGGTTCGCCACCACCTAGGATAAAGCCTTGGCACGCTTCATAATTTGTTGCACAGTGCTCAATCTGGGATTCATCCACGACGAAACACAATACACCGCAAATGTCATCGATATCCGTGTTGGTTCCCAGCCATGCTTTTAGGCTAGATTCACTTTTTTCTGTACCGAATAAACGACCAAATAGACCTAATTCATCTGCTAAAACATCAACTTCGGTTGATTTCAGTGAATTCAATGTAATGATAAAATAGTGAGAAAATTCATCATTCGTAAGCGCAGTGTTGGTTTGAATTGCAGATTCTGAAACGGTATCAGTAACCGTTTCCATTGCTGCAATAGACTCCTCATCAAAATTCACTTCTCCAACACCGTGCTCCACACTTTTTAGTACATCGCAGATATGTTGGAAAGTTTCATCATCAGGTAATGAATCATTTTTATAGGCATCCAACTGTGATGCCATTACATCCTTAGCATCTAAGAAAACATCAATAATATCCGGTGTTAGTGTTAGCTCGTCATGCCGAGCTTTATCGAGTAAATTTTCTAAGGTGTGAGTTGTATTTTGTAGGTGCGTGAAACCAAAAGTTGCCGCCCCCCCCTTAATCGAGTGGGCACTACGGAATATGGCATTGAGTTGCTCGCTATCTGGGTCGACAGGATCAAGCTCAAGTAAATGCTGTTCCATATCCCTGAGCAGTTCATCCGCTTCATCGAAAAACGTTTGATAAAACTCGGTAATATCCATGCTTTTTATCCAATTTCGCTTAAGTTTCACTTAATGCTCACTGCTAAAAACTCTAGCAGTGAATATTTTGATTAATTATCGATATAAGTCATTGTTAATTTGTGAATTTATTTTCCCACTTTAACGGTTACGACTTCGTTAGTTGCCTGAATCGGCACATCTTGTTGTGGCTTTTTAAGCACATCATGAATCGGTGTTGCTCCATCGTATTCATGCAAAATTTGATTAGTTTCATCTTCATTTAATACGATGATGCTGATCCGCCGGTTTATTGGCGCTAAGCCATTTTCTTTGTCCAAGTGGATAGATGACGCCATCCCAACAACACGTAAAATCTTTTGCTCTTCCATGCCACCCATGATCAGTTCACGGCGAGAAGCGTTCGCACGGTCTGATGACAGTTCCCAGTTGCTGTAATAGGCTTCGCTGGCATAAGGTAAATCGTCCGTGTGTCCCGAAATGCTAATACGATTTGGTACGTCGTTCAGTAATGGCGCAATGGCACGTAAAATATCGCGCATATAGGGCTCGACTATCGCGGAACCCACTTTGAACATCGGTCTATTGGCACTATCAACGATTTGGATGCGTAGACCATCGTTGATCATGTCGATAAGTAAATGAGGCTTTAATTCATTCAAACGAGGGTCTTGTAATATGGCTTGCTCAAGGTTTTCTTTTAGTTTTTCAAAACGATAATTAGCATCCCCTGAGATGATATTATTTGGCTCAGGCATCACATCACCATCACGAAATATCGGATCTTTACCGCCACCAGGTATGGGATTTGTCGCGTCCCCACTTTTTGAACCAGGATTAATCGCAACACTTAATGGAGTACGAAAATATTCAGCAATCTTAGTTAACTCTTGTGGGCTGGAAATAGAAATCAACCACATCACTAGAAAGAAGGCCATCATTGCAGTCATAAAATCTGCATAAGCAATTTTCCATGCACCTCCATGGCTACCTTGCTGATGACCACCACGTTTTTTGACACGAATAATTTGAGGATGATTGCCAGCCATGGTCAATTATTCCTCACTAGTTTCAGTTGTTCGGTTACCCACTTTCACTTCACGAACTTTGTCTTCCAGCTCGATAAAGGAAGGCCTATCTACGCTAAACAGCACCTTACGACCAAACTCGACTGCAATTTGCGGGGCATAACCTTGCAAAGAGGACAAAAAAGTGACCTTGATGCATTCCATTAGCTTGAGCTGCTCAGTGCTGCGCTGACGAACCAAACTCGCTAACGGTAAAATAAATCCGTATGCGACTAAAATGCCAAGAAATGTTCCTACCATTGCATGAGCAATCAACGCTCCCAATTCACCCGCAGGACGATCTGCTGCACCGAGTGCATTGACAACACCTAATACCGCAGCAACAATCCCAAATGCAGGCATCGATTCACCCACCATATTCAAGCCAGTGGCCGGAACTTCATTTTCTTGACGAAAGGTTTCCAATTCCTCATCCATCAGCGCTTCAATTTCGTGACTTTGCAGGTTACTGGTCACCATAAGGCGTAGATAATCCACAATAAACATCATGGCTGTTGGATCTTTGAGTATGCGAGGATATTGCGTGAAAATTTCACTTTCCTGTGGATTTTCAATATCTTTTTCTAAGGCAAGCAGCCCTTGTTGGCGGGATTTATTCAGTAATTGAAATAGCAAAGCCATTAAATCCATGGACATGGCTTTGTTGTAGGCTGAACGTCGGAAAAGTCTTGGTAATACTTTGCACAATGCAACGATGGATTTACCGCTGTTACCAACTACAAATGCGCCGAGCCCAGCCCCTAGAATAATAACGAATTCAGCTGGTTGGTACAGCGCGCCAAGATGACCACCGACCATGACATAGCCGCCAATAACTGCAGCTGTAACAATGATATATCCGATGAGTATTAACACAGTATTCCCTTTCACTCCGTTGGTTAACAGATGGCAGTCAAAGGGAATATGAGGAAGGACAGGCAATCTACTTGCCTGTTTACCAAATCAATCCAATTACATTACCGCTTTCGTAATGCCATCCTGTCGATACTCCGTAATATCGGCGAGATGCTCGGAAAGTTTACGTTTTTTTATTGCTCTTGATGGCGGTTGGCACAAGCTGCACGTAAAACTATTTTCAGGGATATGAGCGTAAGTGATAAATGAACCACTACAGCAGTTACATCCAGACCGCTGCAACATGCCACTTTCAACAAATCTAACCAGAGTCCAAGCTCGAGTGAGTGCTAAAATTGGCTCTTTTCCTTCTTCAGGAATGCATTGTTCTAAGTAAAGTTTATACGCTTTCAAAATCGCATCTACCCCTTCACATTGACCGGACTGGAGTAGAAATTGGTAGGCGTTATAAAACATGGATGAATGAATATTTTGTTCCCATGTCATGAACCAATCGGTAGAAAAAGGCAGCATCCCTTTTGGTGGCGGGCAACCTCGTAACTCTTTGTATAAACGGACTAAACGTCCACGGCTGATTTGTGTTTCGCTTTCTAACATTTGAAGACGGGCGCCGAGGGAAATCAATTCCATGGCTAAACGAATATCATTAGCTTCCTTGACGATACTTTTTTCAGCTACGCTACTCATCTTTTTCTCGCTATATCTGAATCGGACTCATTGTGCGTTTGCAATAATCGAGTCGAAAGAAGGATACCTGTATGAATTTGTTGAAGTTCATCAACTCGAGAATCGCGGGTTAATTTTTCAATCGTATCGCTGCTATCAAATCTAAATTGACAGATTAACTGGTTTGTTTCCGCTAATTTAACCAATTGAGGTAGAGAGAGTTCTGCTAAAGTGTTTGCCATCGAATCAGAGATACCGAGTCGAAACATCGCAGTGGCTTTTTCCTGGGAGATAAGCTTTTGAGCTAACAGCAAATATGAAAGATTAATATCGTATATATGCTTCAGAAAATCAGTGGTAGAGCTCATTTTTTTATACCTTTCGAATAATTATTAACATCTATGTGCAGAAAGAACAAATATCAATTTGAGCCTATTGTGTTAGCCAATGTTTTAAATATTAAGAATAATTAAATCTGGATAGCGTAGTCCGTTACTATCCCATGAGATCCGTTGAAATACCCAGTTTGGAGTATATAAACACAAAGATTCAAACCTAAATTAAATATATTTCCTGAATACCTACAAACAATAACGAGTGGTCAAAAAATTAGCAGATTCAGTAAAAGTCAGAATATACCGATTTCATTTTTAACCGTTAATTATTATGCACCACTAAATTAACTATTCAAGACACTTATGTTTCTTTTTATCCTATCGGCATAATTATCCATCTATATATTAACAATTCTTTATTACGACTATATCTTAATCCTACTTATCTAAAATATTTGCAACATTTCAATTTAACCTAAGTCAAATAGCAGAATTTTAATCAAACCATTACTCTAAAATAGGGAATTTATAAGCAATAAACCCCAAGCACATCACAGGAATCATAATATTGATCTAAATCAATCTTTTTTATTACCCTATAAAAGTGACTTTTATAAAACCCAATCAATATCGGTAAGTTAGGTAGAAAGATTAAACATTATTTTTCAATACCTTTAATCAAATTAATCACTATCATTCAAAATTATTCAATCATTTCCTTAGCAATATACATCTTAAATTTGTCATACATATTAATATTCACATATTACGTTTGATTAAATAAATTTAACTGTACCAATAATAACCAGTAAAAATAACATTAAAAAAATTAATTAAGTTTATCTTTTACTCTATCCGAATAGAGTGAATGTTAGATATCTGTAAATATAGATTTTTACCTCTATCTGCTATATTAATCACCGACTTTATTATTTTTGTATGACAAATATATTTTATATAAATTAACTTTTCAGGTATGTAATAAACATTTTTCGTTTTTATTCTAAAAACAAAAAACTCAAGCCACAGCATTAGTTATGCATGATGGCTTATTAATAAACGTCATATTCAAGATGATTTTAAATCACTGAAGAAGGTGGCAGTTCAAAAATCACTCTAAATTTTTTATTTACTATGTATATGTGTAAACGCATGAGCAAAAACTTGTAATATCACTTATGTTGGTAAGTAATTTAACTTAGCCAACCATTCCCTGCATATCTCTTTACTTAACGAATAGTAACAAAGCTAAATGATAACTCAATGTTACTATATACTTTTATTTTAACAAATCACTTCATGGGAAATACAAAATTAAGGGTATTTACTTATAGTAATTATGATGCAGACATATTATCAGTTGAATCATTTAAAAAATTATACGATGCCAAAAAAGTACAAAAAACAACCTCTGATTATTTGTATCTACAGATAAAATTTATTGCCAAAACTGAGAGTTGGCTCACAATTGTCATATTTTTTAGACAATACGTTTCGTTATGAAACGCTGTTTTTTAATCAAAATCACCTAGTAAAAAAAGAAAAAAAACACAGTCCGAGGATAATGACGCACCATTTTCATCTCATTAACACTTGTATCTTTGATTAATTGACAATGTTTTATACTATGGCTTTTAAATAAGATTAACGATGGGAGAGGAAAATGTTTGATTATTCAGCAGTGGTAGAATTTATTGAGGACGAAGGGGTATATGAAATTAATTTTTGTGATTTTCCTGATGTGCAAGGTGTAACTTATTTACAAGAAGATGTTGAATTAGAAGCAGAAGAAACTCTTACAGCAGCAATTGCCGAGCTTATTTCTTTACGAGCCCCTATTCCTCTCCCTGAAAATACCGCTCCTAATGCTTTTATCGTTCATTTACCGATTCTTTCCTGCTTAAAAATCGCTCTACATAATGCGATTTTAGAAACACAAACTCGCCGTGCAGATTTAGCCCGTAAGCTTAATATCAATGCTCAGCAAATTGAGAGGCTGCTCGATATTCAGCATGCTTCTAAAATTGAAGCTTTGGAGCAAGCCTTATACTTAGTCGGCTATGAAACAAAAGTCTCCGTAAAAAAGCTAGCTATCTAACTCTTTCTTAAACTAGCTAAAACTATAAAAATAACCATCCAGCCCAAGGACGGGCTAGATTGAGATAATAAAGTTGAGTCACAACTATGCGGTCAATTTATAGCGCTAATCAATTTAGCGACGATTGCTAAGTCGTTTTCCAATAACTCTTCGCACTCGGCTTTTGTATAGATTTTTGTGAGAATAATATCAGGGTCTGTATGCTCATAAGTACCGTATTAGTACGGGGGCATATCCCTCAAAATTAGTCACCGTGACGACAGTTAAAACCGTGTATGGTCCCTATGAATCATAGTCAGTGTATGATTAAAATTCTGTGGCGGCGTATACAAAAAAAGCCACGCAATGCGCAGCCTTGAAGAATTTATATCATGGAGTATCTATATTGTTATGGCTTTACACTATAACGACTTGCTATAGCAATACGATTAAAAGCGCCTATCGTGATAGATATCCATTCAATGAGTGCTAGCTGATCCTCACTCCAATATTTTGCAGCGTTTTCGTAAATATCATTAGATATATGGCCATCATGGACCATGTTTACCGACTCCACTAACAAGAACGCTGCTTTTTCTTTCTCTGTAAAGTAATCAGCCTCCTTCCATACTGGAACCAATGCTATTTTATCAATACTGATTTGGCATTTTTGTGCATCTTGAGTGTGAAGTCTCACGCAGAAAGCACATCCATTAATTTGAGATACTCTCAACTTCAACAAATGAATAAATCCCTCTTCTAGGCCTACAGATACCGCTTGCTCATCAAGATGATTGCTAATCTCAATTAATTTACTATATGCATTCGGGGATTTTTTAGATAATGAAACTCTGCTCATATAAACTCCAATTTACATTCAGATTCAGACTGAATACATATAATCAGTTTAAATAAACCTGATCTATCATGTTTGTGCGTTGGGTATATCGGATAAAAAAGGCCACACTCGGCGACCTCTATTCATTGATTGATCTAATTTATGAACAACGTTTAGTGGCTATGTCCCAAATGATATGTATAAGTAACGCAATTAACACGTAACTCATTGAAAAACTTGGTGGGCTGTTGGGGGTTCGAACCCCAGACCGAGCGATTAAGAGTACTTTTAACCGCCATCAAAAAACAATAACTTACTTATATTTCATCAATTTAAGAAACGAATAAATACGAATAAATTTGATGATTAAGTTTTTCTGCTGCCATTTTGCTGCCATTATTTTATTTTTTGTAGCGGGTTAAACTCTACAGCTTCTGACAGATGATTAGGTGAAAAATGAGAGTACCGCATCGTCATTTTTATGTCTGTATGGCCTAGTATTCTTTGTAATACTAATATGTTACCCCCGGACATCATAAAGTGTGAAGCAAATGTATGGCGTAAAACATGTGATGATTGTTGTTTAGGTAACTCAATCCCTGTTCGCTCAAGAGCCGACCTAAAAGCAGAATAACACGATTTGAATAATCGGTTATTACCCTGCCCTTTTGGCAACTCATTTGCTAACTCATCACTAATTGGAATAGAACGATTGCGCTTACCTTTTGTTCTAACATATGTGATGGTGTTATTTCTAATCTGTGTTGCTGTTAAGTTTTCAGCTTCAGACCATCTAGCCCCTGTTGCAAGACAAATTTTAACGACGTGAATTAAATCTTTAGACGTACTTTTCTCACACTCAGATAGTAATAATCTAATTTCATCATCGCTAAGAAACCCCATCTCTTGCTCATCGGTTTTATATGACCGAACTTTTGCTAATGGGTGTTCTTTTGTCCATTCATCTAGTCGAATTAATTCATTGAACATTGCCCTAAAATAAGCAAGCTCTAAATTAACAGTGCGTGGAGTTACAGTTTTTAATCTATCCGTTCGAACGATTTCTCCGCTTAACCTCTTTTCACGATAAATGGAAAAAATCTTTGCATTAAATTCAATCGCGAGAGGATCCCCCATAGCTTCACAAGCAAACAGCATTGAGGATTTTCGCTTTTTACCATCACCTAACGTTATACCATGAGCTCGAAACCAAGTTTCAACTAGCTCGGTTAGTTTACGCTTATCTTGTTTTTCACCAAGCCAAGGTTTCTCTTGTGACTCCTCAAGGAGGTAGCGCTCAAAAGCAATCGCTTCACCTTTAGTTGTAAAGAGTTTTCGTACTCGTTTACCATTGCGACCATTAGGAAAACACTGAACCAACCAACGCCCGTCAGCTTGTTTTTTTATAGTCATATTATTGATAGTTAATCTGTAAAATCACCAGTAACAAGAAATTCACGAAACTGATTTTCATTCAGGATGATAATTCCCATTTCTCTAGCTTTATCCATTTTCATTTGGCTAGCGTTATACCCGTAACATAATAGTTTTAAATGAACAGTTACTGACTTCCTTACAACCATTCCTGCATCAGCTGCTAACTCAGTTAGCTTTTCTTTATCAGCTTTAAGAAAGCCTGTAAAATGAACATCAAAAGTTTCAGATTTAGGCTTACTAACATAAAACTTACCTGTTTCTAAACCTTCCGATATATATTCTTCAGATTCATTTATAGAGTTGGTATACTTTATAACCCTATCTTTTCTAAATGTTTTTAACTTTCTATCTTCATCGGGTAATAAACTCTCACCTTGGAAATACTCATCATTTTCACTGACATTTGTTATTGATTGAGCTTTTACTTCATTTTTCGTATTTATATAAACAAAATTCAATATAGCACTCACAAATATCACCTCATTGATTGTCAATGATAGTAACAACACGTCCAATAATAGATATATCTTTTAGTTCACAATCGAAAGCCATTCCAGCCCCAGAAACTCTAACACGCTGCATAGGCATTCGAGTAAGTTCTCTAATGCTTATTTTATCATCAATTTTAACGACCCATTTACCGTCATAAACTTCGCCAAATTTGCGGTCAACAATAAAATGATTCTGCCCATCTTGAAACATAATAGGGTCACTAGGAAAAGGTGTACCCTGTTTGAACAGAACTTTATCAAACATAGCTATACCAGCCTCAAACTCTTCACCGTCTATAATTTTATATTTTTTAAGGCGTAATACGTCTAATTCCTCATGATCAAATTTTTTACCTTGACCTGTCGCAAGCCATTCAAGACTAACACCTGTTTCTGCAACACATCTAACAACTAAATCAGCAGGAAAATTATCTCTTTTATATCGCCCTGCTAAACTGCTAGAAGCCATTTCAAAGTGTTGAGCTAGCATAAGCTTAGAACCAAAACCATACGCTTCAATAATACGGTCAAGAACCGGAGCGCTCTCTCCAAACATTTCTAAATGAAATTTTCCCATAGCTATACCATCTAATTCGTAAAATACTACAAACAACTTGACTTGTAGTTAAATACGAAATAGACTCGCCTCACATTGTAGTTTTTAACGAATTAACCCGGATATAGTTGAATAAAACCCGAATAGGAGATTTTGCACTATGCGCCCAATGATTTCAATCAACATTCCAGAACCATATATCACCATAGAAGCCTACTGTAAAAGATTTAATATGGCTAAAAGTACTGTTAATGACATGATTGCCGACGGGCGCTTACCAGTACGAAAGAAACATAAAGGAATGAAAAAAGGCACTGTGTTTATTAACCTAGCAAAGCTTACAGTTGAAGCCTTATCAGACTGCGACATTTCGCTTAATGCGTAACTAATTATTCGTATTAAGAGAATAAAAGCCATGTTTGATTATCAAGCTTCCAAACAATCACATTTTGATGATGCCTGTCGGGCTTTTGCCTTATCTCACAAAGGTGATCTTGTTCAGATTGCGGAAGCCATCGGCATGAATGCACAAATGTTGCGTAACAAATTAAACCCTGAACAGCCGCACAAGTTCACTTGGGATGATTTAGTAAAAGTGACGGATGTCACAGAAGATGCAACGCTGATTGATGGTTTGCTAGAACAATTACATTGTCAGCCTTCAGTGCCGTTGAATAATGCGAGCGAGGGTAATTTCCCTACTTATGTCCTTAATGCAACAGCTGAAGTCGGAAAATTAGCAAGCCAAGCGGTTTTAGGTGGTCATATCAATAGTACCCGTTCCGCTGAAATGAAACAGAGCGTAAATAATGCTATCCGTTGTTTAGCGCTAGTCGGTGTGACAATTTCAGCTCGTTTACATTCTTCTCCTGCGCTTGTATCCGCAATAGATACTGTTGTGGGATTTGGTCAATCAATTGTGTGAGGTAATCATGACTCAAGCACATAAACAACAATACAAATATAAAGTCACAGGTGATTCATTTAAACATAAGAGCCCTAAAGATTTAAAAGTCATCATTCTTTTTATAATTTTTTCTATCGGTTATTTAATGTCTAGAGTGTAGGTAATGGCTATGCAACAGAATTCAACAACATTAGAACGTCGATACATGCCGCTATCTATACAACAGAGAGCACATGGAATGAATAAGGTGGCAGAAATAAAATCTAAAACCTTAGGTTTAAGCAATCAAGAATTAAAGTTATTCATTAAAGAAATGCGCGATAGATTTAATGATGATTACGAAAACAATAAAAAATTACTCGGTATTATATTTTATATGGCAGGTATCGATAAAACCCGTTACAACTGCGAATTTGAGGAGTTAACATCAACGGAAATTTTTAATCTTGTTAAATCAATAAATTACATCAAGGCGGCAAGCGCATTGCTACCCAAGAATTTAACCTTACCACTTAATTAAACAATACTCATTTTATTCAATGACGTTAGCGCGTCAGGGATTCTTACACTTTAAATTTAAGGATTAAATAAATGAATATGCCAGAACCAACATTTACATCGGTATTAGATACCACGTCAAGCGACGCAATTTTAATTAACTGGAATCGTCAAGACGAGCGTCAAATTTGCAATGACCGTTATGTGTCACGCCTGCGTAAACTCCAAATGTATGTACTGACTGAAAAACCTGATTACGCGGTTATCAGTCAGTTAATCGAAAGTGAAATTGGGTATATAGAAAATACAAAAGGAGCGATGTAATGACTATTAATCTCTTAACGGGGCGTATTCAGGATACTTACCATTATCCGCACCGGGTGTCATACCAGTATCAACCTTTGCAATCCATGCAGGATAAATTTCACCAGCTACCAGTGATGCAAGAAATTCATTCATACGTGAAGGAACCACAAAGACATCTGTCGGCATTGTCAAATGTCGGTTGTCTCCACTCTGAAAAAGTAAAATCGTCTTACGTGTCGCCTGAATCGCAAGGTGTAAGTCTGACTCTAGTTCTTCCAAGGAATCCCAAAACTCAGATTCAGGTATACGGGGGTGGTTACGTCCATGAATCATACTATCCAATCCGTGCTCAATTAGTTCTGTCCATTTTGCGTGCTCTATCCATTCGTTTGGAAAAATCTTGCGCAGGTGGTGCGCCAACGCATTTCGACAATCTTTTGATGGAAGCCAACGCCTTTCTATATGGTTTCGAGTGGCGCGCTGAAAAACGCCGCAAACCTCGTACAACTCGCCAGCTGATAAGAGCCTTACTTCGTTTGGAGGAACGCCTACAGAAGACAACATATTAACAGTATCTATATATCTTTTATTTTCAGGTTTATTCATTGAATACCTCAATCAATAGCGGCAGACCGAACAATATGCCGCTAACGCTTTTTAAAGTACCGCAGTATTCTTTTTCATGAGGTTTAAATGACTACGGTGTCAAATAATACAGTTAAGAAAACCTTATATTACAAGGCTATCAAGCCTATTGAAAGACCATTTCTGACATACCCTGAACTTCATGAAAAAGAAAAAAGAGCCAAGGCGTTAGCTTATGCAGAAACGCTACTTTCACAACAGCCTAAAATCGTTCAACTGACAGTTGAAAAGCAATTCGACACCTTATTAAAAGAGAAAGGTGTTGAGCGAGCGAGTGTGTACCTAGCTAAAAATTTTTATGAGCGTATCTACCCTAGAATTGAAACAGTAACAAAACGGTATTCACTCACTGAAAAAAACTCTGAAACCTACCGATTCTTTAACTGGTTTAATGCGATGCCCGATATGTCGCGTAAGTCACTTGAATCACTAGCGCTTGAATTATCTGCTTTTGTGTTCACCGCGCTTTCAGCTATCAGTGAAAATAGAAAGGATGAAAGTGATCTGAAAATTGCCCATATGTTGTATACCGAAGCGGCAAAAATTACCCAAGCTTATCGCCAAGAGCCTCCACGGCTAGCGAAGTTATCCAAACGTTGCTTTAACGAAAAAGACGCCTTCATTGCGATTGCCCAAATGACCTCCGAAAAATGGTGGTTAAATCGCTTACGTCGACATGCAGCAGAATGGCGCGAACATCTGCATATTGCTTTAACCAATGTCAGTAAGCGAAACAGTATTTACGCAAGCACAATGGCAATCAGTGAATGGAAAGAGCAAAAGCGTCGTACTCGCGAATTTTTGAAATCGATGGAGCTCGAGGACGAAAAAGGAAATCGCTTTAGCTTAATTGATAAATATTATGGCAGTGTGGCAAACCCTGCCATTCGTCGTACTGAAATGATGGTGAGAATCCGTGGCTTTGAAAATATTTGCAATGACCTCGGATATATCGCTGAATTCTATACATTAACAGCCCCATCTAAATATCACGCCACAACTATTCATGGTCACCGTAACCGTAAATGGAACGGTAGCAGCCCTGCCGATACACAGCGCTATTTAAGCCAAGTGTGGAGTAAAGCACGAGCAAAATTGCACCGTAATGACCTGCGTATTTTTGGTATTCGTGTAGCTGAACCACATCATGATGGAACGCCACATTGGCACATGCTGTTTTTCATGTTACCAGAGCAAGCGGACAGCATCAGAGAAATCCTCAGAGAATATGCTTTTGAAGAAGATAAAAGCGAGCTTTCCACTAATAAAGCTAAAAAAGCCCGTTTCCACGCTGAAGCGATAGATCCAGAAAAAGGCTCTGCAACGGGCTATGTTGCTAAATACATTGCTAAAAATGTGGATGGCTACGCTTTAGACGGTGAATTGGATGATGAGAGCGGACGCCCCATGAAAGAAGCTGCAATGGCTGCGGCGGTATGGTCTGCTCGCTGGCGTATACGCCAATTTCAATTTATTGGTGGTGCTCCCGTCACTGTCTATCGTGAGCTACGCAAAATGGCAGATCATGAAACAGCAGTTGGTTTGGATGTGGAGTTTGCCGTTGTTCATGATGCCGCTGATTCAGGCGATTGGGCTGGTTATGTCAATGCGCAAGGTGGTCCATTTGTTCGTCGCGACGACCTTATCGCTCGCCTATGGTATGAAGAAAGTGAGGAAACCAACGCGTATGGCGAAGAAATCATCCGTGTTAAAGGGGTATTTTCGCCTTTAGTGGGTTCAGGCTGCCCAATTATCACCCGACTCAAAAGCTGGAAGATTGTTAAGAAGTTAGACGACGCGATAGCGGAGTCTGCTTTTAGTGATGCGAACGCATCACCTAGGAGTTCTGTCAATAACTGTACGGGGGTTCTGAGTACGGTTAAAGATAAAAAACCCGTTGTCGCGGATATTGTGAGGAAGGCCAAAGAGATTGGCATCACATTAGACCCAGAAAAAGACCCTTACATGATCCACTCAATAGCGAGAGGGGCTATTTATACAGAAAACGGCAACAGCGTGAGGTTTCACGCGAATGGACATATTCAAAAAATTGTCAGTAAAGCAGAAAAAGTCAAAAAATCACTCTCTCGGTGTGAGTTGGCTATGTCTCGGATTCAACAGAGGATAAAAGAAAATGGCAAAAACGGCAGCAGAGCGCAAAGCAGCCCAGCGTAAACGTCAACGTGATGCAGGTTTTGTAACCCCTCAGTGGAAGGTTGAAATTGAAGAACATGAAATGGTGAAACGCAATTGTGCATTGCGTAGACCGGGGCGTGAACCGTATGACGAAGCTGAGTATATTCAAATGCTCATCCGAAACGATAATGCAAAACTGAAACGTGAAATAGCAAAGCTATCAAAACGGCGTTGCGGTAAATGCGGGGAGCCTTTACCCGTAGCTGAATGTTGCCTATCGGGTGCGGCTGATTGTTGGGTAACAAAAGGATGGCATGAATTATCACTCAGCAAAGTGGGCGTGACATGTCACGAAATCTAAAATAAAGCAGATATCGACCACAATAAAAAATCTTAATTTTTTGTTTATACCCGTTTTTTCGACAAGTTTATTTATGTATACTGTATATGCGTACAGTATACAAATGGGAATTTGAATATGAGTGATTTACTACAGGAATCAGTAGCATTTGAACGCATTAGTGTTATTGCTAAATTGGGAAGTCTTGATGTTTGCAATCATTACGAGCGCCAAGTGGTACTCACACTGATTACTGAACTTGCCGATGATGCCAGAAAAGAAATCTCAAAGAAGAACAATCAAAAAATTAGGCTGCTAAGTCGCAGCCATATTGAGGATAAGTCATCATGCCGTTTTTGAACTCAGCAAACCCAGCGCCAATTGGCGCTGTTCTGGACTAAATTTATCAATCATTGATTGAATTAAATCCGTAGAATATGCGCTAGGGCTTATTGTGTGGCTAAACGTTAGATTTAAAACATAAGTATGGCCACACTCAACATCATTACAGGCACAATAAAGATCTGATATTTCACGATGTTTTCTGTTAGATTTGCGAATTGTCGCACGTTGGCCGCAAACAGGGCAGAATATTTTTAATACTCGCACGTCCCAAACCTCCGATTGTTGATAACGTCTTAATTTTACCTTTTTTTTAGACATTATTCAGTTTCCTTGCTGATGTTTTGACGAAAAATTAATTTTAATGATTCATTATTATCGCACTCACTATTAATCGCATTCATGAATAACTGTTGAACAGGTATCACTTCATCCTTTCGGTATGCTTCCCGGGCTTTTATTGGGTCACCTAACCCGCCAACGTTGCCCGGAATAATGCCTGCTAATCCCGCCGGGAAACGATGAGCCGTCAATACATCTTGGGCACTGATGCTTTTTACATTACTGAATTCATCATTCGCCGAAATATCCCCCACTGGAATAAATTTGATGCCATCGGGATCCCCATTGGGAACGCTCACAAACATGGTTTCAAAGTTACCAATCCCTTTGCTCTTACTGAGTTTGTAAACAATTTCCTCTTCAACTTCATCACTCATATTGGGATCATTACAATAAATCATCCCGCCAGTATGGGCACCATTATGATAATAACGACGACGAAAAATTGTCGCTTCGCTGTTGAGTAACGCAGCATGGATCCCCCCAATATAGTCTGGAAGTCCATATATTTGCTGTTGAGGGTCATATTGTTTGATGTAGATAATATCGTTCGGGGAATAAACCAGCGGTTCTCCTTCTTGTAAAACCACAAAATCCCCATCTTTACGGCGTCGTAAATAAAGCGACGGAAGAACATAAAGTTGGACGACTTCCCCCCATCCATTACGGACTTTAAGAATAGCAACATCACCAAAAACAAAATAACTAAACACGGCGGCTTTCAATTGTTCATGGGTTAAACCGCCTCCTAAATAATCACTCACCACCATGTTATGACGGGCATAAAGTACGCCACCATGCTGGCCGTTTAAATTCACTAATTGTGCAAGTGCCTCTCGGTCAATTGGGGGTGTCCAATAATCAAACTTATTGTCATACCAAATATTTTTATAGTCAGTATGGGTCGTTAAAATCGGTTCAGGTTTGCCTAGCGTGATACTAAAACCCTTTGATGGTGCTTTTGTCGATTGCACCTTATTTTTGCGTGAATTCCTTTTCTTTTTCATCATACAACCTATGTAAATCGATATTTTGACGTTCGTTTACGTTCAAAATTAAGAGGTTCATTCATGACAGCATGCGCGATTGCCCAAAACGCATCAGCATGTCCCGTTTCCTGCGTTCTATCGGCTACAAAGGTCATTGAGCCGCCTTTACCCGTTGTGGTATGACGAATGGATAAAAAAGAGGCGAGGATTTCTTTTTGCTCTTCATCCCATTCAAGGCGCTCTTCACTCACAACATCAATCATTTTCATGACTAGCTGATTTTTGGTTTGTTGACTGTAGTGAATCGAATGCGTTTGGCGTGGAGCAAAATCTTGCACCATTTCATAAACCCCATGACCAATACCTGTCGTGTCGATGCCAATATAAGTAAAACGATAACGCTTAGTGAGATCTTCAATCAGTTTGGCTTGGTGCTTCCAGTTCATGCCTTGCCAATAGAAAATCGCCAACACGCGAAAAACCTCGGGTGCCATCATGGGTGGTGCAACAATAGCAAATGTGGATGTGTCGCCAGAGCGTGCAGGGTCAAAACCGCCCCAGACTTCACGATCACCAAATGGGCGAGGCGCATCAGGGTTATGGTCTTCCCATAAATGAACATCTACTCCACATTTATCAAGTTGATGGTATTTAAAGACAGACGCGCCACTGTCCACAAACACACACATAAACAACATGTTAAATGAGTCGGGATTATATTTATTGCGTAATCTCTCGATGCTGGCTAAGTTGAAACCGCCTTTTATTGCGTCTTCAAGTGTAATGACATATCGCCATTGCCCATCAGGGCAATCTCGCCCACCGTCACGTAATTCATCGAATTGAGGAAATTTAACTTTTTTACGCGCAGGATCACTTCCTCGCCATTCATCCCCTGTCCAAAAAGGATAAGCGGGATGCGTTTTTGCACTAGGCGTAGAGAAATACGTGGTTCGCCAATGGTCATGGGTTGCCATTGCCGATGAAACTTCATTAAACCGTTTAAAATCAGGTACCCAAAAGTATTCATCGCAATATAAATGACCGCTGTATGATTGTGCTGTGTTTTTATTTGTGGATAAGAAACGCAGTTCCGCGCCATTACTCAAGCGAATTGGGTTGCCCGTTAACGTCACCCCGAAAAATTTTTCGGCAATATTCACGATATAAGAGCGAAAAACCTCAGCTTGAGGTTTCGATGCAGATAAAAACAGTTGTGGCTTACCCGTTAAACACGCATCTTCAAACGCTTCAAATGCAAAATACCATGTCGCACCAATTTGGCGGCTTTTTAAGATATTTCGCACGGACTTAGTGATGTTTGCCCGTAAATGTTTCTGGTAACCAAAGAGCATTTCATCGGCAAATTTTTGGAAATCATCGGCGGTTAAATTCGAAATATCATTTTTACGGTAGCGTTTTTTCTTTTTCTTCGATTCACCATCATCATTGAATGCCGACTCTCCACTTCCTTGCATCTCGGATTGACGAGCCGCTTTCAGTGCCGCTAACTTTTCCGCGTGCTTATTCGCTTGCGCCATTAATTTGACGTGATGCTCGATGAGACGGTCTAGCTCATCTTTTTCTAATTCGGTCTTTTTATCCCGTCCTGCAAGTAGCGTAATACGACGATTGATAGCGTCAATGACGGTTTCATGACTGAGCATATCTGCCCAGTTCCATTTTTGCGCCCAGTAGTAAACGATCCGCCTATTAGGCAAATTCAATTCCTCTGCGATTTCCGCAGGCGTGTAATGTCGCAAATAGAGTGATTTAGCGACCTGTATTTTTGCGTCAGTGTATTTAGCCATAGTGAAAACATTGTGCCCCGACACAATGCCGCTGGCATTAAACCGCTTTCGATAATGGATTTATAACCGAATCGAACTTATCGCCAGTGAAAAAAATGTGGGCAATACTGATGCCGAACAGAACGGAAGCACATAAACCCATGGATGGGAGCAACATGTAAGAATGTCTCAATTAATGACAAATTGGCTATGCATTGCGACTGAAGGAGACACGGTTGATGGGCGTCGAATTGAGGCTGCTTGGCTTGAAGAGGCAGCTGAACTTTATGACCCCCATTTATATACCGCCTGCATTTGGCCTGAACATGAACGCTGTTTTGGCTCAGTGGGCGAAGTTCTCGCAGTCAAAGCCGAGCGAGATGGCGAAGGCGTTCTCAAGCTTTATGCTCAACTATGCCCGAATCTTCATCTATTACAGGCGAATCGTGATGGGCAGCTTTTATTTACCTCTGCTGAATTTACACCGGATGGAAATTTTAGAGGTACAGGAAAAACCTATTTAGAAGGACTTGGGGTGACCTGCTCACCTGCCAGTGTAGGAACAACCCGATTACGGTTTAAATCAGGAAAAAACGCTTATCGATATGGCTCATTCAAGCCGTTGGTTATCGATGAAGTGAAACAGTTTAAGGAAAAACAGAACATGGCAAAAGATAAAAAAAGCGGCTGGAAAAGATTTTTCGAGATTGATGAACCATCAGATGCAGAGACACCGTCCACCGATGAAACAACCTTAGAAAATATCAAAGAAGCGCTTCAAGAGTTTGATTTACGATTAAAAAAAATCGAAGAACGACTTGATTCGACTGAAACAGACATTGAAGAAGTACAAGAAGATATCGACGTGATTAGCGATGTCGTTGATACCGCGGAGTTTAAGCAATTAAAAGATAATTTACCGAAGATTTTAAGTAACTTCAGTAAATTAGACGAAAAAGTTACCAACTTACCCAAACAAAACCCACGCAGCGACAAAGGTAAAAACAAACGTTTCAATCATTTAGTTTAAGTGGATTAACCTAAAAAATTGGATCAGGAAAATTTAGGAGAAGGATTTCCATGTTATTAAATCAAAAAGCGCGCGAGTTTGTACGCAATTATGCGATTGCATTAGCTGGCGAAGCTGGGGTTGATGATGCCTCGTATTATTTTTCAATTTCTGAACCCAAAGAAACGCAACTGCGTGATGCCCTATTAGAATCTGTTGATTTTCTCAGCATGATTAATGTGCAGTATGTAGACCAACTGCAAGGTCAAGTTGTGACAACCGGTAATCCGGGCATTTTTACCGGGCGTAGTAAAAACGGACGTTTCTCTCGCAAACTGGATATTGATGGTAACACCTATCAACTGCATGAAACTGACTCGTGCGCGGCGTTAACGTGGCATTTACTGTCAGTTTGGGCAAACTCGGGAAGTGAAGAAGAATTCTTCCAGAAAATGCAGGGCTTTACCTTAAAGTCCTTTGCATTAGACCAATTACGCATTGGCTTTAATGGTACACATGTCGCAGAAAATACCGACCCAGCAACCTACCCAAACGGCGAAGATGTGAACATTGGTTGGCATGCGATTGCCAAAAAATGGAATGGCGGAAAACAAGTTATCACAACCCCCATCCTCTTAGATGAAAAAGGCGACTTTAAATCGTTGGATGCCATGGCTCAAGACATTGTAAACAACTGCATTCCAGCAGAATTTCGCAATGACCCTCGGTTAGTCGTGCTTGTTGGGGCTGATTTAGTTGCCGCAGAACAATATCGTTTATACCAAGCCGCAGACCGTCCAACTGAAAAAATCGCAGCTCAAATGCTGGGCTCAACCATTGCGGGGCGTCCTGCGATTATCCCTCCATTCATGCCGGGTAAACGAATGGTTGTCACACCATTGTCTAACTTGCATCTGTACACGCAACGTGGAACAGGTCAGCGCAAAGCTGAGTTTGTCGAAGACCGCAAACAGTTTGAAAATAAATACCTACGTAATGAGGGGTATGCACTTGAATACCCAGAGTTATATGGTGCTTATGATGAAAGTGCAGTAACCATTGGTGAAATTGCAGAGCCTAAGGAAACGGTTGAGTAATGCTATCACCTGCTCAACGCCACCGTAAAGCCGTTGAACTGCGCCAAAAGCTAGAACAAAAACAGGCGATTACCCTTGCGGATGGTGTCAGCATGCACTTACAAGCAAGGGCGATTGAGCAGGATGTTAAGCGATTGCGTGAGCAACCCACAACGGCAAGCCGGGTCGAAATGAAAAAGCGAGAGTTATTACCCGCTTACCTTCCCTCGGCTGAACGCTACTTGGCAGAGGGTGGCGTGTATAGAAACCCGATTTTTGCTTATTGCGTCATTTGGCTATTTGATGTTGGGGACTTTGATAAGGGATTAGATTGGGCAGATATTGCCATTGAGCAAGGACAGCTCACCCCCGACAACTTTCGCAGCAATTTTCCCGCCTTTGTTGCCGACACTATTTTGGCATGGGCAACGTTAGAAAATGAAGCGGGAAACAGTATTGAACCTTATTTTTCAAGAACATTTAAAAATGTCACGGAGAAATGGCAAGTTCACGAAAAAATCAGAGCGAAATACTACAAATTTGCCGCATTGAACTTACTGAGAAGTCATGTCAATGCGGATGCGAAAGCCAGTGCGATTGACTGTGTTGATACATTAGAGCAAGCCGCATCCTATATGGAAAAGGCGCGACAGCTTAACCCCAAGGTGGGCGTGGATACACATTTGAAACGCATAGCAATGCGCATTAGAGCGTTAACGACAACATAAAACGACTACCGCAAGCCAATCGGGCGTGGTGGAGAGAAAGCAATGTATTGCGATTCATCTTGGAAGCCAGTCTGCCCGATTTTTTATAAGGAGCGTTATGTTTAACGGTAATGACGTAGGTTATCAATCGATTGATATTACGAATGATGGATTTTGGCCGGATTTAAATTTAGATGAATTTCAACGGCAACGAAAAATTCCCATCGATTTAGATAATGGGTTATTAACGGATGCGTTGTTAGCCAGCATTGCTGAAATTAATTTATCGCTTGAAGCATTAAAAAATCGCTATATGGCAAAAGGTTATCGTAACGCCAGTGATGTGCCGGGGGCAAAAGCAAACGGACAAAACGCATTATGTGCGCAATATAAAAAAGCCCTGTTCGCAAGGGCAAAGGCTGACTTAATGGGAGAGTTTAATTCTGTTTCAAGTCGCGCGCCGAATCCGAAGCAAGAAAATCCTGAAACGAAGAGTAGCTTACTCGCCGAAGCCGCATTTGTGATTAGAAATATGAAAGGCTTAAAACGTGTAACGGTAGCGATGATATGACTAAGTTGCAAAGCTTAACGCATTTTTTGAAAACCAATTTACCTGAGCGAGTATGTCAGGTTGAATTTACAAGCGAAATGGACGAAATACAATTCATCCGTGCGCATAAAAATTTAGGCTTAAACCAGTATCAAATGATGATCCGTCAATGTGATGCGCTGATTTCGTGGGGACGATTCCCTTATCGCGAAATTCACCCGGATTACATTCCCCTGTTGATTGATGCATGGGCAAGTGAACAGGACAATGAATTAGGTGATAGCAATATAGTGCAAGAGCCGCCATCAATGACTGTTGATGTTGATGATGAAACCGCCGTGGTGATTGTCTCCATTTCTTTTAGTGAGCCCGTGGTCATGAAAGAAGATCCTCACGGTATTGTTCCGTTTGACGGCAAACGTTGGTCAATTGCCAATACCCAAATTGGGTATGCTGAACACGCTGAAATTTATAGTGACGTGAAACATGATAATCAACGGCCGGCTCAATAAAAATCAACTTGCTGATATGCAGAAAGCCTTAAAAGGCTTGGAGTTACCGCCTAAAAAGCGACAACGTTTTTTATGGCGCATGGCGAAATATGGTGTTATTGCAGCCGCCAAGCGCAATGTTAAAAACCAACAATCGCCTGATGGTCGAGCATGGAAAGCAAGGCAGAGTCACTATAAGAAAAAAATGCTGCGCAATATGCCTAAATTGCTTCATATCAGGGAAATGCCACAAATTGAAGCTGTACGCATTTATTTACAAGGCGGTAAATATCGCAATGGAGCTAAAAATGTGCGAGCTGGCGTTGTTGGACATGCTCAACAGCATGGAATGAATGCCACTGTCAATCGAAAGCAAGTGCAAAGCCAGCAAAGTAGAGATCCAGCGCGACTAGCCACTCGAAAACAGGCAAGGAAACTACGCGATTTGGGATACCAAGTTAAAATAGGGAAACGATTAAAAAAACCAACAATAAAACAGATAACGGAAACCATGTCTTTTAATCAAGCAGGTTTACTTATCAAAAAATTAAGAGGAAAAACAGCGAAAGCCAGTTGGACAATTGATATTCCTGCACGTGTTTTCCTCGGTATGAGTGACAGCGATTTTAAAAAAGCACTCGCAAGGCAGTTACAAGGGATTGAGTTTGGCGCTGATATCAAAGCGCAGGATATGAAATAAAAGGACTTAACTATGTGGCCTACTATTCAGGTTAATCAAGTCAATCAGTTACAAGGTGAAACCAAAGAAATTGAGCGCGTTTTACTGTTTGTAGGAAAAGGAAGCACGCACATTGGTGAAACCTTGCCAGTAAATACTCAAACTGATTTCGATACCTTGTTGGGGACAAAAGAAACCCCGTTAAAATCAAATATCAAAGCCGCCGCAGCCAATGCGGGACAGAATTGGTTTGGCTATGTCCACACCTTACCGGAGAGCGCATCAGATACGGATTTTGCCGATGCGGTAATGAAGGCACAATCCATCGCATCTGTTGAAGGTTACGTGTATATCGGTGAAACCTCCAAAGCAACCATCAAAGCGGCGCAAACACTCCGCACGAATTTAATCGCCAAATTGGGTCGCTGGTCATGGGCAATTTTGTCAGTGGAGGGATTGCAATCGGGGGAAACGTGGCAAGAAGCGCTAACGCGTCTTGGTGACCTACAAAAAGGTGAAGCGGTTGAATCCGTTCAATTAGTTCCGACATTTTGGGGAAATGAATCTGGCGTACTGGCTGGGCGTTTATGCACTCGTTCGGTGACAATCGCAGATAGTCCCGCGCGTGTCAAAACGGGGGCATTAGTCGACTTAGGTCGCGTTGAGTTTCCAAAAGATGCAGACAACGCAGAAATTGATTTAGCCACCTTACAAGCATTGGAAAAACTGCGTTATAGCGTGCCAATGTGGTATCCGGACTATGACGGAATGTATTGGTCAGATGGTCGAACATTGGATGTTGAAGGCGGTGATTTTCAGGCTGTCGAAAATTTGCGTATCGTCGATAAAGTGGCTCGCCGAGTACGTTTACAAGCCATTGCAAAAATGGCCGACCGAAGCTTAAACAGTACGCCAAACAGCATTGAAACGCATAAATCCTACTTTGCTCGCACCATGCGTGAAATGTCGCGTAGCGCGGAAATCAACGGAGTGACGTTCCCCGGTGAGTGCAAACCACCGCAAGACGGTGACGTTGTGATTGTATGGAAAACGAAAAATACCGTTGAGATTTATATCACCGTGCGAACTTATGAATGCCCGAAAGGGATCACCGTCAGTATCTTACTGGATGCCAGCTTAGGAGAGAATCAATGAGCCAGCGTTTATCAGGTCAATCTTTTGACTTCAATATCGACGGAGACTTAATTCACGTTGAGAAAGTCAGTTTATCTATTACGGATAATACCGCCGCGGCACAAACCAGAGGCATGCCCGATGGGTATGTTGCTGGTGATGTGAGTGCCGAAGGTGAAATCGAAATTAGCACAAAGTATTTTGAAATTATTGTTGCAAAAGCCCGAGCCGCAGGCTCATGGCGAGGTATTAAACCCATGGATTTTCTTTGGTATGCCAAAGCGGGCAATGAAGAAATGAAAGTGGAGTCATTCGGCAATAAATTGATCTTGAGTGATATTTTGGATGTTGACCCCAAAGGAGGTGCAGTGACTACACACAAAATTAAATACCTGGTGACAAGCCCAGATTTTGTGCGAATTAAAGGCATTCCTTACTTGGAGTCTGAATTAACTCAAACCCTTATCGGATAATAAGGACATTTGTTCATGGAAGAACACGAAAAAACACTCTTAACCATTGCGGTTATGGGGGCGCTAATTGGCATCGGAAAAATGCTCACGGGCGCAGAGCCTATCACGATTAAATTATTTATTGGTCGTGTCATTCTTGGGGCAGCAACCTCTGTTGCAGCTGCCGCAATTTTGATTTGGATCCCTGACCTTTCCCCTATTGCCCTGACAGGATTAGCGTCAGCATTGGGTATCGCTGGATATCAAGCGGTTGAAATGTGGTTGAAAAAGCGTGGAAATACATTATTACAAGGAAAGTTTAAAAAATGACGCTAAGAGAAAAACAAGCCCTGTTTACAGTGATGATTGCCAAATTGATTTTATGGGCAAATGAACGCGGTTATCAACTGACATTTGGTGAAGCATATCGCACGCCAGAGCAAGCCGCAGCCAATGCAAAATCGGGAAAAGGCATTAAAAACAGTTTGCATACACAACGTTTAGCGGTTGATTTTAATTTGTTTAAAAATGGTGTTTGGCTAACAAAATCAACTGACCATCAACCGCTTGGCGAATATTGGGAGTCTATCGGCGGAACATGGGGCGGACGATTTAACGACGGAAACCATTATTCATTAGCGCATAACGGGGTTAAGTAATGACAAAACAACTCGCAATTGGGGTCACATTATTAGTTTGTGCATTTATTGCGGGTTGGACAGTCAACGGTCTTTATCACGATAGTATTGAACTAACCGCGAAAAAAGCCGTTGATAAAACCCGTAAGATCATTGAAGACATTTCGAGCCAATCAGGACAGCGGCTGGAAGAAAAGTTGGAGGGGATTGCCAATGCTGCCCCCAGAGAAATACGCACTGAAATTATTAAGCCTGTGTTTACTAACGTTTGCGTTAGTGATGAGTTTGTCAGCATGTACAACCAAACCGTCGAAAACATTGAGCGTGAGTTATCAGGAAAACCTGCTAAAAAAATGCTCAACGGTTATTCCGAGACTCAGAGGAACAACAGGCCGTGATATTTCAGAGCCATTAGAAAAAATGGCGATTTTATATGGTCAATGTGCCGCACGGCACAACCAATTAACGGACGAAATCAGAAAGAGAAAGGAACTATCTCATGACTAAAAAAATCATCACATTAACTATCGGCGACAAAGACATCAGCTTTGAGCCGAACATCACGGCTTATCATGGCATGATTAACGATATGTCGATGGATAACAAGGTTGCTCCTATCACCACATATTTAAAACGCATTGTGTGTACTGACAGTAAAGCGTTTCTGGATGAGCTGCTAGCAATTCCGGGTGCCGCAATGCAAATTGTTGAACTGGTCAATAAAGAATATGCACCGAAACTGGAAATTAGCGTAAAAAAATAACCAACCGTGTTCGTGCCATTGAAGATAATCCGCTGCAACAGTTTATCATACTGCGGCAGCGGTATTTACCCCACGAGCCGGACACGGAGGAAAATCTCGCCGCCGCCATTTGGTTGGACAATCGACACGCAGAAAATATGCGAATTTCTGTTGCAAATGGAATTGCATTAGCCTTTAAGGGTGAATCATGACGGAACTTGATTTCACGCTAAGTCTTATCGACAACATCACAAAACCCATTCGACAAGTACAGTCAACGGTTTCTACGTTTGCTAACAAGAGTCAAATAGCATTCGGTAATATTGCCGTCGGTGGTGCTGGTCTTGCGGGGACTTTTTGGTCAATTAAAAATCTTCTTGATCCTGCTATCGAAATGAATGACGCGATGATGAGTGCATCATTACAAGGTATTGATGATGGCGTCATGGATAAAATTGCTAAAGATGCGCTGAAATTTGCGTCTCAATACGGTAAGTCGTCAATTGATTTTGTGAATTCCACGACCGCAATCAGTAAAGCGATTAATCATGTTTCTCAGCAAGAGCTACCCCAACTCACCCGTATTACGAACACCACAGCAGCCGCCTTAAAAACCTCATCCGAAGAGGCGACCGCTTACATGGGGCAAATGTTCAACCAATTTGAACAACAAGCGAACGCCATCGGTCACGTAAAATTTGCTGAAGATTTGGCAGGAAAAGCCGTGTACATGTCCAAAACCTTTGGCGTATCCATGGCGGAAATCACCGGGCTAATGGAGGGCGCTAAGAATGCTGGCACGCAATTTGGCGTTGGTATTGACGAACAATTAGCCGTATTGGGGGAATTGCAACGAACGCTTGGCGGAGAATCGTCTGGTGCATATGAAGCCTTTCTCAAAACGGCTACCGACAGTGCTCAAAAGCTCGGATTATCGTTCGTCAATGCTTCAGGTCAAATGCTGTCCATGCCCGACATGCTGGAAAAACTGCAAACCAAATATGGAGCTAGTATTGAAGGCAATTTGAAAGCCCAAAAAGACATTGAGGCGGCTTTCGGTGACGCTGCCGTGGTGGTTAAACAGCTTTACGGCAATGTCGATATTTTACGGAAAAATATTGGCTTCTTAGGTGCCAGTGATGGCATGAAACGCACCACGGAACAAGCTGCAAAATTAGCCAATCCGTGGGAGCGGCTTATGTCTATTTGGCAATCTATCCGCATCGCTATTGGTATGACACTCTTGCCAGTACTCACCCCTTTGGTCAATAAAATGGCTGAGGGCGGGCAAACACTAGTGCGTTGGCTAACGCTTTTCCCCAATATCGCTCGCTGGGTGGGATATATCACGCTGGGGATCCTTGGTTTTGCGGCGGCCGGTGCTGCTGCCAATATTGTAATGGGAATATCCAAATTCATCATGATGGGATTAAAAATCATCCTGAGCGTGTTTACTGGCGTCTTAAAAATGGGGGCTGCCGCTATTTGGCTTTATCGAGGGGCAATACTCGCATGGAATACGGCACTTAAATTTATCCGAGGCACATTGTTAGCGGTGCGTATTGCCGCAATGGCGGCGGGGATCAGTTTTTCGTGGATGAGCTTGCCTGTTCTTTTGGTGATTGGGGCAATCGCCTTATTGGTTTATGGCATTTACAAACTGATTAAACATTGGGATGCGGTCAAAGCCACCGTTATGGATACAACAGCATTTAGCGTGGTTTCGATGGCGGTTCGCATGGTGGGGCTGGTTGCTGCACAAGCTTTGGCATGGATGGTTCAAAAATGGGCTGAATTTAAAGCATATTTTAGCGATACGCTCGTTTTCAAAACCATTATTGCGATGTCCAAATTAATCAGCCAAGCCTTTAGCACCGCATGGAATGTAATTGCTGATGGATGGGAAGCGTTATGGGGAACGTGGGAGAATTTCTCTTTAAGCGACACTTTTGACGGCATGATTAATGGCGTTGTCGATTTGTTCCTCCAGGCATGGGATACCATCAAATCCTCATTCACACAAACGTTTAACGGCATTATTGACCTGCTAAATTACTTGCCGGGTGTCAATATTGAAACTCAATCCACCGGGACTGTGGACGGTTCACCCGCGCCAGCAAGTGCGGCGGGGTTATTAATTGGTGGGCAACTTAAGGGCATAGAAAAAGGCGGTATTAGTCGGCAAATCAGTAATAACCGAACTCAAAGCGTTGATAACAGTAGGCGTTTTGATAACGTAAATATCACGGTGACAAACGGAATGTCACCAACAGATTTAGCGGAATGGACTGCGCTGGAAAATGGATAATTTACTCTATTTTGATTTATTAATTACAAACCGAAATTTCACATTGAACTCCGGTAATGAACCGGAGTTGTGTCATAACCGTCGGTCAATCACCCAAGATGTGGCGCATCGTATTATCGAAAGTGGACTCGCGACACAATTAGTTGCAGAGCGTAGCCCAACATTACGCGCTGATATTCGCACACAAATGGAAATCTTAGTTGAAAGTGATGAGCGATTAATTCCGGGCACGATTGTTATTGATGAAGAAAGCACCAAACGACTTTGGATAACAGCCGATACTTATGATTTTGGTCGCATCAGTTTGGGGATGAGTTATGAATAGTGAAAACATGCCCAAAATCGACTATGAACAAGTATTACGTGAGAGTGGCATGCCGATATCGGAAGATGAAATCAGTCAGCGATTTGCAGAAATTGTGCACGATGAGGGACTAATTACTAACACGTCGAATATGTCTCCATTCTGGCGTTTAATTAATACAATAGTGACTCGCCCTGTTCGCTGGTTAACGGATGCGTTAATTAATGTCACCTTGAAAAATATGTACTTAGCAACAGCATCAGGCAAGTGGCTTGATGTATTCGCATGGGGTGTCAATTTAACGCGTAAACCTGCAACAAAAGCCAAAGGCGCTATCCGTTTTTATCGTTCTGCGGGCGCAGGCGTTGTCACTGTTCCGGCTGGAACGCTCATTCAAACTGAGCGCATTAATGGGGTAATTTACTGCGTAAAAACCGTTGAAACCATCGCTATTGATGCCGACAGTACTTTGGTGTCCGTTATTGCTGACAGTGCCGGAGGCGCTTATAACCTCGCACCGGGGTATTTTAGAATTTTGCCTTCCGCTATCACTGGAATAGCGCGTGTTCAGAATGAAGACAACTGGCTTTTAGTTCCCGGAGCCGATGCTGAAAGTGACGATGATTTACGTGACCGTTGCCGCAACCAATATAACTTAGTCGGAAATTATCATACCGATGCCGTTTACCGGGGGATGATTGCTAATGTCGTGGGATTAAGTATTGACCGCATTTTCTTTTTGCATGATGCGCCACGAGGAGCAGGCACGGCTAACGCCTATTTGTTATTGGACAGCGGTATCACTAGCCAGAGCTTTATTGACAAGGTGAATGATTATGTCAATACACAAGGTCACCACGGACACGGTGATGACCTGCAATGTTTTCCCATGCCCGAAACTCAGCATGCATTAACCATGACGTTATATGTACACCGTGTTGAAAATTTCACGCATGAAGAATTGCAAAAATTAAAACAAGATGCAGGCGATTTAGTACGCTGCGCCTTTCGCGAAAATACCAATTATGACGTCAAAAAAACATGGCCATATTCGCGATTTTCGTTCTCAAACTTAGGTCGTGAACTGCATAAACAATTCAGTGTGATTGATTCTATTGAGTTTAGTTTGTCAGATATTATCAGCGAATTAAGTGTGCCGCGATTGCAAACTCTCACGGTTGAGGTGCGCAATGGCCGAGTTTAAAGAAAAACTAAAACGACTGGTTTTGCCCTCATGGATGAATAAAGGCGAACCTGACACGCTACTGCGTGCGGCAAAGCGTTTTTGGCAAATGATTTATGGTTGGTTAACGTGGCCATTGGCTCAGTTAGATCCCGAAACCTGTACCGAACCATTATTGAACTTACTGGCTTATCAACGAGATATTCAGCGGTTTAATCATGAGCCGTTAGATTTATACCGTAAGCGCGTCAAATATGCCTTTATCAACGCCAAAGACTCCGGCAGTGTTGCAGGCTTTATTGAAATCTTTAAACGCCTTGGCGTGGGTTATGTCGAAATTAACGAACGTCAACCGGATATTGATTGGGACGTCATTATTTTACGAGTAAGTGATGGGCAAATAGCGAATAACCCTGATTTGTTATTGCAAATTATTCGGCAGTATGGGCGAACCTGCCGACGCTATCGCTTTGAAGTGATGGCGGCACATCATCTAGGAATGCGTGTGGGTTTTGTTGAAGCAGATTATGTTTGTTATCACGCAAGCATTCCTAACCAGCCATTATTTATCAGAATTGGACAAATTACTGCGTCAAATGAAACCTTTGGCGCATCATTAATGTAAAGGATTACATTCATGGCTTCAGTGATTACGACAACTTTCGAAAATTGGAAAGCACAAGAAGCGGCAAACGGTAAAGCCGTTTTGCTGGATGAGTTCGTTTTTGCGAACGTCCCCAATTTAGACCCAACACAACCTATCGATAGAAATGAAACATTACCGCCAACAAATCAAATAGTGCATCGCCAAGCTGTGAATAAAGCGGGGTTAGCCAGTGAAAATGCGGTGGCTTATAGCGTCACCTTGGGGGCAGACGTGGGTAACTTTGATTTCAACTGGATTGGTTTGATAAATAAAGAATCAGGCACGGTTGCCATGATTACGCATGCGCCAACCCAAAAGAAATTAAAAACTCAAAATGGTCAGCAAGGTAACGTATTAACCCGTTCATTTTTGTTGGAATTCCAAGGCGCCGCCGCAGAAACCCAAATCCAAACAACAGCCGAAACGTGGCAAATTGATTTTACAGCACGTCTCTTTGGCATTGATGAAATGCAGCGCCTTATCAATTTAGATAACTACGGGGCGGCGGCATTCTTTGATGATGGTTTTGAAGTCACCCGAAATGGTGAGCAATATACAATTAAAAAAGGGTTGGGCTATGTTGGCGGGTTACGTGGGCAGCTTGAGAAAAACCAAATTTTAAATGGGCTTAGAAACACGAAAATCTACGCTGACTTTTCATATCAAGGGAATATTTCAAGTCAGTGGAACACGGTTATTAAAATTACAGAAGCCGCAACGTTAAGTAATTATGTTGATATAGCCGGATTTTCTCATCAAGTATTTGCTATTGCGAGTATTGATGCATCGGGAAACGTGAAAGACTTGCGACCTAAAGGGGCATTAAGTACCCAGTTGATTGATGAGCTTAATAAAAAAGTCAATGATGGTTTGAATAGAAAGCAAGATAAAGGTGACTATGCGACTAACGCCGTACTTAATGAGAAATTTGATATTGCTAATAATAACGCCAATGGACGAGTTCCTAGTACACGGAAAGTTAATAACAAGCCTTTAAGTACAGATATCTCATTGTCAGCGGGAGATGTTGGAGCCTATACCAAGGTAGAAACAGATACCAAGGTGGCTGATGCGAAAAAAGCTGGCACCGATGCGCAGGTAACAGCCAATGCCGCAAATACGGCAGCAACCAACGCGAATAACAACGCCAATGGGCGGGTTCCTAGTACACGAAAAGTGAATAATAAACCGTTAAGTGTAGATATCACATTAAGCGCTAGTGATGTTGGTGCGTACACGAAAGCAGAGGTTGATAATAAAATAGTAACCTCAGTTAATAATAAAATATTTCGGATCTCTGCCTATGTAGAAGTTGCTATGGGATACAGTGGATGGTCAACATTCCCAACAGATCAATTTATTGTAGGAATGAGAAATAAAAATGGTGGGCCAGGAGATGTATGGTGTGATCGATTAAGAGCAGCAAGTTTACAAATGTTGGTCAATGGAGCATGGGTTAATGTCACTAACTAAGAAATTTGAACGATATATTCCAGAAGAAGAACATTACTCAAATGTCATTTATTTAAGGAATGTAGACGGAGATTGGTACAAGCAGCAGGCTAACTTTAAAAATAATACTCTCAAGATTTTATATGATGATGATGGAGTCATTACATCAATGCATCACGATGTATCAATGCTCTATCCGGAGGGTGCTTATATTTTAGAATTAGATCCTCAGACTGAGGTTGATATTGATATTCATAGAGTTAAAAATGGACAACTATTTGAATATCAGACAAAAAATGAAATAAATGCGTTACAAAATGAAGCTCAAAAAAAAATACTATTGGCAGAAGCAGGTAATATTATTGATACACTTCAAGATGCTATTGATTTAGGCCTAGCAACAGATGAGGAGATAGAGAAACTAAAAGAATGGAAGGTTTATCGAATTCAACTAAATAGAATTGACACATCAACAGCTCCGGATATCGAATGGCCAGTGAAACCTTAATCCATCCAACATGGCGTAAATCCGTAATGAAAATGTCTCCGACAATGTCGGGGACAACGTGCTCTATGGTACAAGCACATCCCTTTGTCTATGGGCTAGGACAAAGAACAGAGACTGGTAGCTATTTAAGCCCAACCAATGCGATTAAACACATAGCTAAAAAACTCGTTGGCGCAGGAGAAATAGACATTGTTGTCATGATGGTTTGCGCGAAAACGCAGGCCGAATTCATGAATTTATTACAGCTATTCTCGGCTGTATTTCCATTGCCTGTTTTTGCGCAAGTTGAGCGTATGGCAAAAACGGCGGCAAACTTGCAAGTAACAAAAATGCAGTTACCGGGAGCTCAATTTGGAGGGTTACCTAAACCGCAAACACTATCAACAACCAATAGTCGCGCCACAATGAATGCCCAATTGATAGAGCTCGCCAAAAACAGCGCGGGAAGTGTAAGTAGTATCGATGCCATGAAATCAGCGATGTCTAGATTTAAGTCCACGAGAGAAACCGCACTTAAGGACATTGGTAATAAGCTTGCCGATTTATTAGGAAAATCCACTATTATTTGGAGTTTTACTGGATTTGGTACAGGAGATTATCTTGCGGAACACTTGCAAAAAGAAATCCCTGAACCAGATGCAATTTTGACATTAGCAACACTGTTCGCAGGGAGCGAACTATCGTCACTAAAGGGAATGCTTCATGAACCCGCAAAACCAACCAACACCTCAGAATCAAACAATCACATTCGCACTTGATGGTGAAGCCATCCCGTTAAAAAATATTAAAGTTAACCCATCGGTGCAATTCCAAGATAAAGATCAGTCAGGACAAACCTCCAGTACAGCCGTTGCTGAGCAAGGTATCAAGCCCAAAGAACTGCGAGTTACGGGCGTGATTAATTTCACTGACCATAAAGTATTAACTCGCTTATTTGCCCTTGCTGAAGCTAAAGAGAACGGTAAATTGAAACGTTATCGAGTTGCCAATCACACCGCCAAAGCGATTAATTTTCGTCTCGGCACCTTTACTGGAAATATTGACGCGAGCGAAATCGATGGTCAAATGGCGTGGCAAATCACTTTTACATTAAGAGAACATTTGTCTGTTTCGGAGAAAAAAGACATTCGAGCCGCCAGTCAAGTGCAAGCTAAAAAACAAACAGGCAATCCTAAAGCCCCTATTGCAGCATCTAAAGAAGAAAAAGATGAATTAACATGGTTTGAACGGACGGTATTAAAACCCATTGATGATTGGGGGAACTCATGAAGCCCATTAATCGATGCTATTTGTCCAATGATGAGGTGCATATTGTTGATGCTAAAATTATGCTTGAATTATCAGCCTGTGGTCGTGGTTTTTTAACGGTAGAAACGGAAACAGATTACACCGGAAAATTAGTTCGGTTTGATACTGGCTACACGGATTCATTATATCGCTATTTCACGGGATATGTTGAACGCTCACAACCTGCTGATAACGGCTTTCAAAAGTTATTTGTTCGGGAGTTAGTGGCAGTGTTTGATAAAATGTGGCCATGCTCTTTCCAGCACCCTACACTAAAAATCATTACAGATTATCTGCAAGAAAATAGCGGGTTGACGTTTATTTTGCCCGAAGCGAAATATATTAATACGCCAATTCCACACTTTACGCATAACGGCACGGGATTTCAGTTATTAGCCAATTTAGGGACTGTTTTTAGTATTCCTGATTATGTGTGGTATCAACTGCCTGATGGCAAAGTCTTTACCGGAAGTTGGGCTGATTCAATGTTTAAAGATGATAATCATCAAATACCCGCTGAATTTTCAAAGAAACAATCCGCAGGCAATAGTGCCACTTACCCGTTAATCCCTGCTTTACGAGCAGGCACTGTGGTCAACGATAAGCGTATTAATAAAATTCAGATTGAAAATGACGACATCACACTGCATTGGGAAGTCAGAAACCCATTAACGGGCAAGGCTGAAAATAAAAGTCCGATTCAAAATCAAATGGATAAAGCCTATCCTGAATTGTCCGCAGGCTTACATTTACCGAAATTTGCCAGAATTGTCTCGCCAAGTGAATCAGTGAAAGCGGGTGATATATCTGATCCATTCAGACCGAAGTATGCGGTAGATGTGCAGCTACTTGATAGTGATGGCAAAGAGTCCGCCGCGCCCATTTATAAAGCAGTTCCATTGCCATTACCCATGGCAGGAACTGAAAGCGGATTATTTCAGTTTCCTCCTGAAGGCTCACTGGTCGAGATTGCTTTTGAAGGGGGAAGACCAGATAAACCGTTTATTAGACAAACGCTAAGTCAAAATAATACGTTGCCGGATATCCAACCAGAAGAGCAATTGCAGCAGCAACGAAAAGAAGTTTTTCAGCGCGTAACGCCCGACGGTAGTTGGAACCGTGAAACAGACCAAAGTATCAATGAGTCATCAATGCTACGCACGATTAAAGCGGATAAAGAGCAACGCGAGTTAGTTGTACGGGAAACGACAGTACAAGCTACGGACACGTTAACCGTTCTAGGCACCAGAAAATTGTTAGCCGGGGCAATCCAGCAATTATCTGAGGGGGACTATTCTATCGCCACGTCAGCAAACTATGTTGCGAGTGTTGAAAAAGATATGACTGTTGATGTTGGCCAGAATGCCACTATCGAGATTAGCCAAAAGCTTATAGAGAAAGTTGGGCAGATAAAGCAAAGCATCGCAGGGGCACAACAACACATCATTGCGCCTGTAGTTTGGATAGGAAGCCAGCAAGTCAATGTAGCGCAACTCATGTTAGATACGTTAGATGTGGTGAGTGAACTAGCTGAGCTTACGGCTAACCATAATCACAGTAACACTGGAGCACCAACTAACTCAGCAGCAATTAAAGGCACTGGTACCAAGTCAGCTAGTTTGAAAAACAAATATTCGCCTATCATTGGTCAATAAAGTTATCGTCCATTCTTTGCCCACATCTTGTGGGCTTTTTTATTCCCGCCATAAAACTGTCTAAGCACCATTCTAAGCGCACAAATAACCACATAGCGAAACGCATCAATCAATCTTGATCATGCCTGTTGTATTCCACTGGTGAATCATACGTCCCACGAAATAAACGATTTCACCACGTAAACCGAACTACACCGCACCCGCCTGCGCGTTTTGGATCATAAAATTATTTCAGTTTTTAAATTTTCCAAAACATATTGCCAAGCCCCTCCAATACTAGGGACTTGCCGAAGACCTCAAACTGAAATGTGTGAAAAAAATTTCAATAGATTTCAGTTTTTAGATCACCAACTGGATTGAAAAAAAACATAACACATTGAAAATGTATATAGTCTCTATTTTTAGTGTGTTTTATAATACATAACGGAAAGTTACATAATTAAAAAAAACTAAGACTCTCATAGAGTTGAGTAAATTGAAAAATTGAAATAGGATGAAGTAATAAATCATCATTTAGGATTACATTGTGAGTAAAATATCAGAAAGGATAAAAGAGCTACAAACTTCGAAACCAGAAGGATACTGTGTAATATGTGATAGTTATTCAAAGTTAACCTATGATCATGTTCCTCCTCTTGGAGCAATTACTGTCACCAAAATAGAACAAAAACATGTTACTGAAATGATAGGTTTAAAAAAAGCATCTCTAAAAGGTGCTCATTCTACAAATGGAAGTAAGTTTAGAACGCTATGTAAAGATTGTAATAGTCAAAAAATTGGGCTTTGCGATATGGAAGTAGCTAGAGTTAATGAAATACTTACAAAAAATATATCTGCTTTTTTTTATTATACAAATTATCCTAGTAATATTGTATCAATAAAATTTAACTCTATTGCATATGCTCGAGCAATGATAGGACATATATTATCTGCCACAACACCAAAAGAATGTGAATCACAAGATGGCATTTCAACATATTTCTCGCCATTAAAGCGTTTTGTTTTAGGTGATGACACTGCAATTAATGATACTCATGATATTTATTATTGGTTTTATCCAAGAGAGCGACATGTTAGTGCCAAACTAGTAAACTTTTATAATAAAGGTCATTTTGCATTAATCAGCCTTTTAGCATTTTATCCGATTGCATTTTTAATTACTGAAAAAGATAAAGGTATATATCCTGCGAATGCACTTAAATATAATTTAGGCATGAATTACTTATCCTTAGATTTATCTGCAAAAAACCTTGATTTTGTTGATTTTCCTTTCATCAGTTTAGAAAACGATAATATGTATATGCTGAATAGTTCTCAAGCTATTGTGAGCTATCCAATAAAAAGTAAATAGAATTTAGTTTATGAAATAAAACTTCAAATAGCAGGTTCAATAGTAGGTAATAAAAAATCTAAATTAGATAAAAATAACACTATATCCAGCCTTTTATATCAAAAGGCTGTTTTTATACAAATAAAATGAATTGTGTCAAATAGAAATACTTAATTTTATTCTTCATTATCTCACTTAGTACCTCAAATGCTATCACTAATTTCAATCACACGAATTACTTCCTCCTCTGAGTAACCTATTAAATAGACAACTTTCATTTACATCAACATTGATTCTGACATTACGTTTTTGATTAAATATTTTTAATCATCCTTATAACTTTTTCCGCCAATTTAAGCTTCGCAACGGGGGGTAGTATAGCGCCTTTACAAGGCTTGATGGATTCACCAAAAAGTATTTCGGCTCATTTGATTCACGCCGACTTTTTTACAGACTAACAAAAAGTTACCTTTGAGGTTTACACATATAGGCATATGAAATGGAACAGTATTTAATAATTGCTTCGAATTGTTCATATACAGAAATTTGTTAAATTAATGACAACTGTAAAATTTTGCTGCCATTTTGCTGCCATTTATTTTTACATACAAAAAAGAAACCATATTAAAAGCAACTTAACGCAATGATTTAATAGATATAATTTGGTGGGCTGTTGGGGGCTCGAACCCCAGACCGAGTGATTAAGAGTCGCCTACTCTGCCAACTGAGCTAACAGCCCGAATAGAATTATTTAACGCCTCACATTTGGTACAGTCAATAATATTCTGCTATTTTTATTCTTTAGGTTAATTTTTAGTTATCAATGTTAAATTTAAGAGAATAATCGCTTTATTAACAATCATACTCCCGATTGTCAGTGAATTTTTTCTTACTCCAATTGAGATTTATGTCACAATATTTCACGCAAACACCGCCAAAAACTTAAAAAAATAGCATTGGCTAACATCATAATCACTATCGGATAAATAACAGTATGGAAGAAAATGCACCTACAAACACCTCTCGGCCCTCTACTGACCGAAACCAATTAAAACGTAGTCTCAGTAATCGTCATATCCAATTAATTGCGATTGGTGGAGCCATCGGAACAGGCCTTTTTATGGGCTCGGGTAAAACCATTTCCCTAGCAGGGCCGTCAATTATCTTTGTCTATATGATTATCGGCTTTGTGCTGTTTTTCGTTATGCGGGCAATGGGTGAGCTACTCCTATCCAACCTTGACTATAAATCTTTCAGCGATTTCTCGGCCGACTTGATTGGACCTTGGGCTGGATTTTTTGTTGGCTGGACTTACTGGTTCTGCTGGGTAATTACTGGAATAGCAGATATTATCGCGATAACCGCGTACGTCAGTTTCTGGGTTCCCAATTATCCAGAATGGGTGACATCCTTTATCTGTGTTATCACCCTGCTGACACTGAATCTTGTTTCAGTCAGATTGTTTGGTGAGCTAGAGTTTTGGTTTGCCATGATAAAAATCATCGCTATTGTGGCATTAATTGCCGTTGGCGGTACATTGATTGCCATGAATTTCCAGTCCCCCACAGGGCATACTGCGTCATTAAGTAATATTTGGAATGATGGTGGTATGTTTCCAATGGGAATTAGTGGCTTTTTTGCTGGGTTCCAAATTGCCATATTTGCATTCGTGGGCATTGAATTAGTCGGAACTGCTGCTGCCGAAACCCGCGATCCTGAAAAATCCTTACCAAAAGCAATCAATGCGATTCCAATCCGCATTATCGCCTTCTATGTTTTATCATTAATTGTCATTATGGCAGTGACACCATGGAGAACCATTCTGGCGGATAAGAGTCCCTTTGTTGAAATGTTCGTCCTGATCAGTCTTCCAGCAGCGGCGAGTATTGTGAACTTTGTGGTTTTAACTTCTGCTGCTTCATCTGCAAATAGTGGCGTATTCTCCACCAGCCGCATGCTATTTGGGTTATCTAAAGAAGGGGATGCTCCAAAACAATTTAGTCAATTATCGAAAAAAGCGGTGCCTGCAACAGGGTTAATATTTACCTGTATTTGCCTCAGTTTCGGTATTGTACTTATCTACTTCATTCCCGATATCATGCATGCGTTTACCTTAGTCACAACAGTATCCGCCATCCTATTTATGTTTATCTGGAGCATGATCCTCATTAGCTATTTGAACTTTAGGAAAAACCGCCCAGAAAAGCATGAATCATCCCATTATAAAATGCCATTAGGTATCGTGATGTCATGGGTCAGTTTAGTCTTTTTTGCGTTTATGGTGATCTTACTGGCATTCCAGCATGACACTCGACAAGCTTTAATCGCGACTCCACTGTGGTTTATTATTCTGTTTATTGGATACCAAATTGTAAAGCGTCGTAAAATTCAATAACGCATACCTTACTCACTATATAAAGAAAAAGGCTGGAGGGAATATTTCCTTCCAGCCTTCTTTATTTTAGATTGTGACTTTCGTCAATTACTTCTGTTTATACTCAGCTTCCGCTTCTTCAAAACGAGCTTGTGCGGCTGCACTCGGTGCTTTCGTTATCAAGCTTACGACCGTAATAGCAATTGTTGCAAGGATGAAGCCAGGAATAATTTCATACAAATCAAACCATTTATATTTCATCCACACTAAAACGGTTACCGCACCGACGATCATTCCGGCCAGCGCACCCCAGCGAGTCATTCGCTTCCATGTTACCGACATCAAAACAACGGGACCAAATGCGGCTCCGAATCCGGCCCACGCATTACTCACCAAACTTAATACTTTATTATTTGGATCTTGTGCAATATAGATGGCGACAGCAGCCACTAATAACACCATCCCGCGACCAACCCATACTAACTCTTTTTGGCTAGCGGACTTACGGAAGAATGGTTTATATAAGTCCTCAGTCAAAGCACTTGCACAAACTAGTAGCTGACAACTCAACGTACTCATGACGGCAGCTAAAATCGCAGAAAGTAAAATTCCAGCAATCCATGGGTTAAATAAAAGACCCGCTAATTCCATGAAAATTCGCTCGTTATTTTTCATAACAGAACCCGCGAGCTGAGGGTTATTTTCAAAATAAGCGATACCAAAAAAGCCTACTGCAATCGTTCCACATAGACACAGCGCCATCCATGTCATGCTAATACGTCTTGCTGAACGGATCGTACGGTGAGAATCAGCGGCCATAAAGCGAGCTAAAATATGTGGCTGCCCAAAATAACCTAATCCCCATCCAAGTAAAGAAAGGATGGCAACAAAATTCATCCCTTTAAACATATCGAGATATTCAGGATTTTTAGCTTTAATCACTGCAATCGAGGTATCAAGCCCCCCCATAGACAGAATCACGACAACGGGAGTTAAAATCAGAGCAAAAATCATCAATGAAGCCTGCACTGTATCTGTCCAACTGACGGCAAGAAAGCCACCGAGGAAAGTATACGCGATAGTGGCTAATGCCCCCAACCACAGTGCTTTTTCATAGCTAATGTTAAAGGTGCTTTCAAATAATAATCCGCCAGCGACCACACCTGAAGCACAATAAATGGTGAAGAAAACTAAAATAACCACCGCTGAAATAATGCGTAGAATCTTACTGTTATCTTCAAAACGGCTCGTGAAATAATCCGGTAATGTTAGCGCATTATTGTTTTTTTCTGTTTGTACCCGTAAACGACCGGCAACAATCAACCAATTAAGATATGCGCCTAAGCACAAACCAATCGCAATCCAACTTTCTGAGATCCCTAAAAGAAAAATTGCGCCCGGTAAGCCCATTAAAAGCCAACCACTCATGTCAGAAGCGCCCGCAGATAATGCGGTAACTACACTGCCTAAACTTCGCCCCCCTAAGATATAATCATCAAAGTTTTTCGTTGAACGATAGGCTAAGTAGCCAATTAATAACATGCCGGTAATGTATACGATGAACATAATGATCATCGGAGTGCTTACAGTCATCCGTCGTCTCCATAGTACGTCTTAATTTTTAGTTATCTTTATAATTTTCTCTGATAACTTTCTGGTCTTAGGTGCTGCACTTAGTTGCACAAATTCAATTAATTGTGGCGCACACCCTGTAATATTGTGATTGTTTGCGTTGCAATAACTAAATAACCTTGCCACATCATGCTAGACAGACTCAGTTAAATTTAACAAGAAATTAACTATTTTTTATTCAATAAATAGAAGCCACATCACAAATGTTAAACTTTTAAGTTAAATATTCAATTAACTGATTAACTTCCAACATATTAAAGATTAAATACATCCCAATGATATATAAAGAAATTAATATATCCCCATTCCTCTTCGCTATTAATCCATCATAAAAACAAGCGTTGTTTCACATATTTTTCACATAGCACGCCAACAATGTTGCACAAAGTTGCAACATCATCATAATGGTGTGTAACTATTGATATTTAACATCAGTGAAACGGAAGGAATTAAGATGAGTAGCACAACAACTATGGGTGTGAGACTTGATGAAGAAACTCGCGACCGCATTAAAGCAGCCGCTCAACGTCTTGATCGCACATCGCATTGGCTTATTAAACAAGCTATTTATAATTATTTAGAGCAACTCGATAACGACCAAATTATACCTGAATTATCAACAGTTTTGGATACAAAAGATAGCCAATCTGCTGATGAAATTTCGCAAAGTGAATCCAGTTTTCAGCCATTCCTTGAGTTCGCAGAGCATATTTTGCCTCAGTCAGTGAAACGCTCGGCAATTACCTCTGCCTATCGCACCCCTGAAACTCAAGCGGTACCGATGTTATTGCAACAAGCGGAATTACCGCCAGAGCAAGCAGAAGCAGCCCATAAGCTGGCTTATTCTATCGCTGAGAAATTACGCAATCAAAAAAATGGAATTGGGCGTTCTGGCTTAGTTCAAGGGTTATTACAAGAGTTCTCACTGTCATCTCAAGAAGGTGTGGCGCTGATGTGCCTCGCCGAAGCGTTATTACGTATCCCTGACAAAGCCACGCGTGATGCCTTAATTCGCGATAAAATCAGTACGGGTAACTGGCAATCCCACGTTGGTCAAAGCAGCTCTATGTTTGTGAATGCTGCAACTTGGGGGCTATTATTTACCGGTAAATTGGTTTCTACCCACAATGAAGCCAAGTTATCAACCTCGTTAAATCGCATCATTAGTAAAAGTGGTGAGCCGCTGGTGCGTAAAGGGGTTGATATGGCAATGCGCCTGATGGGCGAACAATTTGTTACGGGTGAAACCATCGCCCAAGCTCTCGCCAATGCGCGTAAATTAGAAGATAAAGGATTCCGTTATTCCTATGACATGCTCGGCGAAGCGGCCTTGACTGAAAAAGATGCCCAAGATTATATGGTGTCTTACCAGCAAGCCATCCACGCCATAGGCAAAGCTTCTAACGGCCGCGGAATTTATGAAGGCCCAGGAATTTCAATTAAATTATCGGCACTACATCCTCGTTACAGCCGAGCGCAATATTCCCGTGTGATGGATGAACTCTACCCACGCTTGCTCTCATTAGTTTTACAAGCTCACCAATATGATATTGGAATTAATATTGATGCAGAAGAAGCCGACCGTTTAGAAATCTCTTTAGATCTACTAGAAAAACTGTGTTTTGAACCTAAATTAGCAGGCTGGAACGGAATTGGCTTTGTAATTCAGGCTTACCAAAAACGCTGTCCATTTGTTATCGACTCGATTATTAACTTAGCTGAGCGTAGCCAACGCCGACTGATGATCCGTTTAGTAAAAGGCGCTTATTGGGATAGTGAGATTAAACGTGCTCAGGTTGACGGCCTTGAAGGCTACCCTGTTTATACACGCAAGGTTTATACCGACGTCTCTTACCTAGCTTGTGCTCGCAAATTACTTTCTGTCCCTAATTTAATTTACCCACAATTTGCGACCCACAATGCGCACACTCTCTCTGCGATCTACCAATTAGCAGGTAAAAACTACTATCCAGGTCAATATGAGTTCCAATGTTTACATGGAATGGGCGAACCGCTGTATGAACAAGTGGTTGGAAAAGTCGCTGATGGCAAACTCAACCGCCCTTGCCGCATTTATGCACCAGTGGGAACCCATGAAACCCTGCTAGCTTACTTAGTGCGTCGACTCTTAGAAAATGGGGCTAATACCTCTTTTGTAAACCGAATTGCGGATGCCACAATTCCTTTAGATGAATTGGTTGCCGACCCAGTCAAAGATGTCCGTGAGCTTTCAAAAGTGGAAGGACAAATTGGTTTACCACATCCCAAAATTCCATTACCACGAGATTTGTACGGTTCTCGACGCGTCAACTCCATGGGGCTTGATTTGTCCAATGAGCATCGCCTAGCCTCTTTGTCGAGTGCCCTACTTAATTCGGCAGCACAAGATAAAACAGCAGAACCGCTACTCGGCGGTAACTTCACGAGTGAGCAACCGCTTCCAGATGCAATATCTGTAATTAACCCGGCATGTTCTCGCGATATTGTAGGTAAAGTACGAGAAGCAACAGAACAAGAAGCTGAGCATGCGTTGAATATGGCAACCGATGCTGGTGCAATTTGGTTTGCTACACCGCCGTCGGAACGTGCAGCTATTTTATTACGTGCAGCTGACATCATGGAGCAACAATTACAACCTTTATTAGATGTTCTCGTCCGTGAAGCAGGTAAGACTTATGCCAATGCCATTGCCGAAGTCAGAGAGGCTGTTGATTTCTTAAATTACTACGCAACACAAGTCCGCGAAGATTTCGATAATAATACCCATCGTCCCCTTGGTCCGGTTGTATGTATTAGCCCTTGGAACTTCCCTCTGGCCATTTTCTCAGGACAGATTGCGGCTGCACTGGCGGCAGGTAATACGGTCTTAGCTAAACCCGCAGAGCAAACACCACTGATTGGTGCAATTGCTGTCGCTATCATGCACCAAGCGGGGATCCCTCGAGAAGTTTTACAGTTTTTGCCGGGCAAAGGGGAAACTATCGGAGCAAAATTAGTCGGTGATCAGCGTGTTCGTGGGGTTATGTTCACGGGGTCAACGGAAGTTGCTGGTTTACTTCAACGTAATATTGCTGGGCGCTTAGATGCCCAAGGTCGCCCTACTCCATTAATTGCAGAGACGGGTGGCTTAAACGCCATGATCGTCGATTCTTCTGCATTAACAGAACAAGTCGTTACTGATGTTGTGGCTTCTGCATTTGATAGTGCTGGACAACGTTGTTCTGCCTTACGCATTTTATGCGTCCAAGAAGATGTTGCAGAACGTACCATTCGTATGCTTAAAGGTGCGATGGAAGAGTGTCGTATGGGCAATCCAGAGCATATTTTTACGGATATTGGTCCGGTCATTGATAGTGAAGCGAAAGAAAATATCGAGCAACACATCCAACAAATGCGCAGCAAAGGCAAGATGGTATTCCAAGCGGCGTTTGATAATAGCCAAGATCAGCAAGAGCAAGCTGAAGGAACCTATGTCAAGCCAACCCTAATTGAACTCGATAATATTGGCGAGTTAAAAAAAGAAATTTTTGGTCCTGTTCTGCATGTGGTTCGCTTTAAAAGAGATGAGCTAGGGCAGCTCGTTGATCAAATCAATGAAGCGGGCTATGGATTAACATTGGGTGTACATACTCGTATTGATGAAACCATCAATAAAGTCGTCGCTAAAGCCAAAGTAGGCAACCTGTATGTTAACCGTAATATGGTGGGTGCTGTTGTTGGTGTACAACCTTTTGGTGGTGAAGGCCTTTCTGGTACGGGACCCAAAGCGGGAGGCCCTCTATATTTATACCGTTTACTGAGTGAACGTCCAGAAAATGCCATCTGCAAAACACTAGAGCAACAAGATAATCATCTACCAATGGATGCGAGTGCTCGAACTGAGTTATTAGCACCATTTGAAGCATTCTCCGAATGGGTACAAAAACAGCAAATTGGGATTGATCAAGCTATCATTGAGCAATTTGCACGTTTAACTCAAGCTGGGACATCCCGCCTGTTACCGGGACCTACGGGAGAAAGGAACACTTATACCTTACGTCCTCGAGGCACCATATTATGCCTCAGTGATAACGAGCGAGATTGTTTAATTCAGCTTGCTGCTGTTCTTGCCAGTGGGTGCCAGACTCTGTGGTCTGATAGTGAATTACACCAAAAACTATTTAAGTCGCTGCCAGAAAAGGTTCGTAAAACTATCGCTTTCACAAAAGATTGGCAAAATTATGTTGAATCCATCGAGGGCGTTATTTACCACGGTGATTGTGATCAACTTAAACACGTCTGTGAAACTATCGCTAAGCGGAAAGGACCAATTATTTCCGTACAAGGCTTCGAACGCGGTGAAACAAACTTACTGATTGAGCGTTTAGTTCATGAACGCTCGCTGAGCGTAAATACCGCTGCGGCGGGAGGTAATGCAAGCCTGATGACTATCGGATAAAATGCAAAAAAGTCTGAGCTCAAGCTACCTTTGGGCTCAGACTTTTATTACATCTTTTCATTTTATGCTGCCATATTCCTTTTATTTATCTGCTTACCACTCAATTCACTACTATTTTTATTTTTCTATTTTTTATTATCTATAAAATTAATTTACTTACTTTATTTAATACTATTTAAGTATTTTTTATTCATCTATAACAGTTGAATAAAATTAAATCTATAATTGTATAATTTATATCTAATATACTTTATTCGCTACAAAAAATAACAGGTGCCTATTTGGGCACCTATTTCATTATCATCTGATTTAAACGTGTACGTATAAATAACTACACTTAATCGTCTTAGCTATTATTAGTTACTTGCAGACTGCCAGCTTAAGTATTGTTCATACTTACGCAGTGCAATATTGTAATTGCTAAATGCAGAATCAGTCATTTTATCACTTAACTGTTCTTGTACTTTACTTGCAGTAAAACCTTTCATAGAAAAGTTAGATGAAGAGAGTAGTTCATCTAAGCGGCGCAGGCGAACAACATACTCGCGAACAGTGCTATGACTCATCTCGGTTTGCAAGAATAGATACTGTTTGAAAGACATAATGTCGAAATAATCAGTATTGCTATTACAGTAAATTTCACTACAAAAACGGCAAAGTGCCGTAAATTTACCTTGTAGTTCATTCCATGTTGACTCATCAACCAATTCCGTCATTTCAGCAATAGCTTCTTTATTCAAGATAGCATCGTTGAAAACTAAAGAGATTCGGTCCAGAGTTTTATTACAATGAGCACAATGCGTTTGGCTGTGTTTAAAATCTTTAATATAACGACTCAACGGCCGTTTCTTTACAATAGAAGCAGACATAATGGTAAAGCCCTGTGTGTAATTATAAAAATAAAAAGTAACAAGATAACTCAGGTTACATACATATCATGCCCATAGCATTATTGGTTTCTAGCTATGTTGCATATCAAGATACGAGTAATACCCATATCTCCTTTCCTTACTTTCCGTTTAGGAGGTTAATCCATCTAGGAATGTCGTGTAAGAAAATTTATTTCCCTTTGTACGAAGCATTCTAACCTGTCTAAAACACTTTGGCGAATTTCTATGAAGAGTAATTTTTAGGGTAAATTTAGCATAGCGTCAACCTGATTAACCTAATTATTGTTAACTATAAAAGCAACTTTTTGTGGTCGAAAAACTAAATATATTACCCATGAAAGACTTAGAAGCAGAGACTTTACCTGATAACCCCTCTTTCATACAAAGGAAATTTAATTTAAAAATCAATATTATATAGATAAAAAGGTTTTATTGATAAATTTGTGACATGCCTCACCTTTCAATTCTATAATCGCAGTTTAAATGTACAGCCATTAATTCTACAAATATCTGATAAGCTAGTTTTATAATTGAGGTGTAAATTATTTTTTACAATGTCCGCTATTTTTAATTATTTACGTTGTATATGAAAAAAAGTTATTAACATCATTAGAAAAGTTATAACAATCTCTATCTTTGAATCTTCCATTAAAAAATTAGTCACTTTTACCTAACATAAGTATCCATAATGGCGTACTCAGTATGTAGCATTTTATGCTGCACCCTGGTTAGATTTGTATCATTATCATTCAAAGGAATATGATTATTTACTTATTATTATTGCGATAAATATCTATTTTTATCCCCCTCATTTATTTTTTAGTATTAAATCAATTAATCTTATTCGGATTACCCATTATCTGAAGTGACATCCCCATTTAATAAGTAACCATATGAATTATTTGAATATTATACTTTTAGGATTTGTTACGTTTGATAATAAAATCTTCTCTTATATACTTAATTAGCTATATAAATAAAATATTCTATTAAGGTTAATTATGAAAAAAATAATTTTAGCTTGTGGTATGGGTCTATTGGCATTAACAATCACTGCATGTTCAGAAGAAGATAAAAAAGGTCAAGTTGCCGGTGCAACTGAAACCTGTAATGCTTACTTCGCTGAAGTTGATAGCTTAATTTCTAAAGCATCTGAAAACCCACAAGCCAAAGCGCAGTTAGATGCGATGAAAGGCCAGTTGGAAGAAGGAAAAAAACAAGTTGCAGCTTTACCTAAAGAGCAACAAGACCAAGCTTGCCAGCAAGGCATCGATGCAATGAAACAAATGAAAACAGCGATGGGCCTGCAATAATAGCCCCTTTTCTGTGATCTAAAAAGAGCCATTTATGGCTCTTTTTTTATTTCTAACGTAGTTATTTTCTTAAAATTCAATTTCCTACGTGTTTTTTGAAAGCACATTAAGTCCGTTTTTTTTATAGTCATAAAAAATACATTTAAAAAGGAAATTGAATGTTTACCTCAAGCATCAAAGCAACAAAGCCAATTCAAATAACCTCAAAAGTTGAAATAAAAAAAGAATATGGTCAACTAAGCCAAAAATTATTGAATGTTTCTAATAAATTTATTTCATTTACCGTTAATAAACAGAGTATTTCAATAAATAAAGCAATACTTATGTCTGACGTACTGAAAGCCGTACAAAAATCAAATCCTAAAGATACTCAAGCTATCGCACACTGGAAAGAGCAAGAAAGAGTCGTACAGCTATCAGCAACATTTAACCAAGCATTTGATGCCGTAATAGACGCTTTTATTAGTTCAAACCAAGATATGAAGTTTCGATTAAGTCTTCAAGAAAAAATAAATATTTTCAATGAAATCAAAGGGAATTTACAATTTGGTGAATATCAGTTTAACAAAAATGCGGCACAAAAATCACTCGAACATGTGCTACGTAATAATTCTCGAATAAAAGAAATAACCACCCTATTGATTCAACAGAACAAAATATCTGACACCAAAAGTGTCAGATATGTAACTAACTATATAATCGAAGCTATCAACAACGAGTTATGCCAAACTTTATTTCCAGAACTACCATTAAGAGAAATCAGTGTTTTGGCAACAGAATTAACATCACTGCGACTATTTGACAAATCAATGGATCAGATGAAATATGACCACTGGAAAGCACACTACAAATTGCCATCCAGTGGTAAAACAATAATGCTCTAATCTCATCTATCAATGGGGCGTTCTACATCATAACGCCCTATTTTATATTACAACCACGTACCAAAACGTTTAATGTAATATTGCTTCATTAGCTGAGCAACCACACAGTAACTCACCAGTGTTAAAACTAGCCATGGAAAATATTCAATAGGTAATGGCTGTAATCCTATCATTTCACCAAATGATGAAAATGGTATATATAAGCCTAACGCTATAATAATCCCCGTAGCCAGTAATACCGGTAATGCAGCAGTACTCTGAATAAATGGAATTTTTTGTGTCCGTAACATATGAACAACGAGTGTTTGTGATAATAGCCCTTCAACAAACCACCCCGACTGGAAGAGTGCCTCATGAGCAACGCTATTGGCTTGGAAAACATACCACATCAATGCAAACGTCGTGATGTCAAAAATAGAGGATGTTGGCCCTATCCAGATCATAAAGCGCCGAATATTTTGTGCATCCCATTTGCGCGGGCGTTTCAAAAATTCCTTATCCATTTTATCCCAAGGTAATGCTAACTGGGACATATCGTACAACAGATTTTGAACTAACAAATGGATAGCAAGCATAGGTAAAAATGGAATAAATGCGCTAGCAACTAAGACTGAAAATACATTTCCAAAATTAGAGCTTGCTGTCATATTCAAATACTTAATAATATTTCCAAAGGTTTCCCTTCCCTTAATCACTCCTTGCTCAAGTACCATTAAATCCTTTTCTAACAAAATAATATCCGCAGATTCTTTAGCAATATCAGTGCCGGTATCCACGGAAATACCCACATCAGCATCACGTAATGCTGGTGCATCATTAATGCCATCCCCTAAAAAGCCAACGGTATGTCCATTACCTTGTAATTGCTTAAGAATGCGTGATTTTTGTAACGGAGTTAACTTGCAGAATACAGAAACCTGTTCAACTTTTTGTTTCAGTTCATCATCACTCATAGCTTCAACTTCAAGCCCTGTCATGATTTCATCAACATTGAGTCCAACATCATGGCAAATTTTTTCAGTGATTACCGCATTGTCACCCGTTAACACTTTAACCGTAACGCCATTTTCTCTTAGAGCCGCAATTGCAGAAATTGCACTCTCCTTTGCGGGATCTAAAAAAGTAAGAATACCTTGTAATTCAAGTTGTTGTTCTGCTTGAGCGGATAAAGGTAAGCATGCTTCTGCCTGATTTAAATATCGAGTCGCCAAGAGTAATACACGGAAACCTTGTTTGTTATAATCACTAACAAGTTCACTAATCTTTGCTCTAGCATGGTCATCCAACAAAATTGTTTTTCCATCTTGCTGGTAATGTTGGCACGCGGACAACATCTCCTCAGCCGCACCTTTACAAATTAATAGCGCATTACCTTCCGGGGTTTTTACTGTGACCGATAATTTTCGACGAATAAAATCAAAAGGTAGCTCATCAATTTTTTGATAGGCTTTCAATTGTTCAATTTTGTCATTACCATGCCCCCGCCGAATAATAGCTTGATCCATCATATTTTTGGCGCCACTCTGATGGAAGCTATTCAACCAAGCTAATTGGAGGATTTTACTATCTTTCAGCCCATGACTATCAAGATAGTGTTCAAGAATAATTTTATCTTGAGTCAATGTTCCTGTCTTGTCGGTACACAGCACATCCATAGCGCCAAAATTTTGGATAGCATTTAATCTTTTTACTATGACTTTATGTTTGGACATTGCTATCGCCCCTTTTGCAAGGTTCGAACTCACAATCATCGGTAACATTTCTGGCGTTAGCCCCACAGCAACCGCAAGAGAGAAAAGTGTTGCTTCAAACCAATCTCCTTTAGTAAATCCATTAATTAATAAAACAATGGGTACCATGACAACCATAAAACGGATCAGCAGCCAACTCACACTATTAACACCGCGGTCAAATGACGTTTGTGCCCGAGTTCCAACAATAGATTTAGCGAGTGATCCCAAATAGGTTTTTCCTCCGGTAGCAACGACAATTCCTCTTGCGGTTCCACTCGTCACATTGGTTCCCATTAAACAGATATTTGAGATTTCCAATAACTCATTTTCTGTTGGGGATACTGGCTCTAAACTTTTTGCGGAAATATTTGCTAATGTGTCATATTTTTCAACAGGAATGGATTCCCCCGTCAAAATAGCTTGGCTAATAAATAAGTCTCTAGATTCAACCAGTTTTAGGTCTGCAGGAACCATATCTCCAGCGGATAATAGAACAATATCTCCCGGAACTAGGCATTTGATAGGAATTTCTTTGCGTACTGAGCGTCCCGTTTTGCTATCTCTACGGAAAACGGTTGCGGTGGTTCGCACTAAAGATTTCAGTGCTTCAGCGGCTTTATTAGTTCGATATTCTTGCCAAAAACGAAGTAATCCACTTAATAAAACCATGGTGACAATAATAATGACACCCGTTAAGTCCGTTTCCTCTCCTTGTCGTTCAGGTATCAAATAGTCAGTGAAAAAACTGACGATGGCTAATATGATGAGCACGAAAATAAAGGGATTTTTGAACGAGGCTACTAACTGTTTCCATGCAGGAGGTGCCTTTTCATGGGCAACTTCATTCTCCCCCTCATATACTAAACGATCCAATGCTTCACTTTCGGATAAACCTAATAGATTAGTTTGGTATTCGTTTAAAACCTGTTCGATATTTTTATTGGCTTGTTCACCAACAATGAATTTTTGACGCGCGGAAGTTTTTACGCTTTTGCGCTGTTGCCTTATTTCAGTCATAACGTTATCTCTAATTCAGCATTAAAGTGCTTTATTAACGCTATCTGACTGAAAAATAATTATTTTAGCCAGATAGCTCTCGTTTATATCTCCATGACGGAGGGTGGTCGTCCATTTTGGCTCCTCTGATTAATTAATTTTCGGCAGTTAAGCTGGTAGCTCTGATGCCACTTTCCAATTGATGGCACTGACGCTTTGCTCAAGGCTAATGCGGCAAACCAATGCTTCGATTTCTTTTTGTTCGGCGGGTGTCGCCAAAAACTCTGCACACACTTCAAGCTGTTCTGTCTTCAGGGTATCTGCACTACTGAGTGATTGAAGGCGAATATGTAACCCATTAATGGCTTGTAAAATAAGGGTTCTTACCAGAATTTCATCCCCTTGATGGCACATAACTCGAATTTTATAGCGTTGTTCAACATCCAGAGCTTGTTGCTGGGGCTGACGATTAATTTTGGAAGCCGCTTCTCTTAGCAAAATATTGGCGCATAAGATCAATAATGTCGCGATTGTCGCTAGTTCATATTGCCCTAAGCCACATAACACACCGATTCCTGCAGAACACCACAATGTTGCTGCGGTATTTAATCCACGGATATTCATGCCTTCCCGCATGATAACTCCAGCACCTAAAAATCCAATTCCCGATACCACTTGCGCTGCAATACGTCCAGGGCTATCCGGGGATGTTGTCACCGAACTTAAAATAAAGACTGCCGCCCCTGTTGCCACAAGTGCATTTGTACGTAAGCCAGCCATTCTTTGGCGCCATTGACGTTCGGCACCAATTAGTGCCCCTAAGCACATTGCTGCAACTAAATTTAAAATTTCAGGAATAAAAAGCATAATGATCCCTCCAAAAGATTTGGATAAAGGTAAATTTGCGCTAAAAAAACACAACTAAAAATTGAATATAAAAATATTCAGGTGTTATTAACGATTACCTGGAGGGAATAGAGAGTAAATATAAACCAACATGATACACACTCACCGCAACAGCGAAATATTCATACAAAGATGAAATATGACTTTATCTAAAACTAAGGAGTATGTGTGATGAGATATCAGACACCGCCCGCCATGGTGGCAAGCAGTTAATGGAATAGACGATTAATTACTTGCCAATTAAATTAAGTTTTTAGTACAACTCTGGCTTTCCAAGTAATTATCTCCAAAATAAATGTGGCTTGAGTATAGGTGTGGCGAATTGTTAAGTAAAGCTCAAAATGTTAATTATTTATCTCTATTTTTCTGCTTTAGCTTCTCATACGAAAAAGCCCGTCATTAAATAATGACGGGCTTTAGAAAATCAGTTAAGCAATTAGCTTAGATTGCAGTTACGTTTGCAGCTGCTGGGCCTTTTGCACCGTTTTCAATGGTGAATTCAACTTGCTGGCCTTCTGCCAGAGTTTTGAAACCATTGCCCTGAATGGCAGAGAAGTGGACGAAAACGTCTTTGCTACCATCAGCTGGAGTAATGAAACCGAAGCCTTTAGACTCGTTGAACCACTTAACTTGACCTTTCATTTTGTCGGACATTTGACTTTTTCCTATATAACATCAAAAAACTTGCCTTTTGGCATATATGGGCCAGAGTCAGCTATTTAATCAGGGAAACACCAAGATGAAGCGTTAAGGTCAAAGGCTATCTAAGATAACTTTCTTCTTTAGAACACACTAACTTAGTAATCATACATCAAATAGGACTGCTAAACAGGCCGACTGTCATTAACTCATGACTTTGAGATAATAGCAACTATTTTATACGTCCAATATGTAAAATTTTGTCGTTTTTTAGACTAGGTCACTTTTGATGAATATAAGCCTAACAAATGAGCTGCACTTTATTGATAGTGTAAAGGTTTCTTTGTTGAAACGTGATTGTTTACTCATCAATATTTAGCAAACAAACTCGAAACAATGACAATCCAGTTAAATATTTTTTTTAACTGATATATAACAATTCATTCGCCGCGTGATACCCTCCTAGTATAGATATCTGACAGAGAGTCACTTACCATGGATATTATCAAAAAAATACTTATCGACGATTTAGATGCTATTAATCTACGCGAAGCTAGAGATGGAAAACCTCACTTTAATAGTCAATTTTTAGCTAATCACCCATATCTCTGTATAGGCATGATTGCCGCTTACTTACCACTGGCTATTATTCTTTGGTATGCCCCCTATTTTGGACCTTATTGGACGGCAGGGATCACTATCCTATTTATCGTGCTAGCCAGTGTTCTATTATTCGATGTTAAACCCGTTTATCATTTTGATGATATTGGTGTTCTCGACTTGCGGGTCTGTTATAACGGCGAATGGTTTGTCACAGAGCCTGTATCTGAAACTGCACTGAATCAGATCCTTGAATCAAAAGAAGTTCCAGCATCAATTAAGCAAGAAATCTCTCGTTTATTAGCATTAAAAGGAATGCTCTCTTTTTATGATATTTATCATATTGCATATCCAGAGATCCCAGCGCTAACAAGAACTGCTTTAGCTACTCAAAATTAATGCAATATCAAATATATAGCATAAATTCCAGTCAGAATGAGCAGTGAATGAGCAGTTGGTTTTTTTTTGTATTTTTATCGTTGACAGTTCGAGGTGATGTCGTTAATATTCGCCTCGTTCTCAGGAACGAGTCAATTCCTCCATAGTTCAGTCGGTAGAACGGCGGACTGTTAATCCGTATGTCGCTGGTTCGAGTCCAGCTGGAGGAGCCAAATTTAAGAAGCCCGCTTCAGGTAAAACCTAAGCGGGCTTTTTGTTTTTTAATATTATATCCTTGCTAATTCGCTCTTCTAGCTAACGCCCACTAAATCTCTTACCCATTATTGCTATCATTTTTTAAGTTGCTACCCTCTTAGTAACACCATAAAAATCCGACAGCTACTGGATTCAGGCATAAATAAACAGCAATTTGTTTAATTAACAACCTGTCGAGCATTTTTTTTCAATTTTATGCTTTACAAGTGAATACTGGCTGGGTAATATGCGCCTCGTTCTCAGGAACAAGTCAATTCCTCCATAGTTCAGTCGGTAGAACGGCGGACTGTTAATCCGTATGTCGCTGGTTCGAGTCCAGCTGGAGGAGCCAAATTTAAGAAGCCCGCTTCAGGTAAAACCTAAGCGGGCTTTTTGTTTTCTGTCTTCCCAGGCTTCTCAGCTTAACCATCTTTATTTTCCTAAAGATTTCAACCCTCGATTAAATTCTATTAAATATTTTTCCAATTACCGTTATTTTTTCTTTCAAACATAGGTAGTTAGAGCAAAATTTTTTCAATTCGCACAGATAACAGGCAAACGAACTCATTTTGCTATTTTCCCCTTTGACATTACTGATGGGGAAAGCTAATATCCTCTGCGTGTTAGGGGAGTTCCTCCATAGTTCAGTCGGTAGAACGGCGGACTGTTAATCCGTATGTCGCTGGTTCGAGTCCAGCTGGAGGAGCCAACTTAATACTACTTTTCCGTTTTTCTCTGTATTATTCCCCCCTTATTTTTCCCTATTGTTTTTTTAAAACCCCTAGATTTATTGTGTCAATATTTGCTATTTATCATAGCTATTTTATTTTTTTCGATTTATCATTCTATCCCGGCTTGAGCACTTGCTCATCTCTCATCCCCCCTTTATGGAGCCGGTTTAATGACAACAGTAACAACTCTAACGATCCGCCGCCCTGATGATTGGCATGTTCATTTTCGCGATGATGAAATGTTAAAAACAGTCGTACCGTTTACTAGTCAGTTTTTTGGTCGCGCCATTGTCATGCCAAACCTTGTCCCACCGATTACTACCGTAGAAGCCGCGAAAGCATATCGTGAACGAATCAAAAAAGCCGTTCCCAATGGACATCAATTTACCCCATTAATGACCTGTTATTTAACAGACACCACTGATGCTCAAGAGTTAATCCGTGGCTTTAATGAAGGCGTATTTACAGCTTGTAAATTATATCCTGCAAATGCGACCACTAACTCTAGCCATGGCGTTTCTGATATTAAGAAAATTTATCCCGTTCTTGCTGCAATGGAACAAGCTGGGATGCCATTACTGATTCACGGAGAAGTTACTGCCAGTCATATTGATATATTTGACCGTGAAGCTTTATTTATAGAACAAGTCATGTTGCCGCTGAGAGCACAGTTTCCACAATTAAAAGTAGTCTTTGAGCACATTACAACGAAGGAAGCTGCGCAATATGTACTGGATGCCAATGAATTCACCGCAGCCACATTAACGCCTCAGCATTTGATGTTTAATCGTAACCATATGTTAGTCGGTGGTGTTCGTCCGCACTTATATTGCTTACCTATATTAAAACGCAATGTACACCAAGATGCTTTACGTGCAGCTGTCGCTTCTGGTTGTGATCGCTTCTTCTTAGGAACTGATACAGCACCACATATTCAATCTCGTAAAGAGACTTCATGTGGATGTGCGGGAGTCTTTAATGCACCAACGGCATTAGCCGCCTATGCGACTGTTTTTGAAGAACTCGGAGCCCTAAAACACTTTGAGGCATTCTGCTCCCTGAATGGACCCAAGTTTTATGGACTGCCCGTAAATGAAGGTCATATCACGCTAACTAAAGCACAAAATATCATCTGCGATTCTATCGAATGCGCTAATGATAAGCTTGTTCCATTCTTAGCTGGCGAAGATTCAGGCTGGACTATTGCCGTAAGCCAATAAACTATATATGGGAAGGTACTCGCCTTCCCATAACTCTTTTTTAGTAGAAATCACTTACATATTTTTATAACAATCATAAAATTATGTAAAAAAATGCTGCAACCACTACCATATTTTCAAAATATTCATATACTACATATAGCTCGTCCTGAGTTACCTGCTCTTAGTCATTGATACGCTATTATCACCATGTTTGATTTATCACCATGTTTGATTAGGAGGTCTAAATGAATAGAAAAAATGATGTCATCCAAACCCACCCTGTTGTTGGTTGGGATATCAGCACTGTTGACGCTTATGACGCAATGATGCTTCGTTTACATTACCTCCCAGAGCAAAATAAGAGTTTAGACAGTGCCGTCGTGGATAAAACCATGTGGTTAACAACTGATGTTGCTAGGCAGCTGATTGATATTCTTCAGGCTGGAATTGATAAAATTGAGTCTGGCGAATATGTAGAAGCTAACTTCAAGACTCATTAGCAAGTAACAGATAAAGGATGGATATTTGTACTGTTGCAAATATCCATTACCAATCTATTTATTATCCAAACCAACCCCTCCATTGAATAGTAATAAATAAAATTATAAATTTATTTATTAATTGCAAATACAACGGTTAATTTATTGTTTTTATTATTACTTGATTGACTTTCATATCAATTCCAATTTATTGTAATGCTCTTTTCGGACAAGGATGTTCCCTATGAGAATATTAGTCATTGATGAGTGTTATTATACCCGCCTTGGTATTACTGAATATTTATCTTCTAATAAAAAATTAGAATTCATTAGTACAGGGTGCATTAAAGATGGTATTGAATTTGTAAAAAATAATTCACCCAGTATTGTTCTGGTTAATTTAACCTATTACTGTCACTACTCTAGCTATTGCCCATTACTTAAAGCACTATTAAATGCATCGAGTAGTATTAGATTTTATATTTATATTAATGCCACTTATCCATTAACAGATAACCCTCTGTTACTTAAGGATAATTTTTTTTATAATGTCAAAGAAGATAATAGCCAAAACACTTGATAAAGTTATTAATGATTCAGAACAAATAGAAAAAATTACTAAGCTCGCTAATAATAATGATTCATCTATTTTTACTATAAAAGAACAGAATATAATTAACAACTGGATGAATGAAACACCAAATCATATTATATCCAGGAAACTCGGGATAAGTAATAGCACCGTATACTCACAAAAACGGCATATTACGTCTAAAGTTTTTGTTAAGAACAGAATTGAGTTATTTTTTATTTATAATGTTTTTAAATATCTTTATTAAAAAAAGCCCTTTTGAGGGCTTTTTTATTAATCAAAAAATTACTTATGGCTATTTAATAATCCATCTGATAAGCGGTGACGCGACTTATTAAATATTTTATTACTGACTTCACGTCCAGCACGACGAGAGCGTTGTTCATCTTCAGGGAGTTTCATTTCTTCCGTACATTCAACGCTACAGCACCCTTCATATTTTTCAGCACAACTTGGGCACTGGATAAATAGCAGATGGCAACCATCATTTTTGCAATTCGTATGTGTGTCGCAAAGCTCACCACATTGATGGCAGTGCGCGAGTGTATCATCAGTAATGCGCTCTCCCATCCGATTATCAAAAACAAAGTTTTTACCTTTAAAGCGCAGCGGTAATCCCTGTTCTTTTGCTTTACGGGCGTATTCGATAACGCCACCTTCAACATGATAAACATTCTGGAAACCATTATGCAGCATGTAAGCGCTCGCTTTTTCACAACGAATACCGCCCGTGCAATACATCACCACGTTTTTATCTTTTTGATCCTGTAGCATTTCAACAGCCATTGGCAATTGCTCTCTAAAAGTATCTGACGGCACTTCTAGCGCATTCTCAAAATGCCCTACTTCATACTCATAGTGATTACGCATATCAACGAAAATCGTATTTGGATCGTCGATCATCTCATTCACTTCGTGCGCTTTCAGGTATTGCCCTGTATTCTCAGGATTAAATGTTTCATCCTCAATCCCATCAGCAACAACGCGATCGCGCACTTTCATCCGTAAAACCCAAAACGATTTACCGTCATCATCAATAGCAATATTTAAGCGTAAATTATCTAATCGTGGGTCTGTACTGTAGATCAATTCGCGCAAGGCATCCACATTAGAGGCAGGAACACTAATTTGAGCATTAATGCCCTCTTTCGCAATATATACGCGACCAAAAACATTCAATGCTTGGAACTGTTGATACCATTGATGACGAAAAGCAACAGGGTCTTGAATATTAAAATACTTATAAAAAGATATTGTCGTGCGCGGCTCTGTTTCTGCCAACATACGTTCTTTCAGAACTTTGTTTGAGACTTGGTTATGTAACACTGGCATGGTGTTCGTTTTCCCTTTGTAACGCATTGATATTAAATTTGAGTTTTCATTCATCGCGTGTTGGCGAGTAAATTGTGATTATTATCACCTTTATTATGTTAATAAAAAACCTTTTATTTGGAGGGGTATTGTTTAGAGAACGTATCGAAATGATAATTTGATGTGATTAAAATATGAGAAATATAAAAAAGGGAGGGCTCCCCCTCCCAGGCACTTGCCGAAGTTACGATGGTTAGCTACATCGTATATGCGCAATGTCAACTGCTTACAACAGAGAAAGCGTTCCCTATCCCGCTATGCAGAACGGGATAGGTTTGCAATCTCTTTACTGCACTTACTACTTTTATTGCATACCAACTTACTACTTCACTAAATAAAACTTGGATTAGCTAATTCGCTCAATGCGTGCGGGTAAACCTTGTCTCACCGATGCACCTGATACCCAGTCAAGCCATGTATTGGCAACTTCACGAGTTGGGTCAGCAAAACCTAAATCGTTTAAGTTAATCCCTGAACCATTTGCCGCATTCATTGGCATAGGTTCGCCATTCAAATAATGTTGTTTGGCGCCCATTTCGGTATGGCCATAACCATGCTCAACAGCCAGAACCCCTGGCATTACACCATCAAGTACACTAACTTGAGCTTCACCATGACCACCTGGCGTAGTTATCTTGATCCAATCTCCGTGCTTAACCCCCATTTTCGCCGCATCATCTGGGTGGATAGCGACTAAATTTGTTGGTTTTACATGACGTAAACGCTCAATCATCGTGGTCGAACTACTCATGACATGGGATTTAAACGACATCATTTTCAATGGCCATTCTTTCACTGGGAAGACCACATTCACATCTTCTCCATTTGCCATACGTGGTGGATAGTAGGTTGGACATCCACTATAACGCTCCCCTGTAATGGCATGACGGTTAATTGCAACCGTTGGATTCCAGATTTGTAATCCTTTTTTCCATTGTGGGCCCGTTGCATCCCCATCCCATGATTTCTCATACGGCGCAAAACGGCCACCACGCGTAAAGATATAAGCGACTCGGCGTACTTCTTCCGGTTTCAGGACTCGAGTAATTTCAGGCATGATTCGAGCTACACCGCTAATTTGAATATCTTCTGTCGCAGCTTCAGGAACTGGCTTTTCACCTAGCCATGCCATGTTTGCCGCTACGCGTAGATAATAATCTTCTGCGGTATTTAATGGATACATGTTGCCATCCATATCGGCAATCACATTATCACCAAAGCCCGGTAGATTAAGCTGCTTAGCAACCGCGATACAAAATGCTTCCATTGAAATCGGCTGCCCATCTGCTGTTTTCGCCGTACGTGAACTCACAATCGGCCAACGAGCCGTACTGGCTTTCACCTGCACACCAGACCATGGTGCGCTAAATCCCCAACTTTCAAAGTTATGGGTATCTGGCACGATATAATCCGCCAATGCGGTGGTTTCATTCATAAAGGCATCGATACCAATAATCAGTGGCAGATGTTTTGGATCTTTCAGTTTCTCTTCCATGACCTGACGAATACCCGCAATACCATAGACAGGGTTGGTCATGTTAGTGATCCAAGCTTTCAATGGATACGGATATCCCAGTAAAGCTGAGGCTAACTGCTCAGTTAATTGGCCTTTAGCAAACGGATACCAAGGGGCTTTGGCTGGATACGGTTTTTCACCTGCAGCAATTCTAGCTTTAAATTCATCTGATTTTTCATAGACTTCATTACTGCGAGATAACACAACACCTTTAGGTTTTACCTTCCCTTTGTAGCCAGAAATATTGTAACGAGGACCATCATTTTCCCCATTAAATTTACCACCACCAACGGAAACGCCCCCTTTCAGGTTCAGGTTACCAATTAATGCATTCAACATAATGACGGACCAAGCGGTATAAAAGCCGTTACCACTCATCATGCCGCCATGAGAAATAACCGCCGCTTTTCTATCATAAGACGTTAATGCCTTACCCAGTGATTGAATCGTTTTAACGGGTACTTGGCAACGCTGGCTATACTCTTCGAGAGTCATGCGGTCAGCAGCTTCTTTCAAGCATTGGAAGCTGGATTTTACCGTCACTTCACTGCCATCATGTAAAGTCACTTGGCGTGTGACAAATAACTCAGCGTTTGTCACCTCATCCGCCAGCTTCAGCTCACCAGAAGTATCTTGCACCAGATAAAATTTCTTCTCTTCATCTTCACTTGGAACACCCGTGAGATGAGTCTGTTGCAATAAATTTCCTGCTAATGGCTGTTCATCATCCGTAATCACTAAATGGGTCGCATTCGTCCAGCTTTTCTCGCCAGCGGCTTCCATGGACTTTTCACTAGGAACACTGAGATAAGCTGCGTTATAGCGCTTATTTTCAATAATCCAGCGGATCATTCCCATCACTAATGCCGCATCCGTTCCCGGTTGCACAGGCACCCAGTGACCGTGGTCATTCGCCAATGTCGTTGTTAACGGCAGAGCAGGTGATACCACCACGTAGTTAAAAGAGTCACGTAACCGCGCACTCGCTAACTGACGACCTTGACGTTTGAATGGATTGCCTGACTGAGCTGGCGATGTGCCTAAAAACAGTGCAAAACGGGTATTATCCCAATCGGGTTTGACGTGGGCATTCTTGTCCAAGTCATCCATCAATGCTCCAGAACCCGCTCGGTATGCAAGACCGCAGTAAGAACCGTGAGCCCCAAAGTTTTTACTACCAAACGCATTTTGAGCGAAACGACGGATAAAGCCGTCACGCCCGTCATCACCCGCATTAGTCACTAATAATTGGTTTGCTTTTGGGCCTAATTTAGGTTGAGAAGGATCTAACGGTGTTTCGAGGTCACGAATCGCTCTTAAGCCATCAACATGCCCTTCACCAAATAAATCCCCCCCCTCAGTAACTTCTTTAATGAGCTGTTCGAAGCTTATACGTTCCCATTTACCTTCCCCACGCTTACCAACACGCTTCATTGGCTCAAGAATACGTAATGGGCTGGTTAAGCCTTCCATTAGCGTTGCACCTCGAGCACAGGCTGTTGAGCGATTCTCTAATCCACTTTCACCACTCATTTTTTCAAACGCGGTGGTTAGTGGCATACCATATGGGAAATGCTTTTCTTGGGATAACGGATGATACGGGTTGCCTGCAATTCGTAAGACTTCATTTTTTGCCGTATCGACACGAGCACGGATACCACACTGAGTCCAACAACCAAAACATTGAGTCATCGCCACAACTTGGTCAGGATTTTCTTTCCAGCCACCAATCGCATTTCCTTCAGGAATGAGCGAGTTACCGTTAATTGGGCTAAGTGTCACTTTACCGGAGGTGCCATCCACTAAACCATCGACCGCACGTTTAGCCACTTCACGATAGCTTGCACCGAACAGAGCCAGACCACCGACAACTAAACCACCTTTAAGCCATTGACGTCTTGAGAATTTAGCCATGTTGCACTCTCCCCGCAAACCAGCGAACACCTTCGCGAATAATAATTGTTAAAGCAATCCACAATCCAAATGTACCGATTATCGCCAGTAACCCATCATCGCCTAATGGGAAATGGTATGGATTAGTGATGATGTTATATTTTGGCACCGCTTGAACTTCCATCAGGAAAATCCAACGTAGCGTCCACGCTAATGCCATAGAAACCACGGCTAAAATAGTAATGTAAGCCACTGAACGTCTGATTTTTAAGTTACTCGCAGCCATCACAAACGTGATAACCCATAGCGCACAAACGCCCATCAACATCCACCAGCCTGGGCTAGCAACATCAAGCTGCTGACGAACCGCAATCCCTGACGTGGTATCACCGGATAACCACAGTGCAAAACAAACCGCAAATAGCAACAATGTGATCGCTTGGAAACGAGCTAATCGATTTTGATACTGAGGTTCGCGACGTGCCCCCAGAGCAACTAATGCTGGCAATACTTGCATCGCACTCAAGAACATTAATACCGGGATCCACCAGCTAAACCAAATTGGACGAGCAATAAGAACAGATGCCTCACGACCGGTATACAGCAATAATCCCAGTGCTGATAATGCACTTAAGAGTGCAACCCAACGTGTCGCTTTATACTCTTTTTTCCAAATCAGCTTGACTAGCAACGCTACAAAATAGAGCCCCACAAATGCGGTAAATAATGGCAATAATACCGATCCCCACCACATCCAAGACCAGACGGTTGGATGTGCATAGAAATGCCAAACACGTGCGGTTTGGTGCAAATCAGCGGTTAACGCTAGCGGCGCAGTGATCCCCATCGTGATAGCAATAAACACCGAGATCATTTCTAAACGTCCGTTTTCGCTTTTGTTCTGCCAATGCAAATAACAAGCGTAGAGCACAGCGCAAGCCGCAATACCAATAAAGAAGAAATACTGTACCGCCCAAGGAAGCCAGAAAAATTCTTGCGGTTGAGCCATAATTTCTGAAATATAAGTCACTTGCTCGCTCATCAGAATACCTCCTGCCATAACGCCGGTTGCCCTTTACCTTGTAAAGGTTCCACAAACGCATCATCTAGACCGAGATAAAACACCTGTGGTAACGTGCCGCTTTCTGGTTTTAAGACTTTAATTTGTGCTTCATGCTCGCTGAGCATCTTGCGAATAGTGCTATTCGGATCTTTTAAATCACCGATAATACGTGCCCCACCGACACAAGATTCAACGCAAGCCGGTAATAATCCAACTTCTAAGCGGTGAGCGCAGAAAGTACATTTATCCGCAGTTTGTGTGGAATGGTTAATAAAGCGCGCATCGTATGGGCAAGCTTGTACACAATAGGCACAACCTACGCAGCGTTCATTATCCACAACGACAATGCCATCTTCACGTTGATAGGTCGCTTGAACTGGACAGACAGGCACACAAGGTGGGTTATCACAATGGTTACATAACCGCGGGAGCAGAACGTTGGTATAGCCCTCATTCCCTTTTAATGAAACCTGATATTGGCTAACAGTAGTCCTAAATTCACCCTGCGGAGTTTGGTTCTCAACGGAACAACTAACTGTACAGGATTGGCAACCTACGCAACGGCGCAGATCAATCAGCATTCCGTAGCGTTTCTCTGGGTTACCTTCTCGGCGAGTTGGGGAGAAGCTTAGACCCGCTTCGGCGATCGGGATCAAGGATGCGCCGGCAGTCACTGCCCCTATTTGTTGTAGGAATTTTCGTTTACTCAGATCCATAATTGGCTCCAGCATTGACATTGCTTATGCGAAAATAAAAGTTAATAATCAATATGTTATTGGTTTTTCAGACTTTATTGGCAACTTACTGCTGCCTATATTTGGTCACTGCAAAATTCTTATTTCTCTTTAAAATCGCTGTGTTATCTTGTACTTCACTGAAGCCAGTGTAAGAAGAAAACCGCTGCGCCCCTATTGTGGTTTACCACATACCCGAGGCGATATTGATCTAACGCAACGAATAAACCCTATATGTTAAAAAAATCGTCTATGCCGTTGTATCACATACTTTTAATGACACTGCTGATATGGTGTATACCAGCGAGTGCCGCACAATGGACAATCGGCGTACTTGCTCTTCGTGGCCCCAGTTTTACGCAATTACACTGGCAACCCTTAATTGATACGTTAAACGAATCCATCCCCGGTGAAAGCTTCACTCTCCAGCCGCTAAACCTTGAAGAGATGAAAGACGCTATCTTCAATCGCAAAATCGATTTTCTTCTGACTAATCCTGCACAATTTATTCAGTTAGATAACCGCTACCACTTACGTTGGTTGCTCTCATTACGTTCAGATGTTGAACCCAACAGTACAACTCGCAATGTCATTGGCAGCCTGATATTGGTACGCAAAGACAGCGATATTCATACGGCGGATCAACTCATAGGTAAAAAGGTGGGCGCTATTTCACCCGATGCGTTTGGTGGGTATTTGTTGGGTTATAAAGTTCTGCGCGATATGGGATATGACACTGAAAAAGATTTTCGGATGCAATTTTTAGGCTTCCCTGCTGACGCCTTGTTGTATGCCCTGCGGGATAATTCACTCTCTGCGACCATTGTGCCTGTTTGCTTATTGGAAAATATGGACAGCGAAGGGCTGATTGATAAAAATCAGTTTCGTCCATTACTGCAAAAAGAGAGCTCCCTGCCATGTTTGACAAGTACCGAGCTATATCCCAATTGGTCATTTGCTGCATTAAGTGAAGTGCCTGATAATTTAGTGGATAAAGTCACGAAGACCTTACTTTCCGACGATAATTCGAATATGCGTTGGGGGGCTCCAGCCTCGATGACTCAAGTCGAAAATTTATTACGGGACGTCAATCAGCATCCCCAGCAACGGGAAATTTGGCAAGATGTGGTGAGCTGGGTTATCCAACACCAAATCACCATTGGCATTATTGCATTGGTCTTTTTATTGCTTGGTATTAATCACGTTTGGATTGCCTTTCTGGTTCGGCGTCGTAGTCGGCAGCTCGAAGTGGCTCATAACCGATTACGCCAACAAGAAGCGAATCTACAAAAAGCCCAGCGACTGAATATATTAGGTGAAATGGCCTCTGGATTTGCTCATGAGCTTAACCAACCTTTGTCGGCCATTCGCAACTATGCTCAAGGCTCCATTTTACGATTGAAAAAAGAATCCGAAACGCATCCACTCATTGGGGCTATTGGTAAAATTGACGAACAAGCTCAACGTGGTGCCGATATCATTCGTAATCTACGTTTATGGGCTGGAAAGCCGGGACAAGAATCCACACTCAACTTTCGTCAACAATCTGTTAAACAAACTATTAATCATATATGGCAATTGTTGCAGGTCGAACAACATTATCCACAGGCTCAGTTATCCCTCCCCGAAACACCGGATGTTCAACTTAATCTTCCTGAAACCTTACTCGACCAACTGCTATCAAATTTGATCAGTAATAGTCTGCAAGCGGGAGCTCATCATTTACGCTTTAATTTTCACTTTGCAGAAAACCGTTTTTTATTAGTTTTACACGATGATGCTGGTGGGATGCCAATTGAGCAACTCAATCAAGGGATCACACCGTTTGCTACCACAAAGCAGGGGGGATTGGGGTTAGGATTAGTGATTTGCCAACGGTTAATTCAAAGCCAAGGTGGTGATATTCGTATTGAAAATCAGCTTAATGAAGATGGCGTCAATGGTTTGTACGTGACGTTAATTTTTAAATATCCGTAATAAGCGGAAATAGCGCATGTTTTGCCACACAAATGATAACATTCCCAATAACTATATGTGACAATGCTATGCGAACAATTAATATGTATATTAAACAAGCCTCGAGGTATGGTTGATGCCCGTTATTCACCTTGTCGATGATGACACTGATGTCACTGATTCCTGTCAATTTTTACTCGAAACATTAGGCTATACTGTCACGGTATGGAATGACAGCGAACAATTCATCCACCATGCCCCTCTCCATGAGGAAGGCGTTGTATTGCTAGATATGCGGATGCCGAAATTAGATGGTCGTCAAGTCCATCAATATCTCAAGGAACAACAAAGTACACTCTCTGTTATTTTTCTTTCTGGTCATGGAGATATTCCAATGGCCGTGGAGCAAGTCAAATTTGGTGCTATTGATTTCTTACAGAAACCCATTGATAGCCAACAACTTGCCCAAACCCTTGAACAAGCGCGTATACGCACCATTAAAGCCACTGAAGATTATTTAGTGAAACAGCGATATAACACACTGACGCCTAAAGAAAGAGATGTTTGTCGCTACGTGCTTCAGGGATTGATCAACCGGGAAATTGCAGATGTTGCGTGTGTGTCTGTACGCACTGTAGAAGTTCATCGTTCCCGCGTGATGGAAAAAATGGCGGTCAGAAATCTTGCTGAATTGATGAGCACTTTGCAATCAGCTCAGTTATTCAATGAATAATTTGGTATAATTACCCTCAATAAGAGTTTATTTTCCTATTGAATACAACTAGGTAGAAATATAAAACAATGATACAAGCACCAAAATTTAACAAAAGCTTATTGCACCCTCGTTACTGGCTAATTTGGCTAGGCATTGGCATTTTATATGTTCTTGTTCTGCTGCCTTATCCCGTTATTTATTGGATCGGTATTCGTTTAGGGCGTTTCTCTAAACGATTCTTAAAAGAACGCGTACAAATTGCGGATCGTAATCTGCAATTATGCTTTCCGGATATGAGCTTGCAACAGCGCCAAGAATACATCGATAAGAACTTTGAATCTGTGGGTATGGGCGTTTTTGAAACAGCAATGGCCTGGTTCTGGCCTGATTGGCGTATCCGCCGTTGGTTCAAAATCATCGGATTAGAAAATATGCGTGCCGCTCAAGCTACAGGTCGTGGGGTCATTGTACTTGGCGTACATTTTTTGACCTTGGAGATTGCAGGACGTGCCTTTGGTATGCATAACCCAGGAATTGGTGTTTACCGTCCAAATGACAATAAGTTGATGGATTGGCTGCAAACCCGCGGGCGTTTGAAATCCAATAAATATATGATTGGTCGCCGCGATGTCAAAAGCATGATTAGGGTACTGACTGAAGGCGAAGTCCTCTGGTACGCCCCTGATCATGATTATGGCCCACGAAATAGTTCATTTGTCCCCTTGTTTGCCGTAAAACACGCTGCAACCACCAATGGTTCTGCCATGTTAATTAAACACGGAAATGCTTTAGTCGTTCCATTTGCAGCCCATCGCTTACCTGATGGAAAAGGTTATGAATTACATATTCAACCCGCAATCGATGATTTCCCTGTTGATGATAATGTTGCAACCTCAGCAATGATGAACAAGGTCATTGAGCAAGAGATTTTACGTGCTCCTGAACAATATATGTGGCTCCACCGCCGGTTTAAAACTCGCCCTAAAGGGGAACCCTCTTTATATGGCGATTTAGATAAAATTCATCACCGTTAGGCTGTTACACGAAAACAAAGTAAAAATTTCCCCAAAATAATTCGTGTTGCAGCTAGGCGGCTAGCAAGATAAGACCTAGGAGCATACAAAAGTATGTGGCTAGGATTAGATTGTGCAGCTAACAACACTGCAGCGCGAAGTCTCTACGGGTACTCCCAAAATAATTCGTGTTGCAGCTAGGCGGCCAGCAAGATAAGACCTAGGAGCATACAAAAGTATGTGACTAGGATTAGATTGTGCAGCCAACAACGCTGCAGCGCGAAGTCTCTACGGGTACTCCCAAAATAATTCGTGTTGCAGCTAGGCGGCTAGCAAGATAAGACCTAGGAGCATACAAAAGTATGTGACTAGGATTAGATTGTGCAGCCAACAACGCTGCAGCGCGAAGTCTCTACGGGTACTCCCAAAATAATTCGTGTTGCAGCTAGGCGGCTAGCAAGATAAGACCTAGGAGCATACAAAAGTATGTGACTAGGATTAGATTGTGCAGCCAACAACGCTGCAGCGCGAAGTCTCTACGGGTACTCCCAAAATAATTCGTGTTGCAGCTAGGCGGCTAGCAAGATAAGACCTAGGAGCATACAAAAGTATGTGACTAGGATTAGATTGTGCAGCCAACAACGCTGCAGCGCGAAGTCTCTACGGGTACTCCCAAAATAATTCGTGTTGCAGCTAGGCGGCTAGCAAGATAAGACCTAGGAGCATACAAAAGTATGTGACTAGGATTAGATTGTGCAGCCAACAACGCTGCAGCGCGAAGTATGAAGGGAGAGCATGAAAAAAAACACATATTGGATACGCAACCTATATGTCGTCTGGTTCGGCTGCTTTTTAACGGGTGCAGCCTTTAGCCTCATCATGCCGTTCCTTCCCCTTTATATCGAAGAGCTGGGCATTACTGACCACGCATCTCTTAGCCTGTGGACAGGTGCTGTTTTTAGTATCACTTTTTTATTCTCTGCCATTGCGGCGCCATTCTGGGGGCGTTTATCTGACCGTAAAGGTCGTAAGCTCATGCTATTACGCTCTGCACTCGGTATGGCGATTGTGATGGTTTTGATTGGTTTTGCCCAGAATATTTGGCAACTCCTAGCATTGCGCGCTTTGCTAGGTTTATTAGGCGGATTTGTCCCTAATGCCAATGCATTAATCGCCACCCAAGTTCCTGTCAATAAAAGTGGTTGGGCAATGGGGATATTGGCAACAGGTGCGGTAAGTGGTGCTCTTATCGGCCCTTTAATTGGTGGATTACTCGCTGACCAATATGGCTTGCGCCCTGTGTTTTTTATCACCGCCAGCGTATTGTTTATCTGCTTTTTCGTTACCCTATTCTATGTTCGCGAACGCTTTACCCCAGTATCTCGTAAAGATGCATTAACGGGAAAACAAGTATTTGCTTCATTACGTAATAAAAATCTCGTGATCAGCCTCTTTTTTACCACCATGATTATTCAGGCGTCGATTGGTTCAATCAATCCAGTACTCACTCTATACGTTAGAGAGCTTGCCGAATCCCATGATAACCTTGCGCTTATTAGTGGGATCATTGCCTCAGTTCCTGGTGTCGCCGCATTAATTAGCGCGCCATTATTAGGGAAGTTAAGTGACCGAATAGGTCCAGACCGAGTATTACTCGCGGTACTGGCCGCCTCCATTTTTGTCCTATTTCCTATGGGATTGGTCAGTAACTACTGGGAATTAGGGGCATTACGTTTTGTACTCGGCGCTCTTAATGCGGCACTCTTGCCCGCAGTACAAATCTTAATTATTTATAATATATCCCACCAAGTCACTGGGCGGATATTCAGTTATAACCAAGCTCTACGGGATGTAGGAAATGTAACCGGACCATTAATGGGATCATTTGTTGCTGCAACCTATGGATTTAGAGCCGTATTTTTCTTTACGGCAGCCTTAGTTCTTTTCAATTTTATTTACTCTTGGATAGTCATAAAAAGGCAGTCGGATGGGCTTAGAGCAACCCCATCTGAAGAGTAGCGATTAAGTATGATCCCCATGCATAAACATAACTTTTTATTATCTTTTAAACGAAAAGTTTATAACCCACAAAAGACCTTTATAACTCCATGTTTTTAATTAACTTAATCGATTCAGAAAACATTCTTTTAATGTCAATCAAAATCCGTTATTCTTCCCAACCTTATAGTAAGAAATGAGAGTTACATCGAATATTCATCTTAAAAGTAACTTTTTTACAATAAATTCATTCTGCTTATAAGCCATTTTATAATAATGTATGCCGAAAATATGTTTGCAACACTGCATTAACATATCAAAACAATAGTACTTGAGCTTTCTACTCGATGTACACAATCAGGCACAACCTCACAAGACAACATGTATTGGAGTTTACACATGAGTCATTCTGCGACTAAAACTAAAACCTTTTTCGGGCATCCTTACCCGCTAAGTTCGCTTTTCCTCACAGAAATGTGGGAACGTTTTTCTTTCTATGGCGTTCGTCCCCTTCTGATCCTGTTTATGAGCGCAGCCTTATTACAAGGTGGTATGGGGCTTCCGATTGATCAAGCCTCCGCTATTGTCGGTATCTTTGCTGGTGGTGTTTATATCACTTCATTACCGGGTGGCTGGTTAGCCGATAACTGGCTAGGCCAACGCCGCGCAGTTTGGTATGGCTCACTGATCATTGCATTCGGTCATTTATCCATCGCTTTATCTGCCGTATTTACCAATACCTTCTTCTTCGTTGGTTTATTACTGATTGTATTAGGTACAGGTCTGTTTAAAACCTGTATCACCGTGATGGTAGGAACTCTATATAAGAAAGAAGATACTCGTCGTGATGGCGGTTTCTCGCTGTTCTACATGGGTATCAATATGGGCTCATTTATTGCCCCATTAATTATTGGTCCACTCCATGAAAAATACGGCTGGCACTTAGGTTTCGGTTTAGGTGGCCTAGGTATGGTTATCGCCCTACTAATTTTCCGTTTCTATGCCATTCCACAAATGCGTCGTTATGATAAAGAAGTGGGTTTAGACTCCACATGGAATCACCCTACTGTACAGCGTAAAAATGTGGGTAAATGGGTAACACTTGCGTTGGCTGCACTGGCGGTTCTTGTCACGTTAATCACTAACGGAACCATCCCGTTCAACCCAACCGTCATCGCCAAAAGCTCGGCATACATCATTTCAACATGTGTGGGTATCTACTTTATCTTTATGTTCTTCTGCGCAGGTTTAAACAGTAGTGAGCGCTCCCGCTTACTGGCTTGTTTAATTCTGTTAGTAGCAGCTGCTTTCTTCTGGTCCGCATTTGAGCAAAAACCAACCTCATTCAATATCTTTGCCCGTGATTATACTGATCGTCAATGGGGTGATTTTGAAATCCCTACGATTTGGTTCCAGTCAATAAACGCCTTGTTTATCATTCTATTAGCACCAATCTTTAGCTGGTTCTGGCCTTCATTAGCCAAGCGCAATATGAATCCAAGCAGCATGACCAAATTCGTTATTGGTATTCTGTTCGCCGCGGGTGGTTTCGCTATTATGATGGTTGCTGCAAACCAAGTACTGGCAACTCAATCTGGTGTTTCTCCATTCTGGTTAGTGGGCAGTATCTTATTACTGACGTTAGGTGAGCTCTGCTTAAGCCCTATCGGATTGGCAACCATGACTTTACTCGCACCACAGAAAATGCGCGGTCAGGTTATGGGATTATGGTTCTGTGCAAGCGCACTTGGTAACTTAGCCGCGGGGATCATGGGCGGAAATATCCGTAAAGACCAATTAGATTCAATGCCTGATTTATTCTCTCACGTCTCTATTGCTCTTGTTATCTGTGCTATTGTGCTAGCCGCTCTGATTATCCCTGTCAGAAAAATGCTACAGAATGCAGATAAAAACGACGCTAAAGCGAAGTAATTAACGCAAAATTGCTCGGCTCAATAAGTGATTAAAAATTATTGAGCCGACACTCCTCTTGGTTTAAATTCCCGCTATACTCATCCTCAATTTTTATCAAACCTCACTCAAAGACCTAACAAGGATTTCTCGCCATGAAAACGCTTTCTATTCCGATTTATTATGTCGATGCATTTACTGATAGGCTATTTCACGGTAATCCTGCTGCGGTGGTTTTATTGGATGAATGGCTTCCTGATGAAAGGTTAATTGCAATTGCTGCAGAAATTAACTTGCCAGAAACGGCTTTTTTGGTGGATGAGCATATTCGTTGGTTTACACCGGTTGTTGAAGTTAAGTTATGTGGACATGCGACCTTAGCCGCAGCATTTATTTTAAATAAATTCAAAGGGCACCCAACTAACCCCATCATATTTCAATCCCTATCCGGTGAGCTCACTGTTCATAAACATCAAGATAGTTTTACACTCGACTTCCCCATTTTAGAAAGCCAACGTGTTGATTTGGTAGATTATCCACAATTATCGACAATCCTGAATACACCTATTTCTGAATTGTGGATAGCCAAAGATCGCTATCTCTGCTTTGTCGACTCACCCGAACAAGTTCAAGATTGCCAACCTAATATGGCTCAACTTGCACAGCTTCCATTACCCGGCCTGACGATCACTGCCAAAAATCATGATGACCAAGCTGACTTTGTTTCTCGTTATTTTGCCCCCGCAAAAGGGGTGAATGAGGATCCGGTGACAGGGACATCCCACTGTGCTATCGCACCAATTTGGGCTAAACGATTACAAAAAAATGCATTAATTGGTCACCAAATTTCTGCACGAGGTGGAAAAATAGACTGTCTGGTTGACCAAAGTCGCGTCAAATTGACGGGAAAAGCAACACTCTTTTTAGCCGGAACGATTCACGTTTGATTAATTACTGTATTTATTTGTGATCAAGATTACACTTATTCGCAACATTAATAATATGTGCATTAATGTTCCGGTAAGTAATTATTTTTACTGATTCAAGTTTTTAAATAGTGATAATTCAAAGAAAGTAAGGTTTAAATATGAGTTCTGACGTTGATGATGTCATCAAGCAAAAAATTGAACAATCTGTAACCCACGTATCTAAAGTTGTATTTCCAACCACCACAAACCACCACAGCACTTTATTTGGTGGGACTGCATTAGCATGGATGGATGAAGTTTCCTTTATTACTGCGACACGTTTTTGTCGTAAAAGACTCGTGACGGTTTCTACAGAAAAAATCAATTTTACGCATCCGATTCCATCAGGCACCATTGTTGAATTAGTGGGTGAAGTTATTCGAGTAGGCAGAACTAGCCTTACTGTTAATGTTTCTATCTTTTTAGAAGATATGTATGCCGAAGGGCGTGAAGAAGTGATTCACGGACAATTCAATTTTGTCGCTATCGATGATAATGGTAAGCCAACCCCGTTATTTGAGCAGTAAAATTTTTCCCTCCATTTGCCTATAAACTATCTAGTTAGGTAAAATAAAAATATGCGCCCAATTATCCAACATTGAGCGCATATTATCGTTTTATTTCTCACAAATTAGGCAAACGCTAAGAATGGCGAGATGCACAATAAAATTCCAGTGAAAATAATCAAATATAAAGAGATGCCTTTATATTTGTGTAACATTGGCACTTTATACACCAAGTAAGCGGGAATTAAACAACCAACCATACCAAAAATTGGGCTACAAATTGATGTAAAACTGAGAACGGGTGCGTTAAGAATAATCGCCCCCCAAGCCAGTAGCACGGCAAATACCATGATACCGTTTTTTACCCATGTCTCATTAATACGCTCAACTGGCATCATGCGCTGAAGAATGTTCATCACAATCCCTTGAGTAGCTTCACGGAAGCCTAAGTAAACCCCAAAGAATGCCGTCATGACTGCAAAAATATTCAGCATTACGCTAACAACCGTAACCCATCCACCAGGGAAGAATTTTGCAGCGATAGCCAAAGCTGAAATATTCTGCTCATAAGCTTTCACTGCCTCTTCATGCCCCATTGCTAGCGTGAAGGAAACTGCATAGAAAAATACCGTGCAAAATAGAATAACAAACGCAATATTCATTGCTCGCAACGCTTTATAACGCGCAACTTCACGATTCACATTTTGGCTACGAAATGAAATAACCATTGGACTCAAGGTTTGAATAAACAAAATTGAGGTTAATGTAAAAGGCAGTGTAATAATTGCTTCCTTGAACAAACGTCCAACTGGCGGTAACGACCCCGCATTATAAAGATGCCACATTCCGACCATGGAAATCCCCAGAGCCGCGACGACAAATAATTTGGTTAGAACCATAAAACTGGATAGTTTAAATAGTAACTTTTCCCCACGAGAAGAAATGGCAACCAAAATGCAAATTAAAACTAATCCATACCAAGGGCTATCCGATAATAATCCCTCAGTGACACCGAAAGTTTGAAAATAAGAGGCACTATCATTGGTAATTGCAGTGGAATAAACAAACATCCAAATCACTAGCATGACAAAATAAAGAGCCCCTAAAAGCATTCCCCAGTTTTTACCTAAATACCCACTGATCACACTAGGGTAGTCTTTACATTCTGGAGACTCAGCCAACGTATTAATAAATAGTCGCTGAAATAAATACATTGCAGGATAACCGACAACAGAAGAGAGCAAGAAAACCCACAGTCCCATTAGCCCAACCTGTACAGGAAGAAATACAATACCAGCACCAATAGCCATACCGATACTCATGATCACCCAACCTACATCCGTACCATCAAACTTCGTTGCCACACGCCATTGTTCGTCAGTCATTCCTGCTCGTGATGCTGCGGTAGAGCCTTTTTTGTCGTTAAGATTATCTATCGTAGGAATCGTTGCCATAATTACTCACTTAATATTGTTGAACGCCTTAATGATAAAATTTATTGTTTTAGATGCGATTTAAGTGGTTATTTATTTCAATAACCTTAGTTATTTGCAGGCTATTATCATGAAGTCATCATAGAGGAAATACAGGAGAAAGATTATCTCTTTATTAGCCTATAAAACCCCACATTTAGAGAAAGTTTTTCTATTAAAAGAGCATTAAGATGGAAATATCTCTATCCAACGACATAAATAACGCCCAAGAAGAGTTTATCTTAAAAATTAGCGCAACCATTTGATTTATAATATATAAATAATTTAAATCCCTAAAAATCCTTATTAACAATTCCAACAATTGATTATTTATTTCGTGCTAAACATCACAAGAAAGCATAATTTCAAGCACAGTCATTACTAATAATTCTGTATTTTGTTCTAAATTTGTGAATTTTTGAAATTATTCACTACCTGTATTTTATATATAATATTTAATTCCCACGTTTTCATCTCAAGGCAAGTCGAAATCTATCCGATTAATCTAATTTATTAAAATTAAATTTGTTGTTATGTTATGTCGACAAGATTAGTGGTTTTTATAACATCCATAAAATGTGTAACTCACTCAAATGATTTGTATTTTTGGCAAGAGATTGATATTTGCTCGATATGACAGTAGAGTATCTTTATTCTTTAAGGGTTATAAAAAGTCATTACTTTTTCAATAATGCTATTTCTAGCTTATCTTGAAATAGGGATATTCATGGCCAACTTAAGACGAAAAAAAACCATGTTGCGGATAATCACATTTATATTTCTCTTTTTTTTCTCCATTAATTTAACTCTTGCTGCTGTACCACCAGAAACGATTAAACTTGTGGAGCAACAAGCTCAAAAAGGTGATTTAAAAGCTCAAGTCATGTTGGGAATTGGCTATTATTTAGGAAATGAAATTAAGCAAGATTATCCTAAAGCAAAAAAATGGCTAACCATGGCAGCAAACAAAGGTAATGCAGATGCCCAACTATTTTTGGGAGATATGTACCTTAATGGTAACGGGGTTGAAGCCAATTTTGAAACTGCCTATGGATGGATTGAAAAGTCTGCCAGCAAAGGTAATGTTGAAGCCATGAATTATATGGGACAATTCTACTACCAAGGTGTTGGTGTTAAGCAAAACTATATTGTCGCCTTTGAATGGTTCCAAAAAGCCGCTGAAAAAAAATTCCCTCCCGCTCAATATCAAGTTGGGAAAATGCTCCAAAATGGGGAAGGAACAGACTTTAATGAAAAGCTAGGTACTGAGTATATAGAAAAGGCCTGCAAGGGTGGACTAAAAGACGTTTGTTCGAAAAAATAATCCCTTTATTTTATTCTGATAAACGATAACTTCTGAGTATAAAGTTATCGTTTATACTTCACATATTCCCTTTTGAAATCATCAATAGCGTATTCTCGCTCACATTATTTGGCTCAAAAATTCTCTACTATTAATTTATTAACAATCAATTTAAAAACTGATTGAAATGAACTAAACTTATAATATAAAAGAAAAAAGGAGAAATTATGTACAATACAATTTTAGTTCCTATTGATGTTACCGAAGACGCGCTCACTCAAATGTTAGTTCCTCATGTTAACGCGATGCAAAAAATGAATAATGCCACAGTGCATTTTCTTGCCGTTACAGCCCCTATTTCAAATTATCTACGCTATGGCGGCACCATTTTGCCAAGTGATTTTCCGGATGATCAAAAACAGATTGAAATTATCCTTAATGAATTAAACGAGAAAATTAAGTTATTTTCTGTTCCTGCGGATAAAGTGCAAGCAACGGCAACTATCGGCTCCGTTAAAGATGAAATTTTAGCCATGGCAGAAGACATTAAAGCAGATGTGATTCTTCTTGGCTCTCGTCGACCAAGTATGTCGACTTATTTACTTGGATCGAACGCAGCCTCTGTAGTTCGCTATGCTAAAACCAGTGTTTTTGTAGTGCGTTAATTTGTTTTTTAAGTTTTTTACAAAACAAAAACCCTATTTAACATCTACAATGTTTACCTTAAATTTTTGTTACATTAAAAGGTAAAACCATACAATTTATAACCCCTAATCACCAATTTTTAAGGTAAATTAGAGGCTCATAAACATTTTCGTGAATTTTCACACCCTGCTCTTCTGGGCAGGGTTTTTTACCCCTACTCAAACATAAAATAGCCCACATACAGTGAGCTATCTACTTTGAAGTTAAATTTTCAGCCTAAATAACGATTACTGACTCAGTGCTGATTTCATGACTTTTTCAAAATCTTCCCATGCACAATAACCATTTTTATCAATTGGGCAATTTTTCAGCTCGAGTGTGACATGCTTCGGCGGTGTTTCGAGTGATAAATAAGCCGTATCCCTCAACTGGTTTGAAGATTGATAAACATATTCAATTTTCACATAGTCTTTGGCGTCTTGTTTATCCGTCCAGCGTTGGAATACTAACTTTCCGCCAATCGGTGTGTGTTCGTACTGCTCTGGTAACTGATAAGGTTTAAAATCCATCGCTGAAAGTACAGAGGCAATATTAGAATCATGTCCGACTAACAGAATGAATTTAGCCGTCTCACCTTTATTGACTGAAACAAAGCCTTTATTCATATAATTTAATAGAGGATGGGCCACATTTTTAGCAATAATTTTTGGTGAAAATAACGTTTCTTGGTAACCATTTTTCAGGGTATTCAGCTTTTTCCATTTATCATCAGTATTCACTAAGCCCCAAGCAACATCTTGGCTTGGAAAACCTTCATAATATTGTAAGTCAATCGCATCAACCGCTGAATTCGCCATCTTCAATGGACCGCTCACTCCTGGCTCTTTATCTTCTTCAATAATAAAACTATTTTTAGGCGTCGCTAGATTACACAGTTTCTCAGTAGTGCATTTTTTGGAATCTTTAATATTCAGCACGCTATCCAGTTCTTCATAGCCTGATTTTAAATTCAAACCTTTTAAATGTGCTTCCATCGCAGCAATCGCTTGCTTTTTAAATTCTGGAGAACTATTTGTCACAATCGGATTAAATACTGGATCCATCTTTCCAATTTCGGGTTTGTGGTGAATATTTACCTTACAACCTGGAAATGCGCCGACGCTAAAAAATTGTGCCGTTGCAATAGTCCGTTGCAGACTATTTGAATAAACATAAATATCATCACTACTGGTAGGGCAAAGTTCATCTGCAAACAATTTTTTACTGTCCAACCACTCCCTAAAATAGTGGCCCATATAAACTTCTAACGCACCACCCTTGGTTGTTAAATAGCCACTTTGAGCATCCCATCCCGGCCACTTTTTATTCGTTATCTCACTCAAGATCCCCGTATTCACGATAGGAGTACGTAAATTATGGCGACTCAATACTAAAACTTGGTTTAACTCCATATTTTTAGCATCGTCGGTATTCGCCAATGCAGGGGCCATCGGTGTTAATAATGCCGCCGATAAACAAACTGTTAGCATTTTAAATTTCATCAACCTACTCCTACCATTATTTATAGAGATATCGAATTTATAGAAATATTGAAAGAGTTATGAATAAGCTTCAATGTCCAACAAAGTATAGTGCTTATAAAAAATTCAGAAACATATCTTCTAATAATGAAGAAGTTATCTTTTTTTTCTGAGAGTAATATCCCAAAATTCCGCTAAAGCTAAATAGCTATCAAATATTGACATTATTCACTCATAAATTAAGATATTTCCTTCAAACAAGGATAGAATGTCATGATTATACAACCCGCCAGTGCATCACATTACGATGAAATTATTCACGTGTGGGAAGCCTCCGTTAGAGCTACTCATCATTTTTTACCCGAAGAAAATATAAAAGCGCTGAAAAAACCTATTAGAGAACAATATCTACCTCACCTTTCTATTTTTATCGCTTTAGATAATCAGCAAAAAATAATGGGCTTTTTAGGGACTGGGGAAAACCGCCTTGAAATGCTATTTATTGATCCTCATTACCAAGGGATAGGTATAGGTAAAAAACTTTTGCAATATGCAATTACTCAGCTTGGCATTAATGAACTCGATGTCAATGAACAGAATCCTCAAGCTGTTGGCTTCTATCAACATATGGGGTTTGTTCAATATGCTCGCTCAGAGATTGATGGGGAAGGAAATCCTTTTCCTCTATTACATATGAGACTCAGAAAATCATGAAAATATATAAGCTAGAAACTTCTCGTCTACGACTAAGTGGCTGGGAACAAAATGATATAAATTCGCTATATGAGCTCAATAGCTCTGCCGATGTTATGCGATATTTTCCTTCTATTCTCAATAAAGAACAAAATGCGCAATTCTTAACGACAGTGATGGATAAATTTGCCGAGCAAGGTGGTTGGGGCCTCTGGAAAATTGAATTAAAGGAATCAGGGGAATTTATTGGGTTTGTTGGTTTAAATATTCCAACAGCACAATTGCCTTTTTCACCTTGTGTAGAGCTAGGATGGCGCTTACTTCCTAAATTTTGGCGCTATGGCTATACCACTGAAGCCGCTAGGGAAGTGATTAAATTTGCATTTGAGCAATTACATCTTGATGAATTAGTGGCTTTTACAACAGTAACCAATACCCCATCAGAAGGTGTGATGAAAAAGCTAGGTATGACGAAAGATACCTCAAACTTTATGCATCCCTTATTACCTCATGACCATCCTCTTGCCGAACACGTACTTTATCGATTAAAAAAGCCACTGTAGGTTCGCCACAGTGGCTTTATCAGCTAATTATCCCGTAGGAAGCTATTAACTTTTTTCTACTTCAGCCTTTGCTTCAGCTTCTTCTGCTTCAACTTCACGATACCAGCGTGGGTGGTGCTTTTTAGCCCAACGACGGCTGACTTTACCTTCAATCATTCCATCAATAGAACCTTTCACCCAAAATGCCATATACATATGAATAAGAATGGCGTGGATCAGAATGATGGCGGCTAATGCATGGACGAGAATACTCCAGCGCACCATCCACATTGGGAATAAATGCGCAAAATAAGGACGCCACATGATGATGCCGGTAATCAAGAGTACAAAAATCATACTCATGATACTCCAGAACATCATTTTTTGACCTGCATTGTACTTACCAACATCAGCGACGTTATGTTCGTTACCTTTGAGAACTTCAACAATATTCAAGATCCATGGAACATCTTTTCTGTCGGGAATATTGTGTTTCACAAAACGGACAAACATAAACATCAGCACCACGAAAATCAGTACACCAAAAAATGGATGCAGAATTCGCCCCATTTGCGGGGTACCAAATGTTTCGGTTAGCCACTTTAAAGTTGGGAAAAACAGTGCGATACCAGACAAAGCAACCAAGAAAAAGCTGATGACAACAGTCCAGTGGCACGCTCGGTCAACAAATTTAGTCCGAACGATCATTTTGCTCTTTTTACTCATGGTCATCTTTCTCCTCTTCATCATCCACTTCTTTGTTCGGCCCGACTCCCACATAATGGAAAATGAGACCGGCAAATGTGGCTATAAAGCCCACAACTGACAGTGGTTTCAACACGCTCTGCCACAAATTAATTGGGGTATCAATTTGAGGGTCTTTTGGCAGTCCATGATAAAGTTGAGGTTTATCAGCATGATGAAGTACATATACCACATGCGTTCCGCCAACACCTTCAGGATCATAAATTCCGGCTTGGGCATAACCACGTTTTTGCAGTTTTCCAACTCGCTCAGCACCGTACTCCAACATCTCTTTTTTGGTACCAAAACGAATTGCACCTGTTGGACAAGTCTTCACACAGGCAGGCTCTTGCCCTACCGCAACGCGGTCAACACACAAAGTACATTTGTACACACGATTATCTTTTGGATTTAATCGAGGAACGTTAAATGGGCATCCCGCAATACAGTAACCACAGCCAATACAGTGTTCAGATTGGAAATCCACGATACCGTTGGCATATTGAATTATCGCGCCCGCAGATGGGCACGATTTCAAACAACCAGGATCAGCACAGTGCATACAGCCATCTTTACGGATTAACCATTCCAGCTTGCCTTGTTCACTCACTTCGCTGAAACGCATCACCGTCCAAGATTTCGCACTTAAATCTGTCGGGTTATCGTAAACACCAACACAGTGCCCTACTTCATCACGAATGTCGTTCCATTCGGAACATGCTACCTGACAAGCTTTACAACCAATACAGGATGACACATCAATGAGCTTACAGACTTCAAATTTATCGTCACGCGCCTGTGGTGGAGGCGTAATGCTGTTGGTCGCGGAACGTTTAATAATGTCTTGAGATTGCATGGACATAGTTCCCTCCCTTACGCCTTCTCAATGTTAACTAAAAACGCTTTATACTCAGGAGTCTGAGAGTTAGCGTCGCCCACGGATGGCGTTAACGTGTTTGTAATGAAGCCTTTTTGAGTGACACCTTCAAAGCCCCAGTGAATAGGTAACCCTACCGTTTCAATAGGTTTACCATCAACCATCAGAGTTTGCAGACGAGGAGTCACCACGGCTACCGCTTTAATGAAACCTCGCTTGCTGCTCACTTTCACTTTGTCACCCAGTGCAATTCCTTTCGCTTTCGCTAAAGTTTCACTGATTTCCACAAACTGTTCTGGCTGAGCAATCGCATTTAAAAGTGCATGTTTAGTCCAAGTATGAAAATGCTCCGTTAAGCGATAAGTTGTTCCCACATAAGGGAACTCTTTATGGTCTCCAAGACGCTGCTTGTCTTCCTCAAATATTCTCGCCGCCGGGTTAGAAACCACATTTGGATGTAATGGGTTAGTTCCTAATGGTGTTTCAAATGGCTCATAATGTTCAGGGAATGGACCTTCAGCCATTTTATCAATAGCAAATAGACGACCTAAGCCCTCTGGCTGCATGATAAAAGGACTAGTACCCACTTCTGGCGCAGATGCGTTGAAGTCAGGTACATCATTTCCAACCCATTTTTTACCGTTCCACTCAATCAAGACCAAATCTTTATTCCACGGCTTACCTTTGGTATCGCAAGAAGCGCGGTTATAGATCACCCGACGGTTTAATGGCCATGCCCACGCCCAGCCTAATGTATTACCAATCCCCGATGGGTCGCTGTTATCGCGATTTGCCATCTGGTTGCCTTTCTCTGTCCAGCTACCGGTATAGATCCAGCAAGACGATGCGGTTGAACCATCTGCACGCAAGAGAGCAAATGAGTTCAGCAATTCACCTTTCTTCGCTTGTAAGTTGCCATCTGCATCATACAAGTCGACCAGAGCAATCCCGTTATTTTCTTTCGCGACTTCTTCCGATTCCGGATGGAATTGGCGCTTATAATTCCAACGCATTTGCATCAGTGGTTCACTACCTTTACCACCTTCTTGCTCATACATTTCGCGGATTTTATGTAGGATCCCCGTCAGAATTTGTCCATCGTTACGGGCTTCGCCTGGCGCATCTGCCGCTTTCCAGTGCCATTGTAACCAGCGTCCAGAGTTGGCAATTGACCCGTCTTCCTCAGCGAAGCAAGTTGAAGGTAAACGGAAAACTTCGGTTTGAATGGATGCAGGATCCACATCATTCATTTCACCGTGGTTTTGCCAGAAACTCGCTGTTTCGGTGGTCAATGGATCGATGGTGATTAAGTATTTGAGTTTACTTAAGCAGCTAACAACCTTATTTTTGTCTGGGAATGATGCCACTGGGTTAAAGCCTTGGCAGATATAACCGTTGACTTTATTTTTGCTCATCATGTCAAAATACTTCATGACATCATAAGCTTGATCCCATTTCGGTAACCAATCATATCCCCATTGGTTTTCAGCTTGCGCCGCATCCCCATAGAAAGATTTCATCAGACTGACGAAGAATTTCGGGTAATTGCTCCAGTAGTTCACCTGATTGGGTAACGTGGCTTTCGGTGTATTCGCGGCCAAATAGCTCTCGATATCCAACTGTTTTTCAGATGGTAGAGTCAAGTATCCCGGCAAGCTAGTTGATAGCAAACCTAAGTCGGTTAAGCCTTGAATATTTGAGTGTCCACGTAAGGCATTCACCCCACCGCCGCAGATACCCATATTCCCCAACAACAATTGGATCATTGCCATGGTACGAATATTTTGAGCACCAACTGTATGTTGAGTCCAACCTAACGCGTATAGGAAAGTTCCTGCCTTATCTGCTGCGCTGGTGGTCGCAAGAATTTCACACACTTTAAGAAAGTCTGCTTTTGGCGTACCACAAATATTCTCAACAACATCAGGTGTATAACGAGAAACGTGTTTTCTTAAGAGGTTCCAAACACAGCGTGGGTTTTGCAGCGTGTCATCTCTAAGTGCATAACCATTCTCATCAAATTGATAGTTCCACGTAGTTTTGTCATAACGACGTTTTTCAGGGTCATAGCCACTAAATAAGCCATCATTAAATTCAAAATCATCCCTGACAATTAATGCCGCGTTGGTATAATTATAAACGTATTCAGCATTTATTTTATTGTTTTCAATAAGATAAAGTAGAACGCCAGATAAGAATGTTATATCTGTTCCTGAGCGAATAGGAACATAGTGGTCAGCAACTGATGCGGTACGCGTAAAACGCGGGTCAACCACAATCAACGTTGCATCATTATTGTTTTTCGCTTCAATAGCCCAACGGAATCCGACAGGGTGAGCTTCAGCAGCATTACCCCCCATCACCATAATCACATTGGCATTTTTAATATCAACCCAGTGGTTGGTCATCGCACCGCGACCAAATGTTGGAGCAAGACTTGCTACCGTTGGTCCGTGTCAGACACGCGCTTGGTTATCGACCGCTAACATACCGAGCGATCGAGCGAATTTTTGAGTTAACATTCCCGTTTCGTTACTCGCAGCAGATGCACAGAGCATCCCTGTCGACAACCAACGGTTTACCGTCGTGCCTTGCTCATTTTTTTCAATAAAGTTGGCATCACGGTCATCTTTCATGAGTCGAGCAATGCGGGTAAAGGCATCATCCCAACTGATTCGTTCCCATTTATTCGAGCCGGGGGCACGATACTCAGGATAACGCAAGCGACTCTCACTGCGAATATAGTCGAGTAATCCAGCACCTTTAGGGCATAAAGCACCTCGGTTCACTGGATGATCTGCATCTCCCTCTACATGGAATATTGCAGATCTGGCGTTCATTGCGCCGTCACCCATACTATAAATTAATAATCCACAACCAACAGAACAGTAGGTACAAGTATTACGGGTCTCTTTAGACCGAAGTAATTTATTTTCACGTACATTAGCCATTGCCATTCCTGGCATAAAACCTAACGCAGCTACAGTTGTACCTGCCATCCCGCCGGCGCAGATTTTAAAAAACTTTCTGCGACTGACGTTCATTATTAGCCTCTTTTTATTGTTTGTATAATCGCGGAAAGAATATCAGTCAGTTGTAATCAGATATTGCCTAAAATCAATGAAAGTGAAGATAAAGGTTAATTAATATTAACTGAGTAGTTAAACATCAATTAAAATTACCACTTTATGGGTAATTATTGTTAAATTGATTCAGATCAAATGAAGGGATATTTAGATTAAGAAAGATAATATTGGATTAATAATCAATATAGGTACACTTTAACAAATTTAAATTAATAAAAATAATATTGTTATATTGTGGTATATACCTATTTCACCATAACAAATAATATAATTTATGTTTTACAGTAGATTTTTAATAGGCTCTTATTGAATAACTATTTATATTATTTCCAGCCACTAATAATAATACCGGCGCCCAGTAAGACAACCAGTGCACCAATCCAATCTGTAGTCGCTAACGTGACACCATCGACGAATCGCAACCAAATTAACGCGGTCACAATATAAATACCACCATAGGTAGCATATACTCGTCCGCTGGCCTCAGGATGTAGCGTCAATAGCCACACAAACAGCATTAAGCTCAGAATAGCCGGTAATAATAACCATGGGCTACCCTGCTTTTTCATCCATAAATAAGGAAAGTAGCAGCCAGCAATTTCAGCAATGGCCGTGATAATAAATAATCCAATAATCTTTATAGGCATAATTTTTATTTTTTAATAGGTCATCATTATATTCGCCACCCTAATTTGGGTGGCATATTCAGTTAGGCTGACTTCACAAGTAACAATGAAATTCGCCGTGCAATAGGTAAAACGAATAAGACTGTTGGAAAAGCAATGAACCACGAAATTCCCCAGGAACTGATCCACGGCGAAAATATCTCAGAAGTAAAACCGAGCGCCCGGATTGTACTGATTAATGAAACAATACCGCTCATTACCAGAGATAAAAAGAAGGGAACAAGAAAAAACATTGCTCTGACAGGAAGTTTAGGAATACCTAAAACATAATTACGATCTTGATACGACATAAAGACTCCATAGATAAACGCATACACAACAGCATATAACTGTTGATGTAACAAAGTTATATGCGTTGATTAACGTAAACGCTTACGAGTCTTTAAGACTAATGAGAATCATTCTAATCTTTATGTTATTTTTGTCAATAGCGATTTAACATTAGTTCCATTTTTTGCATTTTATCTCGGCATCTTATTTTAAAAAATGATTTCTCGTTAAGATGCACGACATAATAAACATAAATAAGACAATGTTCTTTAAACTCACATTAGTATGCGAGAAAAAGAAAGGTCACATAGAACCTTTCTTACCAAACAATAATAATTTATTTCTTGGTTGCTAAAATCACACTAGATGCTTTCACAATGGCAGTAACTTTACTTCCTGCTGATAATTTCATTTCATCCACACTGTTGTTAGTGACAACAGCAGATAACTGAGTGCCCGCATTAGTTTTAATATGAACAACCGCATTGACACTACCTGTTTCGATAGACTCTACTCGCCCATTAAATTGGTTACGCGCAGAAAACAGATATTCATTTTCATCCGAAACTAAAACTACCCATGGTGCTTTAATAATAGCGACTGCGCGTTTGCCTTTTTCTAATCCAAGTAATTGAGTACTATTTTTAGTAATCACCGCTGAAATGGTTTCCCCATTCCCTAGATTTAAAACAACCTCATCATTTACTGCGCCAGCTACTACGGATTCCACAATACCGGCAAGCTGATTACGAGCTGAAATTGACATACGAAACCTCATGTTATGGGAAATTACAATAAGTGATGATAGTAATTCAGATGATGTGATTCAATTGACTGGATCATATTATCGGAATAAATCCGATAATTAATTTTAACAAGGTCCCGTCATACAACCTATCATCATAAAGGGAATTATAATTGGCAATATTAGCCCCACACCAATGCCCTGAAAATCATTATGTTCCTCCCCTTTTTTTACTTGTTTAATTCTAATTTCTATAGGATTTGGCAGTCGATATTGCTCAGGCAAGGTATTTGGTTGTGTTATAAAATGTCCATCCGCATTGAACCCTACTGTTGTAATACCTTCAGATGTATGACTTCGGTCATGATATTTGCTAAACAACTGTTTCTTAGCTTTAATTTTTTCTTCTGGAATATAATTAACATATGTGCATATACGGTATCATCTATGCTTGATTGAAGAAAAGTAATGCTAACCCCACTAATATCATCCTGAAATTCTGCCAAAAATTCGGCATAAATTTTAAATTGTTTTTTAGCCTTTTCATCTATGAATAAATACGTAGTATCTTGAGATTCTGCAATGATGCCTAACTGACCATCTGACTTTATCTTTATGACCATTTCCTTTTCAGGTAATATTCTTGAAGGCTCAGAGGTACATCCTGAAATAAACGCAATAAGAATGAAAATAAAAAATTTCATAGCTACCAATACCTTATAATAATTAGTATTTAATTAAAGTATCTTCACTCAACTTCATTTTTAACCAAAATTTTTGCTGGCATAGGCTAAAAAATTCTTTTCGTACTGGCAAGATTGGCTCCCCATTTGTTTTAATCACCTCCCATATAATCCAATGTTCTGGGCATTGACTATCACATTCAGCAATATTTAATTCAGTTTCTTCTAGGCATTGTAAAATGACGCCATTTTGAAATTGCCATTTACGAATCCTTTGATTAACTTCAGAAAGTGCATCTTTATTATTTTCATCTAAAATCAGGTGACAAATTTTACTATGGCTGATGGCCTGTAAGATGTATTTTGCTAGCATTTTTGAAACTGCCTACTGAAGCTAAAAATGTTCTCAATGGTAATATTATTGAATGACTCTTACAAATCAGTATTACTCTTAATATGATTAACACCCCAAAATTTAGGTGATTTTTTCATTTTAAAAATTGCAATTAATTTATTTACACAAATGAAATAAGATTCACTTTCTTACAGACTGTTATATTTTTATTCGGTATGATTAACCTGAATAACATATTATGTAGTTTAAGCCCATCGAACGGTGGGCTATTTTTTTATCATTATATCGACTTACTAATAAAAAAACTGCCAGATATAAATAAGATAATGTCAATCAATAATGTAGAGACTTTTTCCGATAACCTGAAGACTAAATGTTTACTCATCACAGTACCAACTGAAATACCTAGCCCTAACAAAACTCCTTTTATCACAATTGTCATTGGTAATGCCCCCTGTGCTGCAAATGTGGTTATCTTACTGGAGTAAAGCAGTAACGCACTCGCCGCTTCAGAACCTAAAAATGCGCCCTTTCTCAGTCCATAAGAAACAAAAACAGGCACACTTAATGGCCCCGTAGACATCACAATCCCAGTCAAAATACCGATAATCCCCCCACAAAACCCAACTTGAGGCAGCGAAATTCTATACTCAAAATGATCCATTAATCGCTTCAATGGGACAACACATAAAAAAAATACCCCCAATAGCAGGTCAATAAGCGTAGACTGGAATATAAGCAATAAATATGCTCCAATCGCCGCACACGGTACGCCCGTCACTGAATAAACAAGCGTGACTTTCCAATCCACTTGTCGCCACCAAACAAAAAATCGCGAAAGATTACCAATAACTGCGGCAAGTGCCATAACCTGTATTGCTGGTTTGGGCCCATAAGCTTGAACTAATAAAGGCAATAACAACAATGATGAGCCTGTCCCAGTCACCCCACTAATCACCCCAGCCACCACCGCGGTTATAATGATAATAATTTCACCTGTTAGCATGCTATATCAACTCTGTTTATTTATGTTTAGAGTGATTTTATTTAGCTAGAAAAAATCATACAATCGATTAAAAATCACGATATATGATAGAAAAACTCACAAATGAAACGAAATAATATTCCACCACTAAATGCCTTGCGTATATTTGATATTGCTGCAAAATCCCACAGCCTTTCAGAAGCAGCTCATGAGCTGGGATTAACCCATGGTGCAGTGAGTCGTCAAATCAAGCTGTTAGAGGATTGGTTGGGGCAAAGTTTATTTATTCGTGATGGGCAACGATTAGTCGCAACAGAGTATGCTAAATATTATGCAGCTGAAATTAGTTCGGCTTTTGATCTTATTGGAGATGCAACAATACGCTTTGGTAAATCTCCCACAGCGAAAGTTATCCGTATCAATGCTCAAACAACGCTTGCCAGCCGATGGTTAATTCCTTTGTTACCTAAATTCTATGAACAATATCCTAAAATTGAAATCGCAATTGAAACCTCAGATACTGATACTCAGCTAACTCAATTTGGTTTTGACATCTTAATTCGGCGAGATTCCATGAATAAGCTTCCATGGGCACATTTCAGAAAAATTAGCTTATTCCAAGAAAAATTGACACTGATTGCCTCTCCTGAATTATTAAAATCAACCCCGCTAATCTCATTAAATGACTTAGAGAAACACATTATTATCAGTTCTAAAACGCGTAATGGTGAATGGGAAAATTGGTTAGAAAAGGCAGGCGTTAAGGAATTGACGCCTTTGCATTATCAGCGATTTGATCATTTCCATATTTGTTTACAGGCTGTTATTGATGGATTGGGTGTTTGTATCGGTGGAATGCCAACACTTACCAATGCACTAAACAAGGGATTAATTGATATACCACTGCCCATCAATATCCCCGGCAGTCATTACTCTATGTGGATACCACCAAATGCTGAAAGACCGATAGAACTCGAAATTGTCCTTGATTGGTTACAAGCTGAGGCTCAATCATCAAACCATCTAAAATAAAAAACCCTCCGTGAAGAGGGTTCTATTTCAATTTATTCAGTCAAAAAATTAAAATCTGTACAAACTAAATGGTTTAGCATCGATAACAGGCGCTTTGCCAAGTAACAGATCCGCAGTAATTTCTGCCGATACTGGGCTTTCGGTCATACCCCAACCTGTCGCGGTATTGATAACTAAGCCCGGATATTCTTTCACTTCAGAAATGATAGGGTTTTCATCCGGCGCAATCGCCATTGCACCACTCCACTGATCAATTAACTGAGAATCCTTAAATGCTGGGAATTCAGTTTTTAATTTTTCCAGAGAAGCATTTAACTCTGGAAGATCAGGCAGTGCTGTCATATCACGATTTTTCTCGAATGGTGAAACCTCATCCAGTTTCCAGCTTGTTGGCTGCATGAATGAATCGATCAATTGTTCGTTCAATGAAATATGTACAGGGAAATCAGGCATACCTAACAGTGGCAGATATTTATAACCATAGGTAAAGGATTCTTTCACGACTGGAGCGACAATCACGCGTGGAGAAGTGGCATAGGTTCCATCGGCTTGTTCACGGAAGTAAATATTTCCCGGTAAAGCAACGTTTCCACCCGGTGCATTAGGCGCCGCACCAATTAATTGTTGAGATTGATAAGCGGGTAATGTTGGAACATCCACGCCAAGATTCTGCATAAACAGACGAGACCAAACACCACCAGCAACGACCACTTGAGATGTTTTGATCGCACCTTTTTCTGTTACAACGTCAGAGATGACACCAGCCTGAGTTTCTAGGCCTCTTGCTGCGCAATTAGTATAAATTTTAACGCCAATTTTCTTCGCGTAATCAGCCATAATGAAAGTGGTGATTTCGGCATCTAAGCTACCAGAGTCTTCTTCAAATCCTGCAATTTTCCACTCTGATTTAGCACCGCGTAAGCGCTGATCCAGCTCATTTCCTTCAATGATACGGGTTTTGAATGGAATATCTGAACCAACGTTTTTACTTCTTTCGTCAATCCATTTTCTTGCGTTAACCAAATCTTCTTCATTTTGGGGAACTTCAACGCGACCTTGGGTACGGTAGCTAGTATCAGCGCCAACTTTTGCATTCATTTCACGCCAGCGGTGTTTTCCTAAATGATGCAGCAAGAATGTTTCATCAGGCATTTTATAGGTGATCGCCTGACCATAGAAACGGGAAGACTGTTCACCTGCAATATTGCCTTTTTCAACAATAACAACCGACAATCCTCTTTCAACAAGATTAATGGCCGTCATAATGCCTAAAATACCCGCGCCAATAACCACAACATCTGCTTGCTGTGGTAATAATCCAGCGGTTCCTTCAACAAACCCGACTCTTGGCTTGCCCGGAACAAATCGTCCTTCACGCGTTAACATTGGCGTTAAAATTCCAGCACCAGCCGCTACTGCGACCACAGAGCCACCAATAATAAATTTTCTTCTACTTATTGCCATTTTGAAACCACCCTAATTTACACAAAAAATAATTACATTTTAAATAATCAACTTATTTTATAATGATATGTTAATTATTAGTAAACTATTAGTAAAGTTATTTAATTATATTAGAATGGAATTTAAGACTGAGAAATTCATAGATATAGGATCTATATCTATTTATGGCTTTTTATTGAATAGTTATTCAGTTGATAAGGTTGTTTGACAAAAAACCAATCAATAGCGAAGAGTTTTAAGATAGTGATAGCTTCAGATAGATAAGCAATATCTGATAGGAAATTTGTTATTTATAACAGTGATTTGATATCGGATTTGAATAATTAAGAATGGTAACTATCAAGTTAGTGGAATTGATTATATTAAAGACAGGTCTGTTGAGCAGATGACTATTAAAGCTTCGTGAGATTTAGATTTTGTTAGAATGCTTGATTTACTTAGAATTGGAATACTTGGGAAGATGTTACTAGAAGTGAAGATGGCGGAGGAGGAGAGATTCGAACTCTCGGATGGTTTCCCATCGGCGGTTTTCAAGACCGCTGCCTTCAGCCGCTCGGCCACCCCTCCGCAATGACGTGCACTATAATCATCTGAGCTTTCAATGTAAACCCCTAATTCGGTCGTTCGCTTTAAAAATATACTCAGACGTGTTTAATGGGCGAAATTATCAACATCTATGACTGTTTTCATGCGCGATACTTGGGTTATTGCTCATTTTTTGCTAAATTTACTGCCTACTTTTGTTTGGATTGAAATAAGCATGTTGGTTTTTAATAATCAAGAAATTGAGACAGACCCTCAAGGCTACCTACTTGATAGCCAACAGTGGAGTGAAGCGTTGATTCCTTTACTTGCTGAACAGGAAGAGATCGAAATTACAGATGAGCATTTAGAAATTATTCGCTTTGTTCGGGCATTTTATTTGGAATTTAATACTTCCCCTGCCATCAGAATGTTAGTCAAGGCGGTATCCCAACAGTTTGGGGAAGAAAAAGGGAACAGCCGTTATTTATATCGACTATTCCCTAAAGGACCGGCAAAGCAAGCGACAAAGCTTGCGGGTCTCCCTAAGCCCGTAAAATGCATTTAATTCTTCAATAATCAGCTAATAGCGGACAGAAAAGTCCGCTATTGGTTCTGTTTGCCAAGTTTCTGCAAAATAGTGATCGATTTTTGCCCTCGGAGGTCCACCAGCCTTCAGCCAATCATCTACAAAATCAATATCCTGCTCCGACCCATAAATGGCTAATTGCACACTGCCATCATCACGATTACAAACAAAACCTTTGATGCCGTTTTGATTCGCCCAATGAAAGGTTTGGTAACGGAAGCCAACCCCTTGAACTCGCCCATAAATATAGAAAGAACGACCTGATGCTGCCATGTTAGCCTCCGATGTCATCACTTAATCTATTAAAATCTCTGGTAATAAGTTGTTTTTTCTTCATTCAGCAGATAATCTGATAATTGAGGCACTGCTTTTCGTTATTACCTAAAGACAGTGTATTGCGTTATTGGTAATTGTCCATACATTGGCTTGAAAACGCACAGCACTGCCCATATGTAGTTTACAGTACAAGCAAGGCTTTTTAAGGAGGTCGCTATGATGATCACCAGTAAATATGGAATCGGGCAACAAGTCAGACATAAACTTCTCGGCTACCTAGGGGTAGTTGTTGATGTTGACCCTGAGTACTCCCTCGACCAACCACATGATGATGATATTGCATCTAATAGTACATTACGCGATCTGCCTTGGTATCACGTTGTCATGGAAGATGATAATGGGGAAGCTGTTCATACTTACTTAGCTGAAGCACAAATTACTTATGAGATGACCGATGATCATCCGGAGCAACCCTCCATGGATGAACTGGCTGAATCCATAAGGTCCCAGTTACAAGCTCCGCGTCTACGCAATTAATCATGAACGCAACCAGTAAAGCAGCAAATAAGCTGCTTTATTTTTATAAGCGTGAAAACTCAATTACTTTTCAAGACCTAAAGCAGGGATTTCTTGCTTTGGACACTTGTCCATTACACATTTAAGCCCTGCATCAAGTGCAATCCTCTGAGCTTCTTCACTAATGACGCCTTTTTGTAACCACAAAACTTTCGCTTTAATTGCAGCAGCCTCTTGAGCTACGCCAACTGCGGCTTCAGCATTACGAAAGACATCGACCATATCAATAGGATAAGGAATATCGCTAAGCTGCCCGTAGACTAACTGCCCAAATAATTGCTGTCCGGCTAATTTAGGGCTAACAGGAATAACTTGATAACCTTGATGAATTAAATATTCCATGACTTCATAACTTGGTCGGTCTTTACGGTCACTCGCGCCAACTAATGCAATGGTCTTTATACTCGTTAGTATTTCAGCAATTTCTTGATCTCTCATCAAAATATCTCCCAAAACCTGTAAACTATTCATATGCATTATGATATATGTTGTATATCAATACTCACTCAATTTTTGCAGATACGTGACACCAATCTTGTTTAAGGGAACACCATGGAATCTACAACTCGTCAAATCGCGGCGTCAAAAAATATTGCCTTAGTGGCTCATGACCATTGCAAATCATCACTCTTGGACTGGGTTCAAAAAAATAAAAACCGGTTGGAATCTCACGAGTTATTTGCAACTGGTACGACAGGCACATTAATTAATAAAAATACTGGGCTCCCTGTCACAGGCATGCTTAGTGGTCCAATGGGGGGCGACCAACAAATTGGTTCTATGATTGCCGAGAAAAAAATTGATTTATTAATTTTCTTTTGGGATCCATTAAATGCTGTTCCACACGATCCTGATGTCAAAGCACTTTTACGCTTAGCTACCGTCTGGAATATTCCTGTGGCAACCAACCCAGCAACCGCTGACTTTCTAATTACGTCACCTTATTTTGATAGTGAAATTGACATTGTCATTCCTGACTATCAACGTTATTTAGACAATCGTACTCGTTAATTTGCAATTCAATATCATGTGCCAAATAAACACCAAATGGCACATGATAATTTCAACCACTATGGTTTCTTCTGTTTTGGTACACCCATTTGCAGAAGTTCATCAACAAATTCGGATGGATTCTCTGGATTATATAATAGCCATGCCTGCTGTTTGGCTCGCGTTAGTGCAACATATAACAGTCGCCGTTCTTCAGCGTGGGCAAAATTTTCGGGTTTCGGCAGTAAAGCCTCTTCGATGATTGACTCCCTTGCTGGGGCTGGAAATCCGTCCTTCCCACTATTTAGTCCACAAATAATGACATAATCCGCTTGTTGCCCTTTGGATGCATGCATAGTCATAAACTGGATATTAAGTTTTGGCCAACGAGTAGCTGCTTTATTAAGGACTTCTGGTTTTAAGTAATGATAGCGCGCCAAAATTAAAATATTTTCATCTTCAAGCACATAGCCACTCATTTTATCCAGCAAACGCTCCAATGCCTCTTCATACAGCAAAACAACCGATTTTTTATTTCCTTTTGTTAAGCTATTTAACGGTTTATCTAACTGGCTTGGGTTTTGCAACACAAAATGATTGGCAATATCTCCAATACGTTCATTGAAGCGGTATGTTGTATCTAATGCACATATCTCTCCCTCACCAAAATTATTCTGGAATGAGGTCGTTAGATTAAGTTCAGCGCCACTAAATCGATAAATAGCCTGCCAATCATCCCCCACCGCAAATAGTGCAGTTCGTTTATTTTGTTGACGCAATGCTTGTAATAGCTTGGCTCTTAATGGAGAAATATCTTGAAATTCATCGACTAAAATATGCTTCCATGGACTAATAAATCGCCCTTTTTCAATGAGATTGACAGCCTGATGAATTAAACCTGAAAAATCAATCGCACCTTCATCTTTTAATGCACTTTTCCATGCTTTTAATAGAGGCGCCATCAGCCGAATTCGTTTTTGGAATAATTCACGAATGTCTTCAGCCGTATTCTCAATCATCTCTTTTTGGCTTCCACCGTGCATCCGCATTAAACTTAACCAACGCTCTATACGTGGTAATACCTTACGGCTAATTTTTTCATCGTGCCAAAATTCACCATCAGGAATAGTCCATTGCAGTTCATCCGATAGCCATTCACGCCAACCTTTCGCCTGTGCTTTTTTGCTTGAACATTGCTCTCGCCATTCCGTTAATAATAAAGATTGGCGTTTTGAAGAGTCCGTTTCCAACTCACTGATCACTGGCGATTTATTGCTCCCTTCGCGAATGATGTGTAATGCTAAAGCATGAAAAGTTTTTGCTTCAATCTCCACTTGCTGTAAACGAGACTGAATTCGCTCATTCATCTCTTCAGCTGCTTTACGCCCAAAAGCTAACAATAATATCTGCTCAGGTTTTGCCAAGCCTCGTAATAAAAGCCAGCCTGCTCTTGCCACTAATACCGAGGTTTTTCCACTTCCCGCTCCAGCTAATACCAAAACGTTATCTTCACCATTAATGACTGATAGCGACTGAGAATTATTAAGCGGAGACGATTCTATATGTTGAAAGAAATCAGAGTAATGAGTTAAAACCGATTCGCACCATTGTTGATTATTTTGGTGGCGACATTGCTCGCTATTATTTAACCATTGGCGACAGAATTGATAATGTTCAGCACAATTGTCAAATTGTGGAATTCGAGCCAAAGGTAGAGGAAGAGATGCAAATTGTTGCGTAATTTTTTCTTTGATTATGTTGAGATCATGCAGACTTAACCATGAATCTTGCTGTGTTTGTTGTAAAATTGATTGCGCTAATGGGGTCAATACTTGCGCACTCACCTCGCTCATTTCGGCACTCCACTGCTGCCATTTTTCATTCAAAAAACGGTAAAAGTGTTGAGTTTGCTTCCATTCAGTGCCATGTAAGCGCACAACTTGTTCATTGATAATCTCAAATTCCAACTCCCCCCAAACGATCCCTCGCTTACAACGAATATCAATTAATTCATTGAATGGGATGAGATATTTGTGGTTATCACCACTAACTTCGATGCCTGCATTCAGTAAGCGAACCCGATTATAGGGATGCTGAGCCAGGCGCTGTCCAATCTGTGTCGATTTCAGTTCCATACGTTCTGCACCTGAGTAAATCATTTGTGAAAATAATTAAAGCATAATTGCTAATAGTTTTTTATTCTACGTAAACACGTTATTCTATGTAGTTAGGGATTTGTTTCACCATTGAGGTATTTTGTGCTAACGCTGCTGACGAGTTATCGCCGTGTGCTATATAACAGCCATATTCTATATTATATCCGAATACTAATAGCTCTGACAGGCACCACCTTGGTTCCATGGCTATTAGGGCTAGAGCCAAAAGTGACCATCCCTTTAACGTTAGGGGTCGTTGCTGCTGCACTCACAGATCTAGATGATAGACTAACAGGTAGAATAAAGAATTTAATTATCACGCTATTTTGTTTTTTTATCGCCTCAGTTTCTATTGAACTGCTCTTTCCTTATCCTCTGTTTTTCTTTTTGGGATTAGCAGTTTCCACCTGTGGATTTATTCTGCTCGGAGCTCTTGGCCAACGATATGCAACTATCGCGTTTGGTGCATTGCTGATCGCTATCTACACCATGTTGGGCGTCCCCATATTTGAGACTTGGTATCAACAGCCTATCTTATTGCTGACAGGCGCAATTTGGTTCAACATTTTAACGCTCATTGGTCATATCCTATTTCCAGTTCGTCCACTGCAGGATGCGATAGCACAATGTTACCAACAGTTATCCGCTTATCTTGATGCAAAAGCTAACTTATTTGACCCTGATCTAGAAGATGACTACCAGCAATCTATCTATGATTTAGCGCTCGTGAATAGCACCCTTATCAGCACAATGAATCAAGCTAAAATATCACTATTAAGTCGTTTGAAAGGTGACAGAGGGCAAAAAGGCACCCGTACTACATTACAATATTATTTTGTTGCCCAAGATATTCATGAACGAGCTAGCTCATCCCATATACAGTATCAACAATTAAGTCGCCGCTTACGTCACTGCGATATTCTATTTCGATTTCAACGCTTAATGACGATGCAAGCTAGAGCATGCCAGCAAATCGCACAGTCCGTTTTATGGCGCAAACAGTATCAACACAATCCACGTTTTGAACGCACTTTTGCTTATATTGAAAATTCATTACAACTATTACAAAAGCAATCACCTGAATTACATGAAATTAAGGCTCTGCGGAATCTACTCAATAATTTGAAAGGAATTGACGTCCAGCTAAAAGGACTGAGTTTAGGGCAAATTGAATGGCAGCAAAACAGTAAGCAAATTGAGCAACTTTCAGATGAGTCCCTGTCTGGTTTTAGGGATATAGTCACACGGATTAAACATCACCTGACACCAAAATCATCACTATTTCGCCATGCGGTCAGGATGTCAGTATTGCTATGCACAGGCTACGCCATCATTCAGTTATTTAATATTGAAAAAGGATATTGGATATTACTGACTAGCCTGTTTGTTTGTCAGCCAAACTATAGTGCGACTAAACGGCGACTTGCTATGCGGATTGTTGGTACCCTATTAGGTATTCTAATTGGATTACCACTTCTGAATATTGTTCCTTCCATCGAAGGTCAGTTAGCCTTAATCGTGGTCAGCGGTTTGTTATTTTTTATGTTTCGTAGCAGCCAATATGCACAAGCAACCCTATTCATTACCTTGCTGGTTTTATTTTGCTTCAATTTGCTGGGTGAAGGATTTGACGTCGCTCTTCCAAGAGTCATTGATACTCTTATTGGCTGTTTTATTGCATTACTTGCCGTGAGCTTTATCTGGCCCGATTGGAAATTTCGCCAATTACCCCAAGTTGTACAAAAAACCATGGACAGTAACTGCCGCTATCTAGATGCCATTTTACAACAATATTACCAAGGAAAAGACAATAGCTTGGAATACCGTGTTGCCAGACGTGATGCTCATAATAACGATGCTGAATTTGCGTCTATTGTGTCTAATATGGCTTCAGATCCTAAGTCATACCAAATCACACAAGAACAAGCATTCCGTTTATTATGCTTAAACCATACCCTATTGAGCTATATCTCTGCACTCGGCGCCCATCGGGAAAAAATGCACAATGAAGATAATTTAGCGTTATTGAATGATGCGATTTGCTATATTGAATCCTCAATCCAAGTGACCTCTCTAGACCCTGCGATTGTGGATGAAAAATCAGAACATTTGAGACAAAGCCTGCTAAATAGGATTGACCATATTTCCAGTGACGATGATGAAAAAACTATACTTATCATGGAACAAACCAAACTACTGGTTGAGCTAATCCCTGAAATAAAATCCATGATTCAACAAATTAGTTTGTCATAAAATAAACTGATGAGCGGGTATTAAAATCCTAATAAGGCGATATACCCGCTCCTTTTGTACCTACTAAGCACTAACTCACGTTATTAAACCATTTGATCAACTCTTGCTTTGCTCGAACAGGTAAAACTTCGCTGTGACATCCCTCTATTGCAGCCGCTAATCCTATTAATAACTTAACACTTAGAGTTTGTTTTCCATGTTGTTTAAGCTTTAAAAAACAGGCTTTTGCCCCTATCATAACGAGCTCTTCAGCACGAAATATTCCTATTTTACCTAATGCACGCTCCATCGACATATTCATATTGGGAAGATCTTTGATACGTACCGTTGCTGATGCTTTCTTTTGCGCTTCTTCATGTGCTGAACGATAAGCCAATTCAATAATATGACTCAATATTTCCACATTTGACCAAGCATTCTCTGGTAATTGATAATAACGTAACTCTAATGGAACCCCTTTTTTGCTGTATATCAGACGGTTTAAGCCTACTGACTCAAAATAACTTCGAGCAAACAAACATCCCCGCACATAAAATTGCCCATCTAATACCAGTCCTACTAAAATATTGTTGATACATAAGCAGTATCCACCAAAATGATTTCTCTTTTTTAACTCACCAAATTGCTTCAGCGTTTCTTGTAAAAGAGAATTTTTTTCCTTCTGTAATGACATATTTCTCAGTTCCTTCTGTTACCAAAATCACCATCTTCCTTGAAAAAATAAACGATAAAACTCTTTGCTTTTACAAACAATTACGACCTCTTAATTTTGAGAGTTTCAGTCATAAATGCCAAGCATAACTCAGATAAAAACCCCAAAGTTGCGAAGCGCTTTGTAAAAATAGCCTTGATATTGGATAAATATACAGTTACTGTATGTTCATACAGCATTGTAACGAGGTGAATTATGAGTATCTATTCTTGGAACAACACTACAGAACATTCTCTTAATAGTTATACGCAAGCGATCCCATCTACGGGTAATGTAAGCGACTCAATGCAACAAGGTATGGTTAGTGAATTGGTGTATGATGAACAGCACCCAATTATGGACTGTATACTGCTGCCAATGCTACGTCAGCTTGGTATTCAATCACGCTGGTTACTGTGGTTAAGCCCCAATAAGAAATTAAGTAAGAATTGGTTAGAACAAGCAGGTCTTCCGGTTAATAAAATCATGCAACTTAATCAAATGCACTCAATTAACTCTGTTGATGCCATGGAAAAAGCCTTGAGAAGTGGTAATTACAGCGTCGTATTAGGATGGTTGCCAAAAATAAATGAACAAGATTTTATTCTTTTGCAAGCCGCTGCCAAAGAAGGTCATTCTATCGGATTCATCATGCGCCCAGAAAAAAATTATAATATGGCTACGACGGAGCTAAGACCACAAAATCATTTAAAGATTCATTCTAGAAGCTATCATTAACTCAGAATAAGATTTATCTTACCAAACTTTACCTTTTGTAATATTTAAGTAAAAACAACACTAAAAAGCATTGTAGATCAATTGGATAGAATACATTAGGATTATAGCCAAAATATATATATCTCTATGATTTTTACACTAAAAAAAGACTTTTTTTAACCTTTCTTGCTGGCTCTACTTGTATCTTTTGGAGTTCGTTGTAGACTTTAGCCTGTTAAGCTTATGGCATTATTTTTTTACTTTTCGTAAATTTTTGTGGATAATGCCAGCTGAACCTAGCAATTAAATTAAACCAATGGCAAATAATAAGGCTCACGAGGCCAAGCCAATATTGGATGATAACGAGGCGTAAAAATGAAAAAGACAGCTATCGCGGTAGCAGTAGCGGTTGCAGCGTTTGCAACTGTTGCGCAAGCAGCTCCAAAAGATAACACTTGGTATACTGGTGGTAAATTAGGTTGGTCTCATTATGAGCACGCTAAATTTACTGATGAAGCTGGTGATACTGTTGGTACCGGCAAAAAAACTCGTGACCAATTAGGTGCGGGTCTGTACGCAGGTTACCAATACAACCAGTACATGGGCTTCGAAATGGGCTATGACTGGTTTGGTAAAATGAAGTATAAAGGCACAAACCCAGGAAGCGTGTCTTCAATGGGTGTGTCTTTAACTACTAAACTGAGCTATCCAATCATGGAAGACTTAGACGTTTATACACGTCTGGGTGGTATGGTTTACCGTACAGAAGCTAAAGTTAACAATTCAGGTAAAGAAACTGACACTGGCGTTTCTCCAGTTTACGCACTGGGTGTTGAGTATGCTATTACTCCAGAATTAGCAACTCGTTTAGACTACCAGTGGGTTAGCGGTATGGGCGACAAAGACAACATCGGTGTTAGCCCAGACAACGGCATGCTGAGCGTTGGTCTTGCTTACCGTTTCGGTCAAGAAGCAACTCCAGTTGTAGCTCCAGCAGTTGTTGCTGAGCCAGCAGCGCCAGTTGTTGAAAACAAACGTTTCACTCTGCGTTCAGACGTTCTGTTTAACTTCAACAAAGCATCTCTGAAACCAGAAGGTCAGCAAGCGCTGAACGAACTGTACAACGAACTGAGCAACATCGATCCAACTCAAGGTCGCGTGTTAGTAGTTGGTTTCACAGACCGTATCGGTTCACAAAACTACAACCTGCCACTGTCACAAAAACGTGCTCAGTCAGTAGTAGATTACTTAGTTGCTAAAGGCGTTCCAGCAAGCGCAATCGCTGCTGAAGGTCGTGGTAAAGAAGATCCAGTAACTGGTAACAAATGTGACGCAGTTAAAGGTCGTGCAGCTCTGATCGAATGTTTAGCACCAGACCGTCGCGTTGAAATCGAAATTCAAGGTACAACTGAAGTTGTAGCTCAACCAGGCGCTTAATTTATAGCCCTAGTTTGAATTTTGAACTGAATATAAAAAACCCCAATTTATTGGGGTTTTTTTTTGATTAAAATTTTTAATTCCAACCTATCTATCGCTCTTTTTTATTATTATTTTTGCTACATGACTCCTAACATACACATTACTTCTCTTTGCTTTCCCCTAAGATCGCCTGTAGATCGTTCTTCAATAAACTCATTTGGCTTTCATATTTATCTTTATGCTCAGCATCTTCAATTAACTGAATAATCGTCTCTGAAAGCGTTTTATTACGCTTTGAGGCAAGATTTGACAGCCGCTGCCATACCGAATAATTTAAATCGATAGATTTTTTCCGCGTATGTGGATGCTCCGCATTAAAATGACGCTTACGTCTTGCCCTGATACTTTGTTTCATGCGGTTATCAAGCTGAGGATCCATATGATCTGTAATCCACTTCAATACAGACACTGGGCTATTTTCCATTTTCAACAACAGCTCAATAGCTTCTTGCTCCGCACTTCTCTCTATATAGCGGGTGATTGTTTCTCCACCCCTGGATTTTTTTACCAGATATTCCCATTTCCAGCCACATTCAAGATTTTCAAGCTGCTGATATTTCATAATTTTTCCTGAAGAAAATCACACTTACCATTATATTAGCAATATTATAAGAAAAATGCTCAATGTGGATGACATTAAACCTAGCGCCAAAAAGCCAACATAAAGAAAATAACAGTAATTGAAAAAAGTAGTGTACAATTCGGATCCATACGTTAACAAATTACTAAAATCGCATGTCCACTTTTGAACACATACTCCTCATCTATGGGATTGGAGGCGTATGCTCTATGTTATTCACCCTGCTGGTAACCAAAGATCCTAATTTTTATATGAGACTACTGAGTGCCATACTTATTGGCTTAACATGGCCTATGAGCTTACCAGTCGTACTTATGTTTTCTTTATTCTAATCGATATTTCAACAATTATTGCTGCAAGATTGGCTCCTAAAGGCTAATATAACAATCTTGACTTTAAGGTATCTTAAGGTCACTAATTTGCCTGAAACCGTATATAAAACAGACAAAATCGAAATAAACTCAGGTATACGCGCCCAGCTAATTGGCAGGCATTATTGATAACCATACTAATAGCAGATAATTATAGTGATCAGTCAAGAACTAACATGGCAAGGCCTAACGCCTAACTTATCGTCTTTCCAGACAAAATTTGTCTCTTCAGCGACTTTAACACCTTCAACGCTGTCTGATATCCAGCCAAGATTATTTGATGGAATGCAGCGTTTCGTTCACGAATATGCACAAACACGTTTTATGTTCATCAAGTCTGATGAAAGCGAAGAATACTTAAAATTTTTCGCGGACTCGATCACGCCATTATTAACTGAAACTAAAACGATACACGGAGATTATCAACTCTCTGAGGGCAAGCTGTCATATCAATGGAAAAGTGATATTCAAAGCCGATTCTCTACCCGAGACAAAATAGCCTATCGTGAATGGATAGAACCAGAGCAGCTGTTTGGCTATATCACTCCGACGATGAATTTAGTTCCTGGTTTACTACATCAAATTAATGGGGGCGTACTAGTCATCTCCGCGAGCGCTTTCGTAACTCAACCATTGATGTGGACTCGCTTAAAAAATATGGTGATGCGCCGTCAGCTAGAGTGGCTACCATACAGTGAGAATCAAACCCTACCGATTGATGTTGAGCCTCATCCACTGGAACTGAAAGTTATTATTGTCGGAGATCGGCTGACTCTTGAAGAGTTTGAGCTGGCTGCACCTGAATTATTTGAAAGTGCCATTTATGGTGAATATGAGCCATTAATGTTCTTTGAAGATGAAGATCAATTAAGTCTATGGATGAACTTCGTCAAATTCATTATCAACAAAAATAAATTACCTGAGATTGCTGCAGATGGCTGGCCTTCATTAGTCATACAAGCGGCTCGTAGCTGTGAAGACAAATATAATCTTCCTCTTGATATTCACTGGTTAACACGACGTTTAACAGATGCATCCCATTATTCCACTGAAGGCTTATTGACCCGCGATTCATTTGCTCAAGCAGAAGAAAACCGATTATGGCGTCATAGCTTCCTTGTAGAACGGAATCAGGATGACATCCTGCAAGAACAAGTACTCGTTAAAACAGAAGGTGAAATGGTTGGGCAAATTAATGGCTTATCCGTTTTACAATATCCAGGATATCCTGATGCTATTGGTGAACCTTCGCGGATCACTTGTGTGGTTCATCTCGGGGATGGAGAATTTACCGATGTAGAGCGTAAAGCTGAATTGGGTGGAAATATCCACGCGAAAGGCATGATGATCATGCAAGCTTACCTCAACTATGAATTAAAATTGGAGCAACCACAGCCATTCTCCGCATCTATTGTTTTTGAACAGTCATACGGTGAAGTTGATGGCGATAGCGCCTCATTGGCTGAGCTATGCGCATTAATTAGTGCATTATCATTACAACCCATCGACCAACAAATTGCCGTAACAGGCTCCGTTGACCAATTTGGTTATGTCCAGCCAATTGGGGGAGTAAATGAAAAAATCGAAGGATTTTATGATATTTGTGACAAACGTGAATTAACGGGTAATCAAGGCGTCATTATTCCAATGTCTAATGTTCGCCACTTATGCCTAAAAGAAGACGTTATTGATGCAGTGAAAGAAGGCAAATTTCATATTTGGCCTGTGGAACATGTTGCTCAAGCAGTCACCCTTCTCACTAAACAGCCCTATTTTGAGCAGCAAGTTGAAGGTGATAATGTACACCTGTTAGCTTTAATTCAAGAACGCATAAATCAAGCCAACTCGCCTGATAAAGCAAGATTACCTTGGTTTTTAAAATGGCTTGGCTAAGTAAATATTGAGTAAATTTTAGCAGATCGGAGTTGTTCAGCGTACAAGTGTAAGCTATCCTGTTGGCTTACACATAGATAAAGGCTATCTGAAGATCATGGTTGATAAACGCGAATCCTATACAAAAGAAGATTTAGAGGCTTCTGGAAGAGGCGAATTATTTGGGGAAAATGGTCCTCCGCTACCATCAGGTAATATGTTGATGATGGATCGTGTCATCAAAATGACCGAGGATGGTGGTACATTCAACAAAGGCTATGTAGAAGCAGAACTGGATATCAATCCAGACCTTTGGTTCTTTGGCTGTCATTTTACGAATGACCCTGTCATGCCGGGCTGCTTAGGTCTTGATGCAATGTGGCAACTAGTTGGTTTTTACCTTGGCTGGTTAGGCGGAGAAGGTAAAGGTCGCGCTCTCGGCGTTGGTGAAGTTAAATTCATCGGTCAAGTATTACCTACTGCGAAGAAAGTCACTTACCGTATCAATTTTAAACGTGTGATTAACCGTAAATTGATTATGGGATTAGCTGATGGTGAGGTTCTTGTTGACGGTAAACTGATTTATACCGCAAATGACCTGAAAGTCGGTCTATTTAAGGATACGAGCGCGTTTTAATTATCCGCTTATCCCTAAAATGCAAACCTCCGCAAATGCGGAGGTTTATAATTGGATCGATTGTTCTAAATTAACTCCCCGAAACGGTTCAAGTTTTTAATCTAAAAAATCATAATGACTGGTAAGCTAAACGGCAACTGCCGCTCTATCCTCCATCGCTTTTCGCCAGCCACCGAGCCAATGCGAGCGCGCATCAATTGCCTGATATGGGCATAGCTCTTTAGAACGTCCCGTTAAACCTGCTTGATAACCTCGAGATAAAGCTCTTTCTAAACGGTCTCGCTTCTGTCTTTTCATGCCTTACTTCCCTCATCATTAAAATGGAAAAGAAAACAGTATCTATTTTCAGAATAGATACACTATACAAATAACGTTCGTTGATGAGAAAAGCAAGTAAAGAATTTTATATTAATGTCATAAATGCTGTAAATGTGATGTGTGTGGAGTGGTATTTATAACTGGCTGATATTTCAATAAATACTATCTTAATCATTATTTATCATTCAGTTATACTAAATTAAATATTTTATTCTTAACCATTGAAATAAAAATGCACCACGTTTTTAGCGCAGTGCATTTTATTCAAATCGAGTCATCAATAAGAATTATTTCTTACTAATCTCTTTAGCAATATCACTGGCGACTTGTTGCCAACCACTCGCTAAAGTGCGAACTAATTCTGGATACCCATCTTCCGATTGGTCTAATTGGATATCAAAATTACGACGTACAATACTGTCACCTTGGATTAAGGTCCAAAATCCTTGAACTAGTACCTTACCATCATAGCGACCATTAAATGCCGTTAACGTAATATCTAACGTCTCAGGCGAATTTTGTAAGGGTTGCAATGAAATTAATCGGTCAGGTAATGCAGCCGATAATTCACGAACCATTGACTGGCCTAGCTGCTGCTCTAAAGGACTCGCCCATAAATGTGCACTCGCATTGGTATAAGCAACATCCGATGTTTGATATGTAATCCCATTAGAGGTCAATACATCAGATAAAGTCACTCGCTGTAACCAAACCTGACCTTTGCCCATCACCACCGCTTGTTGTGCCTCAGGCGCTTTCATCGGTAGTTGGTAATACATTTTTTCTGGGGTGCTACTGCATGCAGCCAACAGTAAAACAGCGATTGATAATAAATATCTCATTACTTTTTCACTCCTTTAGGCACAACGTCCTTGGTTGGCTCAGCTTCGAAAACTAATGCATTGCTCTTGTTATTTAACGTACGTAATAATGGCTGAACTTCACGTAAAACTTGATCTAAACGTTGCATGTCATCGACCATTTTATTGTAGGCAGGTGAACCCGGTTGGAAACCTTGCATCGTTTTATTCATTTCCTGCAACGATTTTTGCATATCTCTCGGTAAACTTTGGAATTCTTTGCTATTCATCAGTTTATTCAACTGAGTAAACATCTGATTCGCTTCTTGAACCAGTTTTTGACCTTCTGCTAATGTTTGTGTCGTTTGCTTCAGCATTGGCTCAATTGGCATATTGTTGATCTTATCAAGAACCGCAATAACCTTCTGTTGGATTTGCGCTAAGCCACCGCTGTGGGTTGGGATGATTTTATAACCGGCAATCACATATGGTCCTTTATATTCAGGAACATCAGGAATGAAGTCTAGGTCAATATAGAGTGCCCCAGTTAATAAATTGCCTGATTTTAATGACGCTCTCAGCCCATTTTTCATTGCCAGATTCAATTCATTTTTTAGATTGAAATCTTTGCCAACATCTTGAGCAAAACGTTCCGGCTCAATATGAATTAGCACTGGAATTCGGAAATTATTATCCAGTGTTTGATCTAGACCCGGCGTATAGAAAGGCACTTGAGCTACGGTACCTAGGCGAATGCCTCGGAATTCAACGGGTGCCCCCGGCTGTAGTCCACGAACCGAGTCTGAGAAAAACAGGACAAAATCTTGGTATGTCGTGTACAGAGAATCTTGAATACTTGTTTGATTGTCAAATAGCTGGAATTCAGCATTCTCTTTAACAGCGTCACCTGGAATCCAACCTTGTGGAACATCAAAGCTCACGCCGCCAGTCAATAATGTCGCTACAGAACCCATGGAAACATGAACCCCTTGGGATGACATATCGAATGCAATACCGCTATCTTTCCAGAAGCGCACATTGCTACTAATCAATTTGTCATAAGGAGCATTAATAAATAATTGGTAGCGCATATCACGCTTATCCATGTCGAAACTACTGGTTTCAACCGAGCCGACACGATATCCGCGAAATAAAACGGGGTCTCCGGCATTAAGCTGCCCGGCCTTATCACTCGACAAAATGATCCGTTTGCCTTTTGCATCTGGTGAAGCTAACGGAGGTGTATCCAATAGCGTAAATTCGAAATGTTCTTTTGAGGCAAGTCCCGGCTGCAATTCTATATATGCACCGGAGAGCAAGGTTCCAAGACCTGAAACGCCATCACGGCCAATGGTCGGTTTCACAATCCAGAACGCGGAATCTGTACGCAGTAAGTCTTCCATTCCACTGTTTAGTCTTGCCTTAATGATAACGCGACTAAAATTAGAATCTAAGGTAACGCTTTCCACGACCCCGATATCAACACTGCGACTTTTAATTTTTGTTTTACCCGCTTCAACCCCTTCTGCACTGTAAGTGATCAACGTCACTTCAGGACCTTGATGGCTAAAATGGTAAAACAGGATCCAAGCACCAATTAATAAAGTTACAATCGGGATCACCCATACTGGTGACCAACTTTTTAACTTACTCACTTTGGCATTGCCCTGTGGTGTTTCTTGATCTGTCACCCTGTAGCTCCTTCTTGTTCAACAGTCTTAACTGCACTTCTCTTCTCACAACGATCCCATGTTAAGCGAGGATCAAAGGTCATTGCCGAAAACATCGTTAAAATCACGACCACACCGAAGAATATCACTCCCGGTGCAGGGACGATGTTCATAAGTTGCCCCATTTGAACCAATGCAGTCAAAATGGTAATCACAAACACATCAATCATTGACCAGCGGCCGACATATTCCACTAGCTCATAAATAAAATGCATTCGATGAGGATCGCGATTTCCAAAGCCTTTTGAATCAAGGCACAACCACGCAATCCCAATCATTTTTAATGTTGGAACCATAATACTGGCAATAAAGATAATCATCGCAACAGGAAATGAGCCATCTTCCCAAAGCAACAATACGCCATCCATGATAGTAGAGTGGATATCACTCCCCAGCGTATTAGTCGTCATCACTGGCAATACGTTAGCCGGAATATAAAGCAGGATCGAGGTGAATAGCAGCGCTAGCGTCCACTGTATACTTTGGTTTTTACGTACACCACCATGGGAATGGCAACGAGGACACTGAGATTGGTCGGCGGGCAGAATTGCTGTGCATACTAGACATAGCCTTGCATCTTGACTGATCCCAGTCTGCCCGACTTTCAGCGGCTTATGCAGCTTCGGTGCAGCTTCAATGCGATTCCATAACCAGTGACGATCCAAACATTGGAAAGCACGAACTTGCATCATGCAAAATGCACAATACGGTAAAAAGCTCGCCCCAATACCAATATCACCATAGGCGATTAATTTGACAAAACTGACTAATACACCCGCCAAAAAAATCTCGGCCATACACCAAGACTTCATTTGAAATAGAATGCGGGTAATCACTACTTTTACCATTTTGGGCAAGTGAACTTGTAACCCTAAAAGGATAATAGTCACCATGCAAAATGCAGGAATAATTAAGGAAAAAAGGAGAAAAAACAGTGCTAAACCGCTATATCGAGTGCCTAATATAATTTCGACGATTTGAATCATCGAAATTTCATTTTCAATCCCCGCAGCCCCCATTTTTACAAATGGGAAAAAACACGCAACCACCAGCATAATTAATGCACTAAATGCATATGCTGCGGGCTGTTTATAGGGATACCGCCACTTAGATATTAGCGTCGTTTCACAGCGCGGACACGTGGCTTTATTGCCCTGTTCCAATTCAGGAACGGCAACCATCATGTCACACTGAGGACAGAGCACATGTTCATGGGACGCATGGGAACACAAGGTGTTTTTTCTCCTTTATATTTTTTATCGTTTATTAGCTATTTTTCAATAGCTCTAGCTCCTGCCAACGATCAAACGCCTGTTCTAATTCCTGCTCTTTAGCGGCGAGAGTACTTAAGGCCTTCTCAGTCACATCATGAGGCTGATTAAAGAAATCTGCATCCCCAATTTGAGCTTGAAGCGCTTCGATATCCCCTTCAAGTTGCTCTAATTTTGCGGGTAACAGCTCAAGCTCACGCAGTAAGTTATAACTTAATTTATTTGTGCGCTTCGGTGCTTCTTTTGATTTTGTCTCTTTTTCTGACGTCGCTACTTTACTTGTTTGCTCAGATTTCAGACTCACGGTTTGTGCTTTTTGTTTTTGAGCGTCGAAATATCCACCAACAAAACGTTTAATTTCACCGTTACCATCGAAAATCCAGCACTCGGTAACACTGTTATCCACAAACTCTCTATCATGGCTAACAAGCAAAACAGTACCTTGATAACCATCGACTAACTCTTCCAACAATTCTAACGTTTCAACATCGAGGTCATTGGTTGGTTCATCAAGAATCAATAAGTTACTTGGTTTTAAAAATAAACGAGCCAGTAATAGCCGATTACGCTCACCACCGGATAAGGCTCTGACTGGAGTCATCGCCCGTTTTGGTGGGAACATAAAGTCTTGTAGATAACCCAATACATGGCGAGGTTTTCCATTAACCATCACTTCTTGCTTACCTTCAGCAAGGTTATCCATGACAGTTTTGTCTGGGTCTAAAGCTGCGCGATGTTGATCAAAATAAGCAACTTCTAATTTCGTTCCACAATGCACGCGCCCACTATCTGCTTGCAAATCACCCAACATCAAACGTAACAGTGTGGTTTTACCACAACCATTCGGCCCCACCAATGCAATTTTATCACCACGTAATACTTGTGCAGAAAAATCCTTAACTAAAACTTTTCCATCAACTTGATAATTAACATTTTCAAGTTCAAATACAATTTTACCTGAACGAGCCGCTTCGCCCACTTGCATACGAGCAGTCCCCATGACTTCACGGCGTTCTGAACGTTCATTTCGTAATGCTTTTAATGCTCGAACTCGACCTTCGTTGCGGGTACGTCTCGCTTTAATTCCTTGGCGTATCCAAGTTTCTTCTTGGGCCAATTTGCGGTCAAATTCTGCATTTTGCATCTCTTCAACGCGTAAAGCTTCTTCTTTACTAATCAGATAATCGTCATAGTTACCCGGCCAAGAAGCAAGCTGACCACGATCTAAATCGATAATGCGTGTTGCCATGTTGCGGATGAATGAGCGGTCATGGGAAATAAATACAATGCTACCTTGGAAATCTTTCAAAAAGGTTTCCAGCCACAAAATAGTTTCGATATCTAAGTGGTTCGTTGGTTCATCTAAGAATAAGACGCGAGGATTGCTCACTAGCGCTCGTCCTAATGCTGCTTTACGTAACCATCCACCCGATAGAGAGGATAATTCCGCATCCGCAGGTAATCCCAGTTTTTTCAATACATCATTGATGCGAGAATCTAGTAACCATAAATTTAAATTATCTAAAACTTCTTGCAGATCCGATAATTTATTTAAATTCTTTTCGCTTGGGTCTGTTTCCACTAATTTAAGTTGATGATGGTAATCCTTGAGGTATTTCGCCTGCTCAGCAACACCTTCGGCAACAAAATCAAAAATAGTTCCTTCCACATTACGCGGTGGATCTTGCTGTAAACGAGCAACAATCAGATCTTGTTCGTAAATCAATTGACCATCATCTAATGGTTGTTCTTTGGTCAACACGCGCATTAGAGTTGATTTCCCAGCCCCATTACGCCCGACTAAACAAACGCGTTCATTATCTTCAATATGTATTTCAGTATTATCTAACAAGGGTGCATCACTGAATGCCAGATATGCACCAGATAAATTAATTAAAGCCATTAATCCTATTCCTTACTCTGCGTGGCTAATTAACCAGCAGTTATGTATTTGACGGTTACGTGCGAAATCTTCTGAACGTGTTTTAGCCGTGATTTCTTGTGCTTTTAAGCCAAGCTCGTTCAATGCATCCATATCCATTTTGAATCCACGCTTGTTGTTTGAGAACATAACGGTTCCCCCACGACGTAGCATACGTTTTAAATGGGTTATCAGTTGTACATGGTCACGTTGAACGTCAAAAGTTCCATCCATACGTTTTGAGTTAGAGAACGTAGGTGGGTCGATAAAGATCAAGTCGAATTGCTCATCCGAATTCGCTAACCAACTCAAGCAATCCGCTTGCATTAAACGATGCTGGCGACCTGTTAATTGGTTGGCTTGTAAGTTTTTCTCTGCCCACTCTAAATAAGTACGGGACATGTCGACGGATGTCGTACTTTTTGCCCCACCTAAACCAGCATGAACCGTTGCTGTGCCGGTGTAGCAGAATAAATTTAAGAAGTCCTTACCGCGACTCATTTCCCCTAATAGGCGACGAGCAATCCGATGGTCAAGGAATAACCCTGTATCGAGATAGTCAGTTAAGTTAACCAGTAACTTAGCGTTATACTCGTTCACTAAAAAGAAATCGTCTTTCTGTGCTAATTTCTCATATTGCTGCTTACCTTTTTGACGCTGACGCGTTTTTAACACTAATTGATTTGATGTCAGCTCAAGCACATTCATGGTCGCAGTGATCACATCGAATAGACGCTGGCGAGCTTTACGCTCATCCACCGTTTTAGGTGGTGCATATTCTTGGATCACCACTTTGTCACCGTAAATGTCAACCGCGACATTATATTCAGGTAAATCGGCATCATATACACGGTAACAATCAACGCCCTGTTGTTTTGCCCACTTGCTCAATTTTTTGTAATTCTTACGGAGACGGTTCGCAAAATCAGGGGAAATTTCAGCAACTGTTTCTGAAGGAACATCGGCTAATTGGTAATTTTTCTGTACACAATCCAATGGGCCATTTTTCGCTTTAAATTCGCGTTCTGAACGTAGCTGTAAACAGCTTAATAACTCTGGTGACCCACTAAAAATCGACAAACGCCAGCCAGGGAAACGGGCTTTAGCAACCCGACCAAGTTGGCTGTGCAATGCAATTAAGGCAGGCTCACTTTCCAGACGTTCTCCGTATGGAGGGTTGCTGAGAATTGTTCCCTTAATATCTGTTTTTACTGGATTTTCCAGTGCTGCGGCATCACCATGATTAAAGGTAATTAAATCTTGTAAACCTGCACGACGCGCATTAGCACGCGCCATATCTAACACACGCTTATCGATATCAAAGCCATAAAAACGTGAAGTTGTCTCTTTTAAGCCCTGACGAAAACGAACTTGTGCTTCGGTCACTACTTCACGCCATAATTCAGGATTATGTTTTAACCACGCATTGAATCCCCAATGCTGACGATATAAACCGGGCGCTCTATCCGCAGCCATCATCGCCGCTTCAATTAATAACGTTCCTGAGCCGCACATTGGGTCAATCAGTGGGGTATCTTTTTGCCAACCAGAACGGTTAACAATCGCCGCCGCTAATGTCTCTTTTAATGGCGCCTGACCTGCAAGATCGCGATACCCACGAATATGCAGTGAGTCACCGCTGAGGTCTAATGCAACACTCGCGCGTTCTTTATTCAAATAAACGTTAACGCGAATATCTGCTTCTTGGCGTGCCACATCAGGACGTTGGTCTAATTTGCGAACAAAGCTATCCACGATGGCATCTTTGACTCTCAATGCACCGTATTGGCTATTGCGGATCTCTTCGTTAGTTCCCGTAAAATGCACCACAAATGTGTCATTCACAGAGAATATTTCTGACCAGTCGATTGCTTGCACACCAAGATATAAATCAAGGTCATTGTAGACATCAAAATCATTCAGAGGTAATAGAATACGGGATGCCAATCTGCTCCACAGCAGACTCTGATACATCACCCGGTCATCAGCCTGAAAATAGACACCCCCTTGTGCAATTTTGCACTGGCTAGCTCCAAGAGCTTCCAATTCCGTTTTCAGTAGTTCTTCCAGGCCTCGAGCTGTGCTGGCAAACAGAGAATTCATAGTATTTATTACCGATTTCGATGAAAAATTGTTGCGCATTATAGCTAATCTCATGCACTTGTCATAAAGTTGCTGAACAACAATTATAGGATTAAAAAATGATCACGCTTTCGCGCCTTTATACACACCCGGTCAAATCAATGAGAGGCATCCGCTTATCCCACGCATTTGCAGATACAAGCGGGCTAACATTCGATCGTAACTTTATGGTCACCACATTAGAGGGTAAGTTTATCACTGCGCGAAAATATCCGCAGATGTTACTATTTACGCCCGCGATGCTCAATAATGGGCTCTATCTCAGAGCACCAAATGGCGAAAGTGCTAGCGTATTGTATCAGGACTTTGGTCAGAAACAGAGTCCCACAGAAGTTTGGGGGAATCATTTTCATGCACTTATTGCCCCTGATGCAATAAATACTTGGTTAAGTACCTTTTTTGATGAGCCAGTACAATTACGTTGGCTAAGTCCTGAGCTATCTCGCCGCGTCAAAAAACACCATGAAGTCCCCCTCTCTTTTGCCGATGGTTACCCTTTCTTATTAATCAATGAAGCCTCAGTGCAAGAGTTACAACGCCGCTGCCCAGCGAGTATTAAACTTGAGCAATTCCGTGGGAACTTAATTATTACGGGTGCTAAACCCTTTGAAGAAGATACATGGCAACGAGTCCAAATCGGCGAAATTATTTTTACATTGGATAAGCCTTGTAGCCGCTGTATTTTAACCACAGTCAGCCCAGAAAAAGGCATCAAACATCCTAATGCAGAACCTTTAGCAACCTTGCAAACATTCCGAATGGATGACAGTGGCGATGTTGATTTTGGTCAAAATTTGCTCATTGAAAATACTGGCGTGATCCGGGTAGGTGATACTCTGACTGTACTCGAAACGAAATCTGCAAAGCAATATCCACTACGAGAAAGAGAGGTTCCAGTTGCGCAGACCACTCAAGTATCGCCGAGTAAAATTAGTTTAATGTTTGAAGAGACTGAATATGAAGGAAATACGGAGCACGTAATTCTTGAACAGCTGGAATACCATGGTTTATCCATTCCTTATTCTTGCCGCGCTGGGATTTGTGGTCGTTGTCGTATCTCGCTCATAGAGGGCGAAGTCACGCCGTTAAAGCAAAGTGCAATAAAGGAAAATGGTGATATTCTCGCCTGCAGTTGTATCCCCAAAAGTGCGATTAAGTTGGCATTTATGAAAAATCAAAACTAGTATCTAATGCCCAATAATCCCATTAAAGAATTTATTTTTCTAATGGGATTAGAAAATGAGATAAATTAAAAATATTACTATTTTCATATCACAGATAAGTAACAATTTTTATAGCTTTATATTATCTACCCATCTCTTTTTCAAATAATCTATTTCTGACCATGATCATTCATGATCTATTAAATAGCATTTACATAAAGCTGACGCTTACTCTTAGATTGATAATGCGCCATTCGATCATTCATGATCTTAATTGGATCGCAAAACCGTAAAGTTCGATCGGGTAATTCAAGTGATGACTCAGCTAATAAACATAAACTTGCAGAAGCACCTGCTTCAGCAATAATAAATGTTGAATAGGTATTCGTATTTTCTAAGCAAACTTGAATTAACTGACCTTGAGTTGGCGCATCAATATAATGAAACGATTTAAAATACCAACTTTTCGGCATCTGAGGTTTTAAAAAACGATAAGCAACAAGACTATTTAAGACTAATTCAGCGCGTTCTTCATGACTAATATTTAGCCTCTTTGCCTGCTCATCAAATAGATAAAATTCCCCAGCATCTTCAATACTAAAAGGCATTTCATTACGTGCAAAAGACGTTAGCATTTTAGCTGGAAAACACGACCGGAATATCATGCCGTTGGCGAGATCTAACATCACTCTGTCATGGTCACGATCAAAATACCAACGCCAATGATCATCAGGTTTAATATTCATAAACGATCCTTTAGCGATTTTATAGGCAAATAAAATTTTAAGTTGATCCTTAATTAGGATCTTACCTAAACATAAACTTAATTATATCCTAGCGCCTAAAAGATTAAGACATACGACAGACTGATTAACATAGGCAAACTACGCAGGTAAATAAATTACTAAATAAAAAATATATGCGTAACCTGTCACTTCATGGATATAAAACTAGGTTTAATATTAATATAGGATAAAAGGGGGAATAAATAAACCCCCTTGTATAATAAATCATCATTTTTTAGATATGATTAACAATATTCTTTATTAATTTTGGTCCATGATAAATAAAACCAGAATAAATTTGGATTAATGAAGCACCCGCTTCCATTTTTTCTCTTGCTGCGGTTAATGAATCAATTCCGCCCACACCAATAATAGGAAGCTTGCCATTTAATTCGCGAGAAATAAGTTTAATCACTTGGGTACTTTTTAATTGTACCGGACGACCACTTAATCCCCCAGCTTCATTACAGTGATTTAAACCTTGAACTAATGAGCGATCTAGCGTGGTATTCGTGGCAATAACGCCATCGATATTATGTCTTACCAAGCTATCTGCCACTTGAATAATTTCTTCTTCTGTTAAATCAGGGGCTATTTTCACTGCAACTGGAACATATTTTTGATGCAATGATTGCAACTCAAGTTGCTTAGCTTTAATACCACTGAGTAAGTCATCCAGTGCTTCGCCATATTGTAATGTACGTAAACCCGGAGTATTCGGTGATGAAATATTAATCGCAATATAACCTGCATGGGTATAAATCTTATCCATACAAATCAAATAATCATCTTTACCCTGCTCAACTGGCGTGTCTTTATTTTTACCGATATTAATCCCGAGAATCCCACCGTAAGTTGATTTTTTGACATTCTCAACGAGGTTATCAACACCTTTATTGTTGAACCCCATTCGGTTAATAATCCCTTCAGCTTCCACCACTCTGAAAAGCCGTGGCTTATCATTACCCACTTGCGGGCGTGGGGTGACCGTGCCTATTTCTATAAAACCAAACCCCATCGCACCAAATGCATCAATGCATTCGCCGTCTTTATCTAAACCTGCGGCTAAACCTAATGGATTTTTAAAGGAAAGTCCCATGCATTGAACGGGTTTGGTAGCAACAGATTGACGGAGAAGAAATTGGAGAGGGGAATTATTTAAACGCTGAAGCTGGCGGAACGTTAACTCATGGGCTTTTTCAGGATCAAACTGAAAGAGTGCCTTTCGGGCAAGATGATATAGCATATCTATTAACCTATTTTCTGTCTAAGTGCGATTGAAGACAAATCTCTCAGTGCGGACCGGACTACTTAAATGCTTGGCGCGCGAAAAAACACTCACTAAACTAAGTTTATGAGCATGAAATGAGAGTGGTTTGATAAAACGCCTGCTAGGGTAACCGATATATAGGGTAATAATCCATGAAAATATCACTAAAAGTGCTATTTGATTGATTTCGATCCAATCTGGGGGATCCCTTATCAATAAAAAGCCCCTAAGTATCACTACCTAAGGGCTGTAACTGCTCAGAAACTTAATTAGCTTTCTAATGCCTTACTAATTTTTTCAAACAAATCACCCGATAAATTTTCTAGGCCTTTTAATTTTTCAAGCACATCACGCATTAAGCCTTGGCGCTTCGCATCATAGCGCTTTAAACGGATTAGTGGCTCAATCAGTCGAGAGGCAACTTGTGGGTTACGTGTATTCAGATCTACTAAAATTTCATACAGGAACTGATAGCCGCTGCTATCTTCTGCATGGAAATTAACAGGATTTCCTGACGTAAATGCCCCCACTAATGCACGAACTCGGTTCGGGTTAGTCATACTAAACGAACGGTGATTTAACAGTTTCCGTACTGTGTTAACCGTATCTTTGGATGGGTTCGTTCCTTGCAACGTAAACCATTTATCCATGACTAAACCATCATGGTGCCAACGATCATCAAAATCTGCCATCAGCGTTGCGAGGCATGGCAAGCCAGCTTCATTCGCTGCAGTTAATGCCGCTAATGAATCAGTCATGTTATCCGCACCACGATACTGTTCTTCAACCAGCTTATTCGCAAATGCATGATCTTCTGCTGCCGCTAAATATTGCAAACACGTATTACGCAATGAACGTAAAGCGATGTCTTTATGCTCAACACGATACTCCGCAATATTAATAGAACGATAGACTGCTAACAGTTCATCGAACATTTCATTCGCTAACGTGCTATGTATAAAATCAATAACGGAGTGGATCGCTACCGGATCAATCACAGTAAATAGCTCTGCAATCTCATTTTCCGATGGTAACGTTAAGATCAATGCCGCTAATGCAGGATCGATTTGTTCATCGAGCAAGATTGCTCGGAATGCATCGACAACATGCTCTGGCAGAATTAATGCTTCACCTTTATGCAATCTTTCTACATTGATTTTAGCGTAGTTATTGATTAATTGTTGCGCCGCATCCCAACGAGAAAATTCATTGCTAGCATGCTGCATTAAGAATGCTAATTGCTCATCGGTATAAGGATAATCCAACTTCACTGGCGCAGAAAACTCACGTAATAAAGAAGGCACCGGATGCGAGGTTACATGATCAAAAACAAAGCTTTGCGATGCTTGAGTCACGTTCAATACGGAGTTTACGGGACTACCTTCACGCATTAATGGGATCACTGAACCGTCTTCGCCATAAAACTCAACATCTAATGGGATGTGTAATGGCTGTTTATCCGCTTGATCCGCTGTTGGTGGCGTCATTTGGCTGACATGCAATGTATATTGTTGTTTTTCTGGTGAATATTCATCGCGCACTGTTAATACTGGCGTACCCGACTGGCTGTACCAACGACGGAATAGAGAAAGATCTACATTCGATGCATCTTCCATCGCTTGTACAAAATCATCACAGGTTGCTGCACTACCATCATGACGATGAACATATAGCTGAATACCTGCTTGGAACATCTCTTCGCCAAGTAGGGTATGGATCATACGAATGACTTCAGAACCTTTCTCATACACAGTGAGTGTATAGAAGTTATTCATTTCGATAACTTTTTCTGGGCGAATTGGGTGTGCCATTGGGCTAGCATCTTCCGCAAATTGCGCCGCACGCATCACTTTAACATTATTAATACGGTTAACGGATCGAGAGCCTAAATCTGAACTAAATTCTTGATCGCGGAATACGGTCAGCCCTTCTTTTAGACTCAATTGGAACCAATCACGACAAGTAATACGGTTACCCGTCCAGTTATGGAAATATTCATGGCCAATTACTGATTCAATATTCAGATAATCTTTATCCGTAGCCGTTTCGCTCTTCGCTAAGACATATTTAGAGTTAAATACATTGAGACCTTTATTTTCCATTGCGCCCATGTTGAAAAAATCAACTGCTACAATCATATAGATATCAAGGTCATACTCTAATCCAAAACGCTCTTCATCCCATTTCATTGCATTTTGTAGGGATTTCATTGCCCACGGAGCACGGTCTAGATTGCCTTTATCAACAAACAGCTCTAAGGCAACTTCACGTCCTGTACGCGTCACGAAGACATCACGTAGAACATCAAAATCACCCGCAACTAGCGCAAATAAGTAACTTGGTTTTGGGAATGGATCTTCCCATTTAACCCAATGACGCCCATTGTCTAACTCACCTTCAGCAATACGGTTACCATTGGATAATAAATAAGGATAGCGAGCTTTATCTGCCGTAATAGTGGTAGTGTAACGAGCTAAAACATCTGGACGGTCTAAATAGTAAGTAATGTGACGGAAACCTTCAGCTTCACATTGCGTACATAACGCATCACCAGAAACATATAACCCTTCTAAGGCACTATTTTTCTCAGGGCTGATTTCATTCACAATGCGGAGCGTAAATGCTTCCGGTAATGATTCAATAATTAGCTTACCCTGCGCTTCTTTATATTGTGTCCACGGTTGCCCATCTACTTCAAGGCTAAGTAAGCTTAAATCTTCACCCGCTAACTCAAGGGTTGATGACTGAGGATTAAGGCGTTTTACCTCACTCACTGCTGTAACGATGGTTTTGGCGGGATCAAGGTCAAAATCAAGAGAAATTTCTGTAATGGTATAATCAGGCGCTTGATAATCCTGACGATATTTTGCTTGTCTTAACTGAGTCATAGATAACCTTTTTTGGTTCGTTATATCCGTGTCATAGTCTCTTATTGCTATATACAATACTATAAGACGTGGCAATGTGAATGGGTTTGAGAAACATTTGCATCACAAAAATCGATGTTTTTCTATTATGTCCTTCCAAATTTATACCGTGAGTATCCAACTTTGTGGCAAGCGAGTTTGCTTGTTGGTGCTATTGCCCTATCAAATATTAATTTACATGTTAGTATCATTAAGTGATTATTGTTCTTAACATGTTATTCCATTATCAATGGGACGGCCCTTAAACCAATAATCCCATTTATAGCGTTGAACTCAAAAATTAATTGGGTGGGTTAAAGTTGAATAATCCTCATACAACATAGAGATAGAATAACACTTCAATCTTTTGGTAAAGCGGGTATACTTTTTCAACTTTAACGATTTAGCAATTAGTAAGCTCCGCGAGGAACTCTGCGCGCATGAATTTAGACGTAACACCGATTATTACATCACTGCTTGATACTGATGCTTATAAGCTTCACATGCAACAAGCTGTTTTTCACCAATACAACCAAGTCCCTGTTGTTGCTGAATTTCGCTGTCGTAGCAGTGATATTTTAGGTGGTTATGCCAACGAGATTAGACAGCAAGTTCAATTAATGGCTCAGCTTTCTCTCTCGGATGACGAATTTGGCTATTTACGTACTTTGCCATTTTTCACCGATGATTATCTCGCATGGCTAAAAACATTCCGTTTTAATCCCGATCAGGTGGTAATCAGTGTTGCTAATGATGGGCAACTTGCTATCCGCATTCATGGTCCATGGCGTGAAGTGATTATGTGGGAAGTTCCTCTTCTTGCATTGGTCAGTGAAATCGCCCAAAGAGATAGACACCCTACAATTTCCAGCCAAGATGCTGTGAATCAGTTGCGTAAATTACTAGCACTGTTTTATCAGGAAGCTTCAGGGCATCACCTCGATCTTTCAGGCTTTAAGCTAATGGATTTTGGTACGCGTCGCCGTTTCTCTTATGAAGTGCAATCCGCCATTGTTGCCATGCTTAAGCAAGAGTTTCCGTACTTAGTTGGTACCAGCAACTACAAGCTGGCGAGAGAACTTGACTTATCCCCTGTAGGCACGCAAGCCCATGAGTGGTTCCAAGCGCATCAGCAAATCAGCCCAGAACTTGCCAATAGCCAACGTGAAGCGCTACAAAGTTGGTTAGATGAATATCCAAATCATCTTGGCATCGCACTAACCGACTGTATTACGATGGATGCATTCTTACGGGATTTTGATGGCGAATTTGCAAAACGCTATCAAGGACTGCGCCATGATTCTGGGGATCCTATCGAGTGGGGAGAAAAAGCGATTGCTCACTACCAAAAACTCGGCATTGACCCACACACGAAAACATTAGTGTTTTCTGACAATTTGGATCTACAAAAAGCATTAGAATTATATCGCTATTTCCATCAGCAAATTAATCTGGTATTTGGTATTGGCACCAGACTGACCTGCAATATTCCCAATGTGGTCCCGCTTAATATCGTGATTAAGCTGGTGGAGTGTAATGGTAAGCCCGTTGCTAAATTATCGGATAGCCCCGGTAAAACCATCTGTGAAGATGATGAATTTGTTAATCAGCTACGCAAAGCTTTTGACCTTCCTAAAATGGAAAAAGCCTGCTAAAACCAAATTAATAGCCCGATAACGATTTTTTACTTGTTTCCTGTCGAATGGCAAGTAACATAGCAGATTACCCCTGAAATATGGGATTTCGGAACCGATGTCGGGTTTACTGGTTTTATTCCTATAATGGCACGTCACTATTGACGATACTAAAGCAGTAAACCCCGTCATCTCATCTTGTTAACATTATTTAAAAGAGAGTAATTTTTATGATCGTTGCGCCTGTAGTCGATGTACTGCAAGGCCGTGTGGCGGTGGGCACTGAAGTCACCGTTCAAGGCTGGGTACGTACAAGGAGAGATTCAAAAGCTGGTTTTTCTTTCCTCGCCGTTTATGACGGTTCATGCTTTAACCCATTACAGGCTATCATCAATAATAATTTACCTAATTATAATGACGAAGTCCTGCATTTGACCACTGGCTGCTCTGTTGAGGTCACGGGTGTTGTTGCCGAATCTCAAGGTCAAGGTCAATCTTTTGAACTGCAAGCAACAGCGATTAAAGTGGTTGGCTGGGTTGAAGATCCTGATACTTACCCAATGGCACCAAAGCGCCACAGCGTTGAGTTCCTACGTGAAGCTGCTCACTTGCGCCCACGCACTAACTTAATCGGTGCTGTTGCCCGTGTACGTCATACCTTAGCGCAAGCTCTGCATCGTTTCTTTGACGAACAAGGCTTCTTCTGGGTATCTACCCCTCTGATCACCGCTTCTGATACTGAAGGTGCGGGTGAAATGTTCCGTGTATCCACGCTGGATTACAACAATTTACCGCGTACAGATAAAGGCGAAGTGGATTTCAGCCAAGATTTCTTTGGTCGCGAAGCGTTCTTGACTGTTTCTGGTCAATTGAACGGTGAAGCTTACGCTACCGCATTAAGCAAAGTGTATACTTTCGGTCCAACTTTCCGCGCGGAAAACTCCAACACCAGCCGTCACTTAGCCGAATTCTGGATGTTAGAACCTGAAGTGGCTTTCGCCAACTTAGATGATATCGCAGGTTTGGCAGAAAAAATGCTGAAATATGCCTTTAAAGCGGCATTAACTGAGCGCCGTGATGATTTAGAATTCTTTGCTGAACGTGTCGATAAAGATGTCATTGACCGTCTGGAACGTTTCGTAAATTCTGATTTCGCTCAAGTCGACTATACCGACGCGGTTAAAATCTTAGAAACCTGTGGCCAAAAATTCGAAAACCCAGTTTACTGGGGCGTGGATTTATCTTCGGAGCATGAGCGCTACCTTGCAGAGCAGCACTTTAAAGCGCCGGTAGTAGTTAAAAACTATCCGAAAGATATTAAAGCTTTCTATATGCGCCTTAACGAAGACGGTAAAACCGTTGCCGCCATGGATGTATTAGCGCCAGGTATTGGTGAAATCATCGGTGGTTCACAGCGTGAAGAACGCTTGGATATGCTGGATGCACGTTTAGAAGAAATGGGCATGAATAAAGAAGACTATTGGTGGTACCGTGATCTGCGTCGTTACGGCACCGTGCCTCATTCAGGCTTCGGTCTTGGGTTTGAGCGTTTAGTTGCTTATGTCACTGGCGTCGGCAACGTGCGTGAAGTGATTGCATTCCCACGAACCCCAAGAAATGCCTCATTCTAATCGGCTGAGTTTATCGCCTTTATAATATGGCAATCCGTATCGGGTCGATGTTACTGGCCCGATATTATTTATAAGCGGTATAATTTTTGAATAAATAATTTATCACCACACTTTATTTGAGATCTAAATCACATTTTTTCGTTTATAGCTTTATATCTTATGCTTTTAACGACAATCTAGATTCCATCTAAGAATAATCTGCTTTTCTAGCTTTACCACGCTTATTTAGCTGCGCACTTTTTACTCATCGGATAATCATTTAGTTCGAAAAAAGTTCAATTTGTCTTTCAAAAAAGTTCCCTCATTTTTGTAAAAAAAATTAAACTGGTACGATGAGTGGTTATTTTTTGCTCTATTTTTTACATTTTGAAACACCTTGTTACCATTTGTTTCAGAATCTTCGTTTTTGTAGCATTTTGGGGGTAGATAAATTTGTCTACCAATGGAACACTGGACGCCGACTAAAGACGACACTAATCTCTCACAAATAGTTCAAAAGAAATTTATGGATTATTTTTGGCAGTGGCAGGTGTCCGAATAACACCAATGAGGGTAATAATAATGATGAAGCGCAATATTCTTGCAATGGTTATTCCAGCTCTGTTAGCTGCAGGCGCAGCAAACGCAGCAGAAGTATATAACAAAGATGGCAACAAATTAGACGTTTACGGTAAAGTTGACGTACGTCACTACTTCGCTAACTCAGAAAGCGGCGAAGACGGCGACGATTCACGCGTTCGTTTAGGTGTTAAAGGTGACACTCAAATCACTGACCAACTGACTGGTTTTGGTCGTTTCGAGTGGGAAACTAAGACTAACAAAACTGAAGGCAACAACGACAACAAAAACCGTTTAGCTTACGCTGGTCTGAAATTCAAAGACTTCGGTTCAGTTGATTACGGCCGTAACTACGGTGTTGTTTACGACACGAACGCATGGACCGACGTATTCCCATTATGGGGTGCGGACACTATGGCTCAGTCAGACACGTTCATGACTCAGCGTAACCGTAACCTGTTAACTTACCGTAACAACAATATGTTCGGTTATGTTGATGGCCTGAGCTTTGCCCTGCAATACCAAGGCAAAAACACTGATTCTAACAAATCAGGCGTTGACAAAGCAGATAAAGACAACGGCGACGGTTACGGTTTCTCTACCGCTTATGACTTAGGCTGGGGCGTAACTCTGGGTGGTGGTTATTCTAACTCTGCTCGTACTGAAGCTCAGAAAGCTATTGGTTCTACTGCACGCGGTGAACGCGCTGAAGCATGGAACGTTGGTGCGAAATTTGATGCTAACAACGTTTACTTAGCAGCTATGTATGGTCAAACTCTGAATACAAATCACTATGGTGATTTAAACAGAATTGCTAACAAAACTGAAAACGTTGAGTTAGTAGCTCAATACCTGTTCGATTTCGGTTTAAAACCATCTATTGGTTATAACCAATCTAAAGGTAAATCTTTAGGTTTCACTAGCAAAGCTGGTGACAAGTATGAGAACCAAGATTTAGTTAAATATATCTCTGTCGGTTCTTACTACTACTTCAACAAAAACATGTCTGCAGTTGTTGATTACAAAATCAACCTGCTGAAAGACAACGACTTCACTAACGAAGCTGGTCTGATGACAGACAACGTAGTTGGTCTGGGTCTGGTTTACCAATTCTAATTATCCGTTAACGGATAATCTGAAAGCAGTAAACAATGTTTTTGAAAGGCAGCGCTTCGGCGCTGCTTTTTTTATTGCTATAAATTATTGTTATAAATCACCTTACTTTCTGAATTTATTGGTCTAAGTTACTGGCTTACCTTCAATTTATGGTTAAATTTAAGGTAATTAGTGCCTAGCTCACAAGATCACACCAATGTTTAGCAAAACGATTGGCAAAAACGCTTTCCCACGTTAATCTGATGACTCGACATTATCCGTTGCACCTCTTTTCAGCTAAACCACAGAGTTTTGGAATCGACAATATGTTTGAGAAAATCATTTCTGCCCCAGCTGACCCTATCCTCGGTCTTGCTGATACTTTCCGTGCTGATCCTCGCGATAACAAAATTAACCTCGGTATCGGTGTCTACAAAGACGAATCGGGTAAAACCCCAGTTCTCGATACGGTCAAAAAAGCCGAAAAATTCCTGCTAGAAAACGAAAATACCAAAAACTACCTGGCGATTAGCGGAATGCCGGAGTTTGGTCGTGTTACTCAAGAACTGCTGTTCGGCGCTAATCATGAAATCGTGACGTCTAAACGCGCGCGTACCGCACAAGCACCCGGTGGTACCGGTGCCCTGCGTATTGCAGCCGACTTTATTGCAAAACAAACTAACGCTAAGCGTGTTTGGATCAGCAACCCAACATGGCCTAACCATAAAAATATTTTTGAAGCTGCTGGTCTAGAAGTTCTGACCTACAACTATTACGATGCTGCAAACCATGACATGGATTTTGATGGCATGCTCAACAGCTTGTCATCTGCGGTTGCAGGGGATGTGATCGTCCTGCATGGCTGCTGCCATAACCCAACCGGTATCGACCCAACACCTGAACAGTGGACTAAGCTGTCCCAACTGTGTGCGGAAAAAGGCTTACTGCCGGTTTTCGATTTTGCCTACCAAGGTTTTGCCAAAGGTTTAGATGAAGATGCTGAAGGCTTACGTATCTTCACCAAAAATAACCCAGAAATGATTGTGGCTAGCTCATTCTCTAAAAACTTCGGTTTATACAATGAGCGCGTCGGCGCTTGTACCATCATTGCTAAAGACAGTGATAATGCAGAGCGTGCATTTAGCCAAGCTAAAGCCGTTATTCGTGCGAACTACTCTAACCCACCAGCACACGGTGCTGCGGTTGTCACAACAATTCTGTCTGATGAAGCGTTGAAAGCTGAGTGGATTCAAGAACTGACTGCAATGCGTGAACGTATTAAACGTATGCGCCAGCTACTCGTTAAAACATTGGAAGAAAAAGGCGCTAAACAGGACTTTGCGTTCATTATTAACCAAAATGGTATGTTCTCCTTCAGTGGACTGACTAAAGAGCAGGTAGAGCGTCTACGTAGCGAATTTGGTATCTATGCGGTTAGCTCCGGACGCATTAACGTAGCGGGCTTGACGCTGGAAAACATGGTTCCATTGTGTGATGCCATCGTAAAAGTGCTATAAACACATAAATTATTTTATACGTATAACTAAAAACACCCCATAAGGGGTGTTTTTTATATCTATAGGCTATTCACGTTATTTAAAAAACGCTGAGCATGAGGAATTGCTCCCCAACAATTTTGTTTATACTCAGACGCAGAGGAAGGGTCATAGCTATTTTCATGTTCAATACGTTGTTCAACTAACAGTTGGACTAATAGGTTAAATGTATTATTTGCCTCAGAGGTGGAAAAAGCAGCATGATTATTGATATGTTTCACATCTAAAAGGCTGGTGACATTCATTGGACTGTCTTTAAACATAATCGATACAGTTCGCCCTTTTTCAGATTTAAAGGTCATTTTAGATAAACCTTCAGATACTTTTTCATACTCCGCATCTTGTTTGAAGTTAATTAATATCACTTGGTTCACACCATAGTAATCCTCAATAGCTACATTCCCCTCGGAGTTTCCATCGATAATGTAAAGGTCATTCCCTATTCCTCCCATTAATCTATCACTGCCATGAGTGGAAATAAGGACATCTTGTCCTTTCCCTCCTTGTACAATATCATTTCCCTGACCACCCCATATAACATTTTCCCCCCCAGACACAAATAGTAAATCATTTCCCCGTCCTCCTTTGATAATACGCCCCTGTTTACTTTGGTCACTGATCCTGTCAGATCCATCTTGCGCTTCGATAAACCATTGTCCTCTAGGGGTATTAGTCGTGAGGTTTAAAATATTTGCTCGTGGTGTTACATTTATAGGTTTTAGTATATCTTTCTGCACAATATATAACTCATTAGCGGGCTTCCAATCATCCGCTAGGCCTAATCGCTGTGCTGTAGTGAGTTTATTAGCGAAGTGCTGCGTCAGTGACTCTAACCCATTTTTAAATAACTCTTTATGGGCTGCCGGGGGCCCATCGAGTAAATGAACGACTACCGAGCTTTCATTCTCCACTTTAGGTTGCTTAATCTGTACAAAATGTCCACTATTCGACAAATAAATATGGTAAGTATGCCCATCATCATCGGTTTTAATTAGAAAATGCGCATCAAAATTAAGCAAAAATATTTGATTATTCCCCTGGGTATCATCGATGTAAGTCACGCCTTCTTTATTTCCATCAATGAGATAGTCATCATCGCCAGCGCCACCCATCAAGACATCAGTTCCCTGGTCCGATAGCAATAAATCCCGGCCCTCCCCTCCAGTCAAGAAATCATCCCCCACTCCCCCATAAAGCACATTATGACCTTTTTCTGCTCTAAGGGTATCATCGCCATCGCCACCCAGCAGGACATGGCTCATTGCGCTATTGTCAATAATGGCATCATTACCGGCTAGACCATCTATCACTCTTTGCTTAGAAATATAGCCATGAGGAATAATAATCTTGTCATTATCGCCGGTAGCTTCATTGACTGTTATTAATGGCGTAATGGTTCCCTGCTCATCATTCCAGTTTATGGTAAATAAATGGCCATGTTTATCTTGGATCAGAACTGCATTACGTGTTTTTTCATTAACCTGATTAAATCGAATAGCTAACTGTGTCTGTAAAAATCGATCTTTTAATATCAGCCGAGAACCTTTCATTTTTAATTGATAACCATTCACCACCGGCAACAATAAAATGACTTTATCTTGATCGGTGTATTGGTGATGAACTTCTGAGAAATCAAAAATAATATCTCCATGCTCATAATCTAATTCACTAATTTGATAGGCATCTTGTCCTAAACTCACCTTTATTTGGCTACCCGACTTAACATGAGAAACAATGTTATTTTTTTCATTACCTCTATAGGTTAAATTCGTTGCTGCCCCCATGGGCAATAACGTTCCCCATGACGGAGAAACATAGATTTGTTTTCCATCAATGATTAATTCTCCTTTGGCCTCATCAATCAAAAGAGTTTTGTTATCTGAACTATGGAGCTGATCATTAACTTGCAAATAATGAATATTGAATAACTTATCACGATAAACAGACGGAGTTTCTATCGCTAAATGGCTCAATTCGCTCGTTAAAATAAACCCATCATGTGTACGTAAGTGATAGTGATGCCGAGCTTCTCGACCTTTTGACGTTGAGCGGTAAATATTTTTTAATTCCAGCGTAACTTGGCTATGAATATTAGTGAAAACGTATCCATCGATTTTTTCTGCCGGTAACTGGATTTTTATATATAAGTGGTTTCCCTCAACATACACATCATGTATTTCTTTTAACGAGTAATTTAGGCTCACAATGCTGGATGAATCTGTCGTTTCATCAATCGTGATCATTGCGTTATAATGCTTCTCATTTTTTAAATACTTAGATTTAACCGCGTTTTTCCTATCAATAGCTTTTGTCTGACGATTAAACTTATATCTTGTATAATATAAGTCATCAACATTCTGAGCCCAGACAAAACGTCTAATCTGATAACTGTCGCTACCATTTCCTCCATTAGCATAGCCTTGGGTCAAAATAAGCTTATCGTCACCGTCGTGACCATATAGAGTATCTATCCCTAACCCACCATCTAAAATATTATGATTTTCATCGCCTTGTACTTCATCATTAGTGTTTCCACGAACGACTATATGCTCAATACTATTTAAGTGTGCAACATAAATAGTCTCCTGATGATCCTCTCGTTGATAACTTATCTGGTTCTCATTTAAATTAACTTTGGCACGATATTCATCAGGTAAGTTATCAATAATTAACGTATCATTGCCTTGCTGACCATCCAAAAACTTTGTGGGTTCATTTCCTCGATAACGTAAAGATGCAAGACTGTTATCCCGCAAATAAAAATAATCATCATGCTCACCACCCGCAAAATACTTTTCTCCTGACAAAATTAGGAATGCATTTTTACGATTCTGGAAACCAATAATCAGATCATTTCCAGTGGCGCTATTAAAACTGCTCCCGCGGCTATCCCTATCATTCAAATACCAACTAATTTTTCTTTTATCATCAACTAAATGCTTGCTATCACGCTGATAACTACCCGAAAAAATTGTTTGCCCTAAAGGTCCAAATTTAGTTTTTTTAGAAAAAAAACTCAATTGCTCAGGATTGGAGCGTCCTAATTGCTCTTCAATAGGCAACTTTAAATCTGTATCTTGAATCTGATGCCTATTTTTAAATTGTGCCAACAATGGGTTTGAATAGCCGGGATTAAACGAATATCGTTCATCCGATGATTCGCTACCAACACGTTTTAGCTCAAAAGTTTCTTTCAATTCTTTTTTATATGGCGAGACATATCCATGACTACCTTGACCTTTACGCCCCGCTTTTCCATCATAAGTTAATATATAGGAATTCAATAATAAGTTAGCATCTTGTAATGTATATGATGGAGCCCCTCGTTTGGTAAGGCGCATCTCTCCAGTGTATAGTCCAGTTTTTACATAACCAAGTGTTCCACCAAAATAATCACCTTGATTATCCACTAAATAATAACGATCGATTTCCTGATAAGTAGGCTTGTCAATAACACTGAGATGATGGTCAAAACCTACATGACGTAATGATTGTTCAAAATGATGAAGGTCAATATCCCAATCAGAATGCTTGAATGAATCAATGTATCGCTTAATAATGATTTCTTGTTGAGTTCGTTGAGTCGGATCTAAACCTAATGCTCCGCGGATACCTTCTTCTAGCTCACGGTCCCAACTAATATCAATATCTGCCTTAATATTTTCAACTGCACGCCGTCCGTTATAAATCCAGCCACCCACAATTAAAAGACCACCTACAACCAAACCGACAACAGGAATAGTAGATGAAGAGACCAAAACACCAACAACAGTCACCCCATTGATAACAAAACTCGCAATAGAGAAAGAGGCATTCACAATCAAATCTTGGCGCTGCTTTGGATCGGTCACACTATCTAGCTTAGATAAATTATCATATACTTGATAGGCATCAATACCCATACCAACTAGGTTAAATACAACAACGACCCCTGAAGCAATTCGACTTTTGGTTAATGAAGAGGCACTATTATTGCTAGCTATTTTCAACAAAATGGGCTGCAAAATCATATCGCCGTAATTGAAAAATGCGGAGCCACAGGAGATATAAAGCTGTTTTTCTAATTCAGCATACTCTTCTGCCGTTAAATCAGGGTTGTTGAGTTTATTCAAGAGGCTGGAAATACTGATTAATGCTTGAGTCATTCCAGCCCCCCCCATCGTTTGACCTGCACGAGATCCAATACGCTGAAATAACGATAATTTTTTCCCTGTTGTATTTAAGTCAACTACTAATGCAGGTAACCGTTGTGTATCATTAATATCCGGAGCTGCTTCAATTATTTTAATTTGTTTTTTGTAAACAGCGCTCGTCGTAAAATCTATCTCATTATCAATAATCGGATTATTATCATGCTTGGCACGATAAATTATTTTTAATAACGCATGGTCTGACTGACTGCCCTCAAGCATCGCCAATTCAAGTGATAATTTATTGCCATTAATACGAGCATTTGCATCCCAGCCTATTTGTTTCGTATGTGCTAAAGTAATCGCTTCTCCATCAACGGTTACCCCTAAATTTTGTAATCTTGCTAATGCAATTTTTTCACCATAGAATGTCACCCAGCAGTTGGCTGGTGACGTGGTTTCTATTTGCTGAGCAATAATATTTCGTTGAGACGCTAAATCACCGAATAGTTTTCTATCACGAATATCGACATATTCTAGGTCGGCTCTAAAATGGCCTTTTTCATCTTTATTCAACCCCGCATGCTGCCCACGAATTATTTTCTTACCGTCGTCTAGCATGATCTCTTCATTGAAATAATCTCGTATTAACTGAAAGAAACTTTTTTTAGCCATGTAATGGTCACTAAGTGACACACTAACCTGCAGGCCATTAGGATCAAATAAACTGTATTGTTTAAGTCCATTTTTTGTAATTTGACTAATCGTGAAAGTGGTATTTTTCCCTTTGATAAACAATAGGCTATCGTTATCATTATGATAATAGGTATTACTTGTCGATAGCGTATCTAAAATAGATTGATCCGCCGATAAAATTCCTTTCTTTGAATAGCGATTTTCCACTTCAGAGATGTAATGCTGAATTTGATGTAATGCTTCAGCTTCCGTGGTAGAAAGTGTTCCTTGCTGCTGTTTTTGTAAGAACTCAGCACGTAGTTCAACTAAATCACGAGCTTGATCAACACCAAATAACTGGTGTTCTATACTTAGAATCAATCCTATATTTTGATCAAATGTCGAGGAATAACCACTATTCCTTATCCAGCCATGATGAAATAGGCTGATTTGTCTACCATCAGGTTGATTATTTTGCTGATTGAGCAGCTGTCTAAATTGTTGATGTTTTTGCCGTTGACCATCACGATATATCTGCAATACCTGTGCTAAAGTTAAGTTTTTTAAACCGCTTTCCTCAATGTTGTCTATATGAAGGCTGCTAAGCATTAATAGTTCATCATTAAGCCGTGTATACGCATTAGCATTTGTCACTAATGCGATAATTTCGCTACGATTAACCCCATATATTGAAGGATATAACACTTTTAATTGCGCAATAGAGCGCTCACTTAAATGATTTATCATCGTTGGGTCATGATGTAAGCCTTGCAAAATTATTCTGAGATCCGCAGCTTGTCCTTGTAGTGAAGCTGCTCGTGGTAATTCAAACAACGCATCAAAATGTGCTTTATTTTCTGTTAGTTCATAGGAAAGATAACGATTTATTTCCATATTGAGCAATGGATCATTAACTACAATTTTTATTTTATTAACATCTATCTCCCCAGTATCATCCATAAAATATGTCTCCATATAAGGATGCTCAGTGAGCTGAATTCTATTCACATCAATTTCTTTTAACGCAATGCGCTCGAGTAAAGATTGCACCTTTTGATGATTAGTTTGGCTAAGCACTGAGCTATCTGAATTGATAAAGGGCCTATTATTAGTGGGTACAACGGTTTCACGGGTAAACTGGGTTATGACCGAAGCATTCACGCCATGCTGCTTTAAATGAGCAGATAAATCTGCTGCAAACTGATGGTGTTCAGCACTTGTTGTGAGCATCTGAGGGCCAATAGAATGGAAGAAAATACTCTCAGGTGATATCACTGGGTATTTTTGTTTTACCGCAACCAACCCTGCTAATAAATTTTGTGTTGGCTTTCTAATAACCTCAGAATCCCCAATAACCGTCCATTTTACGGGCTTTTGGCTTTCAATTAACGAAGGTATCTCTGACTCACCATATTCAATAGTCCACTTTTTATTATCGATATCCATCTGGAAAATAATGGTATTTTTTGCATTCTTTGCGGCTATCTGTTCTGCAACTTGCCTCCCTTTAGGACTACCAACCACTCGAATAACAACAGATACCGAATTATCCTCTGGCATGACATTAGCTGCTGCAATCTGCTGGATATTAGTGCTGTTCACCATTTTCCATATTGGAATAGATTTCATACCAAGTTCATTGAGTCTCGTAGAAAAATCTCGATGAAAACTATTAGGCAAAATACCTTGATATCGTTTTAATTCACTGACGAATAACTCATACGCCTTCGGGTTATAAGCCACTTTCTTGATCAAATCAAAATCGAGCTGTCGTGTACCTAAATCTCTAAATGCTCCTAGCGGGTCAAGCTCAAGGCTATTATTTAACTGTGATAATGTAATTTCACCACGGCGTAGTTCATTGATGAAATATAATGTCGATGAACTTTTATTAATTCTAACTTGCTGGGTATCAACATTAAATTGATAGATAAATTTATAACCTTTAGTACCTACAGAATCATTGCTACTTCCATCAGCCTTAACAAATTTATTTCCTAAATAAATATTTTTAAGTAGGCGATTATAAGCTGTAATCGGCATATTCAAGTTATGCTCAGATAATGCTGCGGTTGCTCTCAGAGCAAAATTTTCATTAATTCCACCACGCCCTAAATTACATCCCATTAATACCAATTTTGATGGTTGATTATTATTTAAGACTTTCTTTTGTAAATAACGAATCGAATCAGAAAATTGTCTAGCATTCACATCAGCATATAATGTAGGCTGATTACTCCCTAGATAACTCCCATGACCAACCGTTATCCACCTTACTTTCCCTGAATCTAATCTGGAAATATCTCCGTGCAAAATTTTATATTGTTTCGTTTTCAAATTGAACTGAATGACCATCGAGTCATCTGGGTGCTTCGAAAATGCATTTGCCGCCGCATTTGTTGATGCATTATCCCCTTCAAGTTGAATGATCACATTGTAACCATATTCTGTAGGCTTTATAGTTCTTGATATTTCAGCATCCAGCTCCTTAGCAAGACGATATTTCAACATTGGGTCTAACCAGGTATCAATAGAGTCGGTTGCTATGGATGATTCCCCTGACAATAAAAACACATTATGTTGTTTTATTTCATCCAAATAGACATCATCAAATCCCTCGTCTAATTGAGATATTGGTTTACCGAGAATATTTTCCATTTCGTTATCATAAGCTCGGTTACTTTTCCTAATTCCTTCATATCCAAAACCATCATTCAACTCATTAGCAAGACTTTTCTTTCTTGCTATTTCAATACGCCCCTCAATAAAGCTTTCTGATATTTTTCTTTTAGGATCAAAATACTGTCCATTATCACCTTCATTCCATATTTTATTTAAGGGAGCCCGATAGCCTTGATTAATTAACAACTGTTGAAAATTAGATAGTTGCTCTGCATTATTGATAATAATAGCGCCTTGCGCGTTCATCTGAAAATAAGTGGAAATAGATTCAGATGCCCCTGTCAATGCATTTCTACCTTTCAATTTTTCAGGAAGGAAAAAAGTAATAGGAAAATTGTCGTGCATCACACTCGCAGGGTTCGCATCGTCTGCACCATGATGAATTAATTCCATACCATCTGTCCGACCAAGCCTTCGATTTAGCTTATTTTTTATTTCTTTAATTTTGCTATTTGTAATGCCATTATCTCGCCCCTCTTGTTTATTATATTCCGCTTCATTTTCATATAACGCTTTCTGATATACCGTTAATTCATCATAATTAATACCACTCTTCCATTCTGCCCAGCTTGGCATTTCCGTCACTTTGGCATAGTGTTCTAATTCCGAAATCGGAAAAATAATACTAAAAAGATCATAATCAGCCGTCATCGATTTTCCTGTTTTAGGATCACCAATAACATAGAATGGCTTTATTTCTCCCTCTTCCTGATGATAAAGTTGCCAAAAATCACCCTCACCATGAGACGATTTTTTTAGATAAAAAACAATCTCTTTCCCATCAAGTAATGATATTACTTCACTATAACCAAGCTCATTCATACCTCTTGAAGGCAAAATAGCTTTATGCTGTAAAAGCTCATTTACTCGTTCTGAAGAAATTTCAAGCACAACGGAAATAGCACTTCCTTCGTTAAGAGATTTTTGGATATATTGGTTGTACTTATCAACATCTTCCCTAGCTGATTTCTTAGCAAACTTTTGAGAAATAGGAATAAAGCCTGCATGAGGCCCCCAATCAGAACTTTTTCCTTTGATAGCTAAACCTTTGCTACTGTAATATCCTGACTCTATTAAATTTCTAGACTTCAGGTCAACAGGACGAATACCAATAATAATATTTTCGTCATTGGCAACCTGATTGATGGAATGTTGATGAGATACGGGAATCCCAGAAATAATCGAAGGTTTCGTGTCTGTTAGTGGCTTTAAATGTAAATTAACACTATCATAATCCTTGCTAACTAAATCTATATTATTTTCCTTTCGTGAAACATTATTTAATGTGCTAACATCAAAGTTTTTACCAACAGAATAAACTTTACTACCACTTTGTGAAATCACAATATCACCTGATAACGTTGATAGTGAATCTAAATTTGCATTGATGGTTGAAGTTAATTCTGTTATATCAAGTATATCAGTATAAATATATTTAGAGTTATTTTTTAAACTCAGTTTAACCTTAACAAATTCACTATCGAAAAATAATTCTTTATATTTTAATTTATTCTCCCTATTTTCATCCAAATAAATATTTTTTCCTTCTTCAGTAAACAGTAACGTTTCTGTCATATGAAGATCATTAACATTAATATCTTTTAATGGTTTCTTTGTAGACTCTAAGAGATCAAATTGGGTAAAATTAATCAAGAAATCATTATCTTTCTTTTTAAAAAGATAGAATTTCGATTGCTGGCTAACATATTTATGAAGAAATTCACTAAAATCGTTTTTTTTATGATTTTTTATTATACCTATATTAGGATCGAAAAATAGATAATCCCATGACTTAGTATCCGTGTTATATTTTACAGATATTGCCATTGCGTGATTAGGACTTGAAAATTCAAACAATAACTGTTCACGACTTGTTTTGATGTGGTTATTTATCTTATCAATAAATTTATTTACTGTTATTTCTGTTCTAGCACTTGTTCTATCAAGATAGCTATGATAATAATCATTAATTTTAACTCCATTATTTGAATTAAATTTTTCTTGCTGATGATAATTATCCCATTGAATACTTTTAGATATCATTTCTCTGAAAAAATTTGCATCATCGAGAGTAAAGTCATTATTTTGTAAGTTATCTCTATTATTAAATTTTTTATAGAATGAAATAAACCAAGGATCTGATAATAATTCAGCACCTTTTCCACTCTCAAAAAAAACAGAGTCTTTACTAAGTGCACTATAAAAATCATTAATTTTTATTCTTTGTAACTCGTACATATAATCGACATATTTCTTAGCGATCTGATTTTTTCGATAATAAATTTTATATGCTACTTTATTCTTATCTATTGATTTACTCATATAATTTATTAATGAATCCCCTTCAATGGGATAATCAAAACCTTTACTTAATAAGTCTCCTTCAATTCCTGAATTAATTTCAATACCTTGAGTAAATATTACATCTCTCATTGATTCATTAAGTAATAAAGAAGCATGTATTTTTAAGGCTTTATTTTTTACTTTACTAATGTGACTTTCATTTTCAGAATCACTATTAATTATTGACAGAAAATCATTCATTTTATGAAAATATTTTTCATTTTGATCTATCGTACTGTAGGCTAAAAAAGCATAAGAAAATCCATAACAATAACCGCCTGAATTTGAATAATTTATACCATTTACTGTTGTCATTTTATTTAAAATTTTCACATTGTTTTTTTTAAAAAAAAATTTTATCCATTTATTTCTATAATCATTAGAATAATCAATAAATTCTTTCTGAATAAATTTTACGGCGAGATGATTCTTTTTCATAAATATCCTTATTAAAATGAAAATAATGATTCATTACATGATTTGATTACAATTAAAATTTAAATCATATTTAAAATATCAAACGTATCAAATTTTGTCAGATAAATAGTATAAAATTAAGACGGACTTTAGCGTCAATTCTGATTAGTTTTTTTGATAACTATAAAAAAAACCCTAGTTGGGGTTTTAATTGAAATAAAATGTCAACATCGATGGGATAATCACCAAACTGGCAATTCATCCTGCAAGAAAGGATTACTAATGCGTTCATGCCCTAATGTAGACATGGGACCATGACCCGGAATGAATTGATATTCGTCGCCGAGTGGCAATAGTTTATTTTTGATGGAGGAAATTAAATCCTGATGGTTTCCACGCGGAAAATCACTACGACCAACCCCACCTTTGAAGAGCACATCCCCCATAGAGATCAATTTATCCCCATGGTTCACAAAGACAATGTGACCAGGCGTATGGCCAGGGCAATGGAGAACATCAAATTTAATGTTGCCACAAGAAACACTATCCCCTTCTTCCAACCAATGGTCGGGCGTGAAGTCTGGGCAGTCTCCAATATTAAACATCGCATTTTGCTGAGCAAGATTTTCAATCCAGAAAGCATCTTCTTTTTGTGGACCATAAATAGGCACACCGAAATGCTTCGCGAGAGGTGCTGAGGCACCAATATGGTCAGAATGACCATGGGTAAGTAGAATTTTAGTTAACGTTAATCCGAGGGATTCAATCGCGTTAATGAGCTTTTCAGTTTCACCGCCGGGATCAACGATAACCGCTTCCATTGAATTGTCATCCCAAATAATATGGCAGTTTTGCATAAATGGCGTTACTGGGATAATAGTGTATTTCATCGAACAATTACTCCGTAATCTGTGTCACCTATACACAGATTACCATGTTCTGACTGGTCCTGTATCAATATGAATAAAATTGCTCTTCGGATAATAACCGACACCGCCTGCACTCATTTTTAGCGCAGCCTTACGTACATTACTGAGTTGTAAACCTTCGATATGGAAATCCATCGCTTGACCACGAGTATGGTAGCTTTGTTTTGCCACACCAGAACTCTTACGGCGAAGTTCATTATTGGTTTCTAATGAGCGATAACCTGAAATCAATTGAACAGGTTTATTGATGCCCATCATCATCTGTAATATATAGATTTGGTCAAACAATTTAGGATCGATGGTTTTTACTTTATCGCTACGATGATCACGGAAAAGGTGATTCAAGCGAGCCAGCTCCGATTTGTTATAACGGCGACCATCAAAAAATTCAGTCTTTAAAAATTCTCCAGTATGAATATTCTGGAAACGTAAAATTCTTGGTCGTGGGGTACTCATTGCAGCAAGTACATGATTTGGTAATAGGCTTAAGCCGATAGCAGCAGCACCAATTCCCAACCATTTTCTGCGGTTTTGGTCAATCATATCCATAGGTGATAACTCAGGTGTTAATCAATTCGACAAAAATACATTTCAACCTGATCAGTCTAGCAAATGATATTTGGCTTAAACGTATAATTATGTAAAGAATTGCGTAAATTAAGGAAAATTCATCACATTTATGCAAAAAGGTGAGTGAAATCACTTAAATCAATCTCAATGAGAATAATACAACAATTCGATTACATATATATAAAAGCACAAATTATTCATTTGAAAAATATAATTTATAAGAATTATTTGGAATACTTGTGAAATACAATCTTTATGAGTTCAGGGAACCGAAGTTCCCTGACGAATTAAATCATTAACGTAAAATAGTCTTGATTGCTGGAAGATACTTATCTACATTATCAATGCTACCATCGTATTGATAAATATCTGCACGATATTGCGGCTGCTGATCCTTATCTACCCATGCGGTTTGGTAATAGAGGTAGACTGGGATTCTGTCAGGAATATTCACATAACGTGTTGAACCGTCTTTTAATGCACCATCAATTCGCGTTTGAGCCCAACCTGCATCCCCTAACAAAATAGTGGCTAATTCGCTCGCTTTATTTACACGAACACATCCAGAACTGATTGCTCTAGCATTCTTGTTAAACAAGCTGTGGTTAGGCGTGTCATGCAAATAGATAGCATCCGAACTCGGCATGTTAAATTTATAACGCCCTAAAGAGTTCGTTGGCCCTGGTGCTTGTCTAATTCGATATGGGAAGTTAGCTGGACTCATATTCTCCCAATCGATGGAATAAGGATCCACTTCATAGGCATCCTGCCCCCATCCAGAATAAACTGTATACCCCTTGCGGCTAAAATAACTCGGATCGACCTTACCTTTTGGCGCGATATCTTTACGCGCTAAACTTGTTGGGACACTCCAAGGTGGGTTAATCACCACATTATTCAGTGCACTGCTCATTATAGGCGTTTTACGATCAGCTCGACCTACAATCACTTTAGAATCTAAAATGATTTCATTATTAAGATAAAAATCTAACGTATAAGCGGGAATATTAACCAAAATACCCGTTCCACTACTTTCAGGAACAATCCGTAATCGTTGAATATTTAATGCCATTAGTCCCGCTTTTTGTTTAGGCTGCATATTCAGCCAAACCCGCGTTCCACGCCCTATAACGCCATCAGCTTCTAAACCATATTGAAGCTGGAATTTTTTTACTGCTTCCACTAACTCGTCGTTATAAACACGAGCATTAGCTGTCACTTTCGCTATTTCTTCTGGTGGTGCAGATGCATCAATGGCTTCACCGATAACGGAAGCATCAAGTAGCCCATCACGCACTAAGATTTCACGCAATGTGATAACATCATCACTTGCCTGCCCCGGTTTTAGGGCTTTCGTGCTCGTGATTTCTAGTGTGTCTTCAGGCAATGTAAGCTGCTTCAGCATTTCTTTACGCATTGGCTGATACATTGTATGTTTCGGAGCTTGCGCTTTAACCCACTCAGCTAATCGATGTTCAGATATTGCATCGAGCCAAGGTTTCATTTGAGATGTTGTCGGTGCAATGATCTTATAAGGGCGGCTGGTATATAGCCAATACTGACCATTAGTATCAATAGCCGCCAGATACTGTAAATAACCCAGCATAGCGTCAGACAAAATTGCATCACGCCCCAGCTCACTCAATTGACTATTTTCTAATAACAGCAACCATTCACTAAACTGCGGCTGAAACCCCGCGAGAGCGAGTTCTGCTAATTGTTGTTGGAATTGACTAATTGCCGTTTCATCTTGCCACAGCAATTTCATCTGATTATCGGCATACACCCTGGCCAGTTGTTCAGAAAATACCAACTTGGTGTCAGCAGGTAATGATTCAGTGATTTTTGCCAAGCTGTCTTTTGGCATTACCGTTTTTACCTCATCTGCAATAACTGCTTGAGGTTGTTGAATTTCAATATTGCTTTGCTGCGCATTTTCTTGTTCAGAAAAAGCAGGAAATTGTAGTGCCATCAGCCCACATATTACTGAGACCTGCAGAGCTTTCACTCTTCTCTTTGCCATACATCCACCTTAAGTTACTACAGGAATAACATTATTTTTTATTATAGTGACTATTTGATTATATTTAATTTTGACGAGAATGTTATAGGAATAGACTAATTTTGTCTTTATCGGGAGTGAAGAGCGATTGATTCCGAAATATTCATAAACCGAGGTGAGAAATAGAATTATTCTTATTTCCGGTGAGTTACGTAATAACAAACCGATTAAATCATGACAATTGAAAATTTAACGAAATAAACAATGTTAAATAAGTTAAATTTAACGAATTAGTGACCATTAAATTGATTAATGGATAAGTTAAAATAATTAAAGGTGAACATGCACCTTTAACTATTAAAAATTCAAAATATTAATATTCTGAGTTGATCACAACTTCCTCACCAAAACGACCTGCTTTTGGTAATGGTTGATAAGAGGAGTTGGCCGCTCGAAGAATTCGGATACCGCGAATATTGAGCTCATTAGCTGCAGCAATGTCCGCATCTGCATCACCATAATAGATAGTTAGTTTATGATCACGCATCCAGCTTACTTTATTATTTTTACCTGGCTCATCCCCTGCAAAAATAACTGAATTCATTTTATCAGCAGGAATATGTAACCCTTCTTGTACATATTTGGTCACTGTTTCAGTTTTAGTCTGAGTACGACCGGTAATGAAATAAACTGCATCGCCACGCTCTAAGTGCATCTTGACTAAATCAACACCTACTTGTTTTGGCATGCTGAATTTATCCCACTCGTTATTCATTTTTTCCCAAAACTGAGGATTTTTCAGATAGCTAAAATCATTTGGTGAAAATTCAATTTTACCTCTGTAAAAACCTGGGCTAGAGAATAAAACCGTATCATCAATATCAAAACCGACTGCCATAGGTGCCTTACCCTCTAAGCTTTTTTTAATTTGCTCAATAGACACCCAATGCACTGGCTGTTGCGCGGCTAATTCAGCAACAGTCACCCCTGTACTGACTGTTTCTGGCATTGGTAGCTTAGCTTGAGAAGTTGCTGTAAAGCTCAGCGCCAATGCAATTGCGCTTAATGTCAGTGTTATTTTCTTCATAGTTGATCCTTATAATAATGTATTTTCGTGATTAACTACTCACGGAGTGTAATCATAGAGTTTTTCATTACATAAAAATGAGATTTGAATCTCATTGCAGGTCATCAACTATTGATGATACAAAAACAAAAAACCGACACAGTTTCCCATGTCGGTTTTTGTTATTTAAAGTATAAAGGGCGTTATTGAGGCAAAGCCTGTGCTACTGGCACATCTTGACCAAAACCTTTTAAACCCACTACGTGAACATGCTCCGTATTACCTGTCACCTTACGTACCAGTTTATAGGTTGTTCCTTTCTCTGGACTGATATTTTCTGGTGCTGCAATAATTAATTGCATTTCCAATCGGTCACACAGTTCGAATAACGTCGCAATAGATTTTGCATCTAAACGCGCCGCTTCATCCAAGAACAGTAAACGACATGGCGTAATATCTTTCGCACGTAATCGGCGGGATTCTTCTTCCCAGCTTTGAACAACCATCACCAAGATGGACATCCCCGTACCAATAGCTTCCCCCGTAGAGAGTGCGCCACTTTCTGCTTTCAGCCAACCATCTGAACCCCGGTTGACTTCAACATCTAACTCTAAGTAGTTACGATAATCTAACAGCTCCTCACCAATGGTCTGTGGCAAACGTTGCCCCATATCCATTTGAGGATTCAAACGCTGATACAATTTCGCCATCGCTTCAGAGAAGGTTAAACGCTGACTGGTGAACAGGTCTTGGTGCATATCGCTTTCTTCCGATAGCACACTGAGCAGCAATGCATGGCTTTCGCGAATATTGACATTCAGACGAACCCCTTTCACCTGACCAAAGGATACCGCTTGCAGACCTTGGTTTAGCATCCGAATACGGTTTTGTTCTCGCTGAATTGTTTTACGAATAATGTTCGCAACACTCTTCGAGCTAATAGCCAGTTTTTGTTCACGGGCAGTTAGCTCTTCCGTCAAGCGTGCCAACTCGATTTCCATCTGTTCGATTGCATCAATTGGGTCATCAGTACGAATAATATCTTGGCGAATACGTTCACGCAGGTGCTGATATACCGCGATAAAGAACTGAATTTTACGCTCTGGATGTTTTGGATCTTCAGATAAACGCAGTACATCGCGTAAATGTTCATTATCAGCGACCGCTAAACGTAATGCTCCGAGCGCCTTATCCGACATAGAACGTAAGCTATCACCGTCCGTATACGCTAGCTCGCGACGATGTAAACGACGCTCAACACCGTTATCTTTCACTAATCGCATTACGGCACACCAACCCGCTTTAGCAGAAACAACTTGCTCGCGGATTAGGTAATAATCTTTTTCTAACTTACGTAGGCGTTTTTGTAAATTATCCATTTCAGCTTCACATAATGTCAGCTGTTTTTCTAATTGGTTAATTCGGGTACGGTTCGCCATCACTGATTGATGCAGTTCATCACGACGAATACTTGCTCGCTCTTGTGCATCAGGATCAGCTTTGACGCCAATTTCCTGCATTTCTGCTTCAAGCTCTTTAAGCATCTCTTGTTTTGTCTCAAATGAGCTACGCAGAGAAGCAAAAACTTGATGATATTGGGTACTTTGAGCTTGATGTTGACGCAACTGTTCACGCGCACGTGTACGTTCAGCTTCGGCATGCTCTAAACGTTGACGCAGTTTTTCGTTGAGATCAGCATTTTCATTCACCATCCCCGTAGAGTCACTGTAACTATAGTGAGCTCGACGCTGAACGACTTCAACTAAAGCAAAGGCTTGCTGTTTGGCTTGCTGCTGAGTATGTTTTGCTAACTCGTAATCTTTACGTAGTTGGTCATGTTGCTCAGGGTCGCTCAATAACACAGTGACTATTGGCTCTAATTTTGCCAGATTATTACCGTATTTATTGAGGAAATGAGCCGCCTCTTCGGCTTCAGAAAGCTCTTCGCGGATCTCTTCGACTCTATCCGCCAGCGTTTCATCCATCAGTAAATTAACTTGAGGTAGTAAGCGATTGAGCGTCAATAAGCTCTCTTTACCTTGGGTAAATTGCTGACGTTGCTGTTGAGTTTGTTCTTCAAACTGAGTTAATGCACGCTCTAACTCAGTACGTCTTTGATTTAATGTGCGAATTTCTGCTTCAGGATCAGCTTCAAACGCAACAGAGATATGCTGACCAATAAAGCGGCTAAAGGCTTGGTGAGCACGCTGAATTTTTTGTACATCAAACGATAATGTCGCATAACGTTCAGATAACTCATCACGTTCTGCACTTAATGATTCCAAATGACTTTCACGTGCTGCACGGCCAAATAATGGCAGCTCAGGGTAGCGAGAATAACGCCATTGACGCTCTGATGAACGAACGAGTACCGCATTTTCAAACTCTTGAGCATCAAAAACGCTGTCATCAAAGGATTGAGGATCCCCCTCGATAAAATACACGTCATCAGGGCAATCTTGTAAGCTTTCTAGTTGGCTACGTACCACGGAAAGATCTTGCACCACGATACCATGACGAGCTGGACCATACAGTGCCGAAAAATAGGCGGCATCTTCGATGGTAATATCATCATAGATTTCAGATAGCAGCATTCCATTAAAACGCTCAGCTAATGCCAGCATTCGGCTATCTTCCGCACCACTCGGCTGGCTTAAACGTTCAATTTGCTTTTCCAGTTCGCGGCGTTGTGCAGAAACTTCATCACGTTCAACGGTGATCTCCCTTTCTTGCTCCAGAAGCTGCTGCATATACTCAGTCACTTCTGTGCTATTTTCAAAGGTTTCACCCGATTGTTCATTCAGTTGTGTGAGCGCTTCTTGCGCCATAATCCACGCTGGTGCTTTAGCGGATAACTGACTAATTCTTTGGCGAATTTGCTCTAATTCTTGACGCATTTCCATACGTCTTTCGCCACTTTCACTGACGCCAAGACTCAATTCTTCTTGTAATGCTTCTAACTCAGCCATCAGCCCGTCTAATTCATCCGGCTCATAACTTTGTCCATGACGCTTACAGAATTCATTGAGTACTTTTTCAGCATTTTTTTGGCTATCTAAGCGCTGTTGTAGTTCAGAAAGCTGCATGCGTAATGGCTGAACACGCTCAGCTAAGTGCTGTTGTGAAGACCAATCACGCAGCAAAGTGCGTGCTTGCTGATAAGCCTCTGAACGGCTAACGTCACCTACCATGGTTTTCACCAACTGATAAGCTTGTTCAAATTGACTATGAGCGGCATCAGCCACGCTCATTTTTTGTTCTAAGGCTAATAAACTTTCCGTCGCTTGCTGCTCTTTGGCTTCAAACGTTTCTAGCCATTCGTCTGCATTTTCAATTGTTAAATCAGGTAACTGACATAATTCTCGAGCACGATTTAGCGCATGTAGAGCTTGCTGATATTGAATCGCTCGGGTTTGTTGAACGTCGAGGGCTTGCTGATAATCGGCTAACTGGTTTTTCAGTTCGTCCACTTCGATTTCAGCCGCTTGAGCTCGGGTATCTAATTCTTCTTGCTTCTCAGTGGCTTCAGCTACCACTTCACTTTGTTCTTCAAGACGATATGTGAGTTCTTCAATATCGGCTTGATAACGATCGATTTTTTCTTGTTGGCGTAATGCCGCCTGCACCAGATTTAAATGGTCGCTAGCTGCCTGATAATCTGCTTCGATCTCTGTCGATGCTTCAGTCTGTTCATTCAGCTCCCGTGCCATTTCAACGCTACGCACTTGCTCAATACGCAACTGTTTTCGGCTGCTATACAGCTCACTACGGGCGGCCAATGCACTATCTAAATGAATACGACGCTCATTAGAGTGACGCATATAGTCAGCAGAAACGTAGTCTGTGGCTTCATGAATCAAGTGCTTAAATAAATCACGATCTGATTGGGTAACGCGAATGGCTTCCAGCGTTAAACGGTTTTCACGTAATGCCGCTTCCATATCTTGGAAAGCCTTACGGACCCCGCTATTTTCAGGCAATAAATAGTCACGTAATGAACGAGTTATCGCACTCGAAATACCACCGTACAGTGACGCTTCAATGAGACGATAATATTTACTACGATCTCCCGCAGAGCGTAGGCGTTTAGGCAATACACCCAGTTCAAATAATACAGAGTGATAATCGGTAATTGAGTGAAACTGTTTAAACAGGATTCCCTCTTGTTTTTCTAAGCGATCTTTTAAGTCATTCAGTGGGATGACTTTTGCCTGACGCCCTTCAAAGACTTCCGTTAAAATCTCAGTTGGAACAGTTGCTAACGGTACCCCTTGGATCATAAATGGCTTGATATCGACTTTTTTGTCACGCCCAGCAACTTGCTGTAAGCGAACTCCAACCATAACTCGCTGATGTTTAGAGTTTAGAACATCCAATACTGCATAACAGACACCCGGACGTAGTTTTCCGTGTAAGCCTTTATCTCGAGAACCTGATGTTGCCCCAGCCTCAGTGGTATTACGGAAGTGCAACAAGGTTAAGTCAGGGATCATCGCGGTGATAAATGCCGCCATGGTGGTAGATTTTCCCGCACCGTTCCCGCCTGATAGCGTGGTCACTAATTCATCAAGGTCAAAGGTTCGAGCAAAGAAACCGTTCCAATTCACTAGCGTCAATGAGCGAAATTTTCCGCGTTCAATCATTCTTGTTCATCCTCATCACTTTCAGCCAGATCTTGACTCTCTTCGGTATCTTCATCATCGCTATCACGCAGAGATAATTCTCCTTCAAGGGATACCGCTTCACCGTCACGGATCATGCGCAATTGCGCTTCCTGCGGACTGTCGCCACTGCGCACATCTGCACCAAAACGGAATACAGATTCATTAATAATAAATTTACCTGAATCATTTTGTAGGAAATAGACCATTCCCAAACGGCGTAACCGGTTTAAGGACGTTTTGAGTTTTTCCTGTAATTTTTGCTTATCAAGGTCAGAACCCGTAGAACGCTGATTCACAAATTTCAATAATTTGTTTTCATCCGCCAGTGATAAGAGCTCTTCGAAAAGCTCTTGTGACGTAAAAATACCTTGGTTGGTTAAACGTTCAGGGCTGAGATAGAGGTAGCACAGAATTTTACCCACCATCATATCCAGTTCAGAAAGTACAGAACGTGGAATCAGTGTGGTTGAGCGCGGACGTAAGTAGAAGAAACCTTCTGGAGCACGGATCAATTCAACATTATAACGTGAATAAAATTGCTCTAAGGCTTCCTGAAAATCCATTAAATATGCGTGATTATCAAGGTCATCAATACTAATGTGACGACCCGAACGCAATTGGCTATCTAGCTCGGGGAAAATAGGATTAGCTAGTGCTTGAGCCAGCTTAACTGGCATATATTGTTCAATATTTGTCGATGACATGTGCCTGTACCTTGGCTCCGTGCTCATTAATAGCTCGCCATTCTGCCGGTAATCCCGCCAGATCAGCCTCTGCGATACCTAATTTTACAGCTTGATCGATAATAATACGCGCAACATCGAAGTGACGTTTATACGGGTATTGCTTCAAGTAACTCTGTAATACGTTGCCAATGTCCAACGGTTTTTTGTCGGTTTTATAGAACGCGAGTTGCGCTTCAATTAACGCCGCCAGTTGGTCATTGAGTTCGCTAAACTCTTCAAACTCCAGATCAGGTGGAAGTTCCCCCATCACCTCTTCATCATGCAGAGACAACTCTTCATCACGCATATCAAATAACCGATCCGCATTGGTATAGGTGAGCGCCCAAGGGCTATCGAGATATTGCTGCACTGACTGACGTAAGCGTTGAGAAAATATACGGTTTTTATCCATATCAATTGCGGTACGGATAAATTTATGTACGTGGCGGTCATAACCAATCCATAAATCTATAGATTGCTGTCCCCAGCTCACGATACGGTCTAATTTATTTTGTAAATCAAAGATTAATCTATCAACCATTTCAGAGAATTGTGGCGCATTCATATTCGCCTCTTGGATACGCAGCAAGTTAGCTTGTAGCTTGTCTCCTGCTGCTTCCAAGGTATCTTGTAGCTCTCTTAACGTACCAGATGTTTCTGACAATAACTGTTCACAGTTCGCAATAGCTGCCTGCCAATCCTGATTCAATAGGGATGCAATATCTTCTTTGACGCTGTTTTGCTGCTCATCCATGATGCGCTGTGAAAGGTCAATACTGTCAAAAATTTCAGCCACTGAATATTTCAATGGTGCGAAAACATGGCGATGCCAATAGAATTCATCGCCACCTTCTTCTGCTGATTCTGCTGCTCGTTGTAGCTCTCCCGCCACAATTGATAGCTGCATAGACAGTCTTAAGGTTGAAAATTCACGCTGACGAATATAATAATCGCTGATCCCGATACCAAGGGGAGTTAGTCGATAAATCGCATTGCCTTCAACAATGTCGCTGGCAAAACGGTTGAATATTTTCTGGCGAACCATGTCATTGATGGCGTTATTCGCTCTGACAGCCAGTGATTCTGTGGTCTGCTCGAAACCTTTACAGACTTCACGAAATGCATCCACCAGCTCCCCTTCACTCATTTCACCATTGACCCGCTCACTGTTAAGAACAGCAACCGCTAGCAAAAAAGCTAAGCGTTCTGCAGGTAGGGAAATCGCAAAATCATTTTTTCGTGCCCAAGACACGAGTTCAGGGACGGTCTGGGAAAAATCACTCATAAATCGTCCTTTTGTGTTTGTTTGCGTGCCATGACATGAATATATCGTCCCATGCTGATATAGGGTTCTTCACGACAATATTGTTGTTCTAGCGCTAATAACGCTGGAAAATCTTTTTGTTGTAATTGTCTACTTTGCAAATAGTCATGAAACACTCGAACACCACTTTTGCCTAAAATGTCCATACCACAGCCGATTAGCCACTCATCAACCTGCACAGGGAAAAGTGGGTTTTGTGGCGACAACGAGCGTTTGCGGCGACGTTGAATATGGGGAGTTGCAAGATGGAAATTACCTAAAATTGCATTGCGCATCACCAAGCCATTTGCATTATAGAACATGACAGAAAATATGCCCTCTGGTCTGATTATATCTGCCAGTTGCTCTAATGCATATTTTTGATCGCTAATCCATTCAAGAACCGCGTGAAAAAGTACAAAATCGACGGGTTTATCGAGATGTTGAGCAATATCTTGTACGGCACAATGAATGAAGCTGATATTCTCGCTAATTCCTTGCTCATCAGCAAGTACCGATGCCCGTTCCAGCATTTCTTCGGATAAATCGCAAAGAATAACTTGATGACCCATTGCAGCAAGTTTTCGAGAAAAATGCCCTTCACCACCACCCGCATCTAATATACGTAAGCGTTGCCCTTGAAAATGAGTTTCAAGTAACTGGCTAATATCTTGCCAAACCACCGCTTCACGGATTTTCCCTTTTGTCGTTCCATAAATATTTTTTGCAAATTTATCGACAATATCATCAAAGTTGCGGTCTGCCATGGGCTATCCAATTACCTATAATTTGTTATCTACATCTCATCAGCCGATTAATCATCCTACATTATCAAAAATCAATTCCTTCTCATCATGATGACGATGAAAATAGTTCAAACTGGGAATTGGTCCACAAAATGAATAATGTTTATTCCGAAGAAAATCAGATGATCAAGGCGGCGATTATAACAGATAATCGCCCTGTTTTTGCATAGTACTTTATTTTGCATAGCATTTTATTACTGATGCGACTACATTTTACCAAACGACTTTCAATACCTTTGATACGGGTACTTTTATGCTATTTCTACTCAAAAAATATATTGGCTCCCTCTTGATGCCATTGCCGTTACTTTTAATCATCGGGATAATTGGGTTAATTTTACTGTGGCTTACCCGTTGGCAAAAAAGTGGCAAAACCTTGGTCACCGCCAGCTTATTGATGATTGCGTTACTCGGCTTGCAACCTATTTCTGACCGATTACTTGCCCCCGTTGAAAGTCAGTATAATAAACGTTATGAGCTAATCACCGATAACCCACCCTCTGATGTTAAATACATTGTCGTTCTCGGGGGCGGTTTTACTTATAATCCTGATTGGAGCCCAAGCTCTAACTTACTCAGTAATAGCCTGCCACGCGTGACTGAAGGTGTTCGTTTATATTTACAGCATCCAGGAAGTAAGTTGATCTTTACTGGTGGGAAAGCCAGTAGCTCAAAAAGTAGTGCAGAAGTCGCCGCGATGGTTGCACAATCATTGGGGGTCCCAGCACAAGATACCCTTCCATTGACCGAGCCAAAAGATACCCAAGAAGAAGCTTTTGAGGTGGAAAAAATTATTGGTAAACAGCCATTCTTATTGGTAACGTCAGCAAACCACTTGCCTAGGGCATTAAAAATGTTTACTAGCCGAGGAATGCAACCCTACCCAGCTCCCGCCAACCAATTGGTCATCACTAGTGAGATCAATCCTTGGGAACGCTATATTCCTTCTTCTTTCTATTTTAGTCACAGTGAACGCGCATGGTACGAACTACTCGGTTCAATTTGGTGGCATATCAAACCCGACAATATTCAACCTCTTGATGAAGATACCGCTGAATAAAAAGCAAAAAAGGTGTAGCTCATTGAGTTACACCTTTATTTTAATTTTACTGAAGCAGAATATTATGCCTGAAATTGCTGTCTGACTATTTCTAAGTCCTCAGGGGTATCAACTCCCGCACCTGGTGCTTTTTCAGCAACTGCAACATGGATTTTCTCCCCATACCACAGTACTCGCAACTGTTCTAACATCTCTATTTTTTCTAATGGGCTAGCTTCCCACCCAATATAGCGACGAATAAAACCTGCACGATATGCATAAATACCAATATGACGTAAGAAAGTATCGCCAATGGTCTCTTTACTCACGGCAAATTGGTCTCTATTCCAAGGAATAGTTGCGCGAGAAAAATACAGGGCATAGCCGTCTTTATCCATCACAACTTTCACCGCATTCGGGTTAAAAGCTTCTTTGGCGTCATGAATTGGTACCGCAAGTGTACCCATATTGGCTTTGCTACCCTGAAGATTTTGTGCAACTTGGCGAATTATTTCTGGCGGAATCAATGGCTCATCACCTTGGACGTTAACAATAATTTCATCGTCAGCAAAACCATAGGTATCGATAACTTCCGCTAGTCGCTCAGTTCCAGATTGGTGATCGGGATTCGTCATACAAGCTTCACCACCCGCTTTAATGACAGCTTTAGCAACATCAGGATGGTCTGTCGCAATGATCACTCGACTTGCTCCTGATTTAATCGCTTGCTCCATCACTCGCACAACCATCGGTTTACCATGAATATCCGCTAGAGGTTTACCGGGTAGGCGTGTTGAAGAGTAACGAGCAGGAATTATGACGGTAAACATGTTATTACTGTCCTTCGTCTAGAGCGATTTTACGAGCTTCATTCTCTAATAAGACAGGGATCCCATCGCGAATTGGGTAGGCGAGATGATCAAATTTGCAGATTAGTTCGAGATTTTCTTTGTTGTAACTTAGCTTGCCATGGCATGCAGGACAGGCAACGATTTCAAGTAAACGGTGATCCATGCTTTCTCCCAAATGGATTTAAACTCACTTGGCGTCAGGATATCACATGCAGATATCACCGTTAACTCTAATCTTGCACTATTAAGATCTCCTGCGGAAGATGAGAGAATAAGGTGCAGGAGAAATAGTTCTGTTAATTATTTAATTAGAAAGTAATAACGTCTCTTGCCGTTATACCATCTGAATTACGAGTAACAGAGAACTCGACGTTTTGGCCTTCGGATAGTGATTTGATTTTTTTGTTCGCAAGTGATTTAGTTGTCACGAAAATATCATCGCCACCATTGCACGGTGAAATAAAACCGTAACCTTCTTTTGCGTCAAACCATTTAACTCGACCCATATGTAATTGAAAATTCATGTTGAAACTCCTTCTCGTTCCGAGAACAATATTTTTATATTTGTATCATTACTCTCTACTTGTTACCCCATTTAATATTGCCGATCTATTAACACAATTAAGAGTAATTAACTTAACCAATCTATGCATGAAATAATTATGCATATTATATAACGACCCAAGTATGGATTTTAGACACCACACAACAACCGTAAACTTAACAGTCTATTTTGACATTATGATGACAATACAATAGTAGTATAAGTAGGTATTGCGAGGATAAGTGACTAACTCAAGAACGGGTCGTAAAAGTACAGTTAGTAATAATCCATTTATTAATGTATTGCAACTTGATACATAATAAGTGGATCAGCATCACATTGCGGGTATTATTATCTGAAATAAATCTGGAAAGCAAGCGTTTTTATTTCAGATAAGTGATTTTATTTCACTTAATATTCTTTTTTCGCCAAATTGTTCCAATTTTGCATCCACTGGAAGATACCACCAATTACTTTGGGCAAAAGATTGGCATTTCACTGCATCCTTTTCCGTCATAAGTAAATTATGGGAGTCGTCAGCTAAACTTATCAATTGCTGTTGACTATAAGGTTGATGGTCAGAAAAAGCATAGGTACGAACTAAAGAAATACCTTTGTCAGCCAAAGAGGTAAAAAAACGAGGTGGATGTCCAATACCAGCCATGGCGATAACTGAATGCAACTCCTGAACCGAACGCTTCTCTCCAGTGAGTAAATTGACCGCGACATTTCCGTGAAGAGACATTAAGATTTCATTTTCTTGTGGAACCCCACCATTGACGATTAAAGCATCAACAGTTTCTAATCGACCCGCTCTTTCACGCATCGGACCCGCGGGTAGCCACCATCCATTTCCAAAGCGACGTTGCCCATCAATAACCACAATTTCATAATCACGCTGCAAGGCGTAATGTTGAAGACCATCATCAGTGATGATGATATCTAACTGAAAATTACTGATTAGTGCTTTGATAGCATCACTACGCTTAGGTGCAACGGCGACAGGAACTTTCGTGCGATGATAAATCAATACGGGCTCATCACCTGCAGCTTCAGTTGTTGTATCATGCTTAAGGATCAGAGGATAATTTTCTGATTTTCCGCCATACCCGCGAGATACTACACCAACGCGAATACCCTGCTGAGTTAATGACTCTACAAGCCAAATCACCACAGGGGTTTTACCATTTCCCCCTGCAGTTAAGTTGCCTACCACAACGACTGGGATAGGCGCTTTCCATGAACGAAATAATCCAGTTTTATAGCCAACATGCCTTATTTTCGTGATCAATCCATATAGGAAAGATAACGGCAGAAGCAAGATATATAGCCATGATTTACCGGACCAAATTCGTTCAATCATTCTTAAATTGGATCCTATGTAACTGAGCGTAAGCACCATTTTCCGCTAATAGCATTGCATGGGTGCCTCGTTCAATAATATGACCATCTTGAACTACAAGAATTTCATCCGCATTCTCAATCGTTGATAAACGGTGAGCAATGACCAGTGAGGTTCTATTTTTCTGCAATTCATTCAATGCAGCTTGAATAGCACGTTCAGATTCGGTATCCAATGCTGAGGTTGCTTCATCCAAAATTAGAATTGGAGCATCACGTAATAATGCGCGAGCAATCGCAATACGCTGGCGCTGACCACCAGATAGCATCACACCGTTTTCACCAATAACCGTATCTAGCCCATTGTCTAATTTGCTAATAAAGTCCATGGCATACGCCATTTCAGCCGCTTTTTCAATTTCTTCTCGGCTATAGCGTCCACCCGTTGCATAAGCAATATTATTTGCGATGGTGTCATTAAATAAGTAAACGTGCTGTGAAACGAGAGCGACTTGGCTACGCAGAGATTCTAACGTGTAATCGCGAATATCATGACCATCAATACGGATACTGCCTTTATCGATATCATAGAAACGCGTAATTAGATTCGCAATTGTTGATTTACCTGAGCCAGAGCGCCCTACTAAAGCGACTGATTTTCCTGCCGGTAAAGTGAATGACACATTTTCTAATGCAGGGTGTTCCTTAGTTGCATAAGTGAAGGTCACAGAATCAAATTCAATATCGCCTTTAACATCACTCAGTACTTTAGTGCCCTCATCTTTCTCTTTTTCGGTATCTAAAATAGCAAACAAGGTTTGGCAAGCGGCCATGCCACGCTGGAATTGAGCATTCACGTTAGTCAGTGACTTTAATGGACGCATCAAAGCAAACATAGAAGAGAAAACCACACCGATAGTACCCGGAGTCAACGTATCCATAATTTCAGGAAAACTTGCGGCATATAACACAAAAGCTAAAGCCAATGAGGCAATCATTTGAACAATAGGATCAGAGATAGCAGATGCGCTGACCATTTTCATATTTTGGCGACGCATATGATTACTGACTTTATCAAAGCGTTCAGTTTCTACTTTCTGGCCACCAAAAATTAAGACTTCTTTGTGGCCTTTTAGCATCTGCTCTGCACTCGTCGTTACCTGTCCCATGCCTGTTTGCATGTTTTTACTGATTCGACGAAAACGCTTAGATACTATTCTGATCGCAATTGATACCACTGGAGCAATCACAATTAAAATAAGCGACAGTTGCCAGCTATAGTAAAACATCAAACTAAATAAACCGATGATATAGGCACCTTCACGGATAATTGTGATCAACGCACCCGATGCAGAAGAAGCAACTTGTTCTGAGTCATAGGTAATACGAGACAATAGAGTCCCTGTAGACTGCTGGTCAAAATAACTCACCGGCATTCCCATCATATGACCAAACAATTTACGGCGCATGCTCATAACCACTTTCCCGGAAACCCAAGAAACACAATAGGTTGAGACAAAGCTTGAAGCACCACGGACCACCATCAAGCCTAAGATTGCAATTGGTAGCCATTTTAACGTGTCATTATCTGCTTTACCAAAGCCTTCATCTAATAATGGTTTCAATAAGGAAATCATAAACGCATCACCAGCAGCGTTAATGATAAGAGCGATTGCAGCGACAATTAATCCCGCTTTAAAAGGGGCTATGGTTGGCCATAAGCGGCTAAATGTTTGTTTTGTAGAAAGGTCTTTATCATTCATTCTTTTATTACCAGACTTAATGTAAGCGCACTATTCTACTAGGGAAATGGCCGATCGCCAAACCACAGATGATACCAACGGGGATGTATTTCCTGCCTATATCGTAGAATTTCCATTTTTTCTTTTTTAAAACAAATTGTTATCTGACCAACTTCTGCTGTATTTAACCATTTAATATTGTCATTAGTATAGCGGAAGTAAACTTTGTCTGAGGGTATTTTCCATGGGCTATACCGCGCAGAGGAGACTAACGCTATCCGTGGTTTTACTGTTCTAAGTAATAATGCGGTTGAGGATGTATTACTACCATGGTGAGGTGCAAGCAATATATCAGAAGCTAATTGATGTTGATATTGCGCGACAAGGGCTTTTTCCCCTTCTTTCTCTATATCTCCTGTTAGCAATATCCGTTGATATCCATCATCAAGTTGAATCACGCAAGAATCATTATTATGGGACTCAATTGATAATTTTTCTGGCCACAGGACATCAAATTTCAGTTTTCCCCATTTCCAGCTCTGCCCTTGATAGCAAGGTAAATGCTGATTCTCACCAAAACTACTTCGAATATTTACCCATGGATATTGCTGAGTAAGATCATCTACTCCCCCAGTATGATCTAAATGGTTATGACTTAATATTATTCCTACAGGGGTAATTTGGTGATATTTAACATAGGGGATAATCTGTCGTTTTCCATTGCTTCCCCCTTGCCAACGATTTCCTGTGTCATACAGTATTGCTAATTCCCCTTGTCGAATAACAACAGCTAAACCATGCCCCACATCAAGTAACGTCAAACACCAATCATGAGATTCATGTTTACTCGCCGTTTTATTCGTAAATAACAAAGCCACGATGCAGCTTAACAGCCCAATGTAATTTTTATGCCAATGAAATAAAATCGCGAATAGTAATCCCCAAAATAAAAAAATCACATACCAAGAAATCGAATTAATCTCTAGCCAGTACCCTTCCAAGAATATTAATGGTCGTAAACTAAACACAAGAACTTCATCAATGAGTTGAAAAGCCAACTCTTGCCAATAATTTATTGGCAAGAGAAATAAGCTAAAAATTGTCGGGACAACAATCCATGTCACAATAGGAACAAACCATAAATTGGCAAATAGGCTCATCAAATTAATACCGCCAAACAATAAAACCTGGATAGGTATCAATAAAATCAATAAGCCAACTTGTAAATGCAATAAAGGTGCAATTTTGCCAATGAATGGGCGATAACGAATATTATCAGACAGTGGGAAAATTTTAATCCAGTATAAAATGGCTAATACAGCAAAACTCGATAACCAAAAACTATCCGAAAGAATAGCTAGTGGGTCAATCAACAAAATAAAAGCAACACTCCATAATGCCCATTGCCATGGGAAGCAATAAAATGGCTGCTGCCGAATGTACGCCCATAGCAATAATGCAAGAAAAGCCCGAGTCGCTGGAATAGCAAAGTCAGAAATCCACGCATACAAAAATGCAAAGAGTAGTCCAGAGATCATCGGGATATTTTCATTAATCCATTTTGCCGGAAAAAAATATTGTGCCAACCAAATAAATCGATATCCGATCAGATACGCAATACCAATATGTAAACCAGATATTGCAATCAAATGAGTTAGCCCCGTATTCTGTAATAACTGAGAATGCCCTTCCGTCAATAATCCCCTTTCACCAAACATCAATGCATAAATAATGCCCGCATTAGCGAGAAAATGTAATTTATCACTAAAATGATTTATTACATTTTGTCGTAAAGAACATTGAGGATTTACTAGCTCTAATTGTTGACCTTTTAATGAGCCAATTATCCTCTGAGATAGCAGGTAACGCTGCTGATTAAAACCTCCCTCATTAAGAGAAGAGTGCAGTGGATTCAATTTTCCATTAATTAGCCAGCGCTGCCCTGCACATACTGATATAGAAGAGTTTCCCTTCCATTTCCACGTTGCATACAACGGTGGAAAGACCCTTTTACCTTCAATTTTATCAATACTAACTGTGAATTTTTTTTCTGACGTATTGACAGGAATACTGACAATAGTAATTTGTAATAGATGTGAAGTTCCAGAAAGAGATTCTATTTTTCTCCTTATGTCTTCACCATGCCAGCATCCCCACGAAAAGCTAATAACCACGACTACACACAAGCGAATAAATTTGTTTCCCCGGATAAATAGCACAATCATAAATAGCATAATGATTACGGCAATATTGTTTGTAATATGGGGTAGTTGAGGAATAAACAATAATGGTAATACTCCCCCAATAATTGCCAGTGCCACCTCTGAGTAAGACAGTATTATTTGATTCTTTCGCGTTAACCAACCTTTATTCATTGTCGACTCGTTCCCTTCGTGCTCTATTTTTATAGGGTAACGACAGCATTGATGTTTATACATTCGGAACAAAAGCTACTGTGTAGCTGTTTCCAAAGTCAGTGAGTGTTTTGCTGTTTAGCAAAAATAAATTGTGAAGCTGCTCGTAAAACAGACTATTTGTTGGCAAATGACGAGAGGAAAAATGGTTGGGATGAGTGAGAAAAGAGTCAGTAAAGGGATCAAAGTAAGCGTAAGATTGACATAAAAAAACAGCGCTATATGAAACATAAGCGCTGTTTTGTCGTAATAATTAAGATTTACAGTCGATTATTGACCGTAAATATTTACACGGTCACGTAATTCTTTACCCGGTTTGAAGTGGGGAACGTATTTACCTTCCAGTTCCACTTTATCACCAGTTTTTGGATTACGGCCAACACGCGGAGCACGGTAGTGAAGAGAAAAACTGCCGAATCCACGGACTTCAATACGCTCGCCACTAGCCAGCGTATCAGCCATATGCTCAAGTATTTCCTTTACAGCTTCCTCAACGGTTTTCGCTGAAAGATGAGACTGCTGGCTAGCCAGTCTTTCAATTAACTCAGACTTGGTCATAGTACCTCCCTAAACTACCGTCACAAAGGGGTAACCGAAGTTACCCCCACTTAATTATTCGCCTTTAGCTGCTTTGAAAGCTTCAGCCATTGCATTGTTACCAAATGCAGTATCTTCTTGTTTGTTCACAGCTGCGACAGCATCTTTTTCATCAGATTCATCTTTAGCACGAACAGACAGGTTGATTACACGGTTTTTACGATCAACACCTGTGTATTTAGCTTCAACATCATCACCAACGTTCAGAACCAGAGTTGCATCTTCAACACGGTCACGTGAAGCTTCTGATGCACGCAGGTAACCTTCAACGCCCAGAGTCAGCTCTACAGTTGCACCTTTAGCATCAACTGCGATTACTTTACCAGTAACGATTGCACCTTTCTTGGTTGCTGCCAGGTAGTTGTTGAATGGATCTTCAGCTAACTGTTTAACGCCCAGAGAAATACGCTCACGCTCTGCGTCGACTTGCAGAACAACAGCTGCGATTTCGTCGCCTTTCTTGTATTCACGAACTGCTTCTTCGCCTGTAACGTTCCAGGAGATGTCAGATAAGTGAACCAGGCCATCGATGCCGCCGTCCAGACCAATGAAGATACCGAAGTCAGTGATTGACTTGATTTTACCTTCAACGCGGTCACCTTTGTTGTGAGTCTCAGCGAATTGCTGCCATGGGTTAGATTTGCATTGTTTCAGGCCTAAAGAGATACGACGACGTTCTTCATCGATATCCAGAACCATAACTTCTACAACATCACCAACGTTAACAACTTTAGATGGGTGGATGTTTTTGTTAGTCCAATCCATTTCTGAAACGTGTACCAGACCTTCAACGCCTTCTTCGATTTCCACGAAGCAGCCGTAATCAGTCAGGTTAGTAACGCGACCAGTCAGTTTAGTACCTTCTGGATAACGTTTAGCGATTGCGACCCAAGGATCTTCGCCCAGTTGTTTCAGACCCAGAGAAACACGAGTGCGTTCACGGTCGAATTTCAGAACTTTAACATTGATTTCATCACCAACGTTGACGATTTCGCTTGGGTGTTTAACACGTTTCCAAGCCATGTCAGTGATGTGCAGCAGGCCGTCAACACCGCCCAGATCAACGAATGCACCGTAGTCAGTAAGGTTCTTAACGATACCTTTAACTTCCATGCCTTCTTGCAGGTTTTCCAGCAGTTGATCGCGCTCAGCGCTGCTTTCAGATTCAATTACAGCACGACGAGAAACAACAACGTTGTTGCGTTTCTGATCCAGCTTGATTACTTTGAACTCAAGCTCTTTGCCTTCCAAGTGAGTAGTATCACGAACTGGGCGTACATCTACCAGTGAACCTGGTAAGAACGCACGAATGCCGTTCAGTTCTACAGTGAAACCACCTTTAACTTTACCGTTGATAACACCAGTAACAGTTTCAGCTTCTTCGTAAGCTTTTTCCAGCATCAGCCATGCTTCATGACGTTTAGCTTTCTCACGAGACAGAATAGTTTCACCGAAACCATCTTCTACTGCATCCAGCGCTACATCGATTTCGTCGCCAACTTGGATTTCTAGCTCACCCTGAGCATTTTTGAACTGTTCTACTGGGATAGCAGATTCTGATTTAAGACCTGCGTCTACCAGTACTACGTCTTTATCGATAGCAACTACTGTACCGCGTACAATAGAACCAGGACGAGTTTCAATATTCTGCAGGGATTCTTCAAAGAGTTGAGCAAAAGATTCAGTCATATTAATGATCTTCAAGTGTTTTTAATTAACGTCCACATAGCTTCCCGCCAAATGGGGTTGTTTCACATACCCAACAACATTCCATGTCATAAGGTTTTAGCCATGCTAGAAAAATAACCAGCATGGAGGTAATTGCGTATATTATCTAATTATAAGCCAAAATACAGCCTATTATTGCGATAATTGTAGAATTTTTTTAGCGTAGGTGCGTGCTTTTTCAATAACTTCCTCAATAGACATACTTGTCGAGTCCAGCACTAACGCGTCTTTCGCAGCAACTAAGGGGGCCACTGAACGGTTACGATCTCGATAGTCACGTTCTTGTATTTCAGCTAAAAGTCGCTCGAAATTAACATCAAATCCTTTTTCTTGTAGCTGCTTCATCCTGCGATGAGCGCGCTCTTCAGCCGAAGCATCCAGAAAAATTTTCACTGGTGCGTCAGGAAAAACGACTGTTCCCATATCACGACCATCGGCAATCAATCCTGGAAGAGTTCTAAATGCGCGCTGACGTCTTAATAACGCTTCTCTCACTCGAGGGAAAGTGGCAGTTTGTGAGGCTGTATTTCCGACTGTTTCGGTTCTAATTTCGTTAGAAACATCTTCCCCTTCAAGAATGACTTTTAAACTATTTTCTTCAGGGACAAAGCGCACGTCCAAATTTGCAGCTAAAGGTACTAATGCATCTTCGGATTGGATATCAACATGATGATGCAAAGCCGCTAATGCTAAAACGCGATAAATTGCACCAGAGTCTAATAATTGCCATCCAAATTCATTTGCTAATGCTTGGCAAAGTGTACCTTTGCCTGCTCCGCTAGGTCCATCAACGGTAATTACAGGGGCGATTGCCACCATAAAAAAGTCTCCTTTTCTGCAAATAGCCTTAGCTACCCGCAATTAAAATCTGTGGGGACATTATACCTACTCATCGATTTTGTGAAATAAGCAGGTTGATATGTTAGAAATAAAAATAGTAGAGATTGAGAGAAAATACAGAAAGGATTTCGATGGTTAATATATGCCTGTCGTACACCAACCATCGAATAACAAATTAACTTAAACGCGCTAATTGCTGAAAATAGTCAGGGAATGTCTTAGCCGTACAACCCGGATCAAGGATTGTTACTGGAGTATCTGACAATGCAACTAATGAAAAACACATCGCAATCCGGTGATCATTATAGGTTTCGATGTCTGCATGCTTAAGATGTTTAGGTGGAACAATGCGAATAAAATCATAACCCTCTTCAACTTCAGCACCTACTTTACGTAGTTCAGTTGCCATGGCATAGAGCCTGTCAGTTTCTTTCACACGCCAGTTGTATATATTGCGGATCACCGTTTCGCCTTTCGCAAATAAAGCCACAGTCCCAATAGTCATCGCTGCATCAGGAATAGTATTCATATCCATGTCGATACCGTGAAGCGTATCGCGCTCACATTCAACATAGTCATCCCCCCAGCGAATTATTGCGCCCATTTTTTCTAGAACATTAGCGAATTTGGTATCACCTTGTAAGCTGTTACGGCCAATACCCGTGACGCGAACCACACCACCTTTAATTGCAGCGGCAGCTAAAAAATAAGATGCTGAAGAGGCATCCCCCTCAACAAGGTATTCCCCTGGAGATTGATACTGTTGCTGACCTTTAATAATAAATTTCTGATATTGTTGATTATCGACGTCTACACCAAATGTTTTCATCAGTGCTAACGTGATGTCGATATAAGGCTTCGAGACTAAATCACCCACAATAGTAATGACCGTATCTTGTTGCGCTAATGGCGCAGCCATGAGCAACGCCGTTAAAAACTGGCTAGAGACAGAGCCGTCTACCGAAATTTCGCCCCCCATAAAACCGCCTCTTAAACGCATTGGCGGATAATTTTCTTGCTCAAGGTATTCAATATGAGCACCACCTTCTCTTAAAGCATCAACGAGATGCCCAATGGGGCGCTCTTTCATTCGGGGTTCACCCGTTAAGATAATATTATTGTTACTCAACGACAGTGCAGCTGTTAATGGGCGCATCGCCGTTCCTGCATTACCTAAAAAAATTTCAAGTTCGCCTTGATGAAATAAACAGCCATTAATCCCTTCCACACGACAGCGGGTTTTATCATCCGATAACTGAAAACTAACACCCAACTGGCTTAATGCATTCAGCATATGGCGAATATCATCACTGTCTAACAAGTTAGTGAGTACCGTCGTTCCTTTAGCCATAGCTGCTAATAAAAGTGCGCGGTTGGATACACTTTTTGACCCTGGCAGGTTAATCGTGCCATTAATTGAAGAAATTGGTTGTAATGTCAGGGATTGCATAAAAAGTGTTTTCTCCGATGTGATTTCCGACTGTTCTCATTATTTAATTCGTTTTGATTGGAACTAGGGGAACCGATCAGCCCATCCTGAGCTGATCGGTTTTTGGTACTTGGTACTTAATAATTGGTACTTAATATTTTTATGCGTGATGACGCTCAAACTCAGCCATAAAATCGACCAATGCCTGAACACCCGCTAGTGGCATCGCATTATAAATGGATGCACGCATCCCACCAGATACTTTGTGGCCTTTTAATGATAAAAGACCTTGATTCTTAGCATCCTCGATAAACGTCGCATCCAATTCAGGATTTTGCATTTGGAACGGAACGTTCATCCAAGAGCGATTTTCTACCGCTACACGGTTAATATAAAATTCGCTATCATCAATTGCGCTATATAGTAATTGAGATTTTTCATAATTGCGTTTTGCCATCTCTTGCAACCCGCCCTGCTCTTTAAGCCATTTGAAAACCATACCCGCTAAATACCACGCAAATGTCGGTGGTGTATTAAACATAGACTCATATTGAGCTAATACTGTGTAATCAAATACTGATGGTGTTTGAGTCCATGCTTTGCCCAATAGGTCTTCACGGATGATCACTATCGTTAAGCCCGCAGGACCAATGTTTTTCTGTGCGCCCGCATAGATAACACCATAACGGCTAACATCAATAGGCTTTGATAAGATTGATGAAGAATAGTCTGCGACGACAATTTTATCTGCGGGGAAATTTGGCTCTTCATGAATAGCCAAGCCACCAATGGTTTCATTTGGGCAGTAGTGAATATAGGCTGCATCTTTACTTAATGGCCATTCACTCATTGGCTTAATACTTAAAACACCGTTATCATCTTGAATCACATCAATAATATTTGGAGTACAGTATTTTTGAGCCTCTTTCGCCGCTGATTCTGACCAATAGCCACTAACAACATAGTCCGCTGTTGTTTTATCGCCTAATAGATTCATGGGTAAAGTCGCAAAGTGAGCTCGTGCACCACCATGACAGAATAAAACCTTATAGTTATCTGGAATATTCAATAAGTCGCGTAAATCTTGTTCTGCTTCTTTCGCTACTGCAATGAAATCTTTTCCACGATGGCTCACTTCCATCACAGAAACACCCAGACCTTTCCAATTACATAATTCTTGTTCTGCACGACGCATGACTTCAACAGGTAGCATTGCTGGACCTGCGCTGAAATTATAGACCTGACTCATTGACCTTACCTACCTTAAATTTTGTTAGTTAACATCACTCAGATACTTAAAGTTGTATCATCACGAGTCCTCAGCTGCAATGGTTATTACGTATAGGTAAAAAAAAAGAAAAGGTCATTTTTGATGAGCGAAAAAGAGAACAATTTTGTTAATAGCGTCACATAAACCACTATCATAATTTTATGAGGAAAATAATAATAAAAAAGACAGAAAATCCCGAAACACCTATTTTAGGCACTTCGGGATTAATCAGTAAATTATGGGCAGATTATTTTCTACATCGAGAAAATAATTAGCTGATAACCTTATTAACAATTTCAATAGCTTCTTTTTCAATCAAGTGAAGATGTTCTTCACCACGAAAACTTTCGCAATAGATTTTATAGGCTTCTTCTGTGCCTGATGGCCTAGCCGCAAACCAACCATGATCTGTCATGATTTTTAGCCCGCCGATCGGTGCACCATTACCCGGAGCTGTCGTTAAGCGCTGAGTAATTTTATCTCCAGCCAAGGTATCTGCCGCTACCATTTCTGGGGAAAGTTTACTGAGTTTAGCTTTCTGCTCATGGGTCGCTTTGGCTTGAATACGGCTATAAATTGGAGCACCAAATTTTTCAGCTAATTTATTATAACGCTGTTGAGGATTTTCCCCTGTTATCGCAGTAATTTCCGCAGCTAATAGGCATAAAATAATGCCATCTTTGTCTGTAGACCATGGGGTTCCATCAAACTTGAGGAATGAAGCTCCTGCACTCTCTTCGCCACCAAATCCTAAGCTACCGTTAAAAAGCCCTTCGACAAACCATTTAAAACCGACTGGCACTTCAATTAATTCCCGTCCGATATCATTAACCACTCGATCAATCATCGCGCTAGAAACTAATGTTTTACCAACAGCAACATCTTTGCCCCACTGAGGACGGTGTTGGAACAGGTAGTCAATAGCAACCGCTAAGTAATGATTTGGATTCATTAAACCATTCGGTGTGACAATACCATGACGATCATAATCAGGGTCATTAGCAAAGGCTAAATCAAACTTCTCTTTCATTCCGAGTAAACCAGCCATCGCCCAACGGGATGAACAGTCCATGCGGATCACTCCATCATGGTCAAGAGGCATAAAACGGAAAGTTTGATCCAATTGGTCATTCACTATTTCTATATCAAGCTGGTAATATTCAGCAATTTTTTTCCAATACTCGATACCAGAGCCACCTAGCGGATCAACGCCAATTTTTAACCCCGACTTTTGAATTGCCTGCATATCCACAACATCACCTAATGCACGAACATAAGGCATGACTAAATCTTGTTCGGTAATATAACCACTCGCCATCGCATCAGAAAAACGTAAATGCTTCACGCCTTCTAAGCTATTTTCTAATAACTGATTTGCGTGCTTTTCAATCACCGATGTTAGATCTGTATCCGCTGGACCGCCATTTGCAGGATTATATTTAATCCCGCCATCTTCAGGTGGGTTATGAGATGGGGTAATTACAATTCCATCAGCAATATTTTGATGAGCTTGGTTATAACTTAAAATGGCATGGGAGACCGCAGGTGTTGGTGTAAAACCATTTTCTTCTTGTACTACAACATGAACCTGATTAGCAGCTAATACCTCAATCACTGTAATGAATGCAGCTTCCGATAGCGCATGAGTATCTTTAGCTACATAGCATGGTCCCGTTACACCTTGCTGCTTACGTAGATCAGCGATAGCTTGCGCGATAGCTAATATATGGTTTTCATTAAAGTTTTTACGTAGAGCACTTCCACGATGTCCAGAAGTCCCAAATTTGACGGCCTGAGAGGCGTCACTTGGTGTTGGCTGCTGCGTATAGTATTGAGCTGTCAGTTGTGCAACATTAATCAAATCACTTTGAAGTGGAAGCTGCCCTGCACGTTCATGAATTGCCACTTGTTATCTCCCAAAGCACTGATGCTCAGCGTCAAACACCAGTGACTTCTCAATGTTTAGATAGTATTACTCACTTTTTCGATGACATTCGCTGGGAATTTCATCTCTTGCATAATCGCATCGACCATACTGCGCTTACGATTTGTATTCGTATTGGTAATCACCCAATATGGCGTACCTGGGATATGGCGAGGCTTAGATTGCTTACCTGCCGCCAGTAGAGTTTGCTCATCCCCTGCAAAATATACGCGAGTACGCCCATGCATTGACTCTGTTGCACTTTCAAAACTCTTAGCATCTAAGCTATATAGTGTTGACAGAATAAGCATAAAACGATCAATCGCTTTATTTTTTTCCGCGTATGCGTCAGAAAGTAATAACTCCCTGATCACTCTCACTGGATTCTGCTCAACAATTTTTGGATTCAAAACCGGTGCAGCCTGTGGCGCTGACGCCTCTAGATTAATTTCTTTTGCGGGTACTGGCTGCTGCGCGGATTTGAAATTCAACATACGGCGCAAAATATCCGATGCACTTTCACCGATATGCATTGTATGGCTTGCAATATAGCGGTAAAGCTCTTCATCAACTTCTATCGTTTTCATTTTTTCCCAGTACTTTTTTAAACTAAAATTCGCGCCAGATTATAAGCCAGATTTGAAAAAAACAAAACAATTAAAATTTCAATAACTTAAAACGAACAGCTGGTTAAGTTTTATGAAATTTCAGTAAGTTATACCCTATTGAAGTGAGTGAAATTTGGTTTTTAGATACAACCATGCCATGATAAGGCTTCCCATCTGACAGATAAGTTTATCGTAGTCCAAATATGACCGAGTTACTAAATTACACAATCCATAAACCTAATGAACCAATCACTTCAACCCCAGTGGTGCTGATCCATGGGCTATTTGGTGATCTGAATAATTTAGGCGTTTTAGGCCGTGACCTACAGAATTACTTCGATACAATTCAAGTGGATGTACGAAATCATGGTGATTCATTCCGTTCATCGGACATGGAATACCAGCAAATGGCAGAAGATATTATCCGATTAGTTAAATCTCTTGGTTACCACAATGCTATTTTGATCGGTCATTCGATGGGTGGAAAAATAGCCATGGCAGCTAGCGAAATTGCACCTGATTTTATTGAAAAAATCGTCGCCATTGATATTGCTCCCGTTGCTTATCAAGTACGCCGTCACGATGAAATCATCGCAGCACTAGAAGCCGTAACACAAGGTCAAGCTAAAACCCGCCAAGAGGCCAGTATCATTATGCGGGAATTTATACCAGAAGATGGAGTGATTCAATTTCTATTAAAATCATTCCGACAAGGTGAATGGAAATTTAACCTGCCATCTTTAAAAGCGAATTATGAAAAAATTATTGGCTGGAAGACTGTGCCTGCATGGAATAAACCCGTACTATTAATTCCTGGTGGTAACTCGCCTTATGTTCAAGCTGAACATCGTGAATTAATTGCAACACAATTCCCTCAAGCCAAAGCATGGGTTGTGGCTGATGCTGGGCACTGGGTACATGCAGAAAAGCCTGAGCATGTCTTACGCGCAATTCATCGTTTCTTAGCGATTCCCAAATAAATTCCCATCTGATATTGTGGTGTTTTTTCATCCAATATCAGATGATATTTCCTTTCTTTATTGAAAATCCCCTCAACAATAAGACTAACTTCAATACACTTGTAATTATGATAATTGTATTATCGTTCTTGAATAAATATTTATTTTTAAGCCCATAAATACATCGGTACAATCAAATATCAAGGATGACTACTAAGCACAATGGACAGTGTTAAAGCACAATCAACAACATATTTTATTGGGATCATAGCTAAACTATCTAACGAAATAGACTATGATGAATTTAAACAAACCACAGCTAATATTTCAAATTATCATGATTATATTAAATTAATTAAAAATAAATATTCAATTAAATGTATTAATAAACACCAAGCTAATAAGCTAATCAATAAAATATCTACTCCTGCAATTTTATACGATACATATGGACAAGCATTTCTTCTTGCCAATCATAATCAAGATCAAGTCCTCATACAGCGATTTGGACAGTGTCCTCCAGAAATTTTAACCTATAAAGAATTAGAAGAAATATGGAATGGTGATTGGTTAAAAGTTAAAATTAAACAAGAAAAATTTGATATTTCATGGTTTCAAATTGAATTCATGAAGTACCGTAAAATAATTATTTTGGTCTTGGTTTTTTCATTTATCTTGCAAATACTCGCCTTAGCATCTCCTATTGTTATGCAAGTTATTATGGATAAAGTACTCATTCATAGTAATTTTATGACTCTCGACTTATTAATTTTAGGTTTGATTATTGCCGCGATAATTGAAGTTATATTAAAAGGATTACGAGAGTATATTTATAATCACACAGTTAATCGGATTGATATTACATTAGGATTAAAGCTAGTTAATCATTTATTACATCTACCTATTCCATTTTTTAAAAATCGTCAAATTGGCGCTATCGTTACTCGAGTTAAAGAACTCGAAACTATTCGAGAATTTTTGACTAGTAGCTTTTTTACTTTATGTGTTGATGTCTTGTTTTTATTTGTTTTTGTCTATGTGATGAGCCTACTGTCTAGTTCCCTCACTTGGCTATTTTTATGCTCAATTCCCTGCTATTTAATTGTCGCTTGGTGGCTAACACCCAAGATTGAAGCTGCGGCTCAGCAGCAATTTGCAAACATTGCTATAAATACATCATTTTTAACCGAAAGCATTAATGGAATTGAAACAGCGAAGAGCCTCTCTATTGAGCCAAACTTCACTCGTCGTTGGGATCAGCAAACAGCCGATATGAGCCAAACTAATTTTGTCTCAGGGCAAATATCTTCACGCTCAGAGCATATTGTGATGGTCATTGAAAAAGTCACCAGCGCAATTATTTTATGGGTTGGGGCCGCTGAGGTTCTCGCTTTACAGCTGACTATAGGGCAATTTATTGCTTTTCATATGATGGTCAGCCATGCCAATCAACCATTAGTTAAGTTGGTAAAATTATGGGGAGATTATATTCGAACTAAAGTTGCCATCGAAAAACTATCCCAAATAATTAATTTACCTATAGAACAGAGTAAACAAGAAAAATACCTTCAGCTCACTGGCGATATCCAATTACATAATCTTAATTTTCGTTATCAACCCAATATGCCGTATATCCTGAATGACTTTAGCTTATCGATCAAAGCCGGGGAAACATTGGGAATAGTCGGGACATCTGGCTCAGGGAAAAGTACATTAGCACGCTTAATTTTACGTCTCTATACGCCAGAAAAAGGCGCAATTTACTTGAATGGAGTGCCCATATCATCGATAAGTTTGAAAATATTAAGAAAACAAGTAGGCATCGTTCTGCAGGAAAACTTTCTATTTAATCAATCTGTTTTCCATAATATTGCACAAACTTCACCAAACGCATCAATGGATCAAGTCGTCCATGCAGCAAAAATGGCAGGGGCTCATGATTTTATTCTTAAACTTCCCATGGGTTATGACACTCTATTGGCTGAAGGAGGTTCTTCGCTATCAGGAGGACAACGTCAACGTATCGCTATAGCCAGAACATTATTATCTGACCCCAAAATCATTATTTTTGATGAAGCCACCAGCGCCCTTGATGATGAATCGCAAGCCGTAATTCAAGAAAATATGCAAGAAATAGCAAAAGGCCGAACTATTATCACGATTGCCCATCGCTTATCAACTATTCGTAACCACCAACGAATTATCGTCATGCAGCAAGGTAAAATTACCGAGCAAGGTAGCCATCAACAATTAATTGATAACGATAAATTTTATAAGCATTTATGGACATTACAACAGTCCCTAAAATAATCACATGGATGTGAAATATGAAACCAAAATCATCAAAAACTTGTTATAACAGTTTTTTACCCTCCCATTTGGCAATTTTAAAAACGCCTCCCTCTTATTTAGCTTTTACCCTAGCGGTTACTATCAGTATGGGCGTATTCATTGCATTAGCTTGGTCTTATTTTGGAAAGCTGGATATTCAAGCGACAACACAAGGAAAGTTAATTGTCTCAGGAAGAACCCAAACTATCCAAGCTTTTGAACTAAGCCGCTTACAACAAATTCATGTAGAAGATGGTCAACTTGTTCAGCAAGGTGACCCATTGCTGAGCGTCAAAGTACTCGGTGTTGATCAAGATATTTTAAGTTTACATTACCAAAAGAATTTTCATGCTAGTGAACAATTAATTCATCATGCGCTGATTCACCAGCAACATATTGAAGATACGCCACAATATATGCAGCTATCACTAACAGAACAGAAGAGAACTCAACTCAGTTATCAAACAATAAAAAAAGAATATGAAACCTTATTAAATGAAATTACCAATGAACTCCAACTTAACCGTGTTAATTATCACGCTAGAGAACGAGAACTCAAAGATATCAACACGTTAATGGGGAATATTAGGAAAAGGTTGAATGCTCATAATTCCCTTAGCCAAAAACAGCTGATTAGCCAAAAAGAGTTCTTAGAACAAGAGCGCGAGTTATTAATCGCTAAGAAAGAAAAAACCACCAAACAATCTGAGCTATCTATATTAGATAGTCAGCATCATTCTTTACAAGAAAAACTGGAGCGGATTAAAGCACAAAAATACCAAGAATGGCATGAAAAAGCACAGCAAGCTGAATTTAAATTCGTCTCACTGGAACAAGAATTGATTAAAAATCAAGAACGGAATCAATTAGAAGTGATCCGAGCGCCTGTTGATGGAACAGTCCAACAAATAACAACATATACCCTTGGGGCTGTATTACAACCCGCCCAACAATTAATGGTAATAGTCCCAAATAACCATGTTCAATTAGCTGAAGTAAAAATACTTAACAAAGATATTGGCTTTATTCAAGAAGGGCTAAAAGCTGACGTTAAAATCGATGCATTTCCATATACTCGTTATGGCACGATTGAGGGTGAGCTACTTTCTATCTCTAGAGACAGCACGTTGGATGAGAACTTAGGCTTAGTTTATTTAGCACAAATTGGTTTAACTAAAAAACAATTATTGGTGGAAGGAAAGCAAATTGAGTTAACCCCCGGTTTATCGATTGTTGCAGAAATTAAAACCGATAAACGTCGAATCATTGATTACTTACTCAGTCCAATTAATGAATATACATCCACTGCGATGAGAGAGAAATAATCGATGGAAGCGATAAATAATCACGGCTTGGAAGCCTTAGTGTGGATAGCTAATCATTATCAAAAAAACGTGACTAAAGAACAACTAATGCATGCCATTGGTATGCAAACTATTTCACCGACTGATTTAGAGCTCAGAGAATGTGCTCAAGTCATTGGCTATGAAACTCAGCAAGTTTCCCTAACCTACCAGCAATTGGCTCAAATCCCACTGCCGGCACTGATTTTTATCGATCAGCAATGGCATATTTTAACTCAAAACCAGCCATTGACCGTGATGTCAGCGCAAGGAAGTGAAATAGTCCAATGGCAGGATAATAATCAATTAGAATACCCCGTACTGCTCATTAAAGAGCAACTTGAGCCGGAACAAAAAAGAGCTTTTGGAATCGGTTGGTTTATCCCATCAATTATTCGTCAACGCTTTAAACTGAAAAATATTTTCATATTAGCTGCAATTGTACAGTTATTTGCCTTAATCAGCCCTTTATTATTTCAAAATCTTATTGATAAAGTTTTAGTCGGGCGCAGCTTACCAAATCTGCATATACTCGCTCTAGGAATATTGGCTATTGCTATTGCAGAACCCATCTACAGCTTTATTCGAAATAAAATATTTAGTCATACTAGTTCCCAAATTAGTGCAGAACTATCAGGTAAGATTTATCGCCATCTGATGGCATTACCACTAAATTATTTTACATTAAGACCTACGGGAAAAATTATTGCACGAGTTCGAGAGCTAGCCCATATCCGCCAATTTTTAACAGGCTCAACTCTCATGCTGTTTATTGATTTTATCTTTGTCATTTTATTTATTGCCGTGCTCTTTTCTTATAGCAGCATAATGACATGGCTATTAGTTGGCTCGATGGGTGTCTTTTTTATTCTTTGGATGATTTTAGGCCCCGTCATTCGCCAACAAACCGAGAAATCTTATCAAGCTGATGAAAACGGACTAACTTTTCTAACGGAATCCATTAGCGGTATTGAGACGATTAAAACCACCGCAACTGAGAAATATTTTTATCAACGCTGGCAAAAAATACTCAGTAAACAATTAACCCAAAACTTCAAAGTATCCATACGCAGCGTAATTGCCACTCAGTTGATGACATTGGTCAGTAAAATCACAACGGCTCTGTTACTGTGGATTGGTGTTAAAGAAGTGCTCAACGGTAACATCACGCCAGGTGAACTCGTCGCCTACAATATGCTGAGCGCTCATGTGACTCAACCTGTATTACGCTTCGCACAAATTTGGCAGGATTTTCAACACACCATTATTTCACTACGCCGAGTTGGCGACATTTTAGATAAACCCATTGAGAACGAGCGAAAAGGTATTGCCAGCTCAGCTACCATCCAAGGCCAAATTGAGTTTCAAAATATTCGCTTTCGTTATCAGCCAGAAACCCCTGAAGTATTAAATAATCTTAGCTTATCAATTAAAGCAGGAGAATTTATTGGGATAACAGGGCCTTCTGGTTCGGGGAAAAGCACCCTAACCAAACTATTACAGCGGTTATACATTCCACAGCATGGGCAAGTTATTGTCGATGGTATGGATTTAGCCGTCGCAGATACCGTCGCACTACGTCGACGAATGAGCGTGGTATTACAGGAAAGTACTTTGTTTGTCGGAACAATTGCAGAAAATATTCGATTAAGCCTACCCCAAGCCAGTGATGAGCAAATTATTCGAGCGGCAAAATTAGCTGGAGCTTACGATTTTATTATGTCTTTACCTGACAATTTTAATTACCCTTTATCAGAAAAAGGACTCAATTTATCTGGGGGGCAGCGACAACGGATTGCTTTAGCTCGCGCCCTACTCACTGAACCCGATATATTGATCCTCGATGAAGCGACATCAGCCTTAGATTATGAATCAGAGTCTGCCATCATGGCAAATATGCCAATGATAACTGAAGGGCGAACAGTCATTAGTATTGCACATCGGCTCAATACTATTATGGGGGCTGATAAAATTTATGTCATTCGCGATGGCGAAGTTGCAGAAGCAGATACTCACCAAAACCTGCTAAAACGAAATGGAATTTATGCCAGTTTATGGCGGCAGCAAACCCACTAATCAGATTAAAAAAGCATCACAGTCGATATTCGTGATGCTTTTTTCATAAAAGAGTTCTTTTTTTAATCTATTAAATAGCTTAGCTAAGCATACACCTATAGCACTAGGGATTCAGCTAGGGTATCATTGCGCGCTGAATTACTGGCACACCCCTTCCTTTAGCAATAGTAGATATGGCAAAAGAACAAACTGATCGCACCACACTGGATTTGTTTGCTGAAGAACGCAGGCCTGGGCGACCAAAAACTAGTCCGTTATCGCGGGATGAGCAATTACGAATCAACAAGCGAAATCAACTAAGACGAGATAAAGTCAAAGGATTACGTCGCGTTGAGTTAAAATTAAATGAAGAAGCTGTCGCGGTCTTAAATCAGTTAGCTGAAGAGAAAAACATAAGCCGTAGTGAGTTAATTGAAGAAATTTTAATGGCTCAACTTGAGCAGGTTAGTGAAATAGTTAACCGCTAGCTTCATCTGAATAAATCACACAAATTTGACAGACTTACACCGGGTTTTTCGCCAAAATAAGGCGTAAATTGTACCTATTTTCGTTCTATTTTAGTTTTAGCGATAACAGAAAATTTTTCCGTCCGCTAGAAAAACAAGAGGTTAATCACTTTATGGCAGTTATAGGCATTTTCTTCGGAAGTGACACAGGTAACACAGAAAATATTGCCAAAATGATCCAAGAAAGATTAGGCAAAGACGTAGCAGAAGTCCACGATATCGCTAAATGCACAAAAGAAGATATTGAAGCTTTTGACATTCTACTGCTTGGCATCCCAACTTGGTACTATGGTGAAGCACAATGTGACTGGGATGATTTCTTCCCAACTCTGGAAGAAATTGACTTTAATGGCAAGCTAGTTGCATTGTTTGGTTGTGGAGATCAAGAAGACTACGCTGAATATTTCTGCGATGCGATGGGCACTATCCGTGACATTATCGAACCTCGCGGTGCCGTGATCGTTGGCCATTGGTCAACGGAAGGTTACCATTTTGAGGCTTCTAAAGGAATGGCAGACGACAATCACTTTATTGGTTTAGCCATTGATGAAGACCGTCAACCTGAGTTAACGGAAGAACGTGTAGACGCGTGGGTAAAACAAATCTCTGAAGAAATGTCTCTGGCTGAAATTCTTGGTTAAGAATGACATTAGTTGCCAATTAAAAGCGTGATCCAGCAGATAAGATGTCGATTAGATATCCTATTATGGACACGCTTTTTGAACATCATCAAAATAATGAGACAATGCATGGTTTCTATTTTTATTTTCCATGCCTATAATTGTAAATCAGTTTAGAAGACAACTGGATTTTTGTTAAAAATGTCTCATTATTGTTAAATTTATGATTTAAGATACAGGACAAACCCGCATGACAGATAATAATAAAGCATTGAAAAATGCAGGACTCAAAGTCACTCTTCCGAGATTGAAGATTTTGGAAGTACTTCAGGAGCCTGAGTGCCATCACGTCAGCGCGGAAGATCTCTATAAAAAGCTGATCGATATCGGTGAAGAAATTGGTTTAGCGACGGTATACCGCGTATTAAATCAGTTTGATGATGCAGGCATTGTAACTCGTCATAACTTCGAAGGTGGCAAATCTGTATTCGAATTGACCCAACAACATCACCATGACCATTTAATCTGCTTAGATTGTGGTAAAGTGATTGAGTTTACAGATGAGTCGATTGAGTCACGCCAAAGAGACATTGCAACACGTCACGGAATCAAACTGTCTAATCACAGTTTATATCTATACGGTCACTGCGCTGAAGGTGACTGCCGTGATAATGCGGATGCTCACGAAGAAAAATAGTCACTTCGTGATTAATAATTTCTAATAAAGCTGCTCATTACTGCAATAAGCACTTTAATATTAAAATACCCATCTAATGTTTATTAATGGGTATTTTCACTTATATCTGCCAATAAACTTCTCCTTTTCATTCTAAATTTGTGTATCTGCGGCTATTTATAAAAAATAAACAACTTAATTTCCTCAGATAAAACTGAAATTATCTTCTATTCTTTAAATTGTTCTGTACTATTTTAATTTAAACTTATTATCAAATTAATGTGTAAGAGATTATGGAATGAAAAAACATATCTATTTCTTAATACTGGTTTTTTCTTCTGGCTTCTTACTTTGATAGCGTGGTTTTTTAGATATTCAACGGTTGCCATCATTGCGTTCATATCTTCAATCATCTGTTTAGCTTTATATTTCAATCATAAAAAGGTTAGCCACATGTTCAACAAAAAGCAAAGTAAGTCAGAACCCACCCCTACTATCAATAGAGAAGAAATCACATCCCAAGTAATAGAGGAAAAATCATTAGCATCAACGCCAGTGATTAGTGAAGACAAAACCAATACCGTTATTGCTCGCGATGTTATTTTTGAAGGAAATATTACCTCCAATGAACAAGTCCATATTTATGGAAAAGTAATTGGCAATATCGTAGGTAAAAATAACACAGTTAAAATTATGCAAAACGGCCATGTTACCGGCAATATAACTAGCAGTGAATTATTAGTTAATGGCAAAGTTGAAGGTGAGTGCCTGTCCGAAACCATTAATATAGATACTAATGGTGAAATATACGGAACCATCCGTTATTCGAGTCTATCGATTAAAAAAGGGGGAGTATTCTCCGGTCATGCAGAAGTAAAATCAGCCACCAAAACTAACGATAATATCACCGTATTTAAAGAAAAATTAAAATTGGATGAACACCTTCAAAACCTAACGCCAGATGTTGGTTCACTCTAATTTCGATAAAATATGCTTACTTAATAGAAACGCATTCATATTAATGAAGTAAAGGCGACATTGATGTCGCCTTTACTTTAAGACAAATTAGTATTGCTCAAACATTTCCTGGATTTTTTTCGGATCTTTAGTTTGAGTTAAGGCTAACTGAAGTAAAACTCGTGCTTTTTGTGGACTTAATCTTTCTGATGCGACAAAACCATATAAATTATCATCAACTTCTGCATTACGCGTTGTATAGCCAGTTGGTACTCGGCTTGAGCGCACCACAACAATATCGTCTTTAGCAGCATTGGCTAAAGAATCGAAAATAGTTTTATACATATTTCCGTTACCTACACCAGCACTCACGATCCCCTGCACACCTTCTTCACGTAATGCTTTAACTGGAGCAGCTGAAGCATTGGCATAATTATAAACAATACCGACCGCAGGCAATTTCTCTAACTTACTCACATCAAAAGCGGCTTTATCACTACGAGGTTGAGCCGCTTGATAGTAGGTTACTTTTCCATCATGAATAAACCCTTCCGCACCACCATTGACTGCATCGAACGCTTGAACTTCCGTGGTGCTCATTTTCATGACATTGCGACCTTGGATCACTTTGTCGTTCATTGCCATCAATACGCCACGATCTCCTGCTGACTTGTCTGATGCTAAAATAACCGCATTATACAGGTTAAGAGGGCCATCAGCCCCTAATGCAGTAGAAGGTCGCATTGCCCCCACCATCACAATCGGTTTTTTACAAGATGTAGTTAAGTCAAGGAAAAACGCGGTTTCTTCCATGGTATCAGTACCATGAGTGATCACAAATCCATCAGTTTTATTACAATCTTGGTTAATTTTTTTAGCTAAGGTCAACCAAACTTGGTCATTCATGTCTTGAGAGCCAATATTAACTAACTGCTCACCACTCAGATTTGCAATTTTTTTGGTCTCAGGAACTGCGTTTAACAACGAATCAATCCCAACTTTACCCGCTTGGTAGCTTGACCCCGTCGCCGATTCTCCACCACCAGCAATTGTTCCTCCCGTTGCCAATACAGTGATATTAGGCTGTGCAAATGCAGATACGGCAAACAGTGAAACCAGTGTCGCTAGTAGAGCTTTATTTCTGTTTTTCATCCTATTTTCCTTTAACTCAATAAATAGCCATTTTCTAATTTAAATAAACTCACGTTATTATGTGGATTTAATCTCAGAGTGTTGTGACCTACTTTGTCATTTTAATAAATTTTAATTTTCCACTATGACATTGTCTTGAATAAAAAGCGTGAGCAGTAAAGGAAAAGCCCGTATCATAGTCAATATCTGAAACATGCCATTTACAAGTGACTGACAATGAGCCAAACATTTATTCCCGGCAAAGATGCCGCTCTCGAAGACTCCATTAATGCATTCCAAACTAAGCTACAAAAATTAGGTTTTGATATAGAAGAAGCCTCTTGGCTAAATCCTGTGCCAAATGTTTGGTCGGTTCATATTCGAGATAAAGAGTGTGCGCTATGTTTCACCAACGGTAAAGGTGCTAGCAAAAAAGCGGCATTAGCCTCAGCATTAGGTGAATATTTTGAGCGTTTATCCACAAACTATTTCTTTGCAGATTTTTATTTAGGTAAATCCATTGCTGAAGGTGATTTTGTTCATTACCCTGATGAGAAATGGTTCCCACTGCCTGAAGATGACAGCCTACCACAAGGCCTGTTAGATGAACGTCTAGTCAAATTTTACGATCCCGATAACGAGCTCGCTGCAAGTCAATTAATAGACTTACAATCGGGTAATGAAGAGCGCGGCATCTGCGCTTTACCATTTACTCGTCAATCTGATAATAGCACTGTGTATATACCAATGAATATTGTCGGTAATCTGTATGTTTCTAATGGTATGTCTGCGGGAAACACGGCGAATGAAGCTCGTGTTCAAGGGCTATCTGAAGTCTTTGAACGTTTCGTAAAAAACAAAATAATTGCTGAAAGTATTAGCCTACCAACTATTCCTGATGACGTAATGTCTCGTTATCCTGGCGTTGTTGAAGCTATCAATACACTGGAAAAAGAAGGCTTCCCAATTTTTTGTTACGATGCCTCTCTGGGTGGGCAATTTCCAGTAATTTGTGTGGTTCTATTTAACCCACAAAACGGAACCTGCTTCGCTTCCTTTGGCGCTCACCCTGACTTTGGTGTGGCATTAGAACGAACAGTCACTGAATTACTGCAAGGTCGTGGCCTGAAAGATTTAGATGTCTTCAACGCACCGACTTTCGATGATGAAGAAGTGGCAGAACATACTAACTTAGAAACTCACTTCATTGATTCAAGCGGTTTAGTTAGCTGGGATCTATTCAAAGATGATGCTGATTATCCATTCGTGGACTGGAGTTTTAAAGGCTCTACAACTGAAGAGTTTGCAACTCTGATTAGTATTTTCAATAAGCTAGATGCTGAAGTATATATTGCTGACTACAATCATCTGGGTGTCTATGCTTGTCGTATTTTAGTGCCGGGAATGTCTGATATTTATCCTGTTGAAGACCTGCACATTGCCAACAATGCCATGGGGGCTTATTTACGCGACACCATCATGAGCTTACCTGATAGCACATGGGAAAAAGCCGATTATCTGGCCCTGATTGAGCAATTAGATGATGATGGATTAGATGACTTCACCCGTGTACGCGAATTGCTAGGTTTGGCTGTAGGTAAAGATAATGGCTGGAGCAATCTGCGCATTGGTGAATTAAAATCGATGTTAGCACTAGCTGGTGGTGATCTTGAGCAAGCTCTTGCGTGGGTTGAGTGGGCTCAAGACTTTAATGGTTCGGCATTTACACCTGAACGAGCCAACTATTACCGTTGCCTACAAACACTACTGCAACTTTCCCTAGAAGAAGATAGAGATCCTGCGCAATATTACAATGCTTTTGTTCGCATGTATGGCCAAGAAGCGGTCGATGCGGCATCAGCAGCGATTGCAGGTGAATCTTGTTTTTACGGCCTATGGTCAATTGATGAAAATTTAAAAGCTTTACCGGCTCATCAAGGGCTATTAGCTGCTTATGAAAAGCTGCAAAAAGCAAAACGAGCTAACGCATAAATATCTAAATACGATATTGGCCTTCGGGCCTTTATCTTTACTTAAGTAATATTTGATTTCAATCACATAATAATTATCGAAATTAATTAACATTCCTCTGTATAAATTTACTTATTAAACGTGTTTAGCCGCTCCCTATAAAAAAATTTTATAAAACTTAAAAAATATTTTTATCATTAAAATCAATCGGTTAAATCGGTTTTTGACGTTTTTTGAGCTATTCAAACCCCATTCTCTTAACACTTCATGATCCACATCAAATTTATCAGAACGCCCGTTTGTTACTATAATTGCGTGCTATAATTAATCAACTTTGTAAGAGAGTGTTAGTATGAAAGCTGACAACCCTTTTAATTTATTATCTCCTGCTGTCATGGCGCAAGTTGCTGATGATGTAGGTGTTTATAAAACGAACAAACACCCAGCTATTACCTACTTGTCAGCATTCACTGCTGGTATCTTTATCTCTATCGCTTTCGTTTTCTATATCACTGCAACAACAGGTGCAGCAAGTGCTCCTTACGGTTTCACTAAACTGATTGGCGGTATCTGCTTCTCCCTTGGATTAATGTTAGTTGTTGTATGCGGTGCTGACTTATTTACATCCACTGTTCTTACCATCGTATCTAAAGCAACGGGCAAAATCACTTGGGGAAAAATGTTCCTAAACTGGTTTAACGTCTATATAGGTAACTTAATCGGTGCGTTATTTTTTGTTTTCATTATTTGGTTTGCTGGACAATACGCTGCTGCAAACGGTCAGTGGGGTCTAAATGTTCTACAAACAGCTAACTATAAATTGCACCATACCTTTGTTGAGGCTGTGTTTTTAGGTATCTTAGCTAACCTGATGGTATGCCTAGCCGTTTGGATGAGTTATGCAGGTCGTAGCTTAACTGACAAACTGGTAGTATTGATTCTGCCAATCGCAATGTTTGTCGCTAGCGGCTTTGAACATAGCATTGCAAATATGTTTATGATCCCTCTAGCTATCATGATTAAAGAATTCGCCCCTGTTGAATTTTGGTCAAATATCAACATGGCACCAGAACAATTTTCTAACTTAACTGTTGGGAACTTTATTACCGAAAATTTAATACCAGTAACTATCGGAAATATTATTGGCGGCGCAGTGTTAGTCGGCCTGATTTACTGGTTAATGCATCTACGTAGTAGTGATCAGCATTAATCTCTCTTGATTAATGGCTATCGCGATTACAAGTACACAAAGATTTATTAAGATCCCTCAAAGATCCATTGTTAAAAGGTAAAAGTATCATGTCCGAATTAAATGAAAAATTCGCTTTAGCATGGCAAGGTTTTAACCACGGTGACTGGCAGAATAACGTCAACGTCCGTGACTTTATCCAAAAAAACTACACTCCATATGAAGGTGATGAATCTTTCTTAGCAGGCTCTACTCCAGCGACTGATAAGCTGTGGGAAAAAGTCATGGAAGGGATCAAAATCGAAAACCGCACTCATGCGCCTGTTGATTTTGACACAGATGTGGCTTCTACCATCACTTCCCATGATGCTGGTTACATTAGCAAAGAATTAGAAACGGTTGTTGGTTTACAAACTGATGCGCCTCTGAAACGTGGTCTTATCCCGTTCGGTGGTATCAAAATGGTTGAAAGTTCATGTAAAGCTTACGATCGTGCTTTAGATCCAAGTCTGAAAAAAATCTTCACAGACTACCGTAAAACCCATAACCAAGGTGTTTTTGATGTTTATACTCCAGACATCTTAAAATGCCGTAAATCAGGTATCTTAACGGGTTTACCGGATGCCTATGGCCGTGGTCGTATCATCGGTGACTACCGTCGTGTTGCACTGTACGGTATTGATTTCCTGATGAAAGACAAATTCAACCAATTCACTTCTCTGCAAGAAAGATTAGAGAAAGGTGAAGACCTGCAAATGACCATCCAACTGCGCGAAGAGATTGCTGAACAGCACCGCGCTCTGGGTCAAATTAAAGAGATGGCTGCTAAATACGGCTACGATATCTCTGGTCCTGCAACCAACGCTCAAGAAGCCGTTCAGTGGACTTACTTCGGTTATTTAGCTGCTGTTAAATCTCAAAACGGTGCTGCAATGTCATTTGGTCGTGTATCTACGTTCTTAGACGTATACATCCAACGTGATATGGAAGAAGGCAAACTGACTGAAGAACAAGCGCAAGAGCTGATTGACCACTTAGTCATGAAACTGCGTATGGTACGTTTCTTACGTACTCCAGAATACGATGAGCTGTTCTCTGGCGACCCAATTTGGGCAACTGAATCACTGGCAGGTATGGGTCTTGATGGCCGTACTCTGGTAACTAAAAATACGTTCCGTTTCCTGAACACACTGTATACCATGGGCCCATCTCCAGAGCCTAACATGACTATCCTGTGGTCAGAAAAACTGCCAATGAACTTTAAAAAGTTCGCAGCAAAAGTTTCTATCGATACGTCTTCTGTGCAGTATGAAAATGATGACTTAATGCGTCCAGACTTCAACAACGATGACTATGCTATCGCTTGTTGTGTAAGCCCAATGATTGTTGGTAAACAAATGCAGTTCTTCGGTGCTCGCGCTAACTTAGCGAAAACCATGCTGTATACCATCAATGGTGGTATTGATGAAAAACTGAAAATGCAAGTTGGTCCTAAACATGCACCAATCCTGGACGAAGTTCTCGACTTCGATACAGTGATGAATCGTATGGACCAATTCATGGACTGGTTAGCGACTCAGTATGTCACGGCACTGAACTGCATCCACTTCATGCATGACAAATACAGCTATGAAGCTGCATTGATGGCTCTGCATGACCGTGATGTTTATCGTACAATGGCATGTGGTATCGCGGGTCTATCTGTTGCTGCTGACTCACTGTCTGCAATCAAATACGCGAAAGTTAAACCTATTCGTGACGAAGATGGTATCGCTATCGACTTCGAAATCGAAGGTGAATACCCACAATTCGGTAACAACGACCCACGCGTTGATGATATCGCTTGTGACTTAGTAGAACGTTTCATGAAGAAAATTCAGAAACTGCCTACTTACCGTAACGCGGTTCCGACTCAGTCAGTTCTGACCATCACTTCTAACGTTGTGTATGGTAAGAAAACAGGTAACACTCCAGATGGTCGTCGTGCAGGCGCACCATTCGGACCAGGTGCAAACCCAATGCACGGTCGTGACCAGAAAGGTGCTGTTGCATCACTAACTTCAGTCGCTAAACTGCCATTTGCTTACGCGAAAGATGGTATTTCTTATACCTTCTCTATCGTGCCAAATGCATTAGGTAAAGATGATGAAGTTCGTAAAACTAACTTAGCAGGTCTGATGGATGGTTACTTCCACCACGAGTCTTCTATCGAAGGCGGTCAGCACCTGAACGTGAACGTTATGAACCGTGAAATGCTGCTAGATGCAATGGAAAACCCAGAGAAATATCCACAGCTGACCATCCGTGTATCTGGTTATGCAGTGCGCTTTAACTCTCTGACTAAAGAACAGCAACAAGACGTTATTACTCGTACTTTCACTAGTACTCTGTAATAATTAGCTAAGACTATAAAGTAAAATAAATTAGAGGCCCCTCCATTTGGGGCCTTTCTAGCTTAGTTAATAAGAAACTATAGCCCAGCAATTAATGGGTTATATCCTAAATAACGTAAGTCGTAGATAATCGGCAAGTGAAGATATCGGGGGTTAATATACTGAAGTATATACCCAAGTAACTCAATGTCTCCTACAGCTGAAAGTATGATGGATATTTTGGAGTACCTGCTATGTCAACCGAACAAATCATACCAATGACTGAAATTTCAACAACTTCGCCACCGGCAACATTTGGGCGAATTCACTCTTTTGAATCCTGTGGTACCGTCGATGGCCCGGGAATTCGCTTTATTGTCTTTTTTCAAGGCTGCTTAATGCGTTGCTTGTATTGCCATAATCGCGATACTTGGGATACTCATACCGGTAAGATGGTCACCGTTGATGAATTAATGAAGGAAGCGGTCACTTATCGCCATTTTATGAATGCAACTGGTGGCGGTGTTACTGCATCTGGTGGTGAAGCCATTTTACAGGCAGAATTTGTGCGTGATTGGTTCCGTGCTTGCCAGAAAGAGAATATCCATACCTGTTTAGATACTAACGGATTTGTACGTCGTTATGATCCCGTGATTGATGAATTGATGGAAGTCACCGATTTAGTCATGTTAGATCTGAAACAGCTGGATGACGAAATTCACCAAAAACTGGTTGGTGTTTCTAATCATCGTACCTTAGAATTTGCACGTTACCTTGCCAAACGTAACCAAAAAACGTGGATCCGTTATGTGGTTGTTCCAGGCTGGAGCGATGATGACCACTCTGTTCATATGCTAGGTGAATTCGTTAAAGATATGAATAATATTGAAAAAATTGAGCTTCTACCTTACCATGAGCTGGGTAAGCATAAATGGGAAACCATGGGTGAAGAATATAAACTTGATGGTGTAAAGCCACCGTCAAAAGACGTCATGGAACGTGTGAAAAATATTCTAGAAAGCTACGGTAAAAAAGTTATTTATTGATGATAAAAAGGCCCTATTTAAAATAGGGCCTTTTATTACCCGCAATATATTGCACCTATTCTAAAAAATAGAAATTTATTCAATGCTAATCCTATTTAGCTTTATAAATTCCCTCACAGTTTTGATTATCTTAAAATTGAATCAAATAACTTAATGATACTTAACCAGAATAGTCTGCTTTAATATAAATATGTTTCTATGCATAATGCAGGGTATAAGGTTGGTTACTACAAACATAATTCCAATACTTATCTATAATAAAATATTGCTAACTCATCACTACAAATAGGTTTATTTCTACCATGAATAATGAAAACTTTAGTGCGGAAAATAACACTACCCCGCCAATGAATGCACAAACTCCTTCTGATAACCTCATATTTAACCCAGAACCTCGTTCGGTAGATGCAGGTGATGGTGTTAATTGGATCAGTCAAGCATGGTCTCTGATTAAAGAAAAATTAGGTATGTGGATCCTGATTAATATTGTGCTATTTGCCATTATTATTGTTATTTCAATGATCCCATTCGTGAATTTACTGCTCACGTTTATTACTCCAATCTTCGTTGGCGGAATTATTGCTATCTGTGAAAACCAACGTAAAACCGGACAAGCTGAGCTAGGTCTGCTATTTGCAGGCTTTCAGCAGAAATTCGGCGCTCTATTCGCAGTAGGTGCGGTTAACTTTGCTGCTAATCTAGTGGGTATGATACTGGCATTCTTAGTCGCAGGCTCTGCGCTATTTAATTTAGCAATGCAAGCTAATCAATACGGTGGCGCATCTGATGCCGCAATTTTAGCCTCTAGTGGCTCTATTATGTTCGCAACAATTATCATGGCAATTGCGGGTTTGGTCGGTACGGCATTAACCTGGTTTGCTCCTGCATTGGTCATGAACCATGACTTTAAAGTGGGGGCTGCTATTTCTGCTAGCCTGCAAGCGGTGAAGAAAAACCTGTTACCGGGAATTTTATTCTTTATCATCATGGCAATTTTAATCATTGTCTCAGTGATCCCATTCGGCTTAGGCTTATTAATCTCAATGCCAATTATGTACGCAACTTACTACAGCTCGTATCGTAGTCTGTTCTTCTCTGAAGCAAAACAGTCTCAAACAAACTCGCTGATCCAGTAAGATATAATCTGATACCTAGATACATTCAAAGTATTGGCTCCACAATCGAGAATCATGTACGATGAGCGGGAAATTAACTTTCCCGCTTTTTTATTGCTATTTTTCAGTAGCTTTAATACAAAAAAGCCGCCACTGCGAACAGGGACGGCTTTCAATAAAGAGCTTATATCGGTTAACCGATATACTCTAATCCATTCATATATGGACGTAATACTTCTGGCACTTGAATACGACCATCTGCTTGCTGGTAGTTTTCCAGCACCGCGACTAAAGTACGGCCTACCGCTAAACCAGAACCATTCAATGTATGAACCAGTTGGGTTTTCTTGTCACTCTTACCACGGAAACGCGCTTGCATACGGCGAGCTTGGAAGTCCCACATATTTGAGCAAGAAGAGATTTCACGGTATGTATTTTGTGCAGGTAACCAAACTTCTAAATCATAGGTTTTGCGTGAACCAAACCCGATGTCACCGGTGCACAGGATCACTTTACGGTATGGTAGTTCCAGTAATTGCAGAACTTTTTCTGCATGACCCGTTAATTCTTCCAGTGCTTCCATTGATTTTTCTGGGTGCACAATCTGCACTAATTCGACTTTATCAAATTGGTGCATACGGATCAGACCACGAGTATCACGACCGTAAGAACCGGCTTCAGAACGGAAACATGGTGTATGTGCCGTCATTTTCAGTGGAAGAGCATCTTCATCTAAAATTTCGTCACGAACCAAGTTAGTCACTGGAACTTCTGCCGTTGGGATCAGCGCATAAGTGCTACTATCCGCTTCTTCTTCCAATGGTTTAGTGTGGAATAAGTCTTCACCAAATTTAGGTAATTGGCCTGTCCCATATAGTGTATCGTGGTTCACTAAATAAGGAACATACAGCTCTTGGTAACCATGCTTTTCAGTGTGTAAATCCAGCATAAATTGAGCCAATGCACGATGCATACGCGCAATTTGACCTTTCATTACAACAAAGCGAGCACCTGTTAGTTTCACCGCCGCAGGGAAGTCTAAACCACCTGCTAATTCACCTAAACTAACGTGATCTTTTACTTCGAAATCGTATTGACGAGGCTCACCCCAACGCGCAACTTCTACGTTGTCAGAATCGTCTTTACCGTCTGGAACCTGATCATCAGGAATATTCGGGATACTCAATGCAATATCACGGATTTCTTGTTGAAGCTTCTCTAACTCTGCTTTAGCAGTATCCAATTTTTCGCCTAATTGGTTCACTTCCAAGCGTAATGGCTCAATATCTTCACCACGCGCTTTGGCAGCACCAATCGTTTTCGATCGCGAGTTACGGTCTGCTTGCAGGGTTTCAGTTTCAACTTGTAAAACTTTGCGGCGCTCTTCTAATTCACGCAGCTTTTCCACATCAAGGGTAAAACCCCTGCGAGCCAGTTTTGTAGCAACCGCGTCTAGCTCCGTACGCAGTAAATTTGGATCGAGCATGCTTATCCTGTGATTTTGTTAGTAAATAATGGGACCTGATATAATGCGCTCCGGCATTATATATAAATTATTTTTGCTTTATAACCTTACCCCATTGCCCAGTTTAGCGATAGCGTTTTGTTACGCTAATTTGATCCTGTTGGGCTAACCAGTCGAGTTTTTCGGCAATTTTAGTTTCTAATCCGCGAGAAGTCGGATAGTAATAGCGGGTCGTCTTCATCGGCTCTGGGAAATAGTTTTCACCGGCAGCATAAGCATTAGCTTCATCGTGAGCATAGCGATACTCTTTCCCCACACCTAATTCTTTCATCAGTTTTGTTGGCGCATTTCTTAAATGTTCAGGGACATCATAATCAGGTTGCATCTGAGCATCTTTGATTGCCGCTTTATACGCGGTATAGACGGCATTACTTTTCGGTGCACAAGCTAAATAGACTATTGCTTGAGCAATCGCCCTCTCACCTTCTGCAGGACCTACTCGAGTAAAACAGTCCCATGCGGAAATCGCGACCTGCATGGCTCGCGGATCTGCATTACCAACATCTTCAGAGGCAATGGCTAATAAACGACGCGCCACATACAAAGGATCACCACCTGCGGTAATAATTCTTGCATACCAATACAGCGCAGCATCTGGGGCAGAGCCTCGCACCGATTTATGAAGCGCCGATATTAAATCGTAATAGCGATCGCCTTTATTATCGAAACGTACTGCCCGCTCACCGCTAACCTCTTTGAGTAAATCAGAGGTTAAAACTCGCTGACCTTGGCTATCAGCTTCAGCCATGTCCGCCATCATTTCCAGCAGATTTAACGAGCGCCGAGCATCACCATTGACTAACTGAGCAATCATTTTTCGGGTGCTATCAGGTAGGATAATGTTTTGCCCACCTAATCCACGGGTGCTATCACTCAATGCTTGAAGTAAAACATCTTCAATTTCACTCTCATCCAATGATTTCAATAAATAAACTCGCGCACGCGATAGCAATGCTGAATTGAGTTCAAAAGAGGGGTTTTCTGTCGTCGCACCGATAAAGGTAATCGTGCCATCTTCAATATGTGGTAAAAATGCATCTTGCTGGCTTTTATTAAAGCGGTGAACCTCATCCACAAACAAAATAGTTCTGCGCCCTGCACTGAGATTTTGGCGTGCTTTCTCAATGGACTCTCGGATCTCTTTTATGCCTGACGTGACCGCTGAAAGGCGTTCAATATCAGCTTGTGCATAGTGCCCAATAATTTCAGCTAACGTCGTTTTACCGGTTCCCGGTGGTCCCCATAGGATCATTGAGTGTAAATGACCGGCCTTAATTGCTCGAGGCAAAGGTTTACCCTGAGCAAGTAAATGCTTTTGACCGATATATTGCTCAAGAGACTCTGGCCGCATACGCGCGGCCAGAGGTTGGAATTCATTTTGTGAAAAATCGAGAGAGAGGTTTCCCACTATGTCCCCTTTTACCGCCTATTCATTAGTGAGCCTTAGAACGCTGGTCATCTAATGTGACACCTTTCGGTACCGTAAATTTAAATTTGCTTGGATCAACAGCACCATTTTTTTGCTGTTTTAATTGATAAGCGCTGGTTTGCCCATCTTGCTCAACTGCCGCAAACTTCTCAATGGTACCTTGTGGGTTAACTGTAATAGAGAAGCTTTTCAGCGTGCCATTAGTCTGTTTTGGTTTTAAATCAAAATTATTACCCTGCTGGATAATAGAATACTGTTTCCAATCTTGCGGATTGTTACGTGTAATCAGTAAAAATGGCGTATCTTGGGTCGCATCCGACAAATTAGTGACCGTCACTTGCTCAACAAATGGGTTATAAAACCATAAGTTTTTACCATCTGATACTAAGACACTTTCATCTGGCGATGTCATATTCCAGTTAAATAAATTAGGTCGCTCTATCCACAAGTCACCAACACCTTCTTGGATCAAGTCGCCTTCAGGACTGGTGACTTTCTGTGTAAAACTGGCTTGGAAACTATTGACCTTACTCAGTCGATCCTGAAGGTCTTGACTCGCATCCGCCAATACTTGGCCTACGTTTAAACTTAGGGCTAACGCACCTAATAACATCATTTTTTTCATCGAACAGAGACCTTTAAATTAATACCTCAAGAAGCGTTGTATCTTTATACACCCCTTGAATTAAACCAGCAATTGGGAGATTTCTTTATTAATGTCCCATCGATGGAGGAGCTAATACTTCACGGTTACCATTATGTCCAGGCTCACTGACAATTCCTTGGTTTTCCATTTGCTCCACAATACGAGCAGCACGGTTATAACCAATACGGAACTGACGCTGTACACCAGAGATTGATACCCGTTGCTTCTCAACAACAAACTCAACAGCTTGGTCAAACAGTGGATCAAGCTCTTCATCACCACTGTCATAACCGCCAGCACCATCACTGTCGTCACTGCATGAAGTGATGCTATCAATATACTGAGGTTTACCACGAGCTTTCCAATCATTCACAACAGCATGAACTTCTTGGTCACGAACAAACGCACCGTGTACGCGCATTGGAATTGATGAGTTCGGTGGAAGATAAAGCATATCCCCCATTCCTAGCAGAGATTCCGCGCCACCTTGGTCAAGTATGGTTCGTGAGTCAATTTTGCTGGATACGGTGAATGCAATACGCGTTGGAATATTTGCTTTAATTAACCCCGTAATAATGTCCACTGAAGGGCGCTGAGTGGCCAAAACAAGGTGAATTCCCGCAGCACGTGCTTTTTGTGCTAAACGCGCAATCAGCTCTTCCACTTTTTTCCCTGCGGTCATCATCAAGTCGGCAAATTCATCCACCATCACCACGATGTAAGGCTCTTTTTTCAATGTTGGATGTTCAATATCCATGCTATCGCCCGGCTTCCAGAATGGATCAGGGATTGGTCGATTCATCTCTGCCGCTGCTTTGATTTTATCGTTATAACCAGCAAGGTTACGAACGCCTAGTGCGGACATCAGTTTATAGCGTCGTTCCATTTCGTTGACACACCAACGCAGGGCATTGGCAGCATCTTTCATGTCGGTTACGACCTCAGTGAGCAGATGAGGAATACCTTCATAGATGGATAATTCCAACATTTTAGGGTCGATCATAATAAAGCGCACATCTTCAGGTTTCGCTTTATACAAAATACTGAGGATCATGGCGTTGACCCCAACAGATTTACCTGAGCCCGTTGTACCCGCGACAAGTAAGTGAGGCATTTTAGCTAAATCGGCAACGACTGGGTCGCCTTCAATATCTTTACCTAACACGATAGTCAGCGGCGATGGATTCTTTCTAAAATCATCGCAATCTAAGACTTCGCGTAAATAAACAGTTTGGCGTTTTTCATTAGGGAGTTCTAAACCAACATACGGCTTGCCCGGAATCACTTCAACAACACGCACAGCGGTGGTTGATAACGAACGAGCAAGATCTCGCGATAATGTTGAGATGCGCGCCGCTTTTACGCCCGGTGCTAAATCTAACTCAAAACGGGTAATCACTGGACCAGGAGAGAAGCCAACGACTTCCGCTTTCACGCGATAGTCATTTAAGCGTGCTTCAATCAATCTTCCCGTTTGCTCCAACTTGAACATATCCACCGGCTCTTCTTGCTCTGGCGGACTCGCTAGCAAGTCGAGGGAAGGCATAGGTGTCGTTGGCTTTGGCAACGGTTGGTCGTTACGGACTAAAAATGGATGGAATAAACTATCCTGCTGTGGCTGTTGCGGCTGTTGCGGCTGTTGCGGCTGTTGCGGCTGTTGCGGCTGTTGCGGCTGTTGCGGCTGTTGCGGCTGTTGCGGCTGTTGCGGCTGTTGCGGCTGTTGCGGCTGTTGCGGCTGTTGCGGCTGCGCAAAAGTTTGAGCCGGTTCAGAAGTATTTGCAACATTAAAATTATTTACAGGTGCTTCTGGTGGGATAGACACAGGAGGTGCAGTAAATGATGGCATAAATATCGGTGTGGTAGGCTCATCATCGATGAGATCATCCACAGGAGAAAAATCTTCTAAAACTGAAAATGATGAGCTTAAATCAATTTTTGGCTCTAAATCATCGTATTCACTTTCTAATGTCGGTTCATCATCTACATGAGCAGTAAAGTGATGAATATTTGATGGCTGGCTATATGCTGCTGGCGCTACAGTGATCTCATCCGATTCAGATGCAGATGGCCAACGATGCTCAATGTTAGGTTGAGTATATGAAGACGTATATACCTGGGGTATTTCCGGCTGTGGCTCAGCCTGTACTGAATGAGGCGGTGTCTCTAAGCTATGGTCATCAGAATCAATTTCACCATAACGCTGACGTTGTTGCTCCATAAATTGAAGACTTAGTAATCGTTCTTGATCTAACTCTTCGTCCGTTTTTACCTCTTCATTCCCAGGCTCTTCAGCTGAAGTCTGTTGCTGATAGGTTTGTTCACGCTGAGATGCTTCTTCTTGGCGGCGCTGCAATTCAGCATCACGCAGAGAAGGAATACGAATACCATATAATTCGCGACGAGTTGGCAAGCGTACCGGATTTGGACGCGGTAACTCTGGCTCCATATTTTTCTTAACTTGCGCATGACGATCCATTGCTGCAATCGAGATACCTGCCGCTGCCAACGCCGCTGAGTTAGCAACTCGGTCGGAGACTTCGGATACTAAAGGTTTGCCCAGATCTGAAACCTCCATTCCAACTGCCGGCGTAGATGGTGTCGCAGGCGATGTAAACGAAGGAGTGAACGTTTGTGAGGCCTCAGGCTTCGCGATAACAGGTGCTGTCGGAGTCACTTGTGGCTGTTGATTATATGGTTGTGAATTGAAATGAGTGAGCTCATCCTGCGGCGTAAATACAGAAGGCTCTTTTATCTCATTATAAGCCGCTCGTTCTTCATATTGATTCTGGCTTACCGCAGGTTGCTGATATTGATTATCGACCTGTGATTGTTCATCTTCAGGCGCATTAAAATGATAGGTTTGTGGCTCATCCGTTGCAGAGAAAGTCGGTAACGGTTCATCATCCATCGGCTGTACAACAAATGATGTAGGCTGGGATTGATGGATGCTTGGAGTCACTGCTTGTACATCTTGAGCTAATGGCTGCTTTTCAACTTGTGGTTCGATATCGTCATGAACCAATTCAGCAACAGTCGGTGCTGAAAATAGGACATCATCCATATCAATACTTTGAGCATCATGATTTGCTTGATGTTCGGCCTGCTGAGCACGTTGTAATGCGTCCTCTGTTTCTTCTACATCATAATCATACTCATCCAAATCATCCCCACGAGCACGATTCGTGAGTAATGTAATTGGTAGTAATATTCCAGCGCCCAATTTTTCAGCGATGGTCAACCATGACCATCCCGTAAATAAAGTAAAGCTAATCGCCCATAAAAATAGTAATGCTAGCGTTGCCCCCAAGGAATTAAACCACGGCATGATTGCATTACTAAATACACTACCTATCACTCCGCCTGATGCAAAATTAGGTAAATCATCGAAATTGAGTGCAGCTAAACCGCAAGATGACAGGATTAGGGCTAATCCACCAATAAGGCGTAAAGATAATGAGAAGAAATCAATATAACGGCGCTGGCTCTCATAATGATAAATGGCCCAACAGCCTAATAGCAAAATCGGCGGAATAGCAAAGGCAAGTATGCCAAAAGCAGAAAATAAAATATCGGCGCTCCACGAGCCGATACTGCCCCCTAAATTTTTAACAGGGGCATCCCATGTTGTTTGGGACCAGCTAGGGTCAGAAGGACTAAAGCTCAATAACGCCACCATTAAAAAGATAGCGCTAAGACAGATAGCCAGCAAAATGACCTCTAATAGCCGTCTGCCGCTACTGAGCTTTTTAAATTTGATATATTTATCTTCGGTATATTCTTGGCTCATTATTGTTTCTTTACTGACTGATGTTCTTACAGGCTAATGTTGTTACTGAGTAAGGGGTTACTCTATGATTATTCTACCACTAATCCCCTTAATGTGCCTGCTTTAAGCAGATTAAGGCAAATTAACACATCATAGATCCCATAAGATTCAGTATTTCATCTTACGAATGAGGATTCAAACTCTATTTAAGGTCAAAATTCTTAATTGTTTATAGCTTTAAAATCAATAAATTGAAATGAAAATTTCTGACTATTTTTGAGTATAAGACGATAAATGACTAGATAGTGTTCGAAAGAGAGATCCGCAGGATAACTCATCAGAAATGAATAGCCTAAAACGGAACAACGCTGAGTAAACTCAGCGTTGAAACTGCAGTGTGACAACAATAGGGATTGCTGTGCAGGAATAGGTGGAACAAAGTGAGATTAGCGAGTTTTAATCACTAAACGGTTACTTTGTTTAACTTCTTCCATAACTACATAGGTGCGAGTGTCGTTTACGCCAGGAAGACGTAGCAGGGTTTCACCTAGTAATTTACGATATGCGGACATATCAGGCACACGCGTTTTCAACAGATAGTCAAAATCACCTGATACAAGGTGACACTCTTGAATTTCTTCAAGTTTTTGAACTGCCGTATTGAATTGTTCAAAGACATCTGGCGCACCACGGTTAAGCGTAATTTCCACAAAAACCAGTAATGATGCATCTAAGTAATGAGGGTTTAGTAATGCTGTGTAACCAGAAATAAAACCCTGTCTTTCAAGACGACGGACACGCTCTAAACAGAGTGTTGGAGATAAACCAACACGCTTAGATAGTTCTACGTTAGAGATACGCCCATCTTTCTGTAATTCGTTCAGTATGTTCCTGTCAATACGGTCTAGGTCTTTGCCAGGACGCTTTTTATTGTCAATCATCTCTTATCTCTCTTTCTCTAATTGTTATTTTGTACATCTATAAAACCGCACCATCTGATCGCCTACTAATTTACGTTAGTATTCATCTGTGGGCCTATTTTATTCGTAATACTGAAGTTCCCGTGAACTGAAGCCTTGTTCACAATCATCACCATTATTTAGGTTAATGAATGACGTAAAGTTAATTTTCCAGTAAGAACAAAAATGCGCCATTTCCATTGACCTGCTAGATAATTAACTCTTAGATAGATGTTTTCGCAAATGCGCAGCCGATTGTCAAAGTAAATGAATAAAAATCAGTACAAGATTTCGGTTTTTTTTCCAGTAAAACGTTTCGCGGACACAATTCAGGATAATTCCTAAAAATATCACTTCGTGATTAGAGCACTTTCCCTTTCATTTTTTAACTCTTAATTGGTATTGCCTATCAGAAAAATTTGCACTACTCCAATGAATGGTTGGTTAAATCACTTTTGTTAACCCCCTATTTCTCCTACAATCGTGAATATGCTTTTTTGAGACTAAACGAGGAATTCATGAGCACAACCACACATCGCAAGTTAATCATTTTAGGTTCAGGTCCTGCTGGTTATACCGCAGCGGTTTACGCCGCTCGCGCAAATTTACACCCTGCACTGATTACTGGGGTGGAAAAAGGCGGTCAATTAACTACAACCACTGAAGTTGAAAACTGGCCGGGTGATCCTGAGGGCTTAACTGGCCCAGGACTCATGGAACGCATGCAGGCTCATGCTGAAAAATTCGAAACTGAAATCATCAATGACCATATTACTAAAGTTGATTTTCAGCAACGCCCTTTCCGTCTTTTTGGCGATGACACCGAATACACTTGTGACGCATTGATTATCGCGACAGGCGCATCAGCCCGTTACATCGGTTTACCTTCCGAAGAAGCCTTTAAAGGTCGTGGGGTTTCAGCTTGTGCAACTTGTGATGGATTCTTCTATCGCAATCAAAAAGTTGCTGTTGTTGGTGGAGGGAATACGGCGGTTGAAGAAGCATTATACCTGTCCAACATTGCCTCAGAAGTTCATCTCATTCACCGCCGTGATAGCTTTAGAGCTGAAAAAATCCTAATCAATCGCCTAATGGATAAAGTCGAAAACGGTAATATTGTTCTGCACACTGACAATACCTTAGATGAAGTTCTTGGTGACGATATGGGCGTAACTGGCGTTCGTTTACGTTGCACAAAAACAGGTAAAACTGAAGATGTCGCTGTAATGGGCGCATTTATTGCTATTGGTCATAGCCCTAACACGGGGATTTTTGAAGGTCAATTAGTATTAAATAATGGCTACATCAAAGTGCAATCCGGCACTAATGGTAATGCAACTCAAACCTCTGTTGAAGGTATTTTTGCCGCAGGTGATGTAATGGATCATATTTATCGTCAGGCAATTACTTCCGCTGGAACTGGCTGTATGGCGGCATTAGATGCAGAACGTTATCTTGATGGATTAGCAGACAATAAATAATTATTGCCTCTAGAATACTCAAGCGCCTTAATTCCACTAAGGCGCTTTTTTTATTCCCTAATTAGGAGCAAGTTTATATTACGCCTTAAATCCACTCCCTATACTCAATCCGATAACGATACTAATTAAATAAGGGAATTGCATGGATCCACAAACACAAAAAGAGCCGATTAGTCGGCTTGCTTACGTCATTATTTCGATCTTAGCCATCATTCAAGGCATCATCATTACAGCCAATTTGGATTATTCCACGCGTACCAGCATCGAATTAAGCCCAACATTGGCTTACCTACCTCTGATCTTGGCTATCTTTGTACCCTCAGTAATCAGTTTCCTGATTACCAATGCTAAACAATCCGCTTTCTATCTAAACATCATTCTCGTGATTGTTCTGGCTTGTTGGATTAATACTTGGCAAAGCGTAGATTTGGAATATTCCAGCAGTAGGGACCCCTTTTTAGTCGGTGTCACGCTAACTGTGCTAATTTTTTTCTTGTTACCCTGGATGCAGAACTACCAAGCAACAGGGACATGGAAAGCGAATTATGGTTGTTTAGTGGGTTACTATTTTCGTAATACCTTATTCGGTATTACGTCATGTGCCATTGGGGGATTATTAGCGCTTATTGTGAAGCAAGCCAGCTTCTTATTTTCCATTGTAAATCTGTCTGCTCTCAGCCATCTTCTTGACAGCGAATATACACTTTGGGTGGCATTTTTATTGGGATTTAACATCAGCTTGCTATTTCTTCGTGCCAAGCTCGTAATGCAGTTGAATAATATAGTCCGATACTTCTCTCTATTTTTCTTACCACTACTCAGCGTTGTTGCCATTATTTTCTTAATTGGCTTCGTTATATCGCTAGCAACAAATGTGCGTTTTACCTCTTCTGAATTAGGTTCAGGCACAATGCTTGGCTTTATCATTTTAAATGTCATTTTTATTAATGCCGTCTATGGTGATGGAACCCATCGTCAGCAATTTGGTGTCATTTTTAATAGTTTTGTACTGACTAGCATTGTGTTATTAAACGCATTTTCAGCCCTTTCGCTATATGGCATTTTAGTTCGTGTGAATCAATACAGTTGGAGTGTGAGCCGCCTGTATGCATTTACCATCGCGATATTCCTAGCATTAATCATCCTCTCCTACAGTATTGCCATCCTTCTCAAAAGACAGAGTTGGTCACTTTCCTTAGGTTCTATCAACAAAGTGGCAATAAGCAGCTTGATTGGCATTATCCTCATCATTAATAGTCCAATTGCGAATTTCGAAAAGATCACAGTCAACAGCATGATGTCTGCAATTGAGCAAGGAAAAATTAAGATTAACCGTACCTTGGGTTACGACCTAGAAAACCTCGGTAAACGAGGCCAAGACGCGCTCGCAAAACTGAACCAAAATCCTGAATATCAAATGCTATTGAAAACCAGTGACTATTCACCAGAAAATCAAAAGTTGCTGAAAGATGTTTTAGTGATGGCGAAAAATAGTAAACCCATCCCTCAAAGTTGGTTTTCCATGGGAGACGATATTAGTGGCAGCTGGTATTGCACCAATTATTATAGCCCTCAGAGTTGTCTTGGATTTATGGCAGATGTCAATCAAGATGGTCACGATGACATTGTGATGTGCCATAGTGAAGCTGAGATATCTAACTATGAGTGCATTATTTGGCAATCCACGGCAGACACTTGGAACGTTATCGAAGAGCAGATAACACATTTTGATGATATTCCGAGCAAAAAGGCTGCATGGGACAAACTGCTTAACGGTCAATACCAGTTAAAAACCAAAGCGTGGTTAGAAATTACAACTGAATAAATTAATAGAAATACTTTCTACCTATTCAGAGTTATTTCTTCAATAAAATGTCGGTGGCTTAACAAATCTAAATTAAGCCACCTTATTTTTCATCGATAATAACGGTAACATCCCCCGCTAACTCAAAACCTTTCATATTTAGCTTCATTATAATTTACCTTTATAAAACATATCGATAACAAAAATTGTTCTATTTAAATAACCCGTTTTTATTATGCAACATATCCCTTAGAAGCTGTTATGATAAGGAAAAATGTCGTTAGATTAGGCTTTTTTTTGCCTCGTCTAACAGTACTCAATAACATTAAAACTACACCTGCTAACTAAATCATTATGGATAAATCAAGACAGACTGAATTGGTGCGTTGGTTAAAACAACATAGCGCTCCGGCTAAACGTTGGCTCCGAATTTCTATGCTATTAGGCATTGTAAGTGGTTTACTGATTATTGCTCAAGCTTGGTTCTTGGCTGTAATCTTACAAGCCCTAATGATGGACCATATCCCCCGAGAACAATTACTCACGGACTTCGCTCTATTGATTAGCGTATTCGCCCTACGAGCTATTGTTCACTATATCCGAGAGCGTGTTGGCTTTCACTGTGGTCAAATTATCAGACAACAGGTTCGAGGGATGGTGTTAGATAAACTCCAAGAATTAGGTCCAGTTTGGGTGAAAGGTAAGCCGGCGGGCAGCTGGGCAACCATCATTTTGGAACAGATTGAAGATATGCAAGATTATTATTCTCGCTATCTACCCCAAATGTATTTAGCAGGGATCATCCCAATCATGATCCTCATTGCCATTTTCCCGTTTAACTGGGTTGCCGGATTAATTCTCTTCGTTACAGCTCCGCTGATCCCCGTTTTTATGGCGCTGGTTGGATTAGGTGCCGCGGATGCTAACCGCCGAAACTTCTTAGCATTGAGCCGCTTAAGTGGTAGTTTCCTCGATAGATTACGAGGCTTAGATACCCTACGACTGTTTTTCCGTGGGAAGGCAGAAGTAAACCAAATTCGTGAATCCACTGAAGATTTTCGTTCTAGAACAATGGAAGTTTTGCGCATGGCGTTTTTATCTTCCGCTGTTTTAGAATTTTTTGCGTCTATATCGATCGCCGTCGTGGCTGTTTATTTTGGTTTCTCCTATCTAGGAGAAATCAATTTCGGTAGTTATGGGTTAGGTGTGAGTTTATTTGCCGGTTTCCTTGCGCTCATTTTATCTCCTGAATTTTTCCAACCATTACGTGATTTAGGCACTTACTATCACGCGAAAGCACAAGCCGTAGGCGCAGCCGAATCATTGGTTACTTTACTTGAGAGCCATGGTGAGGAAAAACAGCAACAGGGAAGTTTGGTTCTGGATGACCAACCCATTCGTATTGAAGCCAAACAATTAGAAGTCTTATCCCATGATGGTGTATGCCTTGCTGGTCCCCTCGATTTTACTATCGAACCACAGCAACGTATTGCTTTAGTAGGGCAAAGTGGTGCTGGTAAAAGCTCCCTACTCAACTTATTACTTGGCTTCTTACCTTATCGTGGCTCCATTACCATTAATGGTCACGAGCTAAGCCAACTGCAACCTGAACAATGGCGAGCACTGGTAGGCTGGGTAGGTCAAAATCCACATTTACCCGAACAAACTTTGGTTGAGAATATCTGTTTAGGCAAGCCGGAGGCTTCTGACAAGGAAATTCAATCTGCGATTGAAAAAGCCTACGTAGCTGAATTTGTACCCAATCTACCGGATGGTTTAAATACCCGCCTTGGTGACTATGCCGCTCGATTATCGGTCGGGCAAGCTCAACGTGTCGCTGTAGCCCGTGTATTATTAAAACCTTCTCGTCTACTCTTATTAGATGAGCCGGCGGCAAGTTTAGATGCCCACAGCGAACAACGCGTTATGGAGACTCTGAATCAGTTATCTGCTCAGCAAACTACTTTGTTAGTCACGCATCTATTGGAAGAAACCGTCGGCTATGACCAAATTTGGGTGATGGCCAATGGGCAAATAATTCAACGTGGCAATTATCAACAACTGAGTCAATCTGAAGGGCCTTTTGCCCAACTACTTGCTCACCGTCATGAGGAGCTCTAAAAATGAAAGTATTATTACCTTTTTTAGCGCTTTATCGCCGCCATTGGTTCTTAATTTCATTAGGGATTATTCTGGCTATTGTCACGTTACTCGCCAGTATTGGGCTTCTCACGCTATCGGGTTGGTTTTTAGCAGGTACAGCGATTGTCGGTTTTCCCGGAATTTATTTCTTTAACTACATGCTCCCCGCCGCGGGTGTTCGTGGAGCCGCCATATTCCGTACAGCGGGACGCTACGCTGAACGTTTAGTGAGCCATGACGCAACGTTTAAAGTTTTAGCTCATTTACGTGTTTTCGCCTTCAGTAAAGTTCTACCGTTATCTCCCGGCGGGATCAGCCGTTTTCGCCAAGGAGATCTACTCAATAGATTAGTGGCGGATGTCGAAACCCTCGACCATCTCTATTTACGCGTATTATCACCAATCATTACCGCGTTCTTCGTCACCTTTGTCCTGATTTTTGGATTAAGTTTCCTCGATCCTCGTCTTGCATGGGTGCTCGGTGGTGTCATGCTATTTTTACTGTTCACCATGCCATGGGTATTTTATCGTGCAGGAAAACCAATTGGACGTGAGCTAACTGAATTGCGTAGCAATTATCGCACCGTCTTAACATCCGCATTGCAAGGGCAAGCTGAATTGGCGCTCTTTGGTGCAACCGAACGCTTCCGCCAGCATTTATTCGCCATTGAAAGCACTTGGCAAGCTCGTCAGCAGCAGCAAGCAGCGCTGACAGGGTTATCACAGGCAATTATTTTGGCAGCCTCTGGGTTCACTGCAACCCTCTTAATGTGGATGGCTGCGGAACATGTGGGTGGAAATACTCAACCTGGAGCCTTAATCGCACTCTTCGTCTTCTGTGCCCTTGCCGCATTTGAAGCATTAGGTCCGGTTGCCGTTGCTTTCCAACATATGGGGCAAGTTATTGCCTCTGCTACTCGCGTTTCCCAGTTGATGCATGCAAAACCTGAAGTAACCTTCAAGCCTGACGGTAAAAATCTCGATAATTTAGAAAGCTTAGTTATCGACAATGTGAGTTTTACCTACCCAGAGCAACCTTTTGCTGTTTTAAAAAACGTGTCACTGTCATTAAATAAAGGTCAACATCTCGCTTTATTAGGGAAAACGGGTTGTGGTAAATCAACCTTACTTCAACTGCTGACTCGTGCATGGGATGTGGATAGCGGAACAATTTCAATTAATGGGCAATCTATCCAAGAATACAGTGAGCTAGCGCTGCGTAGCATCATGTCGGTGGTTCCACAACGTGTCCATGTATTCAGCGATACACTGCGTAATAACTTGCTAATCGCAAATGAACGCGCGACTGATGAGCAACTCATTGATGTGTTAACTCAGGTTGGCTTAGATAATTTATTGGATAATCAGCTGAAACTAAACGCTTGGATGGGTGAAGGTGGTCGTCAACTGTCTGGTGGCGAACAACGCCGCTTAGGTATCGCTCGGGCACTGCTGCATGATACCCCACTAATCTTAATGGATGAGCCAACTGAGGGCTTAGATGCACAAACAGAGCAACAAATACTCAGCTTATTGAAACAAAAATGTGCGGATAAAACGCTGATCGTGATCACCCATCGTATGCAAGGTTTAGAGCTGATGGATACTATCTGTGTGATGGATAATGGCGAAATCATTGAACAAGGTTCTCACCAACAACTGTTAACTGCACAAGGTCGTTATTATCAGTTCCGTCAGCGTCATTTGGTTCAACAGACCCACTAAGGTGAGCCATGTACCAACTCGATGATGATTCTTATCTGTTTCCTCCCGTATCCGAAGCGATGCGGGAACCTAATGGTTTACTGGCCATTGGTGGCGACCTTTCGTCTAGAAGACTACAATCTGCATACTATGATGGAATTTTTCCGTGGTTTAACCCCGGTGAAGTTCCTCTCTGGTGGTCCCCCGATCCGCGAGCAGTTTTAAAAGTTGGTGACTTACATATTAGTCGCTCAATGAAAAAAACCTTAAAAAAGTCGCCGTATCGGATTACGATTAACCACGCTTTTCAGCAAGTCATTGAAGCTTGTGCAATTAGAGCAGAAGGAACATGGATTTTACCTTCCGTTAGAGCAGGTTACATTGCATTACATGAAGAAGGTATCGCTCACTCCATTGAAGCTTGGCATGGCGATAAGTTAGTCGGTGGGCTGTATGGCGTTAACGTAGGACACCTATTTTGTGGTGAATCGATGTTCAGTAGAATGAATGATGCATCCAAATGTGCTTTTATTACATTCTATTTTCATTTTTTGCGCTATAATGGGCAACTTTTTGATTGTCAGGTACTTAACCACCACACCGCCTCACTCGGCGCAAAAGAAATATCCCGTAGGGATTTTTTGCATATTCTTTATCGGTGGCGCGACCAACGGATCAACCCAGCTTGCTGGTTACCGCAGTCAATAGATTTGCCGAAATCATTTGAAATATCACCACTTTATAAGTGAAACTTGATGATATTTCAGTAACTTTATTCCCATTATCACTAAAGAAAGATCGCTTTAAAATGCGACACTTCTTTACTTAGTGTGGGTTTTTGGGCATTATCTTGCCCGTAAAAAACCACGGTTATTAGACTTTAGAGGATTAGATGGCCAAAGAAGACAATATTGAAATGCAGGGAACTGTTTTGGATACCCTGCCAAATACAATGTTCCGCGTTGAACTGGAAAATGGTCACGTTGTGACTGCTCATATCTCAGGTAAAATGCGTAAAAACTACATCCGCATTCTGACAGGCGACAAGGTCACTGTTGAATTAACACCTTATGACCTGACCAAAGGCCGCATTATTTTCCGTAGCCGCTGATTTCTCTCTTCAGGCAAGGCCTGACATGACCACAGGTGCATAAGACACCTGTGGTATTATTTTGTCAGATTACCGCATCCTCCGGAGAGGCCTTGTGCACGCTATTGAAGCTGTATGTCAGTGTGTTACTTGTTTCATCAAGCCCGATACTCACCGAGCCACCATTCGTTAACGAGCCAAATAATAGTTCGTTTGCCAACGGTTTTTTCAGGTTATCCTGAATAATGCGAGCCATAGGTCGGGCACCCATTGCCTTGTCATAACCTTTTTCACACAACCAACGACGAGCGCTTTGGCTCACTTCAATCGATACCCCTTTATCATCCAACTGAGCTTGAAGTTCAACAATAAACTTATCAACTACTTGGGTAATAATTTCAGGTGACAGCGAGTTAAACCAAATTATACCGTCTAAACGGTTACGGAATTCCGGTGAAAATGTCTTTTTGATTTCAGACATGGCATCGGTGCTGTTATCTTGATCCGCAAAACCAATAGAACGGCGCTGGGTTTCTTGCACACCAGCATTCGTCGTCATCACCACAATCACATTACGGAAGTCAGCCTTGCGACCGTTATTATCCGTTAACGTACCGTGATCCATCACCTGCAACAGGATATTAAACACGTCAGGATGCGCTTTTTCGATCTCATCTAACAGCACCACAGAGTGTGGGTGTTTGATGACCGCATCAGTGAGTAAGCCACCTTGATCAAATCCGACATATCCCGGAGGTGCACCAATTAATCGGCTAACCGTATGGCGCTCCATATATTCAGACATATCAAAGCGCAGCAACTTCACATCCAGTGCTTTCGCTAGCTGTACCGTAACTTCAGTTTTACCAACTCCTGTTGGTCCTGCGAATAAGAATGAGCCAACAGGCTTGTGATCTAAGCCAAGACCCGCACGATTCATTTTGATCGCTTCGGTTAATGCTTCAATCGCCTTATCTTGTCCAAAGACCAGCATCTTCAATCGAGAATCTAAAGTTCTCAAACGATCTTTATCGCTAGAAGAGACTGTTTTTTCAGGAATACGAGCAATACGAGCCACGACTGTTTCGATTTCAGGAACGCCGATGGTTTTCTTGCGTTTACTTGGCGCCACTAAACGCGTTCTCGCTCCCGCTTCATCAATAACATCAATTGCCTTATCAGGCAGATGCCGGTCTGTAATGTATTTAACCGATAAATCGACAGCCGCCTGAATAGCTTTCGCGGTGTAACGAACATCATGGTGAGCTTCATATTTAGGTTTCAGACCATTAATAATCCTCACCGTCTCTTCTGGCGATGGCTCCACAATATCAATTTTTTGGAAGCGACGAGCTAATGCGCGGTCTTTCTCAAAAATATTGCTGAACTCTTGATAAGTGGTGGAACCCATAACACGAATACGACCACTCGAGAGTAATGGCTTGATTAAGTTCGCCGCATCAACCTGACCACCCGAAGCTGCACCAGCACCGATAATCGTGTGGATTTCATCAATAAACAGAATGCTTTTGGGATCTTTTTCCAACATTTTCAGTAGCGCTTTAAATCGTTTTTCAAAGTCACCACGGTATTTTGTTCCCGCCAACAATGATCCTATATCCAAGGAATAGATCGTACACTCCTTCATAACATCAGGAACATCATTCTGCTCAATGCGCCATGCCAGACCTTCAGCAATAGCGGTTTTACCAACCCCTGATTCTCCGACTAACAACGGATTATTTTTGCGACGGCGACACAGTACTTGAATAGTACGCTCTAATTCAGCCTGTCGTCCTACCAGCGGGTCGATATTACCTTTCTTGGCTTGCTGGTTAAGGTTGGTCGTGAAGTTGTCCATATGGTCTTCTGAGACTGGCTGTTCTTCACTTGGTGGCATATTATTAGATGCATCAGATTCTGAAGATGACGAATCCTCACCTTTAATCGTGCCATGGGAAATATAATTAACGATATCGAGGCGGCTAACATCATGTTTACGTAATAAGTAGGCCGCTTGAGACTCTTGTTCACTAAAAATAGCCACCAGCACATTAGCGCCAGTTACTTCATTGCGTCCAGAGGATTGAACGTGAAAAACAGCACGTTGCAATACTCGCTGGAAACTAAGCGTTGGCTGAGTATCTCGAGTATCATTTTCAGGTAATAGAGGTGTAGTTTGAGCAATAAAATGCTCGAGTTCTTGCCTCAAAGCAACAAGGTCAACTTTACATGCCTCTAAGGCTTCCCGTGCAGAAATATTGCTTAGTAATGCTAGCAATAGGTGCTCCACAGTCATAAATTCATGCCGACTGTCTTTCGCCCGAGTAAAAGCGACATTTAGACTAAGCTCCAGTTCTTGATTGAGCATAAGCACCTCCCCAAATTGATATTAAGACTATTCAGACTTTCTCTATAGTACACAATAAAGGATATTCATGTTCCCTTGCAAAGGCATTAACTTGAGCTGCTTTTGTCTCTGCAACTTCCGCCGTATAAACACCACAGCTGCCCTTGCCTTGAAAATGCACATCTAACATTATTTGTGTAGCGCGTTCTTCATCAAAAGAAAAGAATTTTTGTAACACTTCCACAACAAAATCCATCGGCGTGTAATCATCATTATTTAACAGTACTTTATACATCGATGGAGGCTGGAGTGTTTGTTCGACCTCATTTTTAAAAATCGTGTCAGTTTTAAATGTGCCCAGAAAATCGCTCATTACTTTAATTGCTCAGTATTCTTGCTCAGTGTGGAAATACAATTTAAGCATAGTCTTTATTATCAATGGTATCCATTAGTCAAACGGACGATCAATAAAGCTAGACTCCCAACGAGTTTTTATCTGCTATTTGTCAGCTAACTCTCAGTTTATGACAGTGTACCATGTAAAGTACGATAACTTACATGACCAATATTCTGTGATCCACTTCAAATATTACACAAATTAACTTAAAACGCTCATCGGATTATTTTCAGTTTAGCTGAAATGCCAAAATCCGACTCTTGACCAAGTAAAGCTATTTACTACAGTATGAATTGCGAGCGATAAATCTCGTACTTATACCTAGTTTGCATGTGTATTTTATTCATGCGCTTAATAATAACTTAACCTATTGATTCATAATTATTAAAATGGTATTCGCTCTTGGTTTTATGTCATTTTCAACTATCATTTAACCTCTTGATTTAACGATATTCTTTAAATGGTTTTGGGGAAGTCATTTTCTTAGCCATAAGATAAATTTCACCTTATTTCTTGACCTTCATTAATATTTTACTGTATATAATCACAGTTATTATTTACCTGTTTTTGTATACAGTTTTTATGTAAGGAGAATGTGCGGATGGTTACTATTAAAGTTCGCTTTGCTGCGAGTATGAAAGGTAAGTTACCCATGGGAACTTTCGACGCATTGAGAAATGAGATCACAAAAAGATTGAGCCAGAAATACCCAGATTTAAACATCGATATCAACTGGGGTTCTCAAGCTAATGTGTCCATTGATGGTCTTGGAAAGAACGAAAAGAAAACCTACATCGAAGAAACGCTGGAAGAAATATGGAATGACGGGGATTGGATGCCTGAAATGAAAGAAACTGAGGAAGTGGAGTATTTCGATAAATGATCAGATTGCGCCAACCACTCGAGCTGGCGCACCTTAGTTATTACTCTTCTAGTTTGCTTGCTTGTTCTTGTTTGGATTCTTCCTCTAATCTCTCCGCTGCCTCACGCGCAGCTTTTTCAGCCTCTTCTTTCGCTACCCGTTCCGCTTCAATTTTCGCTAGTCGCTCCGCTTCAGCTAGCTTCTGATTGTAGATAGAATCACTTGGCATATTCACACGAACATCAATCCAGTGACCATTGGGAATATCACAAGGCTCACCCGGAGTTAACTCAACCATTTCCCCATCAACTTCTTTAAGAAATTCAGGGTAAAGCTTGAATCGCTCATATTGAATGTTCTGCGGCAAGTCATGCTTGCGATATGTAGTATAAAGTACGATATCACCATCCTCATCAGGCTCAACGATACGACCGTCAAATGGATGTGGTTTACCTTTTTCAAGTACATCATAAAGCACATACACAAGTGGAAGCTGGTTAATTCCGCATGGAATTGTGATACCACCATTAACACCTCCCCAACTAGCATCAGAGTGTAAACCAAGGACCCCATGCAGTTGATAAATTCCAGTGTGCAGTTTCTTGAGTGTTACACCCTCTGATTCATCGTTAAGTTCGATGTGGTCTGCGAATACCTTAATGATTGGGGATGCAGCTTTTATGTTACCGTTTGAGTCTTTTGTGGTATTAAGCGAGTGTAGTAAGATCGCATCAGTTTCAATATTATTCATAATGAATTTAGCGCTAACAATATACTTTCCGCTAATAACCGCACCGCCAAGCATAAACCCAATATTGTCGTTATAGTATGAAGAGAAGCCTCGGAATCCTGAAGATAAGTTATCTTTGTTGAAATTAGTGTAGCTAAAAAAACCGGTTATCTTCTTTGTGTCATCATTAACATTAAATGGACTCGCTCCGAACGGGCGACTGCCAACACCAAAATCACCGACAAGCATAGCCGTTCCAGTTCTATTTGGAATGCTAAAGATACCTAATGTTTTCTCATCTTTATCTCTATTAATGATAGTTGCCATATTGCTTTCTGCTGCTGGATTTGTTTGAAACATCACATACGAACCATCAAGTCTGATCAATCTAAGTGATGTCCAGTCATTTGTGCCGCTAACTCTGATGTTAGTGTGATTGAAGGTTGTTGGTCCTGTAACTACACCGCCTTTTTTATCAAACTTTCCATCAATCAGCTTTTTCAGAGCAATGATACTTTCTAGTTTTACCGTTTCACCCGTCGGTGTTTTGACTTCAACAATGCCGTCTTGCGTTAGCCATGCATCCATGTTGCGCAAGAAATACTGGATATACTGCTGATTCGCTAGCATCTTGCGAACACCATCGCTCATGCTATCTAGAACGAATGTCGCAATCTGATACTTCGCTGCTGAAGCTGCTACTGGCACTGGATATGTGAGGTTAATCTCTGTATCTGAATTCACTGATAACACTGTGTTCATGTACACAACGTTATTGATGAGATAGGAAATTGGGCAACCCTCCGAGATGCCGGCTAAGTTATCTTTCCAGCGCGTTCCGGTACCTTTTATTTTAGTTTGTCCTGCCGTAGTTGCGATTGTGCCTGCTTGATAAATCATATTAACTCCAAAATTTGGACGCAAAAAAACCGCTTTCGCGGCTTATCGTTGAATTGAGTATTTAGAAGTAGTCGTTGAAATCGATGCTGTAACATCCCGCATAAACGATTTGGTTGAACATAGAGTTTGCGTACGATGGGTAGCTATCTACTGTCCACATCTTAGTTGCCTGTATCCGGCTTCCTGAAACAACAAAGCCAGACATATAACAGTTTATTGAGTTCCTTTCGTTCTCCAGCCATGTATTAGGGCTATCCATGGTAAACATAGGAACACTGAACTTGCTTGTCGCCACATTGTTACTTGTATTAACAATTTGTCCGTTGTTATAAAATGGGCAATAATCTGATGAAAAAGCTACACCGCCGTTTTTATTCCAAATCGTTAACCCATCTGCGGGTTGTAAATTCAATCCATACGCAAAGATAACCACATAAACGTACCCTGCATTTCTCGCAATGACTCTGGAATTGGGTCTATCATAGCGAAGCACCTGACCTGACGATTCCGGTCTTAAAAAAACTAATGCAGATCCGCGATTAGGGATATCAGCCGGTATACTCCAATACCCTTTACTGTATTTATCCACATCGATATAAATCTTTTTGCGATATACGCAGTAAGCTACCGTGGATTCTTGCGTGATTGCTCTGAAATTATCAATCGCGGCATCTAGCTGCGAGTTAATAAACAAACCGTACGAATCTTGCGGCGCTTCCTTCAGTACGCCATACAAGAAAAAGTGGGAGTTACCATCACTCCCCGGCAACCAACCTGAATCACCGCCCCACCAGTCATAGTTACAATAGAATGTATCGCCCGACACCCAATAGCTTCCGATACTCACGCCCTGCACCGAACCATAAGCCAGAAAGTGGCATAACGCTGAAGGTACAATGACCACATTGTATTTCGACATTCCTGGTACATTAACAGACTTATTTTTTTGATACGGCTGTGGGCTGAGTGGATGAATAACAATATGCTTTAGAAAGGTTAGCGGATAAGAGTTGTTAGTGATTTCAATCGGTTTCCCGCCGTCTTTAGGGTTTATGAATAGCCCATAATCATCACTCATGCTGGACGCCTCCCCACTTTCACGGCCCATCTTCCATTTTCGTCATAGACTGTCATTCCGGTACCATCGACTAACACCCGACCTGCATCCCCAACGATTTTAAAATCCCCGCTGATGAGTAGTTTGTTAAACTCCGCGTCGCCCGTTTTAGCGTCAATATTAAAACCAACTTTGCTGGGAACGTAATTTCCTGACGTCATTTTGTCAGTCACAACTACGCTATTTAGCCAAGCCTTATCAATAAACGTTTCTTTCATGAAAATTTGACCATCTTTCATGTACATAAACGTTTCAAATTTACCGTTTGTAGGGTTGATGAATGCAAAGTTATTCGCCATAAATCCGATGTAAGTGCTGACTTTCCCTGCCTTCACTTCGGCACTAATAACCATCCCTGCTTTGTAGAATGTTTTGTTGTACCAAACACCGGCGTTCACATCCCAAGTAGCATACCCTTCACCAGTAGCCGTAAACTCAGTTGTTGCCTTCGTATCAATAAGCGCACTTTGCTCACCAAATTGAGCTTGTACCCGAGTTTGTGATTCTGAAAATGCTTTATCCAAACTTGCAATAGCTTTGTCGTTTTTAATGACTCCAGCTTGAACCCCTTCAATTGAAGCTGTGATCTCAACAATAGATTGAGCCCATGCCAACTCAGCGCTAGCAAACACACGATCCAAGCGCTTAATCTGCGCCATTGATTCGCCGTGTTTTGTGAACAAATCTTGCTGAACTTCAAAGGTGGCGGCACCATTTATCAAGCTAGCTTCATTGAGCCAATTAAGCTGTTCCTCCAGCCTTTTTCCGGCTTCAGTAGTCATGAAGCCATCACCAAGCATATCAATGATTTCATCTGTTTTGGTTTCCGGTGCGCCGCTCGCTTCAACGAATTGCGATTTACCAACCGGGTTAACGCTTCTGACATACACGTAATAAACTTGACCTGCTTTCAGATTGCGTCCCTGAATAACCCACATAGTGCCATTACCCAAGTATTCAGCCAGTTGCTCAACATCATTAATATTGGCTATACGCTTAACTGAAAACCAGAATTCATATTGCAAACGTAAAGCGTTCTGACCACCAACATACGGGATCACCCCTAAACTAAAAAACCCCGGAGTCACTTCAATATGCGATGGTGGCGGTGGTGGGTTAATGTCAAATGACACTGTTGACTGGTCACCCTTTTGCCCATCCTTGTTTTGTGGAGATACCGATAATAAATAGTTACCTTGCGGTAAATTACCGATTCTATATCGATTTTCTTGTGTTTTAGCAGTACCGACAATGCGACCGGCTTGAGTTAGCTTCAGAATAAAATCAACACCGCGGACTGCAGTTGTTGTCGTCCAGTTTGCTTCCACTTGCCAGCTATCACTATCAGGACTCACTTCAACAGATAAGTTTTCTACCGGTGGAATATAACCGCCTAGCGGGGTGTCGGGTAACGGCTCGAACGTGACGCCCTGATCAACGATGGACTCCTTTTCTGGTATATGCTGAACAGCAATAACCCCATAGCTTCCATCGCCTTTATCCGTGATTGTTATTGCTCTAAACAGCCGTCTTGCTAGCACGGATTGCCCTAACGCCCAGACAGTCCCATGTCTTACTCCATTTGGAAGAGATTCAACCTTAATCTGATTACTTGATGGATAGCTGACTGCCTTTACTCGCTCTGGCTTTCCGGCTCCGTTGATTACCGAGATCATAGTGATCCCCGTTTTTGGCGGTTCAATATCACGGTCAAGGGTTAATATTTTTTGCACAGTATCGACCTGCAATAAGCGGCCACCAATCTGCTCACCAACCCAGTCATTGTCCATGACTTCAATAATGTCACCGGGTGTATGCCTTAAACCTTCAGCGCCTACATCGAATTCAACCGTTTGAGTTTCTAATTTTTCAGTGAGCAGGATCCACAACCCATGACGTCTAGCTTGCCCTCGACTAGTGCAGCCAAAGGCATCAACTCTTAGTACATTGGGACCAAATTGAGCGACCAAACCGTCATCGGAAACTTGTTCAATACTCGTTTTCCAACCATTTTCAGGGTCAATGAATCGCACCTCAATGATAGTATGCCTAGCTTTTAATGGACTAAAACTATAGTTAAATCGCCCATTCACAACGTTAGCATTCGTGTATGGCCAGACAATATCACTAGGTCTATCTTGAACAAAAGTAAGCTGCTGACCATTCCACACAGGCATAATACGCATCATTGAGCATAAGTCGCTCATATAGTCATAGGCTTTACGAATATCAGTAAGATAGGCATTGCACGTCATTCGTGGCTCTTTGTCACCAAACCCATTCGGTACTAATTGATCACAATACTGTCCAATCATATAGAGCGCAAACTTATCAACTTCCGAAATTTTCAGGCGCTTCCCAAGGCCAAAACGTTCGTTGGTAAGTAGGCTATACAATACCCATGCAGGGTTATTCGTGTACGCAGGTTTAAACGAGCCACTCCAAATTCCCTTGTAAGTACGTGTTTCAGGATCGTAGTTATCTGGAACCTGAATGATTAACCCTTTTACAAGATAATTTCGACTAGGATATTGATTGCCAAATTGCTCACTTTCAAATGTCAGTCCAGCAACCGCCGACCCCGGATACGTTTGAGTGATATCTGTGATTTCAGTATAACTTGACCAAATAGTATTGTTTTGTAGCTTATCGCTAGTGCTATCCGCTGTTAAACGAACCATTCGGATGCTAAATGGTGGTGACGGAAGATTATCAAGTATGACAGCCATCAAGTAGGGTGAATTGCTACGTTTCCCTCGAATCGTCACATTCTTCTCTGTTACCCAAGACCCGCCACGCTGTATTTGAATTTGCAGATCAACCGATGTCCCAACGCGGTCACCATTATCTTTAACTTCAACTAAAGCTTGTGTCCCGAAGGTCAAGCGAAGACGGTCGATGTTACGAGAGGTAATTGTCCTTGTGACCGGGGTGCTTTTCTTCACTTCAATGCTAACAGGCGTTTCACTGGATGAAGATGAAAAACCTTCTAACGCGGGCTGTTCCAGCGTTCCAGATACCCACTGAGCCGTCATACCATTGACATTACTGTTACCCGATGAGTCGATAACTGGAGTATTGTTTAAGTAAACTCCCTTGAGATCCCCAACGGGACCTTCAATAGGCCCCTCGCTGACTAAATCAATAATGGACAGTTTTTGTCTTGATGTTAAGTCATTTGGTGCTTCATACGGCGTATGTTGCTTACCACCATTTTTACCCATGATTACGTCTCCCCACTACCGCCGTGTTTACCTACATCAATATCTTTTGCATCACCGTCATCCATAATTTCAACAGCCTGAGAAATAACCCGAGAACCGCACATGATTTCACCGTATGCCACCGGAACAGGCATCCCTTGCGCTACTGAGTTTTCTAAGTTGCTGAAATAGGTATTTCCCTTCTCTTCTTCCGATCGGGATAAATTAGGCGACTTGGGCATCGGCGTTAGCATTTGAGCTACTCCACCAATCATCATCGCGGCACCAGCCAGCATCATCGATGCACCAAAGCTCCAACCCGCAGGGTTCCACCATCCCACCGCAAGAACAGCAGCGCCGGCAATAAACTGAAAAACACCACCGTTTTTTGCGCCTTCAATGCGAGGAACAATGTGAATAACGGCATTTGGCATTAATGGCTCATGAATACGTTGATGAAGTTCATCTGGTGAAACATCGGACCCGCTGATGCGGATGTGGTACCAACCTTCACTGAAGTGTTTTTTTAGATTGGGAATTTGCAGAAATAAGGCATGTAAACCTTGTACTGCAGTATGAATATTTAAATCGAAGCGGCGTCCAAATCGTTGGAGATCCCCGTAAAATCGGATGGTGACCATTTTCGGTAACGCCAAATCGAATGCGTCATTTTTTGCCATCTTTCGTTGTAGACCTCGCGCTTACTCAGTTGGTTAGGGACATGATGCAGAATAGTTTGATTACCAAGATAAACAGCGGCGTGATTGGCTCGTGAACTGGCATAGCAACACAGAATAATATCTCCTGGTTGAATATCCCTTTTCACTTGTTTGAAACCATTATTTGTTAGGTTCTCAAGGTACAAATCTTTACCTTGTCGCCACCAGTTATCCTCTCTAACAAAATCAGGAAGTAAATGACCAGCTAAAAGATAAGCATCACGAAACAACCCATAACAGTCAGTGGTTCCATGCTTAAAATCACGTCCGAGTAATAATGGAACAGCGTCAAACTTGATGATTTTTTCATCACAAACTAACCACCAACTCAATGCTGTTTTTAATTGATGCGCTCTGTCAGAAGCGCTAAGGAATGGCTTGCCATTTGGATGGCTGTGTACAATGGCTACAACCTCGCCACGCTGGCTAGCTTGAATATAGTCTTCAGCAGAGATTGAGAAATAATTTTCAGGATCCGCGTGTTGATTTACACAAGGAAGATACATTTCCATTTCATCGATACGAATAATCAAACCGCACGATTCCTGTGGCGCCATGCTTTTTGCATGCTCCAGAATGTCATGTTCTATCATGGTATTCCTTACTGGCTTAGGCGGGATGAAGACAAGAAGCAGCCAATTCTGTCAGTGTTGTTTCTAAGCTTGCAATCTGATAAGCGTTTGCCACATTTATCTTTGCTAGGATCCTTGGTTGGATTTCCTAACTCGTCGGCAACCGGCTCACCTGCGTAACCACACTCTTTAGAGCGATAACTCCACGGGCAAACATCGGATAAAATCACTCGAGCTGGAACAGTGGCGCCATCCGTCTCACTGGGCGCAGCAAGTTCAAACGTTGCTGTTTCAGAATTTAAACTAGTCAGTTGCTCAATGACCCAGCGAGAAACAACCTCTTGAGATGGGTCAGCATTCTCGTTACCACCAGAGAAATTGATTTCATCTAAAAATCGCGCGCGAACTTTTCTGCGGATAACATTGCCACCAGCCCCCGAATTCAATCGACTAGCAATGCCTGTCACGAGCCCAAATAAATTGGAAATAGTGATACTAGGTCGACTTGATGGTCCTTTCCCATTAAATGAAAAACCCTCACCCGAAATAGGGTAAGGGTCATATTCAAGCCCCTGCCAAACAATGGGTTTTAGTAATTCATTGGCGCCATTGTGAAAGCGGTACCGCGTTCCACCAATGTTGGTTAAATCAATTTCATAGAGTTCGATCTCTGCATCACTTTCAAGTTCGGTAATAGAGATTAGCAACTCAGGAGGAATGTTTTGCATTATTGCTCCCATAAAAAAACCAGCCGAAGCTGGTAATGTGAATGCTTAATATTGACGAATACTAATTACTCTTTAGAATGAATATCGCTTCCGCAATGTTTACATTTAATTGCTGCCTCTAAAATATCTTCCGCACAATAAGGGCACTGCTTCACTTTTCTTTTATCTGTCCCTAAATCTATTTTAGTTACAAAATCATTATTATTTTCTTTTTTATCACCCAAAGCCCAGACATAAGCAACAACCCAACCAATAAATGTCCAGCCAAGTAAAATATTTATTGCTAAAATTTGATTAAATTTTGGATGACCTTTGATTTTAGCCTCAATGGAGGGCAGCACATATAGCAAAGGTGCAACAATAAAGAATGACAATGAAACAATCTTTCCAAAGTCATTTAAACTATGGGATGGTATTTGCCCCATTGAAAAACTATAAAAAACAAGAAAAATTAATATAAGAAGTCTTAATATAAACATAGCAACCTCAGGTAAATATGATTGCTATTATCTTAACCAAATAACGATAAATGAAAAGCCATTCTGCTGAATTATACAACTTCCTCAAATTCTGCACTTATTGATGTACGTAAGTTACCTGAGTCTGATGACCATTTTTTGCAAACGACTTTAATAGCTTGCTTTGATTTTTCTGGTTGAAATAAAAAGGAAGTAATGCCTCCATGCTTAGTCAAAAAAGCCAATACCTGATCTGCAACACTAGGTTTCAGCGATAGTGTGATATTGAATTTTTTTAGCTGGTAATTCATACCGTCTGGCTGACGCTGCTCATACCCATCACCAAAACGGACTGCTTTTATCCTTGGAGTGAAATCTGTTTTCATCCCCGGCTTTATTAGCCAACTGAATATTTCCATTATGCCCTCGTTCAACATTATGAAATTACATATAATAAAGCCCCCAGTTTGGAGGCTTTATCTAATTCCTAGCATTAACTATTAAAATGCCCCACCATCACGACGCTGAGTTCTCATGTAATCCTCTATCCCCTTTTTAGCAACATCATAGACCGTTTTAAGAGCTTGCGGTCCAATCTCTCCATTACTACCATCGTTTTGAATAGTAATATGGTTAGTTTGATAAAAACCACCAGCATTTTTATTGGCATTGGCAGCTACAACACCTAACTTTCCGTCAATACCACGTCTAAGTGGTAAAATTGCTTCTGGTCCTGCTTCACCCATTAGCCCAGCACCTCGAGCAAATGGAAAAAGAGTGGGTTTTGATACAATCTGCCCACTGTATGCACTTAGCCCAGGAGTGTTATAGACGCCACCATTAGCATTAGCAACAACTGACCCGCCACCAAAACCAAACGCTTCAAACCCCTTAACAAGGGACATTTTCAACGCTATCTCAGTCAACATTTTTAATATTGACCTAGTGAAGTCTCTAAAACTAGACTCTCCACCAGTTAACGTTTCAGCCAATTGTGAACTAAAGCCATTTAATGTCGCTGAAGTAACACTTTGAATTTGAGCGTTTGCATCGAGCGCTGAGTCCCTATAGTCGCCCCACGCCGTTTTCATGCCAGCAAACCAATCTTGACGGGCTGCATCTTCTTGCTTGAACGTTTCCATTTTTGAAGCTTGAACTTGTGCCCATTGAGGCTCGCCACCATAAGCAGATCTTAGTTGCTCAATCTCTAAAGCTCTTTGAAGCTCACGAGATGATAAGCCCAATGATTCAGTAATAGCCCTTTGTCTTGCCTCTTGCTGTTTTGCATATTTATCAGCTTGGTCGCTAAGTTTATTAAGGTACTCTTGACGTGATACTTGGTCACCAACTTCTGCGAGTGCTTTTTTATTTGCAAGGATGCTTTCTTTGTTTTTTAGCAAAGATTGCTCATCAAGAGATAATTTCCTTTTTTTACCGGCTTCTTCTAGAACGCTAAACTTAGCCTGCTCTAGTTGAAAGTTTTTCCGTTGTTGGCTGATGAAATCCGTTGTACTGGCATGTTGCTGGAGAAGTTTTAGCTGAGCTTGAAGTGATGTTAGTTCAGCCTGTGAAGACTCATCTTGCCTTATGCCAAGATCTGGTCTGTAAGCCTTTCCTTTTGGAGTTTTAGGCGTTTCCCTCGATAGCTCCTTCTTATATTTGATTTCCTCACGCTTAATCGCCTCATCTATTACACCTTTTGATGCTCCAGAGCTTTTAATTTCAGCTAGTCTTTTTTGATGTTTTTCCTCTGCATTCTCGTAATCACTCTTTAGTTTTTGATCTGCAAGGAATATCTTTTTCTTACGATCCTCTTCATTTTTTTCAGCTTTATCTATTGCAGCAGCCAAATCGCTTTGAAATTTAGCTTCTTTTAATTCTACTAATTTTTGTTTGCGCTCATCCATTCCAAATGAATAAATTGAGCCGTCAAATCTTGATATGTAATCTTCCAGCCTCTTAATTTCATCATCAACCCCCATATCTCTACCAAGGTCGCGCATTTTATCAATAGCTTCTTTCGCTGCGTCACCAACCCAATTCCATGCAGATTCTAAATACCCTAAGTTATCTGCTATCTGCTTGGTACGCTCCTTCATTGAATCAGCGTAGGCTTCCATGGCAATTTTGGTAGCATCAGTTCTTTTACCTTGCTCTTCTAACGTCGCTATTTGCTCCAGCTGCGTTGCAGTAAGAAAATGCATTGATTTATCGAGTTCCATCACCGCTTGAACTGGCTGATCTTTAAGTCGCTGAAACTGCTTAATTGTCTCATCGACGGATTGTCCAGTAGCTTTTTCCATCTTGGCTGCAACGCTGGCAACCATATCAACTTGAGCACCACTAAATGAGCCAGTACCAACAACTTGAGCCAAGGCATCAGCCATTTTGTACTGAGTAATTCCCTCGCCAGATAACGATTTAGCCAGATCGTTTAACTGCCCCTTGGTTTTTGCTGCGTAGTTGCCAGTTAAAATCAACTGTTTATTGTATTCACTAAGCTCTTTCGAGCCCTGATAAGCAGCAACACCAAACGCAGCAATAGCTCCAGCACCGCCTACCATTGCCAATTTCCACGGGGTGATCAAAGAGGTAATTGCTTTTAAAGAATTACCGAACCCTCCAAACGAGTCCTTTATTTGTCCACCTTGCTGAACTGCCACTAGCCATGGCGGCATACCCGAGGCGAGCGACGTCACAATATCAGTCATTTGCATCGGCAGCTGTCGCATTGCTTGGCGGTACTGCCCAGAGGTTAAAGTAACCCCTTTCATGACACGATTTTGAGTTTCTAACTTGCGAATATAAACATCTGCTGCGCTCGATACACCAAGTTGAGCCGCTTGAATGCGCAGCATTTCAGTACGAGATAGATTTTGCTGGGTAACTTGCTCTTTAAGTTTGTTAATGAATCGCTGCTTTTGCTGCGTTACTGATATCTCTGCGCGCTCAAGCGATTTTGCCGCACCGACAGCTTGAGAGGTTAATGCTTGGTAATCTTTGACGTGTAATAGTCCTTGTTGCATGTCTTGGTTCATGCGACGGCGTACTTCATTAAGACCCTCAAGCCCCTTCCCGTATTTTTGAACAGCATCAAGTTGGGTATAGTATTGCTCAGCCAGAATTTCTTGGTTACGTGCAGACCCCGCTCTTTTGGTCTCTGCCTGCATAATTTGTTGAATTTTCTGGTGTGTTTCGTCCATTTCCTTTTGAGCCAAGCGTCGCATGGCTGACTCTTTTTGTTCCGCAGAAATAGACTCTTTTTCAAACTGTTTTAACTGGGACCGCGAGCGCTGAAGGGCGGCTTCTGCCTTAGCTGATTGTCTTTCAATGAAATCTTGCTGGCGCTTAATTGATGCTTGCTCGCGACGCTCTTGTTCAGTCAATTGTCTTTCGACTCGACCTGCTTTTTCAAGAAACTCCGTCGTATTAGCGCCAATTTTAATCTCAAGATCCGCGATTTGGCTGCTCATATCTTACCCCTCCCGTAATTCCCTCGCTGACTGATTGAATAACGTCATCTGGCATATCCTCATCATTAGGCTCTATGTCAGTTAGCAGCATGAAATCGGTTATTTCAGTTTTTGCACCACACATGGCTGAATAAACGGAACCATGCAAAGCAGCAAACTCAACATCAATCAATTGCGGCATAAATGGCGTTCGACTAAAATGATCAACCCAATCGTTATATTCAGTTGCACTCATTTCACTGAGCATTCTGCGCCAATCAGGTCGACCAAACTCACGCGCAAGGCGCAAGGCAAACGTGCGCTCACGGCTGGCTATTTTCCCATTGAATCTTGTTCATTAGTCTCTTCACCTTCGGCGGAAGATTCTTGGGCATCGCCTTTCATTCCACTGATTTCAGAAATAACAGAAACTGCCTCTTCCAGTGCCGATGAACTCCACGTTAAGGCAACCTCTTCATATACCTCTTCAACATCACGGTCTCGGTCGCTATGCCATAGAGATCGAGAAACTAGCCATACATTGCTTTCTGCAATTTGGCGCATGGATTTTGCTGCAAGTTCAATACCTTCCAGATTGCTAGACTCTTTTTCTTTCAATGCTAAGAAATCAAAATAATCTGCGCGCTGTAATGCTGAAAGTTCGTGCAGAACAACTAATTCACCGCTAATTTGTGTTTCTTTTTTCTTTAAAAACATATTGATACCCTTTTGGTTAAAAATAAAAAAGGCCGCTTAGCGACCTGTTAAATTTGATTTGAGAACTCCATTTCCGCAAAGTCTTCAAGCAAGACTGAGATTTTCCGTATTGCCTCATCGGTTAGCTCTTCATTCATACACCAAGAAACCAATACTGTCGGATCTGGTAAGTATTCTCTTTTCAGCATATTGAAGAACTGCATGCTTAATTCTAGGTCGCTTTTATAATCCTCCCGATAATATGATTTTAAGAAGTTAGCCAGCGACTCTACGCTAAACTTAATATCACCCAATGATGAACGAAAAACAGGCCGCTTATGCATAGCGACCTGTCTAATCAAAAATAACTCGCTAACGATTAATGAGAATGTTTCTACTTGCTCACTGTAATCTTGCTGCATGACTTCCTCCTTGCTGAGAAGGAAAAATTAGAAGCCCCTGCATGCCTGATTTACCAAAAGCCTGAACGCATCTTGCCTCAAAGTCTTTATAGTCAACGCAACCATTAGCCAGGGTGGTAACAGCAACTAATTGATCTTGTAATAATTGCTGAGCTTCTGACTTTAGGTATTGATGAATTTTATCTTTGCTACCTTTAGCCAGTTGTCGAGCTTCATCGTAAACTGACTCAGGTAATACGACTTGATATACCCATTTAGCGGTTATCATTCCAAATAACGACGGGCAGCCACCAACATGCCCAGCATAAGGCAAGCCAGACATTCTGCTTAAAGCTTGATAGAATGGATGCTGGAAGCGTTTTTCCCATGATGTTGGCTTATCAAGTAAAAATATCGCGTTGATTCTTTCATCGTTATAAACTGGAATATTGCCACGGATAAGAGCATCAATTTGCTCATCGCACCAGATTTCAAAGTCTACAGAAAGCCAGCGCGCAAAACGCACTGCCAGCTTAGAATGCAACCATGTACCACCGCCCCTATCCTTCCTTGCTTTGCTTGTTTTTACATACGGGATTTTCCCGTATCTACGTTCAAGCGCCTGAATATACGCCATAGTCTCAGGAAGCCTAACCCACTCATTAGGAAGCTTGCCAAATTTAGCCGCTATATCTGTCGCATTAACCCACCCGTCGTTATTAAAACGTACAGGATGACCTTGATATTCGAGAGGAATAATATTGTTCATAGTGTCTACCTTACTTAGTAATGAACCCTTGCCGAAATAGGAAACCAGCCCATCGAAGCGACACCAGCTATAACTGATCCCCTCAAAGGCTCATTACCTAAATATTGGCTCGATGTATTACGTACGAATGTGCTTTCGGTGCACGGGAGAGAAAATAAAAAAGCCACACTGAGTGTGGCTATATGATTGATCTGGCGAGTTAGCCTTTAGGCTGAACGACTGTTTTACCTTCTGGCTTTGGTGGAATTTCTTCCGCCAACGTTGGGCGACCTGTATTTTTAATCTTTACCGTTCGCGTAATTGTTTCTTTGATTGGGATGGTTTTACCGAGTCCACTCAGCCACCCTTTGAATAGGTCAACCGTTCCGTTTGGATAAGCAATTTTGTAGAAACGTGAAGCACCGCTGTCGAACCATTTTACAAGGTCTTTTTGCCCCTCTTCTCCGGGCTTCCACGCTAGCGTAATGCTCGCCTCACCGGAGGATTTCTCCCCCTGAGTCGTATTTTCCCAATCACCATTAGGGTCATCAAGGTAGCTATCATCCTCACTGGCCGCAGTGATCTCACCCGGTTGTAGTTCCTTGACTTTACCGAGGCGAGTAAAGCCAGTCTCACTTAATGGATCCGTAATTTGTTCTTCATCCCCCGTGTAAATCCACAAGGTAGTTCCAGCGCCCTTAACTGGCGCCAGTGGATTAGGTACCGTTGGCATAGTTCTGTTCCTTACATTTCATATTTAATTTGATAAGAAAGGTCGACAGAGGCCCACAACGACATTTCATCATCGCGGTCATAGTCATAGCCTTTCGGTGTCATATCAGTAATCACTCCCCCTAAATCAGTCATATCAGCCACCGCTGGATATAATTTTTCCTCGACCCACTTATCTAACGTGGCATCGGGTACGGATGATTTAAGGAAAAGTTCGAGGTGGAGAATGGCTGTCCATTGATTGGAATCCAGATAATAAGGATCTGGTCTTGGCTCTGTAAGATAAACAGCAATAACAGGCAGCTCAGATTCATCAAAATGAGTTGGCCGACCATCATACGTTTTGATATTCGGAAAGCGCTCATTTAAGTGCTGTATGACTGTATTGCGAATTCGAGTGTGAACAATCACTATCCCTCCTTAAAGTACAGCCTTAACTGATTATTTAATGCATAGCGTACTTCTTTATCGATATCCGATTCTCGAACATTAATAGCGTGTTCTTCAAAAGCCTCAGTCAGCGGTTTTGAGACAGGGATTTTCACCACTTCAATAGGATATCGACTCTTACCAACACGCTGCATTACATGCCAGCGGCCATTGTTGAGTTGCTGAATAAATGCATTATGAAACGTGAATTTTCCAACCTTTAAAGTGCTCCCTATTCGATTACCTGCATGCCGACTTCGCGATAATTGAACTCGTGCGGTACCGAGTACGATAGCAGGGAGATTCCCTCGGTTAACAGTAACGCGGGCTTTTGGGGTTCCATGTTTTGAACTCGCCTTACTGAACTTAACGCGCTTACGGATAATTTTTTGCTGGATTCGCACTTCTTTAGAAACCTGCTTGACGCTACGGCTTATCGCTCTTGCAGCAACCCGGTTAATCGCTTGTGCGGTCGCAATGGGTGTGACCTTATCAACAATGACATTTAGATTACGAATTGCGTCATCAATCCCCTTCATCGTCAACAACCTCCAGAAAAAGCATCCACTTGCCATTAAATCGCTGTCGGCGAGTGGCTATGTAATGGATCCCATCAGCAATAACGCGATCATTCTTTCCGGGCTTAAATGAATCAGAAAAAATGACATAGGAAACCCCATCCCCCGTAACCGGACCAAATTCAGGTAGAAAATGAGAATCCACCCCAATATGTTCCGTGCCGTTAATGGAGATAGGTTTCCCCATCCGCTTTGCAATGAGTGCGTCCATTCGATCCGTTAATCGTTCAAACGCACTCATGGATTAACCACCGGCGGCAGCAACTGCAGGGAAAATGTTGAGCTTTACTGCGACCATCTCATCACCCGCTTCCGCGGCTGCCCATGTTACGCCCACCGCTGCACCACCTTTATCTGCAACAATGCCTTTTTCAGCGGTTACAGCTTGACCAGCCGTCAATGCCACTCCCGCTTTTTTAGGAAGCAAATAAACCCCCTCGGCAAAACCATCACCGATTTCACCAGGAGCAATGTTTGTCGCCGCGATGCAAGCCAAAGCACCAACCATCACAAGAGATCCACTTAGAATGCTATCTTTCGCGGAGGTATTAATAATCTCAACAGTCAAACCCTGTTGCTGGTAATTCTTAGCCATAATGTCTCCTACCGGCTCCGAAAAGCCGGATTTTAGGTATAAAAAAAAGCCCGTCAGGGCAATATGCTTAGTTTAATAATCGAGATTAAGCTTCAACACGAAGCAAGCCGCGGTAATCAACAGGCGCAACACCCGCATCAATGCGAACTTTTGTGGTTACGCCATCAGAAGTAAACCCTTCTTGTTGGTCGATATAAGGAACATCAACACCATTTAAATAAGCGACTTCAATAGTGTCAGTGCCTTTTGCTGAGGTCATATACCATGTGGTATCGCCATTAACATCTAAGCGTGGCTCAGTAATGATTTCGGCAATATTACGAATAGGGTTGATGATGTTGGCATTCACGTCTGCGCCTTTTACGCTACCAGAGCCAACAACTTGAATCGCTGCGATTTCTAATGCTGTTGGCACAAGCATAAATGCAGGGCGAATATTTAACGCTCGCTCGCCTTCTTTTTGCTTGCGCATGGCTGTTCGACCATTGGCAATAGTGTCAACGTCCATACCGCCTTTAATACTGTTACCATGATCTGCACCAAAGAGTGGCTTGCTGTCAGATTGCATTTTTCCATTTTTCGTCAGAATATCGTAAACCAGATCGCCAATGGTGGCTTTAGCTGCGCGTCCCAGCTTCATTGGGGTATCGGTTAGCATTGACATGTCATCGTTAATAATGGCTTGCCGCGAAATGCTAAAAAGCTCCCCGTAGGTGGCAAGTGCAATCGTCTCTTTTTTGTCGCTCGTAGTGACATATTTATACTCTGCCCCTTCACGAACTTTACGAATCGAATTAAAGCCTCCCATGCCGACGCGAGTTGCAGTTTTAAAATCGCTGAGTTGCCCTTTCTTCGTCCATAGATCAAACGTTTCCTCAGCCTCATTCCAGCCTTGTAAAATAGATTTGTTGGCAACATCCAGTAAAATATTACCAAAATCAGAGGTGGTGTGAGTAAACGCCATTGCGATCATCTGCATTGGGTTATAGCTTGCAACACCCACGCCGCGATCAGCCAGCGACATACGGGCTAATTCGCGGAGTGTCATGCAGTTATATGGGTTGTCAGCATGAACTTCATCATAGCCAGCACGCGCCATCAACGATGCACGAACACTGTCACCGACGATGTTGCCGTTATTTGCGAAGATATGCGCACCATAATCGTTCTTATTGGTCGGCGTAGCTTCTTGTCCTAGTTTATTAAGCAGCTTCTCTCTTGCATTCTCGACAGAACAATTCACATCAAGCACACACTCCATCATCGTGTCGTTGTGCTTGCCACCAAACATCGCAAACAGATCTTTGATACCGTTCATGCGGGCTTGCTCATTCTGGCGCACTTGAGCCTGAATACCTTCAGTGTCCGGTTGTGGAGCATTCGCTGGATTCTGAGGCTGTGGAGCCGGTTCATTGACGGGATTAGTCGTGTTACGTGGATTTGCTAAACTGTTTTTCAGTGTGTTTTTTAATGAATTTGGCATGGATTTAAATTCCTCGATGCGTTTAGATGAAAGACTCGCCATTGCTTTAACTGGCTCAATAATGGTGTTAGCAAAACCGTGCTCAACGCACTCTTCTGCCGTGAGCCATGTTTCTTCACTGAGCATGGCTTCAAGTTCTTCTTTGGTTTTCCCTGTTTTCTCCATGTACGCGGGAATTAAGACGTTTTCGACTTTATCCAACAAATCGGCGTAGTCACGCATATCATCGGCATCACCCCACGATACCCCCCATGGCTTATGGATCATCATCATGGCATTGGTTGGCATAATGACTTCATCACCCACCATCGCGATGACCGAGGCCATGGATGCCGCTAAGCCATCGATATATACCGTAATGCTGGCATTGTGGTTTTTTAACTGGTTGTAAATGGCGATACCTTCAAAGACTTCACCACCCGGTGAATGAATATGAAGATTAATGTGGCTAAGATTTCCCAGCGCAATAAGATCTTCAGTAAATCGTCTTGCGCTAATACCCCAGCCACCAATTTCGTCATAGATGTAGATATCTGCCGTCGTTTCACTGGTTGCTTTCATTTGAAACCAGTTTTTATCCGGTGATGACATCAATGGCTTATTCATCGCTGTGCTATTTTTTGGTGGTACTTGATGTGTTTGTGTCATTTGCATGTTCGCTACCTTTGTCATTTGCCGGATCGGTATCAAAAACCAACCCCAGCCGTTTATTTTCATCGATTTCTGCTTTACGACGACGTTTAACCTCCGCAGGGTTCCCTCCTCGAGCTCGAACCCAGTCACTCTCCGATGCAGCCCCACCACGAATTTGTGTTTTCCATGCATTAGATTCTTTAAGTGGGTCAATCCACGGCATAACCGGACCACTGTAAGTAGCGTTATAGAGTGAATCGGGATCAACATCCGGTGGGACGACAATCACCCCTGAAGTAATCGCCATGTTTAACCACTGACGATAAACAGGACGGCTTACAGAGCCACAAAAGGTGTCTTGCAAGATGTAGTAACCCTCAAATGACTCCACCAGCTCTTGTCGCTGTGCGCTGTATGTCCCGTTATAATCACGCGCAATACTGGAATAGCTTCCGCGACTTCCTGCGGCAACCGCTCTAAGCTGACCGTTACGGAAATTTTCAAGGTTTTGGTTGGGTCTGTCTGACTTGATCATGCCAACATCTTCACCGGGTTTTAGCCCATCAAAGATAATGCCGGGGACAATATCGAGACTACGATCATCTTCATCACTGCCATCATCATAAGTACCCGCATCCCCTTTTTTGATATACATCCCCAAAGAGGCGGCAATACGTGCAGCGGTCAGTTCTGCATCTTCATAGTCTTTCAAAGCACTCAGACGCGTCAAAATGCCAGAAAATAAACTATTACCTCGGATTTGATGCAATCGACGCACATATTTTAAATGCAGCATGTTTTCGGTCAGGATGGACTTGAGATCGCCCATTTGCTGCCCTGTGGTGAGTAAGCTTTTGTACACAAAGTAAGACTGCGGGCGCCCCCAATGATTAAGCTGAATGCCCTGCCGAATATTTTTACTTGTATCATCGAGGTGAATTGGCACAAAGTCTGGCTCCAAGGCTTCCAGCCAAAATGGGATACCTGCCTGTTTATCAAGCCCCTTTTGATTACCCCTCACTAATTGAGCAAAGACCTCGCCGTCTCGGATCCACGTTCTGACTAAAAGCCGCTCAAGCATAGGTCGCGTAAATTGCCCTGTCACTTCCGGTCGAATTGACCATTCAGACCACGCGGTTCGGATCTGCTTCGCGAGATCATCATGAATTTGCCCGGTAAGAGATAATGGCTGAGGTTCAACAATAATCCCTTTACTCCCAACAACTCGCTCTTCAATTTTGTCAAGAATGCCAATGACAAGATCGTGATTACTGTCCAACCACCTTGCTTGCTCGCGTAATGACTTACCGCCCATTTGAGTTAATTGGTTGGCATCTCGGCTCTCTCTGCGGGCTTTATGAATGCGAGAGGGTGTTGCTGCCTCATAGGCTTGAATCGTATAACGAGATTTGGCTCGCTGACTCGCCCATGACGGTGAGAGTGCCGCGATAACCTTATCCAACATATTCATGAAAACCTCGCCACTTTATAACCGGGAGAATGACGGCGTGAAGCGCTGGTTGCCATATATCTAGCCTCCCACTGCTCGCGCCCCTTACGGATTTCACTCAAATTTTCCATGGTCATTGACTGTCCATTAAACGTGACGTTTTTACCCTGCAGTATTTCCATTTCTGCCTTTAGGTAAGCATCCAGCATTTCCTTAATTTGTTCACGGGTCATACCCACCCTCCAGAATTTGCAGACACAGGGGACCATGCCGAACTTACGCTAGGTTTGGTCTCTTGTGTTTCAGTGTGAGATTGAATTGATGTTGAGCTTGAGGAGGGTTGGCGATTTACTGGCTGTGGTGATTGAACATTGTTCACATCCGGCAACCTTGCCCACCTAGGTGGGTTCTCCCATTTGATTTTTTCGTAACCGAGTAATATGACTAAAGCATGCGCATAAACCGTTAAGTCAAAAGCTTCGTTAGCCCCTTTACCCGGCTTCGACCATTTACCATTACTGTCGCGCTCTTCATACGTGAGTTCATCGTAAAAAGAATCCTCCAGCCAATCAGGAAAGTGGATATAGTTATTCCCCACCGTATCTCTTCCTAAGTGTGATGAAATACGGTCTTTTAATTCATTGGTTTGTAGCAAGTAAATAGGCACGTCACCACGAGCCCTTGCACGGCGATCTGAGCGCTCTGTATTATCCGGATAAGATTTGGTAATCAGTTTGCTTTTAGCCTTACCATCTCCTTTAAAAAGGTATACGCGACGAGAAAGCCCTTCTTTTTTGCACTTTCGCCAAAACTGATAAGCGTTATCTGTTACGCCTTCTTCCCCACCGGTATCTACCGCCATGCTATGAATACCCATTTCAATATCTTCATGATCTTGAAGTGGATATGTTTTATCTAAAACATCTGTAATTAAAATATCCCAGTCCTCGGCATAAGAGGAAGGGTCTATTTTTAAGGCTTCACCATCCGTGTTAGAACGCAGGGAATACGTGATATCAAACCGATCAATTATCCATCGCTCACCTCTGGCGCCATAACCTGTAACTTGAACGACAAAGCGGCGTTTTTTACCGCCTTGTACGTCGACTGTAGCAACCAAAAATCTCACACCAGAAGGTACTGAGCCATAGTCCCAATATTCAGCCCGCAATTTAAGATCATCACCGCTTCGCTGCTCTTGGTTGATTTTCGGTAAGTAAGGCTGCCCCCAGTCTGTGTTAATGACGGATTTTAGGGTTTCTTCACTCCCGGTTCGTTCATATTCCTGCTCGGCATTGAGTAAGTTATAAACTAACTTTTCCCACGTCTGATATGCGGCTGCTGGACCTTCCATCCAAAATGATGCAATGCGGGAGTCTCGTGCATTTCCTGTGATATTACCTTGTTTATCAATGGATTGACCTTCTCTGAGCCAGACGCCGCGATTGTTTAACGTTCTTTTTTGCTCAGGCTCAATCAAATTCATGCACTGTGGACACTGCAGTCTGGCCGCTTTGCTTCCTGTTGTTGGATCATCACCCTCACTAAAACCCACCATATTTTCACGAATAGGAAGAAAATATTCTGAACAGTGTGGACATGGCCAATACCAGCGCCGGCGATCACCTCGATTATAGAGAGATAAAATCCCAGTGGTTGGTGGGGCTTCATGTGGTGTGTTTCGCCGCCATTTGCTGTTTGTAATTTCTCGACCAGGAGAACTTTCAACTAATGTTTTTCCCGCAGACATAAACGTCGTAGTACGTTTTGATGCTAGTGTATAAGCGTCCCCTTCGCCGTCCACATCCTCTGGAAATCGGTCATAATCTGTCAATGCGACAAATCGGTAGTCAGATGAAGACATGATATTCACCGATGGCCAGCCTATTTTTAGGTAATTCCCAGCCTTAAAGGTTTTATCATGAACGTTATTATCGTTACGATGCAGGCTGAGTCTTTTGGCAACTTCACGGCTCGATCTAAATGTTCTATCTAATCGCTTCTTGGAGTGCTCCCGCGCTTTTTCTTCTGTCATTTGAATCAGCAAAAAATCAGCGGGATCACAAACAATCACATACACTATCCAGCCATCAATCAACCCTAGAGACTTTCCTGTTCGCGCTGGACCAACGAAAATGACTGAATCATACCGTCTGTCCGCTAAGCAATTCATCGGTTCAATGATGTACGGCGTTAATGAATCATCCCATGGTATTGACGTCCCCTCGCCCATGGGTACTCGCATATATTTTTTTACGGCTTGAGCAATTGGCATTCGCCTTGGCGCTTTGAGTAATGCGGAAACGTCCTTTCTCACTGAAGATGCTGAGGCGTAATTAGTTTTCATCATCAAAATCCTCTGCATTCATAACCTCAGATGAAAGCACGTTCCTCAATTCATCGACGAGCTTTTGAGCCTCTGTGATTTGATCTGCTTTCCAGCCATTATCTCGCTCAAGTTTGTCTGGCCATGTATCTAGTACCTGAGAAATAGCTTTGATCATCACCGCCATTTCACGATGAACATCCGCAACCGGCACTAGTTGCTTCAGTGTTGTTTCCAGCTTTATTCGTTCATTTTCAGATTGGTACCAATCTTTTCTGTCCTTTGGAAACATGAGTGCGGGATCTTGAATGCCACTCGGCTCTGAATCTTTATCGGCACCAAATAAAACGGGGCCGACTTCCCGAAGTGCATAAACGGGATTGCCTCTTACATTACTGGCTATTGGGGTATTCGCATCGAGCAATCGCTTTTTAACTGTTCCGCGATTTAAGCCGAATGCTTCAGCAATCTTAGCTACGCTCCAGTTGTAGGCGTCCCCCAGATTGCTGATGTTGGACATTGACACCTCACTCTGTCAGGTGAAAATTGATATTTTCATTTATTATCATAGGGATATAACGCATTGAGGTGACAACTCATTATTAAATCTGTCACCTCAATCTCGATATTCACAAATTAAATCAAATAGTTAAATCACCTGCTGCTGACAGCATGGAAATTTGAAAACGAGCCGTTTCCCGCGTGGTCGCCGCCTCGTGGTAGGGGTACCCCATCAGGAGTACCTTTTGAATTATGTGTAAAACTAATCAACCAAGTGAGTTTAAGGGGTCTTTGGAGGAGGGAGTTTGTTGGAACTGTTAGACCGCTTGGGTTGATAGCCCTTAACATTTTTATCACAGCCATTTATCCACCGATCTAATTGTTCTCTGAATTGGTTTGGTTTATTAAAACCCTGAATACCCATATTTGTCTCCTTTTGACTATTACCCGCTGTAATCAATTTGCACTCGAATAGCTTCTTCATAGGTTGCATCACGCCACCCTGATGTGATTTGGCTGTCATTGCTTGAAGTGGGGTCAGGGTAGCGATAACGCTTTATGCTGATCTCTACTTGAAGCACAGATAATCCAGTTAGCATCTGGCGCCTGAATCTAAATCTACCAGTCAAGCTAATCTCGCTATTTCTATATAGAGGAACTGGCATATCAAGCAAAGCCTGAGCTGTTACGTAAAGCATCAATGGAGACCTGTCGAAGCTTATCAGCTATAGCAGCATTAGCATCGTTAAATGCTTGCGTTAACTCTTCGATTTGCTGTTGGTTCTTTTGCGTATTAGCTATTAATTGTTGCAATGCATGACTTAGTGACTCAGCTTTAAAAGCCATAGCAGCATCAGAGTCTGATTTACCAATGTACCCTTCTGAACCAAGCAATACTGAGCCATCACGCATATATGCCATACCACCCACTCGCCACATGATTTTTGATGACTCGCGGTTAGCTGCTTTACGTGCGATGTCCTGTAATACCGCTTTATCAATAAAGACATCATTAACAAACGCCTTAGCTTGGGTTATTGCAGTTGTTATGCCTGTGAATTCGGCGTTGCCACTGGCGATATCAATCTTAAACTCAACCTTATTCTTTAGGTCTGCATCAATCAGTAACCCAGCAATGCGCTTCAGTTGTGCTTCTAGCTTATCCATCTCAGTAGTATCAACTGATACCTTGATACTTAACTCGATGACTTCTTTTTTATCTGACATGACTTTCTCCACAAATGAAAAAGCCACCAATGATTAGCTGGTGGCTATTTAGAATATTGTGCTAATTAAATTTATATGACTCCGGGAAATCGGCTAACCGACCACTATTAAAACCAATATAAAACTCTATCAATGCTACTCAATGAATAGCATTTGTAGAATTAAATAAAATTATGTCTCTCCATAAGTCACGCCGCTTCTTCTCCAATGGCTGACGTTTCCACCGCATGAGCTATCCACACTTGGATTCGTTGTTTTTGATTCTATATATGCGCTATCCGCTTAGAGGTTGCGGGTCTCAGCTAACATATAAGACAGCGACAACGCAGCGCCTCGCTCGCAATTATTCTAGTTGCAGAACGCCATGTTCTTCAGAGCCTGAATAAGCAATCAGACCTTCATAAATAATTTCTTCACCATCACAGATAGTGCCGACTTCAATTGTGTAAGACAGTTGATCTTCTTCTTGTGCAAATTCATGTAGTGATTTGATTTGCCCTGGTGTTAATACAATTTTTCCTGACATATAAATTACCTAAAATAAAAGCGATTAATCGGAAGCTAGCTATTGCTATCCCAGTTTGGCGCGGACAAGACAGTCTTTAGCTTCAAGTAACTTACGAAGCCCTGCTGCCTTCTCATTACCATCTGGCAACTGTTCATCCATCTGTTTGACCAAATCACCAATAGTTAGCTGGTGGCTATTTTTTAAAAGCGCTCAATGCGCTGAGATAAAGTTTCAGAGTAACTGCGCATATGACCTAATTGCTTACTCAATAACTCTTGGTCGCGATGCTCCAGCGTTTTACAGATATCGCCATTAATGAAAGTTGTCAGCTTTGTGATTTTGTCGTCTAACTCAGTTTTCTCATCTACTACTCGTTATTGATGTGGTTGCATTTGATACTCCTGTAGGCATAAAAAAGCCCCGCATTTAGCGAGGCTCATATTTGTAATATCCGCTTGAGATTACTACCTTTTTAATGTTGTGGTCATTCACGATTAACGTATAGTGACGTTACATTCATGAACTATTATTCTCTACTTGGCCCCGATTTCTGGGGCATTTTTATTTATCAAAAGCAAAAGGCCATCGGTGATTAGCTAATGGTTATGAACCTTTACAAATATAAGTTGGCTATTATTTAAACAATGGCGTACGTTGAATAGGCTCGCTTAACAAGCTAATGCTAGCAGCGAGCATGCATGACACGTCTACTCGGACAAAATATAATAAGACTTAAACTATCCTATACATTCAGACCCTCATTAGACACGTGGGTCTATTTTTTTAATTCTATCAGCTTCAATTTCCCGTATTGCTTTAAGTTGCTCATTCGCTTTTTCTATCGTTCCTAACAATAATCTGTTCCACAATATAGACGCTTTGAATGATAGGGTTTTACCATCACTGTCAGGCGGCAATGGCGGTACCACAGAATTAGTTAGTGTCGATGGAATGGGAACGCATTGCGCGCTCTCGTAACTCGTTTGTGTACTCGAACAAGCCATCAGTAATAAGCTGAGGCACAAGAGAATCACAAGAAGACTCTGCTTTGAGTATCGTTTTATATTCAATGACTTTCTCCTGCGCTTTCGCATCAGCTTGGATGCCGTTCCGGTATGCTGTTGTTGCTATCTGATTGAAGCGATTGAATTGAAATGACTGACGGGCAATGACTGCACTTTGTTTGATGTTATCTTGCTTTAATTTGTCGTTGTCGCTCTTAACTGCAGTGTTGTTGTCATAAAGCGTTAATGCCAACCAGCTAACAGCAACTAACATTAAAAAAAGCCAAAACGAGTTATCTATCTTCATAAATTAACCTGCTTAGCTTTATTGTAATTGACCGCACTTTGGCAGCGTTTTTCTAAACTTACCTTGTCAGTACCACCGCAGGTATTGTCTCTGAGTACGTATACGCCAGCTGCCAAAAACAAAAATAAATAGATGAATACGCAGATTAAGCAAATAGTGGATTTACGCCCCATGCGCACCGCCTCCGCCACTCATGCAGCATTTTGATGGAGCATAATCACCATAGTAAAGATTCTCCGCTGCTATTCTGGCATTAATGGCATCATCTAATGAATCAAAGTTGCCAATGGAAATTCTTTTCTTCCCATTAGTCACTCTTACCCTCCATTTGGGTTTGCCTCTCTCTGACTTATGGTAGGAAACGCCCCTAAAACCAGATTTATTATCAGGTGATACCCAGTTTTTATTTAGGCAGTTAAGAGAATCATTAACCACCCTTAGATTCGATATCCCATTGTCATCCTGCACACCATTTATATGGTCGATATCACCATCGGGCCAAACACCATAAACATAAAACCAAATTAACCTGTGTTCCTTATAACTTTTTCCATCAAAACCAATATATCTATACCCTGTTTTATGTACGTAACCAGCCCGCGAGCCAACTGGCAGCCCACGCCTTTGTTTTTTATATATCAATACCCCTGTTTCTTGGTTGTAATCTAAAATTTCTTTTAAAAACTGATGAGATATAGACATATCTTTGCCTTTTCGTATTTTTAGGGCGAAAAAAAAGCACCATTAGGTGCTCGCGGCTAATACTTTGATTTATCGTTCATTCCGATAATTCACCAAGGCAAATCGCCTTTTCTATTTCACGTCTGGTTATGAGTCCTTGCCATTGTTTGCCGCCTGCAAATGTCCATTTACTGAATTCATTACAAGCTCCGATCTGATCGCCACTATTTAATTTTTTTAACAGCGTTGATTTTTTGAAAGCTGCTCCGCCTATGTTGTATGTAAGCGAATATAAAGCTGCACGCTGGGCATCGTTGATGGGGACTTTAACTGAGCTATCAACAACATTTATTGCCGATTGCATGTGTTTGGTGAGTAAATCGTCGCATTCCTTAGGTGTATAGGTTTTCCCCTGAATAACATCAGAACCAGTAATCCCAGCGCATACGGTTTGAATTCCTACTACATCTTCGTACGGCTTATATTTAACACCTTCAAAAAAAGAAAGCATTGCGACAGTTAAGGCTATAACTCCACCAGCAGCAGCCTTTTTTATATTATTGGGTATCTTTGGCATGAGCCGCCTCTTTGCGTTTATCTTCTTTTCGTTTGAAATATAGGTTTGCTAGGAATGTAGCTAGACCCAAAAGCAGGC